>NZ_JAPEMM010000002.1:0-1200000 GCF_026342735.1 Streptomyces sp. NBC_00193
GTACCTGAGCGCTGCGCGCTCAGGAGAGACCGGCCGCGCTGCGCGCGGCCGGGGGCGCCGTCGGCGCCTGCCCCTCCGCTTCGCTCCGGGGCAGGAACCGCCTCGCTGCGCTCGGCGGGGCCCGGCTTCGTCGGGCCAGAGCCGGCCCTTCGGGCCGGGGTCCTGCGCTTCGCTCCGGACGCGGGGTTCGGGTTTCCGCTGCGCTCCAACCCGAACGGCCTGCTCCGCAGGCCTGGGTGACCCCGTTTCACGGGGTGTAGGCCTTCGGCCTATCGGCCTATTGGGCGGGTTCGCTCTGCTCCCCCACCCGGCCTTCCGGCTCAAACGTACCCCCCATGTATCGAATGGCCCCACCCGGGAAAGCCCCCTGGACATGACCTCGCCCGTCAGACAACGATCAGGTCGGGCGGCCACAGTCCCACCAGGCTGCCCACCCGTTGGACCCAAACCGAGAGGAATCAGAACACCATGACCGGACGGATTCTCACGACATACACGTTCGCACTGGAGCTGGGAGGGATCGAGGTCGCAAGCTTCCAGGACTGCGGCTCAATCGCGTACGGAACGGACGTCATCGAGATGAAGCAGATCAGCCCAACCGGGGAACTCATGCTCACCAAGCAGCCCGGTGCCAGGCTCAGCGGCGAGGTCACAATCAGCCGCGGCATGGACAGCAACGCAGCGTTCACCACCTGGGTGAAAGAAACCGCCGCGAACCACAATGTCGACGCTGCTCGGAAGAACGTCACCATCACAGTGATGGACTCGCAGAAGAACCCGGTCCGCCGCATCAACCTCACCAACGCATGGGCCAGCAGCTGGTCCAGCCCCTCCCTCGAAGCCGGAGGCTCCGGGCCGGCCATCGAAAGCGTCACCATCACCTACGAAGACGTCACCGTCGAATAACCGAACATCCTCCCTCCCATCCGTAGCACGGGAGGGAGGATGTTCCGACGGAGTCCAAGCTTCCGACCACCTGGGGTATCCGCTCCCACACATGCTTCAATCCGAATCACAGCTAGACACTGGAAAGATCACCTCGTACCAGATCCACTGACCCCCGACAACGGTGTTGGCATGGATCAGCGAACCTGCACAATGCACAACTACCCTGACCCTGAACCACCGTCAGAACCTCGTGACCTGCGGATTTCACCGGACACTTCAGTGACGCCGACCACTGACAACAAGTGACGCGGCCGCCCACAAAATGTCGTGCCCAGCCAACATCTGCCATCGCGCCACACCCGACGCGAAGACGGTACGGCCCACAAGCTGAGCACGTGCCGTCAAAGTTTGAGGACGAAAGTCGGGAGTAGCGCTCTCCCGCAACGGGAAGATCGACCGCGGCGGCACCAGGCCGTCCAGGAGGAAGGCATAGACATGACCGACAAGGCCCCACAGAGCGATGCACCACAAGGCGAGCGGCTTCCCCTGGACCGGCCAGCAACCCTGACCCCTACGACAACCGACGGCGCGATCACCCTGACCTGCAGCGCCGGAAACATGATCCAAGGAACAATCCCGGTGGTAGACGGGGAGGGCAACCTCCTCGCCGTCTACACCGCAGGCCCCGCCCCCACCCCACAGACAGCAACCACGCGCAGCCTTGAAGGCGAGACCACCGTCAGCGGGTTGTCAGCAGGCGGCGCGTTCGCCGTCCAGTTCCACTACGCCTTCACGAGGTAACCGCACGCCCGCCCTCCCACAGAGCGCACAGGGAACGCGTACGGCTGCAGACTCACCGACACAGCCGGCCGCGGCCGCCCACCGAAGCCCATCGCGAGTCAGCGAGAAAAAGGATGACGAAGACCCCAGCCTGGTGATCGCTGGGGTCTTCGCGGCGTCCCGGAGAAAACCACAATTCTCAATACATTTGCGGAAGTCTCATCCAACCTGCAGCCCCCAGGCCAAGACCCCTCCGGCACCGGAAGCAACATCACCAAGCACCTCATCGACCTGCAGCACCACAGGTCAACGAGACAGCCCTGTCAACGGCCACACCGCAACATGAACGAGAACGCACATTGTCGATCATGCCGGGGTGCTGCGGTGGGCTCGATGCGGGGCGCCAGGTCCACGAGGGTGGACAGATCGTCCAAGGCCGTGGACGACTCGGTACAGTGGTGGAACGTGGCATCCCAGCGTTGCAACCTGACCGTGCATCCGTGCATTGTCAGTGGTGAGCAGCAGACTGGGGTCATGAGAAACGGCGGCCTCTGCCCGGCCTGGAAGCAGGGACAGAGACCGCCGCGGGATGACCCGCACCTCGCGCCTCTTGGTGTTACAGCACCAGGGGGCGCGTCGCGTTTTACAGGTGGCTGACCAGCGTCTCGTACAGCCACGCCACGCCCTGGGTGAACCAGTGCGCGGCATCTCCGGCTACGCCAGCCATGAAGGCCTGGGCTACGCCGTCGATCATGCGTTCGCGAGCAGTGCGACTCTCATCCCGGACAGGCGGCCGGCCGTCGTCCTGGAAACCATCGGACGTCGGCTTGTCGCTCTCCGGCATGGGAGCCCCCCAATCAGGACCGTCGCGCATCATGTGGATGGCCGGGGCGACGGTCCGTCAAAACCCGGCCCTCCAGAAGCTGCACAAGCCTCCGAACGGGCATTAGGAATCCTACGTGGCCCCGGTGACAGTTTCCGGGCACCGGCGGGTACCCTCATCCGTTGCACGACCGACGGCGAGGCGCTCAGCACTCCTGTAGACGGTGTTCGCAGGCCTTGTAGAAGCGGGAAGGCGCTGCCACCTGGGGAAACGCCTGGCAAGGCGACCCAGCCGCAACAACCTCCCGCTTGACGAACAACGTTCCGACTTAGCCGAGCTTGATGCCGTTCTCGGTCTGCCCCCTCGAAGGACGGCCCTTCTACCAGGTGCGAGAACGGCGTCTTGGCCACGCGGACGCCGTCCTTGTACTGGAGCTTCTTGTGGACCTATTCGCGGGTTCGCTCCGTCCTGCACAACTTGCGGTCGGAGATGGAGAAGGTGCACGCGTCGTCGTCGTACTTGCCGGCGTACCCCTTGTCACAGGTGCACGTCGATGTAGTCGATGTCGGTGAAGTCGACGAGCAGGCCCTGGGCGCGGTTGCCGCTGTCCTTGAAGTAGGTCTCCTGCAGCCCTTCTGCAGCGAGGGCTTGGAGCTGGGCTTCGGTGGCGCCGGCGTCCTGGGCGGCGAGCAGGCGGCCTGCGAGTTCGGGGGGCAGGTGCTGGGTGATGCGGCGCATGCGGCCGTCGTCGGTGGTGCCGGGGGCGGCGGTGAACCCGAAGTGCCTGATCCATATCCCGGTTTTCGAGGGGTCTGGGGCTCTAGGCTGTAGTGGTGTCCGAGGGTTCCGGGCGGCCCGGAGAGCGGGTGTGCGGGGGCTGCGGTGACCGGTTGAGGCCGGCCGCGCGGCCGAACGCGCTGTTCTGCTCGACGGCGTGTCGTGCCAGGTCATGGCGGCGGGATCGTCGGTTGCGGCGCCGGGTTCTGGCGGAGTTGAACGGGTCGGGCCGGGCGGTGTGTCGGGAGTGCGGGACGGCCTGGGTGGCCGGGGTGGACCGGCGTTCGGACGCCGTCTACTGCTCGCGGCGGTGCCTCATGAGGGCCTGGCGGTCGCGGAACGAATCGTTCGGCGAACGGTCACAGTGACCACTTCACGAACGCATCCGAATCGGACTTTCGATCAGATTCCGGCTTCTTCCGGTCGACCATTGTGATCTTCCTCGGGCGGGTCCGAGTCTCGATCGCGAGAGCGGGTCGTGTTCTGTCGCGGCCGAGGGGCCGTGCCCTGACCCGCCGTGGGTGGTGATCGTTGCCATGACCCAGGAGATCGAGAAGATCGGGAGTGTCGGGTTCGACCGATACACCGAGATTGTTGCCGAGCTGCGGAAGCTCGTGGAAACCATCGGACGGGCCCAGTTCGCCATCGGGGACTACGCGTTGGAGATCGAGCCGATGCGCGCGTTCCGGCAGCCGGAGCCGAGCGAGGAGATGTTCACGGTCCGGGAGTCGTTGCTCCGGCTCTCCGAGGACATCGGCCTGTCCTACTCGGTGGTCAAGAACTGCAGGTGGGCGGCGTCGAAGTGGCCCAAGGCCCGCCGGCGTCCGGAGGTGTCGTTCACTATCCACCGGATCCTGGGCAGGATCGAGGACGAGGAGGAGAGGTTCGCCGCGGTCCTGACGCCGCCCGAGGGCAAGGCCCGGTGGTCGGTCGACGACGCAAAGCGGAAGGTCGGCTGGCGGGTCGAGAACCCCGTCACGCCAGCGGAGAAGGTGTCCGCGATCCACGACCTGGCCCGGGACGAGGCGGTCGCGGCGACGGTGACCTCGGATTTCCTGCGGCGTCCGTCCGTGGTCTCCCAGGTCACCCCGGAGGACAGGATCAGGGCCGCGGAGGAATTGGTTCGCGACGACCAGGTCGCCGCGGCCGTCGTCCCGGACGTGCTGCGGCGTCCGTCCGTGGTCTCCCAAGTCACCCCGGAGCAGAGGACCCGGGTCATCGAGGAGCTGACCCGTGACGATCACGTCGCCGCGACGGTGACTACGGGCCTGCTGCGCCGGCCGGACGTCGCCTTCCGGGCGATGTCGGACGACACCGCCCGTCACCAGGTCAATCACGCTCAGGTCGAGCGGGGCAGGCAGGCCCGCGAGGACTTCGAGCGCACGAGTCCGGTCGCGCCGGCGGTGAAGCGGATCGACCGCTCGGTGGAGTTCCTGGACCTGATCACCGCCTGCCACGCGTTCGTCGCGGCCTCCGGACGGGTCGTTCCGGGGATGCGGGACCGGCAGCTCAGCGACGACGAGAAGGTGATCATTCACGAGAACGTCGCCCGAGTACGGGCGACGCTCGACTGGATCGAGACGGCCGTTGACACCGGCAAGGTCGACGTCGACGGCGAGCTGGCCCGCCTGCTGCAAGGCGAGTAGTGGGATGCCGCGCGCTTCGCAGCGCCGTTCCCCGGCGGCCCATAGGCACGCCGACACCGTCCGCTTCATCCTCTTCGAGGCACGACCGGCCGGCCTGGCCTTCAACCAGTTGGTCAGGTCGAGCGAGCTCTCGCCGCATCAGGCCCGCTCGGGTTTGGCCTGTCTGCGGGACACCATCGCCGAACAGGGCTGGCCGCCCCTGATCTGGACGAGGGCGGACGGCTACAAGTTCTGTTCCGACCCCGCAGAGCTTCAGGCCTACGAGGTCGCGGTGATCCGCGAGAAGCTCACCGAGATCCGCCGGTTCATCACCGGCGTCGTCGCCCCGCACACCGTCCTACAACCCAAGGGCCGGTGGGTCCGGCACCTGAACACCCAGCTCAACTCCGTCGAGTCCACCCTCGACGTGATCGCCGACTACATCGACGCTTGATCCCGCTGGGGGGGGCGGCCGCGAAGCGGCCGGCCCCCAGCCCTGTGAAGGGAGCAGATGTTGGCCCGGCGCCGCTGCTACCCCTCGGACACCTACGACGACGAGTGGGCATTGATCGAACCGCTCCTGCCCGTCCCGGCCTGCGAGACGATTCGCGGCGGTCGGCCGGAGAAGCACCCGCGGCGCGAGATCGTGGACGCGATTCGGTACGTCGTCGACACCGGCTGCAAGTGGAGGGCCTTACCCAAAGACTTCCCGCCCTGGCGGACGGCTTACAACTTCATGGCCCGCTGGGCCGCCGCTGGCGTGGTCGGGCAGCTCCGTGACCAGCTCCGCAAACGCGTCCGCCGGGACATGGGCCGCTCCCCTGGGGCGGTCGCCACCATCATCGACTCGCAGTCCGTGAAGGCCGCCGAGACCGTCGGCAAGGACTCGCGCGGCTACGACGCGGCGAAGAAGATCAATGGGCGCAAGCGGCACCTCGTGGTCGACACCAAAGGCTTGCCGCTGTTCGTGATGGTCACCCCCGCCGACATGACCGACCGCGACGCGGCGAAGGAAGTCCTGTTCCGGCTGCGGCTGATGCATCCCGAGATCACGATCGTCTGGGCCGATTCCGCCTACGCCGGACAACTCGTCACCTGGGCAAAAAAGTACCTGAACCTGACGGTCAAGACGGTGAGCCGGCCGAAGAACGCGGTCGGGTTCGTCGTCCTGCCCCGCCGCTGGGTGGTCGAACGCTCGATCGCCTGGGTCATGCACGCCCGCAGACACGCCCGCGACTACGAACGTCTCATCCAACACTCCGAATCACTGATCACCTGGGCCGCGATCACCCTGATGACCAGGCGCATCACCCGGCGACAATCCCGCAGGGCGACCCAGCCGGCATCCCGGGAACACACCCGGGACTGACCGAGGCCACAACAGCAAGTGCTTGATGCTCAGAACCCGTCGCCCCATCCGAAGGTGACGTTGTACGCGCGCTGGAGTGCATGCCGGCCATGGTCCCCGTCGGCGTAGGCCCATGCGAGGGCTCCGGTGAACCAGAGCAGAAAGACTCCGCTTACGACGCCCACAGCGACCAGCTTGCCGTACCAGGTGAGGAGGATCAGGGCGACGGTCACGATGGCCGCACCGAGGTGGGCTCCCCGCGAGTCGAGCGACGCGGCCTTGCGTGCCGCTCTGCTTTCAGCTCGTTCTGCGGCGAAGCGCTCCTCGCGAACAGACTGCGGTTCGTTCTCGTCGAAGTTCATCGGCGGGGCAGAACCTAGCGGTTCGGGTAGTAGGCCGGGAAGCACACGGCGCCGTCCGTGCCGCAGATCTCGGTCTCCGGAATCTGGCTCGAGTGCTTCTCGTAGGAGATCAGGCCCAGCTTGCGGCCCGAACCGAAGGTCACGACGGCGTCGTGGACCGGGCCCGCCGCCTCTGGCGTCGCCCCCTTGTAGTTGTACGGCCCATGCTCGCCCTCGACGACGGCAAGGAAGACGAACAGGCTGGGCTGTTCGCCGGGCTTCTCCTGGTACGGCTCGCCCGTCGTCACCTTCAGGACACCCTTGCGCGGCCAGCTCTCCGGAAGGGACCCGCACTCGACCCTGGCCAGCCCCTCGCGAACGATCGCGGAGCAATACGTACGGTCGTCCTCCATCCACAGGAGCTCACCGGCGTCCGGCGGATCCCTCCGGATCACCGCTACGAGATCGTCGGACGGCATCTCGTGGGACGGCAGCGACTTCATGGTCTTGCGGGCCGACGCCAGCATCGGTTCGTCGGCGACCGTGGGCCGCGCTGCACCGACCGGGACGGCGGGCCCCGATGAGGATGCCGGCTTGGGCGGCGAGGGCGACGCAGTGGGTGAGGCCTGTGCCTGCTGCGACTGGGGCGGCGCGGATCCCGACGGCGGAGGCGCCGTGCACGAAGTCACGGCCAGCAGTGCCAGTCCGTACCCCGCTCCGCGCGCGACGAGCCTGAGCCCGTGCCTGTTGAGCCCCATCTGCCCCACCCCCGTGGTCGAACCCCCGCGCCCCTCGAACGGGGCGAGCCCGCCGAAGCGTATCGCTGGGGCGCGGCCTGGGTACCGGCCGCGCCCGGTATCCAGCCGCTGACCGTCCCGCCCTGCCGCCCTGGCCGTCAACGGCAACCGCGCATACCTGTCATGAACGGCTCAGGAACAGGTACTCAGCTTGTTCTTTATCTACTGTCCGCGTTCATAGGGCGGGGAAGGTCGGTTCCAGAGGGCGTCTGACCGGCTGACAACCTTTCGCAGTTCGCGGGCGCTTCGGGGTGATATGGCCTGCATCACGGTGTCGAGGAGGGCTCGGGCTTCGAGGGGGCTGCCGCAGCAGTACCAGTGCACATTGCCCCACTCGTAGTCGTGCCACAGATCCCGCTCGGGCTGGTGGACATAGTTCTGCCACAGGCCCATAGCCGTGCTGACATCGCCTGGCTGCAGATAGTTACGGGTGTGCTCGAGACGGGTGATCTCAGACAGTGCACGCGAAGACAGGCCGTCGATGACTGGCCTTGCACCCGTTGTCCGGTGGCTGCCGGGGGCGCCGGCACGGATCTGTCCTGGCCGTCTACGCGGCATGGACCTTTCGGTTCGTCGTCATGCGGTACATGGTGCCACGGCCTCGAATGGCGTCTCGAACGGATTCGCTCGCATGGGGATTCGCCGGACGTGGAGGCGGCCTTCGTCTGATCATGTGCTCCGACCAAGGTGCGTGACCAAGACGAAGGCCGTGAGAGTGAGTCTTCTGCCAGATGTCGTCCGAAGGGAAGCGTTCGCGGAAGCGTCACGCTTCCGGGGCGAGTTCTACGAGTCTCTGACCGCCCGACGCGACGAGTTGTTCGAGTTGGTGGACGCGGTGCTGTGTGCGGACGGTGCGGTGAAGTCCCCGGTGGAGTTGACGCTGCTGCCCGAGCATCGTCGTGGACACGGAGCGATGTACGGCGGCCTGAACCACGGCCGGATCGACGTTGATCGGCTGCGGACGGTGCTGGCCGGGCTGCCGCTGCCCCGCTTCGACGGCGGACGCCTGGTCCTGGCAGTCGATGTGTCCCCGTGGTTGCGGTCGGACGCGCCGTGCTCGGCCGATCGGCTGTTCTGCCACGTCTATGGCCGTGCGAGGACGGCGTCGCAGTTCATCCCGGGCTGGCCCTACTCTTTCGTCGCCGTGCTGGAGCCGGGCGCCACGTCCTGGACCGCAATCCTGGACGCGGTCCGACTCGGCCCGGTCGACGACGCGACCGCGGTCACCGCCGACCAGCTCCGAGGAGTCGTTGAACGACTCATCGCCGCAGGGCAGTGGCAGGCCGAGGACCCGGCCATCGTGATCGTGAGCGATGCCGGGTATGACGTCACCCGTCTGGCGTGGGTCCTGCGTGATCTGCCGGTCGAGTTGGTGGGCCGGGTCCGCTCCGACCGCGTGATGCGTCTGCCGAAGCCGCCGCGGATGCACGGTGTCAACGGCCGGCCGCCCAAGCACGGCCCGGAGTTCCGTTTCGCCAAGCCGGAGACCTGGCCCGAGCCCGCGATCACCACAGTCACCGACACCACCAACTACGGCAAGGCCGAAACCCAAGCGTGGGACCGGGTCCACCCCCGGCTCACCCACCGCTCCTCCTGGCTCGACCACGACGGTGAACTACCCCTGGTCGAAGGAACGCTGATGCGGTTGAAGGTCGAGCATCTATCGAAGGAACGGGATGCTCCGCCGGTGTGGTTATGGTCCTCCAAGACCGGCGCCACCCCCGACGATGTGGACCGCTTCTGGCAGGCATTTCTCCGCCGCTTCGATCTGGAACACACCTTCCGCTTCGCGAAACAGACCCTCGGCTGGACCACCCCGAAACTCCGTACTCCCGAGGCAGCGGACCGCTGGACCTGGCTCCTGGTCGTCGCGCACACCCAGCTCCGGCTCGCACGTCCCCTCGCCGAAGACCTCCGCCGCCCCTGGGAGAAACCCGCCACATCCGACCGGCTCACCCCGGCCCGGGTCCGCCGAGGGTTCAGGAACATCCGCGCTCACCTCGCCTGCCCGGCCCGTGTTCCCAAACCCCGAGGCACCGGACCCGGACGGCCACCCGGCGCCAAGAACAAACACCGGGCACCCCGCTACGACGTCGGCAAAACCGTCAAACGCCCCGAGACTCTCAAGGCCATCGGCAAGCCCGGAAGATCTTGGTAGATAAAGAACAAGCTCAGTGTTGGCGGGCGTGGTGGGCTGCGCGGTCGCGCCAGTGGCAGTAGGCGGCTGCCGGGTCGGTCCAGTACTTCCAGGGGAGGCAGCCCACATAGCCGTCGATGATGCGGAACTGGCCGAGTGCGGCTTCGTAGCGCTTCTGGCGGGTCAGGAAGTAGGCCAGCAGGTGGCGGACCTCGGCGGTGTTCGGATGATCCGAGGGGGCCGCGGCGACGTCGGCGAGGGCCGCGTCGACCAGGGAGGTGAGGTGCGGGGAGCGGAAGTCGGCGCTGGTCGCGTCGGTGTCGCGGTGTTCGTACCAGGCGATCAGGGGCAGCGCGCTGAGGAGGCTGCCGAGCGGTGCGCCGGCTGCGGCCTTCTGCGCGAAGGACATGGCGCGTTCCTCCGATCCGCGCCACTTCGCGCACCAGTACTGCAAGGCCGCGTAGTGCGCGTCGTAGTGGTGCGGATCACGGGTGGTGATCTTCTTCCAGATCTCCTGCATAGCGCTGTCGGAGTAGCCGAGGCCCAGTGCCGCCCAGATCTCGTTGATGTGGGGCGTGGGGTCGTCGGGGTTCAGGGCGGCCGCACGCGCGTTCTCCTGCGGTGCGCGGGCGAGGGTGTTGTGGAACCCGGCGAACTGCTCACGGCTGGTGTCCTTTGCCCAGTTCCCGCCGCGTTGGTGCCAGGCCAGATTGACGACAGCCTTCGCCCGCACGACCGCGACGTCGGCATCATCAGGCCCTACTGCTGCCTCCCACGCCTCCAGCCAGCTCCCGGGCAGTGCGGCCCGGTGGGAGCCGAACGTGGCCGCGTAGTGGGTCCGCAAAGCCCAGTCGCAGCGCTTCCGGCTCTCCGTCATCAGCTGTGCGGCCGGCTCCCAGCTGCCCCGGATGGCCGCGGCCGCAGCCGCCTCCAGCTCGGGAGCGGATGCTGCCCGCCGGGTGTTCTGCGCGGACTGCGGGAGAAGACCGGCCTTGCGGGCGGCACGGGATGATCCGCTGCGGTCGGCAACGTCGCCGGTGGTGCGGCGGTAGTAGATGACCGCCACCGTGATGGCGAGCGCGATGACGACGATGCGTGTGACTTCCACGGCCGGAGACCTCGATAAGTAGTGATCGAAAACGATGAAGATCCTGGGAAGACCCGGCCCGCCGCCATACCCGCGATGACGCCGGTGTTCCGCCTCGCTGCCCGGACCTACAAGGACGCGAATCGGCGGAACGGTTCAGAAGACCTGTTCCGGGACGAAGCGTTCCCTCGCCAGCTGTTCCTGGCTGTCCGGCGAGAAGGCGTGCTGCGCTCCGAGCTCGGCGGGGATCACCGGGCTGCGCCGCCTTCTCCAGATGGCTCGGAGGGCAAGGGCAGGCATCCTCGAGTGCCCAGGGCCCTGCAGGTGGGAGGCTGAAACGTCTGCCTCCCACCTGCAGGGCCCTGGGCCAGGCCCGCCGGTGGGTGGCCGGTGCCTTGTGGTGTGCCAGAAGCCTCCCCGGTCGGCGGAGCCATTCGGGGAGGCCGAGGCGGGTCCGGTTAGAGGGTGCCGGTGATGGTGATGTTGCCGGTGTTGCCCTTGATGCCGGTGAGAGGCACCGGTGTGGTGGGGGCCCAGGTCTTGTCCGCCCGGCGGATGGTGTGCAGGGGCTGGTTGGCGGTGGTGACGACCGCGACCTGCAGCTCACCGTTGACGTGGGTGGCGCTGACGGAGCGGGTGGTGACCTGGCCGAGGACGCTGGTCAGGGAGGTGAAGGGGTCCCAGGTGCCGTTGGCCTTGCGCATCGCGTGGTACTGGTTGGCGCCGCTGTCGGTGGAGGTGACGATGTGGGCGTCGTCGCCGACGCCGGCCATCGCGATGTAGTTGATGGGACCAGTCGCGTTGGCGGCCTGCGCGACGTCACCCCACTTGCTCCAGTTGCCTGCGGTGTTGCGGATGGTGTGGAAGGCCTTGCCGCCGCTGACGGCCGCGACCTGGAGCTGGCCTGCGACGCTGGCGGTGGCGACGGCGCTCACGGTGCCGATCGGGCCCGCGGCGGCCGCGACCTCGCCGAACGGGATCCAGTTGCCGTCGGCCTTGCGCATGGTGTGGAAGACCTTGCCGCCCGCGACGGCCAGGACGTGGAGGTCGTTGCTGATGGAGACGGTGGAGACGTCGGTGATGTCGGCCGGGGTGCTGACGACCGTGTTGATGTCGCCGAAGTCGGTCCAGGTCCCGTCGATGGAGCGGACGGTGTGGAACAGGTGACCGGCGGCGGCATCGACGCCACCCACCGCGATGACATGGGTGTCACTGCCGACGCCACCGGCGGTCACGGCGGCGTTCTTGATGGCCCCGATCTCACTGGCCCTGGACTCGATGTCGGTGAACGCGGTCCAGGACCCGTCCGAGAGCCGCATCCCCTGGTAGATGCCCACACCGGTCTGGATGACGGCGCCTGTCTTCCAGCCGCTCGTCTGCGCCAGGATCTCCTGCTTCACCCAGCCCGCGAGGTCGTCCGTACGCGAGGCGATTGCACCGGTGCGGGTTTCGGTGGCGGGGGTGCCCAGACAGCCGCCCTGCCAGGACCGGCTGTTGATGCCTACCAGCTCGCCCGCGCTGTTGACCAGCGGTCCGCCGGCATCACCCTGGCAGATGGCGTCGGTGCCCTTACCGGTGATAGCGAGCGTGGTGGCGTCGGAGGAGGTGGCGCTGTATGCGGCGGTGTGAACCTTCCCGGGCACCCAGTCGGCCTTCGTCCGGCCGAACCCGGCGGCAGTCAGCGCGGCATTCACGGCGGGCTGCGCAGTAGCGAGCTTGATGGGGGTGATGCTGCTGCTCGTGACGGGCCTGGACAGCTTCGCGAGCACGACGTCGCGGTTGCTGTGGGGCACGATGCTGACGACATCGAACGTACTGGTGCTCACACCGATCTTGGCTGTGGTCTTCAGCTCCGGCTTCCCCGCCACGACCGCCGCACCGGGAGTCTTCGCGAAGCAGCTGGTCGCGCTCAGAACCCAGCTCGCGTCGACGAGAACGGCCGAGCAGGTACGACCGTTGGCTTCGTCTCCGATGCTGAGCCTGGCGACATTGGTGTACTGCCCGGCGGCGGCGGGGGTACCGACAGCTGCCAGAGCCGCACCGGCAGGGACGAGCGCGGTGGCGCCGGCAATGGTCAGGGCTGCGGCCATCAACCTGGTGCGTGGACGTATGTGAGACATGATTTTCCTAGGGTTTTCTGCGGGCGAGAACGGGCGGCAGGCGCCGGGTACGGTGGGCCGCCGATGGCTGCGGGATGGTTCAGCCGGTAATGCGGAGCTCGACCAAGGTGGAGCGCTTGTTGCCGGACGTCGCATCGCCTTCGCCCACAGGGGTCACAGCGTTCTTGGGCACGTTGACCGTTTTGGTCGGCTCTCCGGTCGTGGTGAGCTGGGCCTGCAGGGCGACGTTCTCGGTCCAGATGCCGTATGCGGCGGGGATCTCCAGCGTGAGGTAGGCGCCGGTGCCCAACGAGTCGAAGCAGTAGTTACGACCGGCATCGACGAGGCTCTCGACCTTGACGTCCCACGGCTTCGCGCAGTCCACCAGCAGGAGCCGACCGTCACCTCGCTTGAGCTTGATGCCCTGTTCCGCCTCGATCTGGGCAGCGTTGGGGTACGCGAGGCTCTCAATCGCGTACGGCATCACCTCCGCAGCTGGGGCCGCCGGGGCAGCAGAGGACTGACGCGCCGTGGCCAGTGCGGCCGCTCCAGCGACTACAGCAAGTGACATGAGCATGGCGGCAAGCGCCCTAGGAGTGCGAAGCATCACGAACGTTCTTCCTTCAAAAAAGGGACATCTAGCCCAGACCGCCCAACATAAGGGGCGGGTAAGCCAGTTGGATGAACTTACCAGTACGATCACGCTGCAGGGCGTTGGGACAGTTCGCTTTTGCGACTTCATCACCTGTCAGATCACATGCACTGCATGCCGAAAGGCTTGTCAGGTGTTAGATCTCACAGCTCGATGACCCAGTCATCCGCTCCGCCCCTTGGAGACTCGTTAGAGCGCAAGATCATTCACTGATCACGATTGCGATGTCACCAAGAGCCTCACACCCCCTACACGAAGAAGAAGTCCGTGAGAATAGGCTGGCGCCCCCTCGGCGCTACTAAGACAGCGCCGAGCGGTGCATGGACACGCAGAGTGCGCACCGCAACGGCGGCAGCACTGCCCCTGGCGCTCGTCACCGGAGTGATCGGTGCGACTCCCTCCGTCGCCAGCGAGGCCGGCCAGTTGCCCCTCCTGAGCCCACGTGGTCGGGTAGTGGAACTGTGGATTGTGGGCCGGCCCGCGGTGAAGGCGGCAGCCGAAGCCGCTTTGACTGGCACGGACGACGACGTAAACCGGTTCCTCACCCTGGAGAAGGGGCTCAGCGAACGCGCCGACCGGGCTGATGGCTTCAGCATCGTTAGTGTCGGCGGTAGCTCTGTTCGACAGGCAGCAACAGCGGCACTAGCTGCGAACAACGCCGAGACCCTTCGCACCTTCCTGGTTCAGGGCTGGCAAGCTCCCCTGGCCCAGGACCGCAGGGTCGAGGCCCTCTCGGTCATGAGCACCAGCGGTACTGGTGTGAAGGACGCCGGGACGAAGGCGCTGGCTGGTTCGCCCGAGGACGTGCGCATCTTCTTGGAGGAGACTCAGCACGCGGCACGGCGTACGGACAACCGTGTGCAGGTCATGTCCCTGATCAGCGTCGGAGGCCCCAATGTTCGGGCTGCCGCCGTCATCGCGCTGAAAGGTACGCCCGAGGATGTCCAGGAATTCCTGGACGTCGGACAGTACGTAGCACGTAACCGGGATCAGGAACACGCGACGGTCTCTGAGCTGGCTCGACAGGCAGAGCAAGCCGGCGCCCAGGCTGCTCGTTCCACGCAGCTGGCCAAGGACACCTCGGCTAGTGCCGTAGAAGCCGCAAGGCTTGCCAAGGAAGCGGCGCAGCGTGCGGCGAAGGAGACCGAGCTCGCCCGCAACGATGCACTCAAGGCCGCGGCTTCGGCGGCCACAGCCGCCGAGGCCGCGCGCGATGCCGCCACCGCGGCGCGGCGGGCCATCAGCGCGGCCAAGGCCGCGAATCTCGCAGCCCGTGTCGCCTCCAGCGCCGCGGCACAGGCCTCTGCTGCTGCCATTGGTGCATCGAACGCGGCGACCCGAGCCTTCCAAGCCGCCCAGGACGCTTGGGGTGACGAGGGCAAGGCAGCAGACGCGCGGAAGCTTGCAGATGAGGCGGACCGCGCAGCGGACGCGGCCGACATGTCCGCCCAAGCCCTCCGCACGGCTACCGACGCCGCTGCGGCCTCGGAAACCGCGGCGACCGCCGCCCAGGGAGCAGCCGGCAACGCTCTGACAGCAGCCGACGAAGCCGACAAGGCCGACTCCTTCGCTGAGGCCGCAGGCGTCAACTCGCACGAGGCACGCCGGGCAGCCGACGAAGCCCGGCGTCACGCCAACGAGGCCAAGCGCGCCGCAGGAGCCGCAGTGACCCTGGCCCGCAGGGCCAGGAACGCGGCCAACGACGCCGGAGCAGCTGCGACGTCCGCCGCCGACCACGCACGCAAGGCAGCCAAGGAAGCACGCCGAGCCGCCGACCACGCCGGAGAGGCAGCGCAAGCAGCCGCCGAATCCCGCAAACACGCCGCCGACGCGCAGGCAGCGGCCACCACCGCTACGAACGCGGTAACCCAAGCTCAGGCTGCACACCAACTTGTCCTCGACACCGAGGCAGAAGACCGTGCCAGCAGGACCGCAGCAGCCATCGAAGTCGCCACGGACTTCAAACAGACAACCGACGATCTGCAGGTCACTGCCAACCAGACGATCGACAACCGCAGCAAGGTCGACGCGGAAGGCACACGCCTGAGCGACGAAGCGGCCAAGCCCGACGTAGACGTGAAGAACCTCGCCACCCAGGGCCGCAAGTTCGCCCTGACTATGACGCAGAACCGCGGTCCCTGGTCCAAGCAGGCGGCACTCGAAGCCCTCGGCGGAACCGATGCAGAAGTCCGCGACTACCTGCGCACCCGATGGAAGCGCGCCTCACAGGATGACGACCGCACCCTCGTCGAGCGAATCGCCGACTCTGACGAGCAGCCCGAAGCGGTTCGCACCGCTGCGACAGCGGCACTGACGAAAACCTCGGACCAAGTCACCGCGTTCCTGCGGTCGGGTCAGTACGAAGCGGCCCGGACCGAGAACCGCGTAAAGATCCTCCAGATCATGTCGGTCGGCGGCACAGCCGTAGACGAGGCCGGCAAAAAGGCCCTGGAAACAGACACCGCTGAATCACTGCTGGGCTTCCTCAACCGGGGCCAGTACGAAGCACAAGCTGCCGACGACCGCGTCACCGCCACGAGCAGGCTCAGCACAGGTGGGGCAGAGACCAAGGCCGAAGCCAGGGTAGCCCTCGCGGGTCCGCCGGCCCTCGTGCACGACTTCGTGCAGCAGGGGCAGTTCACAGCCAAGTACAAAGACGACCTGGCCGACACCCATAACCGGCAGATCGAACGCCTCATCGCCGATGCCTCCGGAATCGCCTCCACCGCCAAAGCCAACGCTTGGAAGGCGGCACAATTCGCCGCTGTAGCTAACAAGGAAGAGGCCGCCGCGAAGGACGCCGAGAAGAGGGCAGCAGAATCTTCTGCTGACGCAGATGCCTACGCGGCAGCCGCGAAGAAATCAGCGGATGCCGCAGCGTCCTCTGCAACCAAGGCCGAAGCCTCGGCCGACAGCGCCCGAGGCGCTGCAGAAAAGGCAGCGCAGGACGCCACCGACGCGGAAGTATCAGCTCAGCTTGCCCTCAGTTCGTACTCCTGGGCTCGGGGATCCGCCGTCATGGCCAACCAGTCCGCCGACGACGCCTACGACGCAGCGATATCGGCAGGCAAAGAAGCCAAGGCGGCAGAAGACGCTAAATGGAGTGCATTCAACTCCTACACGGCTCTCTACCGACGCGAATACGAAGCCCGCCTAAGCGCGGAAGAACAACGCCTTCGTGCGCAAGCGAAGAAGATCAAGGAGGAAAAGGAGTACCAATGCACCCCTGGTGCAGCCATCGCCTGCGCCCTCTTCGCTGACGACGACCAGACAGTCACCTATTCGGCATACTCCCAAGGAATGATGTTGGCGTCGGGAGCCCAAGGTGGCATCGACTGCTACAACACTCTCAACATCAAAACCTGCGCCATAGCCGCAGTGGCTTTTGTCCCGCTGCCTGTCGGAAAAGCAGCGGCCCTATTCGCTCGAGGACTTCGTGCAGGACGAGCTGGCACCGAAGCTGCCGCAGCCACATCATTTGCCTTCACGGGAACCGGGGCAGCTGTCGAGTCATTCGCCGCAAGCAGAGGCGGATGGGCCACAGCTTCCGTCTGGGATACAATCCACGCCACGCAGCCGACGTACCCAGGAACAATTCTACCGCGTTCGTTCACAGTCAAGCTGCCGTCGCAGCGAGAGCTCTGGGTGCACGGGAATGGCTCTAAGCATATATTCGAGGAAACTCAGCGCGCAGGGTCGGGATACATGCAGAAATACAAGACCGACGAACTACTAACCAGCATGATCCGCGCCCTCGATGCCGCATACAAGGACGGAATTCAGTACGGCGCGAAGGTTCTCAGCAACAATTGGGAGTTCATAGTTGACCTTCCTCGCAAAGCTGGCGACCTCCCGACACTAAAGCATGCAAGGAGACTAGGTTAAGGTGTCTGTGTACTTGGCACGCGTGAATAAATCACCCAGCCCGCAAGTTGAGGTTGACGAGTACGTCCCCGTGACGCTCACGTGGCCCCGGTATCACACGGTGTCAGAACCGCCAGCAAGCATGATGCTGGAGTTGGAGGGCTGCCTCTTCGAGGTGAAGACCGACCGCTCTAACGGCGAACTGATCGAACTCATCCTTGTGGACGTCCAGCGCAAAAATCTAGTTCGAGTGCCAGCCCCTCTCGAATGGCAAGATTTCACACCCGGCGTGCCATGCCTTAACTCCGAAGAAGAGCCAGAAGAATCCGCCAATTCGATGCAGGCGAGACTCCACCCCAACGGGTTCCATATGACTCTGCGTTCAGAAAAAGTCACGCAGTGGATCGGTGACCAGAATTGCATTTTTGGATTCTCGTCATCGGACAGGCTGGCCAACATCCTGATCCGCCTAAGCCCTGAGGATGTAGGTTTGGCATTCAGTTAGGAACATCAAGATCCATCCAGTGAGATGGGCGCGTCCGCGTTAAGAGGCGGGCGCGCCCATTGAGCCTTTTCCAACCTCATGCTGAGGAGCGGTGGAGGACGAGGACGGCCTTCACGATGTCGGTGATGCGGTTGGTGCTGCAGCGGAGTTTCCGCAGTAGACGCCAGCCTTTCAAGACGGCCATGGGGTCTGATGCAGCGTTGGGTGACAGGTTCAGTCACGCGGCCTGAAGAGCCGACGTGGTCATGACGGTCTCGTATTCGACGGGGGTCAGCCGGCCGAGGGCGGCTTGTCTGCGGCGTCGGTGGTAGGTCCGTTCGATCCAGGTCACGATCGCGATCCGCAATTCCTCGCGGGTGGACCAGGTGCGTCGGTCGAGGACGTTCTTCTGCAGCAGGCTGAAGAAGGACTCCATGGCCGCGCTGTCGCCGGCCGCCCCGACTCTTCCTATCGAGCCGACCATCCGGTGCCGGTCGAGGGCCCGGACGAGCTTCCGGGAGCGAAATTGGGCGAGTTCAACCAGTCGTTGCAACACCGGCTTCTTGGATCGAGAGTAGCTGCTCACCGAAGACCTCGGCGGGAGTCTTCCAGCCGAGAACTTTGCGGGGGCGATTGTTGATCGCCAGGGCGACGGCCTCGAGGTCCTCGGCAGACCATCTGGCCAGGTCGGTTCCCTTGGGGAAGTACTGGCGCAGTAGCCCGTTCGTGTTCTCGTTCGTCGGTCGCTGCCAGGGCGAGTGCGGATCGGCGAAGAACACTTTCGTCCCGGTGTCGAGAGCGAACTGGGCATGACCGGAGAGTTCCTTCCCCCGGTCCCAGGTGAGGGTCTTGCGCAGCTGCTCGGGCAACTGCGTCATCGACGTGGTGAGTGCCGTGTTCATCGCGATCGCGCCGTAGCCCCCGAGCGAGGGGCCGCTCTTCACGGGCGGATTCTCGCCCCAGCCCTCGAGCCGGGGCAGGTGCACCAGGAGCGTGGAGCGGCTGCTGCGCTCGACGAGCGTGCCGATCGCGGAGCGGCCCGTCCCGATGATCAAGTCGCCCTCCCAGTGTCCCGGGGCCGCACGGTCCCCGGCCTCGGCGGGGCGTTCGCTGAGGACGACGTCCGCGGTGACATGCCCCTGCGGCTTGTTCTGCGACCGCGCTCGGGGAGCCCGCAGCGCCCGGCCAGTGCGCAGGCACGTGACCAGTTCCCGCTTGAGCGCGCCACGGCCCTCGATGAACAGTGCCTGGTAGATCGCCTCATGACTGATACGCATGGACTCATCCTCGGGGAAGTCGACAGGGAGCCGGTGCGAGATCTGTTCCGGGCTCCATGCCATCGCCCATCGTCTGTCCTGCCGGTGCGGCTTGTTCAGCCCTTTCCACTCAGGTGCCTGCGGCCCCGCGACGACTGTCCCGTCAGGCCGGCGGACGTTCCCGGCCAGCCGCTCCTGCACGTACTCACGCAACGGGTCGTTGCCCAGGAGCTTCGCGCTCTTCGGACGTTTGGCCGCCTGCTGGGCCTTCCACTGCGCGACCGTCGCGCGGTACTCCTGCTTGCCGGCGCGCGTGGCGGCGTTGCGGCGCAGTTCCCGAGAGATCGTCCCCGGGTCACGCCCCAGAGCGCGGGCGATCTCGCGCACGCCCTTGTCCGTCGCCCTGAGGATCGCGATCTCCTCGCGCTCCTCGAACGTCAGGTAGCGGCCCGAGGGCTCGGCCAACGAGATCGGAGGCATGCCGCCAGCGTGACGAAACCACCTCGCACCCACCGGCCACGACACGCCGACCGCCAACGACGCCTCCACCGTCGTGACCCCCGTGGCGATCAGCCGCCAAAACTGGCGCTGCACGACCCGAGACGGATCAGGCCGCCCCGGTGAACGCATCGCCGGCCGCAACGCACGGTCAGCACGCCACTGTCGACGCCTCCCCTCCGGAACATCGCTGGTCTTCAAACTCCAGTCCACCGTAGCCACGCCGCACACCTCCGAGATCAGGGTGTTGCGACGACCAATTGAATCCGCCTTGTGACCCTCTGTCGCTGTGCAGGATGCATCCGGCGACGCTCTGTCGCCGGGCGACGGCGTTGTCCAGGGCGGTCACTGCCAAGCGGGACTTCATCCGGGCGTCGATGGAGTAGCCCACGATGCGGTTGCTGAAGGCGTCCTTGACCGCGCAGAGATACAGCTTGCCCTCGCCGGTGGCGTGTTCGGTGATGTCGATGAGCCACAGGCGGTTCGGGCCGGTCGCGGTGAAGACGCGGTTCACCAGGTCGTCGTGGACCGGCGGGCCCGCCTTCTTGGCCCGGCCGCGTTTCTTGCCGAACACACTCCACCACTGGTTGTCCCGGCAGATCCGCCAGGCGGTGCGGTCAGCCATGCCTGCACCCGCGTCGCGGGCCTCGTCGGCCAGGAAGCGGTAGCCGAACTCCGGGTCGTCGCGGTGCGCGGCGAACAGCGCCTGCGCGCGATGGGCCTCCTCGACCCCGGCTGCGGTCACCGGCTCGTCGAGCCAGCGGTAGTAGGGCTGTCTGGCGAGCTTCAGCACCCGACACGCGACCGTGACGGGCACCCCGTCGCCGGCCAGCTCCTTCACGAGCGGGTAGATCCTTTTCCCGGCAGGTTCGCCTGCGACAGATAGGCCGCCGCCCGCCGCAGGACCTCGTTCTCCTGCTCCAGCAGCTTGATCCGCCGACGCGCTTCCCTCAGTTCCGCGCTCTCCTGGCTGCTCGTCCCGGGCTTCACGCCGTCGTCGATGTCCGCGCGGCGCATCCACTTCCACAACGTCATCGCGTGGACGCCGAAGTCGGCGGCCACCTGCTCGACCGTGACGCCCGGACCGCGGTTCCTCGCGACCCGCACGACGTCCTCGCGGAACTCCTGGGGATAAGGCTTGGGCACAGCGACATCCTTCCCACCTACCCGACAGGGCAAGCCAGTTCAGATGTCACCCGATCGTGCGGCAGACCCTCCTCGTGACCGTGCGGATGGCCTTCATCGGCTACGACTGCCCGCAGATCACCGTCGTGGGAATCCTCACCCACTACCGGGACCGTGGGCACCTCATGCAACTCGTCGGCCGCGGTCTGCGGGTATGGAGCGACATGGCGCCCCGCGAGCAGTCCTGCCTGATCATCGCCCCCGACGACCCCCGGATGAAGGAGTTCCTCGAACACCTTCGCGGCCTGCGGGAGGACGGTTTGCGGCGTGTAAAGGAACGCGAGGCAGGTGAAGCGGACTCAGGTTCCTCCAGCGAAGGACAGCTGGCTTTGTCCTACGTGGAGTCCGCGGTGGCGACGACGACGAGGGCGGCCAGCAACGACACCGACGTCGAGTCGGACGAGCTGTTGCTAATCGAGTCGATCAAGGTCGAGGTCGACTCCGCCGAGGACGCGACGAAGTTCGCCCGGTTCCTGGAGCTCTACGGAATCAGGACCAAGCTGGGAGACCAGGTCCCAGGACCGCGCAATGACCTCGACAACGAGATGATTGTCCAGGTCCCCCAGCCGCCTCGCACCGACAAGGAGATCATCGACGAGCTCAAGAGCAGGACCACCAGCGCCATCACCCGGTACCTTCGCAAAGCCGGGGTCGCACCTGGTTCCCCGGGCTACCAGGACGCCGTCACGAAGGCCACCTTCAGGGTGAACGAAGCCGCTGGTTACACCGCGAAGACCGCCAACACCGTGGACCTCGCCGAGAAGCGGCTGCAGGCCGCACTAGCCCTGAAATAGGAGGGCTCATGAGCGTACGCATAGAGTCGAACTCGCAGCTCACCCCAGAGCAGGAGCGGGTCTACCGGCTTCGAAACGCTGCGGAGCGCGATGGCGGAACCCCTGGGGGCTTCCTTGAGTTGATGGCGGCCGTCGTGGCAGACGACACGTGGCGGCAGATCCCCTCTGCCGTCAACGCCTCGGAGCCGTTCTCGTCCTTCGCGGAGTTCATCGAGGCGAAGCCGCCCTTCGGGCTGGGGCAGCGTGTCGAGGATGTGCACACCCTCCTCCAGATGCGCCACCCTCACGAGGCAGCCGCCGAGTTCCGGGCCAAGATGGACGCCATGCGCGCCGACGTGCGGCGTCTCCTGGCAGAAGACGGCATCACCGGCTATTCAGAACAACAGCGTGACCGCGACATCCAGGCATGGGCTGCGCTCGACAAGTCCGGCAGCTGGTGGCTGGCGTTCTTCGTGGCGTGCCAGGTCTCACCACAACCGACAGCCGGGGACCCTAGGCGTAAAGCCACCGCGAAGATCTCTGCCAGCGAATTCGCTCGGCGGGCGGGCACGTCAGCGGACCGGGTGCTGCGCTACTACAAAGCGTGGGAGGCCGCGTACACCGCCGGCGCGGTGCCCGTCGGGTCCGATCAGCTCCATCCCGGCCATGAGCCAGTGGCGCTGCCCCCATCCGACGACTGGACTCTTTACTACAGCAGCCGGCGCAGCGCGTCGACGGACCGTGGCGCGCTCATCAGTGCGGCGGCTGAAACAGAAGGTATCCGACCTACCAAAGCCCTTGAGGTGGCGGAGAACCCAACTGCGCTCCGTGCCGCGATCCTCGGCGACCCCAAGACCGCGGATGCCGCGCGTGCGGCACTCAAGGCGCTCAGCGTTGAAGAACGCCGAAGCGAGCATCTCGAATACGTTCGCCAGGTGGCGGAGGCTGGAAAGGCACAGGTGGGTTCGGGTCAGGTCCTGGAACTGCCGGAGCAGATCAGAGCCGAAGTGTCCGAGCAGCTCGCCGCCATTGCCGAGCAGCCTTCGGATGCCGACGCGGTGACCAGCGCCTACGAGACGGTGCAGGAACTCGTCGCAAAGGCCGTTGAAGCAAATCCGGAGCTCCACGCCAGCGAGCAGCGGGCACGATTCCAGACGGCTCTCAAGGCCACCCGGAGGAGCATCGGCATCATCGACCCCGAGCGTCTTCCCTCGGTCATCGACGACAGCCTCCGCGAGGAGATCACGGCACTACAGGAAATCGTCAACACTCTTGTCGCAAGCATCGCCAGCCACGGACGCTGAATACGGGCATGCGCCGACCCCTTCCTTCCGGCGGGGCCGGCGCACGACGACCCGAGGTCAGACCCCGCGCACTATGTCGCTACGGCGGACCTTGTAGTGCCGCTCGCGCACTTCTGGGTCGCTGACCAGCGTCGTTTCCCCGACCTGCATCCAGTGACGCCAGTAGGCAGCACCGCCGTGGTTCTCCCCCATGCACGAGCACACGCAGTCGTCACCTTCCGCGTCCTGGCACCGCTTGTCGCAGCGCTGCCGCATGGAGAACTCCAGATAGAGATCGATCTCCCCGAACTTCAAGGCCATCGCTTCGACCAAGGAACGCAGGTGTGGACGTGCAATCTCCCAGCGTGCGGGAACTGCATCACGGTTCCACGTGGGGCGCATGTACGACCCCAGCTCGTCCAGGATCCACCGCCTGTTTGACCCACCTTCGTAGGGCATCCATGCCTGGAGCCGTACTTCTCCCACTGGGCGTCGAACCCATGGATTCGTCACCAGCTACCCCCTCCGCGTCGTATGTCCCACATCTTTGATCACCCGCGTAATGAGCGCCAGGCCTACGTCGCTCCATGAGCGGACACGATCGCGTGTGCAGATCACCAGCGAGTGAGCGGAATCCGGCAGCAGCCGGGTGTTCTACCAGGGATTGCACTCGTGGAGTGGAACTGTCGGCGCGGCGAGCCGGGCACGGTCAGAATCGGGCGGCTGGGTAGTATCCGGGCTGCGGCAGGAGGCGTACGCCGCGAGCCTGATGGCCGGTACCCCACTCCGGCCACGCCTCAGGTGAAGGGCACCCGGCCGCTCGGTCCGAGGGATGGCCCCGCCGCACGACCAGCACACCCGCGCGCAATCGACTCTGCGGGGCGAGTGGGGGCCCTGGAGCGGAGATCGATCATGACCAAAGCAGGCGCTAGCGGAGCCAAGAGCCGAGCCCGCAAAACCCAGCAGGCCACCGGGCTGAAGTACACGGAACTCCGGCAACCAAAGTCCCCGCGGAGGCATCGCGGCCGAGTCATCCAGTTCCTCACCGAAAGCCACGAAGTGGCCACCCTCCCCTACCAGATTGCTGCGGCTTGGACCCGGCAGGGGCTACAGGTCTTGATGCTCCACGAGTACGAGCCCTACCGGACCGACCTGGACCTCTACTCTCGGAACGTCAAGAAGCGCAAAGCAGCCGAAGCACGGGCTCAGGCACACCCCGGCCCCCGAAGCACCGTCCTCCTGCACCCCGCCCGAGGCCACGGCCAGCTGATCGAACAGCGCACCCCCTGGTATGTGCGCGAGGAGGGTGGTTCCCCCGCGGGTAAGGACACCCCCCTGCGCGAGGCGCTTGAAGCCGGCCGGACCCAGTTCGACATCGTGGTCCTGATGGGCGGTAAGGCCTATCCCCGAGTTCCCCTGGTCGATGACTTCGTGCTCCTGGCCCACACCACCGACGGCATCCCCTTCAGAGAAGGCCTCCTCCGCGGACGCGGCAGCGACAGCCGAACGGAGTGGATTCCCCTCTCGCCGGTGCAGAGCGCCGCGCTCCTGCGGGACCGCCACCTCCAGTTCCTGTACCACCCCGTCCCGCTCCTGGGCATGGTCACCTCCGAAACCCACTGGCCTGAGGACGCTCCGGCCCGCCCCGAACCAGAGTTCGTGAAAGCCGTGGAGGAGAACATGGCGGCGGTGGGAATGCCGCTGCTGGGGCACATCACCCTGAACCGGGAACTCGACAACCTGCTGGAGCGCCAGCGACGGCCAGCGACGGCGGCCACGGCCAGGCCCGATCACGGGGTGGTCAACGCAGCACACGCCATCCACCGTCATAAGCCGCACCTGTAGGTCAGCCACGGCGGCACTCATTGGGGTGGAGCCGCCCCATGCGCGAAACCGGTTGACCTGCTCGACGGTTCCCCCGGTCATGAGCGACGAGAGCGTGATCACGATCGAGATCCGCGGCCACCAGGCCGCGGCGCTCGAAGCAAGCCGCCGCATTTCAGACCTGTTCCAGTCCAGCGGACCCTGCCGACTCCGGCGAACACCCGGCGAGCCGGAAGTACAGGTTCTCGTCTACGCGAACGTCCACCGGAGTCCCGACGAAGGCGGCTACGACGACGGAGGCGCCGAGCAGGTGAGCACCCTGGATTGGGATCCGGGGTACTCAGCTGTATCCGAGGGCACCGTCGCCTACAACGGCCGGCCGACCACGTCGGGCTGAACGCCGTCTTGCAGCCCACGGTGCGGGACCACCTGCACACGGCGATGCCGCAGCCGGGCTCCGAGGCAGGCGAGTTTTCACGCAGTCGCGTCGGGGACCTCCGCGGCGCCGCCAGCCTTCACGGCCTCCACGACGTGCTGGTGGAAGACGGCGAGACCGCCGGGCGGGAGCGGCGCGGGGCTGCCAGTGAGGGTGTACCACTCCTCGGCGCCGGTGTACTGGATCCGTGCCGAGGCTCGGCCGTCCGGGCCGGGCTCGGTCGTCACAGTGACATCGCCGGTGATGACGCCAACCTCATCGGTCATCGCTCCACCGGGGCCGGCCTTCACATGGTCTGTCAACGGGACCGACCCGTCCGGGACGACACCGCGGTCGCTCTGTGACGTGGCGTCGGGCTGGTGGTCGGTCATGAACAGGTCTCCAGCATCTCAGTCAGCTTCTTCTTCTCGCCATCGGTCACCGTGAGCTGATAGCTGGCCTTCACGTTCGTCCACGCCGTCGCGTACGTGCACCAGTAGCCCTTGGTCGGCGGCTGCCAGTCCTCGGGGCCCTGGTCGCCCTTGGACCGGTTCGTCGCCGCCGACACCGCCAGAAGCTGGGGGTGGGTCAGATCGTTCGCGAACTCCTTGCGCCGCTCCGCCGTCCACGACCCGGCCCCGGACCGCCAGGCATTGGCGAGGGGGACCATGTGGTCGATGTCGAGCTTCCCGGCGTCGGTGACGGTGATCCCGTCGTAGACCGAGACCCAGGTCCCGGAGACGGCCTTGCACGCGGCATCGCGCTTCACGTCCTTGCCCGCACGCTCCAGGACGACTTCGCGGGTGTCGCAACTGTCGCCCTGCCCGGCCCAGTGCGTGAACTTCTCCCGGCTGTACCCCGTCATCGCTTTCTGACCCGCGACCTTCAGTCCGGAGAGCTGGCTGCGGGCGACCGCTGTCGTCGACAGGCCCGGGAGCGCCGGAGCTCCCGGCGCACCCTGTGCTCCGCCCTTGCCCTGACTGGGCGGGGACGGCTTGCCGTCACCTTCAGCGGACACCCCCGGATTGCAGGCCGCGAGACCTGCCGCCAGCAGAACAGCCGTCACCGCACGGACACCCGCACGCATCTGACGAGGCATAACCACCCCAAACCCTCTTGAAAAGTACCTCCGCGACCTTACCCACCGCGCATACCCCACAAAGACCACCCCGGTCCCCGCCAGCCGAAATCCCGGTGCACCCGCTGCCCTTGCGATCCCCAGGGCCGGAAGCGCCGCGGCCCGGAAGCAGGGTGGACTGTGGAGGTAGCGGTGCCGCGCAGGTCGTGTCAGGCGTCGGGGTCGATCCCGGCCTGACGGGCCGCGTGACGCCGCACTTCCTCCGACGCGGGAATGCGCGGCTGCGGGAGCCGTACGAGGGTCAGGCCGTGGAACACGGTGCGGAAGGCCGTGACGAGCACCAGGATCAGACTCAGCGCGAAGGCCAGGTGCGCGGTCCGGTCGAAGCCGTAGTGAGCCGCGCCCCAGCCAACGGCGGTGACCCCCGCGGCGAGAAGGAAGCCGTCCAAGGCGATCCGTTCCCGACGGCTCAGCCTCATGCCCTATCCCTCCGACGTGCCGTGTTCGACCCGTCGGAGCCTGCCACCGGCCACCGGCGTCCATGCCGGACGCGAGGGTGAGGCGTTGGAAACATGTGCGGGCCAGGACGTGGGCCGGGCGCCGAGGAACCCTGTGCGGGAGCACCCCCTCCGCCAGCACCAGCACTCCGTACGCGTCTTCGCCCACACGCACGTCCGGCGCAGCCCCGCAAGCACGGGTCCACCGGGCTGGAGGAAGAAGATCGATTCTGCGGTGAAACCGGCCACCCGGCCGAGTGAGCTGCCTCGAATCCCCCTTCCACACGGGCCGCATGCCCGGCTAAAACCCGACCATGATCAACAATCTGCTGCGCCGCGGCCTGCCCGCACTCGCCCTCGCCGCCCTCCCCCTGCTCACCACCACCGTCGCGCCGGCCGCTGCCAACACGCCGCCCGCGAAGGCAAGCTCCCCCGCCCAGCACGACCTCGTCGACAGCACCGGCGCCGCGGCGCCGGGCGCGGCCGGGGTGCGGGCGCCGCTGCCGTTGTTCGAGGCGATCGATCGGCTCCCTGTTGCCGTCGAGCACCGCGAGGGCTACAAGCGGGACCTGTACAAGCACTGGAACAAGGGCCTCAACAGCGGCGACGGCTGCGACACCCGCCGGGAGGTCATCCTGGCCGAAGCCGTAACGGCACCTCAGGTCGCGGCCGGCTGCAAGCTGACCGGCGGATCCTGGCGCAGCCCGTACGACAACCTCGTTGTCACCGACGCCGGCCGCCTCGACGTAGACCACTTCATCCCGTTGGCTGAGGTCTACGACTCTAAGTAGGCGGAGTTGGGCTGGACGCATCATTCCGCCGCTTTCGCAGGCGGCGCGGTGCGGCCTGAGAACGGGGGTGTCACTCGTCCAGGTGAGGGTGTGGGGTTCTGGACCTGGGGTGGAGTATCCGACGCCACGATGTTGCATTCGATGCAACCGTCGGAGGTGTGGGGTGGGTGTGGCAGACGTGCCGGGTGCAATCCGGCTGGTCCGCGCAGGCAACGTCCGTGCTCTGGACCCGGAGCCCGCCATGTTCGACGCCATGCTGCGCGGATGGCAGGACCAACAGCGGAGCCGACTTCTAACGACGAAGACGATCGTGGACCGGCTGAGCCTGGTACGTCGGTTCGCCGAGTTCACAGGCACATATCCGTGGGACTGGACGCCCGAGGACGTCGAGGCGTACTTCTCGGTGCGGCTCTCCCGCGGTGAACTCTCCTGGTCCACGGTGCGAGGACAACAGGGCTCTCTGGAGATGTTCTGCGCGTTCATCACCGACGGGCGATATGGATGGGCAGCGGGCTGCCTGGAGGAGTTCGGCCGGTTCCCGGTCCAGGTGTGCCACGACTGGAACACCGCCCAGCACGTCGCCGCCTATGAGGGGCGTCCCGGCCGGCGCGCGTTCACCTACGACGAGCTCCAGACGCTTTTCGATGCGGCGGACGATCGGGTGGAACAGATTCGCAAGCGGGGCCGCAAGGGGGTGCTAGCCGCTTGGCGGGACTCGGTTCTGGTCAAGCAGGTCTACGCGTACGGGACCCGGCGCCGGGAGACTTCGATGCTCGACCTGCCAGACCTGCGGCACAACCCCCGCGCACCCCAGTACGGGCGGCTCGGTGCCCTCGAAGTCCGGTACGGGAAGGCGTCCCGAGGGAGTCCGCCGAAGCGCAGGACCGTGCTGACCGTGCCCGAGCTCGACTGGATCGTCCCGGTCGTCCTGGAGTGGGTCGATGAGGTCCGGGGCGGGTTCTCCCCCGGCCGGCACCCCGCCCTGTGGGTCTCTGAGCGCCGTGGCCGGCTCGGAGGCCGGCGCCTTGACGAGATCTTCTCCACCCTCCGCGAGCATGCCGGTCTGCCCGCGGAGTTGGACCTGCACTGCCTGCGGCACACCTACATCACGCATCTGGTCGAGTTCGGGTATCCGGAGCGGTTCGTCCAAGAGCAGGTCGGCCATTCCTACGCGGCGACGACCGCTCTGTACACGTGGGTGTCGGACGAGTACCGCAACCGACTGATCGAGGCTGCGATCCACAAACGACTGGAGCCCGCTGAAGGGAGGGTGTTGCCGCGGTGATGAAGAGGATGAGGTTCACATGGAATCTGCGTCGGCTGATGGCGGAGCGGGACATGTATCAGACCACCGACCTGGTCCCCTTGCTGGCCGAGTACGGCGTGCATCTCTCGCGGGAGCAGGTGTTCCGGCTGGTCACCCAGCCTCCACAGCGGCTGTCGATGGACACCCTCGCTGCCCTGTGCGGCATCCTCGGCGTCACTCCGGCGGACCTGATCGAGGTTGCCGAGACCCACGTGCAGGTAGCGAAGCCCACCGCCACCGGCGAGACCACCGGTACGGCGAAGGCTCCACCCGCCCGGCGCGTTCGCGTCCGGCGCCCGGGTGAGCGGTGAGCGGCCCGGTGCCCGTACCGGCCTCGTGGGAGGAACTCGCGGAGCGCATCAACCGGTTCCTGCCCGACCTCACGCCCGACGAGGCGGATCGGGTTGTGGCCGGGCTGACCCCGTCGGCCCGGGGGCGGATCCGGGCCCACCTCGCAGCTCACCCCGACGCACTGGTCAGCGGGGCGTCCCTGGCTCCGCGATCGGTCCAGGCCCTCATCACCACCCTCACCGAACTCGGTGTCGCTGGGGTACGGGCACCGGACTGTCTTCGGTGTGGTCGCGCCCGGCTGTTGCGCCGGGCGGTGGCCGGCGGCAGGGTCTGCCTCGGCTGCGAGGGCATCCTGGCCGCGCAGTCCGACGTCGGCCCTTGCGCCGCCTGCGGAGAGAGCCGTCCCCGCCCGAGTTACAAGACCTGCGGACCTTGCCGCCGGCGGCAGCTATCGGCTGGCAGGGCCTGCTCGGCCTGTGGGAATCGCTCGTTCATGGAACCGTGCGCGAACTGCCGGCCACGACCGACGGTGCCGTGCGCGCTGTGCGGGGTCAGCGCACCGGTGTGTGCCCGGTGGCCGCTCGGGCCGGTCTGCAAGCCGTGCTACCGCGAAGCCCGGCGCCGACCCGGCTTGTGCCCGGCCTGCGGCAAACGCCGCGTATTGATCGCTCGCGCGGAGGGCCGCAGAGTCTGCGGGCCATGCGACGGGCACGCGGATCCACACGCCTGCCCGCGCTGCGCCGAGCCTCGCTCCTACCAGGTAAAAGGCGTCTGCGACCGATGTGCGGTGCACGATCGTCTCAGCGCGCTGTTCTCCGCCGTCCCGGACGACGGCCGCGGTGCGTACGCGCACATGCGGGCAGCTCTGACCGACTGTCCTGAACCCGGCACCGTCCTAAACTGGCTGCGCAACTCCCACTCCGCGCGCCTGCTCGGCGACCTCGTGGCCACGGGCCGGCCGCTCACCCACCTCGACCTCGATGCCACGGCGGGAGACGGCCGGGCCGCCCCCCGAACCGTCGACTACCTGCGCGGCCTCCTCGTCGCCTACCAGGTGCTGCCGGAGCGGGACGAGCTGTCCGCCCGGATCGAACGCCACCTGGACCGGGTTGTCGCCCGGCACCCCGAGCACGCCCTGCTGCTCCGGTCCTACGTGCGCTGGTCACTGCTGCCGCGGGCCCGACGCCACGAGCGGCTGCGCGGCGGCGGGTTCCTCGGCCGGGTCCGCGCGGCCTACTCCCGGATCAACCGGGCCGCCGAGTTCCTGACCGCGATGGCCGCGCAAGGACGGCTCCTGCGGGAGGTGACCCAGCATGATGTCGACGCGTGGCTCGCGATCAACCCCGGCACACGTTTCACAGTTCGGGACTTCATCGTCTGGGCGACCCGCCGCGGCCACGCACGCCCCCTCGATGTCGCCCACTGGCCCAAAAAGGATCCGGTCAGCCTGGCCGAGGACTCCCACTGGGAACTGCTCCACCAGTGCCTCACCGACACCGACCTGCCGCTCGACGTTCGCGGAGCCGGGGCCATCCTCCTGCTATTCGGCCAGCACCTGACCCGGATCGCCGCCCTGACCACCCACGCCGTCACCACCGTCGGCGAGAACACCTTCCTGACCCTCGATCTCACCCCCATCCCCCTGCCCGGATCCTTGGCCGGACTGTTGACCGACCTCACGGACATGCCGCCCCCGACTAACTGGGCGGCGAACTCCTCTCAGGACTGGCTGTTCCCCGGAGACCGCCCAGGACAGCACCTCTCCGCCACCGTCCTCGGCCGCCGTCTGGCCGCCCACAACATCCCCAACCGGCCCGCCCGCGCCACCGCCCTCGTCGCCTTCGCCCAGGACCTGCCCCCAGCGGTCCTCGGACCGATGCTCGGCCTCCACCCCGTCACCGCCGCCCACTGGCGGCGACGCGCCTCCACCGACTGGACCACCTACCTAGAAGCACGCCTGGCCACCCCACTGCCCTGAACCGGCCGTCGTCGAACCTGCGCTGGGTGCCGGTCCGCAGGGACCGTACGGAGTGTCGTTTCGTCGGCGAATCCAGGTAGCAATCGGGTGACCCAGACGGAGGGGCCGTCCGCCTGCCAACGGCCGGCCATGGTGAAGGGGGACAGAGCTGGCCGATTGAGCGGGCAGTCCGGATAGCGTGGGCGCATGGTCCACCTCAAGCAGCCGCATCTGTCCGGGCTGGGGAGAAACCCCGCCGCCCCAGTCGAAGTCATGGTGCGGTTGGCCTCGCACCCCGCTGGCCGACACGGACTGGCGACGCGCAAGGGGCAACTACCGGATGCGGTGGTTGAAGCCCTGCTGACGCACGGCGGCAGCGATACGGCAGTGAGCCTGCACAGGCATCGGGTCTCCCCGGCGATGCGCGCCAGGATCGCCGAGCACCCCGATCCGGCGATCCGCGACGCCTACGCGGACTTTGTCCGGACCATGGTGGAGCGCGGGGTGCCGATGAGTATCGAGGACCTGGTCGAGGCCTACGGCCGAATACCGACGGAGCTCGCGGCCGCCTCCGATCCCAAGGTGCGCGCAATGGTCGCAGCCACCTGGCGAGACCGGCCGGTCACCGTGCAGCTGGCCCTGCTCACCGACCCGGACCCCGGGGTGCGTGCTGCAGCCACCAGAGCCGGGCACCCGGGCGTCCCTGACGACTACTACGAGCGCTGCCTCGCCGATCCGGCCGTCCAGGCCAACATCGCTCGGCGTCTCCCGCTGACGTTCGACCAGTTCACGCTGCTCCTGGCGACCGGGGACACGGAGGTGCTACACGCCGTGGCCGGCAACCCTCATCTGACCGCCGACATGGTGACCTACCTGCAGGGCAGCGAGGACCCGCACGTGCGCGTCGCGATGGCCTACAGCCGCCACACCGCCCCCGACACCCGCGACCGGCTGCTCGCGCTGGTGGAGGCCGAAGACGAGTCCGGCAGCGACGACGCGGGCCTCGCACTCCGCTGGTCGCCCTACACCCCCAATTGGCTGCGGGATGCGCCGCTGGCCGAGCGGCTGGCCTACCTGCAGTGCCCGCATGTGGTGTTCCGGCGAGAAGTAGCGGCCAGCAGGGACCTGCCGGATCATGCGTGGCGGCAACTGGACGACGACCCCGACGTGTCCGTCCGGCGCGCGGCCGCCCACCGACCCGACACACCGCCGCAGGTCCTCCTGCGGCTACTCCATGCCTACGGCGACCTCTCCCACATCCGGCCCATGCTGGTGGACCACCCCAACTTCCCGCGACACGAGCTGCGCGGCTTCGTCGAGGAGCAGGACCCGAGAGTACGCATCCTCGCGCTGAAGGACCTTGAGCTCCCTCCTGCAGACCTGCGGGAGCTGGCAGCCAGCGCCGAGTCGTTCCTGCGTGCCAGCACAGCCCGATACCCCAACATCCCCACAGACCTGCTGGAACTGCTCCTGGCGGACCCTGAACCAAGGGTCGCCGATGAAGCTGCGGCCAACCCTCTGCTGCCAAGAGCCCATATGGATCACATCCTCGCCAAGGCCGGCCTCTGACAGGCATGGACCCTGGCGGAATACCGCACGCTTCGATTAGCGCTCCCCACCAGTTGAGCAGGCGCCGTGGTCGGCGGCTCGGCGAGAGGCATATGCCAACGACCAGAACAGCCCCGACACCCTGATCGCGGTCTCCGCCGCCTCCAACAGGTCCAAGAGCGACAAGGACCCGGCGGAGTGGCTGCCCTCGGACGGCTCCTACCACTGCACCTACGCAGCCACCTGGGTCGGAACCAAGCTGCGCTGGGACCTGGCAGCCGACGACGCGGAGGTCCAGGCCCTCCTCGGCCTCGCTGAAGACTGCCCCACCACGACCGTCGCCTACGAGACCGTTCCGTAGCAGGGCCACCCGAACGGGCTCCGCCTGCGGCCTGCCGACGCCGGCCGCAGGCCCATACATGACCGTACTGCGCGAACCGGGACCGTCGGACCGGGAGACCGGCCAGCACGTGACGCCGGGCAGCGGTGGAGCCGCCTGCCGCGCCCCTCACCACCAGCTCGGGCCACGGTGAGTGGCCTCAAAGCGGGCGACGACGGAAGCCACCTGTGGGGGGCCTGCCTGAGGTCAGCCGTGATCTTCCCAGTCGGCCGTGCAGAACCGCGCTTCGCTGACGGAGATGTCCCCTGCTCTGGCAGCTCGCACGTACATGTTGAGCCCGTCCGGCCCCATGTCGCCGCCGCATCCGACCACCAGACCCATCTCCTCGTTCTCCGCGCGCTGCACCAGAGCATCGTCGATGGCCACGACGCTCCCGCCGATGAGATCAAGGCCGTCGAAGGCGACCTGAGGGCCGGTACACCCGTGCACGGTCACAGCCCCGAGAGTGGGGCCACCGACCCGGTTCCAGTAGTGCGCGGTTACCCCGGCCTCGTCGAACTCGTCCTCGTTCAGCATCCACTGCCCGGACTGGCGGTAAAAGGCGTAGGGGAAGTGGCCTCGGCGGGCGGCCGGTGCCTCGCCGCCCAGCGCGGCAGCCACCTGTAGCGGGTTCATCCCGAACCGGAGCGGGCCCACGCTCTGCAGCGGTGTCCACTCCCAGCGCGGCCGGTCCACCACGGGCCGCACCGGCCACGCCCCGGGGTTGGCCGCCCTTTCGCAGACGTCCTGCCAGGCGATGACCGGGGCGGCTCCGTACGGGTCCTGCGCCAATTCAGACGCGACCAGCAGCGCGCTGCTGATCACCTTGTCCGTCCGCGCTGTATACCCCTTGGAGTGCAGGATCCGCTCGGGCACAGTCCCCATGGACACACCCCAGGCCGCGATCTCCGGGTCACCGCTCCAGTTCACCCGGACCTCCGCGCCCTGTCGGCGTGCCAGTTCGTGGATGTCCGCATGGGCCTCAGAGGGCACCCGGGCGATCAATTCGACGTCCCCGACCTCCACTCGCGGCCCGGCGAGCCCGTCAACCGCCACCGCGGCCAGTCGCTGGCCGGGCCCGTAAATCGCAGTCACCCCCTCATCGCTGTACTGCTGCCAGCACGTTGAGTCCCCCGACCCCTGACTCACAGCTGCGATCGCCCCGCCCAGGGCCGCTTTGACCTCGAAAGGGTGCATCCCGAACCTCAACGGGCCCACCCCGGCCAACGGATCCAGCACCCACTGCCGCCGTTCCCCGGGCTCTCTCCTCCACCAACCCACGACAATCGCACCCTTGATCTACGCACTCGGCACCACGCCGGTGATCTTGTGGCCACCTTAGGCAGCGCCACCGACACCCGGACGAGGGCCCTGCTGTGCGCTTCAGTTCGGTTCGGCGGCCATCCGATCCTGCATCTGCTGGTAGACGTGTGGATCGCGAACCGCTTTAGCGATCGACGAGAGCCTCTGGCTGGTCGCCGGTGAGGCCCGGGGCCCCGCCGAGTTCCGCGTTCGGCCTCGGCCCCGCGGCGCCGGCCGCGTCGTAGCCACGTGATCGACCTGCACCCGCATCGGGTTCGGGGATCGCCGACGCGCATTACCCAAGGATCTGTGCACGTGGTAGGACTGTTCGGCTGAATGATCAGTCTTGACCCTGGGGGATGTTTCGCGTGGCTGTCACGGTGCCGGACTGGGCTGACGTTCTGCTGGATCTGATCGGTGTGGCCTGGCCCAACGTCGACGAGGACGCGTACCGCGACATGGCGGACGCTCTCCGGGAGTTCGCGGACGACCTCGAGGACGACGGGCAGCTCGCGAACAACCATCTCGAGCGTCTGCTGTCCTCGGGCACGGGCGAGTCGATCGATGCGCTCAACTCTCACTGGAACACGGTCAAGGGCAAACACCTCAAGGACATCGCCTCAGGCGCCCGCACCATCGGCGGGGCTATGGATATGGCTGCCGGAGCTGTCGAGGGCATGAAGGGCGCGGCCCTGGTCCAGCTCGGGTACCTCGCTGCCGAGGCCGGTATCGCGCTCTCGCTGATCCCGGTGACGGGTGGTCTGTCGGCACTGTTCGGCGCGGCAGCGATGCGGGCGACCCAGGAGGTCGTCAAGCGTCTGATCAAGGAGTGTGTGGAGGAGGCCGTCGGCTACATCGTCGCGGCGCTCACCGAGCCCGCGGTCGCGGCCCTGGAAGGCATCGCCGCGGACCTCGTCGTCCAGCTCGGTTCCATGGCCATCGGTCTCCAGGACGAGGTCGACATGAGCCAGGCGGGGAAGGCGGGCCGGGACGGCTTCGGACAGGGTGTCCAGAGCGGCAAGGAAGCCATGCACCTCGCCTCGGCGGGTAGCGGCAGCGGTGCCCCCGGAGGTGGCGGTTCGGGTCTGGTCGACGTGCACATCGAACACGGTGAACACGACCGTGCGAGCACCCAGCTGAGCAACGTCAGCACCGGGATCCACGGCAAGACCACCTCCAAACTGGGCAGGGCAAGGTCCCATCACGGGCGTACCCGAGGCCGCGACTCGATCGCCCGTGCCATCGACCCCGTCGCCGACAAGGCCATGGAAGCCCTGACCAAGGCCACGAAGGCAATGGGCGACCATGTCGGCAAGACGCTGCCCAAGGCCGTGAAGCACATATCCACGTCCCAGAAGAACACCGACTTCGACATCAACGACCGCTTCAACCGCCTGAAAGGCCCGGGCGCCCACGACGGCAAGAGCGGCTCGCCCGCCGGCGGGCCCACCAGCCGGGGAGGCGGCGGCTCCTCCGCGAAGGACCCCGCCTCGATACGGGATGCCAAGGACGACCCGCGCGGCAAGGGGATGCCGCTGGACAACCGCCGCTGCAAGACCGACCCCGTCGACATCGCCAGCGGCGAGATGGTCCTCGCGCAGACTGACCTGGCCCTGCCCGGCGTGCTGCCGTTCGTCCTGCGCCGCACACACATTTCCGGCTACCGCTACGGCCGCAGTTTCGGTCCCAGCTGGGCTTCCACCGTCGATGAGCGGCTTGAACTCAACGCCGACGCCGCCGGGGCGGCGATCTGGGCGCGCGAGGACGGTTCCCTGCTGGTCTACCCGCGGCTGCCGCGCGACGCCGACGACGAGCCGGTCCTGCCGCTCACCGGGGCCCGGCTGCCGCTGCGGTTGCTGGAGCACAACGACTTCGGCGACATCACCTACGTGGTAGACGATCCGCTCTCCGGGCTGACCCGGCACTTCACCGGCAACCCCTACGACGGAAGCGCCCTCTACTGGCTGCACGGCATCGAGGACCGCAACGGCAACAGCATCCGCTTCCACCGTGAGGACGACGGACGCCTGATGTCGGCCGCGCACGACGGCGGCTACCGGATCACCTGCGACAGCGACCCCGCCGGCCGCATCACCGCCTTCGCCCTGGACACTCCCGACGGCCCGCAGCCCCTGCACACCTTCGGCTACGACGGCGCGGGCCATCTGATGACCGTCGCCCACGCCGACTCCCCGCCGCTGCGCTTCACCTACGACGAATCCGCTCGCATCACCTCGTGGACCGACCGGCGGGGGGCCGCCTACCGCTACGTCTACGACGACGCCGGCCGGGTCGTGGAGACCATCGGCCCGGACGGATCCCTGTCCTCCCGCCTGGCCTACGACACGGAGAACCGGATCACCCGCTTCACCGACTCCACCGGCGCGGTCACCGTCTCGCATTTCAACTCCCTCGGCCAGGTCGTCACCGAGACCGATCCGCTCGGGCACTCGGTCCACCGCCAGTGGGACCGCTACGACAACCTCCTCGCCCGGACCGACGAGCTCGGCCGGACGGCCACCTTCACCTACGACCAGCAGCACAACCTCACCTCGCTGCGCTCGCCGGACGGCACCAGCTCCAGCGCCGTCTACAACGCGTTTGGCCAGCCCGTGGAACTGACGGGCCCCGACGGCACGACCTGGCGCCAGGAGTACGACGAGCGGGGCAACCGGACGGCGGTCATCGCGCCGGACGGTGCCGTCGTCCGCTTCACGTACGACGGCCGGGGAGCCCTGCTCACCCGGACCGACCCGGCAGGGCGGGTAGAGCGGCAGACGCGCGATTCGGCCGGGTTGGCCGTGTCCCGGACCGATCCGCTGGGCAATCGCTTCACCGTCCTGCGGGACGCCTTCGCCCGCCCCATCGAGGCTATGGACCCGCAGGGCGCCGTCACACGCACCGAGTGGAGCCCCGAGGGATGGGCCCTGAGCCGGACAGCCCCGGACGGCACCACCGAGTGCTGGACCTGGGACGAGGAAGGCAACTGCTCCTCCCACACCGGCCCCACAGGAGCCGTCACCCGCTTCGAGTACGGCCCCTTCGACCTGCTGACAGCCCGCGTCGGAGCCGACGGAGCTCGCTACGAGTTCCGTCACGACACGGAACTGCGTCTCACCCAGGTCCGCAACCCTCAGGGGCTGACCTGGGACTACACCTATGATGCGGCCGGCAACCTAATCGCCGAGAGCGACTTCGACGACCGCGTCGCGGCCTACGAGTTCGACCCCGCGGGGCAGGTCGTCGCCCGCACCACCCCGCTCGGCGACCGCATCACCACCAGCTACGACGCGCACGGCCGGCTCACGGCCAAGAACGTGTCCGGCGAGACCACCCGCTACCAATACGACGCGGCCGGCCGGATCCAGGCCGCGGTCTCCTCGACCTCCGCCATCGTCCTCGAACGCGACCTGATGGGGCGGCTCCTGTCCGAGACCGTGGACGGACGCACCACCCGCTACACCTACGACCCGACGGGCCAGGTCACCTCCCGGACCAGCCCTACCGGTGCCGTCACCCGGTTCGACTACGACGAAGCTGGTTTGCGCAGCACGGTGAACACCGGCGGGCACCTTCTCGCCTTCACCCGGGATGCCCGGGGCCGCGAACTCACTCGCGAGTTCGGACCGGCCGAGCACCCCGTCACCATCGGATCGGCCTGGGACCCCGCGGGCCGGCTGGCAGCACAGGTTCTCGCCACCCCCGCCCGCACCCTGCGCTCACGCGCCTTCTCCTACCGGCCCGACGGCCACCTTGAGACGGTCACCGACGAACTCGAAGGGAGCGTCCGCGCCTTCGGCCTCGACCCGGTGGGCCGCCCTGTGAGGGTGAGCGCCGAGGGGTGGAGCGAGTCGTACGCCTACGACGTCGCGGGCAACCAGATCAGCGCCGAGTGGCCCGACCACGCGCAGCGTACGGAAGGCCGCGGCGAGCGCACCTACGAAGGAACCCGGCTGCTCAGCGCCGGATCGGTGCGCTGTTCGTACGACGCGGCGGGACGCACCGTCGTACGCCGCATAAAGCGGCTCTCAAGCAAGGCGGACACCTGGCACTACACCTGGGATGCCGAGAACCGGCTGACGGCCTGTCGGACCCCGGACGGCGTGCTGTGGACGTACGCCTACGATCCGCTGGGGCGGCGCACCGCCAAGCACCGCATGGCCCCTGACGGGCAGAGCGTCGTCCACTCGGTGTACTTCTCCTGGGACGGCACCCGCCTGGCCGAGCAGACCGACACCGCTCACGGCACGACCACGAGCTGGGAGTACGACGGCCACCGCCCGCTTTCGCAGCTGGAGCGCCGCGGGACACCGCAGGCGGGGGTGGACTCACGCTTCTTCGCCATCGTCACCGACCTGGTGGGCGCGCCCAGTGAGCTGGTCGGCGAGGACGGCAAGATCGCCTGGCAGGCCCGCTCCACGGTGTGGGGGACGACGACGTGGAACCGGGGCGCCGCCGCCTACACGCCCCTGCGCTTTCCCGGCCAGTACGACGACGCCGAGACCGGCCTCTACTACAACTGTTTCCGTCACTACGATCCCGCGACCGCCCGGTACGCCAGCGCGGACCCGTTGGGTCTGGCCCCCGCTCCCAACCCAGTCGCCTACGTCATCAACCCGCAGACCTGGGCCGACCCCGAGGGGCTGATCGCGAAGGGGTGCACGGAGGAGGGCGGCTGGTACAGCGGCATGCAGCCGGCGAACCTGAAGAAGCCCGACGGATCCCGTGTCACCGATGTGGATATGGAGATCAACCACATCCCCGCGAAGGCCTCCTATTCCCACCTGGACGAGCCCGGTTTCAAGACGAACAAGCGCGGTGGCGGGGCGGGCATGGGCCCGTCGATCCGAATGGAGTACGACGACCACCGCGGGGTCACGAGTACCGGTTCGGGGGCGGACTCTGTGCAGTGGCGTGCCGATCAGCGGGCCCTCATCGATGCCGGCCGCTGGGATCTGGCCATGAAAATGGACATCGACGAGATCCGTGACCTGTACGGCGACAAGTACGACACCCACATCGCCGACATGGTCGAGAGCCTCAAGGTCAACAAGAAGTTCCAGGACATGCTGACCAAACGTGGCTGGTCGATAGACTACGACGTCCTCAAATAGACCGACCGGAGAACATGATGGACCTGATCCTCGACCCGCCGAACGGTGTGCAGCCCCTGCGTCTGGGCATGGCCTTCGACGAAGCGATGACCGCCGTGGCCCCCTGGGGCGAGCCGCGGGTAATCGGAGGGCGCCCCGGTCGGCCCAAGCGGCGGGCGCTGGGTTCCTTCGACGGGGTCGGCTACACCGCCTTCTTCGACGAGGACGGCCTCCTCAACGCGGTCGAGCTGTGGTGGCCCGGCGAGGGGAAGACCACGACCACCCGGATTCTGCTCGACGGTCACGACGTGTTCACCGACCCGGCCGAGGAGATCCTCCAGCGGGTCCGCGAGCGCGGCTGGACCGTGACGGCCCCGGATACCGAGAGCCTGGCCGTACCCGGCGTCTCGCTCGGATTCACCCGCCAGACCTCGCAGGAGGTCCCCCGCGACGCCGCCGGGCTCCCCCTCTCCTTCACCTCCGTACTCGTCGCGGGCACCGACTACTACGACTTCCTCACCACCCACTGAGCCATGACGCCGGGAGTACCGGACGGGCGATCACTAAGGTCAGACAGCAGTCGGACTGTCTGCCGGCTGCTCCGATGCCAGCCACGACCGCGAGGACTGTTCCGGCGCATGTAGAACTCGAGGCGGTGTGGCGCTACGAATGGCGCCACGACCGCCCCTGCCGTCCCCGCCGACGCCTGTCGGGTGCTCACGAGCCGGGAATACCGCACAGGTTGAATGACGCTCCCCGCCAGCTGAACAAGCACCTTGGTCGGCGGCATGGCGAGAGGCGTATGCCAACGACCAGGCGAGCCCGGACACCCTGATCGCGGTCTCCGCCGCCTCCATTCTCGCGCCGGTGTTGTTCCGTCGCTGGCGGCACGGGCTCAGAGTTCGGTCGTCCAGATCCCGACAGGGTGCTCACTCGGTGGCAGCCACAGCTGAGGCTGTGACTCCCGATGCCTCACCTCAGCCTGTTCGTCCCAGTGAAATCGTTCATGCGCGTCGGGCCACGCAACTTGCAGCACGGGGAAGGGGGGCCGCCGGTAGAACCCGATTGCCTGTCCGAAGAAGGCCCGGTACCAGCGCAGATCAACCTGCCTCAGCGCGACTTGGTGACCGTCGACAACGTCAGGATGTCTCTGGCTATCGGCCAGTACAGCACCCGCGGCGGCCTTCTCTCCGAGCCTGTTGAGCATGCGGTGCATGGCGTGGATATCGAGTCCGAACATGGCGAGCTCAGGTGCGCTGTGAGTGTGCGCGAGGCCGATCGTGTAGGCGAAGCCAGGACCGATGTCGTCCTCGGGAACCATCACGACGTGCCATCCGTGCCGCTGCACGTTCTCGATGATCGTCAGATCCATGCGGTCCGCTTCGTCTCGGTCACCGTAGTCATGACAGAGGACGCAGCGGCACTGGAACGGATCAGCAGTCATACGCGGAGGCTACGAGGTGACTGTTCGAGCCGGACAGCCGGGCTCGCGACCACCCTTCAATCGAACGACACTGTCACCCTCTGCGATCGGTCCCCAAGATCTGTGCCAGAACCGAGTTCCGAGACCACCCACGCGGCGCGTCGACTCTGGGAACACGACCTGGCATTCGCCGGGCGGCCCGGTGGAGTGTCTGTCGTACCCCGGTCCTAGAGTCCGGCGTATGACCCGTCATACCTCTGCCCGCCCGGTGGACGTGGAGCGCCTCTTTCCCGAGCTGCTTCCCTTCCGCCGGGAGTCCATCCGCCTGCATCCGCGCACGGGAGTTCCGACCTGCCACGACAGCTCAGTCGGCGGACCGTTGTTGTGGCCTGAGCTTGTTCTTTATCTACTGTCCGCGTTCATAGGGCGGGGAAGGTCGGTTCCAGAGGGCGTCTGACCGGCTGACAACCTTTCGCAGTTCGCGGGCGCTTCGGGGTGATATGGCCTGCATCACGGTGTCGAGGAGGGCTCGGGCTTCGAGGGGGCTGCCGCAGCAGTACCAGTGCACATTGCCCCACTCGTAGTCGTGCCACAGATCCCGCTCGGGCTGGTGGACATAGTTCTGCCACAGGCCCATAGCCGTGCTGACATCGCCTGGCTGCAGATAGTTACGGGTGTGCTCGAGACGGGTGATCTCAGACAGTGCACGCGAAGACAGGCCGTCGATGACTGGCCTTGCACCCGTTGTCCGGTGGCTGCCGGGGGCGCCGGCACGGATCTGTCCTGGCCGTCTACGCGGCATGGACCTTTCGGTTCGTCGTCATGCGGTACATGGTGCCACGGCCTCGAATGGCGTCTCGAACGGATTCGCTCGCATGGGGATTCGCCGGACGTGGAGGCGGCCTTCGTCTGATCATGTGCTCCGACCAAGGTGCGTGACCAAGACGAAGGCCGTGAGAGTGAGTCTTCTGCCAGATGTCGTCCGAAGGGAAGCGTTCGCGGAAGCGTCACGCTTCCGGGGCGAGTTCTACGAGTCTCTGACCGCCCGACGCGACGAGTTGTTCGAGTTGGTGGACGCGGTGCTGTGTGCGGACGGTGCGGTGAAGTCCCCGGTGGAGTTGACGCTGCTGCCCGAGCATCGTCGTGGACACGGAGCGATGTACGGCGGCCTGAACCACGGCCGGATCGACGTTGATCGGCTGCGGACGGTGCTGGCCGGGCTGCCGCTGCCCCGCTTCGACGGCGGACGCCTGGTCCTGGCAGTCGATGTGTCCCCGTGGTTGCGGTCGGACGCGCCGTGCTCGGCCGATCGGCTGTTCTGCCACGTCTATGGCCGTGCGAGGACGGCGTCGCAGTTCATCCCGGGCTGGCCCTACTCTTTCGTCGCCGTGCTGGAGCCGGGCGCCACGTCCTGGACCGCAATCCTGGACGCGGTCCGACTCGGCCCGGTCGACGACGCGACCGCGGTCACCGCCGACCAGCTCCGAGGAGTCGTTGAACGACTCATCGCCGCAGGGCAGTGGCAGGCCGAGGACCCGGCCATCGTGATCGTGAGCGATGCCGGGTATGACGTCACCCGTCTGGCGTGGGTCCTGCGTGATCTGCCGGTCGAGTTGGTGGGCCGGGTCCGCTCCGACCGCGTGATGCGTCTGCCGAAGCCGCCGCGGATGCACGGTGTCAACGGCCGGCCGCCCAAGCACGGCCCGGAGTTCCGTTTCGCCAAGCCGGAGACCTGGCCCGAGCCCGCGATCACCACAGTCACCGACACCACCAACTACGGCAAGGCCGAAACCCAAGCGTGGGACCGGGTCCACCCCCGGCTCACCCACCGCTCCTCCTGGCTCGACCACGACGGTGAACTACCCCTGGTCGAAGGAACGCTGATGCGGTTGAAGGTCGAGCATCTATCGAAGGAACGGGATGCTCCGCCGGTGTGGTTATGGTCCTCCAAGACCGGCGCCACCCCCGACGATGTGGACCGCTTCTGGCAGGCATTTCTCCGCCGCTTCGATCTGGAACACACCTTCCGCTTCGCGAAACAGACCCTCGGCTGGACCACCCCGAAACTCCGTACTCCCGAGGCAGCGGACCGCTGGACCTGGCTCCTGGTCGTCGCGCACACCCAGCTCCGGCTCGCACGTCCCCTCGCCGAAGACCTCCGCCGCCCCTGGGAGAAACCCGCCACATCCGACCGGCTCACCCCGGCCCGGGTCCGCCGAGGGTTCAGGAACATCCGCGCTCACCTCGCCTGCCCGGCCCGTGTTCCCAAACCCCGAGGCACCGGACCCGGACGGCCACCCGGCGCCAAGAACAAACACCGGGCACCCCGCTACGACGTCGGCAAAACCGTCAAACGCCCCGAGACTCTCAAGGCCATCGGCAAGCCCGGAAGATCTTGGTAGATAAAGAACAAGCTGAGGCGGAGCCGTGGCCGGTGTGCGAGGCGGAGCACTACGAGATGAGCACCGAGGGCCGGCATGAGGCCGCCGTACCGATGGTTCCCATCGTCCAGGTCCACCAGGCCGACGCACCGAGTGTGCCTTTCCCCAAGGGGATGGACCTGCTCCAGGTGCTCTGGTGCCCTTATGGGCACGGTGAGTGGTGCTACCCCCTGCCCCAGGTGCGCTGGCGGGACTCCGCCGTCATCGGCGATATACGACCGACTCCGGTGCCGGCTGCCGGACTTCCCAAGAACTGGTACCCGAGCCCGTGCGTGGTTCACCCGGAGCAGGTGACCGAGTTCCCCAGCTGGGATCTCCCAGACGAGGTCTACGACGGCCTCAGAGACCGCTTCGAGGAACTGTTCGCGAAGACAGGTCTGCGGTACTCGTACCACTTGGCTGAGGCTCCCGGAATCAAGCTGGGCGGGTACCCGGGCTGGACCCAAGAATCCTGCTGGCCCGATTGCGATTCCTGCGGTGGCCGCATGGATCACCTGCTGACCGTGGCGAGCTGGGAGTTCGACGCAGAGTCCTGCCGGACCTGGCTGCCCTCGGAGGACCGCACGAACGATCCCGAAGGGAGGGGATGGGACGCGACCACTCGCAACCCTGCCGGCCTCTGCCTCGGCGACGCCGGCGGCGTCTACATCTTCGAGTGCCGCACCTGCCCGGATCGCCCCATCGGGCACTGGTTCGACTGCTCGTGACCCGGATACACCGCCGGGACCGACCTTCAGCTCTCAACAGGGTGGTACCTGTACCGGTGCGCCGCACGATCCCATCACGAAGGCAAGCAGCAGAGCGCTCTCCGAACTCACCGACACCGACTTCCCGCGGACGAAGGTGCTCTCGCCACTGACCGACAACCGCTCTCGCTTCTCCGTAACAGAACCAACAGCACTCCGCCGGCGGGGCTACGCAGTGGAGCGCCATTCCCCTTCGAGGCTGCTGAAGATCATGGAGTCTCGCCAGCCGTCGTGGAGCAGCGCCGTGTGGCGCAGGCGTCCCTCATGCGTCATGCCGATCTTGGACAGTACTCGGGAGGAGCCGAGATTCCTCGGGTCACAGGTGGCATGGATCCGATGGAGCCCCAGCTCGCCGAACCCGTACGCGAGCAGCTGCCGGCCTATTTCCGTGCCGATGCCCTGCCCCCATACCCGGGGATGCACGATGTATGAGATCTCGCCCTGGCGCTGCTTGTGGCTGCGGACATGCAGCTCACCCATGCCCGCCACATCCCGCCCGACGCGGGCGACGTAGGGGAACCGGCGCTGAGGGGTGCCCGACCAGGCCTTGACCGCGGAGTCCACGAAGTCCTGCGTCTGGACCTCTGTGTTCGGCCCCCAGGACTGATAGCGGCACACCTCCGGGAGGCACGCCCACGAGTGAACGGCCGGCCAGTCCTCCAAAACGATCTTGTGCAAGGTTACCGCGTGCTGACTCATAGGACGATCATGAACGGGGCGCCGCGCGAAGATCAAGATCAGGGAGCCCGTCACGCTTCACTGACGGCCATGCGGGGAGGAAGGCCCAGTGCTGGCAGTTCTCGTGAACACTGCGAGGCACTCCCTGGCCGAGTGCGCCTCCCCAACCGACGTCGAATTGCTGCTCCTTCTCGTGGACAGAGTCACGCTCCAGGCCTGGGCGGAGAACTGGGGGCCTGGATGCGGTAGAGGGCTGTCGGCTGGATACGTTGTGGGGAGTTTGCGTTACGGGGTGCGGCATCACCTGATGGGGGCGTTGTGGAGGCAGGGGACCGTCTTGGCGGTCGGTACAGGTTGGTGGAGCGTCTCGGCTCGGGCGGTATGGGCGAGGTCTGGAGGGGAACGGATCAAGAACTCCAGCGTGCAGTGGCCGTGAAGATCCTGCATGCCGGGTTCGCGGGGCCGGAGGCGGTCAGCCGCTTCCGACGGGAGGCGACCATCGGGGCCCGGCTTGACCACCCCGGGATCACCATGGTCTATGACATCGGACGCGACGTGGGCCGGCTGTTCATGGTGATGGAACTGCTTGAGGGCCGTGATCTGGCGGACCTGATATCCGAGAGCCCCGGCGGGATGCCGGTGGCCGAGGCAGTTGCTCTGGCGGTACAGATCGCCGAAGCCCTGGCTGCCGCGCACGGCAAGGGCGTGGTCCATCGCGACCTCAAGCCCGCGAACCTCTTCCTTCACCGGGGCCGCGTCAAGATCTGCGACTTCGGGATCTCCCGGGCCGCAGACGTGACCACCGGTCTGACCGTCACCGGCAATCCCATCGGTACTCCCCTGTACATGGCGCCCGAGCAGTGGCGCGGGGAGCACGTCGACACGCGCTGCGACCTGTATGCCTTTGGGTGCGTCCTGTACGCGATGCTGGCCGGCTCCCCGCCGTTCACCGGCGGCAGTCTGTATGACCTACTGCACCGGCACACCTCCGTGCCACCACAGCCCCTGCGTACGGTCCGTCCCGAGATCCCGCCGGAGCTGGAGAGACTGGTGCTGCGCCTGCTGGAGAAGCGCCCGCAGGACCGCCCGCAGACAGCCGGCGACGTCCTCGCGTCCCTGACCGCTGCCAGTGGCTTCCCAGCATTTCACCAGGGTTCCTCGCCCCAGGACACGGGACTGGTCGCAGAGTCCCTTGCTCAGGCAGGCACAGCGTACGAACAGGGCGACTTCGTCAATGCAAGACGTCTGGCCGCGGTCGCCGTGGAAGTCGCAACCCGCGTCCTGGGCACCGACCACGGCGACACCCTCACCACCCGCAAGAGGCTGGCCTCCTACACCGCATTGGCCGGCAACCCAGCCGGAGCACGCGACCTCTTCCAGACTTTGATCCCCGACCGGACGCGCGTCCTGGGTTCCGACCACCCAGACACCCTCGACACCCGCTACAACCTGGCCGTCAACACCGCCGAAGCCGGAAACCCGGCCGAAGCACGCGACCTTCTCCAAGCCCTGCTCCCCGACCGGACACGCGTCCTGGGCCCTGACCACCTCGACACCCTGACCACCCGCTATGCCCTGGCCTACTACACCGGATTGACGGAAAACCCGGCCGAGGCGCGCGACCTCTTCCAAGCCTTGCTCCCCGACCAGATACGCGTCCTGGGCCGCGACCACGCCGACACCCTCTCCATCCGCAACCACCTGGCCTACAGCACCGCCGAAGCCGGAAACCTGGCCGGCGCACGCGACCTCTACAAAGCCCTGATCACCGACCGGACACGCGTCCTGGGGCCGGACCACCCCGACACCCTGACCACCCGCAACCACCTGGCCCTCACCACCGCCGAAGCCGGAAACTTGGCCGAAGCACGCGACCTCTTCCAGGCCCTGATCAACGACCAGATACGCGTCCTGGGGCCGGACCACCCCGACACCCTCGACACCCGGTACGACTTGGCCCTCAACACCGGCGAAGCCGGAAACCCGGCCGAAGCACGCGACCTCTTCCAGGCCCTGATCAACGACCAGATACGCGTCCTGGGGCCGGACCACCCCGACACCCTCGACACCCGGCGCCACCTGGCCTACTACACCGGATCAGCGGGAAACCCGGCCGGAGCTCGCGACCTCTACCAGGCCCTGATCAACGACCAGATACGCCTCCTGGGCCCCGACCACCCTGACACCCTGGCCACCCAACACCGTCTGGCCCACTACACCGGATCAGCGGGAAACCCGGCCGGAGCTCGCGACCTCTACCAGGCCCTGATCAACGACCAGACACGCGTCCTGGGCCCCGAACACCCTGACACCCTGGCCACCCGACACACTCTGGCCTACTACACCGGGCAGGCCGGAAATCTGGCCGGAGCACGCGACCTCTACCATGCGTTGCTCCCCGACCAGGCACGCGTCCTGGGCCCCGACCACCCCGACACCACTGACACGCGCGACGCCCTGGCCTACTACCTGCCGAAGCGGTAAACGACTCCAGACAGCGGAAAGGGCTCCAACCTCCGAAGCGGGCCATCAGCTTGCGGGCCGCGTCCTCGTTGAGCCCGAGGTAGGTGGCGGCCTGAGCCGTGTCGAGGTCGGCAGCGGTGCCGCGGGCCGCCCAGTAGCCGACCCGCTCGGCGACCACCTCGAGGCGGCGGGCCGCCCGCACCGCCGCGACCGGGGACGTCTTCGTCAGCCGCCCGATCTCCTCCTCCAACCGCTCCAGCAGCGTGGTGACCGTCTCCGGGAGCGGAACGGTCGTCTCCTCGACCTGGGCGGTGTGCCCGTCCCAGTCCCGCTCGCACCCATCCGCCTGCTCATCCCCGCCGTCCACGAAGTCCTGCTCACCGATCGCCTCCCAGTCGAGCAGGTGGTCGGGGCCTGACCACCCGCACGAGCACACCGCGCGCAGCACGGCCGCGCGCGGTACGCGGGGGCGTCGGCCGTCGTAGAGGTGCCATTGCGAGACGGCCTCGCCTCCGCCGCCGGAGGCGCTGTCGAAGTACACCGGGTCCGGGACGGTGCCGTCGGCGAGGACGACCTCGACCGCGCCCGTGTGGGATGTGCCGAACTCCTCCGTCGTCCAGGTCTCGCGCCTGCTCACAACACCCTCCCGGCACCGCTCTTGAGGTGGCCCTCGGTGCGGGCCGCCTGTACACGACGATCCCGCAGCCGCAGTGTCGTGCGGGCCGGTACCGGCGAAATGGGGCCGCAGCTTGGTGCGGTTCACCCCTTCGATCCGGTGAGCTTCTGCGTCTTCCGAGCTTCGGTCTCCGCCCGCTCCCGTGCCTTCGCGGCTGCCCGGTCGGCCGCTCTCAGGCCGGCGGCAGCCTCAGAGCTCGTTGTGCGTGCCGTTGCCAGCCGGTCCTTCGCCGCCCGTACGTCGTCTTCGGCCTCTGTCACCGCGGCGGCCGCGTGGGCCGCCTTCTCCTGCGCGGCGGCGTGTTCCGCCTCCAGGCGCTCCGCTTCCGCCCTGGCCTTGTGCAACTCGGTACGTGCCTGGGTCATGCGCTCACGATGGGCCCGTGCTGCAGCCGCTCGCGCGTCACGGCTCTGTCCCGGCTTCGGGAATTGGACGGGATGCGGCCGGGGCCCGGCAGCGGCCGGCTGTTCCCGCCGCGGTGGGGCCGTACCCGGGAGCGGTTCAAGGCCGGTGAACCCGGACGTCGCTTCCGGGGCCTTGGCCAGTCGACCCGCCTGCCAGCGTTCGGCGACCTCCGAATCGGCGAGGACCGTGTGGAGGATCTGCTCGACCTCGTGCAGTACCTGCTCGCTCACCTGCTGCCCGGACTCGGCGGCCAGGGAGCGCGCTGTGCGCGCGAGCCCGCCGATCACCACATGCTGATCATGCGACAGCTTCCTCAGCTGCCCGGCGTCCAGCGCCCGGTGCGCGGCGCGAAGCGCTTCACCGAGTTGCACCAGGCCCCGCGCCTCCTCCGGTCGGTGGCGGGCCAGCAGCCCGGCGGTCCACGCCGCGAGCGTCGGTTTGCGCAGTGCGGCGATCGCCGTAGCGAGTTGCTTGTCGCCGGCCTTGCGAGCCTGGGCCACGTACGCGTCCCGGGCCGCGGTGAACTCCGACGGCTTCAGCCCGTACAACTCCAGCTCCAGCCTCTGCACGTCCATGCCCGGCAGTCTCCCGCCCAGGTCCCCGGCCCGGCCAACACTTCGCAGGCCTCCGCGCGTCGGGGGGCTGGGGCTGGGTACTCCGTCTGGGGTGCACTCGATGGCGCCGTCTGTGGGGGCGCCCCGCGTACGCCCCACCGCCTCCGCTGGGCGGCCCGGCTGACAGCCAGCTTTCATGGACGAGGGCTCGCACGGTTCCGGCCGGGTAGGCGGCTTTGGCTTCGGGTGCCGGCTACCGGTGGATCACCACGCAGGGAATCGCGGCCTGGGTGGGTGGGGTCGGATGGGCTCCGCCGACGAGGAGGGCCAGGAGGACGGCGATCGCTTCGTTGCGCAGGACGCGGGCCGCCTGCTGCAGCTTGTGTGGATCGGGCGAGGGCAGCGAGAGGGCTACGCATTCGGGTTCGGGTCCGGTGCGGATGGGGACGGCGGCGCAGACGGTGCCCAGGGCGTATTCCTGGAGGTCCAGGAGGGGTTCGCCGGGGTGTCGGGTGTCGAGTTCGTTGAAGAGGATGTCGGGGCTGGTGATGGTGTGGGGGGTGAAGGCCTCCATCCGGTGCCGGTGCAGGTGGTCGCGGCGCTCGTCGTCGTCGAGCTGTGCCAGGAGGGCTTTGCCGACGGCGGAGGCGTGGGCGGCTTCGCGGAAGTCGACCCATTCGTGGACGGCGGGTGCGGTGGGGCTGTCGGCGTACTGGGTGATGGAGATTTCGCCGTCGGTGTAGGAGGCGACGTAGACGGCGGCGCCGACCTCGTCCCGGAGGAAGGCGAGGGTCTCGCGGAGCAGGGCTCCGCTGCTGCGGCCGTCCTGGGCGAGTTTGAGGGAGGAGCCGGCCGTGTAGACGCTGGGCGCGAGGGGGGTGGCGAGCTGGGTGCGGACCAGGTGCTCGATGGCGTGGGCGAGATACAGCTGGGGCAGGCCGGTCTCCCGGGCGATCTGCGTGCGGGAGACGCCGCCGGCGTGGCGGTGGATCACTTCCAGGACGCGCAGGGCCCGCTGGGCCGCCTCCAGGCGGGTGTTGACCGGCTGCAGGCGCTTGGGCCGCTTGCCCATCCGGGCGCCGGGCTTGGCGTCCGCGGCGAGACCGGCGGGGTCCAGTCGTGCGCAGCGGGCCAGTGCGGAGGCGAGGCGGGCGGTGGGGGTGTAGATGTCGCCGAGGTCCTCGTGTTCGTGGGGGGTGGTGGTGTCGAGGGCGTGGCGGACGGGTGCGGGCAGGGTGCGGAGGTTGGGGTCGGGCCAGGGGGTGGGGGTGATCTTGGTGGTGGAGATGGGTGGCGAGGTCCAGATGATCGAGGCGTGCAGGGTGTCCTCGACGTCGTCGGCCGAGGGCAGGGGTGGGACGTCTTCGCTCGGCCCGGAGTTGGTGGGCTGGTCGTACCAGTGGTGGGCGGTGGTGATTTCGGCTCGGGACAGGTGCAGGAGGTAGAGGGCTTGGGCGGCTGTGTCGGATCCGGCGCCGGCGGCGTACTGGAACCAGAACTGGGCGGCCTCCGTGCGTCCCGTCAGGTGCAGGAGGCTGGCGAAGAGGAGGGCTGAGGGCTGGCTGTGGGGCCAGGCCTCGGCCTCGAGCGCGAGGCGGGTGAAGGTCGGGCTGTCGACGAGGGCGCGGGTCAGGGTGTCCAGGCTCCGGGCAGCCCTCACGTTGGCGGCGGCGTCCAGGACGAGCTTGCGCTCGGCCGGGCTGGAGGGCCGGCCGGCCGGGGACAGGGTCAGCCGGGCGTCGGAGGCACGCGGTTGGGTGAGGGCCCGGCTGTGGCGGGCGGACGCGATCCGGCGGGCGATGCGGCGTCGGGCCGCGTCCTCGTCGTAGGAGGCGTACTCGTCGGTGAAGACCTCGGCGTCCCCGAGAGCCTCGTCCAGTGCGTATCCGGCGTCCGCGTCATCGCGGGTCATGTCGTTCACAGGTCCTTCTCCTCTCCGGGAGTCAAGTCGATTCCGATCTTCTTTGCGAGCGTCCGCCTTGCGGTGTGCAGGTGGGAGCGGACCGTCCCCACTGCGATACCCATCCGCTGCGCCACCTGCCCGGTGTCGAGGCCGAGGAGGTAGGTCAGCAGGACGACGTCGTAGTGGCGGTCGGGTAGCTCTGCGATCGCCTCGTACACCCCGGAGCGGGACTCGATGAGCTCGAGTCTCCGGCGTGAGCCCTGGCGCAGCGCCGCGTACTTGGCGGTGTCGACGAGTGCCACGGGTACGAGCTGGCGGGCGCGGTAGCGCTCGACGTGCTCGCGTAGCTGGGCCCAGGCGAAGGCCTGGAGGTTGGCTTCCTTCAGGGCGTCGGGCCAGACCTCCAGGAGGAAGGTGAAGACGTCCTCCACCACGACCTCGGCGGCCTCGCCTCCGAGTTCGAGGTGGGCGTACTCGAGGTAGGCCACATGATTTTGGGAGTGGAAGGCGACGAACTCCACCGGCATGACGCCGGCGAGTTCGCTGGAGACGGCCTGCTCCCCGAAGGGGTCGTACTCGGCGTCGGTCACGAACTCCCCCACGGGACTTCCGCGGGACCATCGGAACCGGTGACCGCCACCTCACGCTGCACGACGGTGTGTCCGTGCGGGGGACGGTGGGCGGACAGTTCGGCCGCGCCGACCCGGACACCAGCGCCCAGAAGGCGCCGCAGACCTCTCACCACGTCGGGCGCGAACACCCGCAGAGCGGTCGCGCCTATCAGCGCCAGGACGAGGGGCTCGGTGCTGTTCACGTCGAAGGAAATCCTTCCAAGCGGATCAGTCGGTCAAGGCGTGCCCTCCCCCAGGTGCGGCCGCCAGCGGAACCAACCCCCGCAGGGGCGGCTCCTACTCACAGCCAATCGAAAACACGCCCCGAACGTTCAGCCCGATCCCGGAAAGTTTCTGGAGCGGGCGCATCCGCTTGTTTGCGCGCCTCTGCGCGCCCGCGCACCCCCCTTCAGACACCCCAGCTCACGACCGGTGGCCGCCCTCATTGAGAGCGCACTCGGCCCCCTCGCCGAGGGCCCGAAAGAAGTCAGCCCTGCCGGTCCGCCTCGCCCGCGCTCAGCCCGCCGGTGGGCTCCTCGGCGTCGTCCTTCCCCGCCCGCCCGATGCCGAGGAGTACGGCAGAGCCGAGGGCGCACTCCAGCGGCCAGACCCGTGCGAGCATCGGTGACGCCGGCGGAGCGCCCCTCGGGGTCGACGCCGTGCCCCGGCAAGGTGGACGTTCACCGGACACCTGCGGGCATGTCCGGCGCGAGGTGGCGCACGAGCTTCAGCTCGCGAGGGTCTGCCGTCCACTCCCGGCCCGACCCGTCCAACGGCCGCATGTGCGCTGTCCGGCCGATGGTGCGGCCCGTCGCCTTCGCGGTGCGCACGAGCACGGTCGCGACGGTGCCGGTACGACCCGTGGCGGGGTGGACGACCTCCCGCCCCAGCAGGCGGTGACCGGTGTCCTCCCGGATCAGCGTGTTCGCTTCGTTCCTGATCACGTCCGTGTCTCCTATCTGGTGTGGGCTTTGGGGTGGGACAGGGCCAGGCAGACGGCGGCATCGCGCTCCCGCATAGGAGAGTCAATGCGTGGCGCTGGCGCCGGGTTCGATGTCGTAGGCACCCCACCGGCTCTCTGAGTGGTGGCGGGCTCCCAGACAGGTGGCCGGGTCACCGGTTGCCATGGAGGACGTCGTTGGCGAGCCCGAGGAGGAAGCGGCAGGTGCGGGCGAGCTCCTGGAGTTGCACGTAGGCGGCTTCGGCCTCCTCGGGTAGACCACGCTCCAGCGCTCGGCGTACGAAGTCGACGGTGCCGACGATCAGCTGGTCGTCCGTGCTCTCGGGAGGACGACTGGAGGGCGCGGCGAGGGAGGGCAGGAGGACAGCGAAGTGCCCGCTGAGCCAGCTCATCCACAGATCAAGCAGGGCGGTAGAAGGCAGGATCTCGCGCGGTTCGAGGATGATCGAGACGCTCTCGCTGATCGCCACGGTGTCGATCGGTAGTCCAGGGTCCGCGTCGACTTCGTTCACCACCTGAAACGGATGGGCCTGCACGAGTACGGTCACGTTCCCTCCCTAGGTCCCGGGCCTGGCCGGCCCTGCTGATCTCCAGTCAGAACCCTTGCTTCGGACCGTAGAGGCAGGTGCCGGATGCAACGAGGACACATCACAGGACATCTCGCGGTAGTACCGTCGTGGGTCACCTCGTCCGCTCCGGCGGGCGCTGCTTTCGTCCGCACGCCGCCATGAGGAGGTTGCGATGTCCCAGAGCCCGGGGAATCCCGCCTTCCGCGCTGCACGTCTGGAGCGCGGCTGGCACAGTCAGAGCGACGTCGCCACCGCGTACACCGCTCACGCCGCGCTGCTCGGCGAGGACGCCGGCGTCGACGTGCGGCAGGTGCGCCGGTGGGAGTCCTCGAAACCCGGGTGGCCCAACCGGCAGGCCCGACGGATTCTGCAGTCCATGTTCGCCCTGTCCCTCGAGGAACTCGGCTTCACCCCGCCACAGAGCGTCAGGGACAACGCCACGACGAGGCCTGAGGAGGACGGGGTGCACCGGCGACTGCTCTTACGGGGGGTCCTCGGCGCGGCACCGGCGCTCACGCTCGGCGGCGGGCCGGACCGGCTGGCGGCCGCCGTCGCCAACGCCCGCCGCTTCGGCGACCACAGCCTCGCCAGTGGCCTCCGCACGGCTCTCGACGACATCGCGCGCGCCGACAGCAGCACCGGCCCCCGCCGAGTCCTTCCGGCCGCGATGGAACTCCTGGCCGTCATCGACACCCTCGCCCGCAACGCCACCACACCTGTGCGCCGCGAACTCCTCGGGGTCGGTGCGCGGGCTGCGGAGTTCACCGCGTGGCTCCACCGCGACGCCGGCTCCCCCGCGCACCTCACGGTCTTCTTCCACGACCGGGCCGCGGAGTGGGCCACCCTGACGGGCAACGGCCCGATGCACGCCTACGTCCTGCTGCGCAAAGCCCAGGCCACCGACCGGCATGATCCCGCACGGATGCTCGACCTCGCCCAGGCCGCCGCCCGCGGGCCCTGGACCCTGCCGCCCAGGGCCAGGGCCGAAGCCCTCCAGCAGGAAGCACGCGCCCTCGCCCTGACCGGCGCCCCAGCAGACGCCGTCAACCGCACCCTGGACGACGCCCACCACGCCCTCGACCAGGCCGGTAGCCCCGAACCCGCGTCCTGCACCGGACCGCTATGCGCTGGCTACACCCTCGATCGGCTGATGGCCCAGAGCGCCATCAGCTACCGCGAAGCCGGCCAGCCCGCCCAAGCTGTCGACCTCCTCCAGCAGCACCTCGCCCAAGGGGTGTTCGCCCCCAGGGACCGGGCGTTCTTCACCGCGCATCTCTCCGGGGCGCTGGCCGCCGCAGGCGAGCCCGACCAAGCTGCCGCCACCGGCCTGACCGCCCTCCGCCTCGCCGCCACCCCCGGCTTCGGCCAGGCGCTCGGCGAACTGCGCCGCACCGCCGCCCAGCTCCGCCCCCACGCCCGGCGCCCCGCCGTACGCGAACTACGCCAAGCACTCACCACCCTGACCGCCTAAACGGTCAAGAACCCCGCCACCCGGTCAATGACCTGCGCCTGCCAGAGCTGCGTCTGCGGATCGGCATAGCCGGGATCCTCATGGACAGCGAAGCCGTGCTGCGCGCCGTCCAGCTCGAGCAGCTCGGCCGGACCGGCGAAGAGCGGCAGGTAGCGGCGGGAGGACTCCACCGGCACGAAGGTGTCCTTCGTCCCGTGCACCAGCAGCACCGGAGCATGCACCGCACGGAGATAGACGTCCGGGTCGAGGTAGAACACCTCGTTGTGCAGGGCGCGCCCGAGTTCGAACGGTGACTTCTCCGTAAAGCCGCGCTCGTCCAGATCCCGGCCGGCGGTGGCGGTGATGTAGTCGCCGTCGAAGTACGGACGGCTCTCCACGTATCGGTCCCGGTAGTCCAGACGCGGATTCAGCAGCACCAGCCGATCGACGTCCCGCGGCCGCGATCCCGCGTACAGGGCCGCGGCGCCCCCGGAGAACGACGCCGCGATCACGTGCAGCGGGCCGTCGAGGCCCGTCTGCTCGCGCAGCTGATCGGCGGCCGCACGGATGTCGTTGGCCACACCCGCCATCGTGATCTCCGCCGGCCTGCCGCCGCTCGCCCCATGCGCCCGCAGATCGAACCGCAGCGACACCAGCCCGGCCTCCGACAACCCCTCGGCGAGCCGGGTGAAGAAGCCGCCCTCCTCACGGGTCACCCCGGCGCCGTGAACCAGCACCGCCGACCCAGCTGTCGCCGTACCCTGCGGCGTCCTCACCGTTCCCACAAGCGCCGTACCGTCAAGAGACCGGAACCGAACTTCCCACTCAGAGGCCATACCGTCGATCGTAGGCACCAGCCCAAGACCCCAGCGGCAAGTCGCCTCCAATGAGATGCAGCGCCCGGGCCCTGAGGCAGAGCCGCACGGTGAGGTGCTCGCAGGAACTCAGCCCCGCTGTCGTTCCGAGTCGCCCTCCGGGTGGACCATTGCTGCACGCAGTTCGCGGGTCAGGGAGTCGGCCCGGGGGGCCAGGTCCGGGTCGGCGACCGTGGCTGCCCTTGTCATCCCACAGGCACAAGGCGCGCCGGCTCCTGTCGGGGGCGGTGAGGTCCATGCATTCCAGCCAGCCTCCGGGCGGTCCGGCCGCCGGTTTCCAGGACTGGTTCACCGCCACGCCGGCGTCGTCGGCGAAGGAGCTCAGCGTGTCCGCTGACATGTCGTGGAAGTCGCCCGTCAGTACGCGGACACCCATGCGCCCGCCGTTTGCCTCGGGGTCGCCGTAAGCAGCGGCCCTCGAGCGGCCGCGGATCGACCTGTGGCCCGGAAGGCACGCAGGGATAGCGGCGCCTACGAGCGACGGCACGAATCGGTCACTGCCGGACGGCGGGACCGGGTGCGGCCGGTGCCCGCGAGCGGGTTCCAACGGGGCAGGAAGCCGGCACGCCGCGAGCCGAAGTCTGGGCGGGCGGAGGGTGACCGCGAGGGTTCAAGCAGGGCGTTCTGCCTGCTGCCAGTCCTCTGCCGGCTTCGTACGGAACAGCCCCCGGTACACCAGGCGGGTCAGCACCACGGCGCCCTCCCCGTACTCGTCGAGCTCCTCGAAAGCCTCGGCCGCCGAGTCGTACACGGACTTCTTGCCCTTCGCGTTCTGGATGACCCACTCCCGATCAGCCGCAACGCCAATCCCACCGGTCTGCATAACTCCCCCATCTGCAATCGCAAGATCTCAACGAACGCGCGATCGCACCGCCGCCGTCCCGGCAGCTACACCCCCGGCCCCTGGTCAAACCCTCAGAGCCAGAGGCGGCGGGGCTCGAAGCCACCGCTTGCAGCAGCGGGCTGAGGATCCACGCCACGGCGGTTTACTCGGCCGTCTCCTCCGGAGAACGACGGGTGATCTTCATACCCGCTTCCGTCTCCACCAGCGTCACGGCACCGATCCAGTCACCATCCGGGTACTCCCAGTTGGCCGCGTCTTCCAGGACGGCCGGGAGCTGGTCACGAGGCACCAGCTCCCCGGGCTGGAAACCCTGCTGTCCTGACGGGGACGTCCACGGCGCGACTCGGCGAACCTCGATCCATCCGCGATCGATGAGACCGAGCAAGATCCCTGCCAGCTCCCTCACCGGCCGGGACCGATCGACATCGTCGAGATCTCCCCAGACCCCAGCCAGGATGTCGATCTCAAACGAGTTGACCATGAACGCTTCCTCGGACTTGGTCAACGCCTGCCACTCACGCTCGCTCATTCACCGATCATCGCAAGACACCCCGGTGATCGTTTCCGGTCCAAGGACGCGCGTGGGCTGCCGTCTGTGCGGGCCCAAAAGGCCGCTGGCCCGTCTCCCGAGGGAGGCGGGCCAGCGGTTGCTGGCTCAGTGGGTGGGGTTAGCCGATGGCTCCGAGGGGTGAGGCGAGGCCGGCGGCGTGCCAGCGTTGTGCGTTGGATCCGTTGCAGTCGGAGAGTTCGAGCTGGGTGCCGTTGACGGTGCGGGCGTAGGGCAGGTCGAGGCAGCGGCCGGATTTCGGGTTGTAGAAGCCGCTGGTGGCGGTGGGGAGCCATTGCTGGCTGCCCGCGGCGGCGGCGGTGCAGGTGTTGAGCTGGATGAGGGTACGGTTCGCGGTTCCGCCGTCCGCAGCGGTCACGCACTTGCCCGCCACGCGCAGTTCGCCGTCCTCCTGGATCTGGAAGGTCTGCGAGATGCCGGGGGTTGTGTTGCAGTCGTGGATGTAGATGCGGTTGCCTTCGGCGTTGCTGCCGCGGTCGTCATCGGCGCACTTTTTGCTGTTCACCGCTGAGACGAGGGTGGTGCTGCTCGCGGTCTGGACCGTCGAGTGCTTGTAGACGGTCACGTTGCTGATCTGCCCCTTCCAGAAGGACCAGGGCTTGCTCTGGTTCTTGAAGCGGCCCATGACCAGCGACCCGGTGGCCTTCCAGACGTTGACCTTGGCGTGGTGACCGGTACCGGCGAGGGTGCCGTTGACGTAGAGGGCGATCAGGCCCGTGGTCTCGTCGTACGTGGCGGTGAGCTGGGTCCACTCGTTGAGGGCGACCTTCGCGGCGTCGTTCATGACGCCGGTCTGGTCGTAGTCCCAGCCGTCGTCATCCCTCTTCGACATACCGAACCGCCAGGTGCCGTCCGCGTCGTGCCAGATCATGAAGCCGCTGGCGTGCAGGCCGTCCTGGCTGAGGACGACGTCCGGCCCTGCGGACTTGGCCCAGGCCGAGACGGTGAAGCTGCCGGTGGTGTCGACCGGGGAGCCGGTGGTGGTGACGGTGCCGGTGGCGCCGTCGAGGTTGACGACCTGGGTTGCCGTTCCCGCGACGGTGCCGGCGATGCGGGTGGCGCCGGTGGCGCTGAGCGTTCCGTTGTTACGGCGGCGCATGTCGAAGACGGTCGGTCCGGTCGTCCCGTCCGCTTCCTTCTCGTCCAGCTTCCAGTGGTTGCTGGAGATGCGGGCATCGCCCATGAGCTCGGAGCCGGCGAAACCGGTGACCTTGCCGCTGGTCACCTTGCCGTTCCAGGTGCGCAGGCGGTGGTTGCTATCGAGGGCCCACAGGTCGGGGATGCCGTCGGCGCTGGTGTCGCCGGAGGTGCCGATCACCGGGTAGGCGCTGGCTGGAACCCCTGAGCCGATCTTGGTGCGCTTGGTGTGGTCGCCGAGGGCGGCGGGCTTTCCTGCGACGTTGGCGTACTGCCAGACCTCGCCCGTGATGTCGTCACGGGCCCAGAGATCGGCCAGGCCGTCGCCCGTGGCGTCACCGGGGGCCATGAGGGTGAAGTTGTCCCAGCCTGTGGAGCTGAGGATGAGGGGATTGATGAGCGCGCCTGTGGCGGCCCCGCCCTGGTGGAGGATGAGCTGGGCATCACCCGTAGTGGTGCTCTCGATGGCGAGCAGGTCGTTGAGCGGGTCGACTCCTGCCTTGGGCAGGACGTCGCCGACTGCGACGATCTCCTTGACCCGGCTCCAGTCCGCGCTGTAGGCGGTGGAGCTACAGGGCTTGCTGGTTGCCGCGACGGTGCAGTCCGCGATGGCGGGACGTGTCACGGGGTCGCCATGGTCCTTGACGAAGTAGAGGCCGTCGTTGGCGTCCAGGCCGCCTTCATCCATGGAGTTGCGGTAGTAGCGGAGCTGCCCGCCTCCGTAGGCCCACAAGTCGTCCCTGATGATCCCGTTGCCCCCGCGGTGCGTGGCCAGCGCCTTGTCCCAGCCCAAGCCTCCGGGGCTGTCCGCCTTGGTGGAGGCGATCACGCCACCGGCTGACGGGTCAGTGGCCGTCGGGTAGACGATCAAGTTGCCGTTGTCGTCGTCAGGTGCAATGAAGTCGACGAGTTCATCGCCGGTGATGTCGCCGAGGGTGGTCTTGGCGTTCGGGTTGTCCGGGACGTAGAAGACGTAGGTCTGCTGCTGCGAGCGGTTGCCGGCGCGGTCCACGGACTGGACGCGCAGGATGTTGGTGCCCCACCACGTAGGCGTCAACGGGATGGTGGCCGTACCGTCGGCCGCCGCGTTGATCCGGTTCGCACCGCCCACAGGAATGCTCGAGTTGAACGCCCACTCGTAGAAGAGGACCCCGCTGAGGGAGTCGGTGGCCTCTACCTTGAAGTTGCCCTTCTGCCCCGCGTACTTCTTGGAGCCGGGCAGGGTGCCGGAGGGCGGGTACTCGCTGGAGGTGACGACCGGGATGGACGGCGGCTGGCTGTCCATGGAGAAGCGGCCGCCTTCGACCCAGGCGGAGCCCAGTTCGCCGTCCGAGCTCTGGACCTGCCACAAGTATTGGTGACCGTCGATCAGGTTGGCGGGGTAGGCGGTGACCTTGTGGTCGCCGTTGGCCTCACCGATCATGGCGCTGTCGTAGACGGCGCCACTGCCGTTGGTGTCGTAGACCATGAACCGGGCCGAGGTGGCCTGGCCGTCAGGGTCGCCGCTCCAGGCACTGATGCTCATACCGGGGTAGGCGGTAGCGCCGACCCAGCCGCCGTTCTGCGGCGCGGGCGTCATCGCGAGGCCCCACGGGGTCATCGGGGCCCGGTTGTACTCGATGTAGAAGAACGGCAGCTTCGTCTTGTCGCGGGTGAACCGCTTGAAACCGTTGTTGCTGCTGGTCTTGGACTCGTTGTCCGCGAAGAGGGCGTAGGTGACGCTGCCGCGCCACATGTTGGCGGCCAGGTGGCCGGCCACGTCCCACTCGCCGAGCGTGGTCGAGCTCGGGCAGCCCGGGCCGCCGGCGCTGTTCATCGAGGCCGTGCCCAGGACTTCCCAGTCGCGGGGCTGGGTGTTCCAGGTGATGTTCGACAGGAGCGGCTCGGTGGAGTGCAGGTCCACGTTGTAGCGGTTGCTGCAGGTGGCGTCCGCTGCGTACGACTGGGTCGCGTTGAAGGACGCCTTCTTGATGACCTTGTCGTTCAGGTCGCCGGTGTCGAGCTGGATGTAGTAGCGCTCCAGGCCTGTCCTTGTGCGCCACTGCTGGTAGCCGACGCCGGGGTCGTAGTCGTCCGCGTAGTCGTCGTAGTTGGTGGTGGTCGGGTACGCCTCCTGGACCCAGGCCCAGTGCTGGGTCTTGCGATTGGTGGGAACCCACGCCGGGTCGATGTAGACGGGGTAGGCCGTATCGGGGGCGGTGAGGAAGGACTGGTTCGGGGTCAGGGCGACCGAGTCCGTGCCGAGGTCGGCCTGCAGGCGGGTGGTCTTGGCAAAGTCACCCGGGCCGTCACTGTCTGAGGTGGTCTTGACCGCCTCCTCGTCCCCCGTACCGGACGGCGTCTCGTCGGCGGTGACCGCCTGGGAGAAGGCGATGGTGCCGGAGGGCTTGGCGAGCGGGACCTGGACGGGCGTGGTGGAGTCCCACATGGTCGGGGTCGGCGCCTGGAAGACCGTACGGCCTGAGGCATCTGCGGCCTTCAGGTTTCCGGCGGCGTCGGCGGAGACGGTGACGCCCTCGCCCTTGAGGCCGGTGGTCAGTTTGGCGAGCTTCGGGTTCCTGGCGGCCTCGGCGGACTTGACGATCAGGATCTGCGAGATCCCGCCGCCCACATCGGCCGTGACCTTCAGGTCCGCCCCCGGAAGGACCTCACGGTAGACGGCGCTGGATTCTTCCAGCACCGGTACGGGCAACGGGTCAGGCCAGCTCACCACCAGCCGCTTGCCGTCCTGATCCAACGTGGCCAGCGGGCCAGTGCCACCGCCGGACAAGGTCAGGCTGCTCGCTGAGGCCTTCGGGCGGAGGGTGCCGTCAGCGGCCTTGACCAGGGTGGCGTCCAGGTCCACCCAGCCACCATCGTGCTTGGTGCGCACGGGCGCGACGCTGCGGGTCATGCCCAGGGTGCCGTCCGGATTGGCCACCACGGTGTCGGTCTCGGTCGTCACGGCCGGCACCGGGACCGGCTTGCCCGTGAGCTTCGCCTCCGCGAGTGCCGCGTCCTCCGCCTGCTCCCGCTCGGTCCTCGGCTGCTGCTGCGGCGCCGGCTCGCTCTGCACGGGCGGCGTGTCCACGGTTGGTGCTGCCGTCGCGGCGGGTGCGCCGCCGACGGCCGTTAACGACAGGGCCAGTGCGATCAGCCCTGCCAGTGCGGCCGGCCGGCTGGCCGGTCGTCTGCTTCTCTGTGTGCCCCCCACGGCAAAACTCCCAATGCGGTCGCGATGGTCAACTGGCCGCGACGCTAACAGCCCACCCGACCAGCCATTTCAAAAACCCCGCAACCCAGAAAAAGATATCCAGACCAAACATCCAACAATAACGGATATATCCAATATCGACGGCCGGAATGACGCGCCCGCGAATGATTAAATTTCGGCCATCTTTTTGGACATTGCAGGTCAAGAGCGGGGCGAATGTCTGCATTAATCCCTGTTTTATAAACGGGAATCGACGCTAAGATCCGCCAATCGATCACCTAGCGTGGGGGGAATGCCGTGCAGGCACCACCAGGATTACGTCGCACAAGAGGGAGATCTGCGGCAAATCGCCGTCTATTCGCCATCTCTGCTGTTGTATTTTCGCTGATCATCGGAGCAGGTACCGCCGAGGCTTCCTCGAAGCCCGAGCCCCCTAGCTGGTCACCCGGGCCGTTGCAGGAAACCGAATCGGTCCCCGGAAAGGACGCCCCGAAAGCGGGGGTAGATATTCCAGAAGAGCAGGTTGATGCCTGGACTCCGAAGGACGTGTACTGGCCGCCGGCCACCGACGCCGAGGTCGATCTCGGCGCTACCGCGACCATCCCGGCAGGCTCGCTCTTCACCAACCCCGGCCTCGCCAAGGGTCCGGCCGCGCCAACGCCCGATCCGAGCCGCGTTGGTGACGCTCCGGTATGGGTCGCCCCAGCTGCTGCGGAAGACGCCCCTCGCAGTGGTAAGGCCGCCGTGGCGCTTGAGGACCGTGCGGCTGCCGAGAAGGTTGGCCTGCAGGGCATGCTGGTCTCGGTCCGCCCGGGCGAGGGGGTGACCAAGGGCGGACCCGTCAAGGTATCCGTGGACGTCTCGCACATCTCGGGTTCCTTCAGCGCAGACTGGCTCTCGCGCGCCCAGCTCGTCGCGCTCCCCGAGTGCGCACTGACGACTCCTGACCGTCCGGAGTGCCGTAAGCAGACTCCGCTGACCACCACCAAGGACGGGGATCGGCCCGGTCTCCTCAGCGCGGAGGTCCCCCTCGCGGCACCTGAAAGCGATGCTCAGAGCATGAGTGCCGACGCGGGTACCTCGGGCGGGGCCACCGTCTTCGGTGCGGCGGTCAGTCCGAACGGCCCGGCCGGCAGCTTCGCGGCCACCAGCCTTGGGTCTTCCGGTTCCTGGAGCAGCGGCTCCAACACCGGCGGGTTCTCCTGGTCCTACCCCATCGACGTACCCGAAGGCCTCGGCGGCACGAAGCCCAGCGTCGCACTGTCCTACAGCTCCCAGGCCGTAGACGGCCGTACGGCTGCGACGAATAACCAGGCGTCGTGGATCGGTGAAGGCTGGGACTACTCGCCGGGCTTTGTGGAACGCAACTTCAAACCGTGCTCCGAGGACGGCCAGACGGGCTCTGGCGACCAATGCCTGGCTGGTGAGAACGCCACCTTCTCCCTGCGCGGCAAGTCCTCCGCCTTGGTCAAGGACGACACGACCGGCGAATGGCGGCTGGAGAACGACAACGCCTCGAAGGTCGAGCACCTGACCGGTGCGGTCAACGGTGACGACAACGGCGAGTACTGGAAGGTGACCACCACCGATGGCACCCAGTACTACTTCGGTCTCGGCCACAAGCCTGAAACCACAACCGGTCCGGCCACCAACTCCGCCTGGACCATGCCCGTCTACGGGAACAACACAGGCGAGGACTGCCACAAGTCGACGTTCGAGGCATCCTGGTGCCCGCAGGCCTGGCGCTGGAACCTCGACTTCGTCGTCGACACCCGAGACGGCCTGATCACCTACACCTACGACACCGAACTCAACAGCTACAAGCGTGGCGCCTCGGATACGAACCCCACAGGCACCATCGAAGAGTACGTTCGCGGCGGAAACCTCGAGAAGATCACCTACGGCTCGAAGCTCGCCGACGCGGCCACCGTCAAGCCCACCGCGCAGGTTCTTTTCGAGGTCGAAGAGCGCTGCCTGCCCGAGAAGGACGTCTTCGACTGCGATGCGTCAAAGCTGACCGCGGCCAACAAGACGAAGTGGCCGGACGTGCCCTTCGACCAGAAGTGCGCGGCGACCGGTACTTGCGAGAACTACTCGCCGACGTTCTGGACCACCAAGCGGCTCACCAAGATCACCACGCAGGTCCTGGACAGTGCCGGCGGATACGACAACGTCGACTCGTACGCGCTGACGCATCAGTTCCGGGACCCGAAGGATGGAACGGCCCCGTCCCTGTGGCTGGCCTCCGTCCGACGGACGGGCTACGACGGTGCAGCATCGTTCACCCTTCCGCAGGTCGTCTTCTACGGCTCCCCGAGGAACAACCGGGTCGACTCCAGCATCGACCAGCGGCCGGCCATGAACCGGCACCGCATCGTGTCGATCAAGTCCGAGACCGGAAAGATCACCGACATTGTGTACGCCGGTGCCGACTGCTCCCCCGGCGCAGGCCTGCCCACGGCGGCCGACTCCAACACCAAGCGCTGCTTCCCCGTCTACTGGAACAAGGACCCCAGAAGTCCCAACGATCCGGAGCTGGACTGGTTCCACAAGTACGTCGTCGACCACGTCACCGAAACGGATCCCTTCGGTGGCTCTCGCCCCCAGGAAGTCCGCTACGAGTACGTCGGCGGGGCCGCCTGGCACCGTGACGACGAGGAGCTGACCAAAGACGAGTACCGGACCTGGAACCAGTTCCGCGGTTACGGACAGGTCATCACCCGCGCTGGCACCGCCCCCGACGTCGTGTCCAAGACGGCCGCCTACTACCTGCGCGGCATGGACGGCGACATCAAGGCCGACAACAAGACCAAGCGGTCTGTCACCTTCACCGGGATCACCGGGAACGCGATCAAGGACAGCAACCACCTCGCCGGCACACTCCGCGAGCTGCAAACCTTCGCCTCCGACGGCGGAGAGCTCGTCTCCAAGGCCCAGCACGACCCATGGATCCCGGCGCCCAAGCCGGTGACCGCCACCCACAGCCGCGGCGCCAACCTTCCTCCCCTCACAGCCCAGATGCAGGGCACCGTCCTGTCCCAGCAGAAGGTGCTGCTCGCCGACAAGACCTGGCGGACCACCTCGCAGGCCGTCGACTACGACGAGACCTACGGACTGCAGAGGTCGGTCCTGGACAAGGCTGACGGTCTGCCCGACATCTGCACCACCACCTACTACGTCCGCAAAATCACCGACCCCGACTACATCGTCGACCGCGTCTCACAGACCCTGCGGACCCAGGCCGCCTGCGGGGTGGCCGCCACCGAGGAGAACACCCTGGACGGCAGCCGCGTCCAGTACGACAACAAACCTTTCGGCACCCTCGACGGCCCCGGACAGCCCACAAGCACCAGCGTCCTGGACCGCTTCGAGTCCGGGGTCCACAACTACATCCCCAAGTCCACCACCGCGTACGACGCCTACGGCCGTATCACCAGCGCCACCGACGCCGCAGGCGCCACCACCAAGACGGCGTACACGCCGGCCGCTCCGGCCCGCGCGACGACCCTGAAGGTCACCAACGCCAAGAACTGGACGACGACCACCACCCTGCACCCGTTGCGCGGGCTCCCGGTCAAGACCGTCGACCAGAACAACCGCACCACCGAGGCGACCTACGACGAGCTGGGCCGCACCACCCAGGTGTGGCTGCCGGGCCGTGCCCGCACCCAGAGCGCCAGCAAGGTGTTCACCTACGACCTGAACCAGTTCACCACCAGCTCGGTCACCACTCAGACGCTTCGCACCGCAGGGGACTACGCCACCTCCATCAGCATCCTTGACGCGATGGGACAGCAGGTCCAAACCCAGTCCGTCCCGCTGGAGAATGCGAAAGACACCCGTCTGATCACCGACACCGCCTACGACAGCCGGGGCCGCGTCTCCAGGGCGAGCAGCACCTACACCAACAAAGAGTCCGACCCCGTGAAGAACCTCTTCCCGGCCAAGGACAACATGGTGCCCGCCCTCACCGTCACCCAATACGACGGTCTCGGCCGCCCCGTGGCGAACATCTTCGTCTCGAAGGCGCAGGAGCAGTGGCGGACCGCGATCGCTTATCCGGGTGCCGACCGTGTCGACACCACACCGCCGCAGGGCGGCACCGCCACGAGCACCATCACCGACGCCCGCGGGCGCAAGACCGAGCTGCGCCAGTACAAGGTCGGCACCCCCACGGGTGCGTTCGACACCACCCGCTACGGCTACGACACCGTCGGCCAGCTGACCCAGATCACCGACCCAGCCGGTAACGGCTGGGCCTACGAGTACGACCTGCAAGGCCGTCAGACCAAGGCGGTGGACCCGGACAAGGGCACCTCCACGAGTACCTACGACGTGGCCGGCCGTCTCGTATCGTCCACGGACGCCCGCGGGACCTCCATCTTCACCAGCTACGACATCCTGGGCCGTCCCACCACCCGCAACCTGAACGCGGCCGACGGCACCAAGCTTGCCGAGTACGAGTACGACACCCTCCTGCCCGGCCTGGCGACCGGATCCACGAGCTGGGTGGCCGGCAAGGCCTGGATCCAGGAAGTCACGGGCTACGACATCGGCTACCGCCCCACCGGCACCAAGCTGACCGTCCCCGCCGGCGAAGGAGCCCTCACCGGCACCCACACCACCTCAGCCACCTACGACCCGAACACCGGGCTGGAGGAGAAGCTCAACCTGCCTGCGGCCGGCGGTCTGCCTGCCGAACGCCTCACCACCACCCGAAACGACAACGGTCTGCCGCGCGCCTATGGCTCGGACGATGTCAGCTACGTCAACTACGTCAGCTACAACGAACTCGGCCAGATTCAGCGCACTACCTTCGGCGCCAGCCCGAAATTTGTCGCCATCACCAACTCCCACGACGAGGCCACAGGCCGGGTCCTGCAGACCGAACTCACCAAGCAGGGCCAGACCACCGCAGTCGACATCGCCAACTACACCTTCACTCCCAACGGAGACGTCACCTCCGTCGCCAACATCCAAGGCGCAGCACGGGACACCCAGTGCTTCACCTACGACTACCAAGGCCGTCTCACCGAGGCCTGGACCGACACCGGCACCACCACCACCAAGACCGGCCCCGTGCCCGGAATCGGAGGCTGCACCAACACAGCCCCCAGCAATAGCGAGATCGGCGGCACGGCCCCGTACTGGCAGTCGTTCACCTACGACGTCACCGGCAACCGCAAGACCCTGACCGACCACGACCCCACAGGTGACGCCAACAAAACCACCGTCACCACCAACACCTACCCCGCATCCGGCGCAGCTCGCCCGCACACCCCGGTCTCCACCACAAGGAAGCTGGGCAGCAACGGCCCTGTCACGACCAACCTCACCTACGACAAGGCCGGAAACACCCTCACCCGCCCCGACACCGGCGACGCCCCCGACAACCTCCCCGGCGATGGCGGACCGACCCAGACGCTGACCTGGAACGCCGAAGGCAGACTCGCCTCCAACACCACCAACGCGGGAACGTCCACCTACATCTACGACGCGGCCGGCAACCGTCTGGCCCGCAAGGACCCCGGCAAGACCACCCTGTACGCCGGGACGGACGAGCTCACCCGCGACACCGCCACCGACAAGGTCACCGGCACCCGCTACTACACGACCCCCGGCGGCACCACCATCGTCCGGACCTCTGCCGGCAAGCTTTCCTACGTCGCGGCCGACCACCACAACACCGGCACCACCTCCATCGACGCCGCCACGCTTGCAGTCCAGCGCCGCTTCACTAAGCCCTTCGGTGAAGACCGCGGCACCAAGCCGACGGCATGGCCCGGCGAGCGGGGATTCGTCGGCGGCACCCAGGACAAGTCGACCGGGCTCACCCACATCGGGGCCCGCGAATACGACTCCGCAGCAGGCCGTTTCCTCTCCGTTGACCCGGTCCTCGTCCGAGACTCCCCGCAGGCGTTCAACGGCTACAGCTACGCCAACAACACTCCGGTCACCACCTCCGACCCCACCGGCATGTGCGCTGAGGTGGAGTGCCCGACCCGGCCTTCCCCCGACCACGAGAACACCACACCCGGCCACGTGCCCGGACCTCCCAAACTCACGCCGAGTGCCCAGCAAAAGGGAGGACGCAACGGAGCTGGCACTTCCCAAGGGGGAAACTGCCGGACATCCTTGTTCACATGCAGCTCGGACCCGTGGCAAGCCGGCCACCAGCTCTTCCCCTTCCCCCCACGCTGGCTTGGGCAGGGGGAGCGGCCTCGTCCCTCCATGGACGAAGCGGGGTTCCTTGAGAAATTCAGAGGAGACATAGAGGAGGCCGCGTACGCCTTCGGACTGGACAAAGCCGCACTAGTCGCACTCCTACTTCAGGAAGGATCAGGGAGAGGAGAGATCGCCGAAATTCCCCTCCTTGGCCTCATGCTGAGGACCGCGGAATCCTACGGCGTAATCGGCGGCAAGAATAACACTGTGGGCATTGCACAGATGCGCCCTGACCTGGCGGCCAGATTGGCGCAGAAATACTACGGCGTGAAGATGAGCGAAAAGGAAGCCAGGGCCAAGCTGGCCATTAGTGATTCCACCGGAATCCAATTGGCCGCAGCCAATATGCGCGACCTAAAGGATACGTATTCGATCACTGATGCTCAGGCTTATGTGGCCTACGCTGGTGACGGAAGGGTGATCAAGCAATGGCTGGCAGGAAATAGGGAGAGGGCTCCGCTGATGTTTGCTCGCGAAGCCGGCTACGGTCGGAGGCTGACTCAAGGAAACGCGTTCTGGGGGGACTGAAATGAGACTGCGTCAGGGTATCGCAATACTGCTCGTATTCCTGATTGGAGGGGTCGCTTTCGCATTGTGGCGCGCATTGCCCGGGACGGCAGAAGTGAACAGAGAAGCCAGAGGTCAGGTGATATCCGGGGTCAAGGTGGTGCAGAAAGTTGACACCACCAGCTCGGCCGGCCATCCCCAGTACGAGATCGACTACGTCGTTCTGGAATCTGGTCTACCCTCCGGCCAAGGAGTTCAGCGCCAGGCAGAGCGAATGAGGACACTCGGTTGGGACGTCAGCGGTGACGAGTCGGCAGGATTCACCGCGACCAGTTCCCGCCTGAATGGACTGGCAACCTTCACGCCCCTGCGGGACTATCTCGCCGACGCGAACCCGGCCCTGAGTGAGGTCGACACCAAAGAGAAGCTACGGACCCGGTTCGGCGACGGCGGCGATCTCGTACTCGTCACTCTTCAGCCACTGGACCCACGCAACTGAGAGGGACGTGTCGAGAAGTTGGGCCCCTTGGTCGGCTTCATGAGGGAGAGAGGGGCGGTGATGGCGAGAAACACTAAGGTTCGAGGGCCGAGGTCGAAGGATCACCGCAGGCAAGGTGTCGGCTACTTCGCAGGCCTCTGCGCAACTATCACTATCACGGCCATGTCCGGTTGCGGGCTGATGGACAGCGATAATGTTGCCGAGGTTCAGCGCGCAGAACTAGCCGGCACCTGGCAAGACGCGCAAGGTGACAGTGTCACGATAAACGACGACGGGACATTCACCGCAGAGAATCTGAAGGGGTAGCCTCTCAGAGGGGATGGCGTAAAAATGCTAGGGAAGGAGCTCCTGGAGGGCGCCGGAGAATGGGCCTCTCACGACATAGGTTCGGGCCCCCGCGTCGACCTTGAATTCACAGGAGGCGGAGCCCTTTCCTTTACCGTAAAGGAAAAGGCTGGCATGAAAGTCCTCACCACCCGGATTCGCGACGATTCTAAATCGATCCGCAAGAGGAACCCCACAGCAAGTCCGTAGATTCCACCACTCGCGATTGGCCGTCAGCTTCAGGCTGGCGGCCAATCTGCGTAGCAATGTGGGAAAACAGGGGAAGCATGCTATGGGGAAAAGTCGGAAGAGTTAGGCCGTCACACTAGGGCTGGACGGGTGCGCTTCTCGACGAAGGGAGCGAGCCTGAACTTCACCATCGATAAGCTCGACAGCCTCAGCGCTGGCACGGTCCTCACCGGCGCAAGGGCGACAAGGTCATGGACTGCGCGAAGCTCCTGAACACCCTGATCTGAAGTGCCGGGTGCGCCCGTCCAGCCACGGGCGGACCCACGCCGAGCCGGCGCACGGACACGGGCAGCGGATTCGAACGCCACTGGACAAGAGTGTGGGGGCCGTGTGGGCCACTGCTCGGCTGGCGACGGCAGGCTGTCCGGTCGGAAAACTGAGGCCAGGTGCGCAGCGCACCAACGCTGGCTCTGCAGGGCGCAGACGACAGCGGTAGGCAGGTCCCCCAGCCTCGTACGCAGGCCACATGCGTATCCCGCTCGTAGGGCGCTTGGGCGCTGCTCTACGCCGTCCGGGCAGTTGCTGCCATGTCGAGTCCGCCTTGGGAGCGGGGAGTCTTGGCTCCCACTCGGCGGGGCGCGACCGTCCGGGGATCGATCGCTTCGCCTGGCGCTCCCTGGTTGTAGACGCCGTCGGGGTCGGTGTCGCGGTCGTGCGGAAGCAGGAAGAAGACACGTCGGAGCTGGAGCCCGCTGTCTGGGTCGGCCTCGGCGTGTTCATCGAGTTCGGTGTAGCCGACCATGCGTCCGTCTCGGGCGTAGCGGGGCTTTCCCCGGCGGCGTGCGGTCTTGTCGAGGGCCTGGCGTACGTAGTCGAGATGTTCGGGGTTCTCCAGCCACACCACCGTGTTCTCGTGGAGGTGGTCGCTCTCGTTCAGCAGCGAGCTCATGACTGCAGCCCCTTTTCGTTGTCGGCGGCCGGGTACAGGCCGGGGTGGGTGCGGGAACGGTCGCGTTCAGGCGTGCCGCGTCCATCGTAGAGAGATGTGGGCTGGGCGCGTAGTGCGCATGGTTTAGACATGTTCGGGTTCGTCATCGGCAAGGAGTGCGAGTCCGGGGTAGTACTTCTTTCCGCTGGATTTCATCATGTCGGCCGGTGAGGCCAGGGCGAGCTCCTGGCGCACGCGGGTTGCGAAGGCGCGGGCGGTGGCGGGCCGGATGCCTTCGCCGGTGCTGCACCAGCTGCTGTAGGCGGCGTAGAGGAGTCCTTGCTCGACCTTGAGGTCGCCCGGGCCTCGATCGCCGGCGCGGCTGATGGTAGCGCTGGTGCAGCACTCGGTGAGGAAGCGCCCGATGTGGTCCTCGGTCGTCGCGTAGGCCTGGGTAGCCATCCGTACGGATGCCGGTCCCGTCAGCGGGTCACGGGTGGCGAGGTAGAGCTGGGCACCCTCGATCAGCCAGTGCAGGAAGCCGGGGCCTTCGCTATCGACGAGTTGCTCGGCCAGGTTGTCGATCTTGCGAGAGGCGGGGACGACACGTTCGAAGGGGATAAGGCGGATACGGCGCCAGAAGGCGTGCCCACCGGTTCCGACTTCCGGACGGTGGTTGCCCAGCAGCCACAGCTTGTGTGTGGGCGTGAAGGAGAAGAAGTCCTGGCGCATCCGGCGGGCCATGATGCGGTCGCCGCCTGTCAGCAGCTTGACTCGGGACTCGTCGAACTTGTCATTGGGCTTGAGCTCACTGCACACCACGATGCGCCGGCCGTGCAGCTCGGTCAGCTCGGTGGAGTGCTCGGAGAACTTGCCCTTCTCCATCAGGAATCCGGGCGGGGCTGCCTGCGCGTAGTCGCCCAGGATTTGCGTCATGACGTCCAGCAGGACGGACTTGCCGTTGGCGCCGGTGCCGTAGAGGAACGGAAGGACCTGCGCGCCGACGTCTCCGGTGATGGAGTACTCCAGGAGCAGGTGGAGGAACTGGATGGTCTCCAGGCCCTTGTCGTCATCGCCGAGGTGTCGTGGAGGAACCGGTACCAGCGCGGTGTGGGCATGGCCTCGGGGCCGACGCTGGCGGCCCGCGAGTGCATGTCGCGTTCGGGGTCGGGCTTGCGCAGCTGTCCAGTGTGCAGGTCGACGACGCCGGCCGGAGTGCACAGGGCGTACGGGTCGCCGTCCAGGGTGTCGGGGTCGAGGGCGAGCGCGCGTGAGGCCTTGGCCTGGGTGAGCATGGCCTTGATGCCGGGGGTCGACATGGACCTGTGCCGGTGCAGGAGGAGGTCGCGGTCGCTGAAGAGGCCTGTGGGGTCGCTGGCCGGCATCTGCTCGGCCATGTCTCCGGCTGCCCAGACGGCGGACTTTGAAGTTTCCCCATGATCTTGAACACGTTGTTGTTACGCCGCGAGGGCTTGGCCTTGTCGGTAGCGCAGGCGTGTCTCGTGGGGTGTGAGGTAGCCCCAGTGAATGTGTTTGCGCAGGCGGCGTCTGTTGTAGAAGGTCTCGACGAAGTCGAAGATGTCGGCGCGGGCGGTGGCCCGGTCGGGCCAGAAGCGGGTGCGGATCTCCTCTTTGAGTACGGCCCAGAAGCTCTCCGCGGCGGCGTTGTCGAAGCAGCTCCCGGTCCGGCCCATGCTCTGCCGGTGTCCCAACTCACGGATTTTGTGGCGGAGTTGTCCGGACGTGTATTCCGATCCGCGGTCGCTGTGGATCAGGCAGCCGGGTTCCAAGCGACCCAGTGCGGCGGCCATGTCCAGGGCGTCGACGACCAGGTCGGCACGATGGTGGTCGGCCATTGAGTACCCGATGATCTCGCGTGTGGCCAGGTCCAGCCACGAGGCGAGGTAGAGCCAGCCCTCGGCCGTGGGGATGTAGGTGATGTCCCCGACGATCCGCGTGCCGGGGCGGGCGGCGGTGAAGTCCCGGCCGATCAGGTCCGGCGACGGGGCGGCCTTGGTGTCGGCCTTGGTCAGGCTGCGGCGGCCGGTGCGCCGGCCGTTCCCGGCGATGCCGTTCTCCCTCATGACCCGGGCCACCCGCTTGTGGTTGACCGGCCGGCCCTGCCGGCGCAGTTCGGCGGTGACGCGCGGAACTCCGTAGTTCCGCCAGGACGCGATGTGGATCACCGTGATCTGGTGGGCCAGGGCCTCCTCGGCCCGCCGCCTCGCCTCGCGGGCCTCGGCTCCGGCCACCCACGCGTAGTACGTGGAGCGGGCAGTCTTCATCACCTCGCACAGCAGCACGACCGTGAAGTTCGCCTTCTCCGCGTGGATGAACCGGCATATCTCGCTCACCGGTCGCTCTCCTTCGCGAAGAAGGCGGTCGCTTTTTTCAGGATCTCGATCGTCTTCGCCTGCTCGGCGGTCAGCTTCCGCAGCCGCTTCAGCTCTTCGTCCCGGTCAGCGGCACTCTGCCCGGCCCGCCCGGCAGAGACCGAACCGGCCTCCTGGGCGGCGCGGGCCTTCTTCACCCAGCCTCGCAGGGACTCCGAACTGATCCCGAGCGCCCGGGCAACCTCGGTCACCGGCCGGCCCGACGACCGCACGAGCTCGATCGCGTCCCGCTTGTACTCGTCCGAGTACCGCTTCGTGTACTTGCTTCCCACCTGGCACTGCTTCCTCTGGGCTCTCACGTCCCAGTCTCCAGGTGTCCACGATCAAGGGGAAGCTTCAGTGTCGCCGTCACCCCGCTTCATCACCACGCAGAGAGTCGTCTAACACCTGGGGCGGGGTCAGCGATATGGGCTCCAGCGACCGAAACGAGCCATCAACTTCCGTGCAGCGTCCTCCTCCAGCCCGAGAGCAGCGGCGGCCTGTGCGGTGTCCAGGTCGTTCGCGGTGCCGCGGGCAGCCCAGTAGCCGACCCGCTCCGCGGTGACCTCCAACCGGCGAGCCGCCCGTACGGCCGCGACCGGGGAGGTCCGGGTCAGCTTGTCGATCTCCTCTTCCAAGCGCTCCAGCAGCGTGGTGACCGTCTCCGGCAGAGGGATAGTGGTCGCCTCTACCTGTTCCGTGTGCCCGTCCCAGTCTTCGAGGCAGGCATCCGCCTGGTCCTCCCCACCGTCGTCCAAGTCCTGGTCGTCGCCGATCGCCTCCCATTCCAGACGGTGCTCGGGGCCGGCCCAGCCACAGGAGCACACCGCGCGCAGCGCGGCCGCACGCGGGACGTGGGCCCATCGGCCGTCGTAGACGGACCACTGTGAGACGGCCTGCCCACCCGGTCCGGAACCGCTGTCGAAGTAGACGGGGTCCGGGACGGTGCCGTCGGACAGGAGCACCCCGACCGCACCCGTGTGGGAGGAGCCGAACTCCTCCGTCGTCCATGTTTCCCGCCTGCCCTCGCCCATGAGACTCCTCAAGCCGGCTGTCCTGCAGTTTCCGGTGCCACCGGCTGGTGGCACCGGACAGACGACGATGCCGCAGCCCGACCGGCCGGCGGAGCGAAATCCATGAACAGGTCACGTGCCCGGAGCCGGTGGGGTTCACGGAGTACACGGCCATCTGGGTGGCAGCAGGAGCAGGTGGTCCAATGCCCCGCTGCCCATACCGGCAGAGCGGGCATGGATGGCGCAGCCATTGCCCCCCCTTGCTGTGAGCAGCGAGCGTCAATGCTGGAGCGCACCTGGCTCAAGAAGCAGACCGAGATCACGTTCGTCCTGCCCGCCGGCCATCCGGCCGGTGAGGTCAGCGTCGTCGGTGACTTCACCGACTGGCAGCCCGGTCCCCACCCGCTGGCCGAGCAATCCGACGGGAGCCGGTCGGTCACGGTCACCCTGCCGGTGAGCCAGCACCACCAGTTCCGCTACCTCGCCGACGGCGGCCACTGCCTCGATGAAGAGGAAGCGGACGGCCACGACGGCTGCAACAGCCTCCTGCACACCTGACCCGCCGTAGCCAGCGGGCACTCACTCATGAAGGAGAACTCGTATGGCTGACATGTGGAGCTACAGCCCCGACGCGCACTACACACCCGGCACCAGCCTGGTCGGGCCCGTGGATCTTCGGCAAGGAAGTCCTCATCCCCGCCGGCACCGTCGTCCGCGTCGACGTGAAGGAGAAGGAGATCCAGGTCAGCCTCTCCAAGGACCAGATCAACGACTCCCCCGAATACGACAAGGACAAGCACCGGGGCGACGCCGCCTACCGCGACCAGCTCGGCCAGTACTACGGCCGCGGCGGCACGTCGGCTAGCCGCACATGTAGCGCAGGCGTTGGGTACGGGTCAGTCCTGAGAGACGACCTGGAGCAGGTCGCCGACCTTCGCGTCCGGCATCGCACGGGCGACGTCCGCGAACGCGACGATGCCAAGCAGCGTGTGCCCATCGATGACCGGCAGCCGACGCACCTGGTGCTCACTCATGACGCGCAGGATCTCCTCCGCGTCGTCGTCGGCGCCGGCCGCACCGAGACGATCGAGATCAACTCGTTCCTGCAGGAACGGCCGGTCACGACGGACGGGAGGGGCGGTGCGCACCGCACGGTGTGCACCGCCCCTCCCCCGTTTCCGCGGGTGGATCAGCCCACCTGGTACTTGCCCTGCACGTCGACGATCATGTCGACGCTCTTCCACCCCTGGTTCCAGAGGTCCACGTGCATGCCCTGGCCGATGGTCGTCTGCACCAGGTTCGGCACGGTCGCGCCGGCCGTCCAGTTCAGGGCCGAGGAGACGGGACGTTCCGGCATGGTCGCGGTGCCGGCCTTGTAGTCGGACCACTGGTTGTGGTCGGCGGCGACCGACAGGAAGCCCACCTCGGTGGTGTTGGTCACCGTGGCGTTGAGCACCCAGCCGACGACGGGGGCCAGGTCCTCATCGTGCGGCAGGTAGACCGGCAGGTACGAACGGGCCGGGACCGGTCCGGACTTCTTGTCGGCCCACCACTTGTCCTTGCGGGTGTCCATGGCCCGGTACGGCACCCAGGCGGGCACGTAGGCGGCCTGGCTGTCGGCGCCGTAGTAGCCGACGACGTCGACGACCACGTCGGTCGACATCCAGCTCCCGTTGCGGATGGTGATCTTCCCGTCGGCGCCGACCGGCACGATCACCGAGTTGGCCACCGTCTGCTCGGGAGCGAAGTTCACGCTCGACGTGGCGGGAACCGGCTGACCGGCGGGGTAGGCGGTCAGGTGGCCGCTTTGCCACGGGTTGGTGACGGTCAGGTTGAGCGCCACGGCGGTGGCGCCCTTCGGCACGCGCCCGGTCCCGGCGATCGCGACGTCGACGGTGCCGTACTCGGGGATCCGGCCACCGATGCGCTCACGCGTGTCCAGGACGCGGGTCGGGTTCAGCGCGGTGTAGCCGCCGGCCTCCGACGCCGTGAAGTAGCCGGTGACGTCCGCGAGCAGATCGACCGACTCCCAGCCACCGTTGAAGAGGTGGACGAAGCCGTCCGCGCCGACGTTCGCGATCACCAGGTTCGGGACGCTCTGGCCCGCCAGGTAGTTCACGTTCGAGGTCTGGACCGTCTCGGCCAGGCCCTTGTCCGACTGGACCGATACGTGGCCCGGGCCCCTGGTGTTGGTGACGGTCACGTTGAGGACCACCGCGCGGACCCCGGCGGGCACGTCGGCGGCGCCCGCGACCTTCAGAGCCACCGAGCTGCGCCCCGCGACCTTGGCCTGCTTGGCGCCGACGCCGGCACGGGTGTCCAGCAGCCGGGTGGGCGCGTGCGGGGTGAACTCGGTACCCCTGGTGACGTACTTGAGCTCGTTCACGGCCTGGACGCCGTGCGTGGTGTCCTTCACCGTGACCTTGATCATGTACGAGCCGAGCGCGTACCCGTGCGAGAAGTCCCAGCGCTCGGAACCCTGCCTCGCAGCGCCCTTGCCCTCGGTCTTCGTCCCGTCACCCCAGTCGACGGTGATGTCGAGCTCGGCGTCCTCGCTCGTGACGAGGACCGACAGATCCATCTGGTGTGCGGTGGCGGAGGAGGCTTCCAGCGCGATCGCGGGAGATGCGGCGCTCAGTTTGCCCTGAGCCCCCGCCGCCCTGCTCCCCGCGCCGGCCAGCGGCGTGACGACCGTACGGTCGGCGGAACTGCGGACGGACTCGCTCTCGGGCCCCCCGGCCTCGAGCGGACCAAGGTCGGGCTGGGCCGCTCCGGGACCGCCCGGAGCGGCCGGAGCCGCCTGTGCGATGCCCGGAAGGAGTCCCACCCCTGCTGCCACGAAGGCAGCCGAAACTATGAGTCGGCGATTGCGCACCGGCCCCCCACTTCTGTTGATGCCGATCGAACTTTGCGATCATAACCACCGCACACAACCCCTTTCCGGCCATGCCCCGCGGCGGGATGTGCTCCGCCTGCCCGCGAACCCCGTACTGATCACGGAACCGGGATGCGTCGGCGCCCAGAAAGGCGGCGGGTGGTCAACGCACGCGTCACCGAGGATCGGTGGCGCTCAACGCGGCGCACGGGACCTTGATCGCGTGGCTGAGGGCGGCCTGCTAGTCGTCGCGAAGGCGACGGCCGGGGTGGTGGCACGTAGTCCTGCGGCGATGCGGTAGCGAAGCCATTGGTCGTGCGGGCCAGCCGGGACGTCGTCGATGAGCTGGGCGGCGGACTCGAAGTGTTCGCAGGCCTGCTCGATCTAGCCCAGGTACCGGTGGGCTCGGGCCATGTTGCCGCAAGTGAGGCGCAATAGCCGCGGACACGGTCGTCGCCGACCTTGTCGGCCCGGTTCAGGCATTCCTGGTCCAGTGCAGAGTCTCTTGTGGGGTGGGCTGGTGCCGGGCGAGGTAGTGCGCGGCGAGGCAGGCGTCGTAGTCATCCTCGGCCGCTTCCCACGTTTGAAGGAACAGGTCCCGCGCTCGGACATCCGGTCCTCTGGCCTCGGCCTGCATGCCCTGCACGCACAGCTGCACGACGATGTCCTCGGGGTTGGTCATGGTTGTCCTGAGGTGATGAGTTTGCGGCAGGTCCAGCCACCTCGACCCGTGCTCCTCCGGCCAAGGCCTCCCGCTGCAGGGCGGAGGTGATGGTGTTGATCTGCCCCCACTAGCCGTACTGGTGCAGGTTCACCCCGCAGGTCTACGCCCGGTGCAGAGCCGTCTCGATCGTGTCGATGCCCTTGGCCGGCGTGGCACCGGCCCCGTGGATGGCGGCGATGCTGCGTGCCTTGTGTGCCTCCATCCGTACGTACTCCCTGGCGACGGGGCCGCCACCCACAGCGGCATCACCCTCACCTGCGCCGCAGACTCCATCAGCCTGTCGAACTCCTCGTTGGTATCAACTGCCCCTGCCCCTCGGAGGCGGCGTGACCGCACGGCGTCGTGGACTTCTGGGACCAGCGCTCCGGCGATGACGACCTCATCGTCGACCGCTTCGGGTACTACGAGTCCAAGTAGCGGCAGCCGTATCCGTACAACCAAAGGTCCCGCCCGATCGTCAGACCGGGCGGAGCCTTCGCGCTTCCGTGTGCTCAGCGCCCACGTATTCGAATCCGTAAGAGAAAATGGGGGGCCGGTGCGTCATCACCGACTCGTAGTTTCCGCTGCCCTTGTGGCGGCTGGTATCGGACTCCTGCCGGGCATCGCGCAGGCGGCCGGCCCTGCCGTTCCTGCGGCGCAGGGAGCGTCCTCGGCCGGGGCCACCCCGGACGCGGAGCAGAAGCTCAAGGGCAGGACGTTCAGTAGCCCGGCCGACCGTACGGTGTCCACGGCGCCGTCCGGTGCCAAGGCCGGGGGGACCGCACGGACGCAGGGGGCGCCCGTCGCGGGGGACCAGCACCTCTCGGCCGACCTGTACGCGACGGGTGAGGGCGCGCACACGATCGACCTGCGGACCATCGTGTCCGCTCGGGAGTACGCCCTGGTCGACGTCACGATCGCATGGGGCGACGGGACCACGGACACCTTCAACACCAGCGTCATGCCCTTCGGCACCGACCTGCGCCACACCAAGCACAAGTACGCGGCCATCGGGTCGTACGACGTCAAGGTCACGGTGATGGACCCCACGACCGGCGCCGAGGGGGTCAACGGGCTGACCTTCGTCACCAATGGGACCGAGTTCACCGCGCACGAGCCCACCCGGCTGCTGGACAGCCGTGAGGGCATCGGCACCGGGCGGGCCAAGGTCGGCGCGCGCACGTCGGTGGCTCTCAAGGTGGCGGGCACCGCGAAGGTGCCCGCAGGGGTCACCTCGGTGGTCCTGAACGTCACCGTCACCAACACCACGGCGGCCGGCCACATCTCGGTCGCCCGGGACAAAGAACTGGCGGAGGGGGCCGAGACCTCCAGCCTGAACTACGTGGCGGGCCAGTCCGTTCCGAACCTGGTGATCGCACCGGTGGGCGATGACGGGTACGTGCACCTGTTCAACGCGGGCTGGGCGTCGGTCGACCTGCTGGCCGACGTCACCGGCTACTTCACTCCGTCGAAGGCGGCCGGCTACGGCCCGGTGACCCCGACCCGTATCGTGGACACCCGCGAGGACCTGGGCACCGCAAAGGGCCAGGTCGCCGGGTACGGCTCCTTCGGCGTGCAGATCGCCGGGCGCGGGGGCGTGCCCCAGGGCGCCACCGCGGTCGCGCTCAACCTGACCGTCACCAACCCGCGCTCGGCCGGGCACCTGACCGCCTACCCGGCCGGGAAGGCCGCCCCGACCACCTCCAACCTGAACTTCACCGCCGGCCAGACCGTCGCCAATGCGGTCATCGTGCCGATCGGCGCCGACGGGAAGATCAACATCCGCAACGGCGGCTGGAACCCGGCCGACGTGGTCCTGGACGTCGTCGGGTACTACACCCCGGCGAGCCGCTCCGCCTTCGTGTCCGCCTGGGTGCCCTTGCGGACCCTGGACACGCGCGTGAACTACAGCTGGGGCCTGCGCCCGGCCGGGCAGGTGCCGGCCCGAAAGCCCGAGGTGATGCGGTTCGAAGGCGACACGCACACCCCCGAGGTCGACGCCTGGGCCGTGAACACCACGGTCACGAACACGACCGGCGACGGCTTCCTGTCGGTGGCCCCGGACCCGAACTTCTGGTCCGACTACGAGAACGGCACGGCCGTCGCACCGAAGCGGCCGGTGTCCTCGGCCCTGAACTGGACGGCCGGCGGCACCGTCCCGAACTTGGTGCAGACGCCCGGTGGCAAGGGCGGCATCGTCGACTTCTGGAACCAGGGCTGGTCGGGCATCGACCTGATCGTCGACCTGGCCGGCTACTACCAGACGGTCTGAGCACGGGGAATGGGCGCTGTCGCCGTACGGCGGGAACAGCGCCCATTCCTGTGTGCCCTGAGCGTGGCCTGAGCCCGTTCCTACGTGACCTGAGCCCGTCGGACCCTCGTCTTCGTGTCGCGTCTGCCGTGCCCGCTGCAAGCCCGGACCGGGCCCGCACGCTACGGCCCTGCCGGGCCCGGCGGCACCAGAGCTACCGGGCACGTCCCGTGCCCCTGACCCGTGAGACCTGCTGCCGGTGGTCAGGAACAGCGGCCTCCGTCGAGGCCGGCTGACCGGGAGCCGCGGCGGCGGGCGGGTCATGGAGCGGGCACGGGCCGCCGCCGGAGAGACCCTCACCCGCAGCGCGGCCGGCGAGCGGTCGCCCGGTGCGCGGCCAACCTGTTCGAAGGTCTCCTCCTCCTCCTCCTCCTCCTCCGGCGGCGGCGGCGGCGCCGACGCCGGCGCCTGGAGCCGCTCGCGTACAAGGGCGGGAGCGTGGGGGGCGGCGATCAGGAGGTCGCCGAGCGCGGCCACGCATTGGCTCCTTCCGCCTGCCCGCCACAGCCCAACAAGGCAGGCGCCTTCCTGATCCGGACCTCCCCGCGCGCCCAGCCGTCCTCGCCGAGCGGCATGTCGAAGTGCTTGCCGAGGCACGGGAGCAACAAGTCGGAGGAAAAGGTGCTGCCGGAGAGCCAGACCGGATGCTCGCCTCGGCGGCGCGGGCCCGGGCAGCGCGACCTCGTGCCCGACGAGGACACCTTCGTCGTCGCGGTGCTCACGCGCACGAAGGCCGTAGCGCGTAGCCCCTTCAGGAGTCGGTGCCGCTGTCGGCGAGCGCGCTGTACCCGGCTCGGAGGCGCCTGAGGCTCACCGCCCCGCTGTCCTTTCCTACCCGGCACGCTTCCCGCAAAGGGGAAGGATCGATCACGCGGGGGTGCGGGCGGCCCGCCGCCTCGAACCGGTCCGGGACGGTTCCGTCGGCCAGGAGGACTCCGGCCGCTCCCGAGTGGGAGGAGCCGAACTCCTCCGTCGTCCATGTCTCGCGTCTGCCCTCGCCCATGGCACTTCCTCCCGGTCATCCGAACCGCGATGCCCGACGCCCACCAGCCAGCGGCACCGGCCAGAAGCTGAAACTCACCAGCAAAGCCATGCTGACCGACTTCGAGGCAGCCGCCATCACCGCAGGCGTGCCCCGGGCCCGTGGCTGCTGCCGGATCCAGGGGGCCGGCTCCCAGCCGTGATGCCAAGCCAGAATCCGCCTGTGGGTTCGAATCGTTGTGACATCATGACGCCACAGCGACTGGCGGCCCGGATGGAAGCAACCATGAGGGAGCGGTCTGCGGGGGCCGGCCGCCTGGGTGCCCGCTGAGGAGCTGTCATGAATGCCTTCTCGAATGTGGACGGCAGCGGGCGCGGCCAGGAACTGATCGACTACCTCGATCAAGTCGACCATGCCCTGCGCGCGCCGCACGGGCCGAAGCAGAGACTGCGTGCGGGCCTTGTCCCGACGCCCGGCGGCCGGGTCCTGGACCTGGGGTGTGGCGCCGGACACGAGCTGGTGCAGCTGGAGTCCGACGGCATGCGCGCGTACGGCGTGGATGCCAGTGCCGCGATGCTGGCCGCGAGCCGGGCCCGCCTGCAATCCCTGGGGCACCCGGCGAGGCTGGTCCGTGCCGACGCCCAGCGCCTGCCCTTCGCTGGCGGGTACTTCGACGGATGCCGGATCGAGCGCGTGCTGCAGCACGTGGCCGACCCGGCGGCCGTACTGGCCCAGACCCACCGGGTACTGCGACCGGGTGCCGTCATCGGGATTCTCGAGCCGGACTGGGCCTCCCTCACCCTTTCCTCCCACGACAGTGAGACGGCACGGGCAGTGGCCGACCAGGCCGGTCGGCACATCCCGCACCGGGACATCGGAAGGCACCTGCGCAGACTCCTGGCCCACAGCGGCTTCGATCAGATACACGTCGAGGTCGAGCTCATGGTCTACAACACCGTCGAAGAGCTCTCCCGCATCATCTCCCTCGAACACATCACCAACCAGGCCCGCGACACCGGCCGCGTCGAGCCCGCCCTCGCCACAGCCTTCCTCAACGAACAGCACACACTGTCGGCAGCCCGGGCCTTCCACGCCACACTCCACCGATCCACCCTCGCCTGGGCACGCCGCCCCTGATCCGAAGACGCAGTACAGCGGCGCAGAGGCAGGAGTCACAACAGGCCGGCGTGCAGCACGGCAACGCTGACGGCGCGGCCGTACGCGCTGCTGGAGCATGACCCACGACCTGCTCGCCGACGCCCTCGCCCACACTCACTCCAAGGGCCGCTGACGCTGCCGCGGTTGATTCATCCTGCGCTCGGTGCAGGGGTACCGAGCTCCGAAGCGGCAGGTCAGCGGCCCCTCCACCCTGCCCCTCCCGACTCCCTTCCCGGGAACCGACAGGGGTGGTTCGCGGCTGCCTAGTCCTGGCGGGCGCCCTGGACGATCCGGCCGACGATGGCCGCGGCCTGTTCCGGGTGCTGCTCCAGCCATGTGCCGAGGTGTTCCCGTACGGCATCGGCGACGCTGGTGCGCACTGCGGCGCCGTCCAGTACGCCGCGCGTGGAGCCCGAGAACTCGGGCCGGTCCAGCTTCACCGACACGACCGCCGTCAGCCCGTCGCCGATCTGGTCGATGCTGAGATCGGAGGCTGCCTCCGCCAGGAGCCGCCGCTCCCGCACGTGCGTATTGACCGCGGCCGCCGTCCCGTCGCGGAATCCTGCCATGTGCGTGCCGCCGTGGGGTGTGGGCTCGCTGTTGACGTAGCCCTGGAGCCGCTCCTCGGGGGAGCCACGCCACCGCAGGGCCACCTCGACTGTCCCGGCGATCCTCGGATCTTCGCGCTCGAAGCCGATGATGTCCGGGTGAACGGACGCTCCTCCCTGCGCGTCGAGGAAGGCGACGAAGTCCCGAGCCCCGCCCGGGAACCGGAACCGCACCGATCGGGACCGGCCCGGGGGACGTTCGTCGGTCAGCGCGATGTCCAGGCCCCGGTTGAGGAAGGCCAGTTCCCTGAAGCGCTCTGCCAGCACCGCGAACGAGCACTCCGTCGTCTCGAAGATGTCGGTGTCGGGCCAGAAGGCGATGGTGGTCCCGCTTCTGCTCGTCGGTCCTGCGCTGGTGGGCGGGGCGAGCGCGACGCCCCGCGCGTACTCGTGGACCCAGCGGACTCCATCGCGCCGCACCTCGGCTGTCAGACGGCTCGACAAGGCGTTGGTGACACAGGGCCCGATGCCGAAGAGGCTCATGGCCACAGCGTGGCGGCCGCCCGGCTCCGCCACCCCGGGGTGCATGCGGGTCAGCAGGGCTTCGAGGCCGGGACCGCCGGTGTCCCCGGCGGCCTCGACGGGGACACCGGGACCGTCGTCGGCGACACTTACGCCGCCGTCGGACGTGAGGGTGACCTCGATGGTGCTGGCACGGCCCGCCAGCACTTCGTTCACCGCCCGTTCGGCGACATCAAACACGATCTGGTGCAGGCCGCGCCGGCTGGTCGAGCCGACGTACATTCCGGGCCGTTTCCGAACGGCTTCCAATCCCTCCAGCACCTGGATGCGGCTGGCGTCGTACGGGTTGTCGTTGTCACTCATCAAGTCCCCCCAATGGGGTCTCCAGCGGAGTCCCCAGCCTAGGCGGATCTCTGGAAAACACCAGGTCAGACCCTATTAGCCGAAGGCGCGAACGGGCCGGTGGGCACCTACTTGGACAAGGTCGGCGCAGGGATCGCGCACCGCTGTCGGAGAGCAGACGGGGGCCTGCGGAGGCCGCGCCAGACCCAATTTCAGGCGACCCCGAGGCCCTCGATTCCGATACGTCACACGCCTGCCCGAAACACGGTGTCCGGTCGCTTCACCGCTGGACATCTCTCGGAGCACGTACATGGCCGGGCGGGCTAGCTGGGGTCTCGTAGCCGGGCAGTTAGGGGAGACTGGGACGGGTCGCTTGGGAGGCTCGTGTCTTTCTCGATGATGTGCGGATGAGAGGCTGACAAGCCGTGAAGCGCCGTGCGAGGGTGCGCGAGTCGGAACGCGCGGTTGGCGGTCGCGGTCGTGACCGCGGTCAGTCCCGTGTGTGTTCGCGAGAAGCCGGCTGACTGGCCCGGCGGGACTACCGACGGGTGATGCGCCTGGTCATCAGGGTGATTGCGGCCCAGGTGATCAACGATTCGGAGTGCTGGACGAGACGCTCGTAGTCGCGGGCATGTCGTCGGGCGTGCATGACCCAGGCCAGCGACCTCTCGACCACCCAGCGGCGGGGCAGAACGACGAACCCGACGGCGTCCTTCGGCCGACTGACGGTCTTCACCGTCAGGTCCAGGTACCTTCTTTACCCAGGTCACGAGCTGTCCGGCGTAAGCGGAGTCGGCCCAGACGATCGTGATCTCGGGGTGCATGGGCCTCAGCCTGAACAGGACTTCCCTGGCCGCGTCGCGGTCGGTCATGTCGGCCGGGGTGACCATGACGAACAGCGGCAGGCCTTTCGTGTCCACGACGAGGTGCTGCTTCCTGCCGTTGATCTTTTTGGCGGCGTCGTAGCCGCTCGGCCATGTCCCCCAGCGAGGAGGCCTGGGCGGCAACGGTGGACCAATTTCAGCAGGCCACCCGGGTCACCGTACCGATCTCGCTGGCCCGTACTCCCACCGCAGGGCCCGGGAGCCGCTCCGGCGGATCCCCGTGACAGACTCCTCCCTCGAACACGGGGCGAGTAACCCCCTGACCTGGGGTGGGACTATGAGTAGGACGAAGTGGACTGCCGTGATGGCGGCGGTCATCGCGCTCGGCGCGGCGGGCTGCGGTGGCACGGGGGCGGGAGCCGGGGCCGTCGCGGTGTCACCCCGGCCGGAGGGCACCGGCCCCCTCACTCGGGAGGTCGTGCGCACGGACCTCGACACCTCGGCGGCGGCCGCGAAGGTGCCGGCGACCGACGCGGAATGGGCCGCCATGCCCGAGGACGCCGAGCCCGGCACGCTGTCCTCGTGCGTCGTCGCCTTCAAGGGATTCGAGACCGATGCCGCGCCGCTGGACCATGAACGGTTCGAAGCGACACTGCGCGAACTGGGCAGGCGCGGATGGAAGCAGGTCGGGAAGCCGGAGCAGGAGAAGGACAAGAAGGGCGAGGTGTGGACCTCCAAGGTGCTCCTTGACCAGCGAGGCTGGAGGATCGTCGCCGAGTACAGGGACGGACCGACCGGGAAGAGCACGATCTCCTTGCCTGCCTTCGAGAACGCGTGTGTTGATGCCCAGGGCGGGCACTGAGCGCACTGGGCATCAACAGGCCAAGTGTGGAGACCAGTACCAGTATCAGTGCCCACCTCGGTGGTTCCACCGGTGCAGAGCCCGTCGAGGAGCAGCGTTTCTACAGCAGTTCGGGAGGCGCCTTGGCGGCTGCCACCGATCCGTTGTTCACGAGGACGGGAGGCGGCACAGGCATCGAGAATCAGCCGCAGCTTTCGGAGGCATTCGCCGTGGCCCGCAGTGCGCGGCGGCGTCTGCGTCCTCACCAGGACGTACCCAGCGGCGGAGGACACGGAGCCACCGACAACCGACCTCTGCGTGGCGACCGCTGGCCGGTAGCCAGGCCACGGCCTGTCCCACCGCCCGCGAGCCCGCGACCGCCCGCGACCGCCCGCGATGTGGGCGATGTGGGCGATCGGCTCCCGCGTCTCCACGACGGTCCTGGTCGGCGGTGCTGACGGCGGCCCGGCTGCTCCGGTACGTACACCGAACGGTGCAGCCGGCCCGGATGACAACACCATCCGGTGTACGACCGGATGTCTTCATCGGGGCGACGCGGCCGCCCCCGCTCCTTCCGTAGGTTCTGGATCACCGGAACGACATCGAGGAGGACGGCATGACGGCGACGAACACGGCTTCGGCAGCGGGAGTACGGGCCCCGCTCACCCTGATCGGCATCGGGGCCCTGGCGATGGCTGCGCTCGAGACACTCAACCCGGAGTACGACCTGGTGAGCGAGACCCTCAGCCGGTACGTACACGGCACGGCCGGCTGGCTTCTCCCGGCGGCGCTGCTGGCCGTCGGCGCCGCCTCCACCGTCCTCGCGGTACGGCTCGGCGCCGGGACCCGGCGGGCGGGCCGGGCGGCGCTCGTGGTGTGGACGGCCGGCATCGTGGTCGCGGCCCTCTTCCCGGCGGACCCACCCGGCCACTGGAGCAGCCCGTCCCTCTCCGAACTCGTCCACGGCAACGCCGCCTTCCTCGCCTTCGCCGCCCTGCCGACCGCCGCCGTGCTGCTCCGCGGGACCCTCGCGGCCCGGCGGCCCGGCCTGCGCACGGCCCTCAGCACCCTCACCGTGGCCTCGGTCACGGCCACGGCGGCGCTCACGGTCTTCCTGGTCGACGTGATGGACGGCGGCCCGTCGCTGGGACTCGGCGGCGCCCCCACGCTCGTCGGTCTCGTCGAACGCCTCGTCATCGCCGCCGACTTCGGGTGGATTGCGCTCGCCATAGCCGCCGCGGGCGCCCGCAAGCAGCAGGGACGGGACCGTCGTGCATGATCGGCGCATGGACCGACTCGCCGTCCCCGCCCCTGCCAACCCACGCGCGGTTCGGCTCGTCGACTGGCTCCTCGCGGCCGGCACCGCCGTCGCAGTCCTGGCCGGCACCGCCCGGCTCGGCGGCCGGCTGGACGTCGCAGGAGCCCTGCCGCTCGCCCTGTGGCTGAGCCTGCTCCTTCTGGCCCGCCGCCGGTGGCCGCTCTCCGTGCTGCTGCTGAGCGTGCAGGCCGTCATCGTGTTCCGCACCTCCGGACTCACCGACGCCGGCTGGGTGTGGCCGGCCTCCGCCGCGTACGCCACCCTGGCTGCCGACGACCGGCCCGGCCGCCCCGGCCTCCCGTGGGCAGCCGGTATCGGCCTGGCAGAACTAGCCTTCGCCACAACCTGGGAGACGACGGCCGGCGGCGCCACCCCACGCGAGGTCCTCGGCTCCCTGGGTGCCGAGGCCCTGTGGCTGGCGGTGCTCCTCGCCGCCGCGACTGCCTACCGTAACCGCCTCCGCTGGCGCGCCGAACTCGACGAGCGCCTGCTGCGGTCCGTGCGGGAACAGGACCTGGAGGCCGGCCGGCGGATCGCGGAGGCCCGCCTGGAGATCGCCCGCGAACTGCACGACGTCGTCGGGCACACCCTCACCGTCGTCGGGATCCAGCTTCGGGTCGCGGCCGAGGCTCTGCACGACTCACCGGAGGAGGCGCGGGCCGCCCTCACCACCGCCCAGCAGGTCCGTACCGAGGCCGTACGGGACCTCCGCGCGCTCGTCCACGTGCTGCGCGCGCCGGGGGAAGCCCCGGAAGACCCCGCGGCCGGAGTACCCCAGGTCGCGGCGCTCGTCGACCGGATGCGGTCGGCGGAGCTGGACATCCGGCTGGAGACATCCGGCGACCTCGCCGCCGTCCCCGCACCGGTCTCACTCGCCGTCCACCGGATCGTTCAGGAGGCCCTCACCAACACTGTCCGCCACGCCGGGGCATCACGGGCCGACGTGAGCGTCCGATACGGCCACGGGTGGGTGGAGGTGAGCGTCACCGACGACGGCCGGACCCCGGCGGAGATATCGGGGGCGGCCGGGCACGGGGTACGCGGGATGGAAGAGCGGGTCCGGGCGCTCGGCGGCGACTTCTCCGCCGGGCCGCTCAGCGAGGGCGACGGATGGGTCGTGCGGGCCGCCATCCCTGTGCCAGGCTTCCGCCCATGACGATCAAGGTGCTCCTGGCCGACGACCAGGCTCTGGTACGGGCCGGATTCAGCAGCCTCCTCGCCCGCGCCGAGGACATCGAGGTCATCGGCGAGGCGGGCACGGGCGACGAGGCCGTCCGCACGGCCCGCGCCGTCCGCCCCGACGTCGTCCTCATGGACATCCGCATGCCCGGTACGGACGGCCTCACCGCCACCCGGAAGATCGTCGAGGACCCCGAACTGACGGACTGCCGGGTCATCGTCCTCACCACCTTCGAGACCGACGAGTACGTCTTCGCGGCCCTGCGCGCCGGCGCGAGCGGCTTCCTCACCAAGGAGATCGAACCGGACGACCTGCGCCAGGCCGTCCGGTCGGTGGCGGCCGGCGACGCGCTGCTCTCACCGAGCGCGACCCGACGGGTGATCGAACAGTTCGCGCACCGCCCGGCGGCCCCCATCGACACCGCCGAACGGCTCGCCGTACTCACCGCCCGGGAACTCGAGGTGACCCGCCTGATTGCTACCGGCCTGTCCAACAACCAGATCGCTGCACAGCTCTTCATCAGCCCGCTCACCGCCAAGACCCACGTCACCCGCGCTATCGCCAAGCTCGGCGTCCGCGACCGCGCCCAACTGGTGATCCTCGCGTACGAGACGGGCCTGGTCCGCGCCGGCTGCTAGCGACGCCCGGAGCAGGACTAGCTAGACCGTTGTGCCTTCCGTTGGGTCTGCCGCACGATCGGGTGACATCTGATCTGGCTTGCCCTGTGGGGTGGGTGGGAAGGATGTCGCTGTGCCCAAGCCTTATCCGGAAGAGTTCCGCCAGGACGTCGTGCGGGTCGCGAGGAACCGCGGCCCGGGCGTGACGGTCGAGCAGGTGGCCGCCGACTTCGGAGTCCACGCGATGACACTGTGGAAGTGGATGCGCCGGGCGGACATCGCCGACGGGACCAAGCCCGGAACCTCCAGCCAGGAGAGCGCGGAGCTGCGTGAAGCGCGTCGGCGCATCAAGCTGCTGGAGCAGGAGAACGAGGTCCTGCGCCGGGCCGCGGCCTACCTTTCCCAGGCGAACCTCCCGGGAAAAGGATCTACCCGCTCGTGAAAGAGCTGGCCGTGGACGGGGTGCCCGTCACGGTGACGTGCCGGGTCCTCAACCTCGCCAGACAGCCCTACTACCGGTGGCTGGAGCGGCCGGTGACCAGTGCCGAGGCCGAGCAGGCCACTCGCGCGAACGCGTTGCTCGACGCCCACCGAGAGAACCCGGAGTTCGGCTACCGCTTCCTTGCCGACGAGGCCCGCAGCGCGGGATCCGCCATGGCCAACCGGACCGCGTGGCGGATCTGCCGGGACAACCGCTGGTGGAGCGTTTTCGGCAAGAAGCGTGGCAGGAACAAGAAGGCCGGCCCGCCGGTGCACGACGATCTCGTTCGCCGCGACTTCACCGCAACCGGCCCGAACCGGCTGTGGCTCACCGGCATCACCGAACACACCACCGGCGAGGGGAAGCTGTATCTCTGCGCGGTCAAGGACGTCTTCAGCAAGCGGATCGTGGACTATTCCATCGACACGCGCATGAAATCCCGCCTGGCCGTCACCGCCCTGGACAACGCCGCGGCCCGGCGCGAGCACGTCGCCGGATGCATCCTGCACAGCGACCGCGGATCGCAGGGCGGATTCAATTGGTCGTCGCAACACCCTGATCTCGGAGGTGTGCGGCGTGGCTACGGTGGACTGGAGTTTGAAGACCAGCGATGTTCCGGAGGGGAGGCGTCGACAGTGGCGTGCTGACCGTGCGTTGCGGCCGGCGATGCGTTCACCGGGGCGGCCTGATCCGTCTCGGGTCGTGCAGCGCCAGTTTTGGCGGCTGATCGCCACGGGGGTCACGACGGTGGAGGCGTCGTTGGCGGTCGGCGTGTCGTGGCCGGTGGGTGCGAGGTGGTTTCGTCACGCTGGCGGCATGCCTCCGATCTCGTTGGCCGAGCCCTCGGGCCGCTACCTGACGTTCGAGGAGCGCGAGGAGATCGCGATCCTCAGGGCGACGGACAAGGGCGTGCGCGAGATCGCCCGCGCTCTGGGGCGTGACCCGGGGACGATCTCTCGGGAACTGCGCCGCAACGCCGCCACGCGCGCCGGCAAGCAGGAGTACCGCGCGACGGTCGCGCAGTGGAAGGCCCAGCAGGCGGCCAAACGTCCGAAGAGCGCGAAGCTCCTGGGCAACGACCCGTTGCGTGAGTACGTGCAGGAGCGGCTGGCCGGGAACGTCCGCCGGCCTGACGGGACAGTCGTCGCGGGGCCGCAGGCACCTGAGTGGAAAGGGCTGAACAAGCCGCACCGGCAGGACAGACGATGGGCGATGGCATGGAGCCCGGAACAGATCTCGCACCGGCTCCCTGTCGACTTCCCCGAGGATGAGTCCATGCGTATCAGTCATGAGGCGATCTACCAGGCACTGTTCATCGAGGGCCGTGGCGCGCTCAAGCGGGAACTGGTCACGTGCCTGCGCACTGGCCGGGCGCTGCGGGCTCCCCGAGCGCGGTCGCAGAACAAGCCGCAGGGGCATGTCACCGCGGACGTCGTCCTCAGCGAACGCCCCGCCGAGGCCGGGGACCGTGCGGCCCCGGGACACTGGGAGGGCGACTTGATCATCGGGACGGGCCGCTCCGCGATCGGCACGCTCGTCGAGCGCAGCAGCCGCTCCACGCTCCTGGTGCACCTGCCCCGGCTCGAGGGCTGGGGCGAGAATCCGCCCGTGAAGAGCGGCCCCTCGCTCGGGGGCTACGGCGCGATCGCGATGAACACGGCACTCACCACGTCGATGACGCAGTTGCCCGAGCAGCTGCGCAAGACCCTCACCTGGGACCGGGGGAAGGAACTCTCCGGTCATGCCCAGTTCGCTCTCGACACCGGGACGAAAGTGTTCTTCGCCGATCCGCACTCGCCCTGGCAGCGACCGACGAACGAGAACACGAACGGGCTACTGCGCCAGTACTTCCCCAAGGGAACCGACCTGGCCAGATGGTCTGCCGAGGACCTCGAGGCCGTCGCCCTGGCGATCAACAATCGCCCCCGCAAAGTTCTCGGCTGGAAGACTCCCGCCGAGGTCTTCGGTGAGCAGCTACTCTCGATCCAAGAAGCCGGTGTTGCAACGACTGGTTGAACTCGCCCAGTTCCGCTCCCGGAAATTCGTCCGGCCGCTCGACCGACACCAGATGGCCGGCTCCATAGGAAGAGTCGGGGCTGCCGGCGACAACGCCGCCATGGAGTCCTTCTTCAGCCTGCCGCAGAAGAACGTCCTCGACCGCCGGACGTGGGCCACCCGCCAGGAACTGCGGATCGCGATCGTCACCTGGATCGAGAGGACCTACCACCGCCGACGCAGGCAAGCCTCGCTCGGCAGGCTCACCCCCGTCGAATTCGAGACCGTCATGACTACACGGCCCTTCAGGCCGCGTAACCGAACCTGTCACCCGAACCTGCATCAGCCGCAACCTGTGATCGGATCCGCCGGCTGAGCTGTCGAAGAGGTCAAAGAACAAGCTTAGGAGAAATCCAGGCCGCAGAAAGGGGAAGATCTCTGCGGCGGACTCGGGCACTGCGGTCAGGACTGTGGCGGGAACAGCTTGATCAGGCGCTCGCGTTGCCGGTCGCCCAGGCCGCCAATCTTGCGTGTTTCGGAGATGCTCAGGTCGATGAGGTGGCGGCGGGCGCGGACCGTGCCGATGCCGGGGATGGCCTGCAGGAGGCTCAGGACGCGGGTCTGGCGGGCGGTCTCGTCGCCGCGGTCGAGGACGTCGAGGAGCGAGACGCGGCCGGCCTTCAGCGCGGCGAGCATCTCGGCGCGTTCCTTGCGGACCCGGGCGGCCTTCGCGAGGGCCGCGGCGCGCTGCTCGGGAGTGAGAGGGGGTACGGGGGCGGGCATCGTGCTCCTTCGTCGTCGGTCGGCCGCCCATCATGTCCCACAACCCTCCCCCGGCACCCGGATATAGGGTCAGCTCCGCGATCGCAGGTGGGGGATTGCGTCCTTGGCTTTGTTGGTGAGCTTCGGCTCTGGTCCACTTACCTAGCCAGACAGATGCGATTCGACATGACACTGGTCGAAGCGTCCACCCCTTCTTGGATCGCTGCCCACCGTTGTTCCGCCACGGGGGTCATCCCCGCGTGCGCGGGGAGCCGACGTCGCAACCGGCTCCGAACAACATCTGGTCGGGGTCATCACCATGTTGGAAGGCAGCCACGCTCCGTTATCTACCGCGAGCAGTTCCGCACCGACGCAGGGCGGCTTGCTCAGATGTCACGCCGTCCTGTGGACGCGGCCCGTCAGCAGCGGTAGCCGTTGGGGACCTGAAGCACAGCCATGAAGATCCACACCATGACCGCGGTGCCCACTACGCCCCCCAGGACGGCGACCGTGAGGTTCCAGCGCCCCACATACCCGATGAGCACCCCCCACCACGCCGCCGCAATCACTGAGAGCACGGCTCCGTAGAAGATCAGCGCGAGCCCGTTGGCCGCGCCGTTGACTCCCACGTCGCACGCCCGCCAGGCGGCCGCCAGCAGTACCGACCCGAGCACACCGGTCGCCAGACCAGCCACTGGGGCGACCACGCAGCCCCACTGTCCCCGCGTCACTTCCGGTTCCGGATCTGCGGAACGTTCTCCCCGTTGCGCTGAGCCTGCTCCATCTTGTCCATCGCGTCGTTGATTCCCTGGCGAAGCTGGTCTTCGGTCATGTCGTCGCCATACTTGTCGTACAGCTCGATGCCGACACGCATCGTGATCTGGTCACCCTGGTCATCGTCCCCGGTAATGAGCGATTCGCCCAGGGAGGCTCCCTTGATCAAGGTGTCCGCATCAAAGCCGACAGCGCGGCCGACATAGCCGTAGTGGACATTGGAATAGATGTCGTAGAAGACTTCGCGGTCCGTTCCGGGCTGCTTGAAGTAGTAGTCGTCGCGCCGCTGAAGGTCGTACCGCGCCTGGAGTTGAGGCTTGTGGTCCCAGTCCTGCCCCGGGGCCACCTTGACACCCCACATCACCAGTGCCGCGTTGATGTCGGAACCATAGTTGCGCCCGAACTCGTACCACTCGGGTTCGTCGAGCAAGGACCGTATCTGCCCGACGGTGTCCGACTTCGCGTTCCGCTTCATCTCCTCGAAAATCCACCTCTCGGCATCAGTGAACTTCTGCTCACTCCGCGCCGACCCGGTCGGCGGGATCACGGGAGAGGCAGAGGCGTTGAACCCCCCGATAGTGCCGTCAAGGATGTTCCCGTCCACGACCACGGCTTCGAGCGCCTGCTTCACGGCCTTGTCGAACTCATCCACGGCCCGCACCGCCGCAGCAACGTGCGCGGTCCACGACTCCTCCACACTCTTGAGGTCCGGGTCACGCCGCAGAGCCCGTGCCTGTGCCGGGTCCTCGACCCGCGTGAAGTCGAAGGTCGCACGTCCCGCCGCCGATACCGCCATGCCCGCGGCCACGGCATCGTCCCGCGCTGATTCGACCTTCTTCTTCAGGTCGGTGAAGCCTGCGTGCGCATCCGTCAGAAGCTTGGCTACCGCCTTCGCCTCCGTCTGAGCGGACCTGTACTCACGCCGGGTCGTCGCAAACTTCGTGTGGGCAGCCTCAACGCTGAACCCGAGCCAGTTCTGCCCGAGGGTGATCTTCTGGACCGTCTCCCCGTAACGCTCTTCGACCTTCGACAGATCAGTGGCCATGGACTGCCACTTCTCCGCAGCAGTCGACAGGACGCCGAAATCGGTCGTCATGACTTCCTGATACGTCAACACGCGCCCAACCCCTTACAGCCCGTCGAGCTTCGACTTCGGGCCCAGCGCGCGGAGCCCGTCACCCGTGTGCACGTCGTTCTGCACGAACATGCCCGAGGCGCCACGCAGGGAGGCTTTCTCGGCACTGAGACGTCCCATGAGCATCTGCACTTGCCGGTCCCACGTCTCCGTCACCTTCTTCAGTCCGGAGGCCGTCTCCCAGCCGTCAAGGGTTCTTGCCGCCGCGCTCGTATGCTCTTTCGCACCGGCCGCGGCCTTCTTGGTATTGGGCTCCAACTCGGTCTCGACAGTGTTCGCCGCCGCGGTCTTCTCCGCCGGCGTTGACCCGAACACGCTCCCGCCTACCGGAGCCACCGGGCCGGGCGGTACCCCCTCTTCCCCTCTTCCCCTCTTCCCCTCTTCCCCTCTTCCCCTCTTCCCCTCTTCCCCTCTTCCCCTCTTCCCCTCTTCCCCTCTTCCCCTCTTTTGGATCATAAGCCCACGCTCGCCAGCGAACTGACCGTTCCTCATACGATCTGAGGGCGACGCCTTGGCCCCAACCGACACCCGCTGAAGAGGCCGCGATGGGATCATCTCTGTGTGCGAGCTGGACTCAGTTCCCTGCCATGCCATGCGGGCAACGGGGTCATCCCCGCGTGTGCGGGGAGCAGAGTCCCGTCCTCGGTGAGGAGGACGGGATCGACACCAAGGTCTGAGCCTTTGCCGACCGGGGCGCTGCCCGCGACTTCCTCGACGTGTACGCCGCTTCCCGCCGCTGGGCCACCACTGGCCTCGAAGGGTTCGGTCCCATGGGGCCACCCGCCCAGGCACCGGGCCATCTATCGGCGTGACTCGGGCGGGCCTGAAGGCAGGCTTGCCGCGTCGCCGAGCCTCACCCCTCCTCGGGGAATATTTGTTCCGTTTTTTGACATTTTGGCATGAATTAGAGTATTGTCAACGTGCCATGAAAGAGAAGCGTGCGTACGAGAGTCCGCTGCGTGCCGGGCAGCTTGAGCAGACCCGGCAGCTGATCCTCGCAGCGCTCACCGAGGCCATCGCCGACGAAAGCGTCCAGGAGCTGACCATCCCGCTCGTAGCGGAGCGCGCAGGCGTCGCCGTCCGCACCGTCTACCGGCACTTCCCGACCAGGGAGGCGCTCTTCGCGACCTGGAGCGGGTGGGCCCAGGAGAATCTGCACGTGCTCACGCAGTCCTACCCGGACACCTTGGACGGGCTGCGCCGCGTGGCGCCGGAGCTCTACCGCTCGTACGACGAGCACGCCCCACTGATCCTCGCCATGCTGAACTCCAAGGCGGCCCGGCCGCTGCGGGAGCAGGGTCGCAGGCATCGGTTCCAGTCGGTGGAGGCGGCGCTGGCCGAGCTCACGGCGGAGGCCGACCCGGTAGCCCGCCGCCGCGCGGTCGCCGTGCTGTACCTGCTGGTGAGCGCCCCAGCCTGGCAGGCCATGCGGCTGCAGGCGGGGCTCGACGGGGCGGAGGCCGGCAAGGCCGCCGCCTGGGCGGTGCAGGTGCTTACAGACGAGCTGCGGCGAGACCCGGACGGCCCACTACGCCACCCGGGCAGCTGACCGGCAAGGAGGAGAGCCATGAGCATCGCCACGGAACGCACTTTCGCTCCACCGGGGCCGGGTACCTGGTTCCTGGACCCGACCCACTTCACCCGCCCGGTGACCAGGTTCCACGCCGAGATCTTCATCGAGGAGATGCACCGCGGCTTCGGAGAGAGCCTCCGCCGGTACGGGTCGCTGCTCGAACGGCTGGACTGGGCCTTCGTCAACGGTTTCTGCTACTACCATCCGCAGCCGCTGGGAGCCCCGCCGGACGCCACGGACCACCCGCCGAGAGAAGTCTGGGAACGCCTGGCCGCCGATCATCCCGAGATCCGCACCAGGCTCGCGACCAGCGCGACCGTCTTCGAACGCAAGCTGTGGCGCGAGGACCTGCGCCGCTGGGACGAGGAGGTCAGACCCGGGCTGCAGCGCGAGCGGCGCGAACTACAGCAGGTCGACCCCGGTCTCCTCGATACCGGCAGTCTGCTCGCGTACCTCGACCGGTGCCGGGAGCACCAGCGCCGAGCCGGTTACCTGCACCACCTGTTCAACATGCCGGCACTGCTGCCGATGGGCGATCTGATCGCGCACTGTCAGGAGTGGACCGGGCGCACCACCGGCGAGATCCTGGCCCCGCTGGCCGGATCGAGCCCCGATCCGCTGGCAGACCGGGAGGAACTGGCCGAGCTGGCCGCCGCCGTAGCAGCGGACCCCCGGGCGAGCGAGCTGCTCGACTCGCCGACGCGACCCCAGGAGCTGCTGGCGGCGCTCGGGGCCGTCGCGGGACGTACGAGTACCGCCCTTGCCGAGTACCTGGCGACGTCGGGCTGGCGCCCGGTCAATGGCGAGGACGTGGGCGATCCCTGCGTGGCGGAGTTGCCCGCCGTCGTACTCGCGGCCATCCGCTCGGCAGTCTCCTCCTCGGCAAGGCCCCTGGCGGACGCCCGCGCCGACCAGCACGCCGACGCGGCGGCCGACCTTCGCGACGCTGTACCCGCGCCGCATCGCTCCCGCTTCGACGAACTGCTCGCCGAGGCGCGGTTGGTCTCCCGGCTGCGCGACGAGCGCGGGTCGTGCGCGGACCTTCCGGCCATCGGCCTCACCCGGCGCGCCATCCTGGCGGCCGGCCGACGGCTCACCCAGCAGGGCCGGATCCACGCACCCGACCACCTGGCCGAGGCAGACTACGCGGAGCTGCGCGCCCTGGTCCGTACGGGCTCCGGGCCCGACGCCGCAGAACTCGCCGCCCGGGCGCACTACCGCGACCACGCCCGGTACGCGGATGCGCCGCCGTTGCTGGGTCCACCGCCGGGCGACCCGCTGCCTCCCGATTGGCTGCCGCCCGCCGCGGCACGCCTGGAACGCGCCCTCGGGGCCGTCGTCCTCGCCATGTTCAGCAACCCGGCAGCCCGGACCGAAGGGCGGACCGTCCACGGGCTCGGCGCGAGCCCGGGCGTGTACGAGGGCACGGCACGGGTGATCAGCGGCGTGCCCGAGTTCGACCGCATCCAGCCCGGGGACGTCCTGGTCACCGGTGCGACCACCACGGCCTTCAACATCGTCCTGCCGCTGCTCGGCGCGATCGTCACCGATCGCGGCGGGGCGCTCTCCCACGCCGCCATCGTCGCCCGGGAGTTCGCCATCCCCGGCGTCGTCGGATGCACGGATGCCACGGCGGTGATACCCGACGGCGCCTGGGTGCGGGTCGACGGCCGGGCGGGAGAGGCGGCGGTGGTCCGATGACCGGTCTGCTGTCGCCGAGCACGTGGTCCGCCCCTGTGTCGCTCCGTCTAGCCACCGACGAGAGCCAGTACGGCGGCAAGGCCTCGCAGCTCGCGGCCGCCGCCCGGGCCGGTCTACCGGTACCGGCAGGAATCGCCCTGGAATGGCTGTTCGTCGACGCCGTCGCAGCAGGTGACGACGAGGCGCTCGCCGCCCTGCACGTGGCAACCGCCGACTTGCAGGGCGGCGGGCTGGCCGTGCGTTCCTCCGCTCTGGGCGAGGACTCGGCCGGGGCGAGCTTCGCCGGACAGCACCTCACCTGCCTGAACGTACGGGGTCCGGACGGGCTGACCGAGGCGGTCCGAATGGTGAGAGATTCGGCGCACTCGGCCGCCGCGCTCGCCTACCGTGAGCGGCTCGGGCTGCCCGGCCGGCCCAGAGTGGCAGTGGTGGTACAGGAGTTGGTGGTACCCGAGTGCGCCGGAGTCCTGTTCTCCCGAGACCCCCTCGACGGCTCCGACGTCCTGGTGATCGAGGCGAGTTGGGGCCTGGGCGAAGCCGTGGTCAGCGGCCTGGTCGTACCGGATCACTACCGGGTCCGCCACGACGGCCGGGTGATCGAGCGCACGGCGGGCTTGAAGGACCTGGCCGTGGAGCCCGCGCCGGCCGGCGGAACGAGCCAGGTCCCGGTCCCCGCCGACCGAATCCACCGACTCTGCCTCGACGAGACACGGCTGGAGAGCCTGCGGGAACTCACCGCCCGCTGCGAGCAGGTCTTTGGCGGGACGCAGGACCTGGAGTGGGCCTTCGTCGCCGACCGTCTCCTTCTGCTGCAACGCCGGCCGATGACCGGGGCCGTGCCCCCGCACTGACCCCTGCGCAGGCGCGCACTCGCCGAGGCCCGTTCATCAACGCCGGATGGACGATCGTCGACGGCCCCGCCACCGTCCTCACCGTCCAGGCCCCCACCACCGACACCCCCAACCTCGTGCAGGCGGCGAACCGGCCCGCTCCCGCCCGGGGCAGGACCGTCGTCAGCGACCCCGCCGCGCTGCTCCGCCTCGAGCCCCTGCCCCCCTTCGGGACCGTCCGCCTCGTCCACCTCGCCGGCTGACCATCGGCAGCCTCACCGCCGGCACGGACAGCGTCTACGGACGGATCTGCCAGCGGCACGGCAGCACCCACCCCACCGCCGAAGCCGCGCTCGGCTTGTTCACAGGGCAGTGGCTGAACACCGGCACCGGCACCGACACGGGCGGGCTGACGACGGAGAGCGGCACCGTCCACGCCACCCGCACCACTAGCCTGCCCCTCCCCCACCAGCACGCACCCCCACTGCATGAATGACCGCACCACCCAACCTCAGGCAGGAACCACCATGACCACCCACGCGGTGGGTGGTCCCCGGCGTGTGCGGGAGGATCGCTTCGTGACCACCCTTATCCCACCCCGCGGGCCCGACCGGCACCGGGCGATCGTCAGCGAGGTGGCCCTCCTGTGGGCCGCGCACCACCCCGGGCCGTTCCCCGACGTGCCGTTTGACGACAGGCACGATCTGGCGTACCTGGACTTCACCATGGCCGGCTGCGTCATGGCGTACCTCGGGAACGGTGGTGTTCCCAGCCCGGGCGACATCAGGGTTCTCCAGGGCTGCCTCCCGAAGCTTCGTGCCGCCGTAGCGCTGCTGGCGCGTTCGGCGGAGTACCGGGAGGGACTCAGGGATTTCAGGGGTTTGCTTGCGATGGCCGAACTGATCCTCGCCGACGGGGCGTAAGCCGGTCGCCGTCCCGGCCCACACCCATCAGGGGCAGTCAGCCATCACCTCCGCGGCCTCCTCGCCCAGCACGGCATCACCGCGCACCAGGCCACCGACCGCACGGACTGCGCGATCCTCCACGACACCCACGGCCAAGAGCAGCCGTACGAGACGGACGCGACCACCCTCTTGAACGTCCTCCGCCAGAACACCACCTGACCCGAGGATTGCTACCCGCCGAGCCGGCCAAGGATCCCGCAATACGCCCGAGGAGCACCTGGCCTCACTCTGAGGCCACACACCACATCCGGGAGACCAGGGCGATCGCTACGATCGGCATGGGCTTCATGGGGGCCGCGACGGCCGCGAAGATCGGCGGCACCGCGCTGGTGAACCTCGATGGGACGACGCACTGATGCCCCGCCGGAATGGCGAATTCCAGGGGTCGTTGCAACACAAGTGGTCAACTGGCTGTGGCCAGGAGCTTAGCGAGGCGCTCGGCCGGGGTTTCCCAGCCGAGCGTTTTGCGTGGGCGGCCGTTGAGTTCGGCGGCAACGGTGTCCAGATGGTTGCGGGGGTGGACCGCGAGGTCGGTGCCTTTGGGGAAGTACTGGCGCAGCAGGCCATTCGTGTTCTCGTTCGACCCGCGCTGCCAGGGACTGGCCGGGTCACAGAAGTAGACCGGGACGTCGGTGGCTAGGGTGAACGCCTTGTGCGAGGCCATCTCCGAGCCCTGGTCCCAGGTTAGGGATCGTTTCAGGTGCGGCGGAAGCGACGATATGGCCTCGACCAGCGCGTTCTTCGTGCTGCCCGCAGTGTGGTCGTGGGGCAGTGGGGCGAGCATCACGTAGCGGGTGCTGCGCTCGACGAGCGTGGCGATCGCGGACTTGCCGTCCTTGCCGATGATCAGATCGCCCTCCCAATGGCCGGGAACGGCCCGGTCAGCGACCTCGGCCGGACGCTCACTGATCATCACCATGCCCGTGATCGCACGGGGCTGGCGCTTGTGGGACTGCCGGTGCGGCCGGCGCATGGCCCGCCCGGTCCGCAGGGCCCGGGTGAGTTCCCGACGGAGTTCTCCGCGGCCCTGGACGTAGAGGGCCTGGTAGATCGTCTCGTGGACCACGTGCATCTCCGGCTGGTCGGGGAAGACGGCCCGTAGAGCGTGACAGATCTGTTCTGGGCTCCAGCGCAGTTCAAGGCGCTGCTGGATGAACTCGCGCAGGTCGGGGTTCTGGCCGAGCTTGCCGGGCTTCGGACGAGGCCTGCGCTGTTCGGCCCGACGGTGGGCGGCATGTGGCCGGTAGACCCACTGGCCGTTTGACCACAAGGCGCTGTTGCGGCGTATCTCGCGGCTCACTGTCGAGGGGCTGCGGCCCAGCTCGGCGGCTATCTGCCGGATCGACGCCTTCTCCCGTAGCCGGTCGGCGATGTGGATGCGGTCCGTCTCCCGGAGATACCGCGACGGGCCGGGAGCCGAAGCCTCCACGGTGATCGGAGGCTTCGGCTTCCCCCACGGCGGCGAGTGCCAGCCGTTGCGCCAGCGCTTGCCGGTCCGCACGTTGATCCCGACGATCCGGCACGCTTCCGTGTTGCTGTGTCCCTGGCGCATGAGCTGGAGATATACCTCCCGCTCACGCATCAGAGGGCCACCGCCCCCAGGCCCCCGGTTCTCTCTGATCTTGAAGTCCATCGCACCCCTTGAACTGGGGTGTTGCGACGACCACTAGAACTCAAGAATACCGGCGGGGCATCAGTGGGTGCCGTTGCTCACTGCACGTCGACGAGGTCCTCGCGGCTCGTGGAGGCGAAGGAGGTTTCCAGGCCCGGCTCGTAGCGGGCCTGCCAGGTCCCGTCCTTGGCGGCCGTGAAGGCTTTCTTGAACGTGCCGTCCGACGCTGTCGTGGCGGTGCCCATCGACTTCCAGGTGGTGGTGCCGGTCGCGCGGAAGTAGATGCGGACCGGCTGGCTGGCGAACCCCACCCACTCGTTTTCGTTGTACCACAGCGGCATGGTCAGCTTGCCCGTGATGGTGATCGGCCGGCCGGCCTTGACCGGCTCCGGAGCGGCGTTGAACTCCGGGATCGCCGTGTTCGTCCGGTACGCAAGGGGGGCGTGCGTCGCGACATATCCGGCGGGGATGGCGGGGGTTCCGGTGTACCGCAGCCGCCAGTGGCCGGAGCCCGGGTAGGGCAGCCGCGCCACCGTGACGACACGGGTGCTGTCACCAGCCGGGGCGGCGCTCTCCCGGGTCGCCTTGACGACCCACTCCTCGGTTCCCTTGCGCCGGAACTCGACCACCACCTTCAGCTTGGTGGGCGCCGGGATGTCGTACGCGTAGAGCTTGCCGCCAAGGGTGACCTTCCGGTCCGCGCTGACCACCGGCTCCGTGCCGCCGTGGAACCCGGCGCTGGTCGAGGGGTCCACGGCCACGGTCGCGTACGTGCTCGACAGCCAGCCCGACTCCTTGTGGTCGACCAGAGCGCTCACCCTGCCGTTGACCGGCACCTCTACGGTGAACCGGCCGTCCTCGACGGTCCTCACCCACCCCCCGCGCCCCTCGATCCTGCCGCGGACCCCGGTGCCGGCGGGCGCCGGCTTCCAGGTGCCGTCGGCGCTCTGGAAGGTGAGCCGGCCGCTCGCAGGGACAGTGGAGGCGTCCGGCCCGCGCAGCTTCGCGGCGTCCATGGTGATCTTGGACTTCGGCGGGGGAAGGGTCCCGACCATGAGGGACCGGCCGAGCCCGCTGCCCACGGCCTCGCTCTCCGGCCGGAGGGTCACCATGATCTCTCTCACGCCCGTAGCCATGATCTACTCGGAGCCGGCGAAGGTGAACGGCGCCTCGACGTGCCCCGCGGCATCGGTGACCACCGGGGCGGTGACCGCGTTCGTTTCCACCACCAGCTTGCCGTTGGCCAGCGGCTGATCGGTGTCGTTGCGGGGGTCGCGGCCCACCGCGTCAGCCTTGACCGTGACCGTCCGGTTGTCGAAGTGCGGCTTCCCGACCACCTCCAGAGAGGTGACCCGCGGGATCAGGTCGTAGGTGAGGGTGGCCTTGTCCTTGTACCGGATCGGCTCACCCACGGTTCCCGTGTACTCGACGTCCACGGTGTACCGGCCCAGATCCGCCAGCCGCAGCGGCGCGGACTGGACGCCCGTCACACCCGGGTCCTCCTGGCAGGACGGGACACAGGGGGTGTCGTCCTTCCTGGGCTCGAACGAGGTGACCGTCGCGGCCGGGGTGCCCGTGCCGGCCTTGCGCAGGTGCACCTTGAGGCCCTTCGGCAACGGGCCGGTACCGAAGTCCAGGTAGACCCGGGTGCGATCGGTCCACGCCCGGAAACCGGACGCGTGGGGGTCGGCCGCCGAGGCGGCCGTGGGAATCGCGAGGACGATCCCGAGCGCCGTGGCCGTACACAGAGCAGCCAGGCTGCGCTTCCTCATGTATCTCCCTCAGGGAAAATCGTCGATGACGTGATCGTCATGCGCAGTTCCGACCCGCCTGCCGGGCAAAGGGTTGTACGGGGCAGCCCGAACACACCGCATGCCGCGGCCGCATGACCGACCAGGACACCGCCAACGCCGCCTTCGCCGAGAACCTGGCGCGCTGCTGCCCGCGGCGATCATGATGGGCCTGCCCGAGAGCCTGCCCGCGGCCGCGCGGCGGGTGCGCGGAGTGGGGCTGGGGCAGATACGGGAGCTGCTGGCCGACCGGGTGTTCACCGGCTGCCTGATCGCCGCGAGCGGGGCGTTCGCCGCGTTCTTCGCTTACCTGGCCGCCTCCCCCCTCGTCCTCCAGGATCTCTACGGCGCCACCCCCCAGACCTACGCCCTGCTGTTCGGCCTGAACGCCGCCGGCATGGTCGCAGTCGGGCAGCTCAACGGCCGTTACCTCGTCCGCCGCTTCCCTGTCCACGCGATCGTGACCGCAGGGCTGGGTCTCCTGACCGTCGCGGGCCTGGGCATGCCGGCGCTGGCGTCCGGCTTGCTCATCGGCAACGCCAACGCCCTCGCGATGAACCGCACCCGCAACGCCGCGGGAGTTGCCTCCGCACTCCTGGGCGCCACTAGCTTCCTCATCGGCGCCCTCGTCTCCCCCTCGCCGGCCTGACCGCCAGCGCCGTCCCCACGGCCGTCATCCAAACCCTCGCCGCCGGGGCCGCACTGGCAGGCTTCGCCCTGCTTGCCGGCCGACGCAAGGCTCAGGCGGACACGAAGCACTGACGCTCGGAACCAAGCCTCCACACCCGTCCTCGTGTCGGGCACCCACTAGTTCAGAGAAGTGACCAGGTTGAAACTGATCTTGAGTGGTTGTTCTTGAAGGCTGCCTTGCCGCTTCTCGCAGCCCGCTGCGCTCCGCCGGCATCACGGAGGCTCCTCGCGCGGGGCGTGGGCTACTCGGTGCGCAGGCCGTCGGGGCGCATCATGCGCCACAGCGGCGGCAGGCTGAGCAGGGTGACCAGCAGGACGACACCGCCGCTGATGCCGGTCATCCACGCGATGCCCGCCCAATCCACGGCCAGTGGCAGCACCGCCATTTTCAGCAGGATCACGCCGAGGCCCAGGCCGCCGACGACAGCCAACGCCAGGCCGAGCGTCACCGGCAGCGCGGTCTGCCACAGCACCGACATCCCGAGCGTCGAGCGCCGGGTGCCGAAGGCTACCAGTACCGACAGCAGCTTCCTCCGCTCGCGGATCTGCTCCAGCATGGTGACGAGCATGCTCGCGCCGATCAGCAGCAGTGTGACGGTCGTGCCGATGAACAGGCCGCGCTTGATGTTCGTAAGCTGCGGGGCCGTGGCGGTCTCCTCGTAGTACTGGACCGACTGCAGCGGGTCCATCCGCGCCGCGGTGTTGCGGACCTGTTCGGCCGCGTCGCGGTCGGCGGGGTCCAGCTTCGCCAGCAGTTCGGTGCCGGCGTCACCCAGGTCACCGGCGTTGATCGCCTCGGGGGTGGCGAAGATCCCGGTGCGGAAGGACCCTGCCGGGTCCGGCACCAACGCGGTGAGGCGGGCGGCGGACGGAACGGTCCACAGCTTGGGCGCGCCCGGCTTCCCCGACGTCTTGTCCTGCGTCGAGAGGTCGACCCGCGCGCCGGGCGCGGGGAGGTACTGGCCGCCGGTCAGCGGGTCCTGGTTCGCCAGGTCGCCGGCCAGGTAGACGCTGCCGGGCCGGCAGTCGGAGGCCTCGACGATCTGGCCCAGGGCCGCGCAGTCCCCGACGATCACGAAGGCTCCGGGGTCCGGGGGCGTGCCGGGCTCGTGCGCGTGGCCGAGTGTGTAGGTCAGGGTCGATGCCACGCCCGGGGTGGCGCGGAGCGCGGCCGTGTCCTTCTCCTGCTGGGCCGCACCGGTGTAGTCCCTGCTGATCCGCATCTCCCCGCGGAGCGGACTGAAGCCGGTGTCCTGGGTGTACCTGCTCTCCAGCCCCGAGAACAGCATCTGCACGGCGATCGCGCCGGCCACCGCGACCGTGATGCCGTTGACCGTCCGGGCCGACGCGCCGCTGTCCAACTGGAGTCGGCGGGTGGCCAGCTGAAGCGGCAGCGGGCCGCCGCGCATCCGGCCGACGACGGTCTCCATCGCCCAGGGCAGCAGCGCCGTCACCCCCACGAGCAGCAGCACGGCGCCCACCGCGATCTTCAGCTCATTGACCTGGCTGTCCGGCGAGAGGCCCCCGATCATCGGGGACAGCAGGGCCACCCCGACGGCCGGCAGCATCAGCCGCCACCACAGGCGCCGCCGGGCCGTCCCGGTGTTCCGTGCGACGCCGAGCGGTTCGATGGAGACCGTACGCAGCGCGAACAGGGTGACGGCGACGGCCGTGACCGGCACGCCGGCCACGATCAGCGCCGCCAGCAGGGGGCTCGGGGACACGTCCGACGCGAAGACGCTGATCCGCCACAGCTCGACCGTGCCGATGAGCTGCCGTCCGCCGACGAAGAGTCCCAACCCCACGGCGAGCCCGATCAGCGCGCCGAACAGGGCCTCCCCGGCCGCGATCCGCCGCGTCATGTGCGCGTCCGCGCCGACCAGCCGCAGCGCGGCCAGCCGTCGGTCGCGGCGCTCGCCGCCGAAGCGGACGGCGGTGGCGATGAGGACCGCCACCGGCATCAGCAGCACCACGAAGGTGATGATGACCAACAGTGTCAGGAACGGTCCGAGGGCCTCCGAGAGATTCGGGCCGCCGATGTCGTCGGTCCTGGTCGGGTTCTCGCCGTCGGGGACTAGGTTGTCGGCCCCCGCGTAGTAGGCGAGTTCGCGTGGGCCGAGGAGTCCCGCCTCACCGATGGTGCCGCTGACCTTGTGGCCGAGGCGCTCCTTGAGCAGGGCCCCTTCGGGCGACGCGAGCAGTTTCCCGAGTTCGGGGGAGACGAACATCTCGCCGGGGGCGGGCAGTTCGTCCAGGCCGGGCGGGAGCAGCGGACGGTCGCCGTCCGGCTGGACCAGCCGCCCGTAGACGTCCTGGCCCCGGTAGGTGGTGTCGGCCCGGCCGGTGACGATCGTCTCGGCGGTGGGCCGCACGGCCACGCTGTAGGAGGAGGGGGAGTCACCGCGGTCCGCGCCACGGTCGCCGCGGGCGTTGAGGATGGCCGGGACGGCGGCGGCGACGAGCAGCAGGGCCACGCCGAGGCCGACTCCGACGGCGGTCAGGAGCGTACGGGTCCAGCCCTCACGTCCGCCGCTCACCGCGAACCGGACGCCGAAGGCGAGGTCCCGCACCCAGTCGCCCGGGGTGGCGGGACTCTCCCCGCGCGCCGCCGCACGGCGGTTTTCGAGTTGGCGGTGCTGGGTACGGAAGCGTCGCAGAATGCTGTTCTTCACGCGGCGTGCTCCATGTCGCGCGACTTTCCGTCGCGTACGACGATCTCGCGGTCGCAGTACGCGGCGACGCGCGCTTCGTGGGTGACCAGGACGACGGCCGTGCCGGTTTCGCGGGCGGCCTCGGTCAGCAGTCGCATGACGCGTTCGCCGTTGAGGGAGTCCAGGGCGCCGGTCGGTTCGTCGGCGAAGAGCACGCGCGGGTTTCCGACCAGGGCGCGGGCGACGGCGACCCGTTGGCCCTGGCCGCCGGAGATCCGGCCGGGACGTTTGCGGGCGAGGTCGGCGACCTCCAGGCGTTCCATCCACCCGACGGCCCTGCGCTCGGCCTCCTTGCGCCGGACTCGGTTCAGCCGCAGCGGCAGCGCCACGTTCTCCAGGCAGGTCAGGTCGGGCACCAGCTGACCGAACTGGAAGACGAAGCCGAACTCGCCCCGGCGCAGTCGGCTGCGCCCGGCGTCCGAGAGCGTCGACATGGCCCGGCCGTCGTACATCACCTGGCCGGCGTCGGGCGTGACGATGCCGGCCAGGCAGTGCAGGAGGGTGGACTTGCCGGAGCCCGAGGAGCCCATCACGGCGACGACCTCGCCGGAGCGGATGCCGAAGTCGGCGCCGTCCAGCGCGGGGGTCGTGCCGTAGGACTTCCGCAGGCGGGTCGCGGACAGTATGGGGTCGGTCATGTGCGGATCTCCGTGGCGAGCTGGCCGAGGCGGGCGGCGGTGAGTTCGAGCCACCGCAGGTCCGCCTCCAGGTGGAACAGGGCGTGGTCGCAGATCAGCTGGTCGGCGAGGTTGCCCTGGGACTTGCGGCGGGTGAGTTCGCGCATCAGGCGCAGGTGTTCGGCCCGCTGGGTGTCGAGCAGTCCCTCGGCGCTGCGGCCGGTCAGCAGGGCCAGCACAACCTTCGTGTACAGGGTCGTCTGGAGGTACGGCTCGGGCTTCTCGGGCTGGGCGAGCCAGCCCTCGACGTCGGTCACCCCGGCGTCGGTGATGGCGTACCGCTTGCGCTCCGGGCCTCCGCCCGCCTCCGTGCCGTCGACCTCCACCAAACCGTTCTTCAGCAGCCGCGCCATGGTCGAGTAGACCTGGCCGTAGTGCAGGGGGCGGTCCCGGCCGAACCGGTCGTCGAAGGCGCGCTTGAGGTCGTACCCGTGGCGGGGCCCTGACTCCAGAAGTCCAAGCAGGGCATAGCTGATTGACATGCACGCACTCTACATGGCGTGTATACATCGCGTGTATAGCTCTCGTGCTGACCCGCCCGGCCGCCACCGGGGTGTGGCTGGGGCTGACGGGGAAATCGGTGTCCCGGAGGTGGATGCGTGCTCTCACGCCATGAAGCTGCGTCATCCTCGAGCACCGTCTCCGGCGCCCCCAACCACCCTGAGGCCATGGCCTGCCCGTGCCTTTCTCGTGCCCCGCACCGGCACAAGGGAGCACGACGCCGGGATGGAAGCCCGCAGGCACCGAGCCCGCCGCGGCCGGAGGGGAACCCGTCCAGCACTACGACAGCACGGTCCTGATCCCGTGTCGGCATACACCCGAACACGCACCGGTCGGTACGCATCAAAGTGCACGCCCTCTGGCCCGTCTTCAGCGCGCGGCCCGGTCTGCAGCTTCTCGGGTGATGTCGGCGTAGAGGCGGAAGAGGGCTGGGCGTGCTTCGTCGCCGTCTCGTTCGCGCAGGGCCGCCCAGCACCGGGCGACGAGCTGCCGGGCCTGGGTGCCGGGCCAGGGCTGGGGCAGGAGCTGAGGCGGCAACAGGGGGTCGGGCTCCAGGGCGCGGGTGAGTTCGGCGGCAAGTTCGACCGCGATGGTGAGGAGTGCGGACGGGGAGAGTCCGGCAGGGCCGGTGAGCCGGGCGAGGCGGGGCCGTGCGATGCGGCCGAGGCGGTGGTAGCGGTCGGCGATCTCCTGCAGGGACCACAGGCTGCCGGCGAGTTCGACGGGCTCGTGGGTGTCGCCCTTGCGCAGGTCGGTCGTGGTGAGAAGGGTGAGCGCACCATGGGCGCCGAGGCGGTGGGCCGCTTCTTCGACGTACGGTTCCCAGGCGTTGGCGCAGACGTACAGTCCGCCCTGGAGCGGGGCGCCGCCGAGGTGGACGAGCGTCTCACGCAGGGCGTCCCGGGCCGTACGTGCCGATTCGGGCACCGCGAAGGCGGCCAGGTGCCAGACACCGTCCCAGGGAGCGAGCCCGGCGTCCTGCTGGAACGCGTACCGGAGGAAGTCCGCGTTGGGAGCCAGGGCGCGCGTGGTGTCCTCGGTCGCGTACAGCTCCGCCTTGCGGCCACGGCCCTCGTGGGTGAACCGGCCCTCGGCCACGAGGCGTTTGATACACAGCCGCACCTGTTGGTCACTCATGCCCAGGGTGTTGGCGACGGTGTAGAGCTCGTCCGCGCCGACGGTGCCGTCCTCGCGGATCAGCGCGTGGACGAGCATGCGGGTGGGGACCTCGACGTCATCCGCCTCGACGCTCACAGTTCTCCCGCCCCTCTCGTTCCGATGGCGCGACGCATGGTGGTCACCGCGCCGAATCCCAGAAGCCTACGCAGGTAGGGCGTGCTCTCGGTCCGCACGGCCGTGAAGCCAAGCCGCTCGTACAGGGCCCTGGCGCGCGGATTGATGTCGATCACATCCAGTCTGATCTCCCGGCAGTGCCGCTCCGCCGCGACGGCGGCCACTTCCTCGATGAGCAGGCTCCCGACCCCACGGCCACGCATGCCCGGGTCCACGGCGATGCCGTCCATGACGAGCTGTCCGGGGGCCGGGTGGCGTTCGAACAGGGCGAGGAGCAGGAGCCTGGGCAGCCCCCGCAGGTGTCCGTACGCGCGCAGTACGGCGGAGGCCGATCCCCCGGTGAGGGCGCGGCCGCCGAGCTGGTAGCCGGCGAGGCCGACGAGCTGCCCGTCGATGAGTGCGCACACCGCGCGATCGGCGTTCAGGTGAGCGGCGATGAAGGGCACCGCCTTGTCCGGCGGGTTCAGCGCGGGGCCCAGTTTACGGCCGAAAGCCTCCCAGTACAGCTCGGCCGCCCGCCGCTCGGCGCCGACCGGCAGGCCCCGCCGGACCGTCACCGGTCCCGTGCCGGTGTCCGTCGTGTCCGGTCCCATGCCGTGCCCCTTCCCTCACAACGACCTGAATCTCAAAACTATCATTCTCACGACGACCGTGCTCAGTCTGTTAGTTTTAGGTTGGCTCACCCGAACAGAGGCGGTCAGATCCCATGCATCCAAAGATCCAGCCCCGACTGCGCGGGCTCCGCATAGCCGTGTGGTCACTTGTCACGGCCTTGGTCGTGGCCGCCGGTCTCGTCGGTGTGGTGCTGTGGCAGCACTCCTACGCCATGGACGAGCAGCGGGTATCGATCCGCTACGGCGGCCACACCCTCAACGGAGTACTGGCCACCCCCAAGGACAGCCGCAAACGCCACGGCCTGGTCGTGTACCTCCACGGCGACGGCCCCCTCGACGCCACCCACGACGACGGATACAGGCCCATGTGGGAAGCGAACGCCGAGGCCGGCTACGCCTCCCTGTCCTGGGACAAGCCCGGCGTCGCGGGCGCGCCCGGGAACTGGCTCGGCCAGTCCATGGACGACCGGGCCGACGAGGCAGCCGCCGCCATCGCCTGGGCGCGCGCCCGCCCGGACATCGACGGCGACCGGATCGGCCTCTGGGGCGTCAGCCAGGCGGGCTGGGTCCTGCCGAAGGTCGCCGCCAAGACCCCCCTGAGCTTCGTCATCGCCGTCTCACCCGCGATCAACTGGCTCCAACAGGGCCGCTACAACCTCCTCGCCGAGCTGCGCGCCGAGGGCGCGTCAGCAGCCCGTACCAACGCGGCGATCGCCAAGAGTGACACCACCCGACGGCTGCTGGAACGCCACGCGACCTTCGAGGAGTACGTCAAAGCCATGGGCGGCGACACGGACGGCATGACCGCCGATCGCTGGGGCTTCATCTCCAAGAACCACACCGCGGACGCCACGCAAGACCTCCGCGCCCTACGCGGCGTACCGGTGCTGCTGGCCCTCGCGGGTCACGACATCAACGTAGACGTCGCCGACACGGAGCGCGTCTACCGCGAGGTGCTGGAGGCAGGCGGTGCGTTGACGGCCAAGCGCTACCCGGACGCGACCCACTCATTTCTCAGGCGGTCCATCGAGCAGTCGGACCTCAAGATCACGCTCACTGCGCTCTTCTCGCCCCGCTCGCTCTTCGCGGACGGATTCCTGGACGGCCAACGGCAGTTCCTCAAGGATCTCGACCGAGGCAGCATTGCCACTCCGTGACAGTCCAGCAAGATCGGCCATGAGGCGTGGTGCACGTTCGTGTGTACCGCCCGGTGCACTTTGAAGCGTACGCCGACACACGCCCGAATCAGTCACAGCTCTCCAGCAGGAACGGGAGCGGACCTACACCGCCCTCGCCCAGAACCCCGCCGGGGCCGGCACTCCTGGTAGACGGGTTCTTACCAAGATCACCCGTGTCCGCCAGGAGCTTCGCGTGCTTGTCTACCCGTCGTCGATCGATCTGTCCAGCCGCAGCCTGCAGCACCTGACGGAGCGGCTCGCTGTTCGGCGACGGGAGATCGGTACGCGGTGGCGACGACTGCCCGCCGGCCGCCAGGCCCTGATCGCCCTGGCCCATCTCCGGTCCGGCGACACCTATGCCCAGCTTGCCGCTGGGTTCGGAATCGGCATCGCGACCGCCTACAGGTACATACGCAAGGCCATCGAAGTCCTGGCGGCTCTTGCACCGACCCTGGCGAAGGTGATGGAGACGGCCCGGGCGAAGGCGTTCGTGATCCTGGACGGCACGCTGCTGCCGATCGACCGGATTGCCGCCGATACTCCGTACTACTCGGGCAAGCACAAGCGGCACGGCATGAACGTCCAGGTCCTCACCGACCCGTTCGGCCGACTGCTCTAGGCATCACCAGCCCTGCCCGGAGCCACCCACGACCTGACCGCCGCCCGAAGCCACGGGATCGTCGACGCGCTGGCCACCGCGGGCCTGAAGTGCAGAGCGGACAAGGCCTACCAAGGTGCTGGCCGACACATCCGAGTACCCTTCCGGGGCCGCCGGCTCAAGCGGTGGAAGCGACGGCACAACAGCAGCCACGCCAAGATCCGCTGCGTCGGCGAGCAAGCCATGGCCGTCTTGAAAGGCTGGCGTCTACTGCGGAAACTCCGCTGCAGCACCAACCGCATCACCGACATCGTGAAGGCCGTCCTCGTCCTCCACCGCTCCTCAGCATGAGGTTGGAAAAGACTCACTGTCTCTCACACCGCTGTCCCCAAACCGAGAGATCGCAGGCCAGGGCGGCGAGGATGTCGAGGAGTTCGGCGACCGTGGTACAGGTCCGCCCGAGCGCGGCGGACCTGACCCTCGACGAAATAGACGCACTGCCGCACCCGGCTGGCAGGGTACAAGATCCCCCACCAGCTGGTGATCGCCCCGCAGACCAGCGCTCCCCCAGCGTGAAGGCCGACTACCGGTGGGCGAAGGCGGTGGCGAGGGCGGCGGACTCCCAGGGTGATCCCGTGGGGGGCGGCGCCGGCCGCGTGTGCCGTCCCCGGGGCGGCCTCACGCCCCGTACTGCTTCTTCATGTGCGCCTCCAGCTGGGCGTTGAGCGCCGCCTGGTCGGCCGCGGCCTCCTCGTGGGTCAGGGTGAGCCGGGGAGCCCAGCCCCCCGCGCACACGTCGATGAACTCGGGCAGGGTGACGATCATCATCTCCAGCATCGCGGGCCGGTAGCCAGGGGGGAAGGCGAGCTCGAACTCCTGCCACCAGTCCACCTCCTGTCGGGAGTTCATGGCCCGGCCCGGCTTGACCTCGGTGTCCACGTGCTGGAAGCCGAGCGCCTGGTAGGCCCGCAGCACGGCCGCCTGCGAGGGCAGGGCGTGCACCTCGACCTCGTCGAGGTCCCCGCGGTCCACGGCGTTGTCGATCGCGAGCTCGGTACGGACCGCGCTGTACGCGCCCTTGAGCCGCTCCCCGTCGGAGTGGGTGAGCGGCATGCCCAGCGGCAGCTGGAAGGCGAACGCGTGGGTGCGGACTTCCCCGGCGGCCAACGTGAAGGGCGCACCGAACTCCCGGGCCTCCATCACGTGCAGGTAGCGGGCCTCGGCCCCGTGGTTCTCGAAGCGGACCACCAGCTCGGCCTGGAAGCGCTCGATCTCCACGTCCACGGCGCCGCCCCGGACGGTGACCGTGCCGGACAGCTCCTGACCGGGCTGGACCTGGTGCTCGTCGAGCACGGTCTCGACCTCGGGTGCGTTGACCCCCAGCGCACTGAGGAACTTGCGGAACGCCATGCGGCATACCCCCCTGAGAGAAGGCCGGAACCGGCCTTGATGATGATCGCGGACCAAGCTATCCGGTCGGCTTCCGGCCGGACAGTGCCGGGCCGGACGGACACACCGGCCCGCGCCGCCGGACCCTCAGGCCGGCGGGTTCCCGTCCAGGAAGCGGGCGATGAGGGTGCTGAACCACTCGGGGGCGTCGAGCCACGGGAAGAGATTCCCGCCCGGCTGGACCTCGTACGTGCCAGGTGGGAAGGCCGTGGCGAGTTGGGCGGCCACGCCTGACACCACGCCTCAGGCCCACACGGACGACAACCAACCTTCACCGGAAACGACAGACACCTTCACCAACAAAACGACACCGCCACCACCCCGCCCATACCCACCACCAGCGAAAACGCCCTCACACACCCCGTGCAAACAACCGACGCATCCCACCGCAACTCACACGACGCCCATCACCCCGGGTGGCGTTGACGCTGACCTGGTTCGGCCGGCGCGGGGGCGTGCCCCTTGAGCCCGGTTGGCTTCAGGCCAACGGAACGAGGGTGAACCAGTGCTCGAGGATTGTGCTGTCACTGGTGACGTCCAGGTCGGTGGCAGAGCCGTTGCCAGAGGAACAGGGTCAGGTCGCCGACGGCTGCCCGCCGGGCCCGCCTCGCCGCCGAGCACTCCCGCAGGATGCCCGAGGAAACATCCGGTGCCCCGCTCCTCCGGCCAGCGCTTCCTCGGGCCCGGGCCGGACACGGCCGATCTCTAATCACCAATCGAGGTCCGACGCTTGGGCCGCCGACGAAGCGAGGGCTGCGGCAGCGCGCGCTCAGCGGCTTGGTCGTCACCTCCCCGGGAGCCTCGGCATGAGCAGCATGATCGACGTGACCGCCTCGCAGCCCGGCCGGACCCCCCGGTTGGTGCACCAAGGCCTGGTCTACGGGTCCGACGAGGCGTTCTTGGCCGCGACCGTCCCGTTCTGCCTGGACGGTCTCCAGCAGGACGAGGCGCCGCTTGATCAGGGAAGCCCACAGCCTCTGGTTGACCGCTCGCTTCGCACCGATCGCGGCCTGAGCACCCAACCATGGGGCTATTTTCATGTCAGGCTCTACTCGCCCAACTGAACGGCGATGCCAGCTGCGAGCGCGGTGAGCACAGCAGCGGCGAGCAGGCGTGAGACGCGCATGCGTGTCCCCCAATGTGGTTGCGGCCCACCCGGTCGGCGGGATCGCAGTCGCGATAATCGCAAGCGCAAGGCCCGTACCACAAGCACGAACTTGGCACGATCCCCGGCCACCGCGGGCCACGCGGCGTGAGGCGTACGCGAACGACCAGAACAGCCCCGACACCCTGATCGCGGTCTCCGCTGCCTCCAACAGGAGCAAGTCGGACAAGGACCCGTCTGGGTGGCTTCCCTCGGAGGGCTCCTACCACTGCACCTACGCCTCATCGTTGGGACCTGGCCGCCGACGACGCCGAGGTGCAGGCGGCGGCCGATCCGGCGCCCGACCGGATGACCTCCAGCCCGCACCGGCCCCGTACGGCCCGGTCAGCGTGGCCGCCGGCTTCAACCACTGGAACTCCGCCCCCACGCGCACGACTTCGAACAACTCGTCCAGCACAGCGAACCTCATCACGCGGGTCGCCATCACCCTCATGACCAGCAGGATGATCCAGAAAAAATCTGCCCTTGACCTGCTGAAAAGAGGCTGAAGCTCCCTGAAGATCATTTCAGGCATGTCGCCGCGTCCCGTGGATACTGACGACCATGAGAGTGCTGGTGATCGAAGACGAGGAGCGGCTGGCCGCGTCCCTCAAGCGCGGCCTGGAGGCCGCCGGGTACGCAGTCGACGTTGCCCACGACGGCAGGATCGGCCTGTCGATGGCGGGAGACGACGCGTACAGCGCGGTCATCCTCGACATCATGCTGCCCGGCCTGAACGGCTACCGGGTCTGCGCCCGGCTGCGCACCGACGGCGTCGACACCCCGATCCTCATGCTCACCGCCAAGAACGGTGAGTACGACGAGGCCGAGGCGCTGGATACCGGCGCCGACGACTACTTGGCGAAGCCCTTCTCCTACGTCGTCCTGGAAGCGCGGCTCCGTGCCCTGCTGCGTCGCGGCGGCCCGCGGGTGCGCACCCGGCTGCGCCTGGGCGACCTGTGGCTCGATCCCGCCGCGCGGGCCTGCGGACGCGGCGAACATCGGATCACCCTCACCGCCAAAGAGTTCGCGGTGCTGGAGTGCCTGGCCCGCAGGGCGGGCGAGGTCGTCCCGAAGATGGACATCGTGGACGACGTCTGGGACGTGTCGTACGACGGGGACATCAACATCGTCGAGGTCTACGTCAGTACCCTGAGGCGCAAGATAGACGCACCCTTCCAGCGCACAGCGATCGAGACGGTGCGCGGCAGCGGCTACCGGCTGGCGGCCGACGGTGGGTGACATCCGTGCGGGCCGGGACCGCCTCGCCGCCATAGCGGGCCTCAGCACCTTCGCCGTACTCGGCGCGGGCCTCGCGGCCCTGCTGATGATCGGTTCCATGCTGCCGCCGCCGATTGGTGCAGACTCCGGTCTCCTCGGCCGCGTTCTCGCACTCATCGAAGAGGCGGCGGCGCCCGGTGCGCTGCTGGCCGCCTTCCTGGTGGCCACCGCTCTATGGAAGCTGGGTGGTAGCGCGCGTAGCCGGAGGGCGGTGACGGCCGCCGCCGCGACCGCGCTGTTGGTGACCTTCGCCAATGCGCGCTGGCTGCCCACCGTCGGCATGTCCAGCACCGGTCAGACGTCCTCCTATCTGCCGTGGCTGGTCCTGAGCGTCGCCGTCGCGGCCTCCGGGCTGCTCGTCGCCGCCACCACCTGGGCGACCGCGCCGCCACGGCAGGAAGGCGCACCGGCCGCGGACCGGGACCGCGCGCCCAGCGTCGTGGTCACGGTCTCCGCAGCAACGGCTCTGCTGGCCGCGGCCGCTTGGTTCATCGCCCTGAGCAGTGAGTCCCACGAATCCACGCGCGCGCTGACCAACTGGCTGTTCGCCATCGGCGGCGGACTCGCCATCGGCGCCACCGCGTGGGCCGTAACCCGCATGGCGCTGCGCCCGATCGAGACCCTCAACCGCGAACTGCAGGAGATCACCACCAGCCGCGCCCTCGACCAGCGCATCACCGTCTCCGAGATCGGCACGGTGGTCCCCTGGCTGGCCCGCACCATCAACGTCACGCTCGACCGCGTCTTCGCCGGCGTCACCCGCCAAAAACTCTTCATCGCCGACGCCTCCCACGAATTGCGCAGCCCCATCGCCAACCTCCGCACCTCCCTCGAAGCATCCCTCGCCCATCCCGAGGAAGTGGACTGGCCCGAGACCGTACGGGACGCGCTCACCGACATCGAGCGACTCCAGCGCCTCACCGACGACCTGCTCCTGCTCGCCCGGCTGGACGACGTCGCCCAACCGGCCGGCACGCCCGTCGACCTCGCCGCGCTCGCCCACGACCTGGTCCAGGAGTTCCGCCACCTCCGCATCCACCAGACGCTGAGCTTCACCTTGTACGCCGACGACCCGGTCGTCGTCCACGGCAGCGCCGTGCAACTGGAACGGCTGCTGCGCAACCTCCTCGACAACGCCGCGCGGCACGCCCGCACGGTCACGGACATCACCGTCACCTCTGGCGCCGATGGCCTGGCCCGAGTCGAGGTACGGGACGACGGTCCTGGCATCCCCTCCGCCGACCGCGAGCGGGTCTTCGAACGCTTCACCCGCCTGGACAGCGCCCGCGCCCGCAACACCGGCGGCACCGGGCTGGGCCTGGCCATCGCCCGCGATATCGCAGCCCGGCACCGCGGCAACCTGCACGCGGCCCCCAACCCATCAGGAGCCCTCCTCATCGTCGGTCTTCCCCTTGGACGGTGAGTCATGGACCACCAAGGGCCTCCGCCTGGTCGACCGCCGCCGCCTCTTCGTCTTCGTCGCTGCACCGCAGTCACCCACTCCTCAATCCGCTGAACACGGTGACCGGACGGGCCGGGCCCGGGTTGACGTACCCGGCGGCGACGCGGACACACTGCGAGACCGTGCTGGGCTCGTTCTACGACTTCCACCTCGATGCGGGCACCGACCCGATCATCAACCCGTTTCCTTGTCGGCCAGGAGCGACGGAGGCCGCCCACGGCCGCCGCGAGGCCAGCTCCGCAGTCACCCGGCGGCCGGTATCGCGGATCACTAGCCCGGCAGGGGGAATTGAGCGGGGGAATGATGCGCCTCGCGCCGTGGCCGGAGAGCTGTGAACGCCCCCTTCCGATAGACACCGCCCCGTGATCATTGCCAACTGCAGCGGGACGGCCGTCGGCGGTCGTCCGTGCGCGGGGCGGGGCGTCCGTCGCGAGTGGAAGGGGTGAGCCCATGTCATCGAGACGGGTTCTCCGAACGAATCGACTGAATCGGCTGAATCGACGTGTGCTGCGCGCAGCGCGCGAGTGGTCGCGGACGGCGGCCGTCGCGCTCACCGTGACGCTGACCCTTGCCGCGTCGGCCAACGGGGCGGCCGCCGAGCCGCAGCCCGGCGCCCGGACTGCGGCGAGCAGTACGTCGCAGGCGGACAGCGAGGGGCATCTGGCCCGGCTCAAGCCGGAGCGTCGCGTGGAGGTGCGCTCCCTGCCTCGCGTGGTGCCCAGGCCCGGCGAGGTGACGAAGACGAAGCCCTTCATGCCCGCTCCGAAGGTCGCACGGCCCGTGAGGCCGACGCTGCAGCCGACCGTGCCGGTCAGCACCTCGGTCCTGGTCCCGAAGTCCAAGGTCGCCTCGAAGGCGGTGCCGTCCACGGCGGTCCTGGAGCGGTTGAAGACCTTCCCGGGGCTCGGGCAGGATGGCAAGACGCCGTCTGACGCGCAGATCGCGGTCGGTCCGACCTACATCGTCGAGATGGTGAACTTCACCGGCCAGATCTACGACAAGGCCGGCAACACCGTGGGCGCCGCCTTCGATCTGGGCGACTTCTTCGGCATGGCGCACCGTTCGGGCACTGACCCGCGGGTGCACTACGACGCGGCGGCCGGCCGCTTCTACGCCGAATTCGAGGCGGATCTGGCCAACGGCGACCGGACCGACCTTGCGGTCAGCGACAGCTCCGACCCGCGCGGGGGCTGGACCTTCTACACCATCGCGGAGAACACCTCGAACGTTCTCCAGGACCAGGCGAAGCTCGGCTACAGCAACGACAAGGTCACGCTGAGCTGGAACAACTACGACAGGACCACTACCCCCAGAGACTTCCTGGGCGTCGTGACGGTGGTCGTCAACAAGGCGGAGCTGCTGGCCGGCGGCACGATTACCATCTGGACCTTCAACCAGGACGACACCAGGTTCCAGGTCGTCCCGGCCACGTCGCAGTCTGCGGTCAACGACCAGTTCGCGATGTGGCACGGCTTCGGCAGCGACAGCCCGAACCTGCGCGTGCTCACGATCACCGGCGTCCCCGGTGTCAGCACCGTCAGCCAGACGGAGAACACCTTCGGCATCGGAACCAGCGACAATCCGCCCAACGCCACGCAGCCGGCCGGGGGCGACGCCTTCATCAAGACCAACGACAACCGGATTCTGTCGGTCGCCTGGCAGAACAACCGTCTCTGGGGCGTCTTCAACGTCAGCTGCACTCCCCCGGGCGACACGGCACCCCGCGCTTGCCAGCGCTTCGTCCGGGTCTCGACCGGCGGGACGCAGAGCCTGGTGACCAACTTCAACCTCGGTCTCGTGGGCGGGCACATTTACTACGGCTCCGTCGCGATGAACGACGAGGACGACCTGTTCTCCGGCTTCACCGCCTCCTCGTCGACCATGTTCCCCACGGCGGTCGCGATCGGAGTTCCGGGCGGCGACTTCCCGGGGACGACGGTCGGAGACTTCTACGCCGCGGGCACGCAGGCCTTCGTGTGCGGCTGCGGGACCGGAGACCCGCGCTGGGGCGATTACTCGGGCACCGCCCGTGACCCGAGCAATCCCAAGGACGTCTGGACGGTCCAGCAGATCGGCGGCCTCGCAGGCGGCGGCTGGGGCACCGCGATGGACCGCGTCACACTCTCCCCGCCCGCGGTCACCGCAGTCGTACCCAACCACGGGCCCGAACTCGCCCAGTGCGTGAACACCGTGACGGTGCAGGGCAAGGACTTCCCCACCAGCGGAACCACCGTCAAGTTCGGCTCTGTATCCGCTTCGAACGTGAACGTCACCGGACCGGAAGAGCTGACCGCCGACGTGCCGCCACAGGCGCGCGGCACGGTGGACGTCACCGTAACCACCCCCAACGGCACCAGCCCGATGACCGCCGCCGACAGGTACACCTACGACGCGGACACATCCGCGCCGACCGCCTCCGCCGGCATCTCGCCGTCGTCGAACACAGCCGGTTGGAACACCACCAGCCCGGCAACGGTCAACATCAGCGCGAGTGACGGCTCCTGCGGCTCGGGCATCACGAAGATCACCTACAGCGCGAGCGGCGCCCAGCCGATCGGGCCCACTGACGTCTCCGGCGCGAGCGCCTCCGTGGCCATCACCACGAACGGCGTCACCACGGTGACGTACACGGCCACCGACAATGCCGGCAACACCTCCGCACCGCAGACCATCACGGTGCGGCTCGACACCGCAGGGCCGACGATCACCATCGTCCGACCGGCAGGCACCTACCTCTACCGTCAGCCGGTCACCGCGTCCTACTCATGCACCGACGCCACCTCCGGAGTGGCGAGCTGCGTCGGCGCCGTCCCCAACGGCAGCCCGATCAACACCACGACCCTCGGCTCACACACGTTCACGGTCAACGCCACGGACAACGCCACCAACCCGTCCACCAAGAGCGTCACCTACAACGTGGCGTACCGGATCTGCCTGCTCTACGACCCGAACCGGCCCGTCCGCCTGCTCGGCCAGGTCGTCATCAGCCTGCGGATCTGCGACGCGAACGGCAACAACCTCTCCAGCCCGAACATCACCCTGACAGCCAGCCGCATCACCGGCCCCGCCACCAGGCCGGTCACAGGCCGGTTCAACTACAACGCTCTGTTCCGCTCCTACAGCCTCCCCGTGAGCACCTGGAACCTCCCGAACGGCAACTACAACCTCGAATTCACCATCAGCGGAGCCGACACCACAACCCACCTGGCACCGTTCACCCTGCGCTGAGACCCAAGCTCCCCTCCACACGCACCGGCCCGGCTCCACACCCTCGGGGCCGGGCCGGTGCGCGTAAGAGCGACTGAAACGGGCTGCTAGTTCCGGGCCGGCGGGTGTGGTGTGACGCTGGAATGGAAGGGGGTGGGTGAGCGGAGGTCTGCCGATGCGTCCCAGCCGGTCCGGCGCGATCAGCTTCGGCCTGGTCATTTCACTGAATGGGCGGGCCCACATCCTCCTGCAGTCGTAGGGGTCACGGAAGGACGGTCAGAACCCCGTAGGCTCTGACTGCTCTTCTGTGACGGCTACGTCAGAAGGACGGCCCCGTTCCGGCTGACAGCCACCTCAGCAGCGCGGGGCCCTGCGCTCGAAGCACCCGTGGCCGGAGGCGGACAGCGCCTTCGCGGAAGCACGGTCAGCCCTGATTTTCCCCCGCCTGCTCATCGGGCACTGGATCTGCTCTCTGTATTTCACGGGTCCGGGCCGCGTTGGCGAGGACGCGGTGGGTCATTCCTCGTACTGGATGCCGTGGGGGACGGCGATGGGGTTGAGGTCGGCGGGGGTGAGGGCTCCGTCGGGAGTGGTGGCGGGCCGGCTTCGACCAGGTCCTCCAGGTAGCACTCCCAGCCACCGGGTGAGGAGCCCTGCAGGACGCGCGGCGGTATGTCGGTGGCGCGGCTGAGCGCGTGCGGGATCCCCTTCGGCAGGAGGATGAACGAGCCGGCGGGGATGGTGAGGTCCTCGCCGTCGAAGTGCACGCCGAGTTCGCCTTCCCGGACGTAGATCATCTCGTCCGCGAGGTGGTGGCTGTGCCGGGGGATGTCACGGACCAGGGTGACTTCCAGCAGGGACAGTCGGCCTTCGGTGTCCTCAGTACGGGCCTTGACCTGGAAGGGCGGGGGCAGGGCAACGCGTCCGGGCCTGCGCTCGCCGGGCAGCAGCTTGATGAATCGCTCGCGTGACGTGACGGTCCAATCTCGTGCCGGGGGGATGGCGTGGGTCGGGTGGCGGGTTACCGGTCGGGGTCGCAGGCCTGGAGGACCTCGGCGAGTCGGGTCAGGGCGGCGACGACCTGCTCTCGGTCCTCGCCGAGGCCGGCCAGCAGCTCGACCTCACGCTCCAGCAGCCGGGGGAACAGCTCGTCGATGACCTGCTCGCCGGCCCCGGTGATGGTGACCTCCACCGACCTGCGATCCGCCGCGCTGGGAATGCGCCGGATGTAACCGCGGTCCTCAAGACGAGTGAGGCTCTTGCTCACCGCCACGCGGGAGATCCCCAGGTGCGAGGCCAGCCGGCGGGCGATGACCGGCCCCGATGCATGCCGCAACGGAATGAGCAGATCCAGCTCCGGAGCCGTCACCGGCGCCGCTTCATGCAGCGGACGCAACGCCCGCTCGTGCAGCGTGTGAACCCGCCGGATCAGCCCGATCACCTCCATCGGGGAGGTGTCCATGCCCGGATGCTGGGCCGTCCACCGCGCACGCATGTCCTCTACGGAAGGGAGCACACCCGAAACCAATCGTTAACTGGTTGCCAATTGGTTTCACTACAGGTCACCCGGGATGCCCTCTCCGGACCACAGTCCTTCAAGCACGGAGCACCGGACCGGGGTGTGGATCGTCAACCAGAAACAGCGCCGCGACCGGCTGGAGCGCGAGCAGCTCGCCCAGCTCGCTGAACTCTGAGTGGACTGGGCGAGGTAGCGGCGGAGGAATTTGCAGCAGCCTGTCCAGCAAGAACGTCACCGTGACGCTCTGCAGCGAGCACCGTTGAACAAGCCATGATCACGAAGATTCGAATCGCAGCATCCATCCTCCTCGCCGCAGCGGCCCTGTCCCTGGCCGGAGCCGCTCACGCGGACACGCCGGACATCCAGCAGCGGAGGGGAGAGGTCGACCACTCCGAGGGAATCAACGAGTTCTCCGACTGGGGTGATGCCGGATTCCTGTCCCTGAACAGCCGCTGACCTGGGAACAAGCGTTAGGGACCCAACGGCGCTCCGTGTGTTCCAGAACTCTGGAACACACGGGCGCTTACCCGATCGGGTAAGAACGATCATGAGGAGCGGCGGCGGGTTTCCGCGTCCCTCCATCAGCTCTCTCCGGTCAGACGCCGGGCCCGGTGCCTGCCTCGCGGGCGGCGTGCCGCTGGCCTTCCTCCGAGGGCGCCACCAGCGGGCCGGCCACAAGCGGGGCCGGCTCCGGCCGCCACACGGCGCCCCGGCACAAGGTGGCCACACCGGGCGTGCCGCCCCACACCGACAGCACGAAGTCCGCCTGCACCAGACCCAGGCTACCCACCCGCCAGGCGCCCGCGAACAGCACGCCGATTGGGGCGTGTGGTGCGTGGGGCCGGTGGGCAGGGTAGGTACGGCCCCGCGCCCGAGGCCCTCGACGCACACCTTGAGGGACAGCTGATGGCGTGAGGCATCGTGAAGACGTTCAGCAGCGAGAAGGGCTACGGCTTCATCCAGCAGGACGACGGCGGAGCCGACGTGTGGTTCCACTACAGCGCCATCCAGTCCGACGGCTACAAGGAACTGCCGCAAGGGCGCGAAGGTCGAGTACGAGGTCGCACTGGGCGCCAAGGGACCCCAAGCCGAACAGGTCCGCAAACTCGACTGACCGCACCCTGCCACTGGCCAGAGCCCCCATACCGGACCGCCGGCACGGGGGCTCCCCCACACCACCCGACAGCCCGTCCCGCACACGCGGGTCCGCGCAGCCAGGCCGCGGACACAGGCGGGCCCGACCCTTCGGCCACGCCCCACAGCACGACCTCCACCTCGGCCAGGTAGGCCTCGATCGTCTCGTGGAGCACGTCGGCCTTCTCGTCGTCGGTCGTGGGCCGCAGTGTGCCCGACCCACAAGCACTCCCCGCCGAGCCCACCTGGAGCCCACGCCGCCGCGCAGAGCCACCCCGCGCAAACCCGCCGCGCACCCCACCGCCAGGACCACGGGCACCGCGAAGGCCGGCACCCGTACACCCGCACCGCGGCGCCCCGCACCCGGGGTGCGGGCCGGGGACATGACCGCGCTGTGCCGGGACAGCTGACCTGTCGCAGCGAAGATTGGGCATTGTCACCGAAGGTTGCTTCATGCTTGAGGCTCAGCCCGACAAGAAGGAGGCAGCGATGATCGCGAGGGTTGCCGTGTGGGAACCGATGCCGACTGACGACCGAGACTGGGTCCTGGATGCTGCCGCTGCCGTGCCCGGCGTCCATGGCGCGTATCACCTCGTCGATCCTGCTACTGGCAACGGACTGTCCATCGCCTTCTTCGAGGACGAAGCCGCAGCTCACGCTGCACACGAGGCGATCGAGAAGCGCGCCGAGGAGATCGGCTGGAACAACTCCCCGCACCCAGCACCCGCCTCCCAGACGATCTATCAAGTCGTCCGGCACGTGTAGCGCGGCGCCAGGAGGCACGTGCTGGTCCGGTCTTGGGGTGCATCGGTACAGCAGCTCACCAATCCGGTCGCCTTGATCGCCTACAGGCGGCCGCTTTCCCCGGCCGGCTGTGAAGGCGGCGGCTGCCGGCGAAGCCCCCGGACAGCTGTCCCGGGGGTTTCGCCGTTCCGGTGCTTGCGGCTGGGGCTGTCAGCCGCGCAGTGGCCGGAAGAAGGTGTGGATGTCGTCGACGAGGAGGTCTGGGACTTCGATGGCGGGGAAGTGGCCGCCTTCGTCGTATTCGGTGTAGTGGGTGAGCTGGCCTAGGGGGTTGAGGAACTTGCGCAGCAGCGGGTCCTGGTTGAACACCGCCCATCTTGGACGGCCCTCAGCTGCGGAAACGTGCGCGCACGATGCATCCCTCCAATGGAGCAGGGGCCTGGTCAGCCGCGGTGGAACAGGTCGGGATCGCGTGACCGGTGCCGGCCTGTCGCCGGCCTGCCTGATCCTCCCGGAGTGGGAACCTCCCGGCCCTCCTGGAGCCATTGCCGTTCCACAGCGTCGTAGATCGGCAAATCCGAGACCGACCCGCCAGCCGGCCCCGGCTCCGACTCGGGCTTGGAACACCTTGGTGCTGGAACGGTTCTCTGGTCCATGACCAGCCCAACGGCCCGCTACGGCACACCGTGGCGGGCCGTAACCCATCCGTCACCTCTCAAGGCCTCGCACAGGTGGCTTCGTGCTCAGGGTTGTGAAGCCGGTCAGGAGCCGAAGAGGCGTAGGACCCGTGAGGCGTTGCGGAGGTTTTCGGGGGTTGGGGATGTGCCGGTCAGGGGCATCAGGTGTTGGTTGCCGCAGGTGCCGGGCTGCTGGTGGTCGACCTCCCAGTCCCAGTCGGTCGCAGGGGTCGTCGAGCCGGTGGCATAGAGAGGCTGGTGGCAGGAGCGGCACCAGTAGAAGGATCGTCCGCTCACGTCGTCTCCAGGTGAGGGGCCGCGAGGGGATGGACGGGTGTGAGTGGACCGGACCCTGGAGGGCTGTCGGGAGCCGAGCCTGGAGCGGCACCGAAGAACCGGAATGTGTCATTCACATTCGATGAAACGATCCCGCACCCTGCAGGTCACCCCTTGCACGGGGAGGCTGGGGCTTACTCGCGGTGGGCGAGGACCCGGTCCGCCGCCAGGTGAGGACATTCCTCGGTGTGCCAGGTCACCGACACGCCACCCTGCACGATCCACACCGAACGGATCTCGCCCTCCTGACCGGTAGCACCACACACGGCACAACGGACAGGCAGCGCGAAAGCATCCAACATGAGCCATCCCTCCCCGCCAGCCGGCCAACCAATCCCGACCTGACCAGAATTCAATCCCACCAGCCCACCCCACGAACCGAGAACCCGCGAACTCGGCCCCCGGCAGTTCCGCCACGTCGCACAAGAGACCCCGGCCCCGGTAGGCCTGAGGGGGCCTCACAGTGCGCCGGACAGCAGGCCCAGCGTGGAACGGTCGGACAGTCGAGGCCTTCCGAGGACATCGGCGGCGTGGCGCTGCCCTACTGCGGCAGGACCGGTGACCTTTCGACCTGCAGGGCCTGACAGGCCCGCTTACGGTGTCAGAATGTCGGATGATTCGGACAGAATCGGTGTAGAGCGGGACGGTCCTCAGCAGGGCTGGCGGTCTCCGCCCCCCGGTCGGCTCCCGGCATCCGAGGCCCTGCCCAGGCGGGACGAGATGCCGGGCACCGTACGTGCGGCGCAGTACGTGTCCTCCTGGGCGTGCTCGCGCTCGTTGCGGCGGTCGTGGTGGGGGTCAGGGACCATACGGCGTGTGACGTCGGGTTCACTCTCGGGGCGAACGTCTTCTGCCTGCTCCTGGCCGTCCTCGCGTTCTTCTACCCCCGAGGCGGCCCCGTCCTGCGCCGGGTGTCGGTCGCCAGCGCGGTCCTCACGACCCTCGCCGCCATCGGGAGCATCGCCGGGGACGGCATCGGCCACGTACACGGGCTGCTCGGCGGGATCGCCATCGTGGTGCTGCTGTGCCAGCCCAGTGCGAAAGCCTGGTTCGCCCAGCCAACCACGCGATGAGCTTCACCCGCCCGGCGTCCGCGGGCCCGCAGACCTGGCGCCCCCACCTGCTGCACCGCATCGGCAGCGCCATCCTCGCCCTGGCAGCGCTCGGCGCGGCGGTCTGGGCCGCAGGCCTCGCGATCGAAGGTGCCGGGCGACTCGCTTACGGCGGCGGCGCGCTCGGCTTGGTGCTCTTCGCGTGCTGGATGGCCCTGGTCGCCTTCCGCCGCCGCCTGACCCTCACCGACCAGGAACTGCTCCTGGTCCAGCTCATCCGGGAACGCCGCATCCCGCTGACGAACGTCAAGGACGCCGCGCCACTGCGCTGGGGTGACTGCGACCTCACCATCCACCTGGTTCACGGCAGCACCGTGTGGCTGTACGGCTGGGAGCGGTTCCCGGCCTGGATGCCCGGCAGCGCCCAGCGGGTCGAGGAGATCGCCGATGCCGTCAACTGGGCGGTACGGCAGGTCCGTGCCGGGGCCGCCGGCGAGAAGGGATGACTGCCATGCGCCTACGCAGCCGGTCTGGTGCACCCCCGGCACGTACGGCCACGGCGGGGGCCGTGTGCGCCGTCCTGATCGCAACCGCAGGCTGTACGGCGGGCCAGGTGGAGGAGAGTGCCGTGGACGTGGCCGAGAGCGCAGTCGCCGGCGCGGGCGACGCCGTGCGCGACGGCACACAGACCCGCGAGGTCACCGAGCTCGCACACGACCTCGACCCGCGCTCACTCACCGCCCGAGTTATCGTCCCCGACGCCCCCGCCGGCACCTACGCGGTCGCCCTGACCTCCGACGACCCCATGGACATCGTCAGCCCGCCCCTGACGATCATCACCGGCTGAGTCCCGTACGCGCGGTCCGGTCGGGCCTACGGATCGGCTGTCGAGGCGAGGTGGGCGTAGACGACGACGTTGCCCTGGTAGCCGGTCTTGCGGGAGTAGCCGCCGCCGCAGGTGATTGATTCCCAGCCCCGGGCGCCCGCGTCCCCGTAGACCTTTTGATCGGGGAAGGCGTCGCGCGCGTAGACCTCGACGGCGTCGATGGTGAAGCCCCAGCCACCCCGTACCCGGGGTACGGCCCGGGGACATGGCCGCGCTGTGCCGCTCCGCGCACGGCCTGCACAGCCTGCACAGCCCCACCATCACCGCGCTGTGCAGGGACAGCGGAGCGCCGTAGTTGGCCCTATCGGCCAACTACGGCGCTCAGGATTCAAGCCCAGTTCGCGGCCAGGCAGGTCAGACGGTGCGGCCGAAGTATGCGGCGAGCCGGTCGGCCGTCGGGGCATCGTCGGCGGCGGGCTTGGAGGGGCCGAACATGCCGGTGGCGGGGCGGATCTCGTCGGGGAAGTTGCCGTACCAGCCGGCGAAGGCGGCCTGGACGGCGTCGGGGTCGCCGGTGCGGTCCTGGCCGGTGGCGGTGGCCAGGTCCCAGCTGTGCAGGACGGCCTCCAGCAGGTGCAGGTCCACGATGCGCGGGCCCGTGCCGCCTCCGGGTACCGGCATGTGCCGCCCGAGAGCGCCCTCGGTCTGCCATGCGGCGAGGACTTCCTTGGCGCCGCGGGCGTAGACGTCGCCGGGCTGCTCGTCGCCGATCTGGTCGCGGGCGAAGAGGGAGAAGTCGGGGCCGCCGCCCTGGGCGAGGGTGACGTAGTAGGGGTTGCCGGCGAGCAGGTGGTTGGTCAGGGCCCGGACGTCGAAGTCCTCGCACGGGGTGGGCCGGCCGTACTGGTCGGGCGTGACGTTGCCCAGTAGCCCGGTGGTGTGGTTCAGGGCCTTCTCCAGCAGCACGATCTCGGACGCGGTTGCGCCTTTCCTCGGGGGTATCGGGAGCCGGGCGGCCACACGGCCGCAGGGCTCGCCGGTCGGCTCCAGCACCCGGTCGAAGCCCGGGGAGCCGAACCAGCAACCTCAGAGTGCACGGACTTGCGGACAGCTTCTGTCCGCAATGAAGACGCAGTCCCGATTGAGGTGTGCGGCGATCGTGTGCTCCCAGCCGGGGCAGTCGCTCACGGCTCAGTAAGAAAGGGAGCCGGACCTGGACTAACGTGGAATGAGGTGCACCGCTACCTCCGCCCGCAGACGATTCCGCCAGACGGTGCGCTCGATGGGCAGGTGAGGTCCATGACCAGCACAGCCGGCGCATCCGGTGCCGAAACCCACTCCCACGACGTGATCGTCGTCGGAGCACGGTGCGCAGGAGCCCCGACCGCCATGCTCCTGTCCCGCCTCGGTCACCGGGTCCTCCTCGTCGACCGGGCGACCTTTCCGAGCGACACGATCTCCACCCACCTGATCCATCCACCCGGCCTGGCTGCGCTCGAACGCTGGGGACTGCTGGACCGCGTAGTGGAGACGGGTTGTCCTGCCATCCATACCTATGCGTTCGATCTCGGCCCCTTCGTCATCACCGGCTCTCCTGCCGGTGAGGGGTTCGACGTCTCTTACGCCCCGCGCCGCACGGTCCTGGACAAGATCCTGGTCGATGCCGCCGCGGAATCGGGCGCCGAGGTCCGCGAGGGATTCACCGTCGAGGAGATCCTGTACGACAGCGGGACGGTCACCGGCGTCAAGGGCCACGGCAAGGACGGCAGGACGGCCACGGAGTACGCCCGGATCGTCGTCGGAGCGGACGGAGTCCACTCGTCCGTCGCCAGGGCGACGGACGCCACGGACTACGCCGAGAAGCCCAAGATCAACGCCTACTACTACGCCTACTGGGCCGGTCTGCCGATGAACGGGACGTTCGAGGCGTACGACCGCGAGGACCGCGCCTTCGCCGCATGGCCGACCAATGACGACCAGACGCTGGTCATCTGCGCCTGGCCCATGCGCGAATTCGAGGCCAATCGCGACGACGTCGAAGGCAACTACCACGCCGTCCTGGCCCGTGCGCCGGCCTTCGCCGAACGGGTCTCGAAAGCCACTCGGACCGAACGGTTCGTCGGCATGGCCATCCCCAACTACTTCCGCAAACCATACGGTCCCGGCTGGATCCTCGTCGGAGACGCCGGATACCTCAAAGACCCCATCACCGCGCAGGGCATCCAGGACGCCTTCCGCGACGCGGAACGGTGCACCCGGGCGCTCGACGACGTACTCACCGGCCGGCGGCCCTTCGACGAAGCCATGCGGGCGTGCCAGGAGACAAGAGACACCGAGGTCATGAGCATGTACGAGTTCACGGCCGACTTCGCCATGCTGGAACCACCGCCCCCCGAAATGCAGCAACTCCTCCTCGCCGTTTCCCGCAGCCGCTCGGCACAGGACGAGTTCGCCCGGGTGACGGCCGGCGTGACACGCCCTGAGGAGTTCTTCAGACACATGCAGGAACGCATGGAACACCAGGCGCCCAACGCCGCCTAATAGTTCAGAGAAGTGACCAGGCCGAAGCTGATCGCGCCGGACCAGATGGGACGCATCGGCAGACCTCCGCTCACCGACCCCCTTCCATTCCAGCGTCGCACCACAGCCACCGTCCCGCCCCCGGCCCGCATCCGCCGGGTGGGTCCGGCCGCCGGTCGGTATCGGCGGCCGGAGGAGGGCTAGCTGCGCTCCGGCCGGCCCCGGCGCTGCCGGGCCGACCACACCACCGGAGCGACGGCTTCAAGAGCCCTCACCCAAGCAGACCACTGGGGTGCCCAGTGGTCCACTACAGCCCCCAGCAGCGTCAGGCCCAAGGGCACCATCCACTCCCCGGACGCCTTGGCCGGCCAGCGGCCCGGTACCCGCCGCGCCGCCTCGGCCGCGAGCGCGTGCAGCTCACGTGTCCTCTCCTGGGCGTCGACCATCCACGGGGCCAGCGGGTCCTCTCGAAGGACTCGCTCGAAGTGATCGCGGGCCGTGTCCGGGTCACCGGCCAGGGCGGCCGCGATGCCGGCGTCGAAGCCGTCCCAGAGGAATCCCCGGCGCACCGGTCGGGATGCCAGGTATCAAGCGACGTCCGGCAGAGCTGGGAACTTCTCCCTCAGCGCGGTCACGTTCGCAGCCGCCTGTCGGCTGAGTTCGAGTGCCAGCGGTGTGAACTGGTCCTCGGTGAGGAACGACTCGGAGCCGACCCGGACTGCGTCCACATGGAAAGCTAGGTGTTCCACGTCGTGCCACCGCCACATCGCACCGACGTGCAGACCGCTGCCAGCAGTACGTGGCGGGGTGAACTCCACAACCCCCAGCCACCACGCGTGATCATCAATCCACAGCCGCGACCGCCCACGCTGGGCCAGGCCGAGCGGCTTCAGGGACTCCCGTGCCGCCGAGGTGATGATCCGGAGAACCGGACTGCGACCTGCCATGACCGGCATGATCGACCCTCGTACCGGCACCCCCGTCGGTACTGAGCGTCACCGGTCCACAGAAGTTGGACCAGAGCCGAAACTCGACGACATCACTCTCCCGTGGAACCGGACGTTCCTGCCGCTGACCATCAGACGTTCTTGAAACTCACCAGCAAAGCCAAACTAGGCTTCTACCAGGACGAGTTGCATGGTGGCCCGCCTGTCGGGCAGGGAGCGGAATCCGGAACGGCCGTCAGTTGTGGACGTTGCGGAGCACCATGAGCCGCGCTCATCCTGCTCTGGAGAGGGCAGTCTCGACCGCAGGTCCGCCCCCGACACACGACGCTGGAAGGAATCTATGCGCTCCCGATCACTCCTACGTTTCCGGCACGCCCGGTCCGTCTGCTGGGCGCTGTGCGCGACGCTGCTATCCACTGCGGCAGCGCTCAGCGCTGGGCTTGCGGCCTCGGCCCCGAGTGTCGCTGCGACCACCGACGATGTAGTGAGCAGCCACTGGATCGGACTGGGCTACAACCAGAACCCCCAGCCGCCGAGCGGCACAAGCTGGAACACCGCCGACTGGAATCGGATGGTGTCCCGCACCGATTACATGAATCCGGGCGTGGTCCGGGTCATGTTCAACCTGCCCTGGTTCTGGAGCGGCACTGACGCGGGCGGCACCTACGACTTCACCAGCGCCGCCTATCTGAACGCCGAGAAGGTGATCAAGCACTATGTGGACGAGGGCGTACCGGTTGTCAGCGGGCTCTTCGGCATCGACAACCTGACCTATACCTCCCCGAACACGGCCGCCGTCCAGACGACGCTGGTCAAGCACCTGCAGGCGGCCGGCGCCGCGCCGGCGTACTGGGTCGGTGTCAACGAGCCCAACGTCGCCAACGGTTCGAAGTCCTACACGTACGCCGACTGGCAGACAGCGACCACCGCCCTCGCGTCCGCCTTCGCAACCGCCGAGGTGGACACCACCCGAACGGTCATCTCCGGCGCCGACAGTGCCGAGGCCGGCATCAGCTCCTATGGCGGTGACCTCGGCGGCCAGACCGCACCCGAGTGTAATTCCGGGTGCAACGCAGCCCTGGTCTGGAAGCTCGCCACACTCAACACGTTCACCGCGCAGATCTACGCGGACAGCGCCACCGACACGGCGATCACCTTCCAGACCTCGTTGGACGGCACGGTCTGGAAGAACCTGGCAGTCGCGCCGCCAACGCCGGTCGCCCTGGTCACCGGCAAGGACGGAGGCGGAATGTGGAGCTACACCTACACCGCCTCCGGCATCACCGGCAGCAAGTACCTCCGCCTGTCCGTGGCCTCCTCGCCCCTTGAACACTCGATCGGGTCGATGCACATCGCCAACAACAGCACGACCATCGAGGACTCACTCAACGATCTGGCACAGACCCAGGCCGGCATGAACACCGGCACCTGGAAGGGCAACAACTCCTGGTGGCTGCGTTCTGCACAGAGCGGCCTGCTGAGAGGGAGCGAGGCCCACTTCTACAACCAGGAGCTGTACGGCGCGGACCCGGCGTACGTCGAGCCCGTGATGGACGAGGCGGTGTCCCAGATCCGGCTGGCGACGCTGGACGATCCGGTGTTGCTGGGGGAGACGGGGACGAAGGCCCTTCAGTACCCGGACGGCAGCAAGGACTACCGCTTCGCGCTCGACACGACCCAGCCGTTGCGCATGGCGGATCTGGCGGTGCAGGAAGCCCGCAGCGGCGTGGACGGAGCGGCAGCCTGGTGCCTCGACGGCTATTCCGCGACCACGTTCTGCGGGATGTGGGGGCGGGGCAACGACGACCCTGACAAGGTGTCGGCCCACTCCACGGCGCTACGGCCGTGGTTCTACACCTGGAGTCTGCTGACCCGGTACCTGCCGTCCGGGTCCACCATCCATGCGCCGGCCGAGCCGACGGGCGTGCGCGTGCTGGCTGCACAACTGCCCGGCGGAGGCTGGACGTTCGTCCTCGTCAACCGCACGGCCGTCGCGCAGGCGGTGAGGCTGACCGAGCCTACCGGGTCGATTACCCTCAACAAGTACCTCTACACCGACGGGGCCACCCCGAGCACCGACGCCAACGGCTTCCCCACAAAGGTCGGCACGGTGACGAAGAACTTCACCAACGGACAGACGCTGACGGTGGGTGCCAGCACCGTCCTGGTGTTCACCACCGAGTCGTGAGTGAGCCCCCGACGACCGGGGGCTGAACGTTTGAGGGTGTCGGCTGCTGTAGCGGCTGTCACGGTTCACGGTGCCGACACCCGGCCGGATCCGGTGCCCACCCGCTGGGCCCCGAACCGGTCTTGGATAGGCCCGTTCACGGGGCTCAGCCCGAGGCTGTTCCGGAAGCTGGTGACCATGCTGCGACGCGAAGGGACAGCAGCGAACCGCAGGGGCCGGCCGTGGAGCCTTCCGCTTGAGGACAGGGCACTGCTGGTCGCCACCTACTGGCGGACGAACCTGACCATGCGCCAGCTTGGCCCGCTGTTTGGGGTCTCCAAGTCGGCGGCGGGTTGCATCATCGACCATCTGGGGCCGATGCTCGCGCTCCAGCCACGGAAGCGGTTCGCCAAAGGGAACCGTGCTCATCGTGGACGGCACCCTCGTGCCCACCCGCGATCACACCGTGGCCGAGCGTTCGAAGAACTACCTGTATTCCACGAACCACCAGGTCGTGATCGATGCCGACACCCGCCTGGTCGCGGTGGTTGGCCAGCCGCTTGCCGGCAACCGCAACGACTGCAAGGCGTGGGAGGAGTCCGGTGCCAAAGCCGCCGTCGGCAGAACGCTCGCGATCGCCGACGGCGGCTATCCGGGCACCGGACTCGTCATCCCTCACCGCCGCGAGCGCGGCCAGACCGAACTCCAGGCCTGGAAGGAGGAGCACAACCGCTCCCACAAGCAGGTCCGGGCCCGTGTCGAGCACGTCTAACCCGCATGAAGACCTGGAAGATCCTCCGCGACTGCCGACTAAAAGGCGACGGAGTCCACCACGCCATGCTCGGCATTGCCCGCCTGCACAACCTCGCCTTGGCCGGATAGCGGCGAGCGCACGCACCGCAACTGCCCCTGCCCCTGCCCCTGCCCCTGCCCCTGCCCCTGCCCCTGCCCCGGGTCTGTACGGTCAACGGTGGATCTTCGAGTAGGAAGTGACACCTGATGACAGACGTGACCGTGTCGGCGGAGGCCGTGGCGGAGGTGCAGCCGTCCGGGGTGGCGCCGGATGTTCTGGACGATCAGCTGATCAGTCAGCTGGTAGACCGGGCCAAGGCCGACGGGATCAAGCTGACGGGCCAGGGCGGTCTGCTGCAGCAGTTGACGAAGAGGATCCTCGAGTCGGCTCTGGAAGGCGAGATCACCGATCATCTCGGGCACGAGAAGCATGAGAAGGCCGGCTCGGGCAACACCCGCAACGGGACCCGCTCGAAGACGGTGGTGACCGAGGTCGGCCCGGTCGTACTCGAGGTCCCGCGGGACCGAGAGGGTTCGTTCGAGCCGCAGATCGTCAAGAAGCGGCAGCGCCGGCTGACCGGCGTCGACGAGATGGTCCTGTCGTTGTCGGCCCGAGGCCTGACCCACGGCGAGATCTCCGCTCACCTCGCGGAGGTCTACGGGGCCGAGGTCTCCAAGACGACGATCTCGACGATCACGGACCGGTGATCGACGGCATGAACGAATGGCAGAACCGGCCTCTGGACTCGGTCTATCCGGTTTTGTTCATTGACTGCGTCCACGTGAAGCTGCGGGACGGGAAGGTCGCGAACAGGCCCCTCTATGTGGTCCTGGCCGTCACGGTCGACGGCACTCGCGACATTCTGGGCCTGTGGGCCGGCGACGGCGGTGAGGGCGCCAAGTACTGGCTCCAGGTCCTCACGGAGATCAAGAACCGCGGCACGGATGACGTCTGCATGGTCGTCTGCGACGGCTTGAAGGGGCTGCCCGACGCGATCGGAGCGGTCTGGCCGCAGGCGGTCACGCAGACCTGTGTCGTTCACCTCCTGAGGGCGTCGTTCCGTTACGCGGCCCGGCAGGACTGGGACAAGATCTCGAAGGCTCTCAAGCCCGTCTACACCGCCCCGACCGAGGACGCCGCGACGGAGCGGTTCCTGGAGTTCCAGGAGGAGTGGGGCCGGAAGTACCCGGCGATCGTGCGGTTGTGGGAGAACGCGTGGGCCGAGTTCGTGCCGTTCCTGCAGTTCGACACCGAGATACGGTGGATCGTCTGCACGACGAACGCGATCGAGTCCGTGAACGCGCGGATCCGCAAGGCCGTCCGGGCCCGGGGGCACTTCCCGAACGAGCAGGCCGCGATCAAGTGCGTCTACATGGCCATCATGAGCCTCGACCCCACCGGCCAGGGACGCAAACGCTGGACCCAGCGATGGAAGGCCGCTCTGAACGCCTTCGACATCACCTTCGACGGCCGGCTCTCAGCAGCCCGCCGCTGAACCCAACAACCCCAAAACCACCGCGCGCCTTCGCCTGGCTGCACCAGTTCAAACGGCTCCGCACCTTGCCCAGTCCGGAGCCGTGGGCGACGCCCCGTCGCGCGATCAGTGGCTTGATGCCGCGCTTCCACAGCAGGCGGCGGTACTTGTTGAAGTCGTAGCCGTAGCCCCGGTCCGCGTACAGACGCCGGGGTTTGTGGCGGGGGCGTCCCCGCCGACCTCGAATCGATGGGACGGCGTCCAGCAGGGGCAGGAGCTGGGTGACGTCGTGTCGGTTCCCGCCGGTCAGCGTCACGGCTAGCGGGGTTCCGCGAAGGGCTTGCAGCACGGGAACAAGGCTCGGCACGTTTCCAGACAGGCGAGGCCGCGCTGGCCCGTGCGCTTGCAGCAGAGCCTGTCGAATGTTCTCGGGCGTGATGGGGCCGATGTCTTCCTCGCACCACCCATTCGAGCAGACCACGCATCGCCCTTCGGTGCCCCAACAGAGCATGCCGCGGTCGAAGAACTGGCCAACATCGCAGGTCGTGGTACCTCCGCAGGCGCTGCACCGGCCTGTGACGGCGAGAGGTTCTCTTAGGCGGTTGATGCTGGTGGCGTGAGTTCGTAGTGCCGCTGGTCTCGGAGAAGTGCCCACAGGACGTTGACTCGTCGCCGGGCCTGCGCCAGGACTGGTTGGGAGCGCCAACCTGCCTAGAAGATAGGACACCTCATGCGGCTAACGGGTCAAGTTGACCTTGGTCAGCCAGCTGCAAAGGCGGCCAGCAGGGTGTCCGCCCGGACTTCCAGTTCAGTCGTCAGAGTTCCCTTCACGGTCACCATGAGCTCATCGCCGCCGCCAGCGCGGGCAAGCCGAACCTCGACGTGCCGATGCTCGCCGACCAAGGGGTACGAGTACCAGCCGTCGGGCCGCTCGTCGTCGGTCGTCTCGACCGCAAGGGCCACCGTCTCCCAGTCGGTGGCATCAAACCCGTAACCCACGTAGTGCGACAACAACTCCAGGAACGACCGCAGGTTGCGCTCCCAGATCCATCCACCGACCTCTGCCATGGCTCCCCCTCCGTACTCAGAAGGGACAGCCTGTCATGAGCCGATGCCTCAGCGATCAACCTGCTGCAGCAAGAGGGGGGAACGCGACCTTGATCGAACGGGACGCGTGCCAGGAGGCAGCAGCGTGCGGCCACAGCCAGCCGACGGTGCGCAAGCACCGCCGGCCCGGCAGCGACCGCAGCGAGCAGGTCTGGCCTACCCCAATGCGACGCGCGGGGAGATTCACCGAGCTCCATCAGGGCAGCAGAGTCCCCGGTGCCGGTCGGAAACCAGTACTCCTCGTCGGGTTAGCCCCACTGAACCTTCCCGCTCACACCGGCAGCTGCCTCTGCGACGGTCGCCGCGAAGAGCCCTTCGAAGGCTCGGCTGAACCCGGCCCAAGCTCCGGGACTCCGAGGCGGCCGACCGCTGGACTTGGCTCGTCCTGGCCGCACACACCCAGCTCCGGCTCGCCCGCCCACCCACTCGCACCGGATATCCGCCGGCCCTGGGAGCAGCCGGCGGAACCGAACAGACTAACCCCCGCCCGGGGTCCGCCGGGGGTTCAGGAAGCTCCGCGTGAGGGCTGCCACGCCGGCCCTTGCACGAAAACCCCATCGGCCCGGCCCCCGCCGCCCACCCGACTCGAAGAACCGGCGGACCGCCACCCGCTATGACGTCGGACGCGTCCTCGCCACCGGCGAGTCCTACACCAGACCAGCGCACCCCAAGGTCGGCACGAAACCTCGACGAACTGGATAACCGTCAAGCTATTGGCTGAGCCCACCAGTACCAAGGCCGTAGGTGGCCTGGAGGTCGTCACCTCTGAGGAGGCTGACGGTCACGGGAGCAAGCTCGGGATCGGCCAGGACCGCGGCTGCCAGGCAGGCGGGTGTTCGCTGATGGGCCGCCAGCCTCTGGATGCGGTGCCGGCGACAGCGTCCCGGATCGATGACCGTCGCCGCGGCCACCAGGGCCTTGAACCCGTTATCCTCGCCCGCTCCGCCCTCGCGGGAGGCCAGGTAGGAGAACGCCTCTTCCAGCGTGCCGACCGCCTGGTCCTGATCGCCGTCCCGGGCGAAGGCCTCCGCACGAGCGGCGAGCGCCGGCACCCGGTGGTCCGGGCTCGCCATCTCCAGGAGGCGTAGCAGTTCGTCGTCAACGTAGTGATGCCGGGCGTGTTACAGGCGGTGCGGTCCGTCGTAGTAGCCGCCGACCTGGCGGTGATAGTCCGCGTCATCGAGGTGCTTGTCCTTGTCGAACTCGGGAGCCTTCTTGATCTGCTCCTTCGTCCGGTCGACGTAGATCTTCTCGTCGTTGGCGTCGATCCGGCTGATCGTGCCCGCGGGCAGCAGGACTTCCTTGCCGAAGATCCACGGGCCGGTGTCGACCACGATGTACGAGGATCCGACTTCATCCGAGTGCTTGTCGACCTTGCCGATGGAACCGTCGCTCGCCTCGACCTTGTACCCCGTCAGATCCGACCCGCCCAGACGGCCGGCGGTCTCCCGGTAACCCCAAAAGTTTTCAGTCATGCGAAAAACAACTCCTCCGGTTGATTGGAGACTGAGGGGAATCACTTCCCCGGCAACTCTCCCTTTTCCGTATTGCGTTCACGGCGGAACTCTCGTTCCGTCCTGATCTTCCGCCTGCCCCGCATCTTTGCCCGTACACACCTAGATTTACCTCCGGGACCGGGGCGGCTGTCGATCGTTGGAGGTGAGCAGGTCCCTGCTGCGTCACGGCGACCGTCCCGACACTCTGCCCATTACACCCGATATCCGTTTTCACCCCGGTAGCGGAGAGATGGAGCCTGGACTTGGCGACATGGCGGTGGCCTGTCCTACCCCGGTCGGGGGAGGACAGGCCACCGCCACACTGCCTCTGTACTGGGATTTCGTGAGGAAGCTACCAGCGATACCACCGGCCGCTGCCACCCTTGGGCCGGGCGACGAATCCGATCAGCCACAGCACGAGGACCGCGATCGCGACCCACCAGAGTATTTTGATCGCGAAACCCGCACCGGCGAGAATCAGTACCAGCAGAACGAACGAGAAGCAGGGGAACCATAGTTATCAACCTCCGAGCAGTCATCTGCCCGACCTCCCCCCGAACATGCGCACAATACTTACCTGTTTCTTATTGGCGCAGGCGGGAAGATGTGCAGCCCGGTTTTCGATTCATTGGCGTACCGGTGCGGCGAGTTCCGGTGTTTCCTCCACGACTACGGCCAGACGGGCGAGCATTCCGCGGTGCGGAGTTGCAGAGCGGCTTCACTCAGCGGGTTGTGCAGGGTTCCGCCCAGTCCGCGCAGGGGGTGCTCGTCGCAGACGACCAGGGTTTCCTCACCCCACGGTCGCAGCTGAAGGAAGATGCGCGCCGTGCCGATCGGCGTGAATGACGCCTCCAGCTCCAGCTCCGTCGCGGGCTTCAGATGGCGCACGGTCGTCACCCCCTGGGCCGAACAGGGCCCGAGCCGCACGGTGTAGCAGAGCCGGGAGCCGACCGCGGGCCAGCCTCATCGAGCGGGACGGATTCCGAAGGCCTTACGATCCACCGTCCGTACTGGGTCGGATCGGCCAGCACGGCCCACACGGCGGACGGGGTCCGTCGGATCAGCCGATTACGTACGGCCACAGGTAATCCCTCCTCCCGGAAAAGCACGGCCACCTCCAGCGGCGCAAGTTGCCGATCCCTCGAGGCCGCCACGTGAATCCGAACGGAGGTGTGGTGTGCCGCAGCAGGCCGAGGCCTTGGTTGCCCTGCCCCGAACGGGGGACTACGGCACGCCGGGCTTCTGCCCCCGCCCCGCCCGCACATGCCACCCACCATCCGTTTCCCCTCGCCTACGTGGCTGACCACCCGGGCACCTCGCCGCACTCTCCGTTGGGCACCGGGTTCAGGATTCGGCAGAGCTATTCGGGAGAATTGGGCTCATAGATGAGGAGATGCCTAGCCCGTGCATCCGCAGGGCACCGGGGAGGCGAAAACCATAGCGACGTTCTCCTTTCTGCGACGCGATGTACCTTCCTGCCGTGCGGGCGGGGAGGCGAGCCCTACCGACGGAGGCTGATGTGGCGCAGGAGCGGATCGGACTCGCCGAGGTACTCACGGCTGCGGAGGCTGCCGCGCCGGTGGACTCCCTGGACGTGGTGGCACGGAACCTGCGGGACCGGTTCGGGGCACGGTACGTGTCGTTCCTGTTCGTCGACATCGTTGGCCGGCGCCTGCTGCGCGTCCACGACACCGCGGTCACCTAACACGAGGACCGTGCTGAGCAGGTTCCTCTGGCGGGCAGCAGTGTCTACGACGAGGTCTTGCGCTCCCAGAGGCTGGTGCTTGCGGCTGATGGCGGGCAAGGGCAGCGGGTACTGGCGCCGGTGACGAACCGCGGTGACACCATCGGAGTCCTGGAGGTCTTCCTCCCGGAGGTCAGTGCGCAGGTGCTGGCGCAGGTGGAGGAGGCCGCGCACGCTCTGGCGTACATTCTCGTGACCGATCGCCGGTTCACCGACCTGTACCACTGGGGCAACCGCACCACCACCGTCAGCCTCGCCGCGGAGATCCAGCGCCAGCTCCTGCCCACCGCTGCTGCCTGCGAAGCCCCGCAGTTCACGCTCGCCGGCGCCCTGGTCCCCGCCTCCACCATCGCCGGGGACACCTACGACTACAGCCTCGACGCCCGCACCCTGCCCCTGTCCATCACGGACGCCATGGGCCACGACGTCGACGCCTCCCTGATGGCCACCCTCCTCGCCAACGCCTCCCGAGGCGCCCGCCGCGCCGGCGAGACCTCGCCGAACAGGCCCGCCAAGTCCACCAGGCCCTCCTCGACCACGGGCGCCAGACCATGGCCACCGGCAAGCTCCTGCGCATCGCCCTGGACGGAACCCGTGCCCAGCTCGTCAACGCCGGCCACCCCTGGCCCCTCCTCGTGCGCGAGGGCGCGGTCACCGAACTGCGGCTGGCCGTGAACCTGCCCTTCGGCTGCGCCAGTCTCCAGACGCCCTACTCGGTCCAGGACCTCGACCTGCAACCCGGTGACCGCCTCCTGCTCCACACCGACGGCATGCAAGAACGCGACGCCGAAGCCGTCGATCTCCCGGCACTCCTGCGGAAAACCGCGGCAGAGCACCCGCGCGAAGTCGTGCGCACCCTGGTCGGCGCCGTCAGCGACGCGTACGACGGCGGTCCGCCGAAGGACGACGCGACCGTCCTGTGCCTGGACTGGCACGGACCCCGCAGCGAAAGCACCCGGACGAGCGCCTGATCCCGGAACAGGCACAAGCGACTGCGACCAGGTAAACCAGGATGAGCACCGGCAAAAAGGGCAGGCGCTGGGCAAGCCCACCCGCACTGTGGAGGGAGACTCCGTGGTTCCGCCCATGCTCGTCCTCGACCGGCCCGTTTCACGGACCGGCCGGCCCACGACGACAGCACGGGCCGCCACCGACGACTTCCTCCGCCACGCAGCCCAGGTCCGGACCCCTGCCCGGCCCGAATACACCGACGCGGTCCTCCTGGTCGTCACCGAACTCGTCGCCAACGCGATCCGCCACACCGACGGGCCCGCCGCCCTCCACCTGGAACTCCATGACGACCACGTGGAGATCCGCGTCACCGACGCCAGCCCCAAGCCTGCGGAACCCCGCCCGCCCCAGACCGACGGCAACGGCGGCTACGGATGGCACCTCATCAACCGCCTCACCACCCACACCCACACCGAACCCACGCCCGACGGCGGAAAGACCATCTACGCCCACGCCCCCTGGTAGGGCCGCCGGCCCAGACCCATGCGCGGTCCCGTCCCTGGTGGGAACACATGGCCGGGTCCTGTCTGGCCTCTGCGGCGGGGGCGTGACACGCTCAAAGGACAACCAGCCTGGTCTGGTGGGAGACCCCGCACCGCCCGGAGGCCGGCCTCGGGTGGCCGATGGAGGGTACGGGTGGTCTCGCTCGGCTTCGCGCGACCCAAGGCGGCCGCGCGCTTGACGGCCTTCTCCGCCCGAATCCGGGAGCCGACCGCAATGGGCTCCGATCCGAAGGCGGATCCGATGACCACGCACCCCACCCAGAACCTCTCCTCGACGACGTCCACCGGGCCCCGCACTGTCCTGACCATCGCCGGCGCGATCGACATGGACACCTGCCCGCACATCACCGCAACCCTCGACCTCGTCACTCTGGATGGCCGCACGCTCGTCCTGGACCTGTCGGCCATCACCTTCATGGACTCCAGCGGCCTCAACCTGCTCCTCACCCTCCGCAACCGCGCCGAAGCCGAACAGGGCACGCTGGAACTGTGCGGACTTCCCGACCAGGCCCTGCGCCTCCTGGACATCACCGGAGCACGCGATCTCTTCACCCTCACCCCGTAGTCCGCGTGGTCCACGACGGCGCAGTGGCGTCTTGCTGCCCTGACCTGGGTAGCGCCGATCCCCCTGCTGCGCGTGCAAGTCACGCGCAACTACCGGCCGGCCCGTCCCCGGTCAGTGGCCGAGGGCGTTCTTGAGCTGCTGTTCGGTCATCGTCGAGCGGCCCTCGATGCCACGCCCGCTGGTTGTGTGATGTCACCTTCATGGTGCGTGCAGGTGCGCGCACCCTCACCGGCGTATCCCGTCCTGGGCCTGCGCTCGGGCAGCGGCCCTTGGGCTACGCAACGGTGCGCTCCGGTCACCGACGTCCAGGCCCCGGGGCACGGCCAGGCCCTGGGATCAACGGACGCCCGGGAACACCTCGCGTGCGGGCGCAGTAGGGCGGTGCGGTCGGCGGGCGGAGGCGGCTCGGCGTTCTCTTCTCAAGCAGACCCGACCTGCCGTGACCTTCGCCCCGTCGCCTGCCCGCCGACGCCAGCGGGCAAGCACAGGAGTCAGTCGCCTGTGGAGGCGGTCAGCGGTCGGTCGCTTCCGCGGCACGCCGGTATTCGGCGTTGATGCGCTGGGCTTCCTCGAGCTGGTCTTCCAGGATCACGATCCGGCACGCGGATTCGATCGGGGTGCCCTGGTCCACGAGCTCCCGCGCGCGGGCGGCGACACGCAGCTGGTAGCGGGAGTAGCGGCGGTGGCCGCCTGCGGAGCGGAGCGGGGTGATGAGGCGGGCTTCGCCGATGGCGCGGAGGAAGCCCTGAGTGGTGCCGAGCATCTCGGCGGCCCGGCCCATCGTGTAGGCGGGGAAGTCGTCGTCGTCCAGGTGGCCGCCGAGGGGGCCGATCGGATTCTCTGCTGTCATGTGTGCCTCTCTGTGGAAACGCGTGGAGGGGCCCTGGCGCCTATAAGCGCCAGGGCCCCGAAGGAACTGCTACACCATCTGCCGGCCCTGATCGTGCGCCGGCCTTCTGTGTCCGCCTGCCCGACCGGAATGCTGCCGGGGCTGCGGGGATCGCGGTTGCTTGACCGGAGACCACCTCACTATCGATGTCCTGCGGTACCCGGACTCAACTGTCCGTCCGGGCGATCCTGATGGTGCTCGGCTCCTCCGTTCTTCCCTCTGGGATCACTTCACTGCCGGATACTGCTCTCACTGCGGTACTGCACCTACTGGTACTGCTGGTGACACGGGTACTGCTGGTGATGCGAACTGCTCAGCGGCCTGTTCTAGCGCCGCGCTCCGGCAGCCAGCCCCGTTGCCCATCGTGCGTCTACTCTGGCTTGGAACCCCACTGCCGAACTTCCCGGTGCGCGCGCCCGCAGCCGACACCTTCACCGAGGTACCACTCACTTCTCTGCTGGGTACTGCCACTGCGGTACTGCTCGCGGCGGCCCCTGATCACTACGGGCCACCCGGTCCGGCCGTCAGTCCCGTCGCCGTCCTGCACAAGCTTCTGGCTTCGACACTCCACGACCGCACCGCACTGCGGACTGCAACTACCTGTACCACTGCCCGGCAGTTCGTCTCTGCCAGGCCCTTCGCTCTCTCTGGGCTACGAGAGAAACCATAACCAGACCACAGCCCAATGTCTACTCCGGCCAGCGTAGATTTTCGTGACCGCCTCTATGAGGAACACGACTGCCTCGCACAGAGGAAATCGACGCTGGCGGGACCCTGAACCTGGCGGGCGCCCTCTACGCTGAGCACATGGAAGACGCGCAGAACCGTATTCCGCCCCTAGAGGTGGAGAAGGATGGCCAGCAGGTGATCGTGCATGTCGGCGGCGAGATGGACATCGACCAGGCCCCGCTCCTCGCCGAGGCCCTTCGCACTCTGATCACCCAGAGCGACTGTCCGCCCGAGGTCGTCCTCGACCTGACCGAGCTCGCCTTCTGCGACTCCTCCGGCCTCAACGCCCTCCTCCAGGCCCGCCTCACCGCCATCGAGCACGGCCGGCGCATCAGCCTCCACGCCCCCAACCAGCAAGTCACCAAGCTCCTCGAAATCACCGGCACCCGCCAGCTCTTCCCGATCACCGGCACCCACGAAGACCAGGCCGAATAGCCCCCCCGGATCGGTGAGGTCGCCCCAGGGCGATCCGGCACCCAGATCACCCGGCCGACGCCGTCCGGCCGGGTGATCTGCACGCCTGCGCCCGGCCATGTGCCGCAGTCCCGGCCCGGTACGCGCGAGGATGCACAGGCGAAACCGTTCCCCTCCCGCTGGAGTCCGTCCCGTGCTCGAACGCAAGCAACTGAAGAACCGTGCCCAGGTCACCTTCGTCCTCCCCGAGGACACCCCCGACGGGCCGGTCAGCGTGGTCGGCGACTTCAACCACTGGAACCCCGCCGCCCACCCCCTCGAACCCCGCGGCGACGGGACGCGTGCCGCAACGGTCACACTCCCCCGCCGCAGCGCCCACTCCTTCCGCTACCTCGCCGCCGGCGACTACTGGTTCAACGACCACGAAGCCGACGGCCACGACGGCGCCAACAGCCGCATCCACACCTGACCCGCGGTCGTCTGCCCCCGTCTAACTGTGACGAACGTGCGTTTGCGTCATGGAAGTTCAATCGGACCTGGCCGGAGCCCCCGGGGACTCCTTTTCGCCAAGCTTGATCGTCTGGAGGCCGAGCCCTGCTGGTGATGTTTCCGCAGGGGCGGTGGTGGCTACGGTTCCCGCGGTCTGCGCGCTGTTCCGGTCGTGTCCGGGGCGGTGCTTGTCTGCGGGAAAGGGCGTGGTCATGGCCGTATCGGTGCCGGGCGTGTATGTGGAGGAGCTCTTGGAGGCGGGGGTGTCGGTGGGGAGCGGGCCTACGGCCGTCCCGGTTTTCCTGGCGGACCTGGGCTTCGCTGCGGCTTCGGTGCTGCGGCTGAACAACTGGCTGGAGTTCACCGAGCGGGGCGAGGAGGCGCTCGCCTCGGTGACCGGGCTGGTCCTGCGCGGGTATTTCGCGAACGGTGGCGGCTACTGCTACCTGGTCAACACCACCGGCCGCACTCCCGCGCAGGCGCTGCCGGACCTGGAGGCCTACCCCGACATCACCATGCTCCTCGCCCCCGGCCTGTGGGACCGGGGCGCGCAGACGGCCGGTGAATGGGCCGGCGCGCTGGTCCGGTACGCGGCGGCCCACAAGGCGATGGCGATCTTGCACGCCGACCGGGACCAGGACGCGGCGGGTGCCGCCGCGGCCGTGGCCGCCTGGGACCTGAACGAGTTCGCGGCGGTCTATCACCCCTGGGTCCAGCAGCCCATCGCGGGCGGTGAGACCGTGGCGGTGCCGCCAGGTGGGCGTGGTGGCGGGTACCTGGGTGCGGTGTGACGCCGTACGCGGGGTGTGGAAGGCGCCGGCCAACGTCGCCCTCCAGGGCGTGAGCGGCCCGACCCTGAAGGTCAGCGACACAGATCAGTCCGAGCACCCCTCGGTGAACTTCATCCGCGAGTTCCCCCGTGTCGGCACCGTGGTCTGGGGAGCGCGCACCGCGGCGGCCCCGGCCACGGCCGGCGACTGGCGGTACATCCCCGTACGCCGCCTGTGCAGCGTCATCGAGCGGGACGTCCAGACCGCCCTGAAGACGGTCGTCTTCGAGCCCAACGGACCTGCCACCTGGGAAGCCGTCCGCGCTGCGGTCGACAACTACCTCTACAACCTGTGGAAGCAGGGCGCCCTCATGGGCCACACCCCGGCCGAGGCCTATTTCGTCCAGGTCGGCAAAGGCGTGACCATGACGGACGAGGACATCAAGAACGGCACCCTCGTGATGAAGATCGGCGTGGCCGCCCTGCGCCCTGCCGAGTTCATCACCCTCGAATTCACGCAAGCCGTCGCGGCAGCCTGATCCATGCAGGTGTGGTGTCCGGCCCCACCCGGCCACCACACCTTCGAGCACCCCGCCGGGAGAGCTCCCGCGGCACGCGCTCTTCCGTGATGGCAACGCTCCACGGGCTTACCAGCGGCTCCCGATCAGCGCAGGTGTGTAAGTCGCAGCAGGGCTTCACTGCGGACATCTGGGTTTCTGTCCACTGCCAGCGTCCGAAGTTCCGCGATCAGCTCGGCGCGGTCCTGCCCGGTCGCCCAGCGTGGGTCGCAATCAAGTTCCGCAGCGAGCTGATCGGCGGTTCCCTGATCAGAGGCGACTGCGCGCGCAGCGAGCACGGCCCGCAGGCCGGCCACATCGCCCCGAGCCAGGAGAGCCAACGCAGTGTCCGAGGTCACGCCGGTGTCCTGAGCGTCTAGCAACAGACGGTGCAGGACACCGGCGACACCCTCAATCTGCGGTGCTGCCGCCAGAAATCGTCCCGCCTCAGCCCGCACAAACGAGTCCGGCGATTCCGCTGCGGCGATCGCGTCGCAAAGCCCTTGCTCGGTGAAGTCTTCCACACCACCAGACTGCCAGCAGGACATCCCGATCCCGCTTCGTCGAGACAACACCGCGCGGTCAGCCTTCAGAGAGATTGGTCCACTGAGCTTCTTCGAGTTGGCCACCGATCGGGTGATTGCGACTGAGCGCTTCAGTGTCGAGTGGGCGACTGCAGCGTCCGGTGCCAGCAGTTTGGTGAGCCGGGGCAAGGGGCCGCTCGAAGCTTGCCGGCCTGAACGCCAACCCGGCGGCAAGGCCGGTGAGCGACGATCAAGCTGTTGTCAGCCGCTGGTTCTAAGGTCGGCCCTATGACATCAGACCTGGTCCAGGACTCATGGACTCGCATCGACGCGTGGCTGCGCGAGCACGCGCCCCGCACGTTTGCCACGCTTCGGCCGCCTGCAGGCGGCGAGGAGATCGCAGCAGCGGAACAGGAACTGGGGGTCACCTTTCCTCCGGACCTGGTCGCTTCACTCCTCCGGCATAACGGGGCGCTGGAGGGACCTGAGGCTTTCCGCTTCAGCACGGGCGACCGGCTGCTCGGAGTGATCGGAATCCTCGGGGACACCGGGTTCATGCGCGGCATCGACCAGGGCCTCGACGGGGAGACCGAGGGCTACTGGCTTCACGATTACGTGAAGTTCGGTTCTTACGACGTGACGTCGGACGGTCTTGTGATGGATTGCCGTACCGGGCGGGACTCCTTCGGTGTGATCGGACGGTTCTTCGACGAGACCGGCACCAGTTTCGGGCAGGCCGACTCGCTGGGTGAGTATCTGGCCGAACTGGCCGGCATGCTTGAGCGCGGCCAGGACGCCGGTGTCGTCACCTTCAACGGCCGGCTGTTCTGGGAGGCGTGTCCGCCTGCCAGGCCGCAGTACAGTGCCGACGAGCCCCTTCCCTCACCGGATGAGCAGCTGCCAGAGCTGGACCTGTCCTACAGTCCCACCGACCTCCTCCACGTGAGCCACCTGGACGGGCATGAGGAACTCGGTGCGCTGATCGCAGTCCTGCCGTATGAGCAGGTGGTCGACGCCGCGCGGAAGCAGCTGCGCAGGCTGGCGGTCGAAACGGGTCTGAACAACTACCCGGAGATCAAGACAGCCCTGGACGCGTGGGAGTGCGGTGTGGCCCTGCCGCAGCCTGACCAGACCGGCCCGCTCGCCTTGCGACTCCGCGCGGTGCTCGCACAGGCCGACACCGGCCGAGACCACACGCGCAGGTGGGCCGCGGAGAAGATAGCCCTCGGGATCTGGGGGTCCCCGTACCGGTCTGTGTGCGAGAGCGCGGAGACCCGGAGTCACTTCACTCTCGACTGGCGTGCGGATCTGCATGCGGACCTGAGCAATCAGCCCCTGCCACTTATACCTGACGACCGATTCTGGGGGGCGCTGCGCAACCCCGCCATCGACTCCAGTTGGTACGCGGCCCAGTTCAGCCAAGATCAGGACTGACCCCAGGGGTTTCGGTTCCGCGTGAGCGCTTCATGTGGCGGTTATCGCCAGACGAAGCGCTCACTAAGGATCTGCCGCGCTGCCGCTTCAGTGTGAAGATGGCCTTGACGATTGACGTCATGCGGTTGGGCTGCACCGGGACCACCCACCTCTCCTTGTGGTTCGGCACGAGTCATTTGCACCGGGGGCCACTTTCGAACGCGGAGGGGCAAGCCCCGAAAGTCCCACAAAACCGCAGGCCAGAGGGGTGCACGCCAACGTTCTCGCACGCGGTTACACCAACACTCCCGAAGGTCCGCAACCCGCGGCGCCGCCGAACTTCACGACGCCGGGAGGGGCTCGGCCCGTCAGCTGGCCCGGTCGAAGGCCAGCACCGCGTTCGGGCAGCCGGCCGCGTACCGCAGCAACGCCTCGCGCTCGGCCTGGTCCACCGACAGCGCCCACCAGTGCTTGGTCGCCACCCACCCACCGACGTACCGGCAGCGCACCTGCGGGGCCAGCACCGGCGGCCGCCGCCTCTTGTTCAGGGACGTTGAAGGTACGGATGAGGGCGACGTGCCGGTTACCGATGTGGCGAGGAGAAAAGGGACACGGTGCCCGTCACCACCAGGCTCTTACGTCACCACCATGTCCCGGTGCTGTAAGGGAATTTGGCTCAGGGCACCCGCCCGCCCAGTCGGCCACTAGCCTGCGGCCATTGGGCCCAGCAGCCCAGCCGACCACCACACCCGGGAGACCCCGCCATGCCCATCCTTGGTCCCCGCCCCCTCTTCGCCACGATCGCCCTCGCACCCACGCTGACGCTGACCGCCTGCAACCCTGCAGGCGAAGCCGAAGGCCCTCCCGCCGCTCCCGCCTCCACCCCCGTCTCCGCGCCCGCAAGGCCCGCTTCCACCCGGCCCGCCGGTTCGGGCAAGCACACGCTGACCGAGGCCGCCACCGCCGGCGGGCTCACCAAGGCCACCGGCGCCAACGCGGTCTCCGACGTCCCCATCGACCCGGGCGAGATGCGTGACGACATGCACCTGGTGGTCGCCGACTACAACCGTGCCGGCCAGACCTCCGGCCGCCGCATCCTTTTCGTAGGCGTCGACAGCGTTCCCGAGGACCCGAACAAGCGTCGCGAGCACCTTTGGCGCGGCCTGATCGACTACGCGCTGCAGAACGGCTCCACCGGCACCCCCACCACCGCCAAGCCGTACCAGCCCGGCCCGTTCGGCGGATCCCTCGAATGCCTCAGCCTGCCCGAGTCCGCCAACGCCACCGACGTCATCTGCGGCTGGACCGACACCGCCACCGCCGCCGTCGCACTCTTCCCCCGCACCACCCCAGCCGACGCCGCCCGCCTCTTCGCCTCCATGCGCGCCGACCTCGAACACTGACCGCCCCATCTACCGCACCCCCACGGCCGGGACCTGGCCGCCGCTGGCCGCCCAGATGCAGCAACTGGGCGAGAACGAGGGCCTGACTGCCGTCAGCGCGCACCTGGCCCGCCTGAACGGAGACGAGTCCTGCCGCTTGGGCGCTGATGCGTCGGCATCGGGCCAATGGCGACACCAGCGCCGTCATCGACGGGCACGCGGCGGACGTTCCGCTGCTGAAGGAGCTGCGCGAGCTCGGAGGACCTCGGTCACCGACAGGTGGCCGAGGCCCTCCCTGCATTCGGTCCCGGCCCCTCCCTCTCGTGAAAGCTCTGACGGGACCAGCGCGGCGCCCCCCTCTCTACCTGCACACCGGGCGCACGGGCGGCCCGAAAGGCCCGTTCCCCCAGATCCCGTTGCGTCGAAGATCGCTGAGAATCCCGACGTAGGACGTCTCCGAGGAGGTCGAGGCAGATGAGACCGAGACCTTGCGCCGCTCCGGTCCTGTGAGGCCATCCTGCGGATTCACCACCAGGCTGCACCTGGCCGTCGAGCAGGGCCAGAAGCCCATGTCCCTCGTGATCACCGCTGGACAGCGCGGGGACTCAGCGCAGTTCGAACCCGTGCTGGACAAGGTCCGCCGCGTGCCCCGCATCGGGTCGGGCCGGCCACGCGTCCGCCCTGATCACGTGAGGGCTGACAAGGCGTACGCCTCCCGGAAGAACCGGGCCCACCTGCGCCGACGGGGCATTCGCTGCACCATCCCCGACAAGGCCGACCAGGCGAGCAACCGCCAGAAGCTCGGCTCCCGCGGGGGCGGGCCTCCGCATTTCGACGCGGTTGACTGCCGCAAGAGGCACCGCGCCGTCGCCACCACCGATCGTGATCGTTCTCACCGATACTGACTGTCCGGCTGGTCCACATGGCCAGGCTCGCGGGTACGGGTCGACTACGGCGGCGAGCGGCCCGTACTCGCGGTGAAACTACAGGAGTTGTTCGGCTGGTCTGCCGCCTTCGCGCTGGCGGACGGGCGGCCCCCGCTGACCGTCCACCTGCTCTCCCCGGCCGGGCACCCGGCCGCCGTCACCGGCGACCTCGCGTCGTTCTGGCGCGAGGGTTACCGCGCCGTGCGGGCCGAGCTCCGCGGCTGCTACCCCCGCCACCCGTGGCCGCAGGACCCGTCTGCTGCCGAGCCGGCCCGGCGGCTCAACACGCCCAACCGGGGAGCGCCACGGGCAGCCCGGGGTCAGCCGCCACCCGAGTTGGCCGATGCCGAACCGCCGGAAGTCCAGCTGGATTTGGGCTGCGGCCGATCGCGCGTGCTGCGCTCGGTGCGCAGCAGCACCACGACCCCGGCCGGGCCGAGCAGGGCCTTCAGCGCGTCGGCGAGACGCTGCGGGTCGCCGTCGAACGGGAGAGAGATCTGCTCCTGGACGCCCTGCAGGAAGAGTTCCAGCGCGAGCGTGGAGACGGCCGGCTTGTGGTCCCCCTGGTACGGCTCCACCACCTTGTGCGTCAGCCGCACCTCGCGCAGGGTCTTGACGGGCAGCCAGTCGTCCGGCCCGGCGCCCCGGACCAACCGCAGAGACGCAGGCACCCCGGCCGGCGCGAACTCCACCCGCAGGATGTCCCGGGCCCGGGAAGAGGCCAGCGCCAGCCAGCCGATCAGGTACTCCAGCCCGGCGATCACACCCACCACCACGAACACGGTCGACGCCCGCGCCCCGGCCATCGCCATGCCGAAGGCGACGAGCAGGGTCAGCGCGCCCAGAGCGAGCGGAGCGAACAGCGCCGGCCCCGCCGAGGCCAGCACGTTCCACGTCGGCCCGGCCGGACCGACGCGCAGAACCAGCTCCGTCGAGTCGGGGCCTTGCCTCAGCAAGGGATCGGTGGCCATGCCTCCAGCGTAGGACCGGTCCGCAAGAGCGCCTCGACCATATCCGGACGATGGGGCACGACTTCAGACGGCCGTAGCCCCACAGCCGGCGGGCGCGACGGGCTCCCAGGACTCGAACCACGGGTCGGGCCACTGCTCGGCGGCGGCTGACGGCCATGCGGCAGGGACGGATACTCGGCCGGCCACGCCACTGGGACGGTGAGGCTTCCCGCTCGGATCGCGTCGAGCAGCGCGTCCTTGAGCTGGGGTGGCATCAGGTTCAGTGCGTCGACGGCTTCAACGGTGAGCGGGACCTCCTCGAGCAGGTACTCGCCGCGGTCGTCGCACGCGAACTCCGGGCCTGTGCGGTCGTCGAAGTTCCAGACGCCGATCCGGGCGAGGTAGAAGTGCTCGGTCTCGCCCTTGTCGTTCTCCAGCTGACGGAAGGGGTGCAGGTTGACGGCTTCGCCGGCGATTTCCTCGTGGATCTCCCTGAGCAGCGCGCCTTCCAGGTCGGCGTCCTGGGACTCAACGCCGCCGCCGACGAGGACCTGGTACGGGGGGATGCCGGGGCGGATGCGGTTGATGACGAGCATGGTGCCGTCGGTGGTGAGCAGGATGGCGCGGACGCGCTCCTTCATGGGCTTCTCCCTGTGGTCGTGGTGGGTCAGTGGGGCATCCAGCCGCCATCGATGGCCAACGGCTGGGCAGTGATGAACGATGTGTTGGGGTTGGCGAGGAAGGTGATGGCGGCGGCGACGTCCTCGTGCTGACCGCGGCGGGGAACGCACTGGCGGGCGATCTGGCCCTCGGGCCGAGCGCGGTGGTGGGCAGGGAGGTCGTTCTCGGCGGGAACCTGGATTGCCCCAGGGAGGACAGTTTTCACGGCGATGCCGCACGGGCCAAGTTCTCTGGCCAGCGACGGGGCGAGGCAGAGGAGGACGACCCGACATGGGGCCGCAGGGTTGTCTACGGCGAACTCGACGCGCTGGGCCGGCCGACAGGAATGCACTCCACCCTCGGGGACTACATGATGGGCAAGAACCCCTTAGACCCGCACGGCGATCCCCCCGACTGGGAAAAGGACAAGGGATACAACCGGGCCCACCTCTTCGGCGCGCAACTCGGCGGATCAAACTACAATCAGGCAAATTTCGTCACCATGCATTCGTACGCCAACTCCCCCGTCATGCAGCACATCGAAAACCAGGTCAGGGCCGCAGTCGAATCCGGAGAAACCATCCAGTACAGCATCACCCCTCGATACAACGGGACCGATGAAATCCCCACAGGCGTGGACATCGAAGCCTATGGCTCGAATGGATTCACATTCACTCAACACAGAAGCACCGGAATCACCGAGTTGGGAAGCGCTGCATTCATACCCAACGTGAAGAGATACAGCTGACGAGGCCGGCCCGCCTAACCCTCCCCACCCTGCCTCACGGATTCATACCCCAGAAACAGGACCCCGTTATGCCCAACGCCCTTACGCGCCTTAGCGAAATCGCCCCAGCCCCGAGCGAGCCCCGCCAGAATGACTGGGAGGAGGTCGAACGCACCCTTGGCGTCGAGCTTCCCTCCGACTACAAGGAGCTCATCCGCACCTAGGGCGGAAGCAACTGGGACGACTACCTGTACGTCCTCGAGCCCAGTTGCCCCAACGAGAACTACGACCTCATCGATTGGGCCGAGAACCAGGCCGAAGGCCTCGAGGACCTGTGGGAGTTCGAGAGGAAGCCGGCAGAGCTCGAAGCAGCGGGTGCCCGAGTCATCCCATGGGCGACCACGGACAACGGCGAATGCATCTACTGGCTCGTCCAGCCCGGCCTCGAAGCTGACCAGTGGACCGTCATGGTCAACGAGGCCCGCGGCGGACGGTGGGAGCACTTCGGCGTCCCCTGCACGCAATTCCTCGCAGCGTCCCTCGACGGGCAACTGAAATCGATAATCCTCTCATCCTTGTACCCCCTAGCCATCCATGAATTCCGCCGACTCGGCGCGGTGTGACGCCGCAGCACGCTGTACCACTTCGGGCGGTGGACCGAGGAACTGGATGACGTTGTGGCCGCCGTAAAGCCAAAGGGGTCTCTGTGGACGCCGCGAGCCCGGTACCCGGTAGGTTCCCCTGCCAAGAGTTCGTAACACTATCTTGGTCGTGTCGTCGAGGCATCGTGTTCGTCGGATCCATGATTGGCCGCTCTGGCGAGCTGCCAAGCTACGGACTGGCCCTGGAGCCCGGCGCGCTCCGGCGGCCTGATCATCTCTTGGCGATTCGGCTCGGGCTTCCGATACATTCTGTGGAATGAGTGGCAGCTTCGACGTAGCGCCTCCTCTCGGACCTTCAGTAGTCGTCAGCGGATTTTCCCATTCCTCAGGTGTAGGCGGTGCTGTTCGGGGATCCTCTTGAGGTACTTCTGAAAACCACTGTAAGAGGTCGTTTTAACCTGGATTGCATGAATTTGATGTGATTCACGAGGCGGCCGGTCGCGGTGCGGTAGTGACCACGGGTGGAGCCAGTGCCTGTGGGCCGGGTGGGGTGACGGGTGGGGCGGTTTGGGCCTTGTTCCTGTCTCATCCCAGGATGTCCGGCCATTGGTGGCCTGCGTGCTTCCGGTGCCGCGGCTGTGCGCCTGGGCGCACTCGGTCCGCGGCAGTACGCCGGAATCATGACAACGCGACGCCCGTATCCGAGTGATCTGTCCGATGCGCGCTGGGAGTTGATCGAGCCGGTGCTGTCCGCGTGGCGCTTCGAGCGCCGTGGCCGGGCTCTGGACTTCGGCCGGCCTCCGCGGCATGACCTGCGCGAGATCATGAACGCGATCCTCTACGTGGACCGCACCGGCTGCCAGTGGGCCTACCTCCCGCATGACTTCCCGCCACACCAGAGCGTCTACGGCTACTTCGCCAGATGAGCAGACGAGGGCGTGTTCGCCCAGCTCAACGGACTCCTGCGGCAACTTCTCCGCGAGAAGGAAGGACGGGACGCGGAGCCCTCAGCGTGTGTGATCGACGCCCAGAGCATCAAGACCTCCACCAGCGTTCCTGCCGCCAGCCAGGGCATCGACGCGGGCAAGAAGATCGCGGGCCGCAAACGGAGCATCGTCACCGACACGCTCGGCCTTCTCCTCACGGTGCTGGTCACCGCGGCCAGCGTGCAGGACTCCGTCGCCGGCACCCGGCTCATCGACCAGGTCGCCGCCGACCACCCCGGAATCCGCAAGGTCTGGGTCGACGGCGGCTACCGCCAGCACCTCGTCGAACACGCCGCCACCCTCGGCATCGACATGGAGATCACCGCCCGCAAGCCCGGGACCAGGGGTTTCACCCCGATCCCGAAACGTTGGGCAGTCGAGAGGACCTACGGCTGGCTCATGCTCCACCGCCGCCTGGCCCGCGACTACGAAACCCTTCCCGCCCGCTCCGAAGCCATCATCCACATCGCGATGACCGACCTCATGACCCGCCGCCTCACCGGCGAGAACACCATCTCCTGGCGCGACCCGACACACCAGACCAAACAGCCGATACCGGGATAAAACAGCGGGATAAAACGACCTCTAAGGAGACCCTCAGTGCGCCGCCCGACCCGAAAAGCCTTCGCCGCCCTCGTCGCCGCAGCGGGCCTCGCCCTCACCCTCCTCACCCCCACACCCGCCTCGGCTGCCACCGCCACCAGCCGTTTCGCGAACTACCGCCACGGTGACTGCCTGCGCGAGACCTCCGAAACCGACCTCAAGGGCGACCGCTGCACCACCGGACGCGGCAGCCTCCTGTGGCAGTGGAACGGCCGCCTCAACACCAGCACCACTCTTAAGAACAACTTCTGGGGCCGCTGTCTCGACAGCAATGACCGGGGCGACGTCTACCCCCTGCGCTGCAACGGCGGCTCGTACCAGAAGTGGCGCACCGTCCAGCCCGCCGCTCGCAGCGCCATCATGCTCCAAAGCGTCGGCACGGGCCGCTGTCTCTACCAGCAGGACAACGGCTACTACCGCACTGCCCGCTGCGACCGAAACGCCCAGAACCAGCGCTTCACCATCGGCTGAACGGATCTCCCGACCGCTTCAAGATGGTTCTCTGCCCCGGGCAAGCTGCTGCGCCGAGATGGCCTGGGCGTCCACAGCTGGCTTCACGTCCGGGGCCGGACCCGCGCCGATTTGGACGGGATCCGCGCCGGCCGCCGCAGGATCTGCTGGGCCGCAGGTCAGCGGGACCGTGCGGCGGCTGGGAAGCTTGGGGTGACCCGACGGATCTCCTCAATTCCTGGTCGCGATCGTGCATTCGATCTGGACGGTGTTGCGGTAGATCCTGATGGGGTCGAAGGCCGGCAGGGCGTCGCGCAAGCACCGCTCGAACTCGTCCCTCTTCGCTCCCAGCACGTGGGGCTGGAGTAGGAGAACGAGAACTGGAGACTGGAGGCCGCGTTCGTCAGCGATACGTCGCCCCTCGGCGAGCATGGCCGGTTCGGGGTCAATGGCGTCGACGGTGCGAATCAACGGGGCGAGGGGTCCCTGTCGCTCGCCAGCCGCGTAGCCCGGGTGTATGCGGTCGACCCCGAACCTGGGATGCAGGCCGAAGGCGCCCGCCTCGCCCGAGGAGGGCGGGCCCCGAACATCCAGTGGCGGCGAGGCGACTCCACGACGATCACCGGCATGGGCCTGCCGTCACAGGACCTGTGCGTCATGGCGAAGGTCAGACATGAACGCAGCGAGCCAGGTGTGGTCGTCCCGGATCTCGGACTCAGGGCGGGGTGAGGGTACAACGGTGATTGCCCGGCCGTCCGTGTGCAAGGCGGCCGGGCCATGGCGTGGTGCGGGGAAGCGGACGGGCCGACAGGGCTAGCCTCGGCGGCCGGACGACCAGGACAGGTAGGTGCGCCGTGCCCCGTTCCGCAGTTCCCGAACCCCCGCGTACGAACCGTACGGGCCGTACCGGCCGCAGGGCCGGCTCCGTCCTGGTGCTGCTGGCGCTGTGTGCCATCGGGCTGGCCCCGGCCGGTACGGCAGCCGCCTCCGACCCGGGATCCGGAGGCCCGGGCGGCACGCTGTACGTCTCCGACTACGGCAACGACCGGGTGCTGCGGGTGGCGCGGCGCGGCGGGCAGGACGTGGTCCCCGCCGTGGGCCTGGTACGGCCCACGGGCATGGTGGTCGACGCCGCGGGCGATCTCTACGTGGCGGACACCGGGAACAACCGGGTCGTACGGATCCCCGCGGACGGCGGCCCCCAGGTCACCGTCGCGACGGACGGGCTCTCCCGCCCCCTCGGGCTGGCACTGGACGCCGAGGGCGATCTGTACATCGCCGACAGCTTCAACGACCGGGTCGTCGAGGTACCCGCGGACGGCAGTGGGCAGCGCACCGTACCCACCGTGGGACTTCTCCACCCCTGGGGCCTCGCCTTCGACTCCGCGGGTTCCCTCTACGTCACCGACTTCGTGAACGACCGCGTCGTCACCCTCCCCGCCGGAGGCGGCGCGCAGCGCACCCTTCCCTTCTCGGGGCTCTCCCAGCCGGCCGGCATCGTCCTCGACCCGGCGGGCAACCTCTACGTCTCCGACACCGGCAACAGCCGTGTGGTGAGGCTGGCGGCCGGCGGCTCCGGCCAGAGCACGGTCCCCGCGTCCGGGCTCAACGACCCGCTGGGCCTGGCCCTCGACGGGCGGGGCCGCCTCTACGTCGCGGACGCCTTCAACAACCGGGTGGTCCGCCTCTCCCCCGACGGCAGCGGCCAGACGACCCTCCCCGTCACGGGCCTGAACACCCCGACGGGCCTGGCGATCCCGCCCACCCGCACCCTCCCGGCGGGCACCCATCGCGAGGGACGGTCCTAGCAACTCTGCGCGTCCGCGCCGACTGCCGGGTGGACCAGTGCTGCACGCAGCTCGCGGGTCAGGGAGTCGGCCCGGTCCGCCGGGTCCGGGTCGACGATCGTATCGACGCTCTCGGCGGCGGCTCGCGCGGCATCCGCGAACGAGGTCAGCAGGCGCGGGGACATGTCGTGCCCGTCACCCGTTGTTCCGTAGATGCCGATGCGCCCCTCCTTGGCCGTCGGGTCGCCGTACACCTCGGTGAAGATGCGGCGTGGGCCGACGGTGAGACGGGCTGCGGATCCTGCCGGCGGAAACCGTGGTCTACGACGGAACCCGGATGCGGATCGCCCACCCCGGGCTGCCGTCCAGGTCCGCTGCCCGGCCTCGTAGGCCAGCTTCGGGTCCCCGGGACCGTGGGGCGCTGGCCGGGCGTATGTCAGTGCCGGGTGCGAGGCAGTGACCTGCGGCTGTGGTGCCGCCGAGCGGTTAACGGCGAGGAGCAGGTCATGGACAACTACCGGGTGAGGTGGGTGCGGGCGAGCGATAGCTGGCCGGTGGTTCTCGGGATCAGCTAGATTCAGCCCAGCGCCGAGCACCGCAAAACCCGTCTCGAGGCCGAGGGCGCATCAGACATCAAGATCGTGAAGGTGAAGCCCGGCGCGTAGGACCGCCCGATTCGCGTGCGCCCGGCCGTCTCCACGCCGGGGGTGCGGGCGTTGAATGCGAACAGCCCCCTCGACCTGGTGGTCGAGGGGGCTGTTGCGTTGGTAGCGGGGACAGGATTTGAACCTGCGACCTCTGGGTTATGAGCCCAGCGAGCTACCGAGCTGCTCCACCCCGCGTCGGTGAACACCACCATACGGCACTGGCCCCACGCTTCCGACCGAGTATCCAGGCGATGAGGCGATCGCGTTCCGCCCGCAGCAAGTCTGGACCGACCTCAGGCCGTTCTCCTCGGCAACGGACCGGGGAGTGTCTCGGAGTACCACGACCGCCCCTCCAGCGGACCAAGCTGCGGCTGACGCCCTTGCCGGTTGCCTTTCCACCCGTTCGCTTGACCTCATCGTGTCGGCCTGGCGGGCCGAGCGGCGAGGGAAGGGTCTGGATATCGGGCGGCCGCCCGAGCACGACCTGCGCCGCATCATGGACGCGGCCAGCGTCTCCGACAACGCCGGCGGCATCCACCTGCTCTCAAACATCGCTAAAGCCTACCCCCGCATCACCAAGGCCGGGGCCGACACCGGATACCGGACCAACGCCATCGACCACGGCGCCACCCTCGGCATCGACGTCGAGGTCACCCGCCGCGACCCGGGCGAGAAGGGCTTCAAGGTCATCCCGCGGCGGTGGGTCGTCGAGCGGACCTTCGGCTGGTTGATGAACCACCGCCGCCTCGCTCGCGACTACGAAACCCACCCACCCCGCTCCGAAGCGATGATCCGCCTCGCGATGATCGACCTGATGAGCCGTCGCCTCACGCACGAAGCCACGCTGAACTGGCGCGGCACATAGCTCGCCCCGTGCGTACTCAACGTGAGGCGTCAGCCCCCCTCAAAGCCACGGAAGGTCCCCGATCCGTCAGCGGCATCGGCGAAGTCCGCAAAGTCCATGTTGGCGATGCTGAGGTTGGCAGCCACGTCCGGAAACCACTGCACCGGAACCCTGAACGTTCGCCCAGGTTCGTCCGAGAGGTCCACGGCCAGAACTGGGTGGCCCGGATCGCCCATCGTGATCGTGTCCGCCAGGAACGTGTAGACGATCTGGTCGCCTTCTTCCGCGGCAGCTTCTTCGTCCACGAGTGCCTGGACATCCACGTCGGCGAAGCAAAGGTCGCTGACATACGTGGCATGGGGATACTCGCCAGCAGCATCGAGTACGGCTCGAACCGCATCCCAGGCTCCCTCGTCACCGAAGTCGGTGCGCAGGACCAGCGAAGTCAGATCATCGGGATGAGGCAGGGGCATGAACGTGATCCTCTCACCCGACGCCGGCATCGACCGTCGGCGAGGTCAGGGCACCCAACCGCGTCGACGTGGCCTCCCAGACCCCACCGGCCGGTCGGCATTGCCAAACACCCCCGCCGGGACAAAAAGCTCTTTCAGGGCCAGCGCGCCAACGGCCACCCGGGCCGGGCCGCCGGGCTGATTGCGCAGTCCGACGTCCAAGTCCACGAAGGTGGCGGCACTGAAACCGTCATCGATCATCCCCACCGGAGCCCCGGCATCGGCTCCGCATCACCGCGGCCCCGGAAACCCGGCCGGGGGCGTGCGGGACCTCCGTTCCTGGACGCCGTACGGATCTGGGAAGCGGACACCGCAAGCGATTTCTGGCAGTCGACCCCACCGACCGGCGGCTTCCGGTCAACCTCCGGGAGCCGTCGCCCCAGCAGCACGGCGGCCCCCCGACATGATCAGCACCCATACCAAGGAGGCCGCCACCACGAGGGCGGCCAGATCCCGCTGCTCCGGCACCCAGCCTGCGCTCTACTCACTCACTCCAGTCCCCCGCCTCTCGCGTCCGGCCCACCTCACCGTGCCGACGTGCTTCCTCGTCATGCGCGAGAGCGGGTGAACTCAGCTCCACAGCCCGCCAGTTGAAGGAGATCTCGCGTGTCCGAGCAGCAAGACGTGAAACAGAAGACCGTCGCGGCCCCCGCACCGCCGGACTTCAAGTACACCTGGGGCCAGCACAACGAAACGATGGAAGCCCTGTCGCTCAGGCAGATGGCCCGCCGCGTCCCGGCCGCCCTACGGCAGACCTCGCAGCTCGCGCTCGCCGTGAACCGCAACGCCTTCCACGTGCTGGTTGCCGCCCAGATCCTTGGCGGGATCTGTACGGCTGCCGCACTCGCGGCGATCTCCAAGGCGATGGTTCCCCTGCTGGCCGGCGACGGCGTCCAGGAACGCATCTCGGCCTCCATCTGGCCGCTGGTGATCGCGGCCGCGATGACCGCCCTCGGCGCGCTCTCCTCGATCGCCTCCGGCAGCGCCGCACGCCGGCTGAACCCTGGCATGGCCACCCTCGCCGACCTCGCGATGGTCGACGCGCACATGGACGTCGAGCTCGAGGCCTACGACGCCCCGGACTTCACCGAGCGCTCCGAGGCTGCCGAGACCGGCTCCGCCCGCTCCGCGATGCTGCTGCAGGACGCCCTCGGGTTCACCGGCGGCTTGATCGACATGGTGGCTGTCGCTTCCGTGCTCGCTCTCGTCCACCCCGTGCTGCTGCCGCTGCTCCTGCTGTCGGTGGTCCCGCGCGGCCTCGGGTCCGTGTACGCGGCACGCCTGGACTACCGCCTGCACAACGCGTCGGTCGCCTCGCGGAACATCAAGCACATGATGCGGTGGCACCTGACGACGCCGAAGCTTTCGGAGGAGCTGCGCGGCAACAGCATGCGGCCGTACGCCCACGCCTGGTACGCGGCCGTCTGCGAGCGTATCGACTCCCGGATGGTGTCCTCCGCCCCCCAGTACCTGGTCGTCTACCTGATCGCAGCCGCATGCTCCGGCGTGTTCGTCGTCGCCACGTACGGCGCGCTCGCCGCGCTGGTGGTCGGCGGATACATGGCCATCGCCGCGGCCGGCACGGCCATCGTCGCGATGCGCACCTCGACCGCCGCGCTGTCGCAGCTGGTGGTCTACGGGGCGGCGATGTTCCAGCACGCCCTGTACCTCGGGGACTACACGAACTTCGTGAAGGAGGCCGCCGCGAAGTCGGGGCCCCGCGGCCCGCAGGTCATCGAGGGCGGGCCGGAGAAAATCCGGCTGGAGGAGGCCACTTACACCTACCCCGGCAAGGACGAGCCCGCGCTCGGCCCGGTCTCCCTCACCCTGACCCGCGGTGAGGTCATCGCCGTCGTCGGCGAGAACGGCGCCGGCAAGTCCACTCTGATCCGGCTGCTCACCTCCCTGACGGTCCCGAGCTCCGGCACGGTCTCCTGGGACGGGATCCCGACCGCTGACTGCGACCAGCGCACCGCCTGGCAGCATGTCGGCCTGGTCACCCAGTCTTACGGTTACTGGCCGTTCTCCACCCGGGAGAACGTCACACTCGGTCAGCCCGATCCCGTGCGGGGTGAGGAAGCCGTCTGGGATGCCCTGAGCGCGGTCGGCATGCGCGAGGCCGTCGAAGCGTTCCCGCAGCAGCTGGACACCCTCCTTGCGCGTTCGATCTGGGGCGGCCACGAGCCGTCGGGTGGGCAGTGGCAGCGCCTCGCGTGTGCGCGGGCGTTCCACCGGCGGCCGCGCCTGCTGGTCATGGACGAGCCGACCTCGGCGATGGACCCGCGCGGCGAGCACATGGTCTTCACCGGCCTGCGGGACATGAAGCAGGACCGGATCACGGTGATCGTCACGCACCGGATGGAAAACTGCCGCCTGGCCGACCGCGTCATCGTCCTTGACGGCGGCAAGATCACCGAGCACGGCACCTACGACGAGCTGGTCGCCGTGGAAGGTGGCCGTTTCAGGGAGCTCGTCGATCTTTCGCAGGACCGATGACCCGCTAGCCCGGACCTCTGGAGGTCTCCGCCTTCGGAGACCTCTTCAGACATCACCGCCAACCCCCGGCTGACAGGCCGGCACCCGACCGAAAAACGCAAGCCGCTGATCGAGTGTCACTCCACCGCCTCCACTCGAACGCGTGAGTTCAAGACCAGCCAGCCCCGCGTGACCGGCCCCGCACACCGCAGCCGCACAACCGTTCTATGAATCATCCGTTCCCGGCCGTTACGACCCGAGGCTGAGCGCGTTTTTAGAGCACCAGTGCCATCCGGCCACCCAGTTGGAGGACGCCGTAGGAGCCGACATCAGCATCGGGCAGCAACGGGCAGCAACCCTTGGGAATCGAACAGTCCTGAGCGGTGAGCCAGGACTCGACCCACGACGGTCCACCTGATGGCCAGCGCCCCGGCCCTGCGCCCTGCCGGCACCTCCAGCCCACCGCTCCCTACATCCGCCATCTCTGTGAGGTCACCTTGCCGCCCTCCACCGCCCACATCCGCACTCTCGTCACCGCCTACCTGGAACAGCACCCGGCCGAAGCGCCCGCGCTCGCACCTCTGTTGCGGATGCTGGACGAAGACGCCGATCCCACGAGCCGCTCGACCATGCCAGGGCACATCACCTGCAGCGCGGTCGTCGTCGACCACAACCGCCGTGTCCTGCTCATCCACCACAACCTCTTCAGGCTGATGCTGGCACCAGGCGGGCACGTGGAGGCAGGTGACCGCTCACTGCTGGAGACGGCACTGCGCGAGGTCCACGAGGAGGCCGGCATCCCGCCCGGCGCCCTGTGCGCCACCACCGCCTACGGACCCCTGCCCATCGACATCGACGTATTCGACGTCGACGCCAACCCCGTCAAGAGCGAAGACGCCCACCAGCACTGGGACTTCCGCTTCGTCTTCCAGCTGGTGGACAGGAACGTCGAGATCACCGTGCAGACGGAGGAGGTCTCGGCCGCCGAGTGGCGCGCCTTCGACGAGGTCGCGGCCCCGCAGCTGCGGGCGAAGCTCTTGGCCTCCGGTCTCGACGGCCGGATCGAACCGGTCAACGCCACCACGCTGATCCATGACGGCCGGGGAAAGTACCTTCTTCATCTGCGCGATGACGTCGAGGGGATCTGGGAGCCGGGTGCCTGGTCTCTGCTCGGTGGCGGCCGTGAGCCCGAGGACGCCTCCTTGGAGGCCACGGCCCGCCGCGAGCTGTGGGAGGAAGCCGGACTCGCCCTGCCGGTGCTCGAGCCGTTCGCCGTGGAGGTGGCCACCGGAACCAATGGAATGGCTGTCCCGGTCCAGATCTTCTGCGGCCGGTGGACCGGCGATCCGGCGAGCGTCGACCTCCGAGAAGGGGTCATGGTCGCCTGGTTCAGCCCCGACACGATGACCCGCCTCAGGCTGAGCCCCTCCACCCTCGACCTCGTACGCCAGCACGCGGCCGGACCCGCCTCCGACACCCGCTCCGACCCGGAACTGTTGGCCGTCGCGGAGCAACGGCCCAGGTCAAAGGCAGGGAGCAGCAGCGTCCCGCACATCGTGGGTGTCCACCTCTACCTCCAGCGCGAAGACGGGAAGGTCCTCCTCGGACTGCGGCACCCCAGCTCCGCGTTCGCCGCCTCCACCCATCACCTGCTCGCCGGCCACTGCGAGCAGGAATCCGCGGTGAGCTGCGTGGTCCGGGAGGCTCAGGAGGAGGCGGGACTGCTGATCGACCCGGACGAGGTGGAACTGGTCCACGTGGTGCACATGATCGACGCGCCCGGGGCCCAGCCACGGATCGGTCTGTTCCTCCGTGCCCGGCGGTGGCAGGGCACACCCGAGGTCCGCGAGCCGGACCGCTGCACGTCCTGGGACTGGCACGACCCAACACGGCTTCCCGAGCGCATCGTCCCGTACGCAGCGGCCGCCATCGAAGGGATCCAGGCGGGCCGCGTCTACACCGAACTCGGGTGGTCCTGAGCTGTTCCCGGCGCCGTAGCCGCCTCGCGCTCCGTCTCCGACTCCGACTCCCTACTGAAGTCGGGCGCGGCCCGTCTGCTGGCGGTTTTTTCCCCGCTGACGGGCCCCGGAAATCCGGGCCCCCGGTCATGTAATCCCCGCCCAAAGCCTCCGGCACCACGCCGGAGCACGAACCTCGACCCACGGAGGAAGTCATCCCAACGCAGTCCGTCATGGGCATCTTTGCCCACCCTGACGATGAAGCCCTGGCCGCAGGTGGCGTCCTGGCGCAGCATGCGGCGGCCGGTGCCCGCACCGCTGTCGTGACAGCCACCTGGACGCCCGGTACCCACCGCGCCGAAGAACTCGCCCACGCGCTCGACGCCCTCGGCGCCGGCTCACCCCGCCTGCTCGGCTACGCGGACCACCAGGTGCCGGAGTCCGCCCCCGAACAGCCGCGCCTGTGCGATGCCCCGCTCGACGAGGCGATCGGCCGGATCGTGGCCCACCTGCGCGAATTCCAGCCCGACATCGTCATCAGCCACGACCCCACTGGGGCATCCGGACACCCTGACCACATCCGGACCCACCAAATCGCTCTTCTTGCTGCCCATGCCGCGGGCATCGCAGAACTCCACCCACAGGCCGGCCCGGCCTGGACCCCCAGCAGCCTCTGGCTCTGCGCCTACCCAACCGCGGGCGCCCAGCCGCTGGGAGACCTTGTCGCCACCGCCGGGAAGCGCCTTCGGACGGTCCCGGACGAGATGATCACGACGGCCGTCGACGTACGGCCGTGGATCGACCGGAAGCAGGAGGCGATCCTGGCCCACCGGTCCGAAGTAGCGCGGTCCCGCTCCCTGCCCGCCCTCCTGGCCGGCCTCCCCGAACAAGATCGGGCGAACATCCTGGGCACCGAGTGGTTCATCTGCTACGACCTGGACCCCGGCCGGGTCCCCGGGCACCGTGTCCAGGACCTGCCACGGCCGGCAACGGAGGGAGCGTGAGGGAGCAGCAGTCGTTCCCGGCGGAGCTGACGGGGTGGGTGGAGCAGCACCTCGGGCCGGTGACCACCGTACGGGACGCCTCGCACGACCGGCCGTCCTCCCGGGTCTGGGAGTTGGAGGCCGGCAAGGGTGGCCGGTACTACCTGAAGGTCTCGCCCGACGGGGAGTCGTTCACCCGCGAGAACTGGGCCTACCGATCCGCCGTGCCAGCCCTTGGACACAGCCGGGCCCCTCAGCTCCTCGACTGCCGTGCCGAGAGCCTCGCCCTGCTGCTCACCGCCGTGCCCGGGACTCCCGTCAAGGGGCTCCGAATGAGCGCGGCCGAGCAGCGCACCGTGCACTGGCAGGCCGGTGCGCTCACAGCCCGCCTCCACGAAGCCGGCACGGCCGGGGTGCCGGTCCACGCCGTCGTAGAAGCGGCCTTTCACGCGGCGTCGAACGCTGTGGAGGATCACCTTGCGCAAGCCGGGGCCCAGATGAACGTCGCCGAGCAGAGCCTGGTCCGGGGGTATGCGGAGCGGCTCCGCCATGTCGGCAGGGTGCCGGTCGGCCTGATCCACGGTGACAGCAGACCCCGGAACTGGATGTGCTCGGCCGATGGCCGGCTGGCGATCATCGACTTCGAGGGGGCGCGTACGGCGCCGGTCGTCCAGGACCTCGTGATCCTCGCCACCTCCGAGTGGGCCGAACACCCTGACCGGATGGGAGCGTTCCTTCAGGGGTACGGCCGCCGGTTGACCGACGACGAAGGGGTCGCACTGCGGTGCCTGACCGCGCTGGACGCGGCCGCATCCATTGCCTGGGGACCCGCACACGCCGACGTCTTCGTCACCGCGTCCGGGCGGCGAACCCTGGACCGTCTGATGCGCGAGGACCACCATCCGTGAACCGCCGAACCCCTTCCGGACCTGACACGATTCCCCGAATCGGAGCGCGACCCGACATTCGCGTCATCCGCTGCGTCACACCCGCCTCCACCATCGTCGGCCGGATAACCCAGCGGGCACGGACGGACGCCCACCGTGCGGCACACGCCCTCCGGACCAAGAACTCGTCCTTGGCTGTACTTCGCGCAAGGCCCAGGCTGCTTCGCGGCTTCGCCCGTCTACGCCGGTGCCGGGCTGCAACGACTTCATTTGTGGTCGCGCATGAAGGTAGGGATCTCGTCGCGGGTCGGGTAGTTCGGCAAGGGGGCCGGCTTGTCCTGAAGGAACGCAGTGATGACGGCGGCGGCCCGGTCGTTGTTGTCGTCGAGGCCGTTCCACATGTGATGGCCGACTCCGGGCATGTACTGCGTGCGCTGGATGGCGGGGTCATTGGCGAGGATGGCGGTCGCCCATTGACGGACCTGGGAGGAGCATTCGGCGATCATCAGCATCGCGGGGGTCCGGGACTGCCTCAGTAGCGGTATGAGGGAAGGCGAGTCCTTGACCGTCTGCTGGACGCGGAGGCTGGCGGCGGGGCTGAAGGAGAAGTTCTGTTCGGTGTCCTCGCTGGGGATGCGGTGCGCGTCGCCCGCGCAGTAGGCGGATGCGGTGTCACCGCCGAGGTCTGCGGCGGTGAAGACGTTGGCGCCTTCGGCCTGTCCGATCAGTCCGGTGTCGGGGCTGAGGAGTCCGAGTCGCATGAGGCCGAATGCCACGGCGTACCGGGGCACGTGCGTCGATCGCGGTCCGGACGGGTCCGGGGCGAGGCCTTGTGCGGATGCTCGGCCCGTGTGCCCGGTGGTGTGTGCGGTGGGGCCGTCCATGGGCCCGGGCTCGGCAATGATCGCCCGGTGCAGGCGTGTGGCGACGCCTGGGTCGGCCAGGGCTCGGGCGAGCACGACTCCGCCCCCGGAGAATCCGAGGATGTCGACCTTGCCCTTGTCCAGGCGGTCGACGAAGGCGGCGAGGTCGCGGACCGTCCTGGAGATCGTGTACTGGTCCATGGGGAGCAGGTCGCTTCGTCCGCCGCCGGCCTGTTCGTAGGCGTAGACGTCGTAGCCCTGGCGTGCCAGGAGTTGCAGAAAGGTGTGGTCTTGCACCGAGATGCCGCGGATGGGTCCTCCGTGGAGGTACACGAACGGGACGGGATGCCGGGGGCCGGGGTTCGCGGGCGGGTAGTGATAGACCGCGACCCGGCTGCCCGTGGCCAGGTTCCAGTGCTGAGTGGACACGAACGGCAGCGCGGGCGGATACCGCCGGGCCGTCGGTGCGGTCGGGATGCAGACCGCCGCCGTCAACGCCGCCGCGACGACCACCGGTAGGACCGGCACGAGCCGCGCCGGCCAGGTGCGGTGCCGACCCCGCCACAGCGCGAGGACGGTCCCGGTCCCGAGGGTCGTCAACCACGCGGCGAGCCCCGAACCCGCCCCGGCCGTGAGTGCGATCAGTACGGGGAAGACGACGACCAGCGCCACAACGGCGGCCAGGGCCAACAGTAAGCGTCCGGTGAAACGGACGAGACGTAAGGCGGACGTGGGCACGGCGGACCTCCGACAGTTTCAGAACACTGTTTCAAAACGACGTTATCAGAGGGGGTAGGCTGCTGACCGTGGGTAGGCCCAGAACAAACGACGAGGCCGTCAAAGAGCGGCTTGTGGAGTGCGCGACCGAGATGCTCGCCACCCGTCCGCGGGAGTCCGTCACGGTCCGCGCCGTGGCCACTGCCGCCGAGGCGTCGACGACGGCGGTGTACTCCTTGTTCGGCGGTAAGGACGGGCTGATCCGTGCGGTGCGCGACAGAGCCGTCGCCGGCCTGTTCCAGGACCTGTCGGCGGTACAGACCTCCGCGGACTCTCTCGCCGACCTCTACGCACTGGCCGTCGCCTACCGTCATTGGGGGCGCGGACACAGCCACCTCTACACAGTGCTGTTCGGTGGTGTGCAGTCCTTCGACCCGTCGGGAGAGGCCGGTGCCAGTGACCCGATCCGCCCGCTCCTCACGGCGATCGATCGTGCCTTGGCGGCGTCCGTCCTCGCCGGCGACGCAACGTCGATCGCCCTGTCGATCTGGGCTGCCCTGCACGGGCTCGTCACTCTCGAACTCGCCGGGGCCCTCGACGCCGCCACGGCCGAGGCCGCTTTCCGCTCGACGATTCACGCCACGCTGCGCGGATGGACGACCCCGGAGGTGTTCCGCAGTCTTCGCCAAGCCGAACTCGCCCGGTGACCGGATCAGGGCCGGAACCCAGGCTCGCCCGACCCTTGGCTGAAGCCGTGGTGCGTGGTCAGTGAAGACCGGCATGCCAAGGTCAACCAGGTGCGGCCGTCCATCGGTCGGAGCCCGATTGAGGCTGTTGAGCTTGGCCATCGCGGCGTCAAAGCTGACGTGAAGCCCTTCGACATCGCCGAGCCAGCCGTTGGCGCGGGCCTCGCGGATGCGCTCGCAGAGGTTCTGGATGATCGCCAGGAGGCGGGGCCGCTGTTAGCTGGGCGCCCGCCCGGCTACCCCAGGTCAGGCGCGTGCTGCAACAGCCGACTAGCTGACGACCAGCGGCCGTACGCGGGCCAGCAGCAGTTCAAGGAACCGCTCCGGCCGTCGGAACGCCGCGAAGTGGCTGCAGTCCTCGATCACCGCGAACCCCTGGACCGGGCCCTGGACGTGGTCAAAAAAGCGGCGGGCGAGCTCGGGCGACGTAAGGACGCCCTTCTCGCCCTGAAGGACGAAGAAGGGGAGCTCGAATCTCGTGCCGTCCGCCCAGTCGTCGAACCCGGCGGTGGCCTGAGTGATCTGCTCCGAGAGGGTCATGCCTTTGACGAAAAGCCCCAGCTCTCGCAGCGAGTGCAGCGGCGAGAACCACAGGGTGCGGATCGCCTGCCCGGACATCGCCCGGGCTTTCGACCTCGCCCGAGCCTTCGCCGAGCTCCTCCGCCACCGACGTGGATTCCTACTGACCGAGTGGATCCGTCAGGCTGAACAAGACGCCCCGAAGCCGGTGAGCGGCTTCGCCGGCTTCCTCCGCCAGGGCCTCGACGCCGTCACGGCGGGACTCACCCTCCTCTGGAGCTCAGGCGTCGTTGAAGGCCACGTCAACAGGGTCAAAACACACAAGAGAGCAATGTACCGACGGGCATCCTTCGCCCTTCTCCGGACTCGTATCCTCACGCGATGATGCGTGCCGATCCGGTGACAGGGGTGGAAGCGAGGCAGACGCTACAGGGTTCCGGCGTCCGGCCAGTGAGCCCAGTGTGTGTGCGCTGGAAGTGTCGGCTGGTAGCGGGCCGGGTCCTTGGAGTCCAACACCTCCGCGATCATCTGGAAGGTTTCGTGCTGACTGGGCAAAACCTCCCAGAGGTCTTCCGGCTGGTTCCATTCGTCGAGCCGTAGCAGCACAGGCAGGTCGGATGGGATGTTGGCCCGTAGTTCCTCCTCCGTGGCCAGCAGAAGCCCTCTGTGCGCCGGTGTGAGCAGACGGAATACGTCTTGCAAAGGGGTGCCGGCGTTGGCTTCGACTGCCAGTGCAGTCCCGCGTACTACCAACGGGACTCCCCCGACGAAGACTTCGTCGCCGTCGGCATCGATCTCCTCCATGTTGTCGACGCGGTCCAGGAAGTCGCCGAACCCGGGCTCGCCGCGTGTCAGGGAGTTGCCGAAGCAGTACATGACGTCGATGAGGTTGGCGCCGCGAGGGTTGTAGCCGAGCAACTCGGTGACCATGGCCCAACGGATGGTGTCGCCGAACAGGTGGATACGTGCATCGACCGGGTAGTAGTAGCCGTTGTCCAGGTTGGGGAACTCTGACTTGTCCGCGCAGAGGTCGAACTGTCCGAGTATCGACGAGGTCGTCATCACGTGCCCTGCCCTAGGCCTCCGTAGTGGCGGCAGCTGCTGGAGGTCTGGATCGTGAGCAAGACGCTCCCTTGCGTCGGCGCGGCGACGGTCGGACTACCATTCACGGAATTCCGGTCAGAGCCAGAAATTCGAGATCGTCATCAAACTGACCGGTCGCGAACGCAGCTGCGGCTGACAGCCAACTGCGACACGCCGCTGCGCGTTCCTAGAACTCACCGACATATTCGTCATCAGCACCGTCTGAGCGTTCTTGGTAGTCAGCTACAAACGTTCTCCGTTCTCAGGGTCTGGCCCAGGTTCTGTGGACGGTGACGCTGGGTGATGGATTCTCGGGGCTGGTGGGTCGGGAGATCGTCCGGATCTCGATGGTGCCGTGCCTCAGATAGCTGAGCGTCGGCGGTCGTGTCGCAATCATGGTCGTGGCTCGGCGAGTTGCTGTTTCCGTCGCTGCCGCAGGTGGAAGTCGTCTGTGTCGAAGCGTCGGGTCCGGCGGTACGGGTCGAGGCCCGGCTCGCGGCGTTGGGGGCCGCGTGTCCCGGCTGTGGGGTGTGGTCGGAGCGCGTACACGGCTCCTACCTGCGGTATCCGTCTGATCTGCCCAGTTGTGGAAGGCCGATGGTGGTGGCGTTGCGGGTGCGCCGGTTCATCTGCGCGCAGGGGGCGTGTCCGCGGCGGACCTTCGTCGAGCAGGCTGACGGGCTGACCCGCTGGAACGGCCAGGTCACCGAGCGGCAGCGCGCGTCGGTCGCGGGCCTCGGCCTGGCTCTGGCGGGGCGGTCCGGCGCGCGGATGGCCGCGCTGCTGGGCATCCGTACGAGCCGCAGCACCCTGCTGCGACGTGTGATGGATCTGTCCGACCCGGCTGTAGGCGCCCCGGTCGCGGTCGGCGTTGACGACTTTGCACTGCGCCGGGGCCATGTCTACGGCACGGTGATCACGGACGCCGTCACCCATGAGGTGCTGGACCTGCTCCCGGACCGCGATGCCGCCTCACTCGCGCCCTGGTTGGCCCGGCACCCGCAGATCGACGTGATCTGTCGCGACCGTGCCAGCGCCTACGCCGACGCCGCTTCGACGGCCGCGCCGAGGGCCAGGCAAGTCGCCGACCGGTACCACCTGTGGGCGAACCTGGTCAGCGCCGTGGAGAAGACCGTGGTCGATCACCGCCAGTGCCTGCACACCCTGCCCACCCGGCTGCCCGAGGCCGATCCTCAGTGGGAAACCCCGGACCCCGAGCAACCCGTCCCGGCAGAGCCGGCCGGCAAGATGGCCGAGCGCCGCCGCCTTCACCACGCCCTGGTCCACGACCTCCTCGGCCAGGGCCTGAGCGAGCGGGCGGTCGCCCGCCACCTGGGCTGGAGCCGTAACACCGTCCGCCGCTACGCACGCGCCGGACGGTGGCAGGACATGATGAAGAGGCGGCCCCGGCCGCGCGCGAGCATCCTCGACCCGTACAAGCCCTACCTGGAGCAACGCTGGGCGGAGACGGGCGGAAAGATCACGGGTCTCACGCTCCTGGCAGAGATCCGCGAACGCGGCTACCGGGGCGGCCACACCGTGCTGGCCGTGTGGAAGCAGGGGCAGCAGAGCCCCGATCAGCCTGCTCCGTCTCCCGCACCGCCCACCGTGCGGGCCGTGGTCGGCTGGCTCACCCGCCACCCTGCCGGCCTCACCCTCGATGAGGAACTGCAGCGCAAGGCTCTCCTGGCCCGCTGCCCCGAACTGGAGACGACCGCCGACCTGGTCCGGTCCTTCGCCGAGATGCTCACCAGCCTGGAAGGCAACCGGCTGCCCGAGTGGATCACCCAGGCGATGACGTCCGGACTGCGCGGGATCAGCACCTTCGCCAACGGCCTGAACAGCGACTACGACGCTGTCGAAGCCGGGCTGACCACCCCGTGGAACTCCGGCCACGTCGAAGGCGCCGTCAACCGCATCAAGATGCTCAAACGACAGATGTTCGGACGCGCCGGCTTCCCACTTCTACGCAAGCGGGTCCTTCTCGCCTGACGCTCCGTAACTCGAGATTGGATCCCGCCTGGTCCCCGGCAGGCCCCGTCTGAGGGGGCACGGCGATGTCAGCCGGGCTTCGTATCTTAATCCGATGACTCGAAACAAGATCGGACAACGGGCCCTCGAAGCGGCGATGGCGGACGCGAGCTTGACAGTCGTCGAGCTCGACGACGCGTCTCGGTGGCTGGCGGCCGCCGGGCCGGAGCTGGCGGGCCCGCTCGCGGCCGAGGTCTGGGTGTTCGACGAGACCTTGTCCCGGGTCGTGCTGGTGAAACATCGGTGGCGTGGCCTGGTCCCGCCCGGTGGGCGGGTGGAACCGGGTGAGACTCCCCGGGAGGCCGCAGGGCGCGAGCTTCTTGAAGAGACCGGCCTTCGGGTGGAACTGCTCCGGGAGCCCGCTCTGGCGACCGTCCGTTCCTATCGGCCTGGCGCTCCGGTGACGTTCGGGCTGTCATACGCGGCAGTCGTCGATGTCGAAGTGCCGCTCGTCCCGGAGGACGGACAGCCGGTGACATGGGTGAGCCTGGAGGAGGAATGGGACAGCTGGTTCCCCGGCGACCCGGCCTGGATGCACCGGCATGCGGCATGGCTCGCGTCGCAGCCCCTCCGATCCTACGGACCGTGACCAGACCACAGAACTTGCGCCAGACCCCAAAACCACCCGTTGAAAACACGGGCGCGGGCCGGCCTGCGCCAACGCCTCAAACGGTCGTCCAGCGCCGAGCAGACGGCCTCGTGGGCCTCTTTGCTGAGGGCAAAGACCCGTTCGACGACCGTGGGAACCTGCATGGCTCGGACCGCGTCCGCGGTGATCTCCGGGCGGATCTGCAGCCGGCCGGTGATGGCGGCTGCTGTCCTCGCCACTCGGCTCGGCCAGGAGCCCCTCGACGCTGTCGCGGTAGACCGCGGCCTCCGCGCCGTAGCGGCAGCCCCGGAAGCGCGAGAGGGGGAACCGCCGTGGCCGGCGGGGCCGCCTCCCGTGGTGTCGCGATCCCTGTCATCACGCATCTCCTCCCTCTCGGCTCAGCCCGGCGCACGCAGAACGGCAACCGAGCTCCGCGCAGGCGCCTCCTCCATCCGGGCAGCGGGGGTGGCGGCCTGAGGATGTCTCGACGGAAAAGCCCCCGGGTTGGCCGTCAGGCCGTCCCAGGGGCTTTCCGTCCAGCAAGCATGCAGGTCAGCCGGCGACCACCCCCGTGGCAAGGCTCGTCGCGGTGCCGGACAGGTGACCGGTCCGGTAGGCCGTCACCCGCAGGGTGATCCGCTTCCCGAGCTGTGCACCGGTCAAGGTGAACGTGGTCCCGGTCGCGCCGGTGATCAGCTTCCCGTCCGCGTACCACCGGTAGGCGTACGAGGTCGGTGCCGGGGTCCACGTCCCGCGGTTCGCGGTGAGCACACTGCCGACCTTGGCCGTTCCCGTGACGGACGGGGCCTTCGTCGGCTTGGGTGCGGCTCCCTTGACCAGCACGGCGGCGCTGGTGGCCTTCGCCGGCGGGTGCCCGGCCTTGCGGGCGGTCACGGCCACGGTGAGCTGCTTGCCCTGGAGCGCCGCCGGCAGCGTGTACGCGGCTGTCGTGGCACCCGCGATCGCTTTCCCGTCCGCCTGCCACTGGTAGGCGTAGGAGTCGGCGACCGGCGACCAGGTGCCGGCCGTTGCCGTCACCGTGCCACCGACGACCGCGGTGCCGGTGATGGTGGGGGCGGCGGTGGAGCGGATCGGAGCGACGACGGTGACCGAGCCCTTGGAGTACTCCGCGCCGAACGCGAACACGCTCACGGACAGCGGACCGAGCGGGGCGTTGGTGAGGTCCAGGGCGACCGTCAGGCGGCGCCGGTCCGGAGTGAGCGCGAGGGTCGTCGAGCGGGCCTTGAAGTTGCCGTTGCGCACCTCGACCGCGGTGTCCTCGCGCAGTGCGCCGCCGGTGACGGTCATGGTGATCTTGCCCTGTCCGACCGTGGACGGACCCACGGTACCGACGCTGCGCGCATGGGGACCGCAGACGACGTCGGAGCACGTCGCTTCGACCTTTACCGGCGTGGAGGCCTGTGCGGGCTTCTCCGGCAGACCGATCACGAGGGTGGTCGGCCGGTAGGCCTTCGGGTAGCCGCTCGGAGGGGAGCAGTCGTAGGTCTGTCCCTCACTGCTGTGCGACCCCCAGCAACCGTTCTTCAGGGTCGACCGGTCGTACATCCAGGGTGTCGGCGTCTGCTCGAAGGTCCCGGCCGGCGTGAACCGCAGGTCGAACCTGTCGCCCGTTGCCGTCGGGAGCACGGCGCAGATCGCCGTCTTCTGCTCGCTGAGGGTGGCGGTCAGCGGCCCGAACCCGTAGCTGACGTTCGGGACCTTGATGCACTCGGGGGCGGGCCCGGCCGCCGTGGCGATGCGCAGTGCGTCCAGCCGGTAGGCGGGTGCCGCGGTCTTGCCCTCCGGGACCTGGACGAGGACCTGGTAACGGGCGGAGCCGGTGGCGGCGCAGCCCGCGGCGAAGTAGTCGCAGGCGACGGCGCCGTTCGACCCGTACACCAGGAGCCGGGCGGAGCCCTGGGCGTCACGGGCGTTCAGGTGCAGGGTGTCCGCGGCATCCGCCGTGGTCACCTGGTGGCACAGGAACGTGCCGGGCTTGGCCGGTACTCCTCCGGTGGACGGGCCGCCCACCGCTGTGGCCGCGGTCGGGACGCAGCCGCGCGCGGTGGCGGTGACGTCGAGGCGGGTCAGGGCGAATTCGGCCGGCACGTTCCGGCCCCGAACGAGGACGGTGTGCGCGGCGTTGGCCGTCAGGTCGCAGGTGGAGAAGGAGCCGTAGGACGCGCTGATGGAGCAGACCAGCTTGCCCTTTTCGTCGAGGACGGTGGCTCGGGCGTCCGAGTCGCCCGAGACCCGCTGGATCTGGAAGAGCTCTTGGGCGGAGTGGTCGTTGGCCGCAATGCTCAGGCAGCCGGCGAAGACCTCCGTACTGGTCTTCACGCTCATCCGGGCCGGCTTCCCGGTGAAGTCGCCAGGCAGGAAGGTGCGGCAGGCGCTCGGCGCGTCGGTGCGGTGCACGACGAGTCGGTAGACGGCGTCCTTGCCATACGGGTCGCTCTTGGAGACGAGGGCACGGTACGGGGCGGTACCGCCCAGGACGCACGTGCCGTCCTCCAGCCCGTCCGCGCAGAAGGTCGCCCCCTTGGCGTCGACGACGGTGATTCCTGCGACGCCGTCGGACAGGACGGCGACGTGGGCACCTCGGGGCAGCGGCAGGTTCAGGCAGTCGACCTCACCGGGGACGGTGAACGTGCCCTTGTAATCGCGCGCGAGGGTGACCCCGCTCTGACAGCCCTCCGTCGACGTACGGGACAGGATGCGTACGGCGACGTCGGTGAGCAGGGTGTACGGGGTGCCGGCGGCGAGCGGGCAGATCTCGCCGTTCACGCAGACGGCGGAGCCGTCCGGTGCGTACACCTCGATGTTGGAGGCCCCGCCCTGAGCATCGATGCCGACGATGCCGTAGGGGCCGGTCGCGGCCGGGGTGAACGTCCTGCAGCCGGTCTGCGGGGCGGCCTGCACGGGCGCGGAGCCGTACGTGGTCGCGGTGACGGGCACGCAGCCCTCGGGGTTCGACAGACGCCTGACCTTCAGGGCGTAAGCGACAGGAAAGTCTCCGCGGCGGACCTCGGCGAGGATGCGGTAGCCGCCCGCCCCTGCGGGCAGGACGCATTCAGCGCTCTCACAGATGCGCTTGCCGCTGCCATCCGTGATCCAGTGCCAGAATTCTCCGTACCCCGCGGTCGGCCGGAGATCGGAGGTAATCCGATCACCGGCGGTGGCGTCGAACGTGTAGCAGAGGATGCGCAGGTTGTCCGCGGCGCGTCCCGTGGTCGGGGCGGAGTCGTAACGGGTGCCGGCGACTGCCGGACACGCGGAATCGGCGGCCATGAGCGGGACCACGGTGACCCGGTTCGTGAAGGTGGCAGTGCTGCTGTTGTAGACCGACAGCGTGTACGTTCCGGCCCCGAGCTCGCACCAGGTGGCATTCCAGGGGTCCCCGCAGCCGACCTGCTCCCCGCCTGAAGTGAGCGAAGGGACGGCTTGCTGTTCGGACAGAACGAGCCGGTGCAGTCCTGGCTTCGTCACGACGACCGTGAAACAGGCCCTGCTCTGAGCCGCGATCGTCGCCCTGCCGACCGCGCTGCCCGGATCCCCGAAGGGTGCGAGCGCGAGCGGCGCGCAGGGTTCAGCGGCAGCACCTGCCGCGGCCGGCCCCTGCTCGGCGGCCTGGTTCGCGCGGACCGGGCTCGCCGGACGCTGCTGCACCGGTTCGGCCTGCGAGGCGCGTGGGGGTACGGGTGCGGGTGCCGCGCTCGTGGGAGCGGTGACCGACGGGGTCGTCGCGGCGAACGCGTTCCCGGCCGGGATGGCGGGCGCCAGCAGGGCCGCCAGCAGAGCGGGTACCAGCAGCCGTTTCGCAGATCTGAATCCTGCGCGCGAACGCGCGGAGTTGAACATTCTGTTCCCCCCAGAAGCGATGTCTCCGATGTGGACGCCCACATGGGCGTCACACTGTACGGTCAGCCTCCGACACGCCTGTCACGGCCACCCACCCCCCCTTGACCAGGCAGAACACCCAAAACCGGCCGAGCCGCCTCCGAGGCCCGTGGGCTTGCTGCGCGCGGCGTCCGTTCAAACCGCAGTCGTCTCCTCAGGGTCACCCCCGACGCACACGACGAGCAGCCAACGATGCCGCGAGCGGGATACGCCGCCCGGCTGTACGGCGGGCCAGCCGCCCACGAGGCCGTCGCGCCGGCACGCGCCGCCGTCGCCGGCGAGCCGGATGATTCGTCCCCTTGGGTGGAAGGACCCTGACAAGATGGAGCATCCCGTGCGTGAGGAGGCCGAGTTGACCAGTCCCGAGGCCAAGGGGCCCAAGCTACCGCCGACCTACCCGCCGAAGACACCGCCCCCGCAGAAGAAGCCGGCCGAGGCACCGCGGCCCCAGCCGGCGGCGAAACCCCAGTCGGAGTCAGAGATCACGGTACGGCGCCCGCGCATGGTCGTACGCAACCGGCGTACGGCTGCCATCGCGCTCCGCGCGGACCAGTGGGCCCCGAGCAAGGCGGTCCGCCAGGTTCTCGACATCGCCCGCGGATGGGGGTATCCGGCCCTGGACGAAGCCGACCTCGACAGCGCGGTACGGACCCTCGTCACGGCCGCCGTCACCGACGGCGGAAAGCGCCTCAGCATCCACCTCGGGGACCAGGGCCACAAGCTGCTCGTCGCCGTCCTCAGTCACACGCCCGGGGCCACGGACGACACCGTGCTGCCCGCCGTCGCGGCGCTGCACACCGTCGACTCGGCAGGCACCGACACCGGTGACGACGGCCGCCGGATGTGGGCCGTCCTGGACGCAGCACCCCGCCGCAGACGGGCCGGAGGCACCGCGGCGTAGGCCGCGCGTCCCCGCATGCGCGGGAAGCAGGTGACGACGTAGCCGTCACGCGCGTCGTACATGGGGTCATCCCCGCGTGCGCGGAAAGCAGGCTCATTGAGCGGCGACTCCATGCAAGTACTGAGCCGGTAGGAGCAGTTTCGCGGAACCCGGCAAACTGCCCACAACAGGCAGAAGCGCGGAAAATCCGAACCAGTTGATGCACGAGTCGGACCTGTCCAGCAGGTCCGGGTCGGTGACCACCACCGTGGCGAAGCAGCCCTTGTCGCCCCACAGCCACATCGTCTGACGAAAGCCGTCGGCGGCGATCATGTCCACGCACTCCAGCCAGCCTCCGGCCGGCCCGCGGAGCTGCGCGCGGCGGCCATCGCCCTGGTTCATCCCTGCATGCGTGGGGACCAGACGGCAGCGATCCCCCTCGACCTGCTCGACCGCGGGTCATCCCCGCGGGCGCGGGGAGCGCCCTCCCCGGCCTTCGGGCTCACCCGGCCATGGAGCAGCGCCTCGAGTTCCGCGACGCCACCGGACAGATGCTCGTGCTCGGTTCCGGGAGCGACCACGCGCCGGGACTGCTCCAGGAACTCCGCCACGTGGTCGGCCCCCATGAAGAGCAAGGCCGTCCCCCCGGGAGAGACCAGCCGGATGTACGTCCGCCGTTGTCCGTCGTGGTGCACGGTGTTCGGCCGGTCGCCCTCCTCTTCGCTCCATACCTGGACATCGCCCCTGCCCGCCCTGCCCCGGAGGCCTTCCAGCAGCAGCTCGCGCGCCAGCATCCACGAGGTGCCGGCCCCCCGCCCTGGGTCCTTGAACACCATCTCCACGGCGTAGGGATCCGAGGCCCTGTACGTCAGACGAGCGCTGAGCGGCCATGTCGAAGCATCCGCCGCCGGCCCGCACAGGTGCATGAGGATGCGCCCGCGGAGCACTTCCTCAGCGCCGTCACGTTCCCACCAGCTTCTGAGCGTGGACGGGCCCTCCGCCCGGGGTTCGAGGTCGGCCTTCCGGTCGGCGCTGGGCACTTCCCCCTTCCGATCGGCCTGCGCGGGGCCAGGCCGGCGCCACCATCGCTCGTCGCCGGTGCCCAGACCGATTGCTCTCCGAAAGGCAGCCAGCTTCCTCGATGTCCGCGTCCGCAGGAGCCCTTCCGAACCCGTGGACGAAGTCCTCGCCACGTCGGCTTCCTTCCACCACGGCACGACGGCAAGTCGCACATTCCAACTTCCCGACGCACCCAGCAGGGAGGCGAGCCGCTCGGAGCAGCCGGATTCGGCCGCGTCGGGAGAACTGACCGGCTGAACCACCCAGGGGTAACCGCGCAGGTCCCCGATCCGTGGGTCCCTCGAAGGCCATGCGTACGGAGCGACCGCGCGGGACCCGGGCCGTTCGGTATCCCGCCGCGCCACCTCACCGCCCTCTCCGGCAAACAGCAACTCCCGCAGGGCGAGTTCGATCCCGACGACCGCCCCGACTTCGAGGCCAGGACCGAACGCAGTAGCGATGTGCCACAGCAAGTCCTGCCGGATCTCCACCTCGCCTCCGTCCTCCCAGAAGACTGCCGATACAGCCGGAGACTCGGCGCGGGACAACTCGTCGGCCTGTCGCTTCCACCTCTGCCACGCAGGCCCCAGACGAGAGACCTCCGAGTACCCTGCGTCCGGCCCCTGTCCGCCCGCCCGGTCGGTCAGCAGGTCCCACAAGTCGGCCGGGTCCCCGCCCAGCCACCCGGCGCGGACCGGCTCACGGCCGACGATCAGCACCCTCTCGGGATCCCCGCCCCTACCCGCCGGACGCCGTTCCTCCTCCACCTCCGAAGCCACGGAACGCACCGCCGGTACCCCGGCCACCGGCGCGGATGCCGGCGACGCGGAGGCCGCCCGGCCGACACGGCGGTGCACGTCCTCCGGTACGGGTCCGGCCCGCAGCACGGCCTTCACCTGAGGCGCCCCGAGGCTGGAGGCTTCCATCAGGGCGTCGAAGTCGACATCGAAGGCCTCATCGAAGGCGTCCGTCACCATGAGTCCGTCGTCCAGGGACCCGTCACGTCGAAGGCTCACCGTGCTTCCCCCTCCTCCGGCCCGGGCCGGCGTACTCCGCTTTCGTTGATCGAGTTCCGCAGCCGGTGGGTGCGCCGCTCCAGGGCCTTTCGTGTCAGGCCCACTCGTGCCGCGGCTTCTTCCTGGGTGCACCCGGCGGCGTACAGGGCGAGTCCCTCACGGGTCTTGTCGTCCTTGGCCATCGACAGGATCTGCTGGATCTCGTCGTAGGTAGCGACGGCCTGACAGGGGTCGACGGCCCGTTGATCCGGGATCAAGGCCATCGGATCGATCCCGTCGTCCACTCCGGAGCGGCGCAGCTCGGCCTGCTCGACCCGCCTCCCGTCGTACCAGGCCTTGTACACGGGCCTGAAGGCACGGATCACTGCCCCCATGCAGTAGGTGGAGAGGCTCGCCCCGCCGGCCGGGTGCCAGCGGCCTTCGACCAGGCCGTAGTCGCGGAAGACCTTGATGCCGTTGATGACGCTGTCGGTGGCGATCTCAAAACGGTCGTCGGACAACCAGTCGGGGACGATCAGCCTGCGGGGCACGGGGCGTCCCACGGCGGCCGTCCGGCGGAAGACCTCACCGGAACCGCACCACTTGACCATGGTGGACCAGGTGTAGACGGTCAGGCGCTCGATGACCTTGTCGTAGCGCGGGCCCTCGAAGCCGTCCTTCCGGAGGACCTCGACGATCTTCGCGTCGTTCCGCAGGCGTTGCGCCCGCTGGGCCGCATTCTCCTCCGCGGCCGGATCGGATCCGCCCTCGGAGCCACCTTCGAATCCGCCCTCGAGACCGGGTCCCGACCGAGCCAGGAGGAGCGCGTCACGAACGGCGATTCCATCGCCTCCGAGCTCAGTCGGCAGCACATCCGCTCCCTTGCGTCCAGGTGCCCTTGGCGGTCCTTCTGCATTGCCTCACGCCCTACGTCTTAGGGAGCACCACCCCACCTCCCCCCGCACCCCGCCTGTGATTCAGTTCACAACCCGCCGGGCGGGGGAAGCAGGCGTTCCGGGGAGTTAGAGCTCCCACACCGGGCGTCAGCAGCCGCCGACGCCCTCCGCGTCACCCCTACTCCCCCATACTCCTACTCCCCACCTGGAGCCGAAGTTGTCCCAGAACAACACCCCACCGCCGCCCCTGCTCCCGCAGCGGTCGGCCGTGATCCTGCTGCTCGGCGTGCTGACCGCCGTCGCGGCGGTCGTACTCACCGTGCTGGCGGGTGGCTCCCTGGCCGCCGGGCTCCTCGCGGGTGGCGGCGCGTTCGCCGCGGGCGTGCTGTTCTTCAACACGATCGTCAGCTGACGGAACTCGTCCTCCCTCATCCCCTTCGCCCGCTCGCTCCTGAGCGGGCCGGACCTGGAGGGACGTCTCCTGCGGGACGTACTCGAACTACTCGAAGACCACCCGCATCAGGCAGCCGAAATCGTACGAGTACTTCTCGAAGAGGGTTCGCGGCGCCGTCGGTCGAAGTCCTGGTCGTTCGAACTGGGCGCAGTGGCACAGAGCGGGAGTGCCGATGTGGTGGGGGAGGTGGACTCGTGGTTCGAACGACTTGAGCCGGAGCCCGACACCTACGCAGACCTGATGCAGTGGTTCATGTACGAGGACCTGGCTCCCGAGGCCGTCCTCCGCATGGCCCGGAAAGCTCTGAACCACCCCGGCTGCGGCGACGTCGCATGCGCGAGCGCCGCCTCGGTGATCCTCGCCCAGCAGGGCGGCCCCGACGCCTGTGCGGAGGTCTTCGCCGCTCTGGAAGACCGCCTGTACGACGGCATGCCCCTGCGAGCCCGCCTCCTGCCCATGCTGGTGGACCACGACGAGGTCGCGCCCGTCATGGAACTGGGCGGCCGGCTGCTCTCCGACCCCTGCGTGACCGGCCCCGAACTGGAGTCGGTCGTCCGCGTCTGGCTGCGCGTCGGGGGCCGGACTGCCGCACACGAGGTCGCCAAACGTTTCGAGGCGGCCTGTGCCCTGACGGTCGACCAGTCGATCGCGCTCTCGACTCTGTTCGTGGAGCTCGGCCGCGTGACGGCCGCGACACCCCTGTGGTGCAAGGTGGGCACCACCCGCGGCACGGCCGTCGAGACGCGCTGGCAGACCCTGGAGAAGCTGATCTCCGCCTGAGCAGGCGAGCGCGCCGAGAACGCCCTGCGCGCGGCCCTGGCCGCCGAGGCCGACCCGGCGGAGACCTCGTCCTGAAACGCCTGCTGGCCTGACTCACCGCGGCCTCATGAACTAAGCGGCAGCGGACGCCTGCTCCGTCTCGGTGAGTTCACGTCGTCGCGGTAGACCTGGCCTCCGCCATGAAGCGCCGGCCCAAGAAGAGCGAGAGGGGGCCATCCGAACGGATCGACATGTTTATGCCACTTCAGACAGCAGCGACCGTACGTGTGCGTTGCCGGCGGTGGACAAGTACTCCGCCAGCGCCTGTCCCGCCGGTCCCTTCGACCGGCGTACCGCGGTGACCGCATGGGCCATCGTCCGGTCGGCGGGTACGGCCTGGAGGATCCTCCTGACCAGTCCCACGGCCAGTTCTTCATCGACGGGAACGACCGAGTTGGCCAGATCGACGAGCTGGGTCGCCAGATCGAACCGGAAGCGGGCTCCCGATTCGATGGAACCGAGGCCGCGAATGACTACTTCGTGAATGTCGGGCAGGCATACGCGCACCACCGCTTCTTCCAGGTAGTCGCCCAGCTTCTCCTCGAAGTATTCACGGTCCGCGATCCGAATGAGCGACCGGAAGGTTTCCACTCGGAGATCGGAAGAATTTTTTTCCCCGGCGAGCTCCCGACTGTCCGCCGCAGCCTCCGAGAATTTTCCGTAACTGCTGTCCACCGAGAATTTGCGATCCATCACCAGGTCATACCAAGGAACGGCTTTCGGCTCCAGGGTCGCCTGCCGGACGGCTTGATACCCAGCAGGCTCACCCCAGGACACAAGAGCCAGACAGGCGAGGTATCTTTCGCGATCGGAAGCCGACGCATCTCCGAGCAAAGCCACGAGGCCAGGCACACGGTCGCGATGACTGGCGTGATCGTAGCCTCCGTAGATCACGTCATCGACGTCGTCGGTGCGATTTCCCTCGAAGTCGGTTCCGAGGAGATCTTCGAACTGGGTCATGCCACTGCCCTGTCTCATTACGGTCCGGTGATGTAATCACTCGGCACAATACCCTTGATGAGCCATTCTTCGTCGCGCTGGGTGTTCATCATGTCCACCATGCGCTGGATGATGCGCTTGGTCTTCGTTTTGCTGAGTCCCAGTTCCGCCGCGGCTTCCTCGATCGCGGGCCTCGAGCTGCCCGGCGGCACGGTGAGATCGACGGGACGACCGGCTATTTCGTCCGCGCTGGCCTGAATGGCGGCTTGGACTTCCTTCGGAGAATGGACCTCGACACCCTGGACACGGCCCGCGGCGATGTCCTCGTCCAGACGGGGCAGATCGATCTTGATCTTTCCGCCACCGAAGTCCTTGGCGTCGGCTCCGTCTCTGCTCAGGGATGTGTACGGACTGTCCGACTTCGCCGGGTCCCGGCCGACGACGTGGTCGACGATGCTCGCCTGACCGTCCGGATTCGCAGGCACCAGGTCGCCATCGGCATTGAGGTGGGCTTTCCGCTGCCCTCGGCTGTTGTACTCGGCGCTGAAGTCGTCGTCCTGGCGCATGAGAGGCGGGCGGTCTCCACCGGTGCCGGTGCCGGACGGCGCGCCCGGATCACCGTCCGCGGGCCCGTCCTCGCCCTTCAGGCCGTTCCTGCCGTGGGCCGCGGCCTCCCCCTGGGCCTGGGCGGCCTCCCGCGTGACTCCCCTGCGCGCCGCGCTCTCCGCCGCCTCCTCAGCAACCCTTGCCCCGGTTCGGGCCGCTCCCAATCCCTTCGTGCCGATGAGCTCGGGAATGAGCCGGCCGAAGCCCTCGCTCGGGTCGTCCTTGAAGGAGTCGATCAGGGCAACGGGGATCCGTTCGGGATGGGCGGCGGTGGAGACGAGGCCGGCCAGAGTCATGCTGACGTGCTGCTGGTACTCGGCGGGATGGGTGAGGTTGTAGGGGTCCTGAGGATTGAGGCCACGGGCGAAGTTGAGGATTCCCGCGGTGCCCTTGACCACTCCCCCGACGACGTGGTTCAGCTCGACGGCCTGAGCACCTTGGTAGTCGAGGAAGGTTCCGAGCGCGCGGTCCATGGGCGGCGGCTCGGCCGGCGCGTGTGCGAGGGCTGCCGTGAGGGCGCGCTCGGCCGTGGCGGCGGCCTCGTCGCGCTGACGGCGGGCCTCGTTGAGGATGTCCCGCGCCCGGCCGCGGGCGGCCTCACCCGGATCCACGCCCGGTGCCGGGCAGATCGCCGGGGCGCCGCCGGCCTTCACGGACGCTTCGTAGGCGGCGAACTTCTCCTTGTACACGGCTTCGGCGTCCTTCGACGCCTTCACCCCCTGCTTGTACAGCTCGATGGCCTCCTGCGCCTGCCCCTGTGCCCACTCCACCGTGTCGGCGTAACGATTCAGCGCGCCACCAGCGGATTCGCACGCGTCGGAAGCGTGGAACCAGTCGGCCGGGTGCATCGCGAACTTCTCGCGGAAGGCATCAGCCGCAGCCCCCCGCCAATGGCCGGAGTCCAGGGCTTTCATGCCCTGGCCGACCCGGTCGAACGCCGCCCGGAAGTCCGTCATGTGCTTGGCCGACTCCCGGATGGCCGAGGGCTTGCCATGGACGAGCTCGTTCGCCTGCTCGCTCTGTCCGAGCCCCTGTTCGCGCACCGTGGCGCCCAGGTCGGAGGCGATGTCGTCGCCCCAGTCCTCGACCGTGTCCGCCCATTCGTCCGCGCCCACGTACTCCAGGGCGCCACCGAGCCCGTGGGCGGCCATGTCCACGCTCTTGCCCACCGCCCTCGTGGTGGCGTCCCAGCCGTCCTCCAGCTTGCCCAGCCCCTCGTTGAGCAGCCCACCCCAGTCCGGCATCAGCGCTCACCACCGGTCTGCGGCGCGGGCGCCGGTCCGACCATGTCGTCGACGGCCGCGTCCATCTCGTCGCCCAGACCGGCCGCGTCGATGAGCTGGTTGGACAGGAGGATGTCGGAACTGTTCAGGTCCCGGACGGTGCCCTTCCAGGCCTCCTTGCTGTTCTCGTTGGCCTGCTCGAAGGATTCCCGGCTGTAATCCGCGTCACGGATCTGCATGTACGGGTTGTCGGAGAGGACCTCGCCCCAGCCCTTGCCGATGACGTCCTCCTCGGAGGCGTACGGGTTGCCCATCGCCGAGTTGGTCAGCACCTTGAAACTGCCCTGGATGTACTGGTCCTGCTCGTGCAGCGCACCCGCCGACAGCCCGACCTTCGCCGCGAAGGCGTTGCCCTGCTGAACCAGGGACCGCACACCCCATTCCCACCGCTCGCAGAAGGTCCCGAGCGCGGACGTCAGCCCATCGTGCCCCGTCTCCATGCCGGACAGGGCCAGGTCAGAGAAGCCCCGGCCCATACTGGCCGTGCCGACCATCCCGAGTTCCTTCAGCTCGGCCAACGTCTGCGTGATCCCCTCGGCGATCTGGCCCAGTGCCGCCTTGGAGACATCGAGATCGCCCCCGTCCCCGCTCATGCCGCCTTCTCCCCGTCAACTGCCACCGCATCCGCGACGATCCCCCGAACCGGCGGAAACACCGCGCCATCGGGACCGGCCGCGTTCAGCGCGACTCCGCACGGGAAGTCCAGCGCCGGCATCACCTCGTCCAGCAACCGCGCACCGATCACCCGCCGGTACGGCCACCGGTCCCCCGATTCGCCCCGCGCCTCGGCGAAGCGGGCGAGTGCCGCCTCGTCGGAGAAGGCACAAATCCAGTCCAGACCACCCAACTCGGCGGTCCACAGGCCACCGCGCTGGTCCAGGGGCACCAGCACGGTGGCGGCGCGGAACTCGGTGAGCCGTTCCCGTCCCGCTTCCGCCGTTTCTTCGACCGACCCCGTCTCGACAACGGGAACAGCCGCTACGCGCACGGGCGCTACGATCACCGGCGCCTGTGGAGATGAGGTCGAGCGTGCGGCCGCCTCCGCCCGCAACTGAGCCCACTCCTCGTCGAACCCCACCCAGAACTCCTCACACCGGTCCGCTGGTCAGCCCCGGGCTGAACCGAGCCGGTCACCCCACCTGTTCGAGTCGAACATACCGCGACCGACTATGTGGTTTTAGGTCAGCTTTGCTCTTCGTTTATGCACACTCCATGCTCCGGGTCGCCCTCCTTGCCGCCACGTCAGCCCGTGAGAACCCCGCTCGGCGAGCACTCCTTCTCCGCCTTCGGCCTGGACAACACGCCAGGGTGAGGCGCGGAGCGTCCACAAGCCTGGTGCATTCGTGAACCTCGACGGCTCGACGGCGAACCGAAAGGGGATGCCGACTCGAACAAACCAGAGCGCAGGGACAACCAGCCTCCACGCAGACGGGGTGGCGTACAAGGACGGGCTACCGGCTGCCCGGGCTCGACCCGGGCCAGGCCATGGGGTCATCCCCGCGGGTATGGGGAGCAGCCGTGGGCGCAGCTGCACAGCAAGACCCTCTGGGGAGCATTCGGTCTCTGTAAGCACCGGCCGGTAGTTCGTGGGTTCATCCCCGCATGCGCGGGGAGCGGTCTGTCGGCCTGACGACCGAAGACAGCCTCAAGGGATCATCCCTACGTGCGCGGGGAGCGGACTTGCTGACCTGCGACTCTAGGCTGGCAGCAGCGTATTTTGAAGCACCTTCACTGATTCCTCCATATCCACCAGCTCTCCCAGTCGAACAAGGAAGTCCACCCATGTGTGACGGCCAGGGGGGGAGACGGCACGGAGACGGCCGGGTGAGGACCTGGAGGCTTCGGCATGTCCCCCTAACTGTGTGGCAGCGGAGTCCTTCAGGCTGTGGGGCCTGGCAGCGTCGGCGCTGCCAGGGGCTCTGATCAGAAGTACCGTGCCTTCGCCACGCGTTCGGTGACGGCCGGCTTGTCGAGGTAGCGGTGGACGTCGTGGGCGTTGAGCTTGCCGTTGTCGACCTCGATGTCCGTGACGCCGACCGCGAGGTGGGAGAGGCCTCCGCGCCTGTTCACCGGGTCGTACGGGGCGTAGAGGTTCGTCCACTCCACCCCGGCCGGGACGGACAGGGGGGCACCGGCCGTGTGGACGCCCTTCCTGACGGCCAGCCAGCTGAGCGGGGATCCGCAGGTGATCAGGGAGACCACCGCCGGGCTCCCGTCCGCGCGGGACGGTACTTCGCCGCGGCTCAGCATGTCGTAGAAGACGACGCTGCCCAGGGAGTGCGCGATGACCATCCGGGCTCCGGTGGCGGCCAGGGCCGCCCGTACCTCGGCGCGTACGGCGGCGCCGGTCTCCTCGTGGCGCAGGTAGCCGTGTGCCTCGCGCACGAGCCACAGCAGACGGTCGGTCACGCCCCTGCCGGCCACCCGGTCCACCGCTCGCGCACGCCTGAGGATCCGCGGCGTGAGCCGGCCCTCTCCCAGGGTCTGCCCGCCCATGGGCGAGTCGTCCTCCTCGGCGACGGCCGACGGCGCGTAGGCGGCGAGGGCCTGGAGGATGAACTCCTCTTCCTCCTCCCCGACGGGAGCGTCCTCGGCCGCGTCGGCGGAGCCCGGGCCCAGGCGCATGTACCGGGTGGCCGTCTTCGGGTAGACGCCCTGGTACGAGGGGACGGTGAGCCGGATCGGACCGGCCGTCGCGGCGTGGCCCGAGTCGGCCAGTGCGTCGTCCACCGATGCCTGCCACTTCCGGCTCAGCTCGGCCGTCGTGGCCGACGAGCCCTGCCGGATGCCGTGCACGCCGACGATCTGCAGCATGTTCACACTCCCCCGTTCCGCCCTGCCCGGCCGTGCCGACGGTCCATCACCCACCGGTCCCGGCCCAGGAGCAGATCGTATCCAGGGATGGCCCACCCGCCGCCGGAGTTGCCCCTGCCGTGGATAGTCTGGGGCCGCCGTGCGCCACACATCGCGTGCGGATCAGGGGGATGACTGTGGGTGCACAAGAGCGGGGAGCGTCCGGCGCCGACGGCTGGTCGTGGTCGCCGTGGACGGCTACAAGGAGAGCCCCGACGGGTTCGACGAGGCCATAGCGACACAAGTGGAGCGGATCACCGGCTGGCTGGCCGACCCGGAACTCGACGACGACCGCCGCTTCGAGGTCAGCCGGGCACCCTCGGTTCGTTCCGTGGATGCCTTGCGCGAGTTCCTGCGCAAGGAAGATCTCGCCGCGGCGAAGTACCGCGAGGCCGTCGTCGTCTACATCACCGGACACGGCCTACGGCGCACCGCACCCCGCCATTTCCTGATGCTCGCCGACACCGAACCGGACCGGCTGTTCGCCACCGCGTTCCCGACGAGCGAGCTCGTCACCGCGGTCCTGGACAGCCATTCCGAGCGGGTGGCGCTGGCTTGCGCCCGCATGCGGGACGAGCCCGCCGGGTACACCGCACCCCACCTCTCGTTCAGGGAGTGGGGGGATCTTCTGGACGAGGTCGGACGCGACGAGCACGGTGTCGAGAGGGACCTCGTGCAACCCCTGTGGGTCGTCCCGCGATCGCCCAGCCGTGGGCCCAGCGCCTGTCTGCCGAACCCCCGTTACCGGGTGCCCGTGAGCACCACCGGCCCCGCTCTGCGACAGCTGGCCCTGACCCCGACGCGGGACTCGGGTGGGGACACCGGGACGGACGCCCGCCCGGATACGGGCGTTCTCGACGAGTTCTGGCTGGAGCGCGCCTCGGGACGTGCGGCGGCGGACGACCCGGGTTGGTACTTCAGCGGCCGGGCCGCACCGATGAGCCGTATGACCCGCTTCCTGCGCGACACCGAGGGCGTCCTCGTGGTCACGGGCGCGGCCGGATCCGGGAAGTCCGCGCTGCTGGCCCGCCTGGTCACCCTCTCCGACCCGGGTTTCGTCGCGGATCCGCAGTACGCGGCCATGGTGGCGGGGATCCCCGCGGAGCTCCGGCCGGATCCGGGCACCGTCGACGTGGCCGTACTGGCCCGCAACAAGTCCGCGCAGGTGATCATCGAGGACCTGCACACCGGCCTCGGGCACAGCCCAGCGCCCGCCCTCACGCGCGCCCACGGGCACGGTCCGGGAACGGAACCGCCCCTCCAGGCCCTGCTGCGGCGGGTGCTGGAGCGGTCCACCGCAGCGGCCAGTCCCGTCACCGTGGTGATCGACGCGCTGGACGAGGCCGACGACCCCCTCGCCGTCTTCAACGACGTCGTCCTGCCGCTCGCCCGCCTCCGCGGTCCGGACGGGGTACGCCTCGTCCGTCTCCTCCTCGGCATCCGCAGCTCCCCCGAACCGGCCGAGCCGACCTACCCGGCGGGAGCTGACCTGCTCGACGAGCGCGCGGACCACCTGCTGCTGCGGCTGACCGAGGCCCTGCACGACGAGGGCCTCGTGCCCGGCACCCTGCGCACCGACGGCCCCGACTGCGCCGCCGACATCGCCGCCTACGGCGCCACGCTGCTGCTCGCGACGCCCGGCAGTCCGTATCACGGCGCGCCGGAGGCGGCCTCCGAAGCCGCGGGCGTCATCGCCGACGCGGTCGCGCCGTCCTTCCTGGACGCCCGGATCGCCGCCGACCAGCTCCGGCGGGCCGACACCCGCCAGGACCTGACCGAGCCCGGGTGGCTCGGCAGCCTCGCCGACGGCACCACCGGACTGCTCCGCGAGGACATCAGGGCCGTGTCCCTGGCCACCGGCGTCCCGGCCGACCTACTGGTCGCCGCGCTCCGGGCAACGGCCTTCGCGCCGGGGGCGGGCCTGCCCTGGGCCGAGGTCTGGCCCGCCGTCACCACCGCGCTCGTCGCAGCCGAGTACGGGGCGGGCTACGTCGGCACCTACACCGCCGACCACGCCATCAGGACGCTGCGCGCCAGTCGTCTGACCGGGTACCTGGCCACGGATGAGGAGGACGCGCGTACCGTCTACCGGCCCGTCCACCAGCGGCTGACCGACCTGCTGCTCGCGGATCCGAGCTGGCTGCTGGCGCCGTCGTCGGCCACGGAGTCCACGTGGTGGCGCCCCGACGGCGAACGGCAGGTACTCGTCTCCGCCCACGCCGCCCTGGCCCAGGCCCTGGCCGGCTTGGTCGAGCGGTCCGGGCCGCGCCCCGCCCATCCGTACGTCCGCAGGCACTTCCTCCACCACGCGGCGGCCGGGGAGGTATTGGACGATCTGCACGTACCGCTGGAACTCCTGGCCCAGGAATCCTCCGGAAGCCTCCGGGCACGCCTGGGGCTGCCCCTGCCGATCACGAGTCCGCACCTCAAATGCTGACGGCCGCCGCGCTGATCGAGCCGTACGTGGACGACTCCGTGGACATTGCCTCGCGCATCGGCAGCATCGCCTTCCACCGGGGCGTACGCGGCGAGTCGTGGGAAGCCCCGGTCGGACTGCCCGCCTCCCTGGCGTGGGGCCTGTGGGCCGCGCGCGTGAACGTGCTCGCACTGACCCGAGGGCATACCCGGAGCCTGTGCGTCGTGCCCACACTGGACGGGCGGACACTCATCGCCGCGCTGGCGATCGGTGGGGCCGTACGGATCTGGGACTCCGAGACCGGCCGCCTGGCCGCCAAGCTCGGAGGCCATCCAGGCCTCCTGCAGGGAATGTGCCCCATCCATGCCACCGGTGGCAGGACGTTCCTTGTCACGTGGCACGGGGAGGGGGTCACCATCCAGGACCCCGGTTCGGGACAGGTCCTCACCGCAATGTCCGCGCGGGCGATCCGTACCGTGCACGTCCTCGAAGACGGGGCCGACCGCTGGACGCTCTTCGTCATCACGGCCTTCGGCGCCTCCGTGTGGTGGCCGGATCCGCTCGGCACCGGACCTGGAACCATCGTCGAGGCGGTGGGCTTTCCTGAGACGGCGTACCCCGAGGCCGGCGCCGCCCCCACGGTCGTGGTGCGCCGCGCGGGCGGGCAAGCGCTCGTGGCCCTCAGCACATCCGAGGGGATCCGGCTCTGGGACCCGTCCTCGGGTCTGACCCCCCACCCGCCCTTCGCGAGCTCGCCGGCCCGATCGGTCCTGGCCGTGTCCAGGCCGGGTGAGGACGACCTGCTCCTCGTCGTCGGCGGATGAGCGGGAGGCAGCTACGCGCAGCTGTGGGACCCCTTCCGGGGCGAACAGGTGCACCATCGCCGGGTCCTGGGCCGTGCCCCGGTTGCCCTGCCCGGAGGTGAGGCACTGGCCTCGATCCGTAGCAAAAGCATCGGGCCTCGTCAGCTCGTGGTCGCTCTGGGACCTGGTGTCCGGCGACACCGTCCACGTCATGGAGAGAAGGCCCTCTACGGCCTGGCCCACATGCTTCACCACAACGCCCGACGGCCTGCCGATGGCCGTCTGGCTGGAGACGGACCGGGTCGTCCGCTCCACGGTGTGGGATCCGGCCTACGGTACGGAGCGGACCACCTCCTTCCTCCTCAGCCCGGTCATCAGCTCCCCTTTGTCGCTCACGCCCGTCCCCGCAGCGCACGGTGCCACCGCCACGATCGCGGTGGTGGGCAGGCGTGGGATCACCCTCGTCGACCTGGCCTCCGAACGCATCGTCACCACCATGAGGTCCCACGGCCGTACAGGTGTGTTCTACCTGCGGCCGTGCGTCCTCCCGTCCCATGGCCGGATCCTGCTGGCCGCCGCGACCTCCGGGGACATCCACCTCTGGGACACCGCCGACGGCTCCCCGGTCGCCCGCTGGAATGCCCCCGACACCCTGGCCCTGGCCGCGATCCCCCTCGCCGACGGCCGCACCCTGCTCGCCTCGGGCGCCCCGAGCGGCGTCCGGATCTGGGACCCGCTGACCGGCGAGCTCCGGCACACCCTGCTCACCGGCGCCCCGGTCCACGCCCTGGCCGTCGGCGCCGGCCCGGTGGGCCCGGTCCTCCACATCCACGGCCCGGCCGGCCTGGCAACGCTGACGCTGGACGAACACCTGCTGTGACGCCGCCGGGTCCCGGGCCGTGCGGGCCCGTACGAGCCTGGCTGCCCGGCGATCCTCGTGTCCCATGGACCGCCCCGTCGCCCTCTATGCTGCCGCCGGGCCCGGCCGCGGCCGCCCGCCGGGGCTGTCGTAGGCTCTGCGCTCCGACCGCGCCCCAGTTCCCGAGCGGTCGGACCGTGGCGGGGAGATCGCGGCCGGGCGGCCGGCACGCGCGGGCCCAGGTACGAGCATCGGCATGAGGTTTCAAGAAACGTGAAGTACATACGTACGTGGGGTGCGGCAGCAGCGGCCGTCCTGGTCCTGTGCGGATCCACCGGCTGCGGCCCTTCCTCGTCGACCGCAGGTGATGTCATGTCACCGGCATCGGCCGCCGACGTGCGCACCGTGGTTCACGACGGTGCCGTGACGGGCACCCGTGGTCTCACCGAGATGTACTGGACCTCCGAAGGCATCGCAGCAGTGGCCGTCGACGACGCCAAGGACGATCTGGTCCAGCCCGAGTGGACCGGTGACGGCTCGATAGCCCGGACGGTCGGCCGGTTGTACGCCTCGGGTACGGACGGCAGCCCCAGCGCCTGCACGGCGACCGTCGTCGGAGTCCGCACGGTCGTGACCGCGGCGCACTGCGTCAGGACGCCGGTGAAGGAGGCACCGTCGAGCGAGGCCACCTGGGACCGCAACCTCTACTTCGTTCCGGGCTACCGACGCGGGACATCGCCCAACGGCGGGTTCACGGTGCGCCGGATACGGATGGCCGAGAACTGGCAGGCCGACGGACTGGACGTAGCCATGCTCGAAATGAACCCGGGGGTCGACGGGAGGAACATCTCCGAGGCAACCGGCGCCCAGCCCATCTCGTTCACCGGCGAGCAGGCCACGACCACCCACTTCTTCGGCTACCCGTACACGGACCGACTCGTGCACTGCTCGGGCGCCGGCGCTTGGGAGGCCGGCAAGAGCATGCGGAGCGTCCCGTGCATGATGGGGGCCGGATCGAGCGGCGGCCCCTACCTCGCGGGCGAATACGCCGCGGGCAGCGTCATCGCGGTGAACGTCAGCGGCGGCGAGGGCGTCAGCTACGGAACGGCACTCGGCGCGTTCGCGGAACGCCTCTACCAGCAGTCCGAGCACGGCTAGGGTGCCCACCCGGGGGGCCCTGGCGCGAGTACCCCTCACCCGTTTCGGCGGCCCCCGGGTCCCGTTTCCCCGAAGCCCTTGCGTCCCGCAGCGCGGAGGTCCGGTGGGGTCGAGAGTGGCGAGCGGGCTGACCGGGACCCGGGCGAGGTGGCCCGCCACCGCGGTGAGCGCGGCCGCCCGGGCGGGCGGGGTCGGTGAGCTGCTCGGCCAGGCGTCGGGCCGTCCCCCGCCTCCCCCTTCTGTCCCGTCTCTCCGGTCTCCCCACTGGTGCAACCCGCTACTGCGGAGGACAGGACAAGGAGCGCCGCCACTCCCCGTATGAAGCCACGCACGCTGCTTCTCCATCGTCGAAGGCAGGAGACCGGATTCTGTCAGGCTCGGACGGTCCGGCTGTCGGCAGGATGGTTGTTCTGTTGGTGCAGGTGGCGGTGCGTTCCTTCGTACCGGGGCGTTCACGCAGACGGCCACCCGGTACGGAGGGCTGGGCCCGGACTCTGCCGGGTTCGGACGGGGATGCGCCCGTCGGCGAGACGGCCGGCCATCCCGTCGGCCGGATGGCGGAATGGTGGGATGGTCGGCGAGGTCGGCGGCGGCGACGCGGACGGGGCCGCGATGGCGAAGCGTTGAGCCGGTGCCGGATCGAAGCGGGGCGTGGCCGGGCGGGGGGTCAGGAGACCTTGCTCAGCTTCTTCCAGTCGTCGTAGCCGATGCTCCAGTCGGCGTATCCGTTGCCGGGGCCGTCGGCGTTCTTGATGGCTTCCCGGCCCTTGATCGTGATCAGGTCGCCGAGGATGGTGTTGTCGAAGATCCACTTCGCGTCGGCCGGGGTCATGCCGATGCATCCGGCGCTGTGGTTGGTGTTGCCGACGTACTTCTGCGCCTCGGGAACCCCTTCGTGGAGGTACGCGCCGGTGTCGGTCACCCGCATGCCCCAGTTGACCACCACGTCGTAGTCCACCGGCCCGCCCACGGACGCGGAGGTCATGTGCACCTTGGGTTCCCGCGTCTTGAGTGCGTAGGTGCCCAGCCGGGACTGGCGGCCCTTGACGGGCTGTCCGCCGGACATGGGGATGGACTTCACCACCTTGCCGTCACGCTCGACGATGAGCCGGTGGGTGTCGAGGTCGGCGGTCAGCTGCTGGTCACGGCCGATCTTGAACGTGCGGTCCAGGTCGCGGTCGAAGTGCGCGCCGCCGGGGTCCACGGTGGTGAGCGTGCCCTTGACCGTGACGTCCGTGCCGGGCTTCCAGGGGTCCTTGGGGCGCCAGTCCAGGCGGTCGTGGCCCGAGGGTGTGGTCACCCAGCCCCAGGAACCCTCGGTCGGGGTCGACGCGGTGACCGTCAACGCCTTCTCCACCGCGGCCTTGTCCTTCACCGGCTTCTCGAACTCCAAGGACACCGGCTGACCCGTACCCACCGTCTTCCCCGCCCCCGGAATCAGGTCGAAGTCCAGTACGGCTCCGGTGGTCACCTTCGGCGGAACGGCTGCCTCCGACGCCGCGGCCTGTACACCCGCCACGTCGGCGGACACCTTTGCGTCGTCCGCCCGAACCGTGTCCCCGCCGGAGCCGCAGGCCGTGAGGAGCAACAGCCCGGCGACCACGGCGAACAGCGGGGCCGCGGGGCGGCCACGACCGCGGGCGGAAGCTGCCGGGGTCGTCTGGGGGCGAACACGCATCATTGTGGACGGCTCTTCTCTGGAAAGGGCTGGTACAGCTGTGAGGACGGCTGCCGGCAGACGACCGGTTCTTATCTGCTGATGACCGTTGTGTGACAAACCGCAGGCCCGTCTCGTCGCGGATCGACCTGGTCGACGGCTCACGTCACGGGCAGGCGGGTCACATCGGTGACGGGGGTGCTGTCGGGCCGCAGGAGGGGCATGGCCATCAGCGCCAGAGGTAGCAGCCCGTACGAGAGCCCGCCCAGTGCCACTGCCGGACGGCAGCCCAGTACCCGGCCGAGCGGACCGCGCGGGGCGCGGGCGAGCAGGCCGATGAAGGCGGCCGCGGTGGTGCCAAGCGTTGCGAGGCCGCCGAGGGGGCATCCCCGCGTGCGCGGGGAAGCAGAGGTCGGCCTCTACCGCACCGCGCTGTGCCTGGTCACCATCCACGCCCGGACTACCGCGGCTGGCGGAACCCCTCAACCGCCCATCCGAACGTACGAGCCAACCCGCAGCCGCGTGACCCAGGCCTCCTGGAGCGGTGAGGCCGCCTCCCCCTGGACATCGACATGAAAGCGCGGCCTTGCCGTAGCCCGCAGGGGCGCGTTGTAGGTGATCACCACGCGGCAGCCCTTCTGCCGCTCGCACGTCGTCGCGTGCCGGTCGCCGTGCACGTCCGTGTCGTCGAACGCCAACGTAATCGCGTCCCCGTCACCATCAGCGGTCTGCGCGTAGGACCCGCTCGGGAGTCGCTGCCCGCAACGCCTACGTTCTTGATCACCGTCCGGTCAGACGCGGTAGACCCCGTCTCTTCGCCCGCGGGGTGGGCCGCGCCCTTCCCTGAATCGGAGGAGACCTCGGAGACCGCGGCCTCGTGGTGGTGCGCGTCGAGCCGCTGCTGCTCGCGAGACCGCCCACAGCGAGCAGCACGACCGTCACCGGCGGTAGCAGTGGCTTCACCGCTCTGTTCGGGTGTTGAAACAACCAGCCTGGCCCTGCCGGCCAGGGCCGGAGCACTATCACCGCTGATAGCGGTCTGGCCCTACCCGCAGGGCCGGACCTGGGAGGCTAGGGATCACGACCGAACCGTCGACCGCTCCCTCTGCCCGCCTTCTCCGAGCCCGATTCCGACGCTCCCGTACCCGCCCAGGCGGGTGGGCGCCGGCTGATGCTGGTCGAGCAGGGCGCCGACTTCCGCCGGCCGCCCGGCCAGCCCGAGCTCGCACCCGCCCCGGCCCGGCCCAACGTCCGCTCGCCCCGGGCGGCCTCACCCTCTCAGACCCGGACCGCCGTATCTGAGCGCTACCACCACGGGTGCGCCACGTCCAGGACCAGCTCACTACCTAGCCCCACTGCCCGGTGTGCCAGCGCCTCCACCTGGGCAGTGGCCGTAGCCGTCCCGGCTCCCGCCTCGGATACCGTGTTCCTCTACGGGGTGCCACAACGGATGTGACGCCCCCCACCGAAGGTAGTCAGCGTATGAGCTCAAAGCGCAGCAAGAATCCGGCCCTGCCCGTACTTGACGACGCATTCCGACTCGCGTCGGTCAAGGACGCCGACGAGTCCACCCGTGACTTGGCCGCACGGCTGGCCACCACCGAGCTGCGCCGCGTTTCCCACCCGGGCCGGGTCACCTGGGAGCCCACCGATCAGGCCGAGCCCGTACCGGTCCCGCCGACTGTGGTCGACGGTGACGGGGACCTGTGGCTGCGGGACCGGGGCACTGGCACCTGGACCATGCCCGAGTTCAACCCGAAGGAGTTCCCGGCCCGCTGTGGCGAGGTGCTGACGTGGAACCAGCTTGCCCGCGAGTTCGGCCCGCTCACCGCACTGGCCGACGACCGCCGCATCGGCGGCGGCCGGCGCTGACCGCGCAGCCTTCTGGGATGACCGCGCCCCTGAAGCGCCCGTCACGGGTAGCTGGGAGCACCAGCTCACCGTCCAGCTCGACGATGGCGGCGAGCAGGTGAGCGTGGTGGTGGCGTGCGACGGCCTCGAGCAGCGTGGTGCGGGCCTGGCGCCACCCGATGTCCTCGGTGCGGCCGGCGTCGGTGGACCAGCCGGGTAGCGGTCGGCCTTTTAGTTGCCGTGGTGAGCGCGCGGCGTGGTCGTCGCGGCCTGGCCGCCCTCTGCCACTGAATCGAGCCGACCAGAGTTCAGTCGATCACCACGGCCCAGAGCTCAAGCTCCGAGCCGCCTTGGTCCATCAAGGTGTGACGACGGCCCTATCGAACCGGCGGACCATGGCCAGGCTGGCCTAGTTGCGGACGTCGATCTACCCAAGACGAGAGTCGGTTCTTCGGGTTCCGACCTCTTGATCATGACACGAGGGAACAGCGCGCGTGGGCGAGCAGTGAAGTCCTCGAAGTCGAGCAGCACCTCGTCCTTGAGTCGTGCCCGGCGCCTGCCCGGGCGCGGCTGACGGACATAGCCGGGCAGTGCCGCCAGGAACACCGACTCCACCGCCCGGTTCCAGCCCTCCACCGTGCCCTTCAGGTGCGGGGTGTAAGCGGGCAGGTCCTCCACCTGAACCACCAGAGCGCCGAAAGCGGCCGCGACCGTCTTCGACAGGAAGTCCCTGCACCGGTCCACACGCACCTTCTGCGGGCTCTCGAAGACCTACCGGGTGGCGGGGTTCAGGTCCGGCTGTCTGGTGGTGAGCGGCCCCGGCAGCACGCGCGCAGCTACCTGGAGGGGCTAACCATGCTCGCTTCCATGCGGCTGCCTGGGAGAAGCTGAACGAGATCCCCGGCGTGTCCTGCGTGAAGCCGAAAGGCGCGCTGTACGCGTCCCCGCGCATCGACCCCAAGGTGCATCCGATCCACGACTACGAGCGGTTCGTGCTGGACCTGCTGCTGCGGGAAAGGATCCAGGTGGTCCAGGGCAGGGGTTCAACTAGCCCCGCCCCGACCGCTTCCTGACCCTGCCCTACGCCGACGACCTGGAAGCGGAAATCAGCCGGATCGGCCGCTTACTGAGCGGACACCGCCAATAGAAGGCGGTGACCACACAGCGCACACGATGGACGGCTGCCCCGGCTTCTCGGCATCCGTGCGCAGCGGGAGGAGGTGTCGGCCGGCGGTCGGGCCGGTGGAGGGGGTTGGTGTGCGGGCGACGTGGACGGCCTGGCGCAGGGCCCGGTCGTTACGCGGCCGGCTGCGCGCTCCCGTGGGACAGGCCCGAGCGCCGCAGGGCGCGCAGCATGGCCGGCAGGTCAGCGGGCTCGGTGCCCGAATCCCGGACGAGGGTCTCCAGCAGCTCCGGCGTCAGCTCGTACCGCTCGGCGCGGCGCACCAGTTCCACGCGGCCCTCCCCGAGGACCGCCCCGCCGTCGAGCTCCCGCAACAGCTCGTCCTCGTTGACGAAACGGCTCAACCCGCAGTCGAGACCGTCGTCATCGAGGTCCGCCGGGTACGGCGCCCGCGCCCAGGACCCGTTCTCGGACCAGTACACGCACCCCAGCTCGTTCCCCGCGATCAGCTCACGGAGCGTGTCGTGAGGGAGCCAGTCCGGAGCCCCGGCCAACATGTCGACCGGCGGCTCGTGCCACTTCACCCCGCTGGACTCGTCCTCACCGAAGAGCACGAACCGGTCCCCTCCCAGCGGCTTCAACGTCCACCAGGTGCAGCCGCAGTCGTCGAGGTGCAGCCCACGGTCGTCGATCCAGCAGCCCGTGCGGTGGCCCGGCGGCTTCTGTTCCGCCTCTGTCGTCGCCTCCAGCACGGCGACCGTGCTCCACCGGGCCCACAAGACCTCCGGCGAGGGCAGATCCTGCGGCAGTCCGGGCCTGTGCACTGTCATTCCATCCCCCACGGGTGCGCGATCACCTTCCCGACGCACCCTAACCGTTTCAGTTGGCCCCCTACCTCGGTGCCGTGGCGTCCGCGGGCAACGCGGCGACTTCATCCAACCGGTGATGGTCGCGCGTCGAAGGAACTCGGGCAATCGACTTCAGATCGTCGCCACAGAAGCCTCAAGCAACAGCCGACCCGACACCAGCCGTGATCGCCCGGACAACTGCTATTCCTCGTCGTCTTCGTCTTCGGATTCCCTGACGAACCAGAGGTCGAGGGTGTACTGCTCCGTCGCGGGGCACTGCGCCCACGCGGCGCGGAGCTGATCCTTGCTCCATTCCTCTTCGACGGATCGCCGGTGGCTGCTCTCGCAGTAGGCCGCCGTGGCGTTGCGTCCGATCCAGGACGCCTGCCCGTCGTACACACCGGGACGGGGAAGTTCCATGACGCGTGCCGGCCCGTAGGTGAGCTGGTTGACGACGAGCTGACCGGTTTCGGACTCCAGGGTGAGGGTGACGATGCCTTCGACGTCCACAGGGGGCTTCTGCGGGCTGTCCCAGATCTTGATGGTGACCTGGACTTCGACGTCGGCTTGGAGGCTGTGCAGGTAGAGGTGGTATCCGTTTCCGGCGGCCACCTCGGCCCTCGACCGGGCCAGTGTTTCGTCGTCACCGAGGTAGGCGTCAGCGTCGTAGACCTGCACGATGCCGCGGTCCGGGCGTGCCATGGTGCTGTACTCGGTGATGAGGGACACGGCGGCTCCGTCAGTGATCAGGACGTGATTCTCGCATGGAGTCGATGCGGGCCCTGGAGTCGGGCATCCACACGACAGACCGGGTACGTGCGCGCTGCAGTCAGGTGCGCTTCTCTGAGGCGGTGCGGAACTGCCGGGCGACCTCGGCGGCCTTCGGGAGACCCTGCTCGTCTGCCAGCAGTACGCTGCCGAATGTGCCGAAGGCGGTCCATGCGCACACGATCGGGTGTCCGGCCGACGGCAGGAAGCCGCAGCTCGACTTGCCGTCCCAGGGCCCCGCACCGAAGGCGGTGACCTCGGTTGCCCGGCACCCGGCGAAGAAGTTGCGCAGTTCTTGTGTCGTGGTGTCCGAGGTCTTGTTCTTCGCCAGTCGCGGGTCCCACTCAACGGTGTTGATCTGGAGTATGGCGCCCACCGGACGCTCGCTGGGACCGTCGTAGAACCACCGCTTGCCTGAGGGCTGCCTTTCTGAGGTGAGCTCATCGTATTCGGCGGCCTCCGCTCCGGCGAGCAGCTGGTAGACGCCGACCTGCGGGGCGGCGACGATGACGCGTTTGACCTCCAGGGGCCCGGCCGTACCGGCGGAGGTCTGGGCTGTGGGCGCCTGGGAGATGGGGGCTGTTTCGGCGGCAGGTGGCTCGCCCTCGAAGGTGAGTGCCCACACCAGACCTGCAGCGGCCACGACCATTAGTGCTCCGCGGACGATGTTGCCTCGGCGGCGCGCACGCCGGCCTGGTCCGCATCCACCGCGCTGGTCGGCACCGGACCGCGGCGCCAGGCCCGGGTGGTGCGGTGCTGCGCGGGGAACCCGTACGAGCGCCCCCTGTGGCCATTGCAGCCGGCCACAGAGCCCAGCGGCAACGGCTTAAGACCGGAAGGGGTGCTGCTCAGGCGGACGACCGCCACATCCTCGTGCGCCACCCTCCAGACCGGGGAAGCGTAGCTGTACCGGTGTACCAGGCCCCCCTCCGGCAAGCTCGACGACGTGGGCGCAGGTGACCAGCAGTCCGTCGGCCACCAGCAAGCCGGGCCCGGCGACCCTTCCGTCCGATCCGAGGATTTGAGCCACCGCAGCAGGCAGGACCCCCATGCCCCGGGTGTCTTTGCGATGCCGGTCAGCGGATCAGCCTGCCCCTTCGTCCGGATGCCGAGGATGACCCGTGTCGCCGTCCTTCACCTTCCACGACATGATCACTTTGAGGTGGCAACCCGCTTGACTCTTGGTGATCACCGCCCCGGCCTGGGCGGCAAGGTCGACACCGAACTCGACCGCAATCTCGTCGGGACGGCCCTCGCGCAGTTGGTCGAGTACGGTGCGAGCCGCCTCCGTCACCGGCGCAAGTGCTTCTTGCAGCGTCCTGGGCAGCTCACCAATGGCCTCACCGAGGCGGCCAGCCTTCACCGGTCCCTCCACCACACCTGCGGGTACCTCGACCAGAATGCAGCCCCCGTCGCCGTCGCCGAATGACGTTTGTCCGCCCGGGTGTACCTCGGCGCCCTTTCACGGCTCTTGGCGCGCATAGCTGTGCTCGCCACCCCTTGAGGAGAAGCCGCGCGTTCGAGAAGGAAGCTGTCGGTTCTGGCCGCTGTTTGTGTGAGTGCCCTGGCGGATGCAAGACGCAGGTAAAGCATGGGCTTTAGTCCCTACTGATCTTGAATGGACTGCTCGTGGTGGCGGTCCACCTTCCCAACTGCCTGCGAAGATGCACGATGTGATCATTCGGCAACAGCTCGACTGCACCGCCAACGACGCCCCGGCAAGGGTGCCGTTCGGCGAATTCAGGAATGTCTTCCCGATCACGCCTACAGTCGCGGGCGGTTCGCCGCAGGGGCGCGGTGATGTTGGTGGCGTCGAGCTTCCGGTGGACGCAGATGGCAAGGTTGCGCAGGGAGGCCATGGTGCGGGGCAGGTGGCCGGAGCTGTGACCGATACGGACGACGCGCCGCGGTGATAGCCTCCCGATCGTGCCCCGCAGGCGGTGCGCCCGGTCGGGTGCGCGGTGGGCGGGCGCAAGATTTCCCAGGGGTTCCACCTCCATGTCAGACGAGACTCAACTCGAAGAATTTCTGAAGTTCCAGCAGGGCATCATCGACGAATTCCGTGCCAACGCCGGGAAAGTCGGCGGGATGTTCGAGGGTTCCACCCTGTGCCTCCTCACCACAAGGGGGGCCCGCACCGGCCGGCCCCGCACCCAGCCGCTCGGGCTGATGCAGATCGACGGGCAGGACCTGGTCGTCGCCTCGGCGGCCGGCGCACCGGGCCATCCGGCGTGGTACCACAACATCCGCAAGAACGCGGTCGTGACGGTCGAGACAGGCGCCCGGACCTACCGGGCGATCGCCTCGATCCCCCCGCGCGAGGAGCGCGAGAGGCTCTTCTCGGAGATCGCCGCTCAGCAGCCGGGGTACGGCGAGTACCAGACGAAGACGGACCGGATCATTCCGGTCGTCGCACTGCACCCGATCGACCTCGACCCCGACCGGGTCAAGCACCTCGGTGACGAACTCGTCGAACTACACGGTTGGCTGCGCGGTGAGCTTACGGACCTGCGCAGGCGGATCGACGACGTGGTCGAGGGCAGGGCGGACGACATCGCGCCGCAGGCCGAGGGCGGCAACCCGCTCGCCGAACTGCGGTCGCACTGCCTGGACTTCTGCCACGCGCTGAACGTCCACCACACCGGCGAGGACATCGGCGCCTTCCCGGTGCTCCGCGAGCGGTTCCCCGCGTTGGAACCGGTGCTGGAGAGGTTCGCCGAGGAACACGAGATCGTGGCCGACCTCCAGAACCGGATCAAGGAACTGGTCGAGGACTTCACTCCCGACCGGGACGACCCGGTACGGCTGCGGGAGGAGGTGGCGGACCTGGCGAACCGGCTCGAAGCCCACTTCGACGATGAGGAACGCCAACTCGTCACCGCGCTGAACGCGATGGGTCCCGCGCCGGTGCGCGGCTGAGCGTTCGCGGGGAGCACGGGCCCGCATCGGGCCCGTGCTCCCCGCGTTCCGCCCCGGAGGCCGGTCCCGGCCCGCCGGCAGGCAAACGCGGCCGGCCCCGGCTGCCCCCGCACCGCTGGTCGACGCTGTTGACCTGCGGAGATTCCTGGACCGTGGGCCCGGCCCGAGGGACCCCAAGGGGCGGGTCTACTCCTTCGATGCGCTGGTGCGCGCGGTAGCCCTGCCGGAGACCGCGCATGCGGTCGGCAGCAGCCGTTCTGACCGGGGACGAGCCTGACTGTCCATCCCCGCCGCAGGCCTGCTTGGCTCAGGCTCCGAGTGCGCGGGTGAGCAGCATTCTGCGGTTGTTCGTCGACGTCTTGGCGAAGATCGACTTGAGGTGGTCCTGCACGGTGTTCTTGGTAAGAAACATCTGATCGGCCACTGTGCGGCTGTCGCCGCCCTTCGCGAGGTGGCCGAGCAGTTCGGCCTCTCGGGCGCTCAGGGCGAATGCCCTGGTGAAGGCGGCGAGCCGCTCGGTCGGTGAGGTTTCCTCGATGGTGACGGCGATGTCGCGGCGGTCCGGTGGATCCGCGTCGCCGATCCGGGCGGCGCGCAGGGTCAGCCACAGGCCGTCCTTCAGGTGGACCCGGGCGCGTGGGGGGTTCGTGTCGACGCCTGCCTCGACGGCCAGTAGTTGGGCGGCGACGTTGTAGGCGCTCGCGGGGACCGGCGGCCGGCCGTGCTCGGGCGGCAGCAACACGCTTAGGTATGCGTGCGTTTCAGGGGTCTGGCCAAGTACCCGCAGGTCGTGGGAGAGCAGCAGTACCAAAGGACCTGGGCGTGGCCCGTCGGGCGGCCGTACGACGAAGGTCTCGGCCTGGCAGCGGCGTAGCCCCGCGGTCACCGGTCCGGTGAGGCAGGACAGGTACGAGGCCTCCGCGCGGGTGAAGTCCCGGTCGTACCGGTACAGGTCGAGGAAGCCCCAGCAGCCGAAGCGGTCCCTGAACACCATCGAGGCGACATCCCGCACCCCGTAGCCGCTCAGCAGTTCGCGCCACAGGAGGCTGCGCGAGGGGCCCTGGTGTTCGCTCAGCCGGGCGACGCCCTCCAGTGCCGTCCAGCGGTTGACCTCGGTCAGGTACTTGAGGCGGATCAGCCGCGGCAGCTCGGGCAGGTCCGGGAAGTCCGCGATCGGCGCGCAGCCCACTGAGGTCTCCGGGTCGGTGAGCAGGAACGCGTACGCGTCGAACCCGGCGGTTGCACGCAGCTCGTCGAGGAGGCGAAGACGCAGGTCACGGGAGTCGCCGACGGCCTCGCAGAGGCGGACAACACGCGCGTGCGACCGCGCGTACGCGGCAGAGTCAGCCATGGTTCGAGGCTATCTCGCCATTCCCCACATATCTGGGATGTGCCTAGCCCCTGCCCCCTGCCCAGCATGGAGGCACCGGACCATGGAGGCGTCATGTTCACTCTGCACATCGAGCACCCGATCACCGACTTCGCCGTATGGAAGAGCGCGTTCGACCGGTTCGCGCCCGTGCGGAACGAGGCGGGCGTACGGCGGCATCGGGTCCAGCGCCCGGTCAACGACCCGGCGTACGTGATCGTCGGCCTCGACTTCGATACCGCAGACCAGGCGGAACGGTTCCTCGGCTTCCTCCAGGCCCGGGTGTGGGCCTCACGGGACAATGCGCCGGCACTTGCGGGGATCCCGCAGACCCGGATCCTCGAGACGGACGAGGAACTGTGAATCAGGCCGAGGCCCTCAAGAGTGGCGGGCGAAGGGCATACGGACACCTCGATCGCGAGAAGAACCTCCTCCGATCAGCCGAAGAATGCAGCATCGCAAAGCTCTGACGGCCATCTCGCACCCGTGGTCAGGGTTGGGATCCCAGGCCAACGCCTCGGCATCGCGGCCACTCCAGCCTCGCGCCACGTTCACCGGCCGCTGCCCTGTCCGCATCCACGTGGCCTGGACGCCGGCCGATACCGGCGGAGGGGTGGCTCTGTACCTGAGGAAGAGGTTCTGGCACTCATTCCGGATGCTGCTGGCGATCTTGTCTGAGCTCGCCGGAATCTCGCTCCTTCGCTCCGTTCGGCCCGTCGACCAGAGGTGATGCGGGTGCCGTCTCGCTGCTGTGGTCGAGCTCCACGAGTCGCTGCGGGTCAGCGACTGCTGTAGGGCGACGCCCGTCCTCGCCACAGATCGCCGGCAGCGGCCAGGATCTGAGCCAGAATCACAACCCGGGTGAACAGAGCCGACCCGCTCGCACCGGACCGGACCTCCCACGGTCGCGGGGCCTCGATCGCCACGGCGATCAACGCTTCGGCTCTCGCGGTACAGCCGTTCGCGCTTGATCACTGCCCGGTAATACCGCCTCGGCCACCACCGATACGGGCCCCGGGGACGGGGCTCACTTCGCCGGAGGAACGGATGCACCGCAGGAAGGATGCACCGCAGGAAGGATGCACCGCAGGAAGGATGCGCCGCACCCCTCGACTTGTCGGCCTGCCAGGCCGACGCCCCCGCCCGCGCCCTCCCCTGCGGTTCGGCCATCCGGGGAGGCGCAGTGGAGCCGGGGAGACATGAGCGGGTGGGGTGCGGGAGCATGATCACATGCGCCGCTGGTCTCTGCCCCTGCTCCTCGCCGCGCTGCTCGCGGCACCCGGATGCGTCACCGTCCACCCCGCCCCCGGTCCAGTCGTGAAGGCCTCCCCGGCCACCGCGGCGGCCGACCGCAAACACCCGGCCCCCACCCGGCCCGAGCAGTACGCCGCCGAGCCTGCGGCACTGCCCCTCTCACCCCTGCCCGGCACCCATCCGTCCGGCCTCCGCGCCGACCCCGCGCAGCGCACGCCCGGCCCCGCCCACCCAGCTCCCGCAGCCGCGACGGAGCGGCGCAGCCCGAGTACTCCGCGCCGGTCCCGCCAGGAGCCCACACGGCCACACAGGGCCACCACTTCCAAGTCGCCCGCCGTGCGCCCCACCGTAAGGACCAGGCCCAAGACCACGGGCCCCGCGAAGGCCGGCTCCCGCACGCCCGCACCGCGCCGCCCTGGCCAGCCCGCACCCGGAGTGCGGGCCGGGGACATGGCCGCGCTGTGCCGCTCCGCACACGGCGTGAACAGCCCCACCATCACCGCACTGTGCAAGGACAGCTGATCTGTCGCGGCGAAGGTTGAGCAGTCTCACAGAAGTCTGACCACAGCCTCTGCAGTCTCCTCAGCGGTGAGTGCGGTGGAGTCGAGGACGTTCTGCTCGTACGGGCCGAGATCGGCGAAGCCGTCGTAGATCTGGCCGAGAATGTCGAGGTCGGTGAGCGGGTGCTGGGAGCGGGACGCCCCACGGTCGAGCGCAGTTTCCCGATCAGGCCGCAGCACCACGTAGGTCAGCCCAACCGCCGCGGCCTTCGCCGCCTTCTCATACGCTTCCAGGAACCACGGCCCGATCACCCCGTCGACCACTGTGTGGTAACCCCCGGCGGCGTATCCGGCCGCGGCTCGGGCGATCACGCCGGTGACGGTCTCGTTCTGCGCGTGTGCCTCTGGCAGATACGGCGCCAGGGCACCCTGCTTGACCGCCGCATAGAAGTCGTCCGTGTGCAGGTGCACGCTGGGAGAGAGCCTGCTCTCGGCCAGAATTCGCGCGACGGTCGTCTTCCCTGACCCTGAGGGCCCGCTCACCAGGATGATCTTCATTCTTCCCACCCTAGGCCCTCGCACATCTGCTCAGCCTTCGGTGAGACTGCTTCACCTTCGCTGCGACAGGACAACAGCGGTCGCCGACCTGCAGCCGAGTACTCGCAGAGGTAGTCGAGTGTGCGTTTCAGCTGGAAGGTGAACCTGCCGTACCGCTTTCCCTCCGATCTCCTCGCCCTCGGACGGGCACAGCACTACAGGCCCGTTCCAGGCCGGGTGATTCGCGGCAGTGGCTCTCGAATCGCACGAACCGTTCTGCCACCGCCGGGCACACCAGTGGGAAGCCACGGACAGGGGGGCCATTCGGCGCGCTTCGGGTCAATGGTGGCCTTGCCGTTCCGCAGTTGATGGTCCGCTGCGAACCCGTGACGCCGGGTGATGACTCTGAACCTCACAATTGGCGCTGCCGGTGCGCCGCTTGCGGCTGCTGCGCGTGGCGGAGACCGTGGCGATGGTCCACGCCGTCACCCACACGGCTCCGACAAGCAATGCCGCTAGCGCGGTGGGCATGTGGGGAGGGGTGGCGCCCAAGCTCGGTGCCAGACCCGCCGCGCGGGCGCCGAAGCCGAGAACGCCCGCTCCGACCATCGCGATGCCCGCCCAGGAAACGACGAGTGCCGGCCAGCGGACTAGCGGGGTCCCCGGCAGCCGGAGGAGGAGCAGCGCAACTAAGGCCATCAGCAGGCCGAGGGCCGCGTTGGCCAGTTGGGCGGTCTCTACGTTGGCGACGGTGGCGTAGGCCTCCGCCGGCGCGGGGAAGCCCGGCATGCCCAACTCGCCGTCCCGCGCCAGATCCACCTTGCTGACGGTGTAGGCGAGGGCGCCAAGGCAGGCGGTGAGGGCTGCGGCCAGGTGCTTCTTGTGGGATCGGGGCATGGGCTCATCCTGCGGCGAGCAGCGGCCGGGACGCCGCCTCCGCAGGTACAGACTTCCTCCCCCGTCTGGGGGAGGAAGTCTGGCTCCGACCCACCTGGCCCACCGCCCCACGCTCCCAGGTGCGCCATCACTCATCGACATCCCCGAGCATCTCGAGTCAGCCCCGATGCCGGGAATCGTCCACAGCCGCTCGTCGCTCTCACCTACGTAGCCAGGGCCCGAGGCGCGGGGTGAGCGCAGCAGTGCGGGCCGCCGCCCGGGAAGGTCGCGGCCCGCACAGGCCGGCCGGTGCAAAATCCCTGGCGAACGCGGCGGAGGCGGTGGCGAGGACGGCCCCCGGCCGCCGTCCCAGATCTGCCGCAGATCTACGCGGCGTGCACCCTGCAGGCGGCAGGGCTGTCAGCGGTAGGGGCGGAGTGCTTCGCGGAGACCAGTAACCAGGAGGTCGGGTTGTTCCGTGGCGAGGAAGTGGCCGCCGCGGGCGAGTTCGGACCAGCGGACGATGTTCGCGTTCGCATTTCCCGGCGGGGGCCCGGCCGCTCCGCGCCTTGGAGGGGGTCGGGACGCGCGAGGAGGTGCAGGCGAGCAGCTGGAAACCCGCGCCCAGGTCATCTTCATCCTCACCGAGGACATCCCCGACGGCCCGGTCAGCGTCGTCTGTTGATCTTCACATTGAGCTCTGAGCAGGCCACCCGAATGGACGCACCTGAGGCCTGGTGGCCCCGGGAGGGCGGCTAGCGTCGACTGTCGGGTATCTCGTATGGCCGAAGGAGGGCCCGTTACTCCCCTACCCCGGCGTCCCGCGGCCCGTGTGGCCGCAGCCTTCGGGATCCTCGCCGCGCAGTCCCTGGCCCTGGGTGCCCTGGCTGCGGGCCCTGCTCACGCTTCCGTGCAGTACTACGAGATCCGCAGTCCGGACGGCAAATGCCTGGCCGTCCCAGGATCCTCCCAGACTCCGGGGCCGATGTAGTCCTGTGGGACTGTCTGGGAATCACGGACCAGCGGTGGCGGGTCACAAACGGCTTCGACAACCCTGTCGGGCAGCTGGAGGACCGGCCGGCCGGCCAACAAACCGATCACGTCCTCTTCCGCAAGCTCCGGGCACAGCACAGCGATAAGTGCCTTGCCCTGGCCGGAGACTGCTTCGACCTGGGTGTCGACATCGTGCAGGCGGACTGCTCGGACCAGAACCTGAACACAGAGTGGGGGCTGGAGGGACACGGGGACCGCTTCGAGATCGGCGACCAGCACTGCGTCGGTGTGACGGGCGGGAAACACCGCAACAACGGCACCCCCGTCGCCTACCAGGCCCGCACCGAGGAATGCCCGAAGTGGCAGTTTAAGCCCTGGCAATGAGCTGGATTGCGCTGGAGTTCCCCTCCCGGTGATGCGTGGTGAGGGCTCCGCCTGCGTCAGCGGTACGGGCTCCAACGGCCGAACCGGGCCATCAGCTCGTGGGCCGCGTCCTCGTCGGGCCGGCAGGCGGTGGGTGGCGGCGCCAACTGCGCCAAAGTCGCAGCATCACGGCCCGGACGGCTCAATGGTGCCCCGTGTGCGGGCGCACGGGGCGTGGCAGTGGCTGACGCCAGTCGCCCAGGCTCGTGAGGAGAAACTGGCGGGCCAAGGAACGTACGTCGTCCCACGCCGGATCTGTGGCCAGGGCGTTGTCCCAGAGGCCGACGCGACGGGTGGCATCGATCTCGCCGAGGCGACGGCCCATGGCCCGGAGGTCGCGCAGTTCGTCGGGCTCGAAGATTCCGCGCTCCGCGAGTCCTTCGGAGACGCGGCAGAGGAGCTCCACTTCTTCAACGACGTCCTTCGTATCCGGCTCACGCTCGCCCAGCCAGGCAAGTTGATCCTGGGGGTCGGCTGCCAGGAGAGCCATGAAGCGTAGCGTCCAGGTGTGCAGGTGCGCGTCGCCGAGATGGTTCATACACGCAGGATCGCACCTGGCGCCGGGCCCGAGGGCCGCTGTCCGCCAAGGCGAGAGGGTGCACACAGGAGTCGTGCAGGTCGCACCGTGGCGGTCCGTCATCTTGGTCGGACGAGTCTCTGAGGAAGACGGGCGTTGAGTGTCGTCTGAAAACCCCTTGTTCCCTTGTCCGCCTGCTTGGTGGGATGCAGGGGCTTCGGCAGCGGGAGGGGACAGCTTGGCGGTGTTCGGGTGTGCGGGCTGCGGTGGGGTTCTGACGGCGGCGGTGTCGGAGGTGGCGTTGCCGATCCACCTCGCCGACACCCACTGGGAGGAGCTGCACCCGCCGCTGCTGGAGGCCGGGTCGTACGCCGTCGACCCCGCACCGTACGGGCCACCGTGGCGGCAGTGGGACGAGGTCGGGGCGGGCGAGACCGCGGCGCGGGGGCGCTTCGCGCCGTTCGGCGGGATGGCCGACGGGCCGGCGGACGCCGTTCTCCTCGCGCCCGGCGACATGCGCAACACCAGGCTGATCCTCGAACGGGCCGATGGCTACTGCATGGGGATCGACGGGAGGGACGGGCCGAACCTTGCCTGCCTGGGCTGCGATCTGCCGGTGGGAACGAGGATGGACGACTGCGGGTGCTGGCAGGTCGTCCGGCTCGTCCCGCAGGCAGTGGTGCGGCTGCCCGGCCCGCCGGAGCGGCCGGTCATGGGTTGGGCGGATCTGCTGGCCACCGGTGCGCTGTGGCACCGGCTGAGCGAGTACCAGGACATCCCTGCGGGCGTGGCCCTGGCCCAGGTGGTGGTTGCCGCCGGGGGCGCGCCGGTCGAGGTGGCGCCCGGGCCGGTCACGGAACTCCTCGGCTGGGCACTTGGCGCGCTGTTGCCCGCCGGGGAAGGTGCGAAGCGGTTGGCCCTGGCTGGGCCGGGGTTCGGCGAGCCGGCCGCCGACCTGGTGCTGGTGCCGGTCCATCCGCAGACCGGAGACATGTGGCGGCCGCGCGCCGGGTCGGTGCCGGTGCCGGTACCTGTAGATGCCGCGCTCTGGGCCGAGCTCGCCTTCCCGCCGCACCGGACCCGGCGGCCGGTGGTCGGCGGGCTGCCGGCAGGCGTGGAGCGGGACGACCCACTGCCGCCGTATCGGTGGTACCCGTTCCGGCCGTCCAGGGAGGCGTTCCGGTACACGCTCGCGCGGATGCCCGCCGTCAGGGAACCGTGGCTACGGGCCATCTACGACCGGGGCTTCTGACCCGTCAGGGGCGGCGCAGACCGAGACGCTTGACTCGACCACCGGCCTCCACAGCGCGGTCGGCGCCCTCGGCCCGCCCCTGAACGGGTCGGCAGGCGAAACGGCCGTCGGTGGTGCCGCGGGCTGGTGAGCCGACCCGGCGGCCGCTAGGGGCGGGGCCCGCCGGTCAGTCGGTGCCTTCGATGATGCGGAAGTCGCGCTCGACGCCGTCGGGGAGGGCCACCAGCGCCTTCTGGTATGCCTCGCTCTCGTATGCCGCGACGGCCTGTTCAAAGCTGTCGAACTCGACCAGGACGACGCGTTGCGTGATTCCGGCCTCGTGGGCGACGACTCGACCGCCACCGGCCAGGAGGCGCCCGCCCGCGGCCTGGACGGCCGGACCGGCCAGCTCGTTGTAGGCGGTCAGCCTCTCAGGGTCGGCAATGGCGGGGTAGACACTGACCCAGTAGCCCTTGGCCATGGAAACCTCCTGTGTTCGGCCGGACACGTCCGACTTCGAATTGACATGCAGATCGACCGGTCCCGGTGACGGGTACTGCGATCAGTCGAATCGTCGTATGCGCAGGTTAGGGCTTGATCTGCGGTCGGGGGAAAGACCGGTACGGAATAGGCTCAGAGCGGCTCGTTATCAATCGGTGGGGAGGGCACGTGGCGCCGGATACGGTGAGCCTGCGGTACTTCCTGGTGCTGGCGCAGGAGTTGAACTTCACTCGCGCGGCCGCACGGATCGGTATCGCACAGCCGGCACTCAGCGCCCGGATGCGCCGATTGGAGACGGAACTCGGTACGGCCCTGCTGGTCCGCAGCACGCGTAGCGTCGTATTGACCACGGCCGGTGCGGCTTTGGCGGAATCCGCGCCGCCCGCGCTGGCGGCTCTGGACCGGGCATGGGACACCGCCCGGAGCGCGGCGGCCGGTGAACTGGGCACGCTGCGCATCGGATACAGCCTCAGCGCCGGGGCCGAAACGGCACCGGCCCTGGTGGACAGGCTGATTCGCGGCAACAGCGGACTCGAGGTCGACGCGGTCCCGATGGCGACACCGGAGATCTCCCCCGCGGTCGCCGACGGCCGCATCGATGCCGGGATCACCCGCGGTGAACAGCCGGGCCGTGACGTGCGGCGGTACCTGCTGCGGCGTGCGCGCATCGGGGTCCAGCTGGCGGAGCACCACCCGCTGGCCGGGCACGCGGAGATCGAGATCGCCGACGCGGCCGCGTATCCGCTGCGGCTCCCGCATCGCGCGGCCAATCCCGTGATCCACGATCAGCTGTCCGCACTGTTCCGAGACACCCGGCCACACCCCCGCTTCCACACGCCTGCGATCTCCTTCGACATGTCTCAGCGCGACCTGCGCGACGGGGCCACCCTCGCCCCGGCCGGAGAAGCCGCGGCGACGGTACAACCGGCCGGTCTCACCTGGCGACCGCTGCGGGGCGCGCCGAGCCTGACGATCCACCTGGTCCTCCCACTCGAGCAGTCGCCGCTCCACCGCCGCATCCGCGCCGTCGCCAAAACCCTGGCCTACGAGCTGCACTGGCTGCCGGACTGACGCCCGAGAGATCCAGCGAGACGGACGCCTTCGGTGGCGAGGCGGGAGCCCTTGTGCACCGGCGGACTTCGCGGTGACGAGCTCGTACACCCCGGCGATGTGCTCGCCCAGCCCGAGAACTCGGCGGACACCGTGCCTTCGCCGACGCCGAACCGGACGAGCACGGGTAACCGGCGGGAACGCCCGCCGTCAACGGCGTCCATGACGTCGGTCAATGCGTAACGCCAACCACTGTTCCATCGCTCCCTGAGGCCGGGAATGGCCAGGCCACACCCGGTCCCGACCCGGTGGAGGACTTGCGATCGAGCTGCCGGGTTGTTTCCGAGCAGTCGGTGTAGAGGGTCTTCGGGTACGCCTCCAGGTTCACTTTCCACTCGCTGCTGAGGTAGGGGCCGTGCTCGTTCGAGAGCGGGTTCATGGTGATCAGGGATGTGGTCAGTCCGGTGGGCGGGGCGAGCACCGGCTTGGGGCTGTTGCCCGGGGACGGACTCGCCGCCCGCTGCCCCCACCAGCCGACAGACTCGGCGTCGGGCTCGGTGTCGGTGTGCGTGTGGTTGTGGGCGAAGGGCTGGGGGTCGGAGTCCTGGTCGGGGTGGGGGCCGTGGAGGATGCCGCGGGTTTGTCGCCCGCGGTGGGCGAGGCCTCGTCCTGCGAGGCCCAGACCCGCGCGGAGACGCCCATACCCAGCAGGACGAGCGCACAGGCGGCGGCCAGGACGATCCGCCCGCGCCCTCGGCCCGGAGCGGGTCGCCAACCTCGCCGAGTTCGCGGACGCCCTGGCAACGGGTCGCGGCCGGCGGCACCGCCCTCGACCCTGAGGTCGTCACCCAGCTGGCCGGTGCGGGCCGACACAGCGAGGAACTGCGGGCGCTCACCGACCGGGAGCGGGACGTGCTGAGACTGATGGCCGAGGGCCGCTCGAACACGGACATCGCCCAGCAGCTGCACGTATCAGCGGGCACCGTGGCGAAGCACGTGGCGGCGATCTTCGGAAAGCTCGGTCTGCCGGTGTCGGAGGACCACTACCGCCGGGTCCTCGCCGTCATCCGCATGCTGCACCAGGACCCGACGAGCTGACTGCCTGCCCGCGAGGCCGCCACGACAGGTGCTCGCAGCCGCCAAGGGGGGCCGCACCGGCGATCCACCGGGGCCTCGTAGGGGTGTTGCAAGCCGGGTCGGAGGTGAAGCTACGGGTGGGTCATGAGGCCGATGCGGTGGGCGAGGACCACGGCTTGGACGCGGTCGCGCAGGCCGAGTTTGGCCAGGATGCGGGAGACATAGGTCTTGACGGTCTCGGGGGTGATGAAGAGTGCTGCGGCGATCTCGGCGTTCGAAAGACCTCGGGCCACCTGCTGGAACACTTCCAGCTCACGGGGGGTCAGGGTCTCGGCGACCGAGTCGCGTTCGGCGTGCGCGGGCCGGAGGTGTTCGGCGAAGTGGCCGATGAGGTGCCGTGTGACGGCCGGAGCGAGCAGTGCGTCGCCGCGGGCCACCGTCCTGATACCACCGACGAGCACCATCACGGCGGTCCACAGAACCGGGATGAAACCGCGGCCGGCCCAGGAGAAGGAGTAGCCTCCGCACGCGGTGAGCAGGAGGACGGGGACGAGGATGAAGCCCAGGCCGATCCCGCCACCGAGCAGCGCATCCCGGACGGATCCCCTCCGGGCGATCTCCGGTGTGGGACGCCCGGCGACACGGTGCATCACCCACCAGTACACGGCAACGGCCGCGGCCGCTCCGAGCACCGGGACCGGGCCGGGTCCGGTGGCCGTCAGGCCCGAGACCAGGCCGACGCCGGCCACGCCCGTCAGCAGCCAGCCGATCGGAGAACGCGCGATCCGGCCGAACCGTCCGCTGCGGCCGGCCGGTCCGCGGTCCGGGCCGGAGCCGGTCTCGTGCCGCGTGTCGGACCCCGTGCCCATGGTGACCTCCCGTCGTGGTCACACCGGGTGGTGACCTGAGGAGCACGGTAGGAAGCTGCCGCCCTCGCCGGATCACCCGCGCAGGGACACTTCTCGTGGCTCTCACGGGGGATGCGCCGGGGACGCGAGTGCCTCATCGGGCCGACCCGGACTTCATGCTGGCTACAACTGGTTTACCGGTGGCGGGATTTGATGGGGACACGGTGCTGATTCGGTTGTGCGGAACCCTGTGAAGAGGACGTGAAAGTGGTGTAGACCTACGCCCGGTACGGAGCTGAGAAGGGTGGGTCATGAGGATGAAGCGTCGTGCGTTGCGGGCGTCCGGGGCCGGCTGCCTGGCGGTGGTGCTGCTGGCCGGCTGCGGAGCGGGGTCGGATCCGGGAGCCGGGAAGGTGGTGCTGCGGATCGTGGCCGCCGACTACGGTGACAGCCCGGCCAACTCCTCCGAGCCGTACTGGAAGGCCCTCGCGTACACCTTCGAGCAGGCGCATCCCGGCGTACGGGTGGAGGTGAGCGTCCTGTCCTGGAACGACGTGGACGCGAAGGTCGCCGAGATGGTCCGGGCCGGCCACGCGCCCGACATCGCGCAGATAGGCGCCTACGCCGACTACGCGGCCGCCGGGAAGCTGTACGCAGCCGACGAGCTCCTCTCGGTGCGCACCGAGGCCGATCTGCTCGCGCCGCTCGCCGAAGCCGGCAGGGTCCGCGGCTATCAGTACGGTCTGCCGTTCGTGGCCTCGACCCGGCTGATGTTCTACAACACGAAGCTCCTGGAGGAGGCGGGCGTCATCGCCAAAGGCGCGCCGTGGCAGCCCAAGAGCTGGGCCGACCTGACGGCGGCGGCGAAGAAGCTCAAGAGCGACGGGGTGCGTACGCCGATCGCGCTGCCCCTGGGGCCGGAGGAGGCACAGGCCGAGTCGATGCAGTGGATGCTCGCCGGCGGCGGCGGCATCACGAACGACTCCGAGAGCTACGCCATCGACTCGTCCGCGAACGTGAGGACGTTCGAGTTCCTCCGGGACAACCTGGTCGGCGCCGGGCTGACCGGCCCGGACGAACCGGGAAAGCTCGACCGCCAGAAGGCCTTCGACGCCTTCACGCGCGGAGAGGTCGGTATACTCAACGGCCACCCCACGCTCGTGAACCAGGCGGCCGCGAAGGGCGTCAAGCTCGGGATGGTCGCGCTGCCCACGGCGGACGGCTCGGAGCCGCAGGCGATGGGCGTCGCCGACTGGGTCATGGCCTTCAAGAACGGGCACCCGAAGGAAGCCGGAACGTTCCTCGACTACCTGTACGAGGAGAAGAACGTCACCGCCTTCACCTCGAAGTACGGGCTGCTGCCGGTGACGACGACCGGCTATCAGCGGATGCTCGGCTCCGAAGATCCCGGGACCGCACCGCTCAAGGTGTTCCTGCACGCCCTGCCGTCCTCGCGTCTCTACCCCGTGGGCAAGAAGTCCTGGGCCGGAGTGAACGCCGACTTCAAGAAGAACATCGGCGAAGCCGTTCGGCCGGGCGGTCGGCCGGCGAAGGTGCTCGGAGACATCGCCCAGGCCGCCCGGAAGGCGGACGGCTAGGACCCTCCGAAGCCGCGCTGCCGACGTGTCCGAGCCCTACGCCGCCTGCCGGGTAGTCGCTGAGCGCTACTGCGACACCACCCAGCCGTGCGGCTGCCCGGCCGGCAACGACCTCTCCTGCTGACGGTTCCCCTCACCGCGTGGGTGGCGCCAGCACGTACACGGAGATGCGCTGCTCATACCGGCCGGACAGCCCAGAGCGGGGCCCGCCCGCCGGTCAGGGGGCGTCGATGAGTACCCGGCCGTCGGTCGGCACCGTCGCCGCGAGGCCGTTCGCGTACGCGCTCTGCACGCGGGACCGCTCGGTCGCGTTGGGCACGGCGTTGGTGCAGGCCGTCCCGGCACTGGACCCGGACATCAACTGCGAGCACGGCCCCGGCTTGGTGTCCGGGAGGCCCAGGCTGTGGCCCAACTCGTGCGCTGCGATGCGCGTCTTGTCGTACCCCTGGCTCACGGCCTGCGCTCCGAGTTCGACTCGGACCTGTCGTCCGGGACGGACCGGACCGAGGGTGGCCTGCGGCCAGCCGGTGGTGGCCACGATGACGATCTCGGCCCGGACCCCGGGCGCGGCCTCCACCAGCCGAACGTTGCTGACGTTCGCGTTCCAGGCAGCGACGCCGGCCGTGATGGCCGCTTCCCAGCCGGCGGCCCGGCTGTCGTCGTATCGGAGCGTCACCACCGCTGCGGAGGCTTCCGGTATGGCCGTGGGTGCCGCGGTCGCGGCGGTTGCCGCCGCGAGAACCATTGCGGCGGCGGAGGTGCCGATCTTCAGCCAGGTGCGCAGAGACATGGTCGTCTTCCTCGATGCGTGGGGGGACCCGGCCCCTCGGCGGAACCGGGGCACTGGAGACACCGCCATCGCCCGCCGGTAGCCCACGCGTTCGGACAGCCGTCCCTCCGGAGCCCTAAGAAAATAGCCCCGCATCCCCTCGACCCGTCATGCACCTGCCAGCCAATTCCGGCAGGCACTCCAGCCGGTGCCCGGTCAGCGGGCGCATCGGCTCTTCGTCGACGAGACGAGGGGCCGAGCCGCTCCCCGCCGGCGAACCGACGGGGTGCCCCCGGGCCCCATGACGGCTGGGCACCCCGGGCTCGGGCCCTGGGACCCAGCGCTCGACGCCCGGCGGACCAGGGGCGACGATGGGAAGGGGGTACCGCACGGCGAAGGGCTGATCATGTTCGAAGGCAGCGGCAAGCCGTTCAGCGGGTTCTCGGTCGATGACATCGACAAGGCCAGGGAGTTCTACGGGCAGGTACTGGGCATGCGCGTCACGGAGGACGAGGGCCTGCTCTTCCTCCACCTCGCCGACGACACCGCGGTGCTGGTGTACCCGAAGGACAACCACGAGCCCGCGAGCTTCACGGTCCTCAACTTTCCGGTGTCCGACGTCGAGCGGGCGGTCGACGAGCTCACGGCGGCCGGGGTCCGCATGGAGCGCTACCCCGACTTCACGGCGGATGAGAAGGGCATCGTGCGCGAGGAGGGCGGCCCGGTCATCGCCTGGTTCAAGGACCCGGCCGGCAACGTCCTCTCGGTGCTCGAACCCATGTGACCGGCCGCCGGCCGGCCAGGATGCCGTGGACGCAGCCGCCGGCGGTCTCCGAGCAGGATCGTCCGGAGGCCCGGAGGTCCCGTTGCCGCGGCGGGCTTTTGAGGGTGCCGTGCACGAGGTTCAGGTGGTGGCGGGACTACCGTCGATGTCATGACTGCTGACTCCCTGCGCTCCGTCACCGTCGAGCGAACCGGTCCGAACATGTTCACCGCGACCAACTCCCGCGGTGAAACGATCACCTTCGGCACCGGATCCGGCGGGGGCTTCACCCCCGTCGAGCTCTTCCTCGCCGCGATCGGCGGCTGCTCCGCGGCCGACGTGGACGTCGCCACCACACGGCACGCCGAACCCACCGAGTTCTCCGTCGCCGTCCAAGGGCACAAGGCCGAGGACGCCGGCGGCAACCTCATGACCGACCTCCAGGTGGCCTTCACCGTCCGCTTCCCCGGAGGCGAGGGCGGAGACCGGGCCGCAGCGATCCTGCCGCGCGCCGTCAAGACCTCCCACGACAAGCTCTGCACGGTCAGCCGCACGGTGGAGGCCGGAACCCCGGTCACCGTAAGAGTCGTCGACACGGACTGACCAGCCGCGAGCGGATGACACAGCTCCGGCTGAGGGGCTGCCCTCGGGCAGCCCCTTTCACGGCCTTGGCGGTCACCGCGTTCGCCTCGACGGCCCGCTGGACCCTGGTGGCCGCACCGCCGAGGAAATGTGGTGGGTCTACGGGAGCTTCAGCCACGGACTGCGGTACGGCAGCGTCCACGTTCCGGAAGAGGTCCAGTTGATCTGGGTGTAGTTGGCATACGCCTCACCCGTTTCGGCCGTCGTGTCGCTGAAGTCGGGAGCCGTGAAATGCTTGTCATTGATGGCCCCTGAGGGGCAGGGGTACACCTTGTTCGATACGACTTGCGAATTACCCGTCCGGACCGTCCGAATAGCAATATTGCAGGCCGGGTGCCCCGCAGCCAGGCTGATGTACGCGTCGGGTCGCCCCACTCCCCACCCGGGCGAGCTGATACAGGCCTTGATCTTGACGTACTGCCCGCCGGTCCCGGCGTAGTAGGTGCCGCAGCCGCCACCGCTGGCCGCCTGGGCGTTGGTGCCCGCCATCACGGACGCCACTGCCAGTCCCGCTACGCCGATGGTTCGTGCCGCGGTGTGAACGAATCCATGCATCAGATCCCCCATGCAATTTCCCTGCCGGATATCGGAATGATGATGGGCCTCACGATAGGACCAGCCGCGCGCTCTGGAGCACAGCGTTTGTGTGAAGTCGAGGATCTTCAGAACTTCACGAGGGCCGCCGCCGAAAGCACGTAGGTCATATCCTCTGCCCAACCATCTGCAGGCCTGACCGGCAGTGCCGGGGCAGCTGACGGCCGGGCCGGCCGCGGCCATCATCAGCCCGCTCGCGGGCCGGCGCGCGACGGCCACAACAGCTTCGAGGTGGCGGGCGAACCGGGTGGTGCAGGGTGATGTCGAGGTGGCTCAGGCGGGGTTCGCGGGTGCCGGTCTTCTGGGAGTGCGGGCTCTCGGGCGAGGGCGGGTCCCCTCCGTCCATCGAGGGACGGACGGGACCCGCTCTCAGGCGTCGCCGACCGTCGCGGCCCTCGCGGGCTGTGCGAGCTTGGCGGCGGGCGGTTGCGGCTTGCGGATGAGCGGGATCGTCGCGCACGCGGCGAGCAGGGACGCCGCGGCGACCGCGTACCCACCGTGCTGGAACGCGGCGACGGTGTCCGCGGGGGTCGGGGTGCCGAGGATGCCGACCAGAATCGCGACGCCGAGGACCGCGCCGATCTGGCGGCCCATCGAGGTGATGGCCGAGCCGGTGGCGAAGCGGGCCGGCGGCAGTGCTGCCGCCGATGCCCCGGTCAGGACCGGCAGCGTCATGCCGACGCCGAGGCCGGTCAGCATCATGCCTGGCAGGAGCGAGGTGGCGTAGGCCGAGCCGGTGTCGAGCGTCGCGGCCCACCACAGGATGCCGGCCGCGAACAGGACGGTCCCCGCCAGCGCGATGCGGCCGGCACCGAATCTGGCGACGGCGGGCCCGATGCGCAACGCGACCGGCGGTACCAGCAAGGGTCCCGGCGCGATGGCGAGGCCGGTGCGCAGCGCCGAGTAGCCCCGTACGCCCTGGCACCACAGCACCGCGCCGAGCAGCATTCCGGCGAACGCGACGGTGAACAGCGTCAGGGCTGCCGCGGCGGATGCGAACGCCGGAACCCGCAGCAGCGGCAGTTCGACGATCGGCACGGGGTGGCGGGCCGATCGTAGGACGAACCAGATGGCGAGGAGCACGGCGGCAGCCAGGGCGCCCAGGGTGGCGGCGTTCGTCCAACCCCAGTCGGGAGCCTTGACCAGGGCGAGCGCGAGCACTGCGATCGATCCGGTGAGAAGGGCGGCACCGAACAGGTCGGGCAGCGGACCCTTCTCCGCCCCGGCACGTGGCGGAGTAGGCAGCACCTTGACGCCTAGCGCGAACGCCGCGATCCCCACGGGCACGTTGACGATGAACACCCAGCGCCATCCGGCCTCGGCCAGCAGCCCCCCGGCCACCGGCCCGAGTCCGGCGGCGATCCCGCCGATCGATGCCCAGGCCCGCACCGCCCCGGCGCGCTTCTCGGGCGCCGTCGTGTCGAGCAGCAGCGCGAGCGACGTCGGCATCAGCAGTGCGGCGCCCGCGGCCTGTACGAGCCGTGCCGCGACCAGCGTCCCTACGTCGGGAGCGAGTGCACAGCCGATCGAGGCGAGGGTGAACACCGCCAATCCGGTCAGGAAGACCGGCTTGTGGCCGGAGCCGTCGGCGACGCGGCCGGCAACTACGAGGAGCGCGGCGAAGACGATCGCGTAGCCGTTGAGGACCCAGGAGAGGGAGCCGAGGTCACTGCCGCCGAACGAGCGGCCGATCGCCGGGAGGGCCACGTTGACGATGAAGAGGTCGAGGTTCGACATGAAGACCGCGGCCACGACCGTCGCGAACACGGCTCGGCGATCCGCGAGATCTTCTACGGCAACCAGCGCTTCGACCAGATCGTCCGCAACACCGGCGCTCCGCGCGACCGCCTCGCCGCCAGACTCCGCGCTCTGGAGGAGGTGGGCGTGGTCGAGCGCCGCGCCTACAGCGAGCGCCCCTTGCGCTTCGAGTACCACCTCACGGAGGCCGGGCGCGATCTGGCACCGGTGATGCGCGCGCTTCTGGCCTGGGGTGATCGTTGGGCGGTGGACGCTCCGCCGGTCGCCTTCCGGCATCGCGGTGGGCCCGGCTCCGAGCACGACACCGAGCACGACCTCGATCTGACGTCGACGTGCCGGACCTGCGGTGAGGAGGTCGGGGCGGCGGGTCTCACGATCGACGTGCGCGCGCCTGGATGGGATCGGGCCGGGCCGATCGAAGGCGCCTGAAGTCAGTAGCGATGAGGGGTGCAACACCCCTGCAGTGCGCGGCCGGTGGGTTCTCGCCGGGCGGCGTGGCTCACGCGATCATGGACTCTTGTCCCCGGAGCGGGCATCCTTCCCTGACCCATCAGCACGGATCAGGGGGCGCGCGTGGAGTCGGTGGTCGTGGACGGGGTGCGGATCGCGTACGAGCGAACAGGGCGCGGGCGACCGGTGGTGCTGGCAGGCGGTACGGGGATGCCGCCGGTGGCATGGGAGCTGTGCGGGGTCCGCGAAGGCCTGGTCATGGCGGGCTTCGAGGTGATCACCTATGCCGCGCGCGGTGTCGCCCCTTCCGACGCCCCGTCGGCGGAGTGCTCGATGGCGGATCTGGCCGGGGACCTGGCGGGGCTGATGGACGCCCTCGGCCTGACCGGCGCCGCGGTGGTGGGGTACTCGCTGGGGAGCTTCACCGTCGAGCTGCTGGCCCGTACCCGGCCCGACCTGGTGGCCTGCGCGGTGCTCATGGCGGGCGCCGGACCGGTCACCGGGGTCCTCGACGCGATGCTGGACGCGGAGGCCGAGCTGATCGCCGCGACCGGTCGGCTGCCCGCCGCGTTCACGCGCCTGCAGACCCTGCTCTCCAGCCTGCCGCCGGCCGTCCTGCGCGAGGACGAGCAGCAGACCCGCACCTGGCTGGAGCTCCTCGGAGCCCAGGAAGGCCTCTGGACCTCGTCCGACGGGGAGGTGGGCCAGGCCACCGCAGCCGAAGCCTGGCTGCGCGACCCGCACCGCATGGCCGCGCTCGCCGACATCACCATCCCCGTACTGGTCCTGGGCTTCGAGCACGACCTCTACTTCCCGCCGCACGCGTCCCAGGTCGCCGCCGACGCCCTGCCGCGAGGCGAGTTCACGGTCATCGCCGGCGCTGCGCACGGAGGGCTCCTCACCCACCCGGAGGAGACCGGCGCCGCACTCCGCGCCTTCCTGACCCGCCGGTGACCCCTCCCCCACCCGTGCCGGCGGCGACGCCTTGAGGGCTCGTCGCGCCGGCACGGTCCAGGGGTTCCGGTGTGTCATCGGAGGTACTGCTACAGGATGAACAGGCTCATGCCGGGAGCGGGGCGGACCAGCTGCCCCGGCAGGACGGCGCCCGTCACCCGCCCGTCGCAGTGGGGGCCCGACCATACGAAGGCGGTCTCGTCCGTGAAGTTGGCGACCTCCGAGGGCACGAAGTCGCCCAACGGGTAGCAGCCGGAAGGGTCATGCACCGGCGCCCGGTCGATGAACAGCACCCCGTTCGCAGCCTGTGCCGTACCCGGCGCCGCCAACGCCAAGGTCAGCGCCGCCGCGCACGCCCCCAGTACCCGCGCCACGCGTCGTGTCTCGCGCATCCCGGTCCACCTGCCTCTTTCGCCTTGCCACAACCATTGCCGTCGCTGAGGGTAGGGCATCCGCACTCACTGTGACGGACGTCGGGCGTTCGTCTGCTCCGTGAGCTTGCCCTTGCGCAGGTTGAGGATGCGGTCGGACTGGGCTGCCAGTTGCTGCGAGTGGGTGACGACGACCACGCACTTGTCCTGCAGGTGGGCGAGGTCGCGGAAGGTGTCGATGATGCCCTGGGCGGTGTCCTCGTCGAGGTTTCCGGTGGGTTCGTCGGCGAAGAGGATGTCGACGTCGCAGGCGAGCGCGCGGGCGATGGCGACGCGCTGCTGCTGGCCGCCGGAGAGCTGCATGACGTTGCGGGCGGCCATCGCCTTGTCGAGGCCGATGCCCTCCAGCAGTTGCAGGGCTCGTGCCTTGCGGCTTCCGGTCGGGGGCTTCGCACCGGTGATCTCCATGGCGGTGGTGACGTTCTGAAGGGCGGTCATGTAGGTGAGGAGGTTGTACTGCTGGAAGATCGTGGCGGCGTGCTTGTTGCGGTAGCGGCCCAGGCCGAGCGCGGTGAGGTCCTGCCCGTCGAAGGTGACCGTGCCCTGGGTGGGGGTGTCGAGGCCGCTGGCGAGCGAGAGCAGGGTGGTCTTGCCGCTCCCCGAGGGGCCCAGGATGGTGTAGAAGGTGCCGCGTTCGAAGGAGTAGTCGACGTCCCTCAGGACCGTGGTCCTGCGGCGCTGGCCGGAGTAGGTGTGGCTGATGCCCGCGAGGCGCAGGACGGGCGGGGCCGTGGTGGCGGTGGTCATGGCGGGTCACTTGCCCTTCGTGAGGATGGTGCGGGGGCTCAGGCGCAGTACGGAAGCGGCCGGTACGGCGGTGGCGAGGAGGCCGATGCCGAGGCCGACGCCGCCGACCGTGGCGAGGTCCGCCGGATCGAGTGCGACGGTGATCCTGTCGATGGGGTCGGCGTTCTCCACGGGTTTGTCGTTCGGGTCGATGCCCTGGTCGAGTCCGGTGCTGCCGAGGGCCGGGGGCTTCCAGGAGCCGAGTTTCCGCTCGGCGGCGGAGGCTTCCTTGCCGAGCAGCGCCTGGCCGGCGCTCTGGGTCAGCTTCGGGGCGAAGAGGGCGCTCACGCCGATGGCGATGACGGCGACGGCGGCGATCTCCAGGGCCTGCTGGGCGATGAGCTTGGACTTCTTCTCGCCGATCGCGAGCAGGACGCCGTACTCCGTGCGGCGCTGCTTGACGGCGAGGTTGACCAGGAGGGCGAGTACGGCCGCGCCCGCGAGGACCATCAGCCACATGGCGACGGTGGCCGTGGAGCGGATGCTCTTGAGGGGGCCCGTCATCTGCTGGACGGCCTTGTCGTTGGCGTCCAGCTTGAAGCCGGTGAGCGCCGGGCCGGCGATCCGCTTCGCCTCGCTCTTGAACGCACCCTGCACGTCCGCGTCCTGGAGGAGGAACGTCGCCTTGCCGACCTTCCTCGGTCCGCCTCCTTCGGAGCCGAGCGCGGAGAGGCCGCCCACCGATCCGTACAGCATGTTGGCCGGGCTGATGCCGTACTCGGCGTCGGCCTCGGTGGTGGGGCGCGGATCGCGGTAGATGCCGCCCACGGTGAACGCACCCGTGGTCTTCTCGTCGTTGCCGGTGAGGGTGATCTCGTCGCCGACCTTGAGGCCGTTCTGCCGGGCCAGGCGCTCCTCGATCAGGAGCCGCTTCTTGTCCTTGTCGGCGGCCGTGATGTGACCGCCGGACACGAGGGTGGACTTGCCGCTGCGGAATTCGGGCAGCAGCGAGGAGTCGAGGACGCCCATGCCCACGGTTCCGCCGGGGCCCATGGGCTCTTTCGGTCCGCCGTCGACCAGTTCGTTCTTGCCCGTGAGGAGGGCTCGGTCCCACATCGAGTAGGTGTACTTCTGCACCTGGGGCAGGGATCCGATCGCGTCGACGGTCGCGGCCTCGATGCTCGGCGCCTGGAGTTGCGCCGCGTTGCCCATCTGACTCATGTCCATGTCGAGGTTCACCTCGGCGCCGACCGAGCGTTTGGCGTCCCGTTCGGCGCGTGCCGTCGCGCCATTGATCAGGACGCCCGCCAACACCATGACGGAGATGACGAGGAAGGCGGCGAGGGTGATCAGGGTGCGGCCCTTGCGGGCCCACAGGCTGAGCCCTGCACGTTTGACGAAGTTCATGGGGATCGGCTTTCTCGGTCCGTGCCGGAGATTGGCTGTGTTGGCTGTGTTGGCTGTGTTGGCTGTGTTGGCTGTTCGGTTCGGTTCCGTGGGGCGTGGGGCGGCTATGCGGTGTCGGTGAGGATGGAGCGGGGGTGCAGGCGCAGGATCCCGATGCCGGGGATGACGGTGGAGACCAGGGAGATCCCCAGCGCGATGCCGGCGACCTTGCCGACATCGGCCGGCTCGACCCGCACCGTCGGCGGGGCCATCTCGGTGTCCGGGGCGCGGGGCGCCGATACCGGCTTGTCGTCCTCGCGGCCGAGGAGCGCCTCACCGGCGCTCTGGCCGGCCAGCGAGCCCGCCAGAGCGGCGAGCGCGACCGCGGGCAGGGCCACGGCCGCGACCTCCACGGCGTGCTGGCCGATGAGCTTCCACTTCTTCTCGCCCAGCGCGAGCAGCACTCCGAGCTCGGAGCGCCGCTCGCGGATCTGCAGCATCACGATGAGGCCGAGGATCAGCGCTCCGGCCAGGGCGATCACCCAGACGATCAGTCCGGCGAAGGTGCCGACGCGCTGGATGGGCAGGACCTGGTCCTTGTACGCCTTGTCGTTGACGCGGAAGTCGAAGCCGTCCTTGCCCAGGAGCTCCTCCGTCCGGGCGTGCAGTTCGCGGGCCCGGTCCGGCGAGCCGATCTTGAGCACCACCGCGCTGACCGTCGCGGCGCCGTCGCCTTCGCCTTCGCGGTCGCCTTCGCCGAGCTTCTGTGCGGTGCCCACCGGGACGTACAGCTGGTTGCCGGGCAGCTGGTGCGGTGGCGTCCACACCGTCGGTTCCCGTGCCGGGTCGCGGAAGACGCCGACGACCGTCATGGGCGTCGTTCGCTCACCGTCCGCCGACCGCACCCGGAAGGTGTCGCCCACCTTCAGGCGGTTCTCGTCGGCCAGGCGCTGCTCGATCACCGCGACGTCCCGGCCCGCGTCCTCGGGGGTGATGCCCCGGCCTGACGTGAGCTTCGTCGAGCCGTACGAGAAGGGCAGCAGCATGCCCGAGTCCCGTACGCCGTTCACGGCCAGCGCGCCCTTGCCGTCACCGGCCGCGGCGTCGCCCGGCGCCTTCGACGCCAGCGGCGTGAACCCCTGGGCGCCGGCCCGCACCGGAACCTCCGCGTTGTAGCGGTGCACCCCGGGCAGGGCTCCGAGACGGTCGGCCAGGGCCGGGGTGAGGCCCTCCTTCCTGATGGTGACGTCGACGCCGATGGTGCGCTGCGCGCCGGCTTCCTGACGGGCCGCGGCGGCCTGGAGCAGGAAGCCTCCGAGGAGCAGGGTGCAGATGACGAGGAAGATCGCGAGCAAGGCGGCGGTCCTGGACCTTCTGGCACCAAGGCTCGTCCCGGCACGCTTGACGAAGTTCATGCCGCTGACGAAAGCAGCCCGCCGTTTGCTGGGAGATAAGCGTGTTACAGCGGCATAAGGACGGGCCTCGCGAACCGGCTGGTCACCCTTTCGACCAGTCCGGAGCGCGCGCCTCCGCGTCCTTATCCGCCTGCAATCGCGATCTTGGTTTCCTGGAGCCATGAGAGTCCTGGTAGCCGAAGATCACCGCGTCCTCGCCCGCACCATCGCCACCGGTCTCCGCCGCCAGGCGATGGCCGTGGACATCGCCGCCACGGGCGACGAAGCCGAGCGGATGTGCCTGCTCACCGCCTACGACGTGCTGATCCTCGACCGCGACCTGCCCGTCATGAGCGGCGACGAGGTCTGCAGACGGCTGCGCGAGCTCACCGACCCTCCCCGGATCCTGATGCTCACCGCCGCGGGCGAGCTCACCGACAGGGTCTACGGCCTCACCGAACTCGGCGCCGACGACTACCTGGCCAAGCCCTTCGACTTCACCGAACTCGTCGCCCGTGTGAGGGCGCTGAGCCGCCGGACGCCCAAGCAGCCCCCGGCCGTCCTCAGCTTCGGCAACATCACCCTGGACGAGACGCACCGCGAGGTGTCGGTGGACGGAGTTCCCCTGGAGCTGTCACCGAAGGAGACGGCGGTCCTGCGCCTGCTGATGCGGGCCGGCGGAGCGCCGGTGGCCCACGACGAGATCGTCCGCACCGTCTGGGACCGGCACCTCGACCCGCGCACCAGCGCGGTCCGCACCACCGTCAGCCGCCTGCGCGGCAAACTCGGCGACTCCTGCCTGATCCTCACCGACAAGGGAGAGGGATACCGGCTGTGCGACTGACTCCCCGGGCGCTCCTGCACAGGATGACCTTCCGCACCCGCCTGGCCCTGGCCTTCTCAGGGCTCTTCCTGATCACCGGCATCCTCCTCCTCGCCTTCGTCGTGGTGCTCGCGCGCTACGGAACGGCCCAGCAGGTCCAGGGGATCTCGGTCACGTACGGCGACCTGCCTGCCGGGCAGGCGGACCCCTTCGAATCCGCGCGCCCGACCCGCCCGGACCTCACACGGGATCCTCCGAGTGACGTCGCCATGATCCAGAAGATCGACCAGACCGTGCGGGCCGTCCAGGACACCGCCCTGCGTCAGATGGTGCTCTGGTCCGCCGTCGGCCTCCTCGTCCTGGCGCTCCTCGCCGGACTCCTCGGCTGGTGGCTCGCCGGGCGCGCCCTGCACCCCGTCGCCTCCATGACCGACACCGTCCGCCGCATCAGCGAACAGAACCTGCACCAACGCCTCGCGCTCACCGGCCCCGACGACGAACTCCACCGCCTCGCCGACACCTTCGACACCATGCTCGACCGGCTCGAGCGGTCCTTCGAGAGCCAGCGCCGCTTCGTCGCCAACGCCTCCCACGAACTCAAGACCCCGCTCGCCGTCCAGCGCACCACCCTCCAGGTCGGCCTCGCCGACCCCCTGCCCGACGGCCTCAGCGAAGTCCGCGAAGACCTGCTCGGCGCCAACCGGGAGGCGGAACAGCTCATCAACGCGCTCCTGCTGCTGGCCCGCAGCGATCGCGGGCTGGAGAAGACCGAGCCCGTGGACCTCGTCGCCGCCACCCGGCTCGTGGCCGCCGAGCTCGCCCCGCTCGCGGCCGAAGCCGGCCTGCGCCTCGACATCGACACCGGGACGGGGACCGCGACCGGGACGGCGACCTCGACCCACGCCGGAACCGACGCCGCTGTTCCGCCGACCGTTCCCGGCGACCCGGTCCTGCTGCGCCATCTGCTGACGAACCTGATCCGCAACGCCATCCAGTACAACCACCCCGGCGGGCACGTCCTCGTACGGCTCGACGCCTCCACCGTGACGGTGACCAACACCGGCGCCCGTGTCCCTGCCGACCGCATCCCCGACCTGTTCGAGCCCTTCCGGCGCCTCGACGGAGATCGCACCGCAACCACCGGCCACGGCCTGGGACTCTCCATCGCCGCCTCCATCGCCCAGGCCCACCACGCCACCCTGACGGCCCGGCCCGGACCGGAGGGTGGACTCGCACTCACCCTGCGCTTCTCCTGACCGGCCCCGTTCGTGGTCGGTGGGGCCGGTTCTCGAGGATGCGGATGTGGCACGAGACGCTCAGGAGACCAGACGGCGCTTGCTGGCGGCGGCCGGTGACGAATTCTCCGAGCGCGGCTTCGCGGGTGCCCGTGTGGCGCAGATCGTCAGTGTGTCGGGGGTCAACAGTGCCCTGCCGGGGGTGGTCTTCGCCACCGAGCTCCAGCGCCGCGCACGGGCGGCGGACCTGCCGCTGCTCAGTGCCGTCGTCCACCCCGGGACCAGCCTGACCGGCCTCCAGCAGCACGGTCGCGCCTCGCCCAGGCAGCGGCACGCCTGCTGCTGGAACGGTTCATCGGCCAGCCCACCGACCAGGCGGCCCTGCCCTCCCTCTACGCCGCGACGTCCGACCGGATCCAGCCGGGAGGGTTCTACGGACCCACCGGGCGCGCGGAGGGACGCGGCACGCCCGGAGCCGTCCGGCTCCGGGCGTGGCCTCGGACCCGGCACTCGGCGGCGGACTGTGGCAGACCTCCGCGCACCTCACCCGGGTCACGTACCTGTAGCGGAGGGTCGAGGAGCGAGCCCGGTGCGCGTGAAGTGTCCGCCCACGAAGCGAGCGTCCACGTGGTCGGGGTCGAGTTCGCCGTGCTCGGCCAGGAGCCCCGGCGCGTAGGACTCCGCGTCGTCCTGCGGCGCGTAGCCGAGGGCGCGGGCCGAGGTGAGGTCCCACCAGGCACGGGTGTTGGCGCTGATCCCGTGGACCACCGTGTGGCCGACGTCGGGAGCGGTCAGGGCGGCGTGGACCAGCCGGGCGCAGTCGGCCGGGCTCAGCCAGGTCGACAGCATCCGCACGGTGCGGGGGCGTTCGAAGCAGGAGCCGATGCGCACCGACACCGTCTCCACGCCGTACTTGTCCGCGTACAGGGATGCCAGGCCCTCGCCGAAGGCCTTGGACAGCCCGTAGTACGTGTCCGGCCGGACCGGCAGCTGCGCACCCGCCGGGAGAGGTCGGCCGGTGAGCGGGACGAATCCCTCGACGTGGTTGCTGCTGGCGAAGACCACGCGGCGCACGCCCTCCGCCCGTACCGCCTCGTAGAGGTGGTAGGTGCCGCGGATGTTGGCGTCGAGGACGGCCTCGAAGCCGTCCTCCAGGGAGATCCCGCCGAGGTGGACGACGGCGTCCACTCCGCGTACCGCCTCCCGTACGGCGTCGGTGTCCCGCAGGTCGAACGTGAGGCAGTCCGGGCCCCCGGCCCCGTCGACCGGCCGGATGTCGGCGAGGCGCAGCGTGTAGCCGTAGGCGGGCAGGAGCGGGCGCAGCAGGGTGGCGACGCCGCCCGCGGCGCCGGTCAGCAGGAGGGTGCGGGGACGGGTCATGCGCGGAACTCCTTCGCCAGGGCCGCGAGCAGCGGCAGTCGTTCCCTGGGCAGCAGGCCGAGGTGATAGAGGCTGAGCCGGGTCGCGCCCGCGGCGCGCAGCCGCCGTACGTGCGCGGGCAGCGCGGCCGGGTCGGCGGGGGGCAGAGCGGTGACGTAGGCGTTGACCGGCAGGCCCGATGCGACGGCCTGCCACACCAGTTCGGCGCTCTCCGGTCCGGTGGGCCAGCACGGCACCAGGAGGGCGTCCGTGTCCGTGGCGGCGCGTTCGGTGAGCCCGGGTGACGGGCCCGTCGCCCACGGGTCGGGGTGGGCGTGCAGGGTCACCTCCGCCCCGGGCAGGGTCGTCCGTACGGCGTCCAGTACCCGCCCGCGCAGGGCGTCGGCGGCCTCGTGCCGCACGCGCAGGAGTACCTCTCCGAGCTCCGCCGGAAGGTCCTGCCCGCCGCGCAGGCGCCCGGTCACCCGGTCCGGATCGAGTCCGGCCGCCTGCCACGCGGCGCGGCAGGCCGCGCAGCAGCACACGGACAGGGCCCGCAGCTCGGCGGCCGTGTAGGCCCCGTCGGTCTTCTCGTGGCAGCCGGCGTGTACGGCGCCCAGCTGGCCCGCGGATTCCAGCGAGACCCCGCGCACCGCGTCCGGGGGCAGGTCGTGCAGGGCTTCGGCGGCGAGCGTGGCGCAGTACTCCCGGACCTCTTCCTGCGCGGGGCAGAGCGCGTAGGGGTAGGGCTCGCCGAAGCAGTTGGTGACGGCGAGGTCCGGGTACCGGGTGCCCAGCAGGCTGTTGTGGGCCAGTACCAGCCAGGCGCTCACGGGAATGCCGGCGTCGGCCAGGGCCAGTGCGGCGGCGGCCGCCGGGTCGCGGCCCTCCACCCAGGCTGCGCCGCTCGGTACCAGGCGGCGTCCCGCCCAGGCACCGGCCCGCACGGGGCGGTAGAGGGCGGAGTGCCGGGCGTCGACGAAGCGGTGGCGCGGGTGCAGCGGGGTGGCGGCGCGGGTGGAGTGGTAGCTGACGGCCAGGGTGACGGAGTCCAGCCCGGCTTCGCGGACCCGGTCCGCGAAGCCGGGATCGCCGACGATGTCCCAGGGGTAGGCGTGGCCGGAGACCGTGGGGGACGCGTACGGGGACCGGACCTCGGTCGGTGTCGGTGTCGGTGTCGGGGGCAGGTTCGGGGTCGGGGGCAGGTTCGGGGTCGGGGTCGGGGTCGGCGTCACCAACGCGGGCGCCTCTTCTCGTAGCCGGGGTCGAAGGTCTGCATGTAGCCGGTGTCGTCGCGCTCACGGATGCCGCAGCGCAGGTAGTTCTCGTGCAGCCGGGCGAGCGCGTCGGGATCGAGCCGGACCCCGAGGCCCGGCCGGTCGGGGACCAGCACCGAGCCGTCCTCGATCTCCAGCGGTTCGGCGAGCACGTCCGCCCCGCACTGCCACGGCGTGTGGGTGTCCGCCGCGTAGGTCATCTCGGGCAGTGCCGCCCCGAGGTGGGTCATGACCGCCAGGCTGATGCCGAGGTGGCTGTTGGAGTGCATGGAGACGCCGACGCCGAACGCCCCGCAGATCGCGGCGAGTTCGACGGAGCGCCGCAGCCCGCCCCAGTAGTGGTGGTCGGCCAGCACCACGCCGACGGCGCGCCGCCCGAACCCCTCGGGAATGTCCTGGGTGCCGACCACGACCATGTTGGTGGCCAGCGGCATGGGAGCCGTCCGTGCCACCTCGGCCATGCCGGGTATTCCGGGCGTGGGGTCCTCCAGGTACTCCAGCAGGCCCTCGGTCTCCGCGGCCACCTTCGCCGAAGTCTCCACGGTCCAGGCCTGGTTGGGGTCCAGTCTCAGCGGGTGATCGGGGAAGGCGTCGCGCAGGGCGCGGATCGCGTCGATCTCCTCCCCCGGCGGCCGCACGCCGCCCTTCAGCTTGAGCGAGCGGAAGCCGTAGGCGTCCACCATCGCCCTGGCCTGCGCCACGATCCCCTCCGGGTCCAGCGCCTCCCCGTACGGATCGGGGCCGGCCCACTTGTAGAAGAGGTACCCGGCGTACGGCACCCGGTCGCGGACCCGGCCGCCCAGCAGGTCGGCGACGGGCCGTCCGGCCAGCTGCCCCTGGAGGTCGAGGCAGGCCACCTCGAACGGGCTCAGCACCCGCAGCACGGTCTTCTCCGGGGTGGAGCCGCCCGTCAGCCCATGCCGGTCCGGGGCGTCGGCGCCCCCGAGTACGGACCGGATCCGGCGCAGCAGGCCGTTCGTGTCGTACGGGTCCAGGCCCACCAGGGCCCCGGCGGCCTCCCGCAGCAGCGCGAGGTGCGGGGCGTCCCCGTAGGTCTCGCCGAGCCCTGTCAGCCCGTCGCCGCAGCGGAGTTCGACGATGGCGCGCAGTGCCCACGGCTGGTGCACCCCGGCGGAGTTGAGCAGGGGCGGGTCGGGAAACGCCACCGGTGTGACGACCACCTCCCTGACGTGCATCACACCTCCAGTGCGGCGAGGGCGGCGCGGCCGCGGGCAATGATGCCGGCGAGGAGGAGTTCATGCTCCGGCGAGGCGTCCACGAGCGGGGGCCTGACGGGTCCCACGGCGAGCCCGGCGAGCCGCGCCCCGGCCTTGACCAGCGAGACGGCGTATCCGGGCGCGGCGTCGCGCAGGGCGACGAACGGCAGGTAGAACTCGGCGAGCAGTGTCTGCACGGCCTCCTTGTTCCCGGCGCGCACGGCGCGGTGGAAGGCGGTGGCGATGTCGGGGGCGAAGCAGAGCACGGCCGAGGAGTAGCAGGCCACGCCGATGGCCTCGTAGGCCTGGACGGAGAGTTCGGCGGTGGGCAGGCCGTTGAGGAAGCCGAACTCGGCGGCGCGCGGGTGTCCGCTGGTACGGATGGCCGTGACGAGGCGCAGCATGGCGTCGACGTCGCCGCGCCCGTCCTTGATCCCGGTGACGTTGGGGATGTCGAGGAGCCCGACGGCTGCGGCCTCGTCGAGGACGGCGTTGGCCCGCTGGTAGACGGCGATCGGGAGCGCGGTCGCGGCGGCGACGTAGCGGATGTGCTCGAGGAGCCCGGCCGGGGTGGAGGAGATGAGGTACGGCGGCAGGAGCAGCAGGCCGTCGGCGCCGCACTCGGCGGCGGTCGCGGCGAACTCGCCGGCCATCCGGGGGCCGCCGCCGCAGCCGGCGACGACGGGGAGGCGGCCGTCGGCGACGCGGACGGCGGTGGCGACCACGTCGCGGTACTCGTCGGCCGAGAGCGCGGTGAACTCCCCCGTGCCGCACGCCACGAACAGGCCGGCCGGGCCGGCGGCGATCTGCTGCTCAAGGTGGTCGGCGAAGACGGCCAGGTCGACCTTGTCGTCGGTGGTGAACGGGGTCAGTGGAAAGGACAGCAGCCCTTGCAGGCGCATGGGTTCCCCTTGGGAGTGGGTGCGTGGGAGTGGGAGTGGGTGCGTGCGTGCGTGCGAGTGGGCGTGTACGGGCGTGTCAGCCCTTGACGGCGCCCGAGGTCAGGCCGCGCATGAACTGGCGCTGCATGGCGATGAAGGCGATGACGCTGGGCAGGAGGGCGAGGAGGGCGGCGGCCAGCAGCACGCCGATGCCGACCTCTTCGTCGGCGCGCAGGGTGCGCAGGGCGAGCGGCAGGGTGAACTGCCGGGCGTCGGTGGCGACCAGCAGCGGCAGCATGTACTGGTCCCAGATCATGGTGAATCCGAAGATGCCGATGACTCCGAGAGCGGGTCTGCACAGCGGCAGGATCACCGACCAGAAGACCCGCAGGTCGCCGGCTCCGTCGAGGCGGGCGGCCTCTTCCAGCTCCACCGGGATCTCCTTCATGAACTCCGCGGTGACCAGGATGGAGAAGGCCCAGGCGCCGACCGGGATGATCATTCCCCAGAGGCTGCCGGTGAGCGACAGGTCGGAGAGGACCAGGGACAGCGGGATCGCGAGGATCTCCTCGGGCAGCATCATCGTGCTGAGGACGAGCAGGAACACGAGCCGCAGTCCCGGGAAGCGCTTGCGGGCCAGGGCGTAGGCCGCCGAGATGCTGACCCCGATCTGGAGCAGCAGCCCGCCGCCGACCACCAGGAAGGAGTTCAGCAGGTAGAGCAGTACGTCGCGGTCGATGGCGGCCCGGAAGTTCTCCAGTGTCGGCCTGGTCGGCAGCAGGGTCAGCGAGGTCGGGTCGGTGCTCTGGTTGAAGGCGCTGGCCAGCAGGGCCAGCAGCGGTCCCGCGAAGACCGTCACCAGCAGTGCGTACAGCGCCAGCTTGCCGAGGGTGGCGGCCGGACCGCGCCGCTCCTCCAGGCCCAGTGCGGTGTCGAGGCGGCTCACCGCGCCACCTCCTTTCCGCGGGCACCGGAGAGCCGTACGGCCAGGGTCAGGGCGACGGACGCGGCGAGCAGCACCATCGATCCGGCGGCTGCGACGCCCAGCTCGTTGCGCTCCAGGCCGAGCTTGTAGATCAGGGTCATCAGCACCTCCGTGGAGCCGTTGGGCCCGCCGTTGGTGAGCAGGAAGATCTCGGTGAAGACCCGCAGCGAGCGGATCGCGGCGAGGGTGAACAGGATGACGAACGCCGGACGCAGGGCGGGCAGCGTGACGTGCCAGACGCGGCGCCGTACTCCGGCGCCGTCCGCGGCCGCGGCCTCGTACAGGGTCCGGTCGACGCCGGCCAGCGCGGCGAGGAAGATCATCATGTCGTAGGGCGCACCGCGCCACACGCCCACCGCCATCACCGACCACAGGGCGCTGTCGGGGCTGTTGAGGAACTGCGAGGGCCCGGCGCCCAGCCAGCCCAGCAGGGTGTTGACGGCGCCGTCGGCGGCCGGGTGGTACAGGATCCGCCAGACTTCCGCGACGACCGCCATGGCGGTCACGGTCGGCAGGAAGACGGCGGTGCGGACGATCCACAGCCGCCGGGCGGTGCCCTCCAGCAGCAGGGCGAGCACCAGCCCGAGCACGACCGAGCCGCCGGTCTGGCCGACGGCCAGGACGAGCGTGTGCCCGATGGCCTCGAGGAAGGCCTCGTCGGTGACCACCTGCCCGTAGTTGGCCGTGCCCACCCACCGGTCGCCGAGGTAGGGCCGCACCTCGTGGAAGCTCATCTCGATCGCCCGCCACATCGGCAGGAACTTGAAGAGCGCGAAGAGGAGCAGTGCCGGGGCGAGGAACAGCCAGGGGGTCAGCCACCCCCGCCCGGGGCGGGTAGGCCGGATCAGGACCCCGCCCCCTGCTTCTTCAGCTCCTCGGCGAACGAGGCGGCGAGCTTGCCGAGCACGGCTCCGGGGTCGGAACCGCAGTCGGCGACCATGCCGTTGAGCGCTTCCGCGGAGGCCTGGCGGAACGGCGTCCACTCCTTCACCACGGGCGAGTAGCGGCCGGACTCGCGGTAGACCTCGTCGAAGACCTGCCAGCGGGCGTCCTGGCGGACGGCCGACAGCTTGACGGACTTGTTGACGGGCAGCCGGACCACGTTGCCAGCGGTGTCCCCCGCCATGCCGGCGCTCTGTCCTTCGGTGCCGATGAGGAACTCGGCGTACTTCAGCTGGCCCTTGGGGTTCTTCGAGCCGGCCATCAGGTAGGTGTTCTCGCCCTCGGCCAGGACGGCGCTCTTGCCGCCGGGGCCGGGCGGCAGCGGCAGGACCTCGTACTTGTCCTTGCCCAGGGCCTTGTCGAAGCGGGCCATGTTGTAGGGGCCGGTGAGGTAGATGCCGCCCTTGCCGGTCTCGAACAGCGGGTGCGCCTGGGTGGTCTCGGCGGTGACCGCGCCCGGCACCACGCTCTTGTCGGCACAGAACTGGTCTTTGAGGTGGCGTGCGGCCGCGATGGCCGCGGGGCTGTCGATCGCGGGCTTCAGGCTCTTGCCCTCGCCGCTGAAGTACTCGCCGCCCGCCGACCAGAGGAAGCTGGAGAAGTACCAGTCCATGTACCCGCGCTTGGTGGTGCCGGGGATGACGTAGCCGTAGGTGTCGGCCTTGCCGTTGCCGTCGGGGTCCCCGGTGGTGAAGGCCGTGGCGAGGGCATCGAGCTGGTCCCAGTCGGCGGGCGGTGCGATGCCCAGCTTCTCCCGCCAGTCCTTGCGCACGAAGAGGGCGAAGGTCTGCGCGGAGAAGGGCACCCCGTAGTACTTGCCGTCGGCGGCCCGGGCGGCCTCCCAGGAGCTGGGGATCAGCTGGTCGCCGCCCGCCACCTCGGACTGCCCGACCTCGCGGACCAGGCCTTGTTTGACGAGGGTGCCGAGCTGGGCGGTGTCGTTGACGATCAGGTCCGGCAGGTCCTTCTGCGCGGCGGCCTGCTGGAGCTTGGTCTCGAAGTCGTCGAACAGGGCGGTGACCTTGGCCTCGACTCCGGTGGCCTTGGTGAAGGCGGCGGCGAGGTCCTGGTGGGTCTTCTCGGTGGGCGAGCCGGGGGGCTTGCGGACCCAGATCTCCAGGGGGGCCTTGTCATCCCCTCCGGCGTTGTCGGACCCGTCGTCCGCACCGCAGCCGGCGAGGGTCCCGAGGGCGAGTACGGCGGCCAGCGAGGCGGCCAGGACGGTGGGTGCTGCTCTGCGACCCGTGCGATCCGTGCGATTCATGAGAGGTGGACCCTCGTCTAGATATGTGGACAGGATCTGAGAATGTGGCTGCTCTGCAAGGGAAGGTAAGCGTCCGCTACCATGCCGGTCAACAGCCGTGCGGAACTTGGAGGATGCACATGCCCGAAGTCACGCCGGACGTCGCGACGGTCAAGTCCGCCGAGCGAACCGTGCGCATCCTGGAGGCACTTGCCTCCTCCCCGGAGAAGCTCACGGTGTCCGAGCTCCAGGACCGCCTCGGGTACCCGCGCAGCAGCCTGCACGCACTCGTGCGGACCCTGCGCGAGCTCAAGTGGGTGGAGGCGGACGACAGCGGCTCCGCCTTCGGCGTCGGCCCGCACGCGCTGCTTTCCGGCACGGCCTACCTCGACCGGGACCCCGCACTGCCGTACGCGCACGCGGTCATGGAGGACCTCCGCGAGGAGACGGGCTACACCGTCCACTTCGCCCGCCGGGACGACGCGTACGTCCTCTACCTCGCCAGCCGCGAGGCACGCGACAACGTCCGCGCCATCTCCCGGGTGGGCCGCCGGCTGCCGGCCCATCTGACCGCTCTGGGACAGGCGTTGCTCGCGGACCTCACCACCGAGGAGGTGGATACGGTCCTGCCGGCCGACCTGGAGGCCTTCACCCCGAACACGGTCACCGACCGCGCCGAGCTGTACGCCGAGCTGGCGCTGGTACGGGACCGGGGCTGGGCCCTGGAGCGGGAGCAGGGCACCGCGGGGGTGGCCTGCCTGTCGGCGCCCGTGCACTACCGGATCCCCGCCTCGGACGCCATCAGCTGTTCGATGCCGGTGGCGGCCGCGACCGAGGAGGAGACCGCACGCGTCGCGAAGGCGGTCGTGGCGCATGCCACCGCCCTCGCGAACACGCTGCGCCGTCACGGCATCAGATGACCCGTCATCCTCAGGGGACGACCGGGACGTTGGTCAGGCCGGCCGTCGCTCCTGTGACGGTGTTGGAGGCATGGACCACGTTGGGCCGGGCGGAACACTGCGACACCGAGGTGACCTTGACGGCGTAGGCGCCGACGCCGCCGAGGTCCGACGTGTTGTTCCGCCACACCGTGCCGCAGCCGTTGGCGAAGGCCGGTGTGGTGGAGGGGTTGTGCGTCTCGTAGCCGTTGGTGAAGGTGCCCGGCGGGGCGAAGGTTCCCTTGTTGCCCTCGATCACGTAGTCGACGCCCTTGACGTCGACCCAGGAGTCGGCGGAGTTCTGCCCTGTGATCCCCCGGCCGTCGAAGGTGTTGCCGCGGATGGTTCCGGCGAAGGTCCCCTCCTTGATGTCGATGGCCTCCGCGGCCACGTAGGGGCCGATCCGGTTGTTCTCGACGAGCACCCGGTCGGAGCGGTCCACCCCGCCGGAGTTGCCGTGGCAGCCCCAGTTGGAGCCCGCCGAGCCGAGGTAGACGCCCTCGCCGTAGCCGGGCTGGACCAGGCCGGTGTACTCGACGACGGAGTTGCGGATCACCCCGTCGGCGGAGGAGCGCCGGAAGTGCACCCCCTCCTCGTCGACGTGGTGGACGTACAGCCCGTCGGCCTTGACGTGGTGGGAGTTGTCGATCACCACGCCCTTCTTGGACTCCTTCACGGTGAAGCCGGTGAGGTTCCAGTACGGCGCCCCGTACAGCCACAGCCCGTAGCCGGAGTCCCAGCCCGCCGTGGGCGCGGGGCAGGACGGGGCGTCGCCCGAGGGTCCGTCGTTGACGAGGACGGCGGTACGCGGTCCGGTCAGGGTGATCGGCGCGGCCGCGGTGCCGGCCCGCTCGGTGACGAAGGACCCCCGGTACTCGCCGGCCGCCATCCGGATCGTCTGGCCGGGCGTGGCCGCGGCCAGCGCGCTCCGGAGCTCGGCCGAGGTGTCGACGTCGACCACGGGGCCGGGCGGGAGGGTGGTGGTCGGTGTCGGACTCGGGGTTGAGGTCGGTGTGGGTGTCGGTGTGGGTGTCGGCGTGGGCGTGGGGCTCGGGGTGACGGTCCGGGTCGGGGTGGGAGTCGGGGTTCCCGGGCCGCCGGCGCACGGCGCACCGTTGATCTTGCAGTTGAGCGGCAGCCCGAGGCCGGCGGCGTTGAAGCCGAAGCCCTTCGATCCGCCCGGGGCGATGTCCCCGTTCCAGCCGACGTTGGTGAAGGTGAAGTGCTGGCCGCTCTGGGCCTTGTTCGCCGACCAGTGGCTGCTGACCGTCGTTCCCGCCGGCAGGTCGAACTCCACCTTCCAGCCGGTGGCGGCGGCGTCTCCGCCGTTGGTGACGGCGACGTCGGCCCCGTAGCCGGAGTCCCACACACTGGTCTGCGTGACGCGGGCGGTGAGGCTGGGTGCGGCCGCCTGGGCGGGCAGGGTCAGTGCCCCCGCCGCCACCAGACCGGCCACGGCAGCCACGACGGCTCCCGGTATCGCTCTGCGCATGTCTTCGGCTCGCTTCCTACTGGCGGACGACGGTGAGTTGGGCGGGGAGGCCGAGCCCGGTCGCGTTGAAGCCGAACCCCTTCTCCTGGCCGACGGCGATGGCGCCGTTCCAGGCCACGTTGGTGAAGCCGAACCGCTGGCCGCTCTGCGTCTTGTTCGCCGACCAGTGGCTGGACACTCCGGTGCCGGAGGGCAGGGTGAACTCGACCTTCCAGCCCGAGACCGCGGTGGTGCAGTCGTTCTTCACGAACACGTCCATGCCGTAGCCGCTGCTCCAGGCACTGGTTCGGACGGTCCGCACGGTCAGGCAGCCTGCGGGCGGGACGGTCGGCGAGGAGGTCGGCGTGGGGGTGGGCGTGGGGGTGGGCGTGGGGGTGGGCGTAGGCGTGGGTGTCGGCGTCGGTGTGGGTGTCGGCGTCGGTGTCGGGCCGCCCGTCAGGGACTTCAGGAAGAGCGAGGCCCCGGTGTCCGTCCTGGTGGCGTCCACACCGTGGCCGCCCGTGTAGTCCAGCCGTTCACGGCCCGCCCAGTCGGGGATCGCCGTGCCGCCCTGGTCGAGGTGCTTCCACGCCGTGCCGCTCCAGCCGAACTGGTAGACCCGGCCGGTGTCCGAGTAGTACGGGGTGTAACCCGCCCCCGCGGTCGTCTGCTTGCTCATGGTGTTGTTGAAGAAGACGTTGCGCGGGCCACTGGAGCCGGACCACTTCACCGCCTTCTTGCCCGCGCCCCACCAGATCGGGTACCAGGTGGAGGCGTCGGGGCCGCCGCCGCCCTCCTCGCCGCAGTTCGCACGGCAGTTGCCGGAGCGGTGGTCGAAGGGGACGGTCACCGTGTTGTTCTCGAAGAGGTTGTTGCGCTCCCAGCCGCCGTGCAGGTTCAGGTCGGAATCGAAGTCGTTGCCGATGACCACGTTCCCGGAGGCCGACCACTGGAAGGTGAAGTGGCGCAGGTTGCGGGAGGTGTTGCCCGCGTAGAGGGAGTCCCAGACGCGCGAGCCGCGGAAGTATCCGTTGCCGCCCTTGCCCTTGTTCCACGATCCGTCGAGCCGGCTGTCGACGATCTGGAGGTGGTACGCCTCCTCGGTGACGATCGGGTGGGACCCGGTCATCTCCGTCCTGATGCCCCGGACCCAGGAGTCGGCGGCCCATTTGAAGACGATGCCGTGCATCTCCTCGGCCGGCGCCATGTTGCCGTAGTTGAACTTCGCGTCCGCCGCGTCGAGTCCGGGGATCTCCTGGGTGAGCGCGAAGTCCTCGAAGCCGACGCCGAGGACCGGGTCGACGAGCGGCGCGGCCTTGGAGTCGTAGACCGCGCCCGCGATCGGCGCGGAGCCGTCCGACGTGGAGCTGACCGGGACGTCGAACTCCAGCGGCTTGTCCAGGGTCAGCGTGCGGTTGGCGGTGTCCACGGCCGCGATGGTGAAGATCTGCTGGCGCATGTGGATGTTCTGGAGCGTGCCGTCGGCGGGCTGGACGTCCTGCTGGGCGTAAAACTTCAGCGTGTTCGCGGCCCGGATGTTGACCAGTCCGCCCGGCTGGAAGCCGCCGAGCGCCCCGGCGGAGGCCAGGTGCACGACCTTGTCCCCGGCGCGGGCCGCGAAGCCGGTGTCGCCCGTCTTGTCGCGGAGCTTGAGTCCCGCCTTCCAGTGCACGTTGACGGTGCCCTCGAACAGGTCCTTGCGGTTGGCGGGGGCCGCCGCGTACTCGGAGGCGTAGGCGGAGTGCACGCCGCGCGACTGGACGCGGAACAGCCCGCGGCCGGGCCAGATCCATCCACCCTTGGCCGAACCGGCGGTCATGCCGTCCTCGTCCCAGTCCGAGCCGTCCGGAGTGAGGGCGTCGTAGCGGGTGTTGGCGTCGGGCCGGAACACGAACCGGGTGCCGCCGGCGCCGCTGCCCGCCCCCCGCAGGGTGAGGTAGTCGGCGTCGACCGATATCTGCCGGCTCACGTCGAGGACGCCGGCGGGAAGGGTGATCAGCGACAGCTTGGTGTGGCCGGCGCCCGGCGAGCAGGTGGTGCGGATCTGGTCGATCGCCGCCTGGAGTCCGGCCGAATCGTCGGCTCCGTCGTTCGGCGTGACCCCGAGGCCGGCCAGTTCTGTGGGGGTGATCTGGCAGGCCGCGTCGGGGTTCGTCTGTGCGGGGCCGGGCAGGTCGGCGCCGCCCCGGTATCCGGCTTTCGACCAGTCGTAGAGGCCGTTGACCGGCGTGCGCCGGTTGTTCTGGGACAGGTCGAGGCCGCTGGTCACAGCGGCGGAAGCGGTCGCGGCAGCGGCGTTCGCGCCGCCGTCCAGGGAGCCCAGGGCGGCGCCGGAGGCCATGAGCAGGGCCGTGGCGCCGCCGCATGCGGCGGCGGTTCTCCATCGTGCGGACAACGTTCCTCCTGCGGTGGTGGGGGGAGTGGGGAGGGCAGCCGCGGTACATCGTGCTGGCAGACGTCCACTCGGTCAATGGGCGTCTCAGCATCAATTCCCAGTCCACGTATGTGGATTGAGAGCAAGGGTCTTGCGGTGGATGACGGGAGGCTGATATTCCATTCCATGCCGTTAGGAAACTTTCCTTACGATCGCAGGATCGTCAACGGGACGGACGGAGGCATCTTGAGACCGGCAGGCCGCCCGCCGGCCTGGCGACGCTCCCCGCATCGCGGCCGCGCCGCCCCCGGAAACGACGGAAGGCCCGGCCCGCCCCGACAGCGGGCCGACCGGGCCGTGCTCGCGCCTCGCTCCGCCCGGGATGGCGGACCACCGGACAGATGGCACCCGGCGCATTGACCGGCACCCCGTCGACCGGCACCTCATTGGCCGACACCTCACTGGCCGACACCCCGCCGGCCGTCGGCAACCTCAGCCGGCGTCGTGCAACGTGCGCGCCGGGAGGCCGAGTTCGCGTTCGGCTGTGGTGAACACCAGGGTGTCGAGGGCGGGGTGGGTGAACGGCGGTTCGTCGTTCAAGTAGGAGCCGAGCCCGTCGATCGCCACGAGGATGACCACGCAGGCCCCCAGCGCATCGGCGGTGGCGAACTCGCCGCTGCGCACACCGTCCTCGATCACCGCGGTCAGGGTGTCGCGCATGATCGCCTCCTGTCCGGCGACGGCGCGCTGCAGGGTCGGCCGGTAGCGGGCGAGGTGGCGGGCGTTGAGCCAGAGCCGGCCGAGGTCGGTGAATTCCTCGCCGCCGAGACGGTGCAGGAGGCGGCTCAGCCTCTGCGTCGGCGGGAGCGCGGCCTCCCCTTCCGGGAGCAGGGCATCGCGCTCGCGGGCGACCGCCCGGACGAACGCTTCGCACAGCAGATCGTCGACGGTCGGGAAGTAGTGGCTGATCAGGCCGGGCCGCACCCCGAGCTCGTCGGCGACGAGCTGCATGGTCACGCGCTCCAGACCCCGCTCGAGTGCGAGGCGCGCGGCGGTCCGGAGGATCTCCGTCCGCCGCTCCTCCGCGGTCTTGCGCGTCCGGGCGGGACGGGGGGTTGACGTCATGCGGAACAGCCTATTGGTTGGCGCACCAACAGCTTATTGGTGCCAACACCAATAAGCTGGGTCGCCTGCGGCCCCTACCCTCCCGGACGTCTCGGTGGCGAGGGCAGTGCCGTCTTCTCGCCTCCTCGAAGGGCCACTCATGCAGCGTTCCCCACAAGGCACCGACACGGCCGCACCCGCTCCCGGCCGCGATCGGGCCGGCTCGGTCGAGAGCCGGGGCATCGACGTCGTACCCGCCGCGGAGCGCCACGGCACGGCGCGCGAGCTGTTCTCCCTCTGGGCGGCCCCGAACGTGAGCTACCTCAGCTTCGTGGTGGGCGGAACCCTCGTTCTTATGGGAATGTCGCTGGCCGAGGCGATGGCCGTCATCGTCGCCGGGAACTCCTTCTGGCTCCTGACCGGCTTCATCGCCGTCAGCGGCCCCGCCGCGGGCACGTCCGGTTCCGTGATCTCCCGCGCCATGTACGGGGTCGTGGGGAACAAGGTCGTGGTGGCGCTCACCGGCTGGCTGATCGCCTCGCTCTATCTCGCGCTGAACTGGTCGGCGGCCTCCACCGCCGGCCTCGGCCTTGCCGCCCGTCTCGGCCTGCCGCAGTCCGCGGCCCTGGACGCAGCGATGGTCTGCCTGATCACCGGCATCACCATCCTCATCGCCATCTTCGGGCACGCGACGATCGTCCGCCTGTACGGCGTGCTCACCGTCCTCCTCACCCTGGTGTTCCTCGCCCTGAGCGCGATGGTCCTCGCGCACGCGGACTGGTCGTACACGCCTGCCGAACCGCTCAACGGGACTCAGCACCTGGTCGTCCTGGCCTCCGGACTCACCATCGTCGCGTCCGCGCCGCTGTCGTACGCCAACAGCCCAGACCTCGCCCGATACCTCCCGCAGCACACCAGCGGCCGGGCCATCACCCTGTGGACGGCGGCCGGCGCCTTCCTGCCGAGCGTCGCCTTCACGGCGATCGGGGCCCTCGCGGCCACCGCGCTCGACATGAGCGATCCACAGACCGCGCTGGAGAGCATCATGCCGCCCTGGTTCGTGCCCGCCTTCGTCGCTGCCGTGGTGGTGAACACCGTGGCGAACAACGGCATCACCGCCTACAGCTCCGGCCTCTCGATGCAGTCGATCGGGGTACGCCTGCCGCGCACGATCGCCGTGCTGGTCATCGGCGTCATGGGCACCGTCATGACCCTGTTCGCACTGCTGGTCTTCGACTTCCTCGCCGCCGTCAACACCATGATGGAGCTGGTCGTGGTGATCACCGGACCGTGCATGGCCGTCTACGCCACCGACATCGTCCTGCGGCGCAACCGCTACGACGGGCACCAGCTCCACGACGAGAGCCGCACCAGCCCCTTCTGGTACCGCGGCGGCGTCAACTGGCCCGGCGTGCTCGCCACCCTGGCCGGCATCGGCGCGGCGACGCTCTGCGCCGGTTCCACGTCCTGGGCCGGGCCCGTCTCCGCGGCGATGGGCGGCCTCAACCTCGCCGTTCCCGTCGGTGTCCTCGGCTCGGCGGTCCTGTACGGGGCCCTGACGCGCGCCTTCGGCACCCTCCCTCCCACGACCGTCCAGCACTGAAGGACCGACCATGAACGCCGACCTCATCGTGCGCGCCGCACGGATCGAGAACTTCGACGCCGCACCCGCCGGGCCCACCGCCACCGTGGTGGCCGTCCACGACGGCAGGATCGTCGCCGTCGGCGGCGACCACCTCGTGCGCGAGCGGGCGGGCGCCGCCACCCGGGTGCTGGACTTCCCCGGAGCCACCCTCGTCCCGGGCCTGACCGATTCCCACGCCCACCCGGTGTGGGGAGCGATCGAGGTCGGCACCGGCCTGGACCTCGGCGGAGCGGGCACCCTCGACGAGGTCTGCGCACGGATCGCCGGCCGTCTCGCGGAGCAGCGCGGGCCCGCCTGGGTGACCGGCTTCGACCTCGACGTCAACGTCTTCGACGGGGAGCCCACCGGGCAGCCGCTGGAGCACCGCTTTCCGGGGGTGCCGATCTCGCTCATGACCCGCGACGCGCACTCCCTCGTGATCAGCCCGGCCGCGATCGACCGGATGGGCCTGACAGGCGCGGAGACCTTCGACGACGCCTCCCGGATCGTCGTCGGTCCGGACGGCCGGCCCACCGGCTTCGTCCTCGAACTCCAGGCCATGGACCTCGTCTTCGCCCACTATCCCGACGTACCGCTCGCCGACGCCGTCCGGCACGTCACCGACCGGCTGCGGACGTTCGCCGCGACCGGCCTCACGGGCCTGCACGCGCTGGACTTCGCCTCGCCCTCGGAGGAGGTCTACCGCGCGATCGAGAGGGAGGGAGACCTGCCCGTACGCGTGCGCTGCTCACCGCTCGTGCCGGCCGACTCCACGCGGGAGGACTGGGAGGCCGTGGTCGCCCAGCAGCGGCTCGCCGGGCGCCGCTGGCACGTCGCGGGCGCCAAGTTCATGCTGGACGGCACCGCCGACAACGGCTCCGCCTGGTTCGAGCACCCCGACGTCTTCGGACAGAACCGGCTGCCGCTGTGGAAGGACGTGGAGGGCTACCGCGAGGCCGTCCGCTTCTTCACCGAGCACGACGTGCCCACCGCCACGCACGCCATCGGCGACCAGGCGGTCCGCACCGCCCTCGACGCGATCGAGGAGACCGGCCACGCCCCGTCCGCCCCCCATCGGATCGAGCACGTCGAGTCGATCCCCGACGATCTGCTGCCCCGCTTCGCGGCCCTCGGCGTCGTCGCGGGTCTCCAGCCCGTCCACGCGACCCGGATGACCAAGGCGGACCGGAGCGACAACTGGTCCCACCGGATCGGTCCGGAGCGCGCCGCCCACGGCTGGCGCACCCGTGACCTGCTGGACCACGGTGCCGTCGTCGCCCTCGGATCCGACTGGCCCATCGGAATCGGCGACCCGCGGACCGCCCTCTCCGACGCCCAGCTGCGACGCCCCGTCGAAGAGCCGGCGACCCTCCCCGTCCAGCCCGGCCAGCGGATCAGCGCCCGGGAGGCCTACGCGGGCATGACCCGCTCCCCCGCCATCGCCGCGGGCTCCGCCGGCCGGCTCGGCCGGATCGCCCCGGGCTACCTGGCCGACCTCACGGTGTTCGCCCGCAACCCTCTCGACCTGAGCCCCGAGCAACAGGCCGACAACCCCGTCCTCGCGACCGTCGTCGACGGTTCCGTCGTCCACCACACCGCCCAGGAATGCGCCTCGTGACCTCTGCCCCGTACCCCCGCCCCGAACACCGCCTCCACGTGAGCGTCGACGCCGCCGACCCGCGGGCCCGCGGCCGGTCCCGGGGCCGGCAGCTCGCCGACGGCCTGCACGGCGCGCTCGACTCCTACGACCGTCTCTTCGCGCTTGCCGGCATCCGGCCCGCCACGGTCCGCTCCGACGCGGAGCTCACGCTCGACGCCGTCGACGCCTTCCGCCCGGCGCTGCGCGAACAGATCGAAGGCATCGCCGACGGAGCCGGGGTCGAGCCCTGGCGGATCGCCGCTCTCAACGCCCGTACCGAGATCCTCGCCCGCAGCCACACCGTCCCGCCCGGCGAGTGCTCGACCATCGTGCGGCGCCTGCCGAGGCCCGACGGCACCACCGCCCCGGTCGGCGTGCAGACCTGGGACTGGCACGTCGAGCTCAGCTCCTCCTGGCACACGGTCGCCAGCGCCGGCGCCGCGTACCGGTACGCCGGTATCACCGAGCACGGCATCCTCGCCAAGATCGGTGTGAACAGCGCCGGACTCGCCCTGCACTTCAACATCCTCGGACACCGGGACGACCGCGCCGGCGGCGTACCCGTACACGTCCTCGCCGCCGCCGTCCTCGAAGAGGCGGGCAGCAGTGAACACGCCCGGGAGATCCTCCTCGACGCCCCGCTCACCTCGTCCGGATCCTTCGCCCTCTTCGACGAGGACGGCGCCCTGCTCCTCGACCTCAGCCCGGTGGGAATCTTCGAGGTTCCCGAAGCCGCCCCGGGAACACACCTGCGCACCAACCACTTCCTCACCGCCGTCCCCGCCGCGCACGAGAAGAGCTCGCTCTACCAGCCCGACTCCGGTGAGCGCTATGCGTTCCTCCGTGACCGGATCGCGCAGGGCCCCGTGGAGCGGGCCGAGGAACTGGTCGAGCGCCTGATCACCGGTCCGGGGGAACCACCGCTGACCTGCGTCCCCGACATGAACGCCCCGTCGGGGCACCGTTGGGCAAGTCTGGCCACCGTCGTCCTCGACCCCGCCACCCGCACGGCTCGCGTACTCGACGGCACTCCCGCCGAACACGCGAGCCGCCCGTGGCGCATCCTGCGGGCCTGACGGCAGCGTGCCCGTGCCCATCCGCCGGCGGCTCATGGTGGGCACGTGCACATGGCCCGCGTGCGCGGCCGTCCTCGGAGCTGAACGTCCACGAGCGGCGCACCCGCGACCGCCGAGCGGCGCGGTGCGGACGGCTCCGACCTCCACGACGGCCTGCCGTGCGCACCCGCGCCCGCGGGAAGGACTCCCCTGCACACTCCCCCCGAAACGATCCACGCGATCGCGACACGGTCACGCTCTGGTTCTCCCAGCGGCACCGGGTCACCGTCGTCGGCCTCATCTACACCGCTCCGGCTGCCGCGACGATCCTGGGCGCCCGACCGCGCTCCGAAGAACCCGTACGCCCCACCCCTGGACGCGCTCCTGCCCGACCCGGAGGTCCCCGGCGACGCCCTCCCGCTGCACCCGAACGCCCAGGGCTCCCGCGCCTTCGGCCTGGCCCGCGCCATGCTCGTCCGCCGTACCGTTCTGACCGCCTCTGCCGTGTCCCTGGCCCTGTTCACTTCCGGCTGCGGCGGCTCCGGCAGCGTCGCGGAGAAGGCCGATCCGAAGCCCTCGGCCTCGGCTTCCGCACCGACTCCGGCGGTGCCGGCCGCCAAGGGGAAGACGGATGCGGAGCTCGCGGGCATGATCCTGGTGCAGGCGGACCTGCCCGACCACCTCTTCAAGGCCGTCTCCGAGAAGGACGTAGAGGCAGGCAAGCACGCCGTCAGCGATGTCCCCGATTGTCTGCCGGTACTCCAGGCGATGGCCGCGGCGCCGATCGGCAGCCCGACCGGGGGGGCGCGGATCACGGTGGCCGCCAAGCCGAAGCCGGTGGCCAAGGACGCGAGCGAGGAAGACAAGCAGCTCGCCGCCCGCAACGCCCTCGGAACGACCGCCACCGTAGTCAGCCTGTACTCGTACGACGGCGACGGCGCCCAGCGGGCCTTCCGCTCGCTCTTCGACGCGGGTCTGCCCTGCGAGAAGGGCTTCGTGCCCACCGTGGCCGGCGAGGAACTCGGCGACACCACGGTACGGCCCTTCACCAAAGTGGAAGTCGGGGATGAAAACCTGACCTACACCCTCGCCATGGCAGACGAGGAGATCGGACGGATCTCGACGGAGCTCGTCGTCGTACGCAAGGCAAACACCCTCGCCGTGTTCCACGCACAGAGCATGAGCGGCACCGCGGACCACCCCAAGAGCGTGGTCGAAGCCCAAGCCGGAAAGCTTGGCTGACGGTTCGTCCGACCATCCCGCTCATGCCTCGGGCGTCGGATCAGCCGTGGTTTCCGAGGAGTTCGGCGCCCAGCGGGGTGACGGTGTGCACCACGGATCTGCCGCGTCGGCTCGTGGTGATCAGATGGGCGTTGCGCAGCACCGTCGCATGCTCGCTGGCCGCCGCGAGGGACACGTTCAGCCGCCGCGCGAGCTCGCTGGTGCTGCACCCCTCGGTGGCCACTTGCAGTGCCGCGGCCCGAGTGCGCCCCAGCAAGGCGCCCAGGGACTGCTCCGCGGCCTGCGCCGCACCCCACAGCGCCGTGCCCGCCTCTGCGTCACCGACGGTCGGAATGGCGAGGGTGGGCGCCGAGGTCTCGTCCTGCGAGTCCCACAGCAGTGCCGGGTCCCGCCACAGGAAGACCGTCGGCGCGATGACGAGACCGCGCCCCCCGAGGTGGACGTCGACGTCCCGGTGGTACCGCACCTCCAGTACCGGTGACCGCCACCGCACCAGCGGCACGCACATCCCCTCCAGCAGGCGTTCGATCCCGCCGTCGAGCAGCGTCCGTGCGAAGGTCGCCCGTACGCCCTCCACATGGGATCGCGCCCCGTTCCAATACGGAGCTACGAGCACCTCGTTGCAGGCGGCGAGCCCCGCGGCGAACTCCTTGCGGGCTTCGAGGTCACCGGCCGCCAGGTCCCGGGCCCACGACAACTGCGAGGGGTGGAAGGCGATGTGTTCGAGCTCGGTCCGCATGCTGGCCGGCGATGCCCGGAGGAGATTGTCGATTCCCTCCTCCAAGGACGGCGTGTCACCCATCAGGACCGTCAGGTCGATGTCCGGGCCGTCCACGGCCAGCAGGCTCGTCACCGGGCGGGTCTGCGCGCCCAGCCGCCCGCGGACCGCCTTCTGCCAGGGGCGGAAGGGCAGGGCCTTGGCGGCGCAGTCGCGCAGCAGCCTCAGGCTGTACATCGTTTCCGCGGCCGCCCCGATCGTCGCGGCCACCCGGGTCCGGGCCAGGTCCTCGGCGGTGAAGTGAATGCGTAGCACCGGGCATCCTCCATCGCCGTCTCCTCCGGCGCCACTTGATCGCCCATCGCAGTCTGTGCCCTGGCTGCGGCTCCGTCCAGGACGTGTTTCGGCCAAGCCCCGCAGCGGGCGGGTTCGTGGGTCCGCGGGGTGAACGCGAACCGTCAGCAGGTCTTCCGGTAGGGGAGATCCGGGAGGTAGGTGCGCCAGTCGGACCGGGAGAGCCCGGTTCCGGAGCGGGTGCAGACGGACTCCGCCAGGCGGTCCGGGGTCACCTGGTGGGTGCGGACGGTGCTGTGTTCGCCCGCGCTGTGCAGGGTCCGGCCGTCGGGTGAGAAGGCGACGGCCACGATCCCGTCGCCGGGGGTCGGCAGCGGTGGGCCCAGAGGCCGGCCCGAGTTCACGTCCCAGAGCCGGAGCGTGCCGGAGGCGCCCGCCACGGCCAGGGTGTGGCCGTCGGGGGAAAAGGCCAGGGCGGTGACGGCCTTCGCGGAGTCGAGGCCGATCGCGTCCGCGCCGGCCGGGAGGGTGGCCAGGCGTCGCTCGGCCTCGCCGTCCCACAGGGTGACCCCGCCCGTCGTGTCACCGACGGCCAGGCGCGTGTTGTCGGGGCTGTAGGCCATCACCCCGCCCTGTTCCGTGGTGGGGCCCCGTTCGGTGCGCCGGCCGGTGGTGACGTCGAAGGTGTCCGAGGAGGTCGCGAGCAGTCGGCCGTCGGGGCGGACCGCGACCCGTGCGGACCGGTCGCTCCGCGGCTTCGCCACGGGGGAGGTCCGGTCCTTCGTGAGGTCCTGGGGGCGGGTCCGCTGTCCGCTCGCCACGTCCCGGACGTCCAGGGTGTCGACGCCCGCCCGCGTCGTGAGCAGGGACCGGCCGTCCGGTGAGACGGCCATGCCCGTGATGGGCATCCGGGCGGCGAAGGGCGGTTCCGGGTCCGTGGGGAGGGGGCGGGCCGTGTTCGCCGGCACGTCCCAGAGGGTCGGCTCCTGGGAGCGCGTCGCGGTCTCCTTCTGCCCCTCCCCCGCGTCGGAGCCTTCGGCGAAGTCGGTTCGGGCGTGGGCGAGGGTGCGTCCGTCGGGGCTGAGCGCGAGGAGGACGCGGCAGTCGTGTCGCGCGGGAGTTCCGGTGGGTTCCGGTACGGCTTTCGGGCAGTCGGCCGGCGGGGTGCTGGCCGTGCGCCGGCCGTCGGCGACGGCGTAGGCCTCGAACCAGGTGCTGTCCCCCTGCCGGCGGTCGACCGCGACGGTCGTGGCATCCGCGCTGAAGGTGCCCGTCGATGCCGGTTCGGGGTTCCAGTCCGCCGTCGCGGCCGTTCCGTAGGAGATCGTGCGCACCACGGTGTCCCCGAGCCGGCGTTCGGTGAGGTACCTGATGACGCCGTCCTTCGGGTCGATCCGGAGCTGGGAGGCGGCCCCGTTGGTGAGGGAGTACCGGAAGACCGGCCGTTCGGGCGCGGAGAGTCGCCACATCAGGATCTCCCGGCCGTCGACGGCCGCGGCGAACCGGCCGTCGGGGCTGGTGGTCATCTCGGTCAGGCCGGGGTGGTTGATCCCGGCCGGTTCCCGGCCCGTGACCGGGTCCCACAGGCTCACGCCGCCTGGCTCCTGGGCCGCGAGGACGGCGCCGTCGCCGGTGAAGCGGAACGAGTCCACGCCGCACGCTCCGGGTCGGGAGGCCGGGAGCTCGGCGCGCCGGGCCACGTCCCAGACCTTCAGGGGCACGTCGGCCCGTGCGAAGGCGCCGACCGCGTCCCCTCCCCGGGCGCACACCGCCAGGTGGCGTCCGTCCGGGCTGAGCGCCCACATCGGATGCCGCCCGGTCGGCACCTCCAGCAGGGTGCCGCCGCTTCGCGCGTCCCGGAGCGAGAGGCGGCCGGTGGCACCGTCCATGTCCAGGTCGGCGACGACCTGTTCGGCGGCCGTCCAGCCGATGGAAGCGCCCACCGGGTGGGGCACGGCGTCGAGCGCCGTCCCGGACACCAGGTCCAGCCGTCGCGCCCCGCTTTCGGATGCGGGCTCCGTCTCCGCCCGGCCCCCCTGCACCAGGGCGGTACGGCCGTCCGGGGAGATCCCGCGGAACAGGGCCAGCGGGTCGAGGGCCGTCTCCGGTCCGACGGCCGTCTTCTTCGTGACGTCCCAGGCGCGCAGGGAGTCCACGTCGACGGTGACCGCGATCCGGCCGTCCGCGCTCAGCCGGACCGGAGAGGCGGGGTGGGAGGTCCAGGGGCCCGCCTCGTCCGGTACGTCGTAGGCGTCGGACTCGGCCTGGACGGACGCCGCCAGCAGCGCCGACCGGGTCTCGGTGGTCTCGGCGACCCGCCAGGCGGCCAGGCTCAGCCGCATCGCCAGCGCGGGGTCGGAGCCCCGTAGGCCCTGGGCCACTGCTGCCAGCTGAGCGGCGGCCAGTTCCTCCCCCTTGACCTTGCGGATCTCGGCGTCGACCCGCTGCCGGACGTTGTCGCGGCCCTGCTGCCAGGCGGTCGTGCTCGCCACCGTGAGGAGGACGAGGAGGAGGCCGACGACGGAGGTGACGCCGCGACGGATCCGACGCGTGCGGGCGCGGGACGCCAGGCCCGCACGCAGGAACTCCCGCTCCGTCGGGACCAGCTCGGCGGAGCGGCCCGTGTCGTCGGCGAACGTGGCCTCCGCCTCGGCCAGTTCGCCTCCGCGCAGGAGCGCCCCGGTGTCGCGTCGGCGGGTCAGCCAGTTCTGGGTGGCCTGGGTCAGCCTGCGGTGGCGCCGGAGCCGTTCGCGATCGGTGTCGATCCAGCCGCGCAGCCGCGGCCACGCGGTGATCAGGGCCTCGTGGGCCAGGTCCACGACGTCCTGGTCCAGGGTGACGAGCCGGGCCCGGGCCAGCCGGTCGAGCACGGCCCCCGCTTCGGCGGCCTCCGGCGAGTCCGGGGGCACGAGGGTGTCGCGGGGTACGGGCCGCCGGGTGTCGGGGGCTCCGTCGCCGGGGGTGATCAGGTTCAGCAGGAGGCGACGCGCGACGGGGGCTCGGTCGGGCCCGAGTGCCGCGTACACCTCCTCGGCGGTCTGGGCCAGGGCGCCGCGCAGACCACCGGCCGCCTCGTGTCCGGCCAGGGTCAGCGTGCGCCCGCGGCGGCGGCGCCAGGTCTCCAGCAGGGCGTGGGAGAGCAGCGGCAGGCTGCCGGGTTCGCGGGTGACCTCTTCCACGAGCCGGGCCGTGAGGGCGCGTTCGACGGTGAGGCCGGCCGCTGCCGCGGGGCGCACGATCGCGCCGCGCATCTCCTGGGCTGTCAGCGGGCCCACGGGGAGGGCCGCGGCCCGGGCGGCCTCGGCCAGGGCGGGGTGGGCCAGGCAGTTCGCGTAGAAGTCGGCGCGCACGGCGAGCACCACGCGGATCCGGCTTCCGGGGTGGCGGGCGGCGAGGAGGGCCGCGAGGAAGTCCCGTCGTTCGTCGGGGTCCGTGCAGAGGGTGAAGACCTCCTCGAACTGGTCGACGATCAGCCAGGTCTCGCCGTCTGCGGCGGCGGGGGTGAGGACCGGCGCGTGGGTCCGCATCGGGTGTTCGCCGGGGGTCAGGACGCGCAGGGCCGCGGCGGGTGGCAGCGGTGGTGCGGAGCGGCGCAGTCGCGGGATGAGGCCGGCCCGCAGCAGGGAGGACTTGCCGCTGCCGGAGGGGCCGAGGACGACGGCGAAGCGGTGTTCGGCGACCAGGGCGGTCAGTTGGTCGGTCAGCTGCTCCCGGCCGAAGAACACCGCCTCGTCCTCGGGTTCGAAGCGTGTCAGGCCCCGGTAGGGCGCCGTGCCCCCGCTGTCGGCGCCGAGTTCCAGGGTGGCCAGGGCTTCGGTCGCGGCTTCTGCCTCGGCTTCGGCGGCGGCCTCGCGCCACCGGCGTTCCCATTCCGTCCGGGCGCCGCCGCAGACCTCGGCGTAGGCCAGCGTCACGGGCAGGCTCGGGAGCCGGTTTCCGGCGGCTGCCTGGGAGAGCGCCGTCACCGAATAGCCGGCCCGCGCGGACAGTTCGCGGTAGGGGACGGAGCCGGCCGCGCGGCGCAGTGCGCGGAGCTCACCGGCGAACCGGGCGGTGGGGCCGGCCTGTGGATCGAGCGCCTTCTCCGGCCTTCCCGCTCCGCTGCCCATGCTGTTCCCTCCCCGGGATCAAGATCATTTCCACCGTATGCGGGGGCCACACCAGCCACAAGAGCCTCTTCGGCCACGGAAAACAATTGTTCAGCCGCCCGGATCAAGGCTGCTGAACAATCCGCGAGCCGGTGGACTGCTGCCGTACCCGGTCGCCGAGCGGCCCGCACGGCCCACCCCGCCCACCACCGCTTCTCCCCCTGGAGGCAGGCGGGACACGGGCCGGGCCCCGGCGGCCGGCGTCACCCCCGACGCCATGCACACACCGCGTACTCCGCGTACGCCACACGACGGGGCGCGCCCCACGGCTCCGGCCGACGTGCACGCCTTCCACAGGAGCAGAGTTGTTCACACGGACCCACAGGCCTCGACAAGCCGCGGGGGCCCTCGCCCTCGCCACCGCCGTCGTCGCCCTCAGCACGGGGCTGACCGGCCCCGCGGGGGCGGCACCCGCCGCCTCCCCCACCAGGACCACCACGGACGCCCCCGTCACCGTCACGCTGATCACCGGTGACCGGGTGACCGTGAACGGCAGTGGCGCCGTCGTGCGCTTCGAGCCCGGCCGGGGCCGTGAGCGCGTACCGGTCGAGATCGAACGCGCCGATGGCCGCACCCTGGTCCTGCCCGCCGACGCCCGGGCCCTGCTGGCCGCCGGCAAGCTGGACCGGCGCCTCTTCGACGTCACCACGCTCGCCGACCCGGCCCTGCGCGCACTGCACCGCGGCGGACTCGGCCTGATCGTCCAGTACGAGGGCTCCGCCGGGGCGGCGCGCGCGGAACTGCGGTCCGCCGCCGGCAACGGTGCCGGGCGCGTCCTCCAGACCGTCAACGCCGAAGCCGTCAAGGCATCTCCCGCTGACGCCACGAAGGTCTGGGAGGCCTTGACGGAGCCCACCGCGCGCGGCCTCCGCGCCACCGGTGCCGGCATCGGCAAGGTCTGGCTGGACGGCGTGCGCAAGGCGAGCCTGGACAAGAGCACGAAGCAGATCGGCGCCGACCGGGCCTGGCAGGCCGGGTTCGACGGCACGGGCGTGAAGATCGCCGTCCTGGACACCGGTGTCGACAAGACCCACGCGGACCTGAAGAGCCAGGTCGTCGGGGAGAAGAACTTCTCCGACTCCCCCGACGCCACCGACCGCGTCGGCCACGGCACCCACGTGGCCTCCATCGCGGCCGGGACCGGGGCCGCGTCCGGCGGGGCGATGAAGGGCGTCGCACCCGGCGCCAAGGTGATCAGCGGCAAGGTCCTCGACGACCGGGGCTACGGCTCCGATTCCGCGGTCATCGCGGGCATGGAGTGGGCCGTCGCCGAGGGTGCGGCCGTCGTCAACCTCAGCCTCGGAAGCCGCGACTTCCCCGGCGTGGACCCGGTCGAGGCGACCGTGGACCGGCTGTCGGCGGAGAAGGGCGTCCTGTTCGCCGTCGCCGCGGGCAACAACGGTGCCGGCGAGTCCACGGTCGGCTCGCCCGGCAGCGCCGACGCCGCCCTGACCGTCGGCGCCGTCGACGGCAAGGACGCCCTCGCGGACTTCTCCAGCAGGGGCCCGCGCGTCGGCGACGGCGCGGTCAAGCCCGACCTCACCGCGCCCGGCGTGGGCATCACCGCCGCGGCGGCCAAGGGGAGCAAGCTCGACACCGACCCCGGGGCCCAGCACCCCGTCCCCGGGTACCTGGTGCTCAACGGCACCTCCATGGCCACCCCGCACGTGGCCGGAGCGGCGGCGCTGCTGAAGCAGAAGAACCCGGGCTGGACCGGCACCGAGCTCAAGGGCGCGCTGACCGCGTCCACGAAGGACGGCGCGGTCGGCGTCCAGCAGCAGGGCACCGGCCGCGTGCAGGTGGACAAGGCCCTGACCCAAACGGTGATCACCGAGCAGCCGTCGGTCTCCCTCGGCACGGCCCAGTGGCCGCACGCCGACGACAAGCCCCTCACCAAGAAGATCGCCTACCGCAACCTCGGCGCCACCGCCATCACGCTCGACCTCGCGGTGAGCGGCACCGATTCCCACGGCAAGCCGGCCCCGGCCGGGTTCTTCGCGCTCGGCGCCACCAAGGTGACCGTGCCCGCAGGGGGCCGGGCCGAGGTCGACCTGGCGGCCGACACCCGGCTCGGCGACGTCGACGGCGCGTTCTCCGCCTACGTCACCGCCACCGGCGGCGGCCAGTCCGTCCGTACGGGCGCGGCGGCCGTCCGCGAGGCCGAGGCGTACGACGTCACCATCACGACCGTCGACCGCGACGGCGCCCCTGCCCGCGAGTTCTCCCACTCCCTGTTCGGCATCGGCGGCGCCGCCGACGGCATATGGACGGGGGTGAGCAACGAGTCCGCCTCCGGCACCCTGCGTCTGCCCAAGGGCACCTACGCCCTCCACGGCGCCGTGTACCAGGACGGCTCGGACCTCGCCAAGGGCGTCGACTGGCTGGTCCAGCCGCGGCTGGAGGTCGCCGGAACCACCAAGGTCACGGTCGACGCACGCACAGCGAAGCCGGTGGACATCACCGTTCCCGGTCTGGCCACGGCCGACTTCGCCCTGCCGTACTACCAGCAGAAGGTCGGCGAAGGCCACCTCGGCAGCGGATGGGTCCTGCCCAAGGGGTACACCGGGTTCCGCTCCGCCCACATGGGGCCGGCGGTGACCGACGGCTCGCTCACGCAGAGCTGGCTCGCTACCTTCATCAAGGACCCGGCCACCCAGTACAACGTCGCCCTCGGCGGCGTGACGAAGCGTCTCGCCACCGGGTACACGCGGCACCTGAAGGCGACCCAGCTGGCGAAGCTCTCCGTGGACATGGGCGCGCCCGCCCCCGGCAAGTCCGGCTACGCCTACGCCGCCCCCACCCTGCCCGGCATGTCCCAGGGCGACTTCTACGGGGCCAACCAGCCCGCTCCCGGCACCCGTACGCTCATGCTCTCCGCCCTCGACGGCGCCACCTGGCGCACCGGGTTCTGGCAGCTCGGCGCCCCCGACGGGGACGGCAACCAGGGCATCGAGGCGGACCTGGCCGCCCTGGAGCCGAAGCGCTACGCGGCCGGCTCCTCCCACCGCGAGACCTTCAACACCGGAGTCTTCTCACCGCTCCTGGGCGCCCCGGGCCTGGGCGTGTTCCGCAGCGCACCCGACCCGGAGACGGGCAAGCAGACCATCACGGGCGCGGTGCCGCTGTTCGGCGACGGCGCCGGCCACGCGGGTTCCTCGGCGCTCACCAAGACCGCCACCACCCTGTACCGCAACGGCATCAAGGTCGCCGAGAACGAGGACCCGCTGAGCGGCTGGGAGCCCTTCACGGTCGACGGCGCCGACGCCGAATACCGGCTGGCCACCTCCGTGGAGCGGTCCCCGGACGTCTCCGCCGTCTCCACCCGCATCGACACGAGCTTCACCTTCCGCTCGCGTCAGGTCGCTGCCCAAACCTCGCTCCCGGTCTCGACGGTGCGCTTCCGGGCCCCGCTCGACACCGCCTCCCGCGCCCCGGCGGGCAAGGTCACCCGGATCCCCGTGACCGTGCAGGGAGCGGCCTCCGGGAAGAACCTCAAGTCGCTCACGGTCTCCGTGAGCCTCGACGGCGGCACGACCTGGAAGAAGGTCAAGGTCACCGACGGCGCGATCTCCGTCCGGAACCCCGCGAAGGACCAGGGCATCTCCTTCCGGGCCCAGGTCACCGACAAGCAGGGCAACGTCTCCGAGGTCACGATCGTCAACGCCTACCTGGGCAAGTGATCCCGCTTCTGATCCCGCTTCCCTGAGCCGACGGCTGGCGGGGACGCCGGTCCCCGGCCTTCCCCGAACCAGCCCGTTCACCCGCCCGCCCGCCCGCCACGACACGTGGCGGGCGGGCGCTCGGGCGTCCGGACCGCCGCCCACGGTGTTCCGCCGGGCCGCCGGTGGAGTGGGGGGAGGCCGGACTCCACCCCCATTTCCACCCTTGGGTCCAGGTGCCGCGGGCCGCCCCGTAGCAGCCTTGAGGACATGACAACGACCGAGTGGATCACCGACATCGCCCTCATCCTGATCGTCTTCCGGCAGCTTCGGGAAGGGCGGCTCGACCTCAAGTCCTTCCTGCTCCCGCTGGGGATCGTGGCCTTCGTGGCCTACTCGTACCTGGACACCATCCCCACCGCGGGCAACGACCTGGCGCTGATCGCGGTCCTGGTGGGCGCGGGCGCCGCGCTCGGCATCGCGGGCGGCGTCTACACCCGGATCCGGACCGTCGACGGGCACGTCCTCATCAAGGCCGGAGTGGTGTCGGCGGTCCTGTGGGTCGTGGGCATGGGCGCGCGGATGGGCTTCCAGTTGTGGGTCGAGCACGGCGGCGGCGCCGATGTCGCCCGGTTCAGCGTCGACCACCAGATCACCGGCGACAAGGCCTGGGTGGCGGCGTTCGTCCTCATGGCCCTGACCGAGGTGGTCACGCGGCTGGCGACGATCTTCGTCCGGAGCCGCACCCACACGGTGGTCCGCCCCGTGCCGGTGCTCGACCGCACGGCCTGACCGTGCAGTATGTTCTGCGCATGCCCCCGCGCGAGAGCCCTCCGTCCCCCGGGACGGCAGCCTCCCCGGAGGCCGCCCAGCGTCCGGTTCCCGGACAGGATCCGCGGGTCCGGTGGGCCATGACCCTGGCGGTCATCGCCGTCGGAGTCGTGACGATCCGGCCCATGGGCTTCAGCGGCCAGGGATTGGCCGTCCTCGTCCTCTTCGTGCTCAACACGGCAGCGCTACTGGCCCGGGGCCTGCCCGAGAACGCCACGACCCAGCGGTTCGCCCCCGCCTGGCTGGCTGCCGGCGTCCTCGCGGCGGCCACCCTGATCGGTGTCAGCAGCAGTGGCACGGGCTACCTCTTCGCCTTCCTCCTCACCGGTCACATCGGATACCGGCTGGAGACCAGGTGGGCCCTGGCCCTCGCAGGACTCTGCAGCGCCCTCTGCGCCGGCGTCCTGTACCTCCACCTCGGGCCGGGAGGTCAGGAACTGCCCTGGGTACTCGGCCTCGCCACCGGCGCACCCGTCCTGATCGGCATCCTGAACCGCAGTCAGCGCCAGGCCGTACGGGCGGCGATCGCAGCGTCCGAGGCGGCCGAACGCGCCGCCCGGGCCGAGGCGCGGACGGCCGTGCTGAGCGAACGCGGCCGGATCGCGCGGGACGTGCACGACGTACTGGCGCACTCGCTGGCCGGGATCAACATGCAGCTGGAACTGACCGACGCGCTGATCGACACCGGCGACCTCGAGAAGGTCCGGGAGGCCAACTCCAAGGCTCACGCCCTGGTCAGGGAGAGCCTGAAGCAGGCGCAGTGGACCGTGCACGCGCTGCGCGAGGACGCGCTGCCGCTCGTGGAGAGCCTGGCCGCGATGGTCGAATCCTCGGGTCACCACGACGCCCTCACGGTCATCGGCACGGCCCGTGAGCTCCCGGCCCACGTGACCCAGAACCTGCTGCGGATCGCCCAGGAGGCACTGACCAACGCCGCCCGGCACGCGCCCGGAGGAGACGCCGGCGTGGAGCTGAGGTTCGCCGCGGCGTCGACGACGCTGACGGTCCGCAACCGCCCCGGCACCCGCGAGGCGCACGCGGGGCCCGGCAGCGGGATGGGGCTGATCGGAATGCGCGAACGCGTCGCGCTCCTGGACGGAACCGTCACGGCGGGACCGGTCACCGAAGGGCCGGACCGGGGCGGCTGGCACGTGGAGGCAGTGATCCCGGGATGAGCGAACCGACCGAAGAGCAGCAGAAGGTGAGGGTGGTCGTCGCCGACGACCAGGCCGCCGTCCGGGAGCCGCTCGCCGCGGTGCTCGGCCTGTCCGGGGACATCGAGGTCGTCGCGGCCGCCGCGGACGGGACCGAGGTGCTGACGGCCGTCGCCGCCGGGCCCGTGGACGTGGTCCTGATGGACCTGAGGATGCCGGTCATGGACGGGATCGAGACGACCCGCCGCCTGAGCGAGCAGTACCCGCAGGTGGCCGTGGTGGTCCTCACCACGTTCGCCGACGACGACTCGATCCTGGGCGCACTGGGCGCGGGAGCCCGCGGGTACCTGACCAAGAACGCGGGACGCCAGGACATCACCCGGGCCATCCGGGCCGCTGCGGCCGGCCAGTCCGTGCTCGACCGCGAGGTGCAGGACCGGCTGCTCGCCTCCGCCAGGAGCACGAACACGAAGGCCTCCGAACCGGGACCCGCCATGCCGGAGGACCTCACTCCCCGCGAGCGCGAGGTGCTCGCGCTGATCGGCCAGGGCCTGCCCAACCGGGGGATCGCCGAGAGGCTCTTCATCAGCGAGGCCACCGTCAAGACCCACATCAACAACCTGTTCGCCAAAGCGGGCATCCGCGACCGGGCGGCCGCCGTCCGGCGCGCCATCGAGGCGGGTCTGGCCTGACGCCGTCGCGTCCCTCCTTCCCGGGGCGTCTGCGGGCGCCCCGTCCACGAGCGGGCTTCCACGGGTGGCATACCGGTGGAAGCACGCTCGAAGCCCGCTGCAAGCCATGCCGCAACCCTGTTCACGCCCTTTACCTGCTGGTAACTTGCGGCGCGGTTACCACTGGTAACGCATATCCCCCTGTGATCCATCAAGCGAATCCGAGGGACTCATGCACCGCATCGCCATGGGGAAGCTGGCAACCGCACTGGCCACCACACTGGCCGTCACCGCCGTGACGGCCTCTACTGCCACCGCCGCCCCTGCCGGCCCTGCCACCACCACCGCCTCACCGACGGCGGCGGCCGCGGCGGACGACCCGTTCTACACCTACGACGGCAGCACGCCCTTGTCCTCGTACGCACCCGGCACCGTGCTCAAGACCCGGACGCTGCAGTACCACGTCGTCGGCATCCCGACGCCGGTCAAGGCGATCCAGCTGCTCTTCCGCACCGTGGACGCACAGGGCCGCCCGTCCGCCGGGGTGACCTCGGTCGTGCGCAGCCTCACCGGGGACGGCAGCAGAGCCGTGTCGTACCAGTCGTTCTACGATTCCCTCAACCCGGCGGACTCGCCGTCCCGGGCCATCGCGGGCGACGTCTCGCTCGGGGGCCTGATCGCGAACGGCGAGTCCCTCCTCCTGGTGCCCCTGCTGCTGTCGGGCTACGACGTCATCATCCCGGACACCGAGGGACAGAGCGCCGACTTCGCGGCCGGACCGGAGTACGGGACCACCACCCTGGACTCGATCCGGGCCGCGAGCCGCTCCCCGGAGACCGGCCTGAACTCCGCCACCCGGATCGGCCTGGCCGGCTATTCGGGCGGGGCCATCGCCACCCACTGGGCGGCCGCCCTCGCGCCGGGGTACGCGCCGGACGTCGACCGGAGACTCGTGGGCTACGCCGAGGGCGGGCTGCTCGTCGCCCCCGCGCACAACCTCAAGTACGTGAGCGGCAGCACGATCTGGGCCGGTGTCGCGCCCATGGCCGTCCTCGGGGCCGCACGCTCCTACGACATCGACTTCGCGCCCTACCTCAACAGCTACGGCGCGCAGGTGTTCAAGGAGCTCGAACGCGGGTCGATCATCAACGCCCTCGGCCAGTACCCGGGACTGACGTGGAAGAAGATGGTGAAGCCGCAGTACGCGAACCCGAACTCGGTGCCCGCCTTCGTCGAGGCGGTGAACAAGCTCAACCTCGGCTCGGCCCCCACCCCGAGCGCCCCCGGGTTCATCGTGCAGGGCGGCGGGGGCGTCCTGGAGGGCACCTTCAGCAACCTCCCGGGCATCGGACGCGGTGACGGGGTCATGGTCGCGGGAGACGTGCGCGCGCTGGCCCGGCAGTACTGCGACAAGGGCAACACCTCGCTCAAGTACACGCAGTACGACCTGCTCAGCCATGTCGGCGCCGCCGTGCCGTGGGCGCCTTCCGCGCTGGGCTGGCTGAACGACAGGTTCGCGGGCAAGGCGGCCCCGTCCGACTGCGGCCGGATCCCTGCGGGCAACTCGCTCGCACCGGAGGTGGCCACGACGGCGCCCTAGCGGGCCCGTCGCGTCACGCGGCAGCGGGAGGGGCGACGAGCCGAGAGACGGTCCGTCACCCCTCCCGCGGCGGCCGTCGGTCGGCAACGATTCCATTCCGCCGGAGGTAATCCGGCCAAAGGACTACCGGCGCGATGCGACATGTGAAATTTTACATGTCACACATCAGTCGCCCGTGTATCCCAGCACGCGGCCACAACGGCCCCGGAGGCCCCCGCAGATGCATCCCTTCCGGATATCGAAGGCCACTACGCGCAGACTTCCCGCGCTGGGCGCAGCCGCCTTCCTTGCGCTCGGCCTGCTCGCGCCCCACAGTCAGGCCGCCTCCGCCGGCGCCACGCCCCCGGCCGGTGCGTACGCACGGGGAACCGCGGCCCCGGCGCCGCGGTCGATCCCGGTCCCCAAGTCGCCCGATGCGATGAGCAAGAGCTCGCGTTTCCGGATCTCCTCGCAGGACAGTGCCGAGGAGTCCGCCACCGCACCCGCCCCGACCGTCGAGCCCGTACGGCCGGCCAAGTCCGGCAAGGACGGCCGGCAGTCCTCGGCCGCTGCCGGGGACGAGTGCGGCGACCTCTCCGGCGTGATCAACGCGACCGGCAGCACCCTGGTCCAGCAGCTCAAGGCACTCCCCCGGATCACCTGTACGTACCCGCTGTTCAGCCTCACCGGTGAGAACGCGCGCAAGGCCTTCAACGAAGCCCAGATGGTGACCGTCGCGAACGCGCTGCGCGATGCCTCGGCGACCTATTCGGGCGGCAACAGTGCCTCCGTCGGGCAGTTGGTGCTGTTCCTGCGGGCCGGGTACTACGTGCAGGACAACAACGGGGACGTCGTCGGCCCCTACGGCACGGCGCTCGACGGTGCCGCGCGCGGCGCGCTGGACGCCTTCTTCGCCTCCCCGCGCAGCAAGGACGTCACGGACGCCAACGGCGAGATCCTCAACGAGGTCGTCACCCTGATCGACAGCACCCACGCCGCCGGCCGCTACGCCGGCGTCGTCAAGTGGATGCTCGGCAGCTACGACGGCACGTGGCCCGGCCAGATGAACCTCGCGATGCAGCACGTCGAGTGGGTCGTCGAGAACGGCTTCAAGGCCAAGAACGACGACCGCGGCTGGCGGGCCGCCCTCAAGGCGGACCCCACCATCCTCAACACCTGGGCAGGCTTCATCACGCGCAACGAAGCGCAGCTGAACCGCCTGGACGTCGTCAGCAACGTCGGTCGCTTCCTCGGCTACGCCCTGGACGTCCCCGAGCTCAAGGAGCGGCTCCGGCCGCTGCTCAAGGACCTGATCAACCGTTACCCGAACGTCGGCCCCACCGCGCCGATCACCATGAACCTGGGCTGGTACACGCGCCAGTACGACCGGGGCAACTGCGCGGCCTACGGCATCTGCGACCTGGGCGAGCGCGTGCTCCCGGCGATCCTGCCGATCCAGCACACGTGCACCCCGGGCCTGAAGATCCGCGCCCAGGACATGTCCCCCGGACAGCTGGCCGCCACCTGCACCAGCCTCGTCAACCAGGACGCCTACTTCCACCGGGTCATCGGCGACAAGGGCGCGATCCCCGGTGACGTGAACACCAACCTCGAGGTCGTCGTCTTCGACGACTACACCAACTACTCGCTGTACGCGTGGGCCATCTACAACATCGACGTGGACAACGGCGGCATGTACGAGGAGGGCAACCCCGCCGCCGCCGGCAACCAGGCCCGGTTCATCGCCCACGAGGCCCACTGGCTGCGTCCGGACTTCCAGATCTGGAACCTCAACCACGAGTACACCCACTACCTCGACGGCCGCTACAACATGGCGGGCGACTTCGAGGCCGGCATCGTCACGCCGACCATCTGGTGGGTCGAGGGCATCGCGGAGAACATCTCGTTCGGCTACCGGGGCGAGCGCAACGCCGACGCGATCGCCGAGGCCCGCAAGGGCACGTACAAGCTCAGCGACCTGTTCGACACCGTCTACGGTCAGGACGCGGACCCCGAGGTCAACTCGAACCGGGTCTACCGCTGGGGCTGGCTCGCGGTCCGCTACATGCTCCAGGCGCACCCCGCCGACGTCGAGACCGTGCTGGGCAAGTACCGCACCGGTGACTGGAACGGCGCCCGCACCTTCCTGAAGCAGACCATCGGCACCACCTACGACGCCGGTTTCGCCACCTGGCTGACGACGGCCTGCGCGACCAACGACTGCGGTCCCCTGCCGGAGGCCCCGTCCACCCCGCTGTGCACCATCGGCGACCCCCGCCAGTTCGACAAGAACTGCCGCCGGGACAACCTCGCGGCCACCGCCGGCAACTACAGCTACCACTTCGTGTACCTGCCGGCCGGCGTCAAGCAGCTGACCATCACCAGCAGCGGCGGCACCGGCAATGCCGACCTGTACTACGGCGGCAGCAGCTGGGCCACCACGAGCAGCTACCAGGCGAAGTCCACGAACGCCGGCAACGGCGAGACCCTGACGGTGGACAACCCGCCTTCCGGGTGGGTGTACTTCAGCCTCGCCGCCGCGCAGAGCTTCAGCGGGGTGAGCGTCTCCACGCAGTCCAAGTGAGCCGGTCCGGCCGGTCCGCCCCGCGACGGGGCGGACCGGCCGGACGCCTTACGGACGCCAGTCGGCCTCCAGGTCATGGGAGGCGGTCTTGGTCAGCTTGGTGAGGGCGGTGCCGTCCGCCTTCACCAGGTAGAGGTTCTCCGGGTCCGCGTCGTCCGCTCCGCCCCGGGTGAAGACCAGACGGCTGCCGTCCGGGGACCATGAGGGGTTCTTGTCGTTGAACCGGGACCCGGTGATCCGGTGGACTCCGGTGCCGTCGGGGCGGATGAGGTAGATACGGGCGTAGCCGGAGGAGTCCACCCGGCTGAAGGCGATGAGCCCGCCGCGCGACCAGTCGGGAGTCCAGTCGCGGGCGCCGGCCGGCGTGACCGCGGTCTCGGTCAGGGTGGACAGCCGGATCCGCATCACCCTGCTGTGCCCGCTCGCGTCGGCGCGGTTGAAGGCGAGGTGCTTCCCGTCCGGGGACCACGTCGGGTGGAGGTCGTCCGCCGCGGTGTGGGTGAGCCGGGTGGCGGACGTGCCGGCCACGCCCGCCACGTAGATCTCGCGCTGGGTGCCGACCGGCTTGGCGTAGGCGATCCGCTTGCCGTCCGGGGACCACGCCGGATCTGAGGCGCCCTTGGTGCCGGGGACGGCCTTCAGGTCGCCGCCCGCGGCCGTCATCGTCCATATGCCGTCGATGGCGCCGCCGGATCCGTAACGGACGAAGGCCACCCGCTTGCCGTCCGGGGACCAGCTGGGCATCACGTCGCTGACGGTCGGGGTGTGGGTGAGTTTGACGGACGTGCCGCCACTCGGAGAGATCGCGTAGAGGTCCTCCGTGGGCGCTGCCGCCGTGTAGCGGGCGTAGACGATCGGGTGGTCGGCCGCCGCGCCCGCTTGCCCTGCGGCGCCGAGGGTCAGGGGTACCGCCAGGGCGGCCACCGCGGCGGTCACCGCCGCCCGGCGGCGCCGTGCCGTGTGTACGCCGGCTCTCCGAGCCGTTCCGGCGGTTCTGCCGTCACCGGTGTGGTGTGGCCGGTGTGTCGTCGAGGTGTCCACTGCGCTCCCTCCCTGCGGCCTGCAGCGACTGCGGGCCGGTCCAGCCCGTCAACATCTCACCGCCGGGGCTCCGGGGGAAGCAACGGCGCCTGACGCCCGGCACGTTCACCACGGAAGCCGGTCGGTGCGGACCGGCCGAAACCCCGGGTCGGCGACCCGGGGCTTCCTCGCCGCGCCTGCGGCAGGCCTCAGCAGCCGAGGGTGACCTCATGGACCACCGGGTTGGCCGCATGGGGGAAAGCGGCCACACCGAAGGTGCCGCGGACGGTCGAGCCGCACGGTGCGGTGACGGCGGGAGCGCGTACCTGCAGGGTGGCACCGGCGAACAGGACCGGCTTGACCTGCGTCCGGGGCGGGGCGGCTCCGACGGCCTCCACGGACAGGGTGGTGAGCAGTTCCCTGACCGCGGGCTGCGGGCTGCCCGGGGAGGGCGGGCCGGCCAGTCCGGCCTTCCCGTAGAACGTGACGGTCGTACCGGTGATCTCCGCGCACACCCGTGTGGCCAGTCCGGCCTGGAGGCCGGAGTTCCCGCAGGAGGTGACCGTCTCGATGGTGTCCGCCGGCGGGGCGGCGGCGGCCGGGGTGATCGTGCAGAGGGCCAGGCCCAGGGCAGTGGACGCGAGCAGGGCTAAGCGGTTCATCGCGGTTCGTTCTCCTTGTCAGGGAGCGCCGTCCAAGGGTTCTCGGCCAGCGCCTATGACATGTGATATTTCACATGCTATTGGAACGGAACATGTGCACCACCTGAACTCCGCCGGGCCGCATCACGACACTCACGTCAGAGCCGGCCCGATACGGCAGCAGGGCCCGGGCCGCGCGTCGCGGTCCGGGCTCTGCCCCTTGCGGTGCCGCCCTGCGGCGGCGGTGCGTCAGCTCTGCGCGGTGGCGGCGTCCGCCGGACCTTCGCCCTCGACCACGCCTGCCTTCTCGCGCATCTTGCGCACCAGCTCCGCCTTCTGGTCGGCTGCACCCTGGCGGTCGAGGTTGCGGTGCGGACCGTTGTTCTGCCGTTCGGCGCGCGACTGCCGCTTGCGCTGGCCGCCGCCCTGGCCCACCGGGTTGTTGATGTTCTTGCTCACGGTCACGGGTTCTCCAGGTAAGGGATTGAAGCGATCTGCGGATTCATCGGTGAGGGACAAGCGGCGACGTCGAAGAACGTCAGCAGAGGCCCATCACGCTCTCACTCGCAAATCGGCATCTGGAAGAACATGACAACGTTACCCGCTTCCGTCGGCCCCTCGCACCAGCCCTGACCAGCACCCGCCGGTGGTCGCTGCACGCGGGGTGCGGTCAAGGTCACAGCGGGTCACAACGGGTCGCCGAGGGGGCCGTACTCCTCTTGGAGGTTCTCGGCCCAGTGCGCGGCGAAGTCCGGCTGGGTGCCGTCGGCATCGGTGAAGCCGTACTCCTCGTACAGGCCCCAGGTGGCCAGGGCCCGTCCGGTCTTGGCCATGACGTCCGGGTCGGCGGCCAGTGCGGCGACGGCCCGGCCGAGGTAGGCCGGGGTCTCGGAGTGCACGAAGTTCGGGTCCTGGGCAGCGCCGTCGCGCCAGTTGGCCTCGGTGACGCCGAAGTGTTCCAGCAGGGCTTCGGAGCGCAGGAAGCCGGGCGTGATGGCCACGGCCGCGACACCGTGGGGCCGCAGCTCAGCGGCCTGGGCAACGGCGAGGCGGATGACCGCGGACTTCGCCAGGTCGTAGAAGAACGTGCCGCGGTAGCGGGCGGTGTTGCCGTCGGTGACCTCCACGACCAGGCCGCTCTTGCGGGCGACCATGAGCGGGAGCGCGAACCGGCTGGTGATGACGTGGGTCTCCACCGCCTGCCGCAGCAACCGCAGACCGGTGTCCAGGTCCTGCTCCCACAGGGGGTGTTCCCAGTCGGTCAGCGGGTCTCCGCCCCATACGGAGTTCACCAGGACGTCGAGCCGTCCGTCCTGTTCGGCGGCGATCCTCCCGACGAGGGCCCGGACCTCGTCGGGACGGCTGTGGTCGGTGCGTACGGGAATGCCCAGGCCGCCCGCCGCGGTGACCTTCTCGGCGGTCTGCTCGATGGTTTCCGGGCGGTCCAGGTCGGAGCGCCCACCCGTACTGCTGCGGCCGGTGACGTACACCGTGGCGCCCGCGGCGCCGAGCTCGACGGCGATGCCCCGTCCGCCGCCGCGGGTTCCGCCGGCGACGAGGGCCACCTTTCCGGCCAGCGGGCGTGCGTCGGTGTTCATGATTCCTCCAGGTCGTGGCCGTCTCCGAGCGGAAGGTGAGGGGAGAGTGCGGCGTCCAGCTCCTGCCGGAGCCGTTCTTCGAGGGTGCCTTCGCGTTCGAGTGCCCAGGTCAGGCCCGCGCCTGCGATGACCACCTGTACGGTGCGGGCCAGCGCCGCCGTATCGGTTGTGGAGCGGAGCTCGCCCGTACCGGCCGCCTCCCTCAGCAGTTCCTCGATCGCGTGCCGGTGAGTGCGGTGGATGGCCAGTGCACGCTCGTAGAGCTGTGGATCGGCGAGATCCATGCACAGGAACGCCAGATGATGGGCGAAGCTCTCCGGCGTGGCCATCACGGCCGCCGACTCCACCGTCAGCGCCGCCAAGGCCCCGAGCGCCGAGTCGTGCGCCTGGCGCACGCGCCCGGCCGTCTCGGTCGCGTCCTTCTCGGACTGGTCGGCGAGGGCGAGGAGCAGACCGCGCTTGGAACCGAACCGCTGCACCAGGGTCCCGGGCACCAACCCGACCTCGCCGGCCACGGCGGCCAACGTGAGACCGGCCGGACCCACCCGGCCCATGACCTGCGCCGCCGCCCGCAGGATGACCACGTCCTCGACCCCTCGGGGACGCCCCACACCCGCCACCTCCGTAAGTAAATGTATGTTCATTTATTAAAGCACGCAGGTCCTTCCCACGGCTACGGCGTGGGAAGGGGGGGTCGGACTCCGGTCAGCGGCGGCCGGTGGCCAGGACGATGAGGAACTGCCCGCCGCCGGACTGGATGTCGGCGGTCACCGGCATCCCCGGTACCAGCCGGGAGAACCGGTCCACCAGCCAGTCCGCCGCCTCCTGGGCGTCCTTCTTGGTCGGGCAACGGCCCACCATCTCGCGGCCGCCCTTGCGCTCCAGCCTCTCGGCCACGGCGATCAGCGGTGCGGGTTCGACCACGTACAGGCGCTCGGGCCAGGCGATGACCACTTTGACGGCGCCCTTGCGGGTGTTGCATCCGCGGTGCGCGAGCCGCTCGGCGACCTTCGCCTTCCGGTCGGCGGTCCGGCTGTCGACGCTGGGGCCCCGCGGGTCGTTCACCGACTCGTCGGGGTCGACCGGCTCGTCACACACCCAGCACCGCCAGCCGTCACGTTCGGCCACATCATCAAGGAGACTCATCCGAGCAAAGTACCTGCCCGGCCACCACCCCGCGCACCAGGGCCGCGCGACGGCTCAGCTCGGCGGCCGGGGCGGTGGGGTCATCGCCCAGCGGATCGACCGTGTGAGGGCCCGGCCGGACAGGCGTACGCAGGTGTCCACCGGGGCGGTTGCGGGGCGCAGGCCGAGCATGCCCGGCGCCCACGGGGGCAGCAGGGCGATCGCGTTCGCGGCGAGCAGCGCGTACGGAACCCGGGCCGGCCAGGGCAGGGGTGGGTGGCGGAGGAGGAAGCGCGCTGCTTCGAGCGCTTCGGGGGTGGCCCGCAACTCCGGCCGGTATGCGGTCAGGAGGGCCAGGAGCGAGGACCGGTCGCGGGGTGGGTCCACCACGCCGAGGGCTGCTGCCACCCTCGCGGTGTCCGCGACGTAGGCGTCGTATCCGGCTGCGTCCCAAGGGTGCGCGCCGAAGCGCTCGTGTGCGCGGAGGAAGCTGTCGACCTCCGCCGCGTGCACCCAGCCCAGCAGGTGGGGATCGGCCGCGCAGTACGGTTCGCCCTCCGCCGTGGTGCCCCGGACCCGCTCGTGGACCGCGCGGACGCCGTCGACGGCCAGCTGCGCGTCCTGCGCCGTGCCGTAGGTGGTGACGGCGAGGAAGGTGCTGGTGCGCTGGAGCCTGCCCCAGGGGTCGCCGCGGAAGCCGGAGTGCGCCGCGACGGCGCTCATGGCGAGGGGGTGCAGGGACTGCAGCAGGAGGGCGCTGAGGCCTCCGATGAACATCGAGGCGTCACCGTGGACCGTGCGGATGGGGCGGTCGGGGCCGAACCAGCGGGGGCCGGGTGTGGTGTGGATCCGTGCGCGGTTGGCGGGGCCCGATGGTCCGGCCACCCGGCTGAACAGCGTCGCGCCGAGCCGCCCCCGTAGGGTCCGGTCGGCGGCGGAGGGCTTGTCCATGGTGGTGTCCTGCCCGCCCGGCGCCCGGTTCAACGCTCCGGCCGGGTCGGGGCGGGTCCGGGCGGAGCGCTCGGGGGGAACGTCTTCGGTGGACGGGGTCAGTGGTCTTCCTCCTCGTCCGTGGCGCGGCTGAGCGCGCCCGGCCACCATGCGGCCGGGCCGATGTCCCGGACGAGGGCCGGTACCAGGAGGGACCGGACGACGAGGGTGTCGAGGAGTACGCCGAAGGCCACGATGAAGGCGATCTGGAGCATGAACGCCAGCGGGATGACGGCGAGCGCGGCGAACGTGGCGGCGAGGACGACACCCGCGGAGGTGATCACGCCGCCGGTGGCCACCAGGCCTCGTAGTACGCCCCGGCGGGTGCCGTACAGCAGGGATTCCTCGCGGACGCGGGTCATCAGGAAGATGTTGTAGTCGACCCCGAGGGCCACGAGGAAGACGAAGCCGTAGAGGGGTACGGAGGAGTCGGTCCCGCTGAAGCCGAGGAACTGCTGGAACACGATCGCGGAGATGCCCAGGGTCGCGACGAAGCTGAGGGCGACGGTGGCGACCAGGAGGAGGGGCATCAGCAGCGAGCGCAGCAGCCCTACGAGGATGATCAGGATGATCACCAGGACGACGGGGATGATGAGCATGCGGTCGTGCTCGGCGGTGCGCTGGGTGTCGTACTGCTGCGCGCTGGAGCCGCCGACGATGGCGTCCGCGTCCGGTACGGCGTGGAGTGCCTGACGCAGCCGGACGACGGTCTGCTGCGCCGCCCGGCTGCCCGAGGGGGCTTCGAGCGTGGCGTCGAGGCGGACCTTCCCGTCCGCCACGAGGGGTGCGCCGCCCGTCGGTCCCGCTGCGGAGAAGGGGGTGACCGCGGCGACGCCTTCGGTACGTTCGGCCGCCCGCGCGACCTGGTCGAGCCGGTCGGCGTCCGCGATCACGACGGCCGGGTTGCCCGATCCGCCGGGGAAGTGCTCGCTCAGGGTCTGCTGGGCAGCCACCGACGGGGCGTCGTTCACGAAGATCTCGTCCAGCGGCACTCCCTTGGCGTTGAGCGTGGGGGCGAAGGCCGCGCAGGCCAGGAGGGCGGCGAGGCTGAGGGCCCAGACCTTGCGCGGGGCACGGTCCACCACGGCCGCCACCTTCGTCCAGATCCCGTGGCCGGCGCCGTCCTCGGCGGTGTGCCCGATCCTGGCGGGCCAGTAGGCGGCGCGGCCGAGCAGGACGAGGACGGCGGGCAGGAAGGTGAGCGTGCTCAGCACCGCGCACACGATGCCGATAGCCCCGACCGGGCCGAGGGCGCGGTTGTTGGTGAGGTCGCTCAGCAGCAGGGCGAGCAGGCCGAGGGCGACGGTGCCCGCGCTCGCCGTGATGGGCCCGACGGACCGGCGCAGGGCGGCCCGTACGGCGGCGAACCGGTCCTCGCGGGCCTGGAGCTCCTCGCGGAAGCGTGCCGTGAGGAGCAGGGCGTAGTCGGTGGCCGCGCCGATCACCAGGATCGAGAGGATGCCCTGCACCTGCCCGTCGACGCGGACGATGCCGCGGTCGGCCAGCACGTAGACGATTCCGCAGGCGAGGCCCAGGGCGAACACGGCCCCGATGATGATCACCACGGGGAGCAGCACGCTGCGGTAGACCAGCAGGAGGATCAGCAGGACGGCCACGAGGGCAACGGCCAGCAGGAGTCCGTCGATTCCGGCGAAGGCATCGGCGAGGTCGGCCTGGCTCGCCGCGGGACCGGCCAACTGCGCCACGGTGCCCGGGACCTTCGCCGCGGCCGCGGCGATCTCCTCCAGGGTGCGGGGCAGCTCCTCCCCGAGGTCGGGTCGGAGCTGGACGACGCCTTGCAGGGCCCGGCCGTCGGCGGACAGGACGGCGGCGGAGGCGGCCGGGGCAGGGCCGGTCGTCTGGCCCGGGACGCTCAGGTCGGCCAGGGCCCGCGTGGCGTCCTCCTGTTGCCGGGGTCCCAGCTGCGCGCCCGGTGTCTTCGCCGTCCACACGACGATCACCGGCAGGCTCTCGTCCTGCCGGAAGGCCTTCTGCGCCTCGACGACCCGGGTGGACTCGGCGCTGCGGGGCAGGAAGGCGGTCTGGTCGTTGGTGGCCACCTCGCCGAGCTTCCCCGCGTACGGGCCCAGCCCGCCTCCGACGAGCAGCCAGGCCACGACGAGGACGGCAGGGATCAGCCATCGGGTGAACCGTGGTGAGGCGGACATGACGCTCCCGGGATTTCATCGAGGAGTTGCGTGGCCGGCGGTATCGCTCGACCCATGTATTCGCCGGGAAGGGCCGGAACGGATGCGACCCGCCGAGGATTCGGCGCCCCGGTGCTCGAAATCGGGGGATTGTGCGGCATCCGAGTGGACTTCGGCGCCGAGATCCATGCGGAAGCCTGTGCGCACCGAAGGCGACGTCGACAGGCACCCGGCGTCTGTACGGGATCAACCTGTTGACCGGCGCGGCACGCGGCCTCGGCGCCTTCCCGAAGAACCGGCCGGTCACCGACATCGCCTCTCCGCTCGACCAGTACTGACGGACGGTCCACGGAGGGCAGGGCCGCACCACTGGTGCGGCCCTGCCCTCCGGTGGCGGGGCCGGAAGGCCCGCTACCGGGGTCCCGCAGCCGGTCCTTCCGCGTTGCGCCGGAGGGCGTCGCGGAGGCGGGAGGCCTGGGTGACCAGGCGGGAGCGGCCGGGGCGGGAGGCGGTCTCGGCGAGGCCCGCGGGCTCGGGCGATGCCGCTCCCGACTGCTCCACGCAGTCGGCTGCCGTCGAGAGGAGGTCCCCGGCGCCCCTCGGGTCGGCCGAGCCGGTGAGCAGCACGGGGAGTACGGCGGCCAGGACGGCCCAGGTGGTCGTGCAGGCTCCGGTGGCGGCGGCGGTGCGCAGCGAGTCGGCGAGCCGGTTGGGTTTGACCGTGCCCAGGTTCAGGAGTTCGCCCAGGTCACTGCCCAGGCGGCCTGCGTCCAGTTCCTCCCGGGCCGCGAGGGTGAGCAGCGCGTCCACGGCCCGGAGCCGGTCCTCCGGGTGGCGGGCGCCGAGGCCGGTGGCCACGGCGAGGTGCAGGGCCGGCCCGGCGGCGGGTCCGCCGGCCGCGGCGAGCTCCGGGAGCGCGGCCAGGCCACCGCGCCCTTCGTGGACGGCGCAGGCCGTGACCTCGGGGAGCCACCAGGCGGCCAGGGTCTCCCGGTCCTCGGGCCAGGCCGCGATCAGCAGGGCGTCGGCGTCCTCTCCACCGTCCCAGCAGCGGTCGGTGGCCTTGCGGGCCTGCGCCAGTTCGTGGAACGCGGCCGGGAACTCCCGCAGCAGCGTCGTCCGTTCCGCCGTGTCGAGCACGAGGTGCGCGGGGGTTTCGCCATACGCGTACGGCACGGCCGACGCGGTGCGGCGGGTGAGGGCCGCGGGCTCGCCTGCCTCTCCGAGCCAGGCCGCCAGCCTGTCTCCCTCCGGTGTGCCGAGAGCTGCTGCGGCAGGAAGGGCGGCGGGGTCACGGCGTACGCGCAGCAGGGCCTGCGCGAGGTCCACCGGGGCGGGCTGCTCGCCGAGGCCCCGGTAGGCAGCGAGGCGCTCGACGAGCACCCGGGGATCCAGGGTGCCGGTCTGCCCGGTGGGCGTGGCGAGCAGGAAGGGCAGCGGCCGGGTCCTGATGTGCCGGGCCGCCTCGACCAGTCGGGCGTGGCGGGCGACGGCGAACGCCGTGTGGTGGCAGTCGCTGCGCCAGCTCACGAGCGCCTCCGGCTGCTCCCCGGTCTGATGCGCGTCCAGGACGGCGGCGGCGACGTGCGCGAGTCCGGCCAGCTCGCCGCCGTACCGGCGGGACCGGGCGGGGTCGAGCCACCACTGGTCGGCGAGCGCCGGGCGCAGCGCTTCGGCGAGGGCAGAGCGGTCCCGGTGCGCGTGTCGGACCAGGCCGTCCAGGGCCCGCTCGAACTCCTCGACGGTCACGGTACGGGAGTTGATGACGGCCGCGACGAGTTCCACGGTCTCCGCGACCGTCCCGGGGGCCGGGGCGAGCGGGACCTCGGCCGGGGGCGGCGGAAGGATCTCCCGGTAGGGAGCGGTCTCCTCGACGGGGGCGGCCGCCTCCTGCCCGAGGAGTTCCACGGCACGGGCCCGGTGCGCCGGGCTCAGCGACCGGGCCTGCTCGGCGAGTTCGGCTCGCAGGGCGGGGTCGTCGGTGAGGTGGAGGGCGGTCAGTTTGAGCGCCCGCTCCTGGATGTCGGTGTCGGGGTGGCCGAAGGCTTCGCCGAGCACCGGAAGCAGCTCGGGGGCGGCCGTCGGGTCACGGCGCAGCTCCTTGCCGATCAGCACCAGCTGGGCGCGGACGAGCTTCTTCTCGGGGCGGAAGAGGACGGCTGCCGACATCTCGGCCAGCAGTCCGGGGGTGAGGTGGCCCGCCGCGGCGAGCCGCGCGAGTATCTGCTGGGCGTACCCGGCCACCGGGGACGGGGCGTCGGCGGTCAGCGCGATCCAGTCGGCGGTGCGCTCGCGCTCTTCTTCCTCGGTCGGCCGGAGCGCCTGCCAGATGGCCTGGTAGGGCTTCAACTGGTTGTACTTGCCTCCGCGCAGCAGGCGGGCCGTACATCCGTCGAGGAGGACGGCACGGTCCACGATGCCGTCCGCCGCCAGGCCGGCCAGGGCTGCCGGCCAGTGGTGGGGGTCGTCCGGGTCGCAGCGCCAGCCGAGGAACCGGACCGGCTCGGCGGTCTCGAAGAGGCACGGCACGAGGGCGCCGACGTGGGGGTCGCGGCGCAGGGCGAGGGCGAGCGGGGTGCGGGAGGTGCCCACGGTCGCGGCCCAGCCTTCGACGCAGCCGTCGGTGGTGGGCATCGGGCAGCCTGCGATCCGGACGAGTTCGCTGATCAGCGGGTAGTCCTGTTCGACGGTGGAGGCCCGGGCGGCCAGCCGGTGGGCGAGGTCGCCGAGCCACCCCGCGTCCCGGTCGGCCAGGACGTCGAGCAGGACGCCGACGGGCACCTGCTGCCAGCGGCGCATGTCCCGGGCGCCGATCCATGCGGCGGCTGCTGCCGCGCCGGTGTGGCAGCCGGCTCCGGCGACCACCAGAGCCGGACTCATCAGATCCCTTTGCTGCCAGCCGTCCCAGCCCTGGGCCCGCAGTTCGGCGCGCAACTCCTTCAGACCGACGAGCAGTTCCCGGCGCTGCGTGCGGTCCAACAGCTTGAGCCGCCCGGGCAGTTCGGCGGTACGTCCCCTGCGTACCGCCGCGAGGGCGCCTTCGGTGGAAACCTGCTCGGGGGCGGAGGTGAGGTTCATCGTGCGGCTCCGGTGGAAGCGGTGTCGGCGGCATGGGCGGCAGTGGCGGTGGTGGCGGATGCCCGCAAAGCCATCCGGGTGGCGAGGGCATGCTTACAAGGGCCTCGGCGGCCCCGGTGGTCGGCCCACCACTGGCAGGTGCAGCTGAGAGCGCCTCCGGACTCGCGTACTTGGTAGCGGCGTTCGCCGGAGGCCACGACGGAGGTGCCGCGGCGGTCCAGGGTGACCGCGCCGGCCGTGAGCAGGGCCCGGGCGGCGACGAGGCGCGGGTTGTGGCGTTCGGCGCGCCGGGCGTCGTAGGGCAGCTCCCGGTGGAAGTAGGCGGCTTCGGCGATGTCGTAGCCGACCCGTCCGGCGGTGCCGAGGCGGGTGAGTGCGGCCCTGACCCGTGCGACCGGGAGGCCCGACTGGTCGGCGAGGTCGGCCGGGTCGATGCGCGGTTCCCAGGCGAGCAGGACGGAGATCAGCTCGGCGTCCTCGGCCGCCTCGTCGGTCGCGAGGGCCTCCAGGACGGCGCCTTCGCCGGAGAATCCGCGGTCCGGCTCCGGGGAGAGGGTGAGGGTGAGCCGCATGCCCGGCAGGCCGATCTCCCAGGCGGAGGCGGTGGGGTTGGCTCCGTCCGCCGCAGGACCGTGGACGCGCAGGCCGGTGGCCTGTCGCAGTACCCGCTGGAGGGCGGCGAGGCGCTCGGGGCCGGGCAGGCAGACCGCGCCGGGGACGGGCCGGGTGGTGGGGCGCAGGGTGCGGCCCGCGGGGACCACCCAGAGCGGGCCGCCCGCGGCTCCGCCTCCCCCCGCGGTGCGCGGGAGGGAGCGCAGGAATCGGGCGGTCTCGACGGGTCCCAGTTCGGCGCGCAGGTCGAACCCGGTGGTGATGGCCTGGGACTCGGCGAAGCCGCGCAGCCAGCGGTCGGGCAGCGGCACCTTCTTCTCGACGACCGCGCCGTCCAGGGTGGTGACGGCCATCTCGTCGGGGCCGACCCGCAGGTGCAGCGGGTCGTCTCCGGTGAGCCGGGACAGCGCCTCGCGCAGCGGGTTGTTGACGTCGACGTTGGTGGTGCCGTGGCCGGTGTCGGCGCCGCGCAGCCCCTCGGGCAGCACGTCGAGCCGGGCGTACACACCACAGCAGCCGGAGAAGGATTCGAAGCGCAACCGGTCGCCGTTGCCGGTGACCACCGGGTCGAGCGAGGCGCGCAGGGTGCGGCGGAAGTAGCGGGCCGCGGCCACGTCCGCGACGGCGAGCAGCGCGCGGGCGGCCGCCTGAGGGGCACTCAGGAACCCGGCGAAGAACTGCGGGTGGGCCTCGGCCCCGGCCGGGGTCAGACCGCCCGCGGTCTCCAGGCCGAGGGTCCGGCCCTCCCCGGCGGAGGTCAGCGAGGAGGGGCGCGCGTAGGCGAAAGTGTGTGCGGTTCGCGTCATGAACGGGACGTTAGGCGGGGCCACTGACAACGCCGCCGAGGCAGTGGACAACTCCGGAGGGAGCCGCCTTGCCCGCCTATACGGGCTCCTCGTACAGCTCGATCTCGGAGGGCCCGCGATCGCGGAGCAGTCCGAGACGCTTCTCCATGGCGGCGAACCACTGGTCGAGGTCCGCGTCGGTGTCGTGGAAGTACCAGGAGTCGAAGCTTCCCGCGGCATCCAGGGCGGGTTCGGGCTCGTAGCGCAGTTCGCAGTGGACCTGCACGTAGTGGTCGTGCTCGCCGTCGTCGTCGTTGACGCCGAACTGCCGGGTGAGGTCCAGCGTGAACATCGGTCGCCCGGTGAAGGCGTACGTACCGTACTGGACGAGCAGGCCGTCGGACTCGGGGGACGGCTCCGCGCCGAAGCGGTGCTGCGCGAAGCGCACCCAGGCCAGCCATGCGGCTCGAGTGGTCAGCTCGGTCGTGGCCGAACGGCCCACGGCGAGCTCGGCACGCAGCAAGGCGAGGGCTTCTTCTTTCCGTTGTTTCCTGTGCACGCCGGCTCTCCTCGCATCGTGAACCAGCACCTTAGCGGCGTGGAGACGGCTCACGTCCTGCTCTGGTCACGGAGGCGTCCGCCGAAGGGCGGGCGGCTCGAGAACTCGTTTGGCGGGCCGCGGCGACCGCTGATACTTTCCCGGAGGCCGTGCAAGAGAACGAGGAGGTGGTACCCGTGAACGCTGTATCGACATGGGTGCTCCCCTCCGGGGTCACGGTCGGACGCTAGGTCGTCCGGGAGCGCCTCTCCGAGCACTCCCGAAAGGCACGACCATGGAATTCACTTCTGCGCAGCGTCTCGACGACGGCGTGATCGAGCGCGAGTTCACACTCGGCGAGATCCCCGGCACCCTGTGGACGCCCGAATCCGCCGTACCTCTCCCGCTGATCCTGATGGCCCACAACAACGGCCTGCCCAGGAACCAATCCCGGCTGGTGGCCCGGGCCCGGCACTCCGCGGCGGCCGGCTACGCGGTGGCCACCATCGACGCCGCCGGGTGCGGTGGCCGGCCCCGTTCCGCCGCCGACGAGCAGGCGCGCGGCGAACTCCGCCGGGCGATGCAGGCCGGCGAGCCGGTCGAGGAGATCTTCGAGTCCCTGGTCGGCTCGCTGGTCGAGAAGGCGGTCCCGGAATGGCGGACCACCCTGGACGCCCTCCTTGCGCTGCCCGGAATCGGCGGCCCGGTCGGGTACTCGGGTTGGATGGCCCTGGGCATCCGCCTGACGGCGGTCGAGCCGCGCATCTCCGCCGCCGGCTTCTTCGCCGGGGGTTTCGTGCCCCGCGCCCAGCACGAGGAGGCCCGGCAGGTCACCGTTCCGCTGCTCTTGCTGCTGCAGTGGGACGACGAGGGGAACCCCCGGCAGCGGGCCCTGGACTTGTTCGACGCCTTCGGCAGCAAGGAGAAGACGCTGCACGCCAATCCGGGCGGGCACACCGGTACCCCGTGGTTCGAGGTGGAGGACGGCAGCCGGTTCTTCGACCGGCACCTGAAGTAGCACCAGGCCGTAAGAGGGGAAGCGCCCCCTGCCCTCCTGTCCCCGCCCTATTCGGTGACGGTGTCGTCGCACAGCGGCTTCGGGGGCGCCTTCTCGATCACGTCCCGCCAGTAGTCGGCCTCCCCGGCCGCACCACGGCGTGCGGGCTGGATCAGCGTGGCGAACGTCGTCGTCCCCGGATGTGCCTCCAGGTCTCCGGGGCCGATCGCGACCACGTACGGCTGCCCCGGCTCCATGATCACCTCTCGGCTCGAGGTGCCCGTCGTGAACGAGCCGGGCGCACCGCCGGGTTCCACCCGCTGCGAGACGCCGATGGCCGGGGCGAACTTCCCCTTCATCGCCTCCACGATCCGTACCGGCGTCGTGACCAGCTGGGGATTCTCGGCGCCGACGGCCTTCGGGTCGTGCGCGGCCTCGCCGGTGGCCTCGACCACGGCGATGCCCTGGGCGTAGCTCGCCACCTCTGAATCCGTGCCCTCGGCGAGCGCCCCGCACAAGCTCTCCGTGTACACCTCCCCGCTGTTCGCCCAGACGTACCAACCGCCGGTTCCGAGGAGCAGGGCGGCCACGGTCCCGCCCATCGCCCACGTCTTCATGCTCGCGGCCCTGCTCTTGGTCTCGGTCCCGGCCTGGGTCTTGGTCTCGGCCGCGGTCTCGGTCCCGGTCTTCGTTTCGGTCTTGGCCATGGTCAGCCCCACAGTTTCGAGTAGTTGGCCCTGTCGACGTCCTGCGGGAGGTCGAAGTACGCGTGGGCGCCCGGCCACATCAGGGACCGCACGTAGCCCGGCCCGCCCGCGTCGGACTTGTGGCACAGGCCCAGGGCGTGGCCCAGCTCGTGCGCTGCGATCTGGCGGCGCTTGGTCCGGTCGGCGTTCTTCATCGCCGCCGTGTTGAAGCGGATGTAGTCGGTCTGCCCGGGGCCTCCCCGGTAGGTCCATTTCGCGGCGGCGGTGTCCTTGGGGTCGTTGTAGTCCACGAACTCCAAGTCGTTGACGGTGCTCGCCGAGTCCGGGGCCAGCTCGATCTTGTGGCCCGCGTACTGCCAGGCCTTGAGCGCATGCTTGTACGCGTCGGCGTAGGCCGTGGTCGCCGTCCATCTGATCTCGCCGTCGTCCACCGAGCTGTACGACCGCGACTCGGACTCGCCCTTGACGCACGGCGCGGCGGCGACGGCTGCCGCTGGGGGCGGGGCGGTCAGGAGCAGGGCGGCAGCCGCCGATAAGGCCGCGAACAGTCGCTTCATCCCGTTTACGGTAGGGCCCCGCACGGCGGGGCCGATCGTTTCCTCTCCCCCGCACGGGGATGTTCCCCCACCCCCGGAACGGCAACGCCCGAACGCGTTCGAGGGGACGCCTGTTGGTGCGTACGACCGTCCGAATCGGTGCGGCGGGCAGGGGTGTCTTTCGGATCAGGCCGGCGTCTGTGCTCGGTGTGGTGCACGCCGCCGGGGTCTTCGTCGTGCCAGGTGCCGAGTGCGGTGCGGACGGGTTCCCAGGTGGGGACGCGGTGGTCCCGTACCGCACGGTCCGCGTCCTCGGCCGACTGCTGCAATGCGGTGGCCAGGGTGGCCGCCGAGGGCAGGAGGGGGCTGCCGGGGGCATGGTGACGTGGGCGAACCCGGCGAGGGCCTGTTCGGATCCGGCCTCCGTGGTGCGGGAGAGGCCGCGTTGGCGTACGGGTTCCTTCTCGGCCAGGGCCACGGCGTTGCGCCAGGCGAGGACGGAGGCACGGGCGGGCAGGACGGCTTCGCGGCTGTCGCGGGCGCTCTGCAGGGTGGGCTCGGCGTAGTGGCGCACGACGGTGGCGGCGTAGACGAGGTCCGTCTTGATCCAGTCGGCGAGCCGGGTGCGCAGTCGGGGCGTCTCCCAAACAGCAGGATCAGGCCGCCGAAGATCACGGAGAGGGTCCCGGACGCGAGGGGTCCGGGGTGGGCGAGCTGCACGATGGTGCCGGCGATGATCAGGCCGAAGACGGTGCCGCCGAGGCGGGCCGCGGCGCGGCCGTAGGTGCGGGAGAAGCCCGGGCGCAGGATCAGGACGGCGCCCAGCGGGACCCGGTAGCCGCGTCCGAAGGGCAGGGCGCGGCCGATGAGGCCCAGCAGGGAGCCGTAGGCGGCGCTCGCGGCCGCGGTACCGCCGAACAGTCACAGCGCGACGGAACCCGACAGTGCCAGGCCCGCCGTCGCGCGCAGGGTGAGCAGCGGTTCGAGCCTGGTCCGCTCGATGCGCAGGCCGGCCCGAGCGGTGTCCTTCAGCGTGCTCGTCCAGCCCATGGGGCGAGATCACGTCGCGAACCCGGCGATATCGCGGACTGCCGCGATCCCCCTCGGCGCGCAGCAGGGTGCGGCGCTCGCGCCGGGTGAGGGGGACGCCGCCTGGCGCCGTCAGGCCCTGGGACGGCCTGCCGCCAGGGCGTCCTTGACCTCGCGCGCCACGCGGGCCGCGTCGTCCGGGTTGTGCACCACGTCCGTGTGGTTCATGTCGATGACGAGGACCTCGCTGGCCGAGTAGTGCTTGTTCACCCAGTCGTCATAGCCGGCCCACAGCGTCCGGTAGTACTCGACGAGGCTCTCGTCCTGCTCGAAATCACGACCCCGCAGCCCGATGCGGTGCAGCACCGTCTCGAAGTCCGCCTTGAGGTAGACCATGAGATCGGGCGCCTTGCGGTACGGCAGGCCGTCGATCTCGCGCATCATCTCGCCCAGCAGTCCCTCGTAGACCTGCATCTCGAGGGAGCTGATCCGGCCCAGGTCGTGATTGACCTTGGCGAAGTACCAGTCCTCGTAGATCGACCGGTCCAGGACGTTGTCGCCCTGCTTGTACGCCTCCTTGATCGCGGCGAAGCGCGTCTGCAGGAAGTACAGCTGGAGGAGGAAGGGGTAGCGCTTCGCCTCGATCTCCTCGGGGCTCGCCGTGTAGAAGAGCGGGAGGATCGGATTGTCTTCCACGCTCTCGTAGAAGACTTCGCTGCCCAGCTCCTTGGCGAGCAGCTCGGCCACGCTCGTCTTGCCGATTCCGATCATGCCTCCGACGCAGATCACTGGCATTCCTCACTTCTCCCTGGGGGTCTTCTGTTCGCGGGCGCGTGGGCCGGGCGCCCCACCCCACTGAGACACGTGTCGGCGGTCGCTCGATTCCCCATGATCGTCGTGATCTTCATGATCAGCGTCATGCGGTCCCTGCCCGGACCGAAGCCCCCCGAAGGCGGGAATCCCTCCCCGGCGGGCCGGACCAACCGCCCCCTGGGTGCCGCGGACAGCGACGAGCCACCACCCCGCGGTCGCCTTGAAGCATAAATGACGCCGCGCCGCGGGCCCGCCCGGGCGCCGGCGCCCGCTCCACCCCGCCCTCGTACCGGCTGTCCACGCCGAGATCTCCCCGGCACCCCGCAGGACGACTCCCCCTCGAAGTGCCCGTCAGAGTCAGCCCGTCTCAGCCATTGACTGAAATTTCCGTCAGTCCCTACTGTGAGCGCACCCGATCGCCCCTGGAACGTCAGGGCCGCCGACGGATTCATGCAAGCCCCCGCGTACAGGAGCCCACATGGCCCCAGTTGGTTCACCCACGCACGACTCCGCATCCCCTGCGGGCATCGAACAGCACTCGATCGACTGGGTGCCCCTATCCGAACGGCACGGCAAACCCTCGAGCGTCGGGGCCATCTGGTTCGTCGGCAGCCTCAACCTCACCGGCCTGGCGACCGGCGTCGTGACGCTCTCCATGGGGGCCTCGCTCGTCTGGACGGTGATCGCCACCGTCCTCGGCTCGCTCTTCGGCACGTTCTTCATGGCATTCCACTCGGCTCAGGGCCCTCAACTGGGTCTTCCCCAACTGGTCCAGTCCCGGCCCCAGTTCGGGTACCTGGGTGCCGCGTTCACCGTGTGGGTGTTCGCCTTGATCAACTACGTTGCCTTCAACACCTCCGACGCCCTGCTGTCCGGCCAGGCCCTGAACATGCTCACCGGGATTCCCAACGGGCTCGGCTATGCGATGGCCGCCGTGGTGGCGGCCGTGATCGCCCTGTTCGGATACGAATGGATCCACCGCCTGAACAAATGGCTCACCTGGCCCTTCGTCGTGATCACCGCGGCGATCACCGGGGCGGCCCTGTTCGGCGGAGGGCTGCCGGACGGCGTCTGGGACGCCGGCCCGTTCGACCTCGCCCCGTTCATGCTCGTGTTCGTCTTCGTCGCGGGCTTCCAGCTCGGCTGGGCGCCGTACGTCTCGGACTACTCGCGCTACCTGAGGCCCGACGTCCCCGTGCGCAGCACCTTCTGGTGGACCTACCTGCCCAGTGCGATCTCCGGGATCTGGGTGTTCGTCCTCGGCGCCGTGGTCTCGGCCGGTGCCCCCAAGGGAGCCGACCCCGTGACCGCCCTGAAGCTGGCGGCCGACCGGTTGTTCAGCGGGTTCGGCACGGTCGCCGTCGTCGTCCTGCTGGTCGGGCTGCTCTCCATCATGGCGATCAACCAGTACGGCGGCAGCCTCACCATGATCTCGATCATGGACTCGTTCCGGCCGGTCAAGCCGACGCGCGCCATCCGGGTCGCGACGATCGGGATCATGATGGTGGCCGTCGGGACGGTCTCCATCCTCGTCGGCATCGATCAGTTCAACTGGTTCTTCGCCAACGTGGTGGTGGTGCTGACGTACCTCTTCATCCCGTGGACGGCCATCAACCTGGTCGACTTCTTCTTCGTCCGGCGCGGCCAGTACGTCGTCAAGGAGATCTTCAACCCACGCGGCATATACGGCCGGTGGGGATGGCGAGGAAATCTCTCCTACGGCATCGGCCTGGCCTGCATGGCCCCGTTCATGGTCATCACCGGCCTGTACGTCGGGCCCGTGGCGGAGAGCCTCGGCGGCGTCGACTACTCGATCTTCGTCGGCCTGCCGGTTTCCGGCATCCTCTACCGGCTCTTCGCCCGAAGCCTCGACCTGGACGCCGAACGCCGGATGGTCCGAGAGGAGGGGCTGCTGGCACCGCTCCACTGAACACCCCGCGCCTGCGCGTAAAGGATCTCCACGAGCATGAGTAGGAGCACCACGTGAACTCAGAGAACAACGGCCGCAAGACCGCCATCAGCCGCAGGACCCTCCTGACCCGCACCGGAGCGGCCGCGGCCGCGCTGGCGGTGGGGCCGGCCCTCGGCGGCATCCAGCCCGCCATGGCCGCCTCCTGGCGCGTGCCCGGGGAAGAGACCCCGCACAAGCGGACCTGGATGGCCTGGCCCTCGAGCTCCACGATCTGGGGCGGCACGCTGTCCAGAATCCAGTCCGACATCGCCAAGCTCGCCAAGGAAGTCGCCAAGTACGAGCAGGTCATCATGTGTGCGGACGGCTCCTCGGCCGCATCACAGGCCAGGAGCATGTGCGGGTCCACCGTCACGGTGATCAGCTCGGTTCCCGTCTCGGACTGCTGGATGCGGGACACCGGCCCGCTGTTCCGCGTCGACGGCGCCGGCGGCCTGGACGCCATCGGCCTGAACTTCAACGCCTGGGGCGAGAACGCCACGAGCTTCTACGGGATCCCCGCCTCCGCCTACAACAAGGACCGCGCGGTCGCGCAGAACCTCGCCGCCTACAACGGCGTTGCGTTCGCCAGGGCGGCCGTGGTCGGCGAAGGGGGCGGCGTGGAGTACGACGGCGACGGCACGCTGATGGCGACGGAGAGCTGTTGGGTGAACTCCAATCGCAACCCCGGCAAGACGCGGAGCCAGATCGAGGCGGAGCTGCTCTCGCGGTTCGGCGCCTCGAAGATGATCTGGCTGCCCGGCGTCACCGGGGAGGACGTCACCGACGGCCACATCGACGGCACCGCCCGCTACATCAAGCCCGGCGTGGTGATGGTGCAGTTGGCCGGCGCGGTGCGGCCGGCCGTCTGGACCGCCAACGCAAACGCCATCCGAGACGTGCTGGCGAACGCGACCGACGCCCGGGGGCGCCGACTCCAAGTCCTCACCATCGAAGGCCCCGACGTCCTGCCGCGGATCTCACGGGGCAAGCAGGCGGCATTCCTCAGCTCCTACATGAACTGGACGGTGACCAACCAAGCGGTGATCACCACCCAGTTCGGCGACACCGCCAAGGACGCGGCGGCCAAGACGGCCATCGCGGCCGCCTACGGGAGGCCCGTCGTGCAGCTCAACCTCGACAACCTCTACGGCAACGGGGGCGGTGGCGCCCACTGCGTCACGATGCAGGAGCCCAACCGCTGAGCAACGGCGGGCCCGGGTCTCGCACCCGAGACCCGGGCCCGCCGGGGTGCGGCCCGCCCGGTGACGTCCGGGATCGACATTGACTGAAAGTTCAGTCAGTTTAGGCGTTCATTTCATTGACTGAATTTTCAGTTCAGACCAGGATGTGGGACGCATCACCTGTCTCTTGTTCACCAGGGAGTCCCATGAACGACACCCCAGCCACGTCCCGACGCAAGCTGCTCCAGTTCGGCGCGGCGGCCCTGCCGCTCGCGGCCTTCGGTTCCGCCCTGCCGTCGGTCGCCCGGGCGGCCACGGCCGCCGGCGGCGCCACCGCGCTGCGGATGCCCGCGGAGGAGGACCGGCACGTCCGTACCTTCATGGCCTGGCCGGCGCTTTCCTCTGTGTGGGGCAACAGCCTCGGCGCGGTGCGCAGGGACATCGCCAAGGTGGCGTACGCGATCTCGCGCTACGAGCCGGTCGTGCTGCTCGCCCGCCCCGGTCAGGCCGCGGACGCCCGGTACCTGTGCGGGAGCGGCGCCTACTACGGCATCGACGTCATCGAGATAGCCAACGACGACCTGTGGATCAGGGACTTCGGCCCCACCTTCGTCGTGGGCCCCGGCGCGATCGCCGGGGTGGACACCAACTTCAACGGCTGGGGGAAGACCGCCGCACCGTACGCCCAGCCCTTCGCCCATGACGCCGTGGCCGCCGAGACGCTCCTCGGTCAGTACGGCGTCAACCGGATCCAGGCGTCGTTCGTCGGCGAGGGCGGCTCGCTGGAGACCGACGGCCAGGGCACCCTGCTGGCCACGGTGAGCTCGCTGGTCAACAGCAACCGCAATCCGGGCAAGTCGCAGGACCAGGTCGAGCAGGCGATGAAGGCGGCGCTCGGCATCGACAAGGTGATCTGGGTCCCCGGCCTGGCCGGCCAGGACATCACCGACTGCCACATCGACTGCCTCGCCCGCTTCACGGCGCCCGGCAAGGTCATCCTGGACAAGCCCGGCCGCGGCGCCGACAGCAAGTGGATCGCCGTCTACGAGGAGACCGCGCGGATCCTGCGCGGCGCCACCGACGCCCAGGGGCGCGCGCTGGCCGTCACCGAACTCCCCGGCCCGGACCGCAGCGCCATCCGCGGGCAGGGCAACGACTTCCTGTCGAGCTACACCAACTACTACACGGTGAACGGCGCCGTCATCGCCCCGCAGTTCGGTGACGGCTATGCCGACGGCCTGGCCTACACCATCCTGCAGTCCGCCTATCCCAGCCGGAACATCGTCCAGCTCAACATCGACAACATCGCCTCCGGTGGCGGCGGAATCCACTGCGCCACCCAGTCGCAGCCCGTCGTGCCCCCGCTGATCTAGCCCCCGCGCGGGAGGGGAAGCCCGGCCCGACAGCACGACCGGTGTCCGGCACGACCGTTGTCCGGCACGACCGCAGTCCGGCACCACCGTTGACCGGCACAGCCGAGGAGAGGCGCAGGGATGAACAGCAGGCGGAGCGACCGCGGGGGCGGGCTACAGACCGAATCCCTGAGTACGTTCGACTCGGTGGTCATGGCGGTGGCGGGCTGCGGGCCGGCCTACACGGTCGTCGCGTTGGTTCCCGCGCTCGTCGCCGCGGCCGGCTTCGCCTCGCCGGCCGTCCTGCTGTTCTGCGCGTTCCCGATCGTGGGCATAGCCCTCGCCCTGCGGCACCTGGGGAGGCTCGACGTCAGTTCCGGCGCCACCTACTCCTGGGTGTCCAGGACCCTGCACCCCTTCCTCGGGTTCCTCAGCGGGTGGGCGGTGGTCGTCGCGACCATCCTGTTCATCTTCGCGTCGACGACCCCGGCGGGCAGCGCCACCCTCTCGCTCTTCGACGAGGACCTGGCCGGGAACGACGCCCTGGCGACCGTGGTCGGGCTCGGCTGGTTCCTGCTGATCGCAGCCCTCGTGGCATCCGGGGCCAAGATCGCCTCCCGGGTGCGGACCGTCGCGGTCGGGATCCAGCTGGCCCTGCTGCTGACCGTTGCGGTCGCCGCCCTGACGCGGGAGGACGCCACCTCCGCCTTCTCGTTCTCGTGGTTCGGCCTCGGCCACTTCGACGCGACCCACACCTTCACCGCCGGAGCGCTGATCGCCAGCGCCCTGTACTGGGGCTGGGACGTGACGGCCAACCTCAGCGAGGAGACGCGCGGCGGCCGCGGCGGCTCCGGACTGGGCGGACTGATCGGCCTCCTGGTCTTCGCCTCCACACTGCTGACCCTGACCGTCGCCGCGAACGTGCTGCTCGGCCCGGACGCCGTCACCTCGACGGACGGCACCTTCCTCCTCCAGCTCGGTGAAGCGGCCTGGCCCGGAACGGGCGGCACACTGCTCGTCCTCGCCGTGCCGCTCTCCATGGTCGCCACGCTCGAGACCACGCTCCTCCAGGCGACCCGCACCCTGTTCGCGATGGGCCGGGACCGGACGATCCCCTCCTTCTTCGGCCGGATCCACCCTCGGCGCCAGACCCCCGTCGCCTCCACGGTGGCGGTCGTCGCGGTCACGGTGGCGGCCCTGCTGCTAGTGGCGCTCCTCGGCTCCGGGGTGGTCGTCCTGGAGCACGCCCTGAAGGGGATCGGTCTGCTGATCGCGTTCTACTACGCCCTGGCCGGAATCGCCGTCAGCGTGGCCTACCGCGGCGTTCTGCTCGCCTCCGTCGGCAACCTGGTCTTCCTGTGCCTGTGGCCGCTCGCGGGCACCGCCTTCAACATCTGGGTCTTCGCCGCCTCGATCCCCACGCTGACCGGCACGGAACTGGCCATCGGGCTCGGCCTGCTGGCCCTCGGGCTGGTCCCGGTGACCGTCGCACGGATCCGGGGCGGCCGCTCCTTCTTCCAGCCCCGGCCGCTCAGCCCGGTGTACGAGGAAACGACCGACGAGCGCCTTCCCGTCGCTCCGTCCGACGCCGGTCCGGCCGGCGGCCGGCGGGACGGCCTCCTGTCCGACTTCTGAGCGAGCCGTCCAGAGGCCCTGCCGATCGACGGGAGGCAGTGAATGACCGTAGAAATCCTCGCGTGTTACCTGCCGGTAGGCAATGATGGCGGGCGACCATCCACGCGACGGAGGCTGAGGCAGCGGTGACGACTTTCGACGGACCGACGATCGTGCACGCGTTCCGGGACGACGCCCTGGGAGAGCACGACGCCGTCGGTCTCGCCGCGGCGATCCGGCGGGGCGAGGTCTCCCCCGCCGAGGCCGCCCGGGACGCCCGGGCGCGGGTGCGGGCGGTCGACGCACGACTGGGTGCGGTCCAGGTGCACACCGACGGCCCGGCCCACACCGCCGGAACCGGCGGCGCCTTCGCCGGGGTGCCGACCTTCGTCAAGGACAACACCGACTACCAGGGCCTCCCGACGGGCCACGGCAGCACCTCCTTCCGGCCGAGGGCCGCCAAGCAGCACGCGCCGTTCACCCGGCAGCTCCTGAGCAGCGGCGTCACGGTCCTGGGCAAGACCCGGCTGCCCGAGTTCGGGTTCAGCCCGACCACCGAGTACGACGGTGCGGAGCCGGTGCGCAATCCGTGGCACACCGACTACTCGGCGGGCGGTTCCTCGGGCGGCAGCGCGGCCCTGGTCGCTGCCGGCGCCGTGCCGATCGCACACGCCAACGACGGCGGGGGCTCGATCCGCATACCCGCGGCCTGCTGCGGGCTCGTCGGCCTGAAGCCGAGCCGTGGCCGGGTCGTGCCGAGCGCCCTGGGCCGCCAACTGCCGCTCGACATCATCTCCGACGGAGTCGTGAGCCGTTCCGTGCGGGACGCCGCCGCGTTCCTCGCCGCCGCGGAGACCTACCGGCGGAGTCCCGGACTGCCGCCCGTGGGTCTGGTCGAAGGACCCTCGGCACGACGGTTGCGCATCGGGTTCGTCCTGGACTCGCCGAACGGCGTGCACTCCGACGCCTCCACCCGGGCGGCGGTCACGGAGACCGTGGCGACGCTCGAACGGCTCGGACACACGGTGGAACCGGTGGAGCTGGGCATGGACCCGAGCTTCACCGACGACTTCCTCACCTACTGGGGGATGCTGTCCTTCCTCCTCGGCGTCACGGGCCGGACCCTCGGCGCGGACTTCGACCGGCGCCGCATGGACGGCCTCAGCCAGGGGTTGCGCGAGGAGTACCTGCGGAACTGGCGGCGGACTCCGGGCGTGCTGCGGCGGCTGAAGCGTACGAAGGAGGCCTACGCGGGGTCCTTCCGCGGGCTCGACCTCGTGATGTCGCCGGTGCTCGCCCACACCACGCCGCCGATCGGCCACCTCAGCCCGACCGTTCCCTACGCGAAGCTGATCGAGCGGATCCTCGCGTACGTGGCGTTCACACCGGTCGACAACGTCGTCGGCACTCCGTCCATCTCCGTACCCTCCGCCGCCGCGACGCCGGACGGCCTGCCCGTCGGCGTCATGTTCGCCGCGCGCCCCGGTGGTGAACGCAAGCTGCTGGAGATCGCGTTCGAGCTGGAGGCGGACCGGCCCTTCCGGCGCATCCAGGACCAGTGACGCCGGCACGAGGAGCGGGGCGGGGCCTGCGCCCGCTAGCCGGCGGCGGGCGGCAGGTGCTCCACGCACAGGGGCGCGAAGGCGACCCGGGTCAGTGACCCGTCCTGCGCCCATCGCACCTCGATGGAACTTCGGTCCGCCGTCACCGCGGTGACCACATCGGTGACGGCCTCGGTGACCGCCTCGGTCATCGGATCCGGACCGGTTTCGCCGGTGAGCGCGACCAACGCCGCGTAGAGGCGCGTTCCTCCGCCCTCGGCCGTCAGGCGGGGCACGCTCGCCCACCGCGTGAAGGCGGTCCCGGCCGGCGCCCTCGCCTCGTCGCGCGCCTCCCAGCCGTGCACCGGGTGGAGCTCCGAGCGCAGTGGCTCCTCGGGCCCCGTGGCCCAGCCCGTCTGTTCCACGCGGGCTCCGTACGGGGCTCCGTACACCCGATGCACGCGCAGTTCGTACCGGCCGCGGACGAAGGTGACGCTCTCCACGCGCAGGCCCGGGACGGTGGGCGGGCCGCCCGGGAACACCGGCCGGTGCCAGGAGGCGGCCCAGCCCCAGCCGCTGCCCTGGCCGGTCCCCAGCGGCTGGATGCGCCGCCGGACACTGCGGGCGCCCGCGACGACCACGGCGAGGTGGTTGTCCGGGGTGTTGGCGCTCGCGGTGGGGCCGCTGCGGGTGGAGTAGGCCTGGCGGGAGTAGAGCGGGTCCTCGTCGCGGGCCGCTTCCGGCTGGTCCGGCCCGACGTGGTCGCTGCCGTGGTTGTGCAGTCGTACGATCCCGTCGGCGCGGGTGGACTGGACGAGCAACCCGGGCGCGGCCAGGGCGAGCACCTGGTCGGGGCCCTCGCTGGGCGCGGGCTGCTCCGTCGCCGTCCACAGCGGGTGCGTCGGCGGGGCGAGCAGGCAGACGAAGGCCTTGGAGGCCCAGTACGGCGAGGCCGGACCCGAATAGCGTTGCAGGGTAGCCCCGTGCGGGCCGTGCCAGCCGAGGCCGAGCAGGCCGTCGGCGCCGACGGCGCCCCGGTCCAGGAAGTAGCGCAGCGAGCCGCTGATCAGGCGGCGTGAGGTGCCGGGGGTGAGCGGGGTGTGGCCGGTGACCGCGCCGAGCCCGACGGCGGATGCGGCGGCGAAGCGGTAGGTGAGGGAACGCCCGAAGTGGATCGGCGCCCCGTCCGACCCGAAGAGGAGGGAGAAGCTCTCCAGGTGGGCCCGCAGCCGGTCACCGTGCGGGGCCGGCCCGTCCGGCACCGCGGGGCCGGGGCCGTCGAGTGGGGTGCCGAGGTGGGCGTCCAGGTGCGCGTCCAGGTGCGCGTCGAGGTGCGCGTCGAGGTGCGCGTCGAGCACCGGATACAGGTGCAGCGCCCAGCCGTTGTAGTGGTCGAAGGCCCTGCCGTCGCCGTCGGCGTACCAGCCCTGGCCGCCGTACCAGCCCTCCAGGAGGTCGAGGGCCCGGCTGCGGGCCCTGGCCGTCTCGGCGTCGCCGCGGCCCACGGATTCCAGGAAGCCGGCCACGGTGTACGGGAAGAGGTACCAGTTGTTGGGGCTGGGCACATGGCGCAGGGCTCCGCGCAGCCACTCCTCGGTGCGGTCCTGCACCGCGCCGTCGAGGCGGTCCCACAGCCAGGGCCGGGTCAGCCGGAGCCCGAGGGCCACCGACGCCGACTCGACCATCGGCTGGCCGCCGGCGTGCACGTCGCGGATGACCGGCCAGGACTCCGCATCGTCGCGGCCCGGTGTCCGGGTTCCCGCCGCCAGCCCGTCCGCGTACCGCTCCAGCCAGTCGTACGGGTCCGCTCCCCCGGCCCCCGACACCCGGAAGGCCGCGGCGAGGAAGGTACGTGCGTAGCCTTCGAGCCCGTCGGAGCGTACGCCCGAGGCCGACGGCCGTCCCGGCAGGTCGAGCAGGGCCCCGCGCGGCGTGGCCCACCGCCAGGCCGCGCGCAGCAGCCCGTCGGCCACCGCCTCCCAATGCGCGCGGGTGTAGCCGGTGTACGGGCTCGACGCGCGGTCTTCGCGGGGCAGTCCGGGAAGGGTCATGCGGGGATCTTGATCGACCGGCCGGATCGGGTCAAGGGAGCGGATCAAGGGAACGGATCAAGGGCCGAGGTCCGGTCGAGAACGATCCGCCGAGGGGCGGGCCACGGCGATCGGACGGGGGCTCAGGCCGCGGCGTCCCAGGCCGTCGTCAGCCCGTCCAGCCACGCGGGCGGCAGCTCCGCCGCGTCCCACTCCTCCCGCAGCGCCTGCGGCTCCGCGGCGAGCCGCTCGAGTACGGCGATGCTCGTTGCGGAGTGGACGAGCGAGAAGCGGCCGTGCACCGTGATGGCGCTGCCCGCTCCGAACGTCGCGAACAGCCGCCCCAGCCGGGCCCGGTGCTCCTCGGTGAACTCCGTCAGCCGCCCGGCGTACCGGGCCCGCTGCCGCGGGCTCATCGTGGCGAGGACGGCGGTGAGCACCTCCTCGGTCGCCTCCGGATCCAGTTCCGAGACCTCGGCGAACGACAGGTACAGGGGCGTGAGCGCCACCTGCGTCCGCTCGACCTCCATGCGCCTGGCCCGCGGGCGCCCGCCGGCCGCGTCCTCGTCCCCCTCCGGGCTGACCACCCGGAGCAGGGTCCGCTCGGTGACGGCGCCCAGCTCCGCCAGCACGTCCCCGGCTCCGTCGAGCCACCCCGAGTCGTACGGCTCGCCCTTGTCCCCCGGCGCACTCCGGTCCCGGCCGCCCAGTTCCTCGTACGCGAGCGCCAGCGCTCCCGCCTCCAGCAGGCCGATCAGTTCGCGCGCGTCATCGGAAGGGACCCCCGCGCGTGCGAGGAGTTGCAGGAGCGTCGTCCTCGCGTTGTCGACGCTGATCTCGTCCGGCCACTGCCGTCCCTCGTCGGCCCCGCTCATCAGATCCTCTCCGTTCTCGGCCACCGCACCGCCCAGCACTTCATTGTGACCGAGCGCCGTCGAGGAGGCCGGACCCGGCCTTCCCCGGTTCGTTCCCGCAGCTGCGGGAACCGGCTTCCTGAGCTGGGACTCTATGCGCCCGCGCGCTGTTGTCGAGCAGTTTCCCCGCATCCGGCAATCTACCCATAACCTGCCCCCGAGCTGCGGGCGACCTGCGCCCGGACCGCGGCGCCCGCCTGCACGCGCGCCCTCGCGGGCGAAGCCGCTACGCCTCCCGTACGTACGCTCCGGCGCGTGCGGCCGCCGCCGCCGCGGCCGCCGCGCGGTCGGCCTCGGCGTCGTCGAGCGGGAGGGGCGTGGTCAGCAGGCGGTAGTAGAGGGGGGCGGACACCGCGCGGATCACCTCGTGCGGGTCGGTCCCCCCGGGCACCTCTCCGCGAGCCACGGCCTCCCGGACGCACTGCGCCCACTCCTCGACGCGCACGGCGTAGAAGCCGTGCAGGGATTCCGCCGCCTTCGGGTCGCAGGTGGCGGCCGCGATCACCGCCTTGAACAGGGCCCCTTGCCGCGGGTCGGCCAGGGTGCGGCACACCAGCCGGGCGTTGGCCGTCAGGTCCCCGAGGAGCGAGCCCGTCTCCGCCCGCGGTACGGACTGTTGCGCCATGTCCAGCAGCACGTCGGCCATGAGGCCGGCGACGGTGCCCCAGCGGCGGTAGACCGTCGTCTTCCCGACGTCGGCGCGCCGCGCGATGTCGGCGAGGTCCAGGTGCGCGAAACCCCGCTCGGCCAGGACGTCCTCGGCGGCCCGGAGCACCGCTTCCCGCACCCGCGCCGTACGCCCTCCGGGCCGCGCGCTCCCCGGCCCGGCACCCGGTTCGGCCCCCGGTTCGGCCGGGCCGGCCACCCGGTCCGGCCCTGCTGCGGCGAACTCCATAACGGGACTCCCGTTCCATTAAGCGATAGGACTTGATACGCTCGGGCCATCTTAACGGAACCGCAGCCCCATTAGGTGGAGTCGCGGGTGATGAGGGGATGCGTCATGGAGTACAGGCGGCTGGGGACGTCCGGGCTTCTGGTGCCGGAACTGAGCTTCGGAGCGGGCACGTTCGGCGGGCAGGGGCCGCTCTTCGGCGCGTGGGGCGACACCGGCGTGCAGCAGGCGCGCCGCCTCGTGGACATCTGCATCGACGCCGGGGTCACGATGTTCGACACCGCCGACGTCTACTCCGCCGGCGCCTCCGAAGAGGTCCTGGGAGCCGCCCTCAAGGGGCGCCGGGACCAGGTGCTCATCTCCACCAAGGCCGGTCTGCCCATGGGCGACGGCCCGGACGCGGCGGGGACCTCGCGGTCCCGGCTGATCATGTCCGTCGACGACGCGCTGCGCCGCCTGGGCACCGACCACATCGACCTCTTCCAGCTGCACGCCTTCGACGCCGGCACTCCCGTCGAGGAGGTGCTGTCCACCCTGGACGACCTGGTCCGGGCGGGAAAGATCCGCTACACCGGCATCTCCAACTTCTCCGGATGGCAGGCGATGAAGTCCCTCGCCGCGGCCGACCGGCACGGCCGCCCGCGCTACGTCGCCCATCAGGTCCACTACTCCCTCGTGGGCCGCGACTACGAATGGGAGCTCATGCCCCTCGGACTCGACCAGGGGCTGGGCGCGATCGTCTGGAGCCCGCTCGGCTGGGGCCGGCTCACGGGCAGGATCCGCCGCGGTCAGCCGCTGCCGGCCGGGAGCAGGCTGCACGACACCGCCGACTACGGCCCGCCGGTCGAGGAGGAGTACCTCTACCGCGTGGTCGACGCCCTGGACGAGGTCGCCGGGGAGACGGGCAGGGCCGTCCCCCAGATCGCCCTGCGGTGGCTGCTCCAGCGGCCGACCGTGTCCTCCGTCATCATCGGCGCCCGCAACGAGGAGCAGCTGCGCCAGAACCTCGGCGCCGTGGGCTGGACGCTCACCGCGGAGCAGATGGCGAAGCTGGACGCGGCGAGCGGCCGGACGGCCCCCTACCCCTACTTCCCGTACCACCGGCAGGAGGGCTTCGCCCGCCTCAACCCTCCGGTGGTCTGAAACGTGCCCCGTGCGCGGGCCTTCAGCCGAGCCACAGGATGTTCAGGACGGACAGCCGGTGCAGGGGCCGGTTGATCCAGTAGGTGAGCGACAGCCGGCCGACCGAGGCCAGTCGCACGTCCTGCCCTTCGGGGTCGTCGGGGTTCCACTGGCGGAATCCCCAGGGGTCGGCCACGGCGGCGTCCAGGACGTCCCAGACCGTGTTCTCGGCGTCCTCGGGCAGGCTGTCGAGAACCTTCGCGGCCGGCCCGGAGAATCGGATCGCGTACGGCTGTCCGGTCACCGGCGCCTGCTCCGCGGTATGGCCGTCTCCACGAAGGCGCTGTCGTCGTAGCCGGACGCGACGAACGCGTCGACCTCCGGGGCGGAGGCGAGGCGGGCCTGCCAGATCTGGAGGGTCTCGTACAGCGCGGCGAGGGAGAAGGTGCCGCGGGATTCCTCCAGTGCGGCGGCCCACTCCCGCTCGAAGGCCGGCACCCACTGCGGGGCCCGGCGGTCGGCACGGAGCCGGCCGAGGAGTTCGGCCGGGGCTCCCGGAGCGGGGGCGTACGGCGTGACGGGGGCGTGGTCGGGCTGCGCGCTCATCGGCTGTTCCTCCCGGCGGGTCGTACCGCCACGGTACGCGTACCGGGACGCCCGGGATGCCGGCATGGCCGGATCCCGGGCCGGACGGGCGCCTGACGCCCCCTCATGGCGAGCCGTTCGTCAGGAACGCGGCCACCGCGGCCCTGGTGAGGGTCCGGTAGCGGTGCTCCGCCGTCTCGGCCGTGAAGTGGCCCGCGAGCTCCAGGGTGATCGAGCCGTGGGCGGCCGCCCAGATGACGTCCGTGACCTCGTCGACGTCCGCGTCCGGGCGGAAGACTCCGCTCGCCACGCAGGCTCGTACGGCTTCACGCAGGACCTCCAGGCTGGCGGCGGCGATCGCGCGGGCCTCGGGGGTGGGGGTGAAACCGGGGATGAGGCCGGCGAACATGACCTGGTAGAGGTTGCGTTCGGTCAGGGCGTTCTCGCGGTAGGCGCGGCCCAGGTCGGCCAGGTGGGTGGGTGGATCGGTGGACGGGGGGACGGCCTCCAGACTGCGGCGCAGGCGGTCGAAGCCCTCCTGGTACAGGGCTTCGGCGATGCCGTCCTTCGCGCCGAAGTGGCGGTAGAGGACCGTGGTCGAGCAGCCGGCCGCGGTGGCGATGCGGCGCATGGTCAGGGCGGCCGCACCCTCTGCGGCGAGGAGCTGGGCGGCCAGGTCGAGGAGGGCGGCGCGCAGCGCTTCCTGGCCTTGGGCCTGGGTGCGGGTGTAGAGGTCGCCGCTCATGCCGGCTGCCAGTCACCGAGGGGGCGGTAGATCGGGATGCCCGCTTCGGTGAGCGCGGTGCGCTTGGCGAAGTACTCGTCGCCCATCGGGTCCAGGCCGCGCAGGGGCATGGTTCCGCGCCAGATCGTCAGGTCCTCCGGGGCGAGCTGCTCGGCGCGCGCGAAGTGCGCTTCGGCTTCGGTCGCGCGGCCGTCCCGGTGGAGCCACAGGGCCAGGGCCGCTTCGGTACGGGCCGACTGCTGGGTGGCCGTGGCGCGGCGGGTGTGCCGGGTGACGTCCTCGTCGGACAGCCCGCTGTCGCCGGTGAGGACCCAGCGGTCGAGTGCGGCCAGCGCCGCGCCGGAGTCCAGGCCGGACAGTTCGCGGAACAGGTCGGTCGCGAACTGCGTGTCGTGGGGACGGGCCACCTTCCCTTCCTCGTCGATCCACAGGACGGTCGGGACGTTCAGGACGTCGTAGAGGTCGGCCACGACGCCGTCGGCGTCGATCAGCGCGGGGTGGGTCACCGCGGCCTCGGCGATCCACGGCGCGGCGTCGGCGGCGCGGCGGTCCACGGCGACGCTGAGGACGCTGAATCCGTGTTCGGCGAGTGCGGCGTGGCGGCGCTCCCATTCGGGGAGGTCGTAGCGGCAGCCGCACCACGAGCCCCAGAAGACCAGGGCGACCTTGCGGCCGCGAAGGTCGCTCAGCGAGTGCGGCACGCCGTCGGCGTCGGGGAGGGTGAAGTCGGGGGCGGTGACGCCGGCGAGGGCCCGCGAGCGTTCCTGCGCGGAGACTCCGAGGGCGATCACCCCGGCGTCGGTCGCGACCGGGCGGTCGAGGATCTCGGCGAACGCCACCGGGTCGAGCAGGCCGTCGTGTTCGGCCCGGGCGGCGGCGGAGACGGGCACGCACAGGTCGCCTCGGCACCATCCGTGCGGCTTGCGGACCCAGCCGAGGGCCTCTTCGACCGCTTCGGGGGCGAGCAGGACACGGCCGTCCGGGCCCGTCTGCGCGGCTACGACGGTTTCCCTGCCGTCGTCCAGGATCGTGACGTGCGCGCTGTCCATGACAACCCCCGATGCACTCGAAAAAACCTCGTGCCGAGAAAATAACATCGTTATTGTCTGCGCCGCAAGGCCACGGGGGCATCGTCGCGGGGGCTTCCGTACGCTGGCGGCATGCGTACGCGTCCCACCTTGAGCTGGACCCCGACCGCGGACCTGCCGCCCGGCACCACGGACCCGGGGCCGGTCGCCGACGCGCTGCGGGCCGGCGGGGTGCTGGTGCTCAGCGGGGCCGGGATGTCCACCGAGTCGGGCATCCCCGACTACCGGGGTGAGCGCGGCAGCCTGCGCAGGCACACGCCCATGACCTACCAGGAGTTCACCGGCAGCGCTCAGGCACGGCGCCGGTACTGGGCCCGCGGCCACCTCGGCTGGCGCACGTTCGGGCGCGCCGCGCCCAACGCCGGACACCGGGCCGTCGCGGCCTTCGGGCGGGCCGGGATCCTCGCGGGCGTGATCACCCAGAACGTCGACGGACTGCACCAGGCCGCCGGCAGCGAGGGCGTGGTGGAACTCCACGGAAGCCTGAACCGCGTCGTCTGCCTCTCCTGCGGCGCCCTCAGCACCCGGCAGGAACTCGCCCGACGGCTGGAGGAGGCCAACACGGACTTCGAGCCGACGCCCGCCGCGCTGAACCCGGACGGCGACGCCGACCTCACCGACGACCAGGTCCGCGACTTCCGCCCGGCGCCCTGCGCGCGCTGCGGCGGCATCCTCAAACCGGACGTGGTGTTCTTCGGCGAGAGCGTGCCGCCGGAGCGCGTCGGGCACTGCCGCGAACTGGTCGACGCGGCGACCTCGCTGCTGGTCCTGGGCTCCTCGCTGACGGTGATGTCCGGGCTCCGCTTCGTCCGTCAGGCGGCGCAGGCGGGGAAGCCCGTACTGATCGTCAACCGGGACCCCACCCGCGGCGACCGCCACGCCGTCACCCGGGTCGCCCTCCCCCTGGGAACGACCCTCACCGCCCTGGCCGACGGGCTGGGCCTCCCCCTCGACGAGCAGGCCACGCACCTCTGAGGTCTCGGCGGAGGAGCACCGCCGGCGCGTCAGGCCAGCGGGCCGAGCACCTCCTGGGATTCGATGAGTCCCTGGTCGCTCGGGGGCTTCCCGTCGCCGAAGACGCGTACCGCCTGGCGCGCCCTGAACTCGGCGTGCGCCTCGGCGGGCTTCGCGTAGCCGTGCCGGGTGCGGGCCTGTTCGGGGGTGAGGACCTCCTTGGTGCGGGGAGGGACGCCGAGCTTGACGGGCGCGACCACCTTGACCGTGGAGGGGGAGAGCATCCCCAGCAGGAACAGTTCGACCCGGGGGCTGAGGTGGGCGAGCGCGAAGGAGATCCGCATGACCGGGACGACGAGCACGTCCAGGAGGCGTGACTGCCGGATCTGCGCCATCTCCCGCATCCAGCGAGGCATGGTGGCGATGGTGGCGATCCGGTGCGTCCGCGCCACGACCATCCGGGCGGGCTTCATCCACCACGCGGTCGGCGGGAGGACGAGGTCGGTGTCGAGGAGGTGGTTCATGGCCTGCCGGGCGATCGGGCTGGCCTCCAGCTGCGGGCGCATGCGCTCGAAGTACGCCCGGATGCCCGCCCGGTCGCGCGGGACGTCGTCGGGCGAGCAGGTCTGGAACTCCGCGGCGAGCGCGCAGGACTCCCAGTACTCCTTCTCCTCCTCGGCGGTGAGCTTGCCGGGCCCGTACTTCTCGTAGGCGTAGAGGATCGAGTGCCAGCCGGTGAGCTGTATCCACAGCTGCGAGGCGGGGTCGTTGGCGTCGTAGGTCCCCTCTCCGTAGGGCAGGTGACCGATGGCCTTCGAGTGGACCTTGACCAGGACGTCCGCCGCCTTGCACACCTGGTCCGAGCCGGCGAAGGCCACCATGGCGAAGTAGCGCAGCGTGCGGTCGTAGCGGGTGCGGGTGCGGTCGTAGATGCCCTGGGTGCCGTGGACCGCGGCTACCAGCGGCGGGTCGAGCTCCTCCACGACCACGGAGCGCTGGAAGCCCACCGTGGGCGCCGTCGGATAGCTCCACACCTTCCAGACCACCGATCCGGGACCGAAGAACCCGTAGTCCGCGTGCGGTTCGACCTCTTTGCCGTTCAGTCGGGCCATCTGGCCGCTCCCTCTGTGTTCCTGGCAGCGGGTGCGTACCGCTCCCCCAATAAGACAGGACTGTCTTAAATTAAGACACGACTGTCGTAAGATGCCAAGGTGTCGACACCGACGTCTCCCACCGACAGGCCGCGCAGGCGGCGCCCCTACGCTCCGCGCGTCCCGATCGCCGAACGCCGCGAGCAACTGCTCGACGCGGCCCTCGCCGTGATCGTGAGCGACGGCTACGGCCGGGTGTCGATCGACGCGATCGCCAAGCGCGCGCAGGTCGCCCGCTCCGTGGTCTACGGGGCCTTCGAGGACCTCGACGACCTGCTGCTCACCCTCCTCGACCGGCAGCAGGAGCGCGCGTTCACCCGCCTGCTCGCGAGCGTTCCCGACGCCCTGCGCACCCGCGACCCGGTCGACTTCGCCTGCGAGGCGGTGCACCGGATGGCGGCCATGCTGCGCGAGGACCCGGACACCTGGCGCCTGATCCTGCTGACTCCGGCGACCACTCCCCCGGCCGTCCACGCACGCATCGAAGCCGACCGGGAGCGGTTCCGGCGCCGGGTCGCCGCATGGATCGGGTCCGCGCCGGCCACGGCAGGGCCCGCACCGGACCCCGAGGTCCTCGCCCACGCACTGGTCGCCTGCGCGGAACACTTCGCGCGCCTCGCGCTGACCTCCGCCGACGCGATCGACGCCACCCGGCTCGCCGGCCAACTGCGGCTCCTGCTCGGCGGCATCTGGTCCTAACCCGGTATCGGCCCTGCCGCCACGCCCGGTGCCCCGGTCCGCGCCGGATCGGCCGTAGCCGTCCCATACTGGGCAGGCGCGCGGGAACCTGGCCGTGCGATCCGCCGACCGTCCCGGGACCAGGCCCGCAGCCCGCCCCCACCCCGCGTTCCGGGGGTGCTCGACCCGTCGGGAGCAGGAGTCGACTCCGCAACTGCGGCTTTCGCCCGAAGGCCCGCCTCCGCCCCGCAGGCGCTACGTCGTCGCGGCCGTGGGGTGCGCCGCGGGGATGGTCGGCCTGGACCAGACCGTCGTCGCGGTCGCCCTCGATCCGATGGCGCGCAGCCTCGGGCTCACCACCTTCATGATGCACGGCGTGGTGCTCGTCTACGTCCTCGCACTGGCCGCGTTCGTACCGGTCGGGGGCATGCTGGCCCGCAGGATCGGCCGGCTGACCACCTTCCGGGCCGGCGCCGCCCTCTTCGCCGTAGCGTCGGGGCTCTGTGCGCTCGCCCCGCCGGGCGACGCCGCCGAGCCGTACCTGATCGCGGTCAGGGCCGTGCAGGGCGTCGGTGGCGCGCTGATGATGCCGGTGGCCACGTCCGTGATCACGGACGTGTACGAGGAACGGTCCCGGGGCAGGGCCCTGGCCGTCTACGCCGGTCTGGCACAGCTCTTCCTCGTCCTCGGGCCGCTCGTGGGCGCGGTCCTCACGCAACTCTTCGGCTGGCGCTCCGTCTTCCTCGTCAACCTGCCCGTCGGCGCCGCGTGCCTGTGGATGATGTCGCGGGCGCGGCTGGGCAACCGGGCGGAGGGCGGCTCGCTGACCGTGGTGCAGCCCCTCGTGGTGATCTTCTCCCTGGTGGTGCTCATCCTCGGGCTCTACCAGTGCGGTGTCTGGGGGTTCACCGACGTCAGGACGCTCACCGCGCTCACGATCGGCGCCGGGGCGATGGTCGTGGCGGTGCGGCTCATCCTGAGGTCCCGCCGGCCCCTCCTCGACCTGCGGCTCCTGGGCATCCGCCCGTACGCCGCGGCCGTGGCGCTCACCTTCCTGGTGCAGGGACCCCAGCTGATCGTGCTGGTGCACGGCACGGTCTACCTGCGCCAGAGCATGGGCTTCTCGCTCCTCGCCACCGGGACCGCCCTGCTTCCCCTGGTCGCGGCCTCCGCGGCGGGAACCTTCCTCTCCGGGTACCTGCTGGACCGCTACCGCTCGGTCCGGGTGCCCGTCCTGTTCGGCCTGACGGCGGCCACCGTGGGCGCGGTGGCCTGGACGGCCGTCCTGCCGTCGCTCGCGTACCCGTGGCAGGTCCCCGCGATGCTGCTCGCGGGGGTCGGGATGGGCCTGCCGGTCCCCGCCCTGAGCGCCGAGCTCATGCGCGTGGTTCCGCCGGACAAGAGGGCGGACGCCTCCGTCCTGCGCCAGAGCATCCGGCAACTGGGCGGAGCGGTCGGGCTCGCGGCGGCGGGGGCCGTCGCGCTGGCGGTGAACGAGAACTCAGCCGACGAGGCCGGCGTGATCACCGTCGCCGCGACCTCGGCGTCCTTCATGGTCGCGAGCTGCGTCCTGGTCCTCGCCCTGCCGCTGGCGGCCCTCACCCTGCCGCGCAGGGCGGCCCGTACGGGCGGGCACCGGAACGCGGACGGGCGGCCCGGCCCGCCGTCCCCGTAGCGGCGCAACGAGCCGCCACGGCCGCTCCTTCAGCGCAGCCAGACCGCGGTGTCCCGGGGCAGGGTGCCGTTCTCCACGGGGCCGCTCGCGATCAGGACTTCGGTGTGCTGCGGCAGCGGAACCGGGCCGTCCGCGAGGTTCACCAGGCAGCGCACGGAGGACCCGGCCGCGGTGCGGGCGAAGGCCAGTACGCCCGGCCGGGCGGGCAGCCAGGTGAATCCGCCGTCGAGCAGGGCCGGTCGGGCGGACCGCAGTGCCAGTGCCCGGCGGTAGAAGCCGAGCATCGAGTCCGGGTCCGCACTCTGCTCGCGCACGCTCCGGGCGGCCCACTCGGCCGGCCGGGGCAGCCAGCTCCTCGCGTCCGGCGCCTCGTCCCCCCACGGGAGGGATACCCGGCAGCCGTCCCGGCCGAGGTCCTCGCCTCCGCTCTGGAAGAAGGCCGGGTCCTGGCGGAGCGCCGGCGGGATGTCCTCGACCTCCTCGAGGCCCAGCTCGTCGCCCTGGTAGACGTAGACGCAGCCCGGCAGGGCCATCGTCAGCAGGGCCGCGGCCCGGGCCCGGCGCCGCCCGAGGCCGAGGTCGGCGGGGACGCCGTGCACGCGGCGGCCGTCGAGCGCGTACGAGGTGTCGGGGCGGCCGTAGCGGGTGACGTGGCGGGTGGTGTCGTGGTTCGAGAGGACCCAGGTGGCGGCGGCGCCGACCGGCGCGTGCTCGGCGCGGGTGGAATCGATGACCGTGCGCAGCGCGGTCGCGTCCCAGGGGCTCTGGAGGAAGGGGAAGTTGAAGGCCGTGTGCAGTTCGTCGGGGCGCAGGTAGCGGGCGAAGCGCTCCGGGTCGGAGGTCCACACCTCGCCCACGAAGACCGGTTCGTGGGCGTAGGAGTCGAGGACCTTGTGCCAGGCGCGGTAGATGTCGTGGACGCCGTCCTGGTCGGCCCAGGGAAGGCTGGACCCGCCTTCGTGGTCGGGTAGTTCCGGGTCCTTGACGAGGTTGTCGGCGACGTCGATGCGGAAGCCGTCCACGCCCCGGTCGAGCCAGAACCGCAGGATCGACTCGAACTCCGCGCGGACCTCGGGGTTTTCCCAGTTGAAGTCGGGCTGTTCGGGAGCGAACCGGTGGAGGTACCACTCGCCGGGCGTGCCGTCGGCCTCGGTCACCTGCCGCCAGCCGGGGCCGCCGAAGGCGGACTGCCAGTTGTTGGGCGGCAGTTCGCCGTGCTCGCCGCGACCGGGGCGGAACCAGAAGCGCGCGCGTTCGGGCGAGCCGGGGCCGGCCTCGACAGCCGCGCGGAACCAGGGGTGCCGGTCGGAGCAGTGGTTGGGCACGATGTCGACGATGACCCGGATGCCCGCGTCGTGCGCCTCGGACAGCAGCGCCTCGGCCTCTTCCAGGGTGCCGAACATCGGGTCGATGTCCCGGTAGTCGGCGATGTCGTACCCGCCGTCGGCCATCGGGGACGGGTACCACGGGCTGATCCACACCGCGTCCACGCCGAGCCGGCGCAGGTAGGGAAGGCGCGCACGGATCCCGGCCAGGTCACCGATCCCGTCGCCGTTCCCGTCCGCGAAACTGCGCGGATAGATCTGGTAGATCGCGGCACTCCGCCACCAGCCGGAGGGTGCCGGGGAACGGGGTGCGGTAGCCGCGGGGAAGGCCTCGGGGGTCGCCATGCGGCGAATCTAGCGGGCCGGGGCAGTCCGGGAGCGGAAAGTGCGACGGTAGGCGTCCGGCGGGACGCCCACCGTGCGGGCGAAGTGGCGGCGCAGGGTGGTGGCGGTGCCCATGCCGGTGGCCGTCGCGATGGTGTCGACGGTGTCGCCGGTGGTCTCCAGCAGTTCCTGCGCGCGGCGGATGCGCTGGGTGAGCAGCCACTGCAACGGGGTGGTGCCGGTCACCGATTTGAAGTGGCGGCCCAGGTGACGTGAGCTCATCCGGGCCCGGCGGGCCAGGTCTTCCACGGTGAGCGGCTCGTCGAGGCGTTGCAGCGCCCAGGGGAAGAGGTCGGCGAGCGGGTGGTTGCCGGGGGCGGGCACGGGGGTGGTGACGAACTGGGACTGGCCGCCGTCGCGGTGCGGCGCCACGACCAGGCGGCGGGCGATCTTGTTGGCGACGGCGGAGCCGTGGTCGAGGCGCACCAGGTGCAGGCACAGGTCCATGGCGGCGGCCTTGCCGGCGGAGGTCAGCACGCTGCCGTTGTCCACGTAGAGGACATCGGGGTCCACGGTGACGAGGGGGTGGCGCCTGGCCAGTTCGTCGGTGTGCCCCCAGTGCGTGGTCGCGCGTTTGCCGTCCAGCAGGCCGGCGGCGGCCAGGACGAAGGCGCCCGTACAGAGGGAGGCCACGCGCGCGCCGGCTCGGTGGGCCGCGCGCACCGCGTCGATCAGCTCGGCCGGCGGGTCCCGGTCGACGTCGGCCCAGCCGGGGACGATCACGGTGTCCGCTCGCGCGAGGTGGTCGAGTCCGTGGTCGGGTTCCAGGCTGAAGCGGTCGATCCGTACGGCGCCCGGTCCGCAGAGCGAGAACTCGTACCAGGGGTCCACGAGGTGGGTCAGGTCGGAGCCGAAGACCTCGCAGGCCAGGGACAACTCGAAGTGCAGCATGCCGTCGGTGACGGCCAGCGCGACGGTGGTCATGTCCGGAAGTGTACGGGTCATGTCGTTCCGGACAGTGGTGTGCGGTCGGAGTTCCGCGACAGGATGTTCATGACAGAGCGCGGCGGGCCCCGAAGGCCCGCGGCGGGTCATCCGGGTACGGGCGAACGACGGGGAGCGGGACCATGGGATCAGGCCAGACGGTGGCGGTGTTCGGGGCGTACGGGCACACCGGGCGGTTCGTGGTGGCGGAGCTGGTGGAGCGCGGGTTCGTGCCGGTGCTCTCGGGCCGCGACGGCGAGAAGCTGAAGGCGCTGGCGTACGAGACCGGCCTGGAGGCCCGGCCTGCGACGGTGGGCGACCCTGACGCGCTGGACCGGGCGCTGGCCGGCACGGCGGCCGTGATCAACGCCGCGGGACCCTTCGCCTCGACGACCGGCCCCGTGATCGAGGCGGCCCTGCGGGCCGGGATCCCCTACCTGGACGTGGCCGCCGAGCTCGAGGCCAACATCGACACCTTCGCGCACTTCGCCGACCGGGCGCGGGAGGCCGGTGCGGTGATCGTGCCCGCGATGGCCTTCTTCGGCGGCCTGGGCGACCTGCTGGCCACCGCGGCGATGGGCGACTGGACGGAGGCCGAGGAGGCGCACATCGCGTACGCCCTGAGCAGCTGGCACCCCACCGCCGGAACCAGGCTGTCGGGCGCGGTCTCGCGGGAGCGGCGCGGTGAGCGGCGGATGCGGTACGCGGGCGGGCAGTGGGAGTACCGCACCGACGCCGCGCCGACCCTCGAATGGCGGTTCCCCGAGCCGATGGGTGCCCGGCAGGTGATCGGGGAGTTCACGATGGCCGACGTGGTGACCGTGCCCAGCCACCTGTCGATCCCGGACGTGACCACCTACATGACGGTCGAGGCGGTCCGCGACATCGCGGCCCCCGGCACGCCGGCGCCGACGGCGACCGACGGCAGCGGACGGTCCGACCAGACCTTCCTCGTCGACGCGGTCGTCCGCTCGGGCGGCGCCGAACGCCGCGCCGTGGCCCGCGGGCAGGACATCTACGCCGTCACGGCCCCCCTCGTCGTGGAGGCCCTGGACCGGGTCCTGACCGGCCGCACCCGCACGGTCGGCGTCGCCTCCGCCGGCGAGATCTTCGACGCGCCCGACTTCCTGCGCGCCCTGGCCCCGCACATCACCCTGGAGCTGCTCCCGTAGGGCAGGAGAATGTGACGTCTTGCGAACGGACGGGGCCGGGGGCACCCACGGATGGTCGAGGTGATCGACAATGGGTCGGCGCCCTGCCTGCACGGTTGAGAGGACCCCCTGATGACCACACCGCGGGACTTGTTGATCATTGCCATGGACCCGGAGTCCGGTCGGGCCGTCGAACAGGGTGACCTGTCGCTCGCGCTCGCGGGGGCCGAGGTGGTCGACCTCCTCGCCGCCCGGGCCATCGGGCTGGACGGCGATCACATCGTGCCCGCCGAGCGGGCGGCGCCGGGTGACCCCCTGTTGGACGCGGCGGCGGCGTCTCTCGTCCGCGAGGAGCCCTACGAGTCCGTCACCGACTGGCTGTGGCGCAGGGGGCTCGGGCTGTCCGCGAGCTATCAGGCCGTACTCGAAGAGGAAGGACAGCTCGTGCGCCGGCGCCGCCGCGGGTTCTCCCTCCGTGCCGGTGAGCTGGTGCCGGCCGATTCGGCTGCCCGGCGGCAGGCCGAGGAGCGGTGGCGGTCGAAGGAACCCGTGCTCGTCCTCCTGGCGGAGGCGCTCGAGGGCGGCGGCGACCGGGGCGCGGACGCTCCGGACGTGGCCGACGACGCCGTCGCGACGGTGCTGGCCGCCGTCAACGACGCGTTGGTGGAGCTGGCGGGCGTACGGCAACGCCGGGCCATCGAGAATGCGGCCTTCGACAACATCTGGCGCGGCAGCGGCGGTTGAGGACTCAGGGAGACGCCGGCGGGGCGCCGTCGACGGCCCACCACCACGCGATCGAAGCGATCGGCGGGGGTGCGAGGGAGGCGTCGTGGGGTGAGAGCGGGATGTCGTCCACCGGGCCGTACGCGACTGCGGCCCCTCGGGGCTGGTGGTGGTCGCCGTCCGGCTGCCCGGGGTGGTAGCGGGAGGTCGCCGCGCACCAGTCCCGTACGCCGCGGACGTACTGGGTGAGCACGTCCAGGTACCGCTGGACCCGCGGGTCCGCCGGGGCCTTCCCGGTCTGCTCCCCCAGGTCCAGGAACCGGCGCGTGATCGAGTCCCGGAGCGCGGAGGCGGCGTGCAGGCCCTGCCCGCCTCCGGGTCCGTGCGGGCCGTCCAGGAGGGCGATCAAGTTGCCGCTGCGGCTGCCGCGTCGGCTCTCCTTCGCGAAGGAGTGGATGTCGGTGTCGACCACGACGATGCCCGCCGCCATCTCGGTCAGCGCGCGGATCCGCGGGTCCTCCCACAGCGGTGCGGGCAGCCCGGCCCCGACCGCGTCCAGGAGCACGGGTACGGCCAGGGCCGCTCCGGAGTGCAGGCGGGTGAGCAGGTAGTCGCTCACGTCCTGCGGACTTCCCGGCGCCGTCGGGGCAGCGCCGGTGCCGGCCTCGGCGAGGAAGTAACCCCGCATCGCGTCGATCCATCTCCTGACCTGTACCGGGGTCGCGATCGCCGCCACGCGGAGCCGGATGTCGCGCAGTGCCAGGCCGAAGGGGTCCTCGCCGAGGGGAACCCCGGGGGCCTCGATCGTCCGCTGGAGGCGCGCGACCATCGTGAGCATCTCCGTCGGGGTGAGGCTCGGGAAGTCCTCGTCGCAGTGGTCGTCGAAGGCGAACACCCACACGGCGAAGTCGCTGAGCAACTGGGCCGCGAACGGGTCGGCGTAGGGGGCGATCCTCACCGCGATCCGGTTCAGCCCCGCGGTCATCCGCGCGCTGCGCTCCGGCCCCCCGCCCAGGCCGAACCGGCCCATGAACTCCGCCGAGCGTGCGTCGAAATCGGCCCCGCCCGGGCAAGGCGCCTTCGGACGGGGCAGGCGTTCCGGCGGGGCGTGTCCGCCACGGCCGTCGGTGTGGTCGGCCTCGTGCGTCCGCGTTCCTGGCATGCGTCGTGCTCCCGGGTGGCGGTGTCTGGCGGAGCGGGCGCTCGGTCGCGGCCCATCTCATTGAACGCAGAACGTTTTCCGGGCCACAACGGGCTACCGGGAGCACGCGCGGGGCGCCCGGAGCGCACCACGCGCCGCCCGTGCCTAGGCTGGAAGGGTTCACTGCGAGGTGAGGCCATGGCAACGAAACGCGGAACCGCAATCCGCCCAAGGCGTCGGATGCCCGTGGTCGCCACCGTCGTCGCCGCCGTTGCCGCCACGTGCCTCGTTGCCGCCGGTCCGCAGGACGGTTCCTGCCGGACGGCTCCGCCGGACAGCTTCTGGCACGCTCCCGTGGACACGCTTCCCGTGCACGCGGACTCGGCCCGGTACGTCGCCTCGATCGGCGCCGAAGAGCCCCTGCACCCGGACTTCGGGGCGGGGCTCGTCGACGGTCAGCCCTTCGGCATCCCCATCACCGTCTCGGACACGACGCTGCCGGAGTCGAAGGTCACGCTGGACATCGCCGAGGAGAGCGACCCGTCCGGGTACCGGATCCCGCAGAACGCCGGGATCGAGAACGGTCCGGCGAGCACCGGGGACCGTCACGTCGTCGTCTGGGACCGGGCCCTGTGCAAGTCCTACGAGCTCTGGAACGCGACGCAGCAGGGCGACAACGCCTGGCACGCCGGCTCGGGCGCGGTCTTCGACCTGCGGAGCCACGCGCTGCGGCCCGCCGACTGGACCTCGGCCGATGCCGCCGGCCTCGCCATCCTGCCCGGGCTCGTCCGCTACGACGAGGCCGCGGGCGGGCTGGTCGACCACGCGATCCGGATGACCGTGCCCCGTACGGATCAGAGCTACGTCTGGCCGGCACGGCACCAGGCGGGCGCCGCCGCGGACGACTCGCTGCCGCCCATGGGACTGCGGCTGCGGCTCAAGAGCTCGGTGGACACCTCGGGCCTGGGCCCGCAGGCCCTGGCCGTCGCCGAGGCGCTCAAGAAGTACGGGGCCATCGTCGCCGACAACGGGTCGGCCTGGTACCTCACCGGCGAGGAGAACCCCGGCTGGGACAACGACCAGCTGGGCGCGCTCAAGGGCTTCAAGGGTTCGGACTTCGAGGCGGTCGACGCGTCAGGACTCCGGCAGTCCCCGGACTCCGGAGCCGTGGCACCCCACTGACGGCAAACCGCAGACCGCAGACCGCAGACCGCAGGGAGGAACGCTCCTCATGCGCGCAGAAGCATCCACGGCGGCGCGGAAAGGGGCCTTCATCGCGGTCGCCGTCGCCCTGTTCTGCATCCAGCTCGACTTCTTCGCGCTCAACCTCGCCATCCCCGGTATCGCGGCGGAGCTCGGCGTCACCGTGTCGGCGGCGCAGTGGACCTTGTCCGCCTACATGCTCGCCATCGGCTGCTTCTTCATCATCGGCGGCCGGGTGGGCGACGTCTTCGGCCGTCGGGGCACGCTGCTGGCCGGAACCACCCTGTTCACCGCGGGAACCGTGGGCTGCGCCCTGGCTCCCGGACTCGGTCCGCTGGTCGTGGCCCGGATCGCCCAGGGGGTGGGCGCGGCGTTCGTCTTCCCGGTGGCCGTGTCGGTGATCACCAACACCTTTCCCGAGGAGTCCCGCGCCAAGGCCCTGGGCGGCGGGTTCACCGAGGGGCCGGGCTGGCGCTGGATCTTCTGGCTGATGGCGCCGCTGAGCCTGCTCTCGCTGCTCACCGCCCTCGCGTACGTACCCGACTCGCGCGATGCGGCGGCGCCGCGCGAGCTCGACGTGCTCGGCTGCGCCCTGATCGTCGGTGCGCTGGCCGCCCTCACCCTGACCGTGGAGCGCGCGGACGCCTGGGGGTGGAGCAGTGCCCGGGTCTTCCTCGCCCCGGCCCTGCTCGTGGCGCTCAGCGGGCCGCTGGGGGCGCGGCTGGGCCGGCACATGCGGCCGACGACGGTGATGGCGCTGGCCGGGATCGGCGCGGGTACCGGGATGTACGCGCTGACCCAGGTCAGCGCCTGGTGGCTGTACGTACCGGTGTTCGCGTGGTGCGGCCTGGGCCTCGGGCTGGGCTGGACCTACGCCAGCGTGGCGACGCAGCAGCTCGTGGCGCCGGCCAGGGCCGGGGAGGCATCCGGGGTGCTCCTGACGTTCCTGGTCACCGGAGGTGCGATCGCGCTGGCCGGGACGGCCGCGGGGATCTCGGCGATGACCCCGCAGCGCTCGCCCGAGGAGGCCTACGACGTGATCCTGCGGCTGGGCGGTGTGGCCGTCCTCGCCACGGCGCTGCTCGTCCTGGCCGTACGCCGGCGGGTCGCCGCGCAGGGCCGGACCCGCTGACACACCGCGGGGGCGGCGGACGTCACCGTCCGACCGCCCCCGCGCTCCGGCCCGGGCCGGATGGTCGTGCTAGGCGCCGAGGTGGGCACCCTTGAGCCACTCCGCCTCGCCGCCCTTCTCGCAGGTGGAGGTGTAGGCGGGGCCGAAGGGCGCCGGGATGGCGGCCGCGGACGAGCAGTTGGACGAGAAGGACTTGTGACCGCCCGAGAAGTAGTCGATGTCGACACCGTCGTTGGCCAGGGCCGCGCCGGCGCCGCCCAGCAGGATGCCGGCGGCGAGGACGGAAGCGGTGACGGCAGAGCGAATACGCATTGGTTCCCCTAAGAACTCAAGGATCGGGTGACGCTCCCATGGGCGGATGCGTCAGCCGTTTCAACGCCCGGCGGAGCCGACAGGAACGACCGTTCACTCGAACGCCACGGGTGAAACGTTTCGACACGTCACATGGCCCTTCGTGCGGCCCTGTTCGGGCCCGAGCGGGGACCCTTCGCCGGGGATCGGAGCCATGATCGATTGTCAGTGGTGGGTGAGACGGTAGGAGCATCCAGTCGGAAACGAGGGGGAGCTTCCATGTCCGGAAACCAGAACTACATCAACCACGTCGCTCTTGTGTTGGACGCCAGTTCGTCCATGTCCCACCTGAGCAGCAAGGTCGTCGAGGTCGCCGACCAGCAGATCGCATACCTGGCACGCCGATCGGGTGAACTGGACCAGGAGACCCGCGTCACGGTCTACGTCTTCGCGGACAAGGTGGAGTGCGTCGTCTACGACAAGGACGTGCTGCGGATGCCGTCGCTGAAGCAGCTGTACCGGACCGGTGGGATGACGGCGCTGCTCGCGGCCTCGCTGAAGTCGCAGCGCGAGCTGGCGCAGACGGCCCAGCTGTACGGCGACCACAGCTTCCTGACGTTCGTGCTGACCGACGGGCAGGAGAACGCCAGCCACCGCTGCCCGGACGCCCCCGCCCGGAATCAGCGCGACCTGGTGAAGGCCGTGGCCGAGATGATCGAGACGCAGGAGGACAACTGGACGCTGGCCGTCCTCGTGCCGGACCAGATGGGCAAGCGCGAGGCCATGCAGTGCGGGTTCCCCAAGGAGAACATCGCCATCTGGGACGCCACGAGCACGCAGGGCCTGGAGGAGGCCGGGCAGGTCATCAAGGACGCCACCGAGAAGTTCATGGTGGGCCGGGCGAAGGGCATCCGGGGATCGCGGGCCGTGTTCTCCACGGGCGCCGAGGTGGTCAACAAGGACACGATCAAGGCGGCCGGTCTCACTCCGGCGGATCCCTCCGCGTACGAGCTGATCCCGGTGGCCCGCGACGCGGCGATCCGGGAATGGGTCGTCGAATCCGGGCACACCTACCGCACCGGCGGTGCGTTCTACCAGCTGAGCAAGCCCGAGAAGATCCAGGCGAAGAAGCAGATCGCGGTGCTGGAGAAGAAGACGGACCGGGTGTACACGGGGCCGGAGGCCCGGGCACTGCTCGGACTGCCGGCCGTAGAGGCGCGGGTCAAGCCGGACCACAACGACGAGTTCACGATCTTCGTCCAGAGCACCAGCGTCAACCGGAAGCTCGTGTCGAACACCCGGCTGCTGCTGATGGTCTGACCCCTCCGCCACGCCCGGGTCGTCGCCCCGGTGTCCGGCCCGGAAGCCGGGCGCCGGGCGCCGGGGCCCGGATGGCGGGGTGCAAGGGGGCGGAGGAGGCTGGGGGTATGCGAGGGCGTCCGCCAGGTGCGGTGGTGGCCGTGGTGGCCGCCGTACTGCTGGTGGCCGCTGCGCCGCCGCCCGGCGGCGATGACACCGAGCAGCGGGTGGACATCGGCGGCGGGCGCAGCCTGTACCTCCACTGCGCGGGCTCGGGGAGCCCGACCGTGGTGCTGACCGCCGGGCGCGTGCCCGGTCCGTACCTGCTGGTGGGGCACTCCTTCGGCGGGATGCTCGCGCTGCGCTACGCGCAGGAGCATCCGGAGCGGACGCGCGGGCTCGTCCTGGTCGACGCGCTGGGGCCGGCGCTGAAGCCCGCGATGGGGGCGGACTGGGCGGCCTACGTGGAAGCGCTGCGGCATCCCGGTACGCCCTTCGACGCCGATCCGGAGTTCGAGCAGGTCGACATCGAGGGCGGGGTCAACGCCCTCGACCGCGGCGGGCCGCTGCCCCCGGTTCCCGTCGCGGTACTGAGCAAGACCGCGCCCTTCGCCGTACCGCCCACGATGTCCAAGGACCTGGTGGCGAAGCTGGAGAAGGCCTGGCCCACGGCGCAGCAGGCTCTGGTGGGCCTGCGGCCGCAGACCCCGCACCTGCTGGCGACCGGCAGCGACCACTACGTCCAGCTCCACGACCCGGACCTCACGATCGCGGCGGTCCGCCTCGTCGCGGACCGCGCGTCGTCCCCGCCGAGGACGGCCTCGCCCTCGCCCTCGCCGTAGCGCCGGGGCTCAGGCCTGGGTCGGGTCTGCGGGGATCGGGTGCACTTCGACCGGGTCGTTGCCCGGCTTCCCTCCCGGGCCGGGGCAGGCCGACGCCCGTGCGGCGATCTCCAGGGCCCGGTCCTCGCTCTTGACGTCGACCAGCCAGTACCCGGCCAGGATCTGCCCCTCCTGGGCCGGCCCGTCGGTCACCTGCGGCCGCCCGTCGCTTCCGGCCCGTACCGTCTTGACGAGCGAGGGGCCGCCAAGGCCCTGCCCGTCCACCCATTCCCCGGCGGCGGTGATGTCCTCGTTGAGGGCTCCCATGTGGGCGAACATGGCCTTCATGTCGTCCTCGGAGTACGACGACATGATGGCGTCCCACTCGGCGGCAGGCACGTTCATCTGGATCATGTACTTCATGTTCCTCACCCTTCCGGGGCGGCTGCTGGGGTTTCGGTCTTCCACAGGGGTAGACAGCCGGTCGCGGCGAAACTCATCGGTTCCCCCAGCACCACATCACGGAAACCCGGTGATCGCCCCCAGGGCAGCTCGCGGGAGGGACGGGTGACGCACGGGCCGCACGTCAGTCTTGTTCCGCGTCGGCCAGGGCGTCGGTGATCAGGCGGGTCGCGAAGTCGGGGTCGCCGGTCATGCGGTTGATGTACTCCGCGAGCAGGAAGGCCGTGGCCTCGAGCGGATTCATCTCCGCCTCGGTCCAGTCCCCGTACTGCTTGCGCCACAGGTTGGGACTCAGGCCGGTGCCCGCGGCGATGACGAGTCCGGCCATGGTGGGGATGGCCTCGGGGCGCACGCTCCTGGGCATCATGCGCATGGTGGCGACGATGTTCGGGACGACGTACTCGATGACGTCCTTGCCGTGCTCCTCGTGGGCCCTGCGCAGCCAGATCATGAACATGTAGATGAGCGTGCACGCCCCGTCCAGCAGGTCGTCGGCTTCTTCGGGGCCGAGCGACGAGGCGTACTGGTCGATCAGCGCCTGCTGTTCGGGGTCCATCCCGGTCTTGCCGTCGTGAATACCCTTGAGCCGGGAATCGATCATCAACAGCGCTGCGCCCACATCACCCGCGGGAGCGTGCTCGGGGTCGTACTGCGATGCCACAGGATTCCTCCTCAGGTCGCCACGAGGGGCGGCTCGGCCTTGGTCCGCACAGTAGACGGCCCACGGGACGGCAGCCGTCCGCTTGGCCTTCCGTCACACCCGGGTGCACTTCTCGAGCCAATATGGCTTCATCATCGGCGACTTGAGGAGCGGTATGCAGATACGGATGCGGACGCGGATGCGAGTGCGAACGGTCTCCCTGGTCGGCGGCTGCGCACTGCTCCTGACGGCCTGCACGGAACGGCAAGGCGCCGTTCCGTCGGCCGGACCGACCGTGACGAGTACGGCCGCGCCGTCGACCGCACGGGCACTGGCCGAGCGGTACCAGCACGCGGGTGGGGACGAGAGCGTGTACGCCATCCAGCAGGAAGAGGGCCCCGAGGGGGCTCCGCTCCTGATCCTCCGGACCACGCACACCTCCACGGAGAACGCGCTCTTCGAGAAGCAGCGGGATTCCGTCGTCACCTACCTCACGCGATTCGAGCAGCTCTCCACGACCCGGGGCTACCTGATGGACGTATTCGGCCGGGACGGATCGCTGCTCCACCGCTGGGACGCCCGCCCTTAGATCGGCACCACCACCCCTTGAGGTGCACGAGTGCATAAGTTGAGCGGTTGCACTTAATGAACGGTTGTGGCCTTCTGGAGAAGTGAGGCCGGCTGCCGCCCCCGCGCTGCTCCCCGGCTTCGCCTCTCTCGTACCTCCTCGTTCGCCACGCCCGAAAGGGGTGATCAGTCATGTCCGCGACCGCATCCCTCCCCTCCGCCGGCCCCACGGCCGTGCCGAAGGACGTGCGCTGGGTGCAAGTTCGGCGACCTCTTCGGCCGCAAGCCCGTGTACCTGGCCTCGATCACCCTCTTCATCGCCGGATCCGCCCTCTGCGGGACCTCCGGCTCGATGAGCGAGCTGATCGCCTACCGCGTCGTGCAGGGCATCGGCGCCGGGGGCATCGGCGCGGGCGCCTTCGCGCTGATCGGCGCCCTCGTACCACCGCGCGAGCGGGGCAGGTACCAGGGCATGACCGCCTCCGTGATGGCGATCGGCACCATCGGCGGACCGCTCCTGGGCGGCTTCGTCACCGGCCACTTCGACTGGCGCTGGGCCTTCTACATCAACCTGCCCCTCGGGCTCGTCGCCCTGGTGTGGCTCTGGCTGAAGCTGCAGGTCCCCGCCCGGCGCATCCAGGCGAGGATCGACTGGGCGGGCATCGCCCTGCTGACCCTCTCCATCAGCGCGATCGTCCTGGCCGCGACCTGGGCCGGCAGCACCTACGCATGGGGCTCCTGGCAGATCCTCTCGCTCGGCGCCGCCGCGATCGTGGGCCTGGCCCTGTTCGTCCAGGTCGAGAAGCGGGCCGGTGAGCCGCTGCTGCCGCTGAGCGTGTTCACCGGCCACCGCAACTACCCGCTCGCGATGATCCTGCTCCTGGCCGCCGGTGTGGTCATGTTCGGCGCGGGCCTCTACCTGCCGCTGTTCCAGCAGACGGTCCAGGGCGCCTCGGCCACCGACTCCGGCCTGCTGATGCTCCCGATGATGATCCCCGTCGTGATCGTCTCCACCGTCGCCGGGAAGGTCATGTCCGCCACCGGGAAGTACAAGGTGTTCCCCGTCGTCGGCACCCTCTTCCTCACCGCGGGCACGGGCCTGCTCGCCACCATGGACGCCCACACCTCGTCCCTGGTGACCAGCTTCTCCATGGTCCTCGTCGGCATCGGCCTCGGCTTCACCCTGCAGATGGCCGGGACCATCGCCCAGAACAGCGTCTCCCTGCGCGACATGGGCGCGGCCATGAGCTCGGTCAACCTCTTCCGCACCCTCGGTGGATCCCTCGGCGTCGCCGTCTTCGGCTCGCTGTTCACCCGCGCCGTGCAGCCCCACCTGCCCGCCGGCGCGGAAACGGACCCGAACGCGCTGCGTGATCTGCCCGCCGGAGCGAAGGACGCCTACCTCGGCGCCTTCGCCACGGGCACCAGCCACATCTTCCTGACGGCCGCGATCCTCTGCGCCCGAGCCTTCGTCGCCGCCGTCTTCGTCATCGAGGTCCCGCTGAAGAAGGCGGGACCGCCCGTACCCACCGGGACCACGGAAGTCTCCGGAACCGCCAAGGCATCGCCCGCCGTCACGGCCGGCTGACAGCGCAGTTCTGCGCGACACGAACGGAGCACGACCCATGACCATCGATACCATCGGCCCTTCGCCCCGCATCGCGATCATCGGTGCCGGGCCCGGCGGGCTGACCTGCGCCCGCATCCTCCAGCGGCACGGCATCTTCCCCACCGTCTACGACCACGAGACCGGGCCGGGGGCACGCGACCAGGGCGGCACCCTCGACCTCCATGAGGACAACGGCCAGATCGCCCTGCGCGAAGCCGGACTGCTGGAGGAGTTCTTCCGGCTGTCCCGGCCCGAGGGGCAGGAAATGCGTCAGCTGGATCCGGCCGGGACACTCCTCTTCCAGCACACCCCTGACGAGGGCGAACGTTTCAAGCCCGAGATCGACCGCGGCCACCTGCGCGACCTGCTGCTGGGCTCGTTGAAGCCCGGCACCGTCCGGTGGGGGCACACGCTCCGGTCCCTCGACGGGCCCGTGGAGGGCCCGCGGCGGCTGCACTTCGCCGACGGCACCACCATCGAGGCGGACCTCGTCATCGGCGCCGACGGCGCCTGGTCCAGGGTCCGCCGCGCCCTCTCGCCGGCCACCCCCCGCTACAGCGGCGTCAGTTTCCTCGAAGCCTGGTTCCATGACGTCGACGACCGGCACGCCGACATCGCCGACCTGGTCGGCCGGGGAAGCGCCGCCGCGGCCGACGGCGACCGGGGCCTGTTCGCGCAGCGCAGCAGCGGCGGTCACATCCGCGCGTACGTCATCCAGCGGGTGCCCGCCGACTGGATCGCCGCGAGCGGCCTCACCGTCCAGGACACCGAAGCCATCCGCGCCCTGCTCCTGGAGCGCTACCGCCACTGGTCACCCCGCCTGCGCCGGCTGCTCACCGACAACGACGGGCTCTACGTCGACCGCCCCATCCACGCCCTGCCCGTCCCGCACGTCTGGGACCAGCACCCCGCGGTCACCCTGCTGGGCGACGCCGCCCACCTCATGCCCCCGCTCGGCGTCGGCGTCAACCTCGCCATGCTGGACGCCTGCGAGCTCGCCCTCGCCCTGGTGGACAACGACACCGTCGGCGACGCCGTCCGCGCCTACGAGGCGACCATGCTGCCCCGCTCGCAGCAGATGCAGCAGCTCCTCGACAACGGCGCCGAGGAACTGCTGTCCACCGAACTCCCGGACTTCGCCACGGCCGAAGGCCGCTGAGACGGCAGCCGGGCGTCGGCACTCCTCAGACGGAGAAGCCAGTGACCTTCTGCGGGGTCACCCGAACGATCACCCGGAGCACCTCGTCCGGTTCGGCCGGCGGGTCCTCGCCCAGGTACTTCTGCGAGAGCGTGCGCGGCAGCGACTTCTCCGGGTCGTCGATCAGTTCGGCGGTGCCGCGGATGTCCAGGGACCGGTACGGGTCCTCGGTGTCGAAGACCGTGAGGCTGATCCGTGGATCCCGCAGGAGGTTCCGCGCCTTCTGGCGACCGGCCGTCGTGGAGAACAGCACCGTCTCCCCCTCCCGGAGGATCCAGACCACCGAGGTCTGCGGCCCGCCGTGTCCCGCGGATCACGCTTCGGGGTCCAGGGGCCGGAGGTCGTAGAGGTAGGAGCGTTCGTTCTTGAAGCTTCGCCAGACGGTGGCCGGGGGTTCGAGTTCATCCATGTGGCTGGTGAGGAGGTGGGCGGTCACGAGGCCGTCGGCGATCTCGTAGTGCCAGCCGTCGGTCGGCGACCAGACACACCGCACGTTCCCGTCCGTTCGGCGATAGGCGGGGCGGCCGTGGTGCTCGCCGTCGCGCTCGAAGTGGTGGCGGAGCCCATCGGTGTGGCGCACGAAGGTGAAGGATGCAAGTGCCGTCATACCTTCGACACTGTAGGGGCAGTGGTGCCGGGTGTTCTCCCCATGCCTAGTGCTGGTGCGTGCCGGAGGTGGGCGGGAGCTTCGGGGCCTGTGTCGGCCGGCCCGGGTTCACCACCGTGAACTGGCCCATCATGCCCTCGTCCTCGTGGTAGAGGAGGTGGCAGTGGTACATGTACGGCGTGTCCGGGTCTGCGGGGCCCTCGAAGCGCAGGGCTATGCGGACCGTCGTACCGGACGGGATGAACACGGTGTCCTTCGGGCCGCGCAACGGCGCGGGCGGGGCTGCGCCGTTGATGTCGAGGACGCGGAACTGGACGTCGTGGACGTGGAAGTTGTGCGGCATCCCGTCGTTGTTGCGGAGCGTCCAGGTCTCGGTCGTCCCGCGGGTGACCGTCTCGTCCACGCGGGACATGTCCATCTTCCGGCCGTTGATGCCGGACATCTTGAGCTCGAAGAAGCGGCCGCGTACCGCGTCCTCGCCGGTGGGGAGGGTCGAGGCCGCCAGCGCCTGCGGCAGCTCGGCCGACGGTCGAAGCGTGGGGGCCCCGCGCAGCTGCATCACGTCGAAGGAGTCGTCGCCGCCCCCGAAGCGCTGGTTCCAGAAGTCCAGGCCGGCGTCCAGGGGGTGGGAGCGCAGGACCGTCCGCTCGCCGGGCCGTATGCGTACGACGATCTCCGCGCGCTCCCCCGGCGACAGGCGCAGGCGGTCGGTGATGTGCGGGGCTTCGAGGAGGCCGCCGTCCGAGGCGATCTGCCGGAACTCCCGGCCGTCGTCGAAGCCGAAGGTGTAGACGCGGGCGGTGGAGGCGTTCAGCAGACGCAGCCGGACCAGTTCGTCCTGCACGGTCACGTACGGGTCCAGCGTCCCGTTGACCATCGTCCGGTCGCCGAGGAAGCCGACGTTGCGCATCAGCTTGTGGCCGTGGTCGAACTTGCCGCCGTCGAAGGACACGTCCTGGACGATGACCGGTATGTCGTCGACCCCGTAGGTCTTGGGCAGGGGCAGGGCCGCCGACTGCGGGTCGTCGAGGAGGAACAGGCCCGCGAGGCCGCGCTGCACGTGTGACTCGGTCGCGCCGTGCGGGTGCGGGTGGTACCAGAGGGTCGAGGCGGGCTGCTCCACCGTCCACTCGGGGGCCCAACTGCCGCCCGCCGGCACCATCTGGTGCGGGCCGCCGTCCATCGCGGCGGGCAGGTGCATGCCGTGCCAGTGGACGGACGAGGCCTCGGGCAGGGCGTTGGCCACCTTCACCCGGACCTTCTCCCCCTTCGCCGCGCGGAGGGTGGGGCCCAGGTGGCTCCCGTTGAACCCCCAGGTGGGGGTCTTGGTCCCCGGGGTGAACTCGGTTTCCCCGGTCTGCATCCGCAGGTCGAAGACGCGCGTTCCGTCGGCTTCGACCGTGGACTGCGCCAGGGGTGGCACGGCGAGGGCGTTGCGGAAGTCCACCGCGCCGACGGTGGACACCTTGGCTCCCGTGTAGAGCCATGTGAACAGCACTCCGATGACCAGGGCGAAGGTCGCGACCAGCGAGCCCAGGATCAGCAACGCCCGCTTCCACGGCGACATCCGGCGCGTGCCGCCGGTCCCGTTCTTCCCGTTTCTCCACATGACAACGACGCTACGGACGGCGCTCGCGCCGGACATCGGGGACCGACCCGGGGCCGCCCCGGAGACCGCCCCCGAGAGGGTTCAGGGGGCGGTCTCGGGGGCGAGGGGCGGGGTCTCCGAGTGCGAAGGAGGCCCGCGTCCGCCACGTGGTGCCGTCGTGGACCATCAACTCCACCGCGGAGACGTGCGAGGTGAACGGGAGCCTGCCGTCGAGGTCGGCCTCGATCTCCTCCAGGACCGTGCCCTCCTGGCCTTGTGCGATGGTCAGGTGCGGCACGATCTCGGCGAACCGGCCGCCGTACGGCGGGGCCTCGGGCCAGCGGGCGGCGATCGCCTCCGTGAGCCGGATCAGCGGCGCAGCGGGCTCCGGAACGAGGTACAGGACCTCCGGGAGCCGTCCGCACCTCTCGAACCGCAGGTCGAACGGCTGGTGACGGCGCAGCACGTCCTCGAGGGCGGCGTGGACGAGCGGATCGATTCGGCCCTCCTCCAGGAACGGGAAGAGCACGGTGACGTGTGCGGGAACCCCGGCCCGGGCCGAAGGGTCGAGCCGCTCGCGCCATCCGCGGACGGCCGGCTCCGCCTCCGGGATACTGACGACGAGGCCCGTCTGACCCGGCTGGAACGTGCTGCTGCTGTCATCTGCCATGACACGACAGGGTGCCACGGGAAGATCCGCTCGCGCCCGCGGGTTCGTGCCGGACCTGGTCAGTGGATCCTGTGTTCCGCCCAGAAAGAGGTGAGGTCCTGGGACGTTGCCGCCTGGGCCGCGCGCTGGAAGTCCTTGGTCGTGGAGACGCCCAGCCAGTGGTCGCGCACGTAGTCGCGCAGCATGGCCGTCATCGCCGGGGCGCCCAGGGTGCGTTCCAGGTCGCTCAGGGCGCAGGAGCCGCGGTGGTAGACGACCCGGACGAACTCCGAGCGGTGGCCGTTCGCGTAGTAGCCCATGGAGTTGGTGAGGGCGGCCGTGTCACTGGGCCAGGCTCCCGCGTCCTCCCAGCACGTGGTGGTGTCGTCGCCGTAGTACGTCAGGTTCGCGTACTGGGCGAAGGCTTCGTCCAGCCAGGGCGAGGTGAACTGGTCGTTGCCGACGATGCCGTAGAACCACTGGTGGGCGATCTCGTGGACGACGGCCGAGCCCTCCGGTTCGGTCGCGAGCAGCACGAGGCCCGGGAACTCCATGTTGCCGAAGTCGTCGAGGTTGTCGCTCATGACGAGGTCGAGCTCACCGTACGGGTAGCGCCCGAAGCGCTTCCCGAAGGCGTCGACCGAACCCACGGCGTCCTTCAGATCGCCGGCCACGCCCTCCGGGGAGGTGGTGGCGGTCCAGTAGGCGTTCAGCCGTACTCCGCCCGGCGTGGTCAGCGTCTTAGACCGGAAGGGGCCCGCGGCCCACGCGAAGTCCCGTACCCCGTGCGCGATGCTGGTGGTGACCGTGCGGCCGGGTGCGCCGGCGCGGCGCGTGGTGGTGCCCGTCGCGGGGACGACGAGCGCGCCGGGGTGGTCGAGGGCGACGCGGAAGTCGCCGGTCAGGGTGTAGAAGCTCTCGCCGAAGCCGACGTCGGGGTCGAGGTGGCGGCCCTGGGCGTCGCGTACGGACAGCAGGGGCAGTGCGTTGCCGAGGTAGCGGTGCGCGCCGTCCTTGCCGAAGCGGTGGACGCGGTCCGGGACGGTGATGTCCACGTCGAAGGAGACGCTGGCCCGCGCCCCGTACGGGAGCGGCGCGGGCAGGTCGATCTGCAGGGCGGTGCAGCCGACGGTGAGCGGTCGCGGGCTGCCTCCGGTGACCCTGCCCACCCGGACCGGGGACGGCGCCCCGGGAGTTCCACAGCCGTCGGTGCCGTTCCCCCACAGCCGGACGTCGATCGAACGCAGCGGAGTTCGGGCGGAGTTGCGGAAGGAGACCGTCTGGCGGCCGGTCCAGTGGGAGCCGTCGGTGTCGCTGCGCAGCGACACCTCGTAGGAGGGGCGGTCGGGCGTCGCCGCGGGCGTGGAGGCCGCGGGGTCCGGAGGGGTCTGGGCCGCGACGGTCTGCGGGGCGCAGAGCATGACGGATGCGAGGGCGAGCAGCAGGGCCCGCCTGAACCTGAGCGAGATCATGCCCGGCACGCTAGAACGTCCGTACGGCCGGACGGGCGAGTTCCAGGGCACTCGCCGCCGGCATCCCCGCAAGGAGGCGTACGTACGGTCCCCGGAAGCGCACGAAGGCACCAACACCGTTACGTTGCACAGGCGTTGGACTGCATCAGGTGAAGGTGTCCTCCGGTCAGGCGGTCAACTCGGCGGCCACGGAGCGCAGGAGCGCGAGGAAGGCGGTGGTCGCGGGTGAGGGGGCCGAGCCGCGCGGAGTCGCCGCGTACACCTCGCGACGCGGGGAGTCCTCCGCGTGCAGCGGGACCAGGGCGATGTCCGCGCGGGCCGATGAGGCCGCCAACTCGGGCACGAGGGTCACGCCCAGGCCTGCCGCCACGAAGCCCTGTTTCGCGATCCAGTCGGCGGCCAGGAAGCCCATCCGGGGCTGGAATCCCCGGGCCAGGGCGCCGGCCATGAGGGTTTCCTCGGGCCGGCTGCTCGCTGCGATCCATTCCTCCCCGGCGAAGTCGGCCAGCCGCGCCGAGCGCTTTCCGGCCAGCGCGTGGCCGCGGGGCACCGCCACGTACATCCGCTCGTCCAGCAGGTGGTGCAGTTCGCACCCCTCCAGCGGCTGCCCGCAGGCCGTCCCGACCACGCCGAGATCCAGCTCCCCGGCGGCCAGCAGGGCCAGCTGCCGGGCGGATCCGCCCTCGGTGCGGGTGACGCGCACGGCGGGGTGCCGGGCCCGGAACGCCGCGAGGGTGCGGGGCAGCAGGGCGGCGTCGGCCGTGGAGAACGCGCCGATCCGCAGGCGGCCCCCGTCCAGGGCGCGCAGCGCGTCCAGTTCGGCGCGGGCGGCGCGCAGCCGCTCGCCGACCGCCTCGGCGTGCGGCAGCAGGGCCCGGCCGGCCTCGGTGAGCCGTACGCCGCGCGGCAGCCGGTCGAACAGCGGGGTGCCCCATTCCTCCTCCAGGGTCTGCACCTGACGGGACACCGCGGACTGGGTGTAGCCCAGGACTTGGGCGGCGGCGGTGAAGGAGCCGTGGCGCGCCACGCTGCGGAACACCTCGTAGAGGTCAGGGATCGGCATGGGAGCCATGCTATTCATTCGCTTGTCGCATGGCTGGGGCGGACCTAGCGTCGAGGCCATGAACACCACAGCGGACGACGCGCCGCACATCGCCTTCCTCGGCCTGGGCAGCATGGGCGCCCCGATGGCCCGCCGACTGCTCGCCGCCGGACACCCGGTGACCGTCTGGAACCGCACCCCGGGCAGGACCCGCGCACTCTCCGAGGCCGGCGCGGTCCCGGCCGCGAGCCCCGCCGAGGCCGTCCGCGAGGCGGACCTCGTGATCACCATGCTCGCCGATCCGGCGGCCCTGCGCGCCGTCGCGGAGGAGCTGCTGCCCGCCCTGCGCCCCGGTACGCACTGGATCGACACCTCGACCGTCGGCCCGCAGGCGGTACGGGACCTGGCGGGACGGCTGCCTTCGGGAGTGCTGCTGACCGACGCCCCGGTCATGGGCAGCGTGGACCGGGCCGCCTCCGGCGAGCTGTGGGTGCTGGCCGGTGGGCCGCTGCCCGGCCCGGTCCGCCAGGTCCTGGACACCTTCGGCGAGGTGACCGAGTGCGGTCCGGCGGGCTCCGGCGCCGCGCTCAAGCTGGTCCTGATCAACGCGGTCATCGGCGGCGTCGCGCTGGTCACCGAGGCCCTGGAGCTCGGCTCCGCGCTGGGCCTTCCGGAAGAGCTGCTGCGCTCGGAACTGGCCCGCGGGCCCCTGGCCGGTGCGGTGGCCCGGGCCTACGCGGAGGGCTCCCACTTCCCCGTGGCGCTGGCGGCCAAGGACGTGGACCTGGCCCGCGGCCACGCCGAGCTGCCGGTCCTGGACGCGGTGCACGGCGCCCTGACCGCCCGCCCCGAACTCGCCGCCCGCGACCTGGCGGCCCTGCGCCCGGTCCGCTGACCGGCCGTTCGGAGCCGATGCTCCGCGCGGCCTACGGCGTGCCGACGCCGACTCCGACTCCGACGCCTGCGAGGCCGAACAGTGCGGTGTGCCAGGCCGAGGTGACCGCCCCGTGGGCCGCGGCCGTCGCTTCGGGGAGCCCGTCGGGCAGGAACAGGGGCGCGCCCACGTGCACATGGACCCGCGGCCGACGGACCGGGGCCGTGAGGACTCCGGCGAGCTGCTTGGCCGTCGTCCCCGAGCTCACCCGGCGGACGCCCGCCTGACCGACGGGGCGGACGGGTGCTCCGGTGGCCAGGGCGAGGCGGGCCAGGCCGCTGCGGAAGGGCAGGGGCGCGGCTTCCCCCGAGTCGCGCCGGGTGGGGATCCCGCCTTCCCCGTACATCAGCACGCACCGTCCCGCCGCCAGTGCCCGGGCGGCGTCGGCGAGTGAACCGGCCGCGCGGGCCGTTCCCCGGTGGACCGGGATGTGCCCTTCGCGGGCGAGCGCCCCGCCCAGCACCGGGATCCGCCACAGCCCGGCCGTGGCCATGATCACCGGCTCGACTCCGAGCCGGCGCAGCGCGGCGACCACGACGACGGGGTCGGCCAGGCTGGTGTGGTTGGCGGCCAGGATGGTCCCGCCGACGACGGGGCCCGACGGGTCCGCGGAGACGGTCATCCGCCCGAACACCGGGGCCAGGGCGGCGGCGACGTGGCTGATCATGGAATCGAACCTCCGGGACGGGGTGTGCGGTCTTCGTGCCTCCAGCGTGTCGGCCACCGCCCTGGCCTGCATGAGTCGCCCTACTCAACCCGCCTGGGTACGCGGCCCACATGCCCCTCCGCTCCGCGACGGAAGCGGGAACGGGAGCCGGAGCCTCGCGGGAGCCGGAGACGGAGACGGAGACGGCGGGCGTCAACCGTCTGGCAGGGTGGGCCCATGACCACCTACTCGCCTGCGGGGCGTGCCCGTGCCGGAACCGGCCGGAACCGGGCCCGGACCCGTCTCGCGGCGGCCGCGGCGGTGCTCGTGACCGTCGGCGCGGGGCTGGGGCTACGGGCCGTGGCGACGGGGAGCCCCGCCAAGTACGGCGGAGACGCGCTGTACACCGTACTGATCTTCGCCCTCATCGTGCTGGCCCTGCCACGGGTGACGGCCCTGCGGGCCGCTGCCTGCGCTCTCGCGGTGAGCTGGGCGGTGGAGTTCCTCCAGCTCACCGGAGTACCGGCGGAACTCTCCCGGCACAGTGGGCTCGCCCGGCTCGTTCTCGGGTCCACCTTCAATCCGCCCGACCTGTTCTGGTACGCGGTCGGCGCGGCGGCCGGCTGGCTCGGCCACACCACCGTGCGGCGCCTCTCGGCACGGCCCGGTCCGGAGGAGACCGCCTAGTGACTGCGGGTCAGGTTGGCCGGGGCGCCCGCCGACTGGGCCCCTTCGGTCTCCAGGGTCAGCCGGTCGGGCTCCGTCAGGGTCAGCACGTAGAGGTTGCCCTTGGGACAGTCGAAGGTGGCCGCGGGGTCGGTCGGATGGCTGGTCACCGCTGCGAAGACCGCCCTGTCCGCGCTCGTCTGCCGTAGTTCCAGGGCCTCCGTGCACCCCAGGTTCCGCCCTGAGGCGGTCTCCTTCACCTCGCTGACCTGCCGGCCCACGAGGTCTCCGACGGAGCCCGCGTTCAGCGTGACCGTGACGGAGAACTCGCCCGTCCTGGCCCGTGTGATGCCGTCCGCGTCGGGGGTTCCGGGTCCGGTGCCGGTCCACGTGCCGACCCACGACCGCGGCATCGCCGACGCCGATGCGGAGCCGGAAGCCGACGCGGACGGGGTCGCCGGTCCGCGCCCGTCCCCACCCCCGTCGCCGTTGCCATCCCCGCCCCACGGCATCTTGATCACGAGGGTGGCCGCAACGACGAGGACGGCGGCGCCGACCGCCCCCGCCACCCAGGGCACCCGTCGCGTCCCGGCCGCAAGCGGAGCGGGAAGCGGCGGCGTCGCCGCGAACGCCGAAGGCGGCGCTGGCGGCGCCGCCGGCACGGGAACGGGCACGGACTGCGGCTGGGACGCCGCCAGGATGCCCTGGAGCGTGGCCTCCCGGCTGCCCACGTCCGCCGCGAGCGCAGGTGGTACCGCCGCGCTCCACTCCTGCCCTGCCGCGCCGATCCGGGTCAGTACCTCGTCGGCGGTCGGGCGCGCCTGCGGATCCTTGGCCAGGCACTCGCCGAGCAGCGGGCGGAGCCCGTCCGGAACTCCGTCCACGGCGGGCTCGTCGTGCACGATCCGGTAGAGGAGGCCGGGGAGTTCGAGCTCCTCGCCGTCGGCCAGGAAGGGGCTGCGCCCGGTGGCCGCGTAGACGAGTACCGCGGCGAGCGAGAAGACGTCCGCCGGGGCCTCGGCCACGGCTCCGGTCGCCTGCTCCGGCGCGAGGAACCCGGGTGTGCCGATCACCGCTCCCGTCCGGGTGTGGCGCGGGTCGTGCACGGCGCGCGCGATGCCGAAGTCGATGAGGAAGGGCCGCTCCCGGCCGAGCAGCACGTTCCCCGGCTTGATGTCGCGGTGGACCACGCCCGCCGCCCGTACGGCCACGAGCGCGGCCGACAGTTCCCGGGCCAGGCTCCACACGGCCGGGCCGGTCAGCGGTCCGTGCCGGTGCACCCACTCGCCAAGGGAGGGCGCGGCGACGTACTCCGTGGCGAGCCACTGCGGGGACGCCCCCGGAGCGCTGAAATCCACCACCGAGACCGTCCACGCGGAACGTACGCGGTCGTTGGCGCGTATCTCCCGCGTGAAGCGGTCGGCGAAGTCGGGATCCCGGCTCAGCTCCCGGTGGACGGTCTTCAGGGCCAGCGGCCGGCCGGACGCCGTCCGGGCCAGGAAGACCTCGCCCATGCCGCCTTCGCCGAGCCGCGCCAGCAGGCGGTACCCGCCGATCTCCGGCGGGTCGCCGGGCCGCAGTGACTCCACCGACTCCCCCTGTCCACAAGGCCGTTGCCCGCACGCGCGGAGCGCGCGGACCGGCCGGTGGAGTCACCTTAGAGGACGGCCCGGAGGGCCGGACGGTCAGGACGACATGATGAAGCGCAGGGCCAGACCCGAGGCGGTCATCCAGTGGGTGACCTTGGCGAAGTCGTTGTAGTAGACCGTGTCGACGCCGGGCAGGGCGACCTTGATCGGTTCTCCCTTCTTGCTCCCGGCCGTGGTGTCCTGAAGCTGGACGGTCATGGTCTTCGCCGGGGCCTCGTCCATGGGTCCGTTCAGGAGCAGCGCGGCGTGCGTCTGCTTGCCCGGCGCGATGGTCTCGTACGGCGTCCCGGGCGTCGGGGCGCTCTCCTTGATCTCGGGAACCAGGCGCCGGGCGTCGCCGATCTGGACCTGCGGATAGCGGTAGACCTTGCACGCCTTCTGGCTGGTGTTGGTGAGGGTGAGGAGGATGTGCCGGACGCCCTTGCTGATCTCGTCCTCGGTGCTGGAGGTGATCGAGACGTCGCCCGGGGCGCAGACGGCGACGGCCCCGTCGCCGCTGCCGCCGGTGGCGCTCGGTGCCGGGCTCGGCTTCGCCGAGGGCGTGCCGCCGGGCTTCGGCGTGCTCGGGGAGCCGGTGTCGCCCGGGGTGCCCGACGGGCTCGTCGTGCTCGGGTTGCTCGGGTTGCTCGGCTTGGCGGTGGGCTTGCCGTCGCCCGGCCCGTCGCCCCCGCTCGGCGAGCACGCCGCGGACGCGAGCAGGGCGGTGACCGTCGCGGCCCCGATGACGTAGGACTTCCAGCCTCTGCGACTCGTACGGGCAGCAGTGTTCATGGTGTTCCCCCGTGGGCGGCCCTGAGCGGCCGCTGTCGACTCCCGATGATGACCGCAGACCGCGATGGCTCCGCGGAGTTGACGGCGGCCCGTCATGGCTCCCACCTGCTCCTTACCGGCGCCCCGGCGTCCTGCAGTAGCGAATTTCCCCCATCACGGGGCTCCCAGACGCCTGTTACACAGCAGGGACAAGAACGGCACGCTTCGGTCAGATGACCGGTCGGCCAGAGCGTCCGCCACCCCTGCGCACGGGGTGGTTGACCTCCGCTCGTTTGGCATGTATATGATCTTGCCCTTCGGACGGGGGAGCATCATGTCAGGGGATTTCGCGCAGGAGTGGGAGCGTGAGCGCGCGGGCGCCACGGACCACGACGTGGCCGTGCGGTTGAACGGCGCACCCACGGGGCCGTTCGCTCCGGGCGGGTCCGGTGACTTCGCCTCGACGCCCGCCGAGAAGCAGGCCGCGGCGAACACCATCGAGACCGAGCTGGAGCCGAACACCAAGAAGGCCTCCGAGCACGCGGACGACGCCACCAGCACGGCCCAGAAGGGCTTCGAGGGCTGGGACACGGCCGGCGCCCTGAAGAAGGTGTCGGACACCTGGGACCAGCAGGTGCGGACCTTGATGGGCCGTCTGTCCTCCGAGAAGGGCGCGCTGCGCGGGACCTCGGGGCTCTTCGTGCGCAACGACACCGGACTGGGCAACCAGTTCCTGGCATCCGGCTCGAAGCTGAACGGTCTGTAGGGGGCTGCGGTGCTGACGTATCACGAGGTCATGACCACGGACCTGGGCCTGCTGACGGCCGCGGCGGCCAAGTGGGAGGCCATGGCGGGCGAGTTGAAGAAGGTCGAGACCCGCTACGGCGACAGCGTCCAGAAGATCACGCTGGGCCAGACCTGGGCCGGCGTCAGCGCGGGCGCCGCGCAGTCGGGTTTCGCGGCGACCCGTTACGAGTACGCCGCGGCGCAGACCCAGGCCAAGGCCGTCGCGAGCCTGCTGCTGGACGCCCACGCCGTGTTCACCGATCTCAAGTCGAAGCTCCAGAGCGCGCGGGACGACGCGGTCGCCGCCGGGATGACCGTGTCGGAGCAGGGCCGCGTCGCCTTCGACTACTCCAAGCTGACCCCCGCCGAGCGCAGCGCCTACCACCACGACCCCGACGGCGAAGCCTCCATCCGCACGGCGGTCACCTCGTGGCAGCAGTACCTCGACGACCGCGTGAAGGCCGCTTCCGAAGCCGATCAGCACGTGAAGGCCGCCCTGGAGGCCGCCGTCGTCGACGGCAACCGCGACGCCTTCGGCAAGGGGGCCGACCAGACCATCGGCGGGTTCAACGCCCACCCCGAAGGCGACCTGGCCGAGGTCCCGCTCCCCCGGTCCAAGGACGCCGAGGTGGGCACGAAGACCAACGGCTGGCAGGCCGAGGGCTCCGCGTCGGCGACCGGGCCCGGCGCGGGCGCCAAGGCCTCCGGGCCCAAGTACGGCAAGGAGGGCTCGGCCCAGGCGTACGCCGAGCTCGGCCACGCGACGGCGCAGGGATCCCTCAGCAACGGCTCGATGCGGCTCTCCGGTATCGCCGACGCCTACGCAGGGGCCCGGGCCAGTGCCAACGTCGGCATCACGGACAAGGGCCTCACGGGCAAGGCCGAGGTGTCCGCGGGTGGCCGGGCCCTGACCGAGGGGCGCGCGGGATACGGGTACGTGGAGGGCTACGGCCGGGCCGAAGGGTTCGCCGGAGCCGAGGCGCAGGCCAGTGCCGGCGTCGGCCTGGAGGGCCTGAACGCCGGGGCGAAGGCCTTCGCCGGGGCGAAGGGCAGCGTCGCCGGGGGCGCCGAGGTCGCCGGGATCGGGGCCGGTGCCACGGCCGAGGGATGGGCCGGAGCGGGCGCCGAGGCGAAGGTGACCTTCGGCAAGGGCGACGACGGCAAGTTCCACGTCGGCGGCAAGGTGGGCGTCGCCCTCGGCCTCGGCGGTTCCGTCGGAGCGGAGTTCACGATCGACCCGGCGAAGGTGGCCGACGCCGCCGGCGACGCGGCCGACGCGGTCGGGGACGCCGCCCATGCCGTCGGCGATGCGGCGGGCTCGGTCAAGGACACTGTCGGCAGCTGGTTCGACTGACCCACGTTTCCGCCTGAGGACAGAAAGAAAGACAGAAAGAAGGAAAGCGCGCGATGCCCACGACACTGCCCGTACCGATCGAGTTCCGGCTGCCGGAGGGCTGGCAGCCCGCCCCTCCGGACGAGGTCGGCGCTCCGGGCGTGGCCTTCGTCGCGCTGCATCCGCAGCCGGATTCCGGCTTCACGGCCAACATCACCATCGACGGCGAGTACCGGCCGGACGAGGTGACGCTGGACGAGCTCGCCGACGCGTCGGTGGAGCGCCTGCGCGAGGCCGGCGAGTCCGTGGTGGTGGCCGCCCGCCGGGAGATCGGCCCCGAGGGCGCGCCGGGCCTGACCCAGCGGGTGAGCTTCTCGGCGGTCGCGGGCGGCGTGCGCCGCGAGCTCGTCCAGTCCCAGGTCTACTTGTCCATGCTGGACGTCCACGACCCGCGCAAGCGTGCGGTGATCCGGATGGTGCTGACCGCCACCGCGGAGCAGCACGACGGCGTCCTGGGCGACTTCCAGGAGTTCCTGCGCACGGTGGGCCCGGACACGGCGGCGGGGTCGTAGGAGCCGCTCCGGATCGTAGGAGCCGCTCCGGATCGTTCGATCTTGTATCGAACGGCCGGGTGTCCCTAGGTTGGTGCGATGGGTCTCTTCGACAAACTCACCGGCACCAGGCACCCCGACCGCGGCATCGCACCGCGCTCCGCCGAGGAGGTACGGGCGGCACTGCTCGGGCTCTTCGCGGCGGACGCGCCGTACGTCGTGCGCGGGGGCGCCCCCGAGGGCGCCGACCTGGTGGCGGAGTGGCGGATCCAGGAGCCCGCGTGGCACACCTTCTTCGCCCGGACCCAGGTGAGCCGTGTGCTCCAGATCCGGCTGCGCCTGGACGCGGCCGCCCGCGAGGTCCGCAGCGTCGACCGGCAGTTCGAGGTCACGTGGCTGGGAGGTACGCCCCGGCTGGCCCTGTCGGCGGAAGCCGCGCGCGGGCAGGTCACCACGGTGTCCCGGCGCTGGAAGGTCGAGCGCGGGGACGACGGCGGGCTCGGGGCCACCGAAGCGTTCCGCTTCGACAACGCGGACCTCAAGGACCCCCTCCGCGAGGCGGTGCTCGCCGCGGGGTGGACCTGGCGCGGGGTCGCCTTCGGGAAGCTCTGACGCGGACGGCGGCGGGGGATCCGGCCGTCCCCCGGCCGACGCCCGGTGCCTGCCGCCCCGCAGGGGCCGGCTCCGGCCGGCGTCGGGCCACGGGCCTGCGCGCCCGCGCCTGATGGCATCGCCTGGTCCGTCGAGAAGGACGTCACCCCGTACCGCGACACGGCGAGCTACGGGTCCGGTCTCCCTGATCCGGCCCGCCGCCCACCCTGCGGGTCCTCGGCGCCGGCCCTTGCGAAGCCACCGAGGTGTCACCCACGGCATGGAAGACGGCGCGACTGCGCCGTTGGAGTGGACTGCGGGCGCGGGCCACGTCCGTGGGTGGGCCGGCTCCGAAGGACGCGTGGAGCCTGCCAGCCCCTGGCCGGACCACACTCGCCCTCGTAAAAGGTGATCATGCGTACTCGCAGCACTGTTCTCGCCCTGTCCGCCGTTCTGGCGGCCGCCTGCGCCGCTCCGGCCCTCGCCGCGGGATCCGGCATCGGCACGCCGCCGGAGTCGCGGCCTGCCGTGGAACACCGCGGCCTGACGGCCGTCGGGCTCACCTCCGAGCAGCGGCTGGTGGAGTTCGACGTCGACAAGCCCTCCAAGACCCGGTCGCTGGGCAAGGTATCCGGCCTGGTCGGCGACGCCAAGCTCGTCGGAATCGACTTCCGCGTCCACAACGAGCAGCTGTACGGCGTCGGTGACCAAGGCGGCATCTACACCCTGAGCACCGCCGACGCGAAGGCGACCAAGGTCTCCCAGCTCACCGTCGCCCTGTCGGGCATGCGGTTCGGAGTCGACTTCAACCCGGCCGCCAACCGTCTGCGCGTCATTTCCGACACGGGACAGAACCTGCGCCACAACATCGACGACAACGCCGCCGCGCTGACCACCACGGTGGACGGTACGCTCGCCAACCCCACCACCCCGCCCTCGACCGCGCTGGGCGTCACCGGCGCCGCCTACACCAACAACGATCTCAACGCCGCGACCGGCACCACGCTGTTCGACCTCGACACGATGGCCGACCGGATCTCCCTGCAGTCCCCGGCCAACGCCGGCACCCTCGCCCCCACGGGCAGTCTCGGTGTCAACGCCGCCCTCGATGCCGGATTCGACATTTATCACTCACCCGAGTCCGGCCTGAACAAGGGCTTCGCCGCCCTCGACGCGGGCAACGGCCATAGCCTCTACGAGATCAACCTGCTCACCGGCAAGGCGAGCAGCCTCGGAGCGTTCCCGAACAAGCAGCAGGTCACCGACATCGCCCTGCCTCTGAACCAGGAGTGATACCCCCGCGATCGGTCGTCCGGTCGGGCTGCTCGAGGGCCGCCCACCGGGCAACCGGTTCCCCGTCGGGCGACAGGCCATCCGGCCCGGTGCTCAAGCCCGAGGCGGCCTCGCCCGGGCGTGGAACGCCATTGGCGGCTGCGACATACGGGTGATCTTCAATCTGCGCCCGTAACGGGGATACTGCCGGATTGTCCTATAGGCATGACGTCCTCGCACACACTGTCCCGGCAGCCGGCCCGAGCCACTGCCCCGCACTCCCTTCCCTCGCCGGACGAACGTCGCAGGCTCCGCGAACTGTGGGACCTGACTCCGCAGCAGGTCGCGGTGGCATTCGGCGTACGGGCAGCCACCGTCCGCTCCTGGGAGTCCGGACGCAGTCAGCCGACCGGCAAACGGCGTGAGGCGTATCGGCGCTTCCTTCAGGGCCTTGCCCAGCGGGCCGACATCCAGCCGCGCGCCGCTGCCCTGCCGGCCAGTCGCAGCCCGGAGTCCGTCGCGCACGGCGGGCCCCCTCGCCGGGGTCCGAGCACACCTGCAGTGGAGCTCGGACCAGCGGCAAGCGCGGCACCCTCGGCACCAGGACACATGGAAGAGCCTTCTGTGCGCGACGCACGGGACGTACGGGTGGTGTGGGACCCGGTGGCCAGTCCGGCGCCTGCGCCCCTTTCCGATGCGCACGGGGCGCGGCTGGGTGCGGCGATCGCGGTGCTGGCGGGGTGGGTGCTGGTTCTGGTGACTCTGGGCACCTACGTACCGGGGTGGGCCGGCTGATCGTGCGGCGCGGTGGAGACGATCCCGGTCACGGTCACGGTGACGTGAACCGGGATCGGCTGCGTGGAGGCGTGGACCGCCTGGACGGTCTCGCGGATGGCTCGCGTGACGTCCAGGGCCCGATGCCCGCGCAGCAGGACGACGTGGACCTCGACGACCTGCCCTTTCCCCGGGAGGCTGGTGATCCGGATGCCTGGCGGGCGTTGGGGAGCGGTGGCCGGAGACCGGAGTGCTGCTGCGGAGGTGACCGCGGTGCGCAGCAGATCGCCCAGGGCGGGTTTGAGGAAGGCGACGCCCTTGACGCCCAGGACTGCCTGGCCGGCCATCACCAGGGCCCGTTCGGCGTTGTTCGCTGTGGTCATCGTGGTTCCTCGCCCAAGGCTTCTTGATGGATGTCGGCAATGGCCACATCGATGGCGGCGATGTTCATGCCCAGGTCGTGTTCAGAGGCTGCCGCGATGCTCCGGCGGACGCGGTCCGCGGTGGCCTGCAGGTCCCGGGAGATCTCGACGGAGACCTCGATCCGGACCTGCGCGGGCGTCCGGGCCTGTGCGTCGCAGGAGGGTGTGGGGCTGATGCGGCAGCTGCCCGCGCGAACCCCGGGGACCCGTTCGGCTGCCGCACGGAATACGCGGGCGGCGACGGCTTCGTACATCCATGCGTCCTCGTCCGCCTCCCCCAGGGCGAGGGTACGGCCGGGGCGGAGTTCCAGGCGTACGACGTCCATGACGCTGGCGGTGAGCCGAGCGGCATCGGCCTCCCAGTCGGCTCCGGTCTCCTGGCCGTCGCGGTGGACGGCGTCGCGAAGGCGGGCGAAGTCCTCGAGCGCCGCGCCACAGTGGGGGCACTCGGCGGTGTGGGGGTCGGCGGGCCAAGGCTCAGGGCCCGCGCCGTGCCGGTCCTGCCGGTCCCACAGGTCCGCCAGGTCCCTTCCGCACGGCAGGAAGCCGTCGTCCTCGGCCTCGGCGGGGCTTTGTGGCTCAGGCTCGCGGGGTTGGTTCATCGCCATGCGCTCATCGCCTCCGTGAGACTGCGCCGTGCCCGGAACACTCTGGCCCGTACGGCTTCCTGGCTGATTCCGACCGTCTCCGCGATCATCTCGTACGACATCGTCTCGATCTCCCGCAGGATCCAGCAGGCGCGTTGTTCCGGCGACAGGACGCCCATCGCCTTGCCGAGGGCGTGAACGGCGGCCTGGGATTCGGCCGCGCGCTCGGGGGAACTCTGGTGGTCGGGCGCGGCCTGGTCGGGCAGATCGTCGATGTCGGTGGCGGGGCGCCGGGCCCGCAGTGTGTTCAGACAGCGGTTGGTGACGATCCGGTGCAGCCAGGTGGCGAATCCCGCATCGCCGCGGAATTCGGGGAGTTTGCGCCATGCGCTGACGAAGGCCTCCTGGACGGCGTCCTCGGCTTCCGCCTTGTTCCCCAGGAGCTGCGAGGCAAGCCGCAGCATGCCGGGGCCGTGTCGGCGGACCAGGCGCTCGAAGGCCTCCTCGTCTCCCTCCGCCGCCCTGACGGCGAGGAGGGCGTCGTCGGGCCGGTCCACCACTCCCGGGCGCTGTGGCCTTGCGTCCCGCTCAGCCGTCACGTGGCGGCTCCTTTCGCGTTCACCTCGTTGGACACCGCCAGTGCCCCCCGCGTTACGGGCACCGCGCCGGAAATCTTTCCTTCCGCTTCATTCGGAACCGGTGCGTAACGGGACTGCCGTGGCCGGTGTCGAACGTACGCAAGGCACTTTCACCGTCGATCTCCTCGGAGGAGCACGATGAGCACGCAGGAACTGGCCCCGGTCACCACCACCCGCAAGGACGGCTCGGCCACCACGACATTGAGCACGGGGCAGAGCGGCGCCTCGGAGCCTGCGTCCACCCGCGGGAAGACGTCCATCGCCGACGTCGTCGTGGTCAAGATCGCAGGCATGGCAGCACGCGAGATCCCCGGTGTCCACGACATGGGCGGCGGCCTGTCGCGCACCCTGGGCGCGGTGCGCGACCGGGTGCCCGGCGGCCGCCCCGACGTCGGACGCGGGATCAAGGTGGAAGTCGGTGAGCGTCAGACGGCGATCGACGTCGATCTCGTCGTCGAGTACGGCGTCCCGATCACCGACGTCGCCCGCGACGTGCGCGAGAACGTGATCGCGGCGGTGGAGCGCATCACCGGGCTGGAGGTCGTCGAGGTGAACGTGGCCGTCAATGACGTCCACCTTCCCCAGGACGCCGAGCCGGCCACCCTGACCGAGAACAGGGTCGAGTGAACGCAGCCCTCCGGTACCTGTTCCGAGTGTCACGAAAGGCGGAGTGATGGGCAAAGACGTGCTGGGCCTCCTGGTCGGCACGGCGTTGGCGTTCGCCGGCTGGTTCGGCGGATTCGGCGCCTTCCTGCTGGTCGCCGCTCTCGGAGCACTCGGCTTCGCGGCCGGCCGGTTCCTGGAGCACGGGGGCGACCTCCGTGACCTGCTGGTGTCCCGTGAACAGGGCAGGCGGTGACGCCACGGGAGCGGGGCATGACCACGATCGCCGACCGAGTGGTTCGCAAGGTCGCCGAGCAGGCCGCGCGGGAAGCACTCACCGGCTCCGGCGGCACGGTGCGCAGAGGGACTGCCTCGGTACGCGGGCACTCGGCCGAGGTCGGCGTGGACATCGCCCTCGGCTACCGCGGCGTGGCAGGCGAGGCCGCCCACGCCGTACAAGAGCATGTCGCCGAGCGCACCGCGCACCTGACGGGGCTGCACGTACCCGCCCCGCGCATCGGTGTCCGCGCACTCGCAACGATCCACGGCGCACCGGCCCTCGTCGCCGGCCCGGCTGCTTCCCCGCCGGAACGGGCGCGCGGGCGCAGATGGTCCGAACGCCGTCTCCCGGTCGGAGTCCTGGCGGTCCTGGCCTTGGCCGTGACCGCAGCCCTGCTCCGGGATGTGGCCGCCGTGCACCTCCGGGGACGAGCACCGGCGCCGTGGCGAGGACAGGTGCTCGGCTGGCTCACCGGCCACGGTCCGGCGACCACACCGTCCTGGGCCGCAGGAACGCTCGTCGTGGCAGGTCTGTGGATGATCGTGCTGGCTCTCGCTCCCGGACACCGAAGCGATCTGGTGATGTCCACGTCCGACCCGGGCGTACGCGCCGTCATCGGCCGGCGCTCCGCCTCACACCTGGTGCGTGCTGCCGTCTGTCAGGTCCCCGGCGTCACCGGCGCCCGCATACGGGTAGGCCGAAGGCGGCTGACCGTCTGGGCCGACCTTGCCCACGGCGACCGGTCCCACGCCCGTGACGGCGTCACGGAAGCCGTCACGGGCGCGGTGCAGGAGTGGGGGCCGGCCGCGCCTGCGCGAACTCGCGTGCGCGTGCGCGTGCGCCCGAGCCCCTCGTGGCACCCGACGCCCACTCCGCAGGAGGAAGGAGAAGCCGATGGACCGTACGCGTAACACCGTCAACCGGCTCGCCCTGCTGGCCGGCGGCTGCCTGCTCCTCGCAGTCGGCACGGCCGCACTCGCTGCGCACACCGCCGCCCGGCGCCGGACACCGCGCTGGTGGACGGACTTCAGCAGCCGCGGACGCTGGCTCGAACCCCAGGCCTGGGCGACCGGCCGCGCCCACCCGGCTGGAGCGCAGGCGTCACCGCCGCCCTGGTCCTGGCCGCTCTCACCGCGGCGGCCCTGCTCCTCCTCCAGCTGCGCCGCCGCACCCTCCGGCAGCTGCCCCTGGACGGCCCGGCCACTTCCCTGGAAGGCCGCGCCGTCACGGGTGCGGTCACCGCCCGTCTCCTCGCGATGCCGGGGTGTGCACTCGGGTCGCACCACGCTCCACGGAACGCCGGTCTCTCCGCGCCTTCACACCCGACTCGTCGTCGACGACACTGCTTCGCCACGACGGCTCCTCACGACCCTGACCGCATCGACCGTTCCCGAGGCCCGAGAATTCCTCAACGCCCGTGGCCTCACCGCCGAGGTCCGGATCACCGTCCGCCGGACCCGAGGACGCAAAATCGGATAGCTGACAGCGGGACGTGGATGGCCTGCCGGTGCGTCCGACCGGCGGCTACATGTACCTGCCCGACGACCTCGACCCGCAAGCACGGCGCTCCCGACCGACTACAAGCGCATGGTCGAGACGTTCGGCGAGGGCGCCTTCGACGCGTATCTGAGCCTGCACCGGGAGCCGTGGGCGGATCTCCGGGAGGACGGGCTCATCGTCTGGGCGGGCACGGAGCACGAGGACCTGTAGGCTCCGCGCCCGTGGACGACATACGGCAGACAACCATCACCTTCAGCGGAACCCTGACGCGGGAGGAGTTCGACGAGGCCCTCGCAGCAACCAGATGGTTCCGACACCTGCGCGGGCTCGTCCTCGTGGCCGCGGTCCTGCTGGCGGTGCTGAGCCTGAAGCCCGGTAGCGCCGACCCGATCAACACGGGTCTGCTGGCGCTCGCTCTTGTCTATGGTGCGCTCGGCCTGATCCTTCCCCCGATACTGGCCGGCCGCATGTTCCGTGCCGACCAGGCCACTGGGGAGAAGCAGGCCGTCATCGACCACGCCGGCTGCGTCGTCTCCCGAGGCTCCGAGGAACTCATGCGGGTGCCGTGGCGCACCATGTACCGCTACTACGAGACGGAGCGGGTCTACGTGGTGACCGGCCGCCTCGGTTGGAAGGTCGGCCTGTTGATCGTGCCCAAGCGGCTACTGACCAGGACGAGCGAGACCGAACTGATCGGCCTTCTGCTGGAGTCCACGGTTCGCCGCGCGAAGCGCAAGCAGGCACACGGCCGTTAACCTCAGCCAGGGCTGAAAGAAGCAGCCTGGCCAGGGTTCCGGTCGATGCATCGGGTCAGGCTGTCCCGCTCTCCCGTTTGAGTCCAGCCCCTCTGTGGCGCGCCTAGAGTCGGTGCATGCACATCGTCTCCCTGCTTCCCGCGGCCACGGACATCGTGGTGGACCTCGGACTCGCCGCCGACCTGGTCGGACGCACCCATGAATGCGACTGGCCACCCGCGGTGGTCGCCTCGGTTCCCGTCGTCACCCGCGCCGAATTCGACGCGGACGCACTCAGCAGCCGGGAGATCTCCGCCGCGGTGGGCGGCGCGGCACACAGCGGATCCTCGCTCTACACCCTGGACACCGAGGCTCTTGCCGCGCTCGCCCCGGACGTCCTGCTCACCCAGGACCTCTGCCAGGTCTGTGCGGTGTCCTACGAGGCTGTCTCCCGGGCGGTGCGCCTCATGGACGCCGGACCCCGTGTTCTGAGCCTGGAACCGCGAACCCTGGACGACGTGTTGGACTGCCTCGTCACCGTGGGCGAGCTGTTGGGAGTCCGTGAAGCGGCCGAGCGGCGGCGCAGCGAGTTGCTCGACCGGCTCGCCGGGGTACGGCGCGCGACGGCGGGCCGGCCTCGGCCCCGGGTGGTGGCCATCGAGTGGCTCGACCCTCTGTGGCCCGCCGGACACTGGGTGCCGGAGCAGATCACGTGTGCGGGCGGGGAACCGCTGCTGGCCGCGCCCGGAGAGCACACCACACCGATGACGTGGGACGCAGTGCGCGAGGCACGCCCGGACGTCGTCCTGGTGCTGCCGTGCGGGTTCCCGCCCGAACGGACCTTGACCGAGATCGATCTGCTCACCTCGCTGGCCGGCTGGGAGGAACTGCCCGCCGTACGAACGGGGCAGGTGTGGGTGCTGGACGGGCCCGCCTACTTCAACCGACCCGGTCCGCGTGTGGTCCGGGGCGCCGAGGTGCTCGCCCATGTGCTGCACGGGGCGCGGGCCGGGGATCCTGTGACCGAGGCCGAGGCGAGGCGGTTGGTTCGGGCTTGATGCTCACCCCCGGTCGCGGGATACGGGGTAGGGGATGAAGGTGCTGGTGTTCTCGTCGACGGCGAGGGTCCGGCCCAGGGGCGGTACGGCTCGCTGGGGGCAGTCGAGGCGTTCGCAGAGGCGGCAGCCCATGCCGATGGGTGTGGCCGCGGCCGTGTTGTCGAGGTCGAGGCCCTCGTCCTGGCCGGACGGGTCTACGGCCCGGGCTTCGGCTTCACCCTGGGCTGCACCTCGCTCTCGCCTCCGCCCTCATCAGCGGCGGGGTGGGCCCTTGGACGCCGTACCGGATGTTCGGCTGCGCCTTCGTCGGCATCTGCCTGGCCGGCCCCGCCGTCCTCACGGTCTTCCGCCGTGCCGCCCGCAAGGCCCGCGTCCGGGCCCCGATCCGCTTCCAGCCCCGGCACGGTCCCGGCTGAGCGGTGACCACGGCGTCGGCCGTCCACTTCGGGGAGGTGCGGGCGTCGTCACGCCTGACCGGTCGGACGCAGTTCGCGTTCGAGGGCGGTCAGGGCGAACGCGTGCGCGGAGGTGTCCTGCCAGCGAGACCGTCCGAACATCACGTCTTCGGAGAGACCGCTCAGCATGGCCACGGCCCGGATGGTGAACTCGGCAACGTCCACCTCGGCGAAGTGTCCCAGGTCCATGCCCTCCCGAAGGATGGCTTCCAGCCGCTCGTCCCAGCCGTCCAGCAGCGCGGTGAGGACGTGCCGGCCCGCTTCGTCGTGGCGCTGGGCCAGCACCTGCGTCCACAGGGCATAGCGTTCGTCACCCTGGTGGCGGGGCAGGTAGAAGCGGACGAACAGGTCCAGCTTCTCCGCAGGCGATGCGGCCCGGTCGCAGGCCTCCCGGAAGCGGGCCCAGAGGTCCGCTTGGCTCCATGCGAGGACTTCGAGCAGGAGGCGGTCCTTCTTGCCGAAGTGGTAGAGGATGTGCCCGGTGCTCATGCCGGCCCGCGCGGCGATGTCCGACATCCGCAGGGCCGCGGTGCCCTTCTCTGCGATGACACTGATGGCGGCCCGCATCGCCCGCCCCCGCGCCTCGTCCCCGCTGGGCTGACGCTTCCTGTCGACCGGGGCCGTAGCAGCCGGCCGGGAAGCAGCACCGGCGTCGGTCCCCGCCCCCTTCACACCCTGCGGCAGGGCAGGGTGCTGCGGCCGCGCGGGCCCGGTCTCTGACGTCGGCATGAGCTGGCTCACCTCGGTTCCGGAAATCTAGATCTCTACTCTAGACTGAAAATCTAGTCAGGATGGCAGGGTGGGTCGATTCCCGCTCGCCCGGCCCGATGCGCCGGGCGCTCGCCAGTCCGACCCGATCCCAGGAGGCAGCCGTATGACGCGCGGATTCGATGTTGTGGAGACCTGTATCGCCGACCTGCGCGCGGCGCTGGAGAAGGGCGAGACCACCTCTGTCGGGCTGCTCGACGCCTACCTCGCGCGGATCGAGGCGTACGACCGGCCCGGTACGGCCACCGCTCTCAACGCGATGGTCGTGATGAACCCGGGCGCCCGTGCGGATGCCGAGGCTTCCGACGGACGCCGTGCGCGGGGCGAGACGCTCGGTCCGCTGGACGGCATCCCGTACACCGCGAAGGACAGCTACCTCGCCGAGGGACTGACCGCAGCTTCCGGCTCCCCCGCCTTCGAGCACCTCGTGGCCCAGCACGACGCCTTCGCCATCGAGCGGCTGCGCGCGGGCGGGGCCGTCCTCATCGGCCTGACCAACATGCCGCCGATGGCGAACGGCGGCATGCAGCGCGGCGTGTACGGCCGCGCGGAGAGCCCGTACAGCGCCGACTGGCTCACCAGTGCCTACGGCTCCGGCTCCTCCAACGGCTCCGGTACCGCGACGGCGGCGTCCTTCGGCGCGTTCGGCCTCGGCGAGGAGACCTGGTCCTCGGGCCGCGCCCCCGCCTCGAACAACGCGCTGTGCGCCTACACCCCCAGCCGCGGTGTGATCTCGGTCCGCGGCAACTGGCCGCTGGTACCGACCATGGACGTCGTCGTCCCGCACACCCGCACCATGGCCGACCTGCTCGAACTGCTCGACGTCATCGTCGCCGACGACCCGAACACGCGCGGGGACCTGTGGCGCGCACAGCCGTGGGTGGCGCTGCCCCCGGCCTCGCAGGTACGACCCGCCTCGTACCCCGCGCTCGCACCCGCCGGCGCCCAGGCCGCGCACGACGCGCTCTCCGGCAAGCGCGTCGGGGTGCCCGCGATGTACATCAACGCCGACCCCGACGCCGGAACCAATCCCGACGGAGGCATCGGCGGGCAGACCGGGCAGCGCATCGACACCCGTCCCTCGGTCATCGCGCTGTGGGAAGCTGCGCGCCGCGACCTGGAAGCCGCCGGAGCCGAGGTGGTCGAGGTCGACTTCCCCGTCGTCTCGAACTACGAGTCCGACCGCCCCGGTGCGCCCTCGCTCCACACCCGCGGACTGGTCAGCCCGGAGTTCCTCACCTTCGAGATCGAGGACCTGTCCGCCTGGGCATGGGACGACTTCCTGCGCGCCAACGGCGACCCGCAGCTCCCCAGCCTGGCCGAGGTCGACAGCTCCCGCATCTGGCCCAAGCACCAGGGCGAGCTGCCCGACCGCTACGAGGGCTTCGACGACACCATCGGCGACTACCCGCGCTTCGTGCGCGAGCGCCCGTACGCCTCCCTCACCGACATGCCGCACCTCGAGCAGGGGCTGCGCGGGCTCGAGGAGACCCGCCGGGTCGACCTGGAGCTCTGGATGGACGGACTGGGCCTGGATGCCGTGCTGTTCCCCGCGGTCGCCGACGTGGGCCCCGCGGACATGGACGTCAACGAGGCGTCCGCCGAGCTCGGCTGGCGCAACGGCGTCTGGGTCGCGAACGGCAACCTGGTCCCCCGCCACCTCGGCATCCCGACCGTGACCGTTCCGATGGGCACCATGCCGGACACCGGCATGCCCGTCGGGCTGACCTTCGCGGGCCGCGCCTACGACGACAACGCCCTGCTGGCCCTCGCCGCGGCCTTCGAGAAGACCGGCATCCGGCGCACCGCGCCGCAGCGCCTGTCCGCACCGTGACCTGACGGATCCCTCCGGGCAGATCCCAAACAGCCGGTAGCGGAGGCGTCAGCCGGTGGAACGGTGCCGAGCCTCTCCCCAGTGCACAGGGGACTGGACGTCGATGACGACGGGGGCGTTCCGGGAGAGCATGGCGACGCCGACGGCGCTGCGCGCGTGGGCTCGGGATGCTCCGGTGAACGCCGCGGCGAACAGTTCGCTGGCCCCGTTGATGACCGCGGGCGGGGAGGTGAACGAGGGGTCGCCGTTCACGTAGCCGACGACCTTGACGACCTGCTTGACGGCAGAGAGGTCCCCGACGGCGGACTTCAGGGCGGCCAGGGCGTTCAGGGCGCACTGGCGGGCGGCATCGGCGGCCTGCTCGGGGGTAACCTCGGCGCCGACCTTGCCGACGTGGATCAGCTTGTCGTCGATCGTGGGCAGCTGGCCGGAGACGAACACGTACGGGCCGTTGCGCAGAGCCGGGGTGTAGGCCGCCACGGGTGTGGCGATGGCCGGCAGGACGTGACCGGCTTCGGCCAGTCGTTCCTCGGGAGTGCTCATCAGGGGTGCTCCGTCCGGAAGCGGTGGATGGACGGGTCGTAGTGGGGGGCGGGGAAGCGGTCGCCGGTGATCGCGTCGGGGACGGGGGTGCCGGGGGTGGTGGTCAGCGGAATCCAGCCCGCCCAGGATTCGACCTGGTCGTCCTTGGGTTCGTCCCGGGCGAAGCCCTCACGGACCTTCATCGAGAACTCCGTGATCGGCATGGTCAGACACGCCGTGTACCGGGCTTCCTCGACGTTGGGGCGTCGGGCGGCATGCGGCCCGGACAGCCGGCCGGGAATGACGCTCTCCACGACGTCGGCGAGGGCGTCCGCGCGTTCCTGCTCGTCCTCGATCACCGTGGCGGTCCCGAAGATCATGGCGGAGCGGTAGGCGGCCGAGTGGTGCGAGGAGGCCCGGCCCAGGATCACGCCATCGATCAAGGTCGCGGTCACGCACAACGGCGCGCCGGACGCGGCGGTGGTGATGAAGCGCCCGAACGCGGAACCGTGCAGGAGTAGTTGGTCACCCACGCGCATGTGGAGGGTGGGGATGACCACCGGGCCGAGGTCGGTGTTGAAGCCGACATGGACGGCGAGGGCCTCGTCGAGGATCGCGTAGACCGCGTCCCTGTCGTAGGTGACCCGCTCGGGATACCGATTCGCAGTAGTGCGCTCTGTGGCCGACATCTGCGCACATGTACGGTCTTGGTCATGGTGGCCCGGGCCGAGACGCCGCTGAATACCCCCATTGGCCCCACTGCAGCCGATGACAGGGGCCTGGGTCAGCGGCCTGCCGATCGGTCCGCGACCGGTGAAGGAGCTCTGCCGACCGGCCTGGCGCGGTCAGCGAGGGCTGCGCACTCGGCGGGGCCGGTGTTCTCGCTCCGGACTCGGAGTCACCGTGCAGTTGACAGGCCATCGCCTGCCAGGCCCGGCGTGAGGCGAAAGCACAACGGGCGACAACGGCCAGGTCCGCCAGCAGGGACAGCTGGATACGGCCGACACCATCACTCCTCGCATCCGAATGACTATGATGCGCAGCCGGCTCGCTTCGGCCTGGGCAGGCCCGACCGAGACCCACTGACTGCGCGCCCGTCGGGAGAGCAGTAGCGGTCAAAAGTCCGGGGATACCTGATGACGTACTCACTGCCTCCACTGCCGTTGTGGGCGTCAGTGTCCGGTGGCGGCCTTGACCATCGCGACCGCCGTCCCGATCGCCGCGTCGATCGCGCCGGCGAGCAGCGCGAACACCGTTCCTCCGCCCATGCGGATCCCGCCGTAGCACCCCCACGCGAACAAGGTGGCGACGTTGACCCCGGCCGCCGTGAGCAGGGCCGTCTTCAGGCCCATCGCCCCCAGTGCCGAGACGCCGATCAGCACCAGGGGTCCCACCGCGGACAGCAACAGAGGGCTGCTGACGAAGAGCATCGCGCGTAGTTCCCGTCCCCGTGCGAGAGCGCCGTGCATCACTCGGTGGGCCTGCTGATCGGCGACCAGCGCGGCCAGCCACAAGCCCACCGAGGCGGTCGTGACCGTCGCAGCGGCTCCGAGGACGGCCACGTGGCTGCTGCCCGCGAGGCCGATGACGACGGAGATCATGGTGATCGTCGCGTAGATCCGCTCCTTGAGCTGGGCCGCGGCCATCTCCGTGCCCGTTGCGCCCGCCGCATGTTCCGTCACGGAAGCCACCGTAAGGCGCGGGTGTACGGGGCACCGGGAACAACACCTGGCGACCGGCACCGGCACGAGATCCTTCACCGGCCTGCCGGGGGCGGGCCCCCGTCACTGCAGGATGCCCACCGCCCGGGACACCACGAGCAGCACGACGATCAGCGACACCGACGTCTGCACCATCATCAGCAGCTTCGCCCACGTCGTGAGCGGCATGGTGTCGGTCGGGCTGAATGCGGTGGCATTGGTGAAGGCGACGTACAGGTAGTCCCCGAAGTACGGTTTCCAGTCCGGGGCGGAGATCCCCGTCTGTTGCATCTGCGGGAAGAGGAAGTCGGGGTAGGCCTTGGTCGCCTGTGCTCTGGCCACCGGGCCGCCCCGGTCCCACTCCCAGTACCAGAGTGCGAAGGCGACCACATTGGTCGCCCAGACGGCTCCGGCCGGGCCGAGCAGCGCGAGCGCCCCGTCCGGCCCGGTGCCGCGAAGCAGCCCGTACGAGCCCCACGGCAGACCAGGCGTTGGCCAGACTGATGGCGGCCACCAGGATCGCCACGGTGACCGCCCACCGCTCCTCTCCCTCGGTGGGCTGACGCCAGGACGGCCTCTCCTCCGGTCCGGCGGCAGGTTCGAGCAGATCCTCGATCCGGTCCAAGCGGCGATGCAGCCGTTCCACCAGCTCGCGGCCGGCTCCCGCGTTGCTCTCACTCATGGCCCACAGTCTGAGGCGGTTGGCCGCCCGACTGACGAAGCCCCGTCCCGGACTGCCCTCATCGCCACCCCGTCACAGGAGTGCGATCTGGACGTGTCAGGCCAAGGCCTGTTCTCCAGCGGGCTCGGCCGCCGCTTCGAGCCGTGAGTGCTTGCGGCTGTAGAGGAGGTAGACGGTCAGGGCCAGAGCCAGCCAGCCTCCGAAGAGGAGGTAGGTGTCGAGCGGCAGTTCGTACATGAGGTAGCCGCACGCCAGGATCGACAGGAACGGGACGACGGGATATCCGGGGACGCGGAACCCGCGGTCGAGGCCGGGGGCGGTGCGCCGCAGGATCATCACACCGAGGGAGACGACGGCGAAGGCCGCGAGGGTGCCCATGCTGGTGAGGTCGGCCAGCAGGTTCAAGGGGAACACGGCCGCGAGGAGCGCGACGAAGCCGCCGGTCAGGAGGGTGGCGAAGGCCGGGGTGCCGCTGCGCGGGCTGACGCGGCGGAAGGCGGAGGGCAGCATGCCGTCGCGGCCCATGGTGTAGAGGATGCGGCTCTGCCCGTACAGGACGACGAGGGTGACGCTGACGAGGGAGAGCACGGCTCCGGCGGAGAGGAGAATCGCGGGCCAGCCTGCTCCGGTGATGTCGCCGAGGATGGCGGAGAGCCCGGCCTGCTGTCCCTCGAAGGCCGTCCAGGGCTGGGCGCCCACACCGACGACGGCCACCAGGACGTACAGGGTGGTGACCACGATCAGGGCGCCGATGATGGCCAGGGGCAGGGTGCGGCGGGGGTTGCGGACCTCCTCGCCGGCGGTGGAGACCGCGTCGAGGCCGATGAAGGCGAAGAACACGGTGGCCGCGGCGGCGCTGATGCCGGCCGTGCCCATGGGGGCGAAGGGCTGCAGGTTCCCGGAGTCGAAGCCGGTGATGCCCACGACGATGAACAGGACCAGCACCCCGAGCTTGATCAGCACCATGACGGTGTTGACCAGCGCCGACTCCTTGGCGCCGCGCACCAGGAGCAGGCAGCACAGGCCCACCAGGACGACGCCGGGCAGGTTGACGTAGCCGCCGGAACCCGGCGGCGCCGATATCGCGTCGGGCATCTGGAAGCCGAAGAGCCGCTGGGTGAGGTCGTTGAGGTACTGCCCCCAGCTCACCGCGATGGCGGCGCCGGAGACGGCGTACTCCAGCAGCAGGCACCAGCCCACGGCCCAGGCGGCGAACTCTCCCAGGGTGGCGTACGCGTAGGAGTACGAGGAGCCGGACACGGGCACCGCCGAGGCCAGCTCGGCGTAGCAGAGCGCGGTGAGGGCCGCGGCGACGGCGGCGAGTGCGAAGGACACGATCACGGCCGGTCCGGCTTCCGGAACGGCGCTGCCGAGCAGGAAGAAGATGCCGGTGCCGATCGTGGCGCCGATCCCGATCATCGTGAGCTGGAAGGGACCCAGGGTCCGGCGCAGGCCGCCGCCTTCCGACTCGTCGGCGAAGGTCTGCAGGGGCTTGCGTCTGAGGAGCTGCTGGCGCAGCGTCGGCCGAATGGGCATCGGAACTCCTCCAAGGGGCGGGGCGGTTACGGAATTCGCATGAACAGGGAGGGGTCAGGGGAGGTCGCGGCGCGTCAAGTCGCCGTACGTCTCCCGGCGGACCACGGCCCTCGCCGTGCCCCCCTGGCAGAAGACGACGGGGGGCCGCAGCGCGCCGTTGTAGTTGTTGCCGAGGGAGAAGCAGTAGGCGCCGGTGGCCGGTACGGCGATCAGGTCGCCGGGCCGCGGGTCGCGCAGGTGCACGCCGGCACTGAGGGTGTCGCCGGACTCGCAGTGCCTGCCCACCAAGTGGTGGGGCGCGCCGCCTCCCACGCGGGTGGCGACGGTGGCTTCGAAGCGCTGCCCGTACAGGGCGACTTCGAGGTTGTCCGCCATCCCGCCGTCGACGGCGGCGAAGACCGGCTCGCCGTGCTTGACGGTGACCACCCGGTAGAGCGTCACCCCCGCCTCGGCGACCATCGACCGGCCGGGCTCGATGATGATTTCCGCGTCCGCGGGCAGTACCTTGCGGGCCGTCCCCACGAGTGCGTCCAGGTACTCCTCGATGGTGGGCGGGTGATCGCCGTAGGTGTAGCGGGCGCCGAGGCCGCCTCCGAGGTCGTAGACCGCGAACGTGCCGAGACCGGCGACGGCTTCCACGGCCCGGGAGAACGGATCGGTGTCGAGGATCTGGGATCCGATGTGGACGTGGACCCCGTCCAGCCGCAGCCGGTCGCTCGCGCGCAGCCGGGCGATCGCCTGGCGCGCCTGGGGCAGGGGCAGGCCGAACTTCGATCCGTCCTGCCCGGTGGAGACCGCGGCGTGGGTGTCGGGGCGGATGCCCGGCGTCACCCGGACCAGGACGGGCTGCTCGGCGGTGACCATCCACGGTGCCGGGCGGCCGCATCGACGAGCTGCGCCGCCAGGGCATCCTCGGCCGACGAGTCCCCGACCAGGCCGAACCGCAGCGCGAGGAACAGCTGCGCCAGTACCGCGAGGTGCTGGCCGCCCCCGGCGTCGTACGCCTCTCAGCCCTGGCCGACGACGAACTGCCGCGCGCCGCCGTCGCCATCCGCGCGGGAGACCTCCCGCTCGGGACGATCTGGGCGATAGAGGACCACACACCGCTCGACGTTGCCGGGGAGCAGGCACTGCTGGACGGTGCCCGGACCGCCGCCCTGCACATGCTCCGCCGCCGTGGGGCCGCCGCCCTGGAACTCCATGCCCGCGACCAGGCACTGCGAGCCGCTCTGGACGGCACCGCCCAGGTGCAGGAGACGGCCTCCCGCCTCGGCCTGCCGGCCGGCACACCGCTGCTGCTGATCGGCTTCGCCCCGGCCGGCGCACCCCAGGAGGCCCAGGCTCTGCTCACCCGGCTGGGAGGGGATCTGGGCCGGCACTGGTCGGCCGTACGCCGCTCGGCCGCAGTCGCCACCACCCCCGGCGCCGTCTACACCCTGCTGCCCGGCGAGGACCCGGAATCAGGACGTCGTCTGGCCGCACAGGCTCTCGCGGCCGTCACCCGGCCCCGCACCCAGCCGCTGCGTGCCGCCCTAGGTGCATCCGCCTCGGGTCTGTCCGATCTGGTCGAGCTGCGCGCGGAGGTAGACGACGTGCTGCGCGTGACCACCACCGATCCCGAAGCACCGCCGGTCGCGGCCCTGACCGACGTCCACGCCCGTGTCCTGCTCGCACACCTGGCGGACGAACTCGCCCGCCGGCCGAGGCTGCGCCACCCGGCCGTCGAGGCGATGCTCGAACACGACCGCACCCACCACACCCACTACGGCGACTCGGTCGCGGCCTGGCTGGACGCCGTCGGCAACGTCACCGAAGCGGCAGGACGCCTGACGATCCACCAGAACACCCTCAAGTACCGGCTACGCCGCAGCCGTGAACTGTTCGGCCTCGACCTGGACGACCCGGACACCCGTCTCTCCAGCTGGCTCCAACTCCGCATCGGAGCCGTTACCTCCGGCCGCTCCCCCTCCTGGCCCGCCGCCACACAGCCGGTCACCGAGGCCCGCGGCGGGGAGTAGCCCTCCGGCCGTCCAGGCCGCTCGGCCGCAGATACGCGGACGTCCCTCCTCCCCGGTTCGGTTGCATGCCCTCGGTTCAGGTCCTCATGGGTTCCTACAGCCCTTGCACAGAGGCGCAGTTGGATCACACGCTCTTCCGCGAAGGGGCGTCCGGGGGCGGGTGGACGCTGGCTATGATCACGGGGTGATGACAGCCAGGTCGCGTTCCGGCGGCCGGTCGACCACCTCACAGGTGGGCCGACTGGTCACTGCCGGGCTGGCCTTGCTGCTGCTCGGCCTGGTCGGCGTGTGCTGCACTTTGCCGGAGCACGGCAGCGAAACGGCGTCCGTGCAGCTCGCCTCCGCCGCTTCGGCGAACGCGGAAGGCCGGATCGAGGCATCTGCCGAGGGCTGCCCCGAGAGCGAAGGCCACTCCGCGGTCGAGGGTGCGCTCCGCTCGGGTGCACCGTCGGGCACCGCGGACAAGCCCGGTCTCGCCGAGGCGCCGTACGAGCGGCGGACTTCTCCGAGCGTCTCGTGTGCCCGGCCCACCGATCGGTTGAAGCGACCCGCTGCGGCTTCCTCCGACCACGAAAGATCGCGGGTCGTCCTTCAGGTGTAGGCGTCGGAGCTTTCCGACGACACCCACGCGCGCGCTGCGGAGTTCACAGGTTTACCCACTGCCCGGCGTTATGTTCAATGCGCCTCGGCTTCCGGCGCCGAACTCCTGCACCCTGTGCGCGCACCCGCCCATGTCCCTTCCCGCCCTCGTGGCCGGGGAAGTGACTGCCGCTCGGAGGATCTGTGCTCCGCCTGTCCCCGCCGCACTCGACCCGCCGGGTTCCTTCGTGGCCTGCCGTTCTGCTCGCCTGCGCGCTGAGCGTGCTGCTGCTGGCCGCCGTGCACTGTTCGTCGTACCTGTCCAACGACGGCCACCGGCACCTCTCCCTGTCCGCACCGTCTGCGCCGGACGGGCACGGGGAGCCCTCCGGCGAACAGGAGTCCCCGGACCGCCCGCAGCACGACCACTCCGCTGCGTGCGCGTCGCCTTGCCTGACCACGTGGGCCTCTGCGCACGAGGTCCAGCGTCCGGCCGACGGGTCGGCAGCCCCTTCGTCGTCTGTGCTCGGGGTGCTGCCTGGGGAGCAGGTGGCCGCCTCGGCGGCCTTCGGCTCCGGTAGATCGTCCATAGCGCGTACCGGTCGCTCCACTCTGACCGGCGTTTGCCGGTGGCGGATCTAGGCCGCTCGTCCCGCAGCCGTGAGCGGCTGCCGCATGCCGCCCTCCGGGCCGGGGCCCTGCCCCCTGATGCCCGGCCGGTCACGGCATGCCAAGCGAACGAGTAGCCGACGCCATCACCGAACGAACGAAGGCACCGTCATGCATTTTTCGACCACCGACACGTCAGCCACGGGCCGCACGGCCTTGTCGGAACTGGTGGGCAACACCCCGCTGCTGCGCATCTCCGAACCGCTCGCGCCGGCGGGCCGAGGCTTCTGGGCGAAGCTGGAGGGCTTCAACCCCGGCGGCATCAAGGACCGTCCCGGCTTGTACATGGTCGAACGGGCCCGCGTCCGCGGCGACCTGAAGCCGGGCGCGAGGATCATCGAGTCCACCAGCGGGACCCTGGGCCTCGGTCTCGCTCTGGCAGGCATGGTCCACGGGCACCCGGTCACGCTCGTCACCGATCCGGGCCTCGAGCCGTCCATGACCCGGCTGCTGACGGCGTACGGCGCCCAGGTCAACGTGGTCTCCGAGCCGCACCCCACCGGCGGCTGGCAACAGGCCCGCCGCGACCGGGTGCAGCAGCTCATGGCGCAGCACCCGGATTCCTGGTGCCCGGACCAGTACAACAACCCCGACAACACCGCCGCCTACACCCCGCTCGCCCTCGAACTGGCCACCGAGCTGCGCCACATCGACGTACTGGTGTGCAGCGTCGGTACCGGCGGCCACTCCGCAGGGGTCTCGCGGGTGCTGCGGCAGCTCTACCCGGACCTGACGCTGGTGGGAGTGGACACGATCGGCTCCACGATCTTCGGACAGCCCGCCCGGCCGAGGCTGATGCGCGGGCTGGGGTCGAGCATCTACCCCCGCAACGTCGCCTACGACAACTTCAGCGAGGTGCACTGGGTCTCCCCCGCCGAAGCCGTGTGGACCTGCCGCCAGCTGGCCGGTTCCCACTACGCCACCGGCGGATGGAGCGTCGGTGCGGTCTCACTGGTCGCGGGCTGGCTGGCCCGCTCGCTCCCGAAGGAGGCGCGCATCGCAGCGGTCTTCCCCGACGGCCCCCAGCGGTACCTCGGCACCGTCTACGACGACGGCTACTGCGCCGCCCACGGCCTGCTCGACTCCCCGCCGGCGCCGGAACCGGACCTCATCGGCCGGCTGGACGAGAAGGAGGTCACCCGCTGGACCCGGTGCACTTCCGTCGTCGACCCGCTCACTCTCGGCGGAGGTCGGGAGAACGAGGCCGGTGGAAAGAGCGCCGTGCAGCGCGCGTCGGACCCGCAGGAGCAGGTCCGGTGAAGGACACGATCGCGCAAGTCCGCTCGTACGACGGCAGCGTTCAGCTGCTGATGGTCAACCAGTTCACCATCAACCTCGGCTTCTACATGCTGATGCCCTACCTGGCCACCTACCTGGCCGGGCCGCTCGGCCTGGCCGGCTGGCTGGTCGGACTGATCCTCGGCGTACGCAACTTCAGCCAGCAGGGCATGTTCCTCATCGGCGGGACACTGGCCGACCGCCTCGGCTACAAGCCCATGATCATCGCCGGGCTCGTGCTGCGCACCGCCGGCTTCGCGACCCTCGGGCTGGTGGAGTCCGTCCCCGCCCTGCTGGCCGCGTCCGCCGCGACCGGGCTGGCCGGCGCCCTCTTCAACCCCGCTTCCCGTGCCTACCTGGCCGCCGGCGCAGGCGAGCGCCGCGTGGAGGCCTTCGCCCTGTTCAACGTCTTCTACCAAGCAGGCATCCTGCTCGGCCCGCTGGTCGGCCTGATTCTGACCGGCGTCGATTTCAGCGTCACCTGCCTGGTGGCCGCAGGGATCTTCGCGATCCTGAGCGTCATCCAGATCAGGGCACTGCCCGCCCGGCGCCCCGATCACCCGGGCACCTCGGACGGGGTCCGCGAGGGTGTCCTGGAGCAGTGGCGGGGGATCTTCTCCAACCGTCCGTTCCTGCTGTTCTCGCTCGCCATGGTCGGCTCGTACGTCATGTCCTTCCAGGTCTACCTGTCCCTGCCGCTGGAGGTCAGGCGCCTGGGTGGTGAAGGACGGTTCGGGACAGCCGCCGTGGCGGTCCTCTTCGCGGTCTCCGGACTGAGCACGATCGTCTTCCAGACCCGAATCACTGCATGGTGCAAGGCCCGGATGGAGCCGGGCCGGGCGCTCACCTTGGGGGTGCTGGCGATGGGGGCGGCATTCGTCCCCCTGCTCCTGGCCTCGGCCGTGCCGGTACCGGACGGCGGGGCGGGCCTGTGGGTCCTGGCCGGGCTGCCGCCGGCGCTCTCGGCACTCCTGCTGGCGCTCGGCACGATGATCGCCTACCCCTTCGAGATGGACACCATCGTCCGCCTCGCGGGCGACCGACTCGTGGCCACCCACTACGGCCTCTACAACACCATCTGCGGAATCGGCATCACGGTCGGCAACCTGCTCACCGGCATCGCACTGGACGCCGCACGCAACGCCGAAGTGCCGGCACTGCCGTGGGTGGCCCTGGGGCTACTCGGCCTGGCCTGCGCGGCGGCGCTCTGCACACTGCACCGTACGGGCCGACTGTCACCCTCGCAGGCCGAAGGAGGACGTCAGGCCGTGACCGCCTGACCGCCTGACCGGCGCCGGGACGTACGGACAGGACGCAGGCGTGCGCAGTGCGGTGCGGCCGGCGGAGCTCCGCCGGCCGCACCGCCCTTCCCCTCGGCCGGTCGGTTCCTGCCTGGCCGGGGAGGGTGTGCAGGGTGTAGTTGTCGCCGTGGGAGGCGAGTTCCTTCGCCGCGTGGGCCATGTACGCGTCGCCCGCGCCGCCGTGGGCGACCAGGACGGGCACGCTCACCGAGGACCACCGGCCGGTGGGCAGCGGCTGCCCGGTCCGGGCGGCGGCTTCCCACGCGGCCCACACCGGGGTGTTCCGCATACCGGCGATGTCCTCGTCGGCAGGGCCAGGCCCGTGGTCACGAAGTGGGTGAGCGCCTCGGTGGAGCTCCCCCGCGCCAGGGCCGCCTCCACGCGGTCCACGTAGTCGGCCGGCAGCGGCGGGCGGGTCCCATCGACCACGAACGGCGGCTCGTAGAGGGGTCTGGAGGCTACCCCGCACGGCCGGATCGCGAGCCCCCCACCCCCGTGGGAGGGCATCGCTCCGTCCGTGCCGTGCGGCAACGAACGCCACGCTACGACGCGGCAGTTCACCTCCCCCAGGGCAGCACGCGCCACCAAGGGGACCGACCGCGCCACGAGGGGACCCTGCGCGCCGCGTTGGGGACCGCATGCGCCTAACCCCCACGATGACCTGGCACTTCAGGCTGGACTATGCTCTGCCGCTGTGGTCTCGCATGCACATCAGGGGACAACCTCCTCCGCCCTCGCCCGTCTGAGCGTCAGCGTCGCGCAGCTGGTCGGCATACGTCCGCACGGCTACGCCCACTTGCCGGGCATGGCGCCCCAGTACCTCAACGACGACCTGTGCCGTACTCCCTCGGCGACGGCCATCCGGATCGCGGAGCTCACGACGGTCCACGCCCCCTGGACCGACATGTCCGTGCTGCTGGCACGGGAGTCGGGCATCGGCACCCTGGGGGTCTGGGACTACCTGATCACCTCCGCGCCCACTCCGCTCGAAGGGATCCGGGACGCCGCGGCCCACTTCGCCACCGTCGCCGACCCCATGACGGACGGCATGCGGATCACCGAGGACGGCGACCGCGTCACCATCGGCCACGTCAATCGGGCCGACATAGCCCACGAGGCGGCCTGCGGCATCCGCGGCTACGCCCTCGGCCTGTACCGGCGCCGGCTCGGCGAGGCCGCGGGGCGGCGGCTCGTCCCCCTGCACGTGTCCCTCGCCACCCCGGCGCCGCCGCGGCACGAGGGCCTGACCGAGCTCTACAGCACCCGGAAGATCGAGTTCGAGGCCCCGACCAGCTCGATCACCTTCCGCGCCTCCGACCTGAGCGCCCCGACGCCGCACGCCCAGCCCGGGCTGTCGGCCGTGCTCCGCCGGCACGCCGAGCAGAGCCTCGCGAGCGCGATCCCGCTGCACGACTGGCTGGACCTGTTCCGTACCGCCCTGGTCTCCGCCCACGACGGGGGTGAGCCGACGCTCTCCTCGGTGGCGCGGCGCATGACCATCAGTGCGCGGACCCTCCAGCGCCGCCTCGAGGAACACGGGACGACGTGGAGCGAGGAGGTGGAGACCGTGCGGCGGGACCACATCACCCGGCTGCTCCACGACACCGACCTGAGCGTCGACTCGATCGCCGCCCGGAGCGGTTACGCCGACGCCCGCGCCCTGCGCCGGGCCGTCAAGCGCTGGTACGGGACCACGCCCGCGGCCCTGCGCCGCGCGGGGCACGGCGGCGACGTTCAGGCCGGGGTGTAGCCGCGGGCTCGGACGTGCTCGTGGGTCAGCCGGGTGAACGCGCCTGCGGCGGAGCTCCGGTAGGCGTTCTCGCGTCGCAGGAGGGCGACGGTGCGGGTGGGCAGGGCAGGTTCGAGGGCGACCGGGGCCAGATGGGCGTGGTCCTCCGTGACCGCGTCGGGCAGGACGGTCGCGAGGTCGGTGCGCCGGACGATTTCGGTGAGGGTCTGCACGGAATTGGCCTCCACCGCGATGCGCGGCCGTACCCGGTGGTCGGCCAGGTAGGCGTCGATGTGCCCACGAGTGGCGAAATCACCGCTGAGTAGAGCCAGTTGGCGGTCGGCCAGACCCGTCACGGGCAAAGGTGGGTGCGGCGGGCCGGCTGCGGGGGTGGCCGCGGTGACGAGGCTGAGGGTCTCGGCGTACAGCGGGGTCGCGGTGACACCGGGCAGGTGCGGGCCGTCGAAGGCGATCCCCAGGTCGAGTTCGTCGGCGAGCAGGCCGGCTTCGATGCGGTCCTGGGCCATGTCCTTGACGTCCAGGGTGATGCCGGGGTGGCGGGCGTGGAGCTCCGCCGCCAGGGGCCCGACGAGGTAGGCGGTGAAGGTCGGGGTCACGGCCAGCCGGAGGTGGCCCCGGGAGAGGTCGGCGACGTCGTGGACGGCGCGTTCCGCGGCGGCGAGGTCACGCAGGGCCCGGCGGGCGTGGAGGACGTAGGTCTCGCCGGCGTCGGTGAGGCGGACGCCGCTGCGGCCGGTGCGGTCCAGGAGCTGGACGCCGATGGTGCTTTCGAGCTGCTTGATCTGCTGGGACAGGGTCGGCTGGGAGATCCGCAGCTCTTCGGCGGCGCGGGTGAAGCTCGCGTGTTCGGCGACGGCGAGCAGGTAGCGCAGGTGACGGAGTTCCAGGGCGGCCATGTCGCCGAGTATAGACGTCGTCTATAGCAGAGATGGCCAATGCGTCTTGGACTCTATAGGTGCAGGTCGTGCATGGTGGATCTCGTCGGCCCGCCGGGTCGGCAGGCAGCGAAGGGAGTGACCATGCACGACCTCATCGAGGGCGTCGCTCAGTTCCGGCGGGAGGTCTACCCGGCCAAGGCGGAGCTCTTCGCCCGGCTGGCGACGACCCACCGGCCGCGCACCCTGTTCATCAGCTGCTCCGATGCCCGTGTGGTGCCGGAGCTGATCACCCAGAGCGAGCCGGGCGAGCTGTTCGTCATCCGGACCGCGGGCAACCTCGTGCCCGCCCACGCCCCCGGCACGGACGGGGTGGCGGCCAGCATCGAGTACGCCGTGGCCGTCCTGGGTGTGAGCGACATCGTGGTCTGCGGGCACTCCGCCTGCGGGGCGATGACGTCCCTGGCCGAGCGGCACGACCTCAGCGGGGCCCCGGCGGTCGCCGGCTGGCTGCGCCACGCGGACGCCTCGCTCGCCCGTACCGGCACCGCGCCAGACGCGCGGAGGGTCGATGCCCTGGTACGGGAGAACGTGCTCGCGCAGTTGGCGAACCTGGCCACCCATCCCTCGGTGGCCCGCGCCCTGGCCGCGGGGTCGGTGACCCTGCGCGGCTGGGTCTACGACATCCGGGCCGGGGGCGTCGAGGAGCTCGGCACCTCCCGGGCGGCCTCCCCGGCGGGCTGACCGCCACCGCCCCTCGGGTCCACGACCCGCATTCCCGGCTCCATCCCCACCCCACCCCATCCGCCGCTCGCCCCCATCCCCCGGTGCGCGGCTCATCCGAAAGGAAGCCCTCTCATGGTGCACGCCCAGTTCGACAACACCGCCCGTCAGGCCCTGGCCGTCAAGGCCGTGGACGCCAAGATCCGCGAGGACCTGACCTGGCAGCGGATCGCGGATGCCGCCGGCCTGTCGGTCGCCTTCGTCACCGCGGCCGTGCTCGGCCAGCACCCGCTGCCCCGGGCCTCGGCCGAGGCCGTGGCCGGCCTGCTGGGTCTGGACGCCGACGACGCGGTGCTGCTGCAGACCATCCCGACCCGCGGCTCGGTCCCCGGCGGCGTCCCCACCGACCCGACGATCTACCGCTTCTACGAGATGCTCCAGGTCTACGGCACCACACTGAAGGCCCTGGTCCATGAGCAGCTCGGCGACGGGATCGTCTCCGCGATCAACTTCAAGCTCGACGTGAAGAAGGTCGCCGACCCCGACGGCGGCGAGCGCGCGGTCATCACCCTGGACGGCAAGTACCTGCCGACCAAGCCCTTCTGATCAGTCCCCGCCCGCTCTCGTCCGCCCTCGCCCGCCCGGGATCAGCGGTGGAGCCGTCGGCTCCAGTCCTCGGGGAGCCGGTCCGCCGGACCCGGGGCCGGCTGGTCGGACGGGTGGCCGGACGGCGGGGTCAGCTCGGGGCCGGTCTCGTACAGCTCGTTCGTCGCGTAGTCCCAGAACCAGTCCTCACCCGGTTCGTAGCTCTGCACCAGGGGATGGCCGGTCGCCTTCCAGTGGGCGGTGGCGTGCTGGGCCGGCGAGGAGTCGCAGCAGCCGATGTGGCCGCACTGGGCGCAGCGCCGCAGGTGGAACCACCAGCCGCCCACGGCATCGCATTCGACGCAGCCGCTGCCGCTGGGCGGGACGCTCGGGTCGACTCCGTCGATGGCGGTCATGCGGGCTCCTCGGAGGGCTCGGGGACGGACGCGGATGCGGATGCGGTCTCCGACTCAGACTCGGGTTCGGGTTCGGGTTCGGGTTCGGGTTCCGGTGCGGTCAGCGGGAGCAGCACCTGGAAGCGGGTGTCGCCCGGGACGGACTCGACCTGAAGGCTTCCGTGGTGCTTGTTGACGACGATCCGCCAGGAGATGTCCAGGCCGAGACCGGTGCCCTCACCGACGGGCTTGGTGGTGAAGAACGGGTCGAAGATGCGGCTGCGGATCTCGGACGGAATGCCGGGCCCCGTGTCGCGGAACTCCACGAGCAGCCGTTCGCCCTCGCGTGCCGTGCGGACCGTCACGGTGCCCTCGCGGCCCGTGCTCCCGATGGCGAAGACCGCGTTGTCGATGAGGTTGGTCCACACCTGGTTCAGTTCCGCGGGGTAGGCCGGTACGTCCGGCACGGAGCGGTCGTACTCCTTGACCACCCGGATCCGGGGGCCGATCTTGCCGGAGAGCATCAGCAAGGTGCTGTCGAGGAGTTCGTGGACGTCGACGACCCGGTGCGGTGCGCGGTCGAGCTGCGAGTACTGCTTGGCGGCGTCCACGAGGTGCGAGATGCGGGTGGTGGAGTCGTCGATCTCGTCCATCAACAACTCGGTCTCGACCGTGTAGTTGAGCCAGCCGAGCGCCGACGGCAGCAGGTCCTCGGCCACGCGCGCCGCGACCTGCTCCAGCCAGTCGGTGTCCAGGCCTGCCTGGACGAAGACCGGTGCGATGCGCCAGCCCTCGGGGAAGCCGTGGTCCTCCAGCCAGTCGGCGATCTCGTCCTCCCGGTCGGAAGCCTCCAGAGGGCTCAGCACCGGGGCCTTCCCGACCCGTTCGACGGTGCGTTCCTGGATCTCGATGAGCTCGGCGATGGCCTCTCGCGGGTAGTTGCCCTGGGAGATGTGGGCCAGCTTGTGCCGCATCTTGCCGACGCGTTCGCGCAGGGTGGCGGTGGCCCGGACGGCTGCCGCGGCCGGGTTGTTGAGCTCGTGGGTGAGTCCTGCCGACAAGGAGCCGAGGGCGAGGAGCCGTTCGCGCTGGCCGATGACCTGTTGGGTGCTCCTGGCGCCGAAGAAGAGCCCCTCCAGTAGGTGCGCGGCCATCGGGAACCATTCCCGCATGACGTCCGAGAAGGACTGCGCGGGCAGGACGAAGAACCGTGTCGGCTCGGTCACCCGCATCGAGTTGTTGTACGTCTGCGGGACCCGGTCGCCCAGGTAGGCCTGCATGGCCCCCGCGTACACCCCGCGCTGGGAGGTCCGGCCGACCTCCACCTCGTCACCGCCGACCCGGCGGGACAGCACCACGGTGCCCTCGATCATCACGTAGAAGCAGGTGGCGGGGGCGCCCTCGGCGTACACGGGGCCGGTGTCGAACCGCTCGATGCGGCCCTCGGCGCACAGCCGCCCGAGCTGCTCCGGGGTGAGCTTCTCGAACAGGAAGAGCGAGCCGATCTCCTCCGGGGAGCACGGCATCGCCTGCCCGCTCACGACTCCTCCAGGTACCGGTGGACGAGCATCACGGCCATGGCTCCCTCTCCGACGGCGGACGCGACCCGCTTCGCCGACCGGGCGCGCGCGTCGCCCGCCACGAACACGCCGGGCACGCTGGTCTCCAGGTGGTAGGGCGGCCGGTCCAGCTCCCACTCGGCCGGGGGCCGCCCGTCCGGGGTGAGGTCCGGCCCGGCCAGGATGAAGCCGTGGTCGTCGCGCAGCACCGTACCGTCCAGCCAGTCGGTGAGCGGGGCCGCGCCGATGAAGACGAACATCCACTGGGTGTCGACGAGTTCGGTCGCGCCGGTGTCCACGTCGCGCAGCGTGAGCTGCTCCAGGTGGCCTTCACCGTGCGCCGACTCGACGGTGGTGCGGGTGCGCACCGTGATGTTCGGCATCTCCTCGATCTGCTGGATCAGGTAGTACGACATGGATGCGGCCAGGGACTCCCCGCGCACCAGGACGGTCACCGATTTCGCACCGCGGGCGAGGTACATGGCCGCCTGTCCGGCGGAGTTGGCGCCGCCGACGACGTACACGTCCTGTTCCAGGCAGGAGGAGGCCTCGGTGAGCGAGGAGCCGTAGTACACGCCGCGGCCGGTGAGGCCGTCGCAGCCCGGCGCCCCGAGCTGCCGGTAGGAGACTCCGGTGGCCAGGATGATGCTCTGCGCGCCGATCGCCGAGCCGTCGGAGAAGCGGACGACGCGCGCCGCGCCGTTCACCTCCAGTCCGGTGACCTCGCGTGCGGTCAGGATCTCGGCGCCGAACCGGCCCGCCTGGCGGCGGGCGCGTTCGGTGAGCTGGGCGCCGGACACTCCGTCGGGGAAGCCGAGGTAGTTCTCGATGCGGGAGCTCTGGCCGGCCTGTCCGCCGGTCGCCGACCGCTCGACCAGTACGGTGCGCAGCCCCTCGGAGGCCCCGTACAGCGCGGAGCCGAGGCCGGCCGGGCCTCCGCCGATCACGACGAGGTCGTAGAAGTCGGCGGTCGGTGTGGTCGCGAGCCCCACGTGGGCGGCCAGGTCGGGTGCCGCCGGTTCGACCAGCACGGTGCCGCCGGGGGTGATCACCACGGGCAGCCGCTGTCCGTCGACGCCGGCCGCGCGGAGCAGCCGCTGTCCCTCCGGCTCCTCGCAGGAGTACCAGCGGTACGGGACCTGGTTGCGGGCCAGGAACTCCCGCACGGCCGACGAGGGGGCCGACCAGCGGTGTCCGACGACTTTGGTGGCGGGCACGGGCCGGTGGTCGCCGGTGCGCCAGGCGGTGAGGAGGTCGTCGACGACCGGGTAGAGCTTCTCCTCGGGCGGGTCCCACGGTTTGAGGAGGTAGTGGTCGAGGTCGACGACGTTGATCGCGTCGATCGCCGCGTTGGTGTCGGCGTAGGCGGTGAGCAGGACGCGGCGCGCGCCCGGGTACACGGTGAGGGCCTCTTCGAGGAACTCGATGCCGTTCATCTGCGGCATGCGGTAGTCGGCGAGGATCACGGCCACCAGGTCGCCGCGGAGCTTCAGCTCGCGCAGCGCCTCCAGTGCGGATTCGCCGGATTCGGCGCGCACGATCCGGTAGCCGGAGCCGTAGCGTCGGCGCAGGTCGCGGGCGATGGCCCGGGACACTCCCGGATCGTCGTCCACGGTCAGGATCACGGTCCTCGCCGTGTCGGCGGCCTCTGTCATGGCTCTCCCACCCCGAGCGGCCTGGACTGGCGGCGTCGCGGCGAGCCGCCCGCACCCGGTTCCCGTCCATCCTAGGGTCGATCGTCCGGGTCCGCGCGGACGGAGGGGTGGCGGGCCGGGCGGCCGGTACGGGGTAGGCGGTACGGGGCGGGCGGCCCCGGGAAGCGGTCCCGGGAAGCAGTCCCGGGCGGGCGGTCCCGGCGGGCGGGGACCCTCACCGGCGGAAATTCCGTACCGCGGCGGCCGGAAGTGGATCAGACTCGCCCCATGGCTGACATGGTGGCGTTCGGGGATGCGGTGACCGCGTGGGCGGCCGGTGACGCCGGTGGACTCGGTGACGTGGGGCACGCCGGGGAGGCGGCGGACGCCGCGCGCGAGCTCGCCGCGCGACTGCCCGTACGGACCGTCGTGCTGCTCGAAGGCGCGAGCGACGCCGAAGCGGTCGACGCGCTGGCCGTGCGACGGGGCCGGAACCTGGCCGCCGAAGGGGTCTGTGTCCTGCCGATGGGCGGTGCGATGAGCGTCGCGCGCTTCGCCGGCTTCCTCGGACCGCGGGGCCTGGGCCTGCGCCTCACCGGCCTGTGCGACGAGGCGGAGCGCGGCTTCTACGAGCGCGGCTGGGAGCGGGCCGGTGCGCCGCCGCAGGGCTTCTTCGTCTGCGCGGCGGATCTGGAGGACGAGCTCATCCGCGCGCTGGGCGTGGCCCGGGTGCACGAGCTCGTCCGGGAGGAGGGGGACGACCGCGCCCTGCAGACCTTCCTGCGCCAGCCCGCGCAGCAGGGCCGCGCGGCGCAGCAGCAGGTGCGGCGCTTCCTCGGCACGAAGAAGGGGCGCAAGATCCGCTACGGCCGCGTCCTCGTCGAGGCCCTCGACCCCGGTCGCGTACCGGCGCCCCTCGACGGCTTGTTCGCGAGCCTGTAGCTCGGCGGCGCAGGGGCGGGCGTTCGGGTCAGCCCAGCTGCTCCAGGAAGAAGGCGGCGGCATCCTCGCCGGCCCGGACCCGGGCGGTCGGGTCGGCGGGCTCGGGGGCGAAGAAGTCGTCGTGCCGGACGGCCGGGCCGATCGAGCGGCCGCTCGCGGTGGGGATGCACTCCAGGTAGGGCCGCGTGTCGGCCTCGTACGGGGTGATCGTGTCCGCTCCGCCCCAGCGGATGGCGAACGGTACCCGTACGGCTTCCAGGCTCTCCCGGGTCACCAGGGAGCCGATTCCCGGAGCCATCTGGAAGACCGCCCGCACCCGGGGATCGGAGAGGTCGCCGCCCGCGCCGTCCAGCGTGCGCCGCGCGGCCTCCTCCTGCGGGTACTTCGCGCGCAGGGCCTCCAGTACGCCGGGGAACTCGGGGATCTCCGGCAGCGGCACCTCGCCCGTGAGCACGGCCCACAGGATCCCCGGGTCGATGCGCGCCCCGGCCAGTGCCGCGGCCGTGTAGCCGCCGATGGAGAAGCCCGCCACGCCCACCGGACCGAGGGGCTGTTCCCGGGCGAGCACGTCGAGGGCGAAGGTGATGTCCCGGGGCCGTTCCCAGGGGTGGAGGAAGCCCTCCGGCTCGTAGCCGTCGACGAAGTTGTTTCCGTGGTGGTCGAGGGCCACCACCCGGAAGCCCGCCGCGTGCAACGGGGCCACCAGCCACTCCATGTCGCTGCCCGAACCTCCGGTGCCGTGCGAGACGACGACGAGCGGGGCGGGCGCTTCCCCCGAGTCCTCTGCGTCCTCCGCGTCCCCCGTGCGGCTCGGCTCCCAGACGTACAGGCGGACCGGCCGCGGACGGGCCGGCTCCCGCAGGTCCGGGCGGGTCTCGTCGTGGAGGACGCGTATCAGCGGCTCCGGCATGGCGGCGATCATGGCGGGATCGTACACAGGAGGCGCCGGTGGGCTCCACGGGATCCGGTCGGACGCCAAACCCCCGCAGGTCAGCGCATCTTGAGCGCGTGTCCGGGGGCGAGGGCGGCGGAAATGCGTTCGGCTATGGTCTGGGCCGAATTGCCCGCGGGGCTCTTGGGGCCCTGGGTCACGGTGACGGAGATGGCGAGCTTCTCCGCCGGCAGGTAGGCCTGGATGGCCGCGTAGCCGGAGAAGGACGGGTTCGTCAGGATCCAGTCGTCGACGACGATCACGCCCAGTCCGAAGTGGTGGGCCGCCGTGTTGGTCAGGAGGCAGATGCTGTCCGGGCAGGAGGCCGTCGGGTGGCCGAGGCCGATGGTGCCCGGGTCGAGCTGGGTCTTGAAGGACTTCGCGGACAGCAGTTCGCCGGTCCCGATGCCGCGCGCGGACCGGTCCAGGTCGCAGATGTTCTGGACCAGGACCGCACCGGGGGTCGTGGTCCAGGAGGGGTTCCAAAAGGTGGACTCCTCGTAGGTGCCGCGCTCGGAGGTGAAGGCGTGCAGGACCGGTTCCGGGATCTGCGGGGTGTACTGGTTGCTGGTCGCGCTCAGCTTGAGCGGGCCGTACACGCGCTCCTTCAGCAGCCGGTCCAGCGGGAGGCCGCTGATCTTCTCCAGCGCCTCGCCGAGCAGGGCGAAGTTGGCGTGCGAATAACTCCAGTTGGTGCCCGGCTCGTAGAGGAGCGGCTTGTCCGTGGCGATGCCGATGACCTCGGCCGCCGTCCACTTGCGGAACGGTTTGGCCTCCAACTCGGCCAGGAAGGCCGGGTCGGTGACGTAGTCGTGCAGGCCGGAGGTGGAACTGCCCAGCATGCGCAGGGTGATCTCGGATCCGTGCGGAACGTCCGGCAGCCAGCGGGACACGGGGTCGTCGAGCGAGGCCTTGCCCTCCTCGACGAGCTGGAGCAGGACGGCGCCCATGTAGACGATGGCCACGGACCCCGTACGGAACTGCATGGACGGCTCGGCCGGGACGCTCGTCATCGATTCCCCGAGGGCCGTGGTGAGCACCTCGCCGTCCGCGGTGGAGACCCGCAGGACCACCGCGTTCAGGCCGAACTCCTTCTGGGCCTGCTGCGCGATGGTGAGGACCTTGAGCGCGTCGCCCTGGGCGGGACCGGGCGTGTTCACGCATGCCCCGGGGGCCGCGGCGGCCGGCTCCAGGCCCGCGGCGGTCCCCGCCGGTAGGGCCGCGCCCATCAGACCGGCGATGCACAGCAAGACCGTACAAGTACGCCTCACGCCCCCAGTATGGGCGGGCCCGGCACGGGGCGCATGTGGTGTCCCCCGCGGCCCCTCCGACGGGAATCCGGGACGTCCCCGGCCGAACCGGACAGGCCTTCCGCCGATTCCCTACCTGACGGTCACTCAGATGCCGAGAACTGCGCCGCGGGGACTTCCAGAGCCATGTGATGTGTGCCATGTTACATCGCACACTGCATAGCCGTGTACACGACAGAGTTGAAATCCCCACCAACTCCCGTCGACGTCACGGTCCGCACCCCTCGTCCGCCGCGTTGCCAGCGCGGCCGCAGACCGGCTCGGAGGCCCACCCCTCATGCGCAGTTCCCCCACCACGAAGGGCCGTGCCCGGCCCCTGATAGCCGCTCTGGCCTGTTGTCTGGGCCTGACGATGCTCGCCCCCGCCGGCCAGGCCTTCGCGCGGGAACCGAAGCCCGCCACGCCCGCTCCGGCCCCGAGGTCCGGCGCGGCCCCGCAGCCCTCCACCCCGGCCGCCGCGGCCGCCGCCCTCAGGGCCGAGCACGCCGCACGCCCGGACGCGAACCTGTCCGAGCGCGCCCCGCTCCAGGCCACCAAGGAAGCCGCGCGCACCGAACAGCAGGCCTCCAAGGCGAAGTTGGCGCCCGGCGCCGCCGCCGCGGCCGAGGCCCTCGCCGCGGCCTGCAACGTCGCGGACTTCACCTCGAAGACCGGGGCCGCGCTGGTCGCGCAGATCAAGGCCTCCGAGATGGACTGCGTGAACTCGCTGTTCCTGCTCAAGGGCAACGACGCGAAGGCCGCCTTCCGCGAGGCGCAGATGGTCTCGGTGGCCGACGCCCTGCGCACCAACTCCGCCGCCTACCCCGGTGACAACAGCACCAAGACCGGGCAGCTCGTGCTCTTCCTGCGCGCCGGCTACTACGTGCAGTGGTACAACGAGTCCACCGTCGGCACCTACGGGCCGGCCCTCAAGACCTCGATCCGGGGCGCCCTGGACACGTTCTTCGCCGCTCCGCGCGCGGCCGACGTGACCGACGCCAACGGCCCGACCCTGGGCGAGTCGGTCATCCTGATCGACAGCGCCCAGGAGAACGCCCGCTACCTCGGCGTGGCCAAGCGGCTGCTGACCGGCTACAACTCCTCGTACAACAGCAAGTCGTCGATGGTCGCGGCCGTCAACAACGCCTACACGGTGCTGTTCCGCGGCCACCAGACCGCCGAGTTCCTGCCCGCCGTACAGGCCGACCCGAGCATCCTCACGGTGCTGCGCGACTTCGCCGTGACCCACGACGCGCTCCTGGGCACGGACAAGAGCTACCTGGCGGCCAACGCCGGCCGGGAGCTGGGCCGTTTCCTCCAGCACTCGGTGCTCCAGGCGACCGTGCGACCGCTCGTCAAGCAGCTGCTGGACCGCACCTCGATCACCGGGCGGACCTCCTCGCTCTGGGTGCCGCTCGCCGAGATGACCACCTCGTACGACGCCGCCAACTGCTCCTACTACGGGACCTGCGACCTGCCGGCGCGGGTGCGTGCCGCCGTCCTGACGGTCAACCACACCTGTAGCCCCAGCCTGCGGATCGTCGCGCAGCAGATGACCGCCGCCGAGCTCGGCGCGAGCTGCACCAGCCTGGCCAACCAGGACGCCTTCTTCCACAACGTGGTCAAGGACGGCGGCCCCGTCGCCAACGACAAGAACACCGCCCTCGAGGTGGTGGCCTTCGACTCCAGCGCCGACTACCAGGCCTACGCCGGTGTCATCTTCGGGATCAGCACCAACAACGGCGGCATGTACCTGGAGGGCGACCCCTCGGTCACCGGGAACCAGCCGCGCTTCATCGCCTACGAGGCCGAGTGGGTCCGCCCGGAGTTCCAGATCTGGAACCTCAACCACGAGTACACCCACTACCTCGACGGCCGTTTCAACATGTACGGCGACTTCGACGCGGGCATGACCACCCCGACCGTGATGTGGGTCGAGGGCCTGGCCGAGTACATCTCCTACTCGTACCGCGGCGTCACCTACGACCAGGCCGCCATCGAGGCGGGCAAGAACACCTACAAGCTCAGCACGCTGTTCGACACCACCTACGACAACTCCGACTCCACCCGCGTCTACCGGTGGGGCTACCTGGCGGTGCGCTACCTGATCCAGTCGCACCCGCAGGACGTGGCCACGCTGCTCGGCCACTACCGCACCGGCAACTGGGCGGCCGCCCGCACCCTGCTCACCTCCACCATCGGCACCCGCTACGACGCGGACTTCGCCGCCTGGCTGGTCAAGTGCGCGGCCGGAGACTGCGGCGGCACCACCCCGCCGGCCAACCAGGCCCCGGTGGCCGGGTTCACCGCCGCGGTGAACGCCCTGGCGGTCACCTTCACCGACACCTCCACGGACGCGGACGGCACCATCGCCTCCCGTGCCTGGAACTTCGGTGACGGCACGACGTCCACCTCCGCCAACCCGGCCAAGACCTACGCCGCGGCCGGTACGTACACCGTCCAGCTCACCGTCACCGACAACAAGGGCGCCACCGCCACCACCAGCAAGGCCGTCACGGTCGGTACCGCCGGGCCCGGCGAATGCACCAGCCCCGACGTGCGGGTGCTGGGTGACAACTGCCGCCGCTCCAACGTCTCCGCCACGACCGGCAACTACGGCTACTTCTACCTGGACGTCCCGGCCGGCACCGGCTCCCTCAAGGTGTCCGTCTCGGGCGGCACCGGCAACGCCGACCTCTACTACAGCCCCACCGGCTGGGCCACCACCAGCAACTACACCGCCCGCTCGGCGCAGAGCGGCAACAGCGAGTCGCTGACCATCAACAACCCGGCGGCCGGACGCGTCTACATCAGCCTGCACGCCGTCCAGGGCTTCGCGGGCGTCACCGTCTCGACCCAGTTCGGGACGGCCCAGGTGGAGTGCGCGGGCGCCGACATCCGGGTACTGGGCGCCGACTGCAGCCGCTCCAACGTCTCCGCCACCGCCGGGAACTACCGCTACTTCTACGTCAACGTCCCGGCCGGCACCACCTCCCTCAAGATCACCGTCTCGGGCGGCACCGGGAACGCCGACCTCTACTACAGCCCGACCACCTGGGCCACCACGAGCAACTACACCGCCCGCTCGGCCCAGACCGGCAACACCGAAACGCTCACGATCACCAACCCCCCGGCCGGCTACCTCTACATCAGCCTGCACGCCGCACAGGACTTCGCCGGAGCCACCGTCTCCAGCCGCTTCTGAGCCCTGACGGCACACCGGCCCCCATCCCTCCTCGGAGGGGTGGGGGCCGCTGCCGTGTGCCGTGTGCCGTGTGCCGTCAGGAGTAGGCCTCGACCTCCCACAGCGAGTAGCCGTAGCCGGTGGCCCGCTGCGTACGAGGTCCTCGCGGTGCGGGGCGGTACGGGGCCTTGCTGGGCGCTACGAGGCCTTGCGAGGGCCTGGCGGTGGGCCTGACTCGGAGCCGGTGTCGGTCGGGGGCCGGCCCCCGACCGGCGGGTCACCAGCGCAGGACGGCCCAGGCGCGGTGGGGGAGTTCGGGGTCCAGGCGCAGGGTGTGACCCCGCCGGCCGGTGTCCGCGGGGCGGGGCTCGGCGAGGGGTACCAGGACGGTCGCCCCGACCGCGACCGCGTCCGGGAGCGCGGGCAGGTCCACCACGGGCCGGGCGGGGTCCTGGCAGCCGTTGGCCACGGTCAGGGTGGTGACACCGTCGGCGTGCGAGAGGTGCGGGATCAGGTACGGGCCGCCGCTGACCAGGGGCAGGCGGGCGTCCTCCCCCTCCAGGAAGCGGATCGTGCGGTGCAGCAGCCGCTGCGCGTGGTCGTCGGCCGGCAGCGTGTGGGGCTCGGTCGCGGCGAGTACGGCGACGCGTCCGCCGAGGGTGTTGGCGAAGACGGTGCGGCCCGCCCCCCAGGCGCGGCCGTCCGGGGTGCGGACCTCGCTCCAGCGCTGCGCCCCGGGTGCCTCCCGGAGCCGGGCGAGGGCGGGTTGGGTGTTGACGCTGAGGAGGAGGCCCGCGAGCTCCTGGCCCGCTGCGGCGCACAGGTGCTCGGTGGCGTACGGGCCCGGCCCGCCGGGGGTGGCCGGGGCCTCCCGGTCCACCGGTTCGGCGTCGGCCAGCCCGATGAGGGGGCCGAAGCCGCGCCGGTGCAGGATCGCCGCGGCGGTCCCGTCGAGCAGCAGGCCTCCGGCCAGCAGGGCCCGTACCGCCTGGTCGTCGAAGGCCCAGGCCGACGGACCGAACAGAGCCTGCACCGGGGCGGGTTCGGCCGTGACGGGTACTCCGTAGCGGAGCAGGAACCCGGCCGCGGGGCCCGGGTCGACGGCCAGCTCGGTGAGGTCTCCGCCGTGGGCCCGCACGTGGGCCGCGGCGTCCTGGGCGAAGGGCAGGCCGACGCCGAGGGTGCGCTGCCCGCGCGGGTGCTGCCGGTGGACGAGGTCCAGCGCGGGGCGGGCGCGGCGGAGCAGTTCGGCGATCCCGGGGTGGCTGCCGGGGTGGGCACCGTGCATGGGATGGAGGTTGAGCAGGAGGGCGTCCGCTCCGGAGAGCTGGGCGGCGACCATCTCCGACCAGGTCTGGACATCGGATTTGGACCAGGCGGTGTGCGGCCAGTTCTCGATCTCCGGCTCGCTGTCCACGTACTCCGGCCGCAGGGAGCGCTGCAGTTCGGGCATCCACAGCTGCCGGGCGAGCTCGCGGCCGGGGGCGTCCGCGTACGGGGCGAAGTGCGGGCGGTGCACGGCGCGGCCTCCGGGGGCGGCCAGGGCCCCGAAGAGCGCTCCCCAGTCCCGGCCCTCGACCGAGGCGGCGTCCAGGCCCGAGCTCATCAGCCCGGTACGGGAGCGGCCGGCCGAGCGCCGGTGCACCTCGGCGGCCACCTGTGCGGCCACCTCCAGCTGCGCGGTCCGCCAGACCTGCTGCCACAGGGCGCGCAGCGGGTGCGGGGGGCCGGGGGCGGTGAGTGCGGCGACGAGTTCCGGTCGTGGGACCGGGCGTCCGGCCAGGGCGGCCAGCCGGTCCAGCATGAGGGGTTCGAAGCCGCCGCCCCAGTCCAGCGGGGCGTGGTTGTGGAAGCGGAAGTCGTCCTCCAGCCACAGCACGCGGAAGCCCAGTTCGGCGAAGCGCCCGTAGTGCCCGGTCAGCCAGGCGCGCCAGCGCGGGCAGGCGAAGGAGGCCTGCGCCGCGGCAACCTTCCCGGTCGGGGACACCATCGGTGCGAAGCCGTGGGTGCCGGTGCGGCCGCGGTCGGCGTGGCCGGTGGTCACCCAGGGGTTCAGGCTCACGTCGAGGCCGGCGCCGAGGAGGACCTCCTGCGCGAGGGCCGCCGCTTCGTACCAGAGGTCCTCGTCGGGTCCGGAGAGGTGGCCGGTGAAATGCTCCTCGGCCCCGAGGAGCAGCACCACTTCCGCCACGCCCGCGTCGGTGCAGGTCTTGGCGAGTTCGGCCGCCGTGGCCGCGACGGCGGCCGTGCCTTCGTAGGGATGGATCTGGAACCGCAGGTGGTACCGGACGCTCACGCCGTCGGCCTCCTCGCCGTCAGCTCGCGGCCGGACGCACCGTCGAGCAATTAGTTTGGTTAGGATCTGAATTAATGAGGGTCCCGTCAACCCCGCGCGTCGCATCCGCTCCCGAACACGGAGGCAGGAGCAGGGTCCGCGGGTGGCAGACTCTCGGGGACGGCAGTGAGGAGCACCGGTGAGGACTGATCCGCGAGGCACGCAGCGCAGCGGCGACGGGGGCGGGCGGGGTGACGCCGGCATCGGACCCGTCGTGATCAACGGCCCGGCCCGGCCCGCCGGGAGGGCCTCCATCCGCCGGGCCAACCTCGGTCTCGTGCTGCGCCTCCTGCGCGACGCCGGACCGCGCTCGCGCGCGCGGATCGCCGATGACGCGGGGCTGCCGCGGCCCACGGTCACCGGCCTGGTCACCGAGCTCATCGAACTCGGCCTGCTCCGCGAGGGGGACGCCGAGCGGGACGGCTCGGTCGGCCGTCCCGGCCAGAGCGTACGGATCGACGGCCGTACGCTGTGCGGGATCGGCCTGGAGATCAACGTCGACTACCTGGCCGCCGTCGCCCTGACCCTGGGCGGGGACACCGTCTTCGAGCGACGGGTCGCCCTGGACGTCCGCGGCGCCGGGCCCGAGGCCGTTCTGGACTGCGCCGCCGGGCTGGTCCGCGAGGCCCTCGCCACCCTCGACGCCGCCGGGATCGCCACGGCCGGGGTCACCGTCGCCGCCCCCGGAGTCGTCGACATCGCCGCGGGCACCGTCGTCTACGCCGCGAACATCGGCTGGCACGGCGTCGAAGCGGTCAGCGGGATCCGCGCCCGCCTGGGGCGCGGGGCGCCCCCGCTGCGACTGGAGAACGACGCGAAACTCGGCGCGGTGGCCGAGTACGTGGAGGCCTCCGCGGCCGGCATCCACGACCTCATCTACGTCACCGGCGAGACGGGTGTGGGCGGCGGCATCATCAGCGGCGGCCGGCTCCACCGCGGAGCCGCCGGGTTCGCCGGGGAGATCGGCCACATGCCGCTCGACCCGGGCGGCGCGCTCTGCGCCTGCGGGCGCCGGGGCTGCTGGGAGACCATGGTCGGACTCACGGCCCTGCTTCGGCATGCCGCCGCCCCCGAGGATCCCGTGCACGACCCCTCGCTCGACCTGGAGGCCCGGCTGACGGATCTCCAGGGGCGGGCGGCCGCCGGGGACGCCCGCACGCTGGAGGCCCTGGACCGGATCGCCGACGGTCTCGGCCTCGGGCTGGCACTGCTGGCGGACGTCCTGAACCCGCGCGCGGTGGTGCTCGGCGGCTACTTCACCTACTTCGGCGACCGGCTGGCCCCGCGGGTGGAACAGCTGATGGCCGAACGGGTGATGGCCCCGGACACGGGCGGCTGCCGCCTGCTGCTGTCCACCCTCGGCTTCACCGCTCCGGCCCGCGGCGGCGCGCTCCTCGCCCTCGACCCGGTGTACGAGGACCCGGCCCGGACGGTGGCGACGGCGACGGGCGCCTGAGCCCCGGGCCCACCCGCGTCACAGGCTGCGCCTCACGCCCCCGCGGTCCAGAACGGCCGGGCCAGGAGGGCGGCTTCACGCACCGCGGCCCCGTCCAGGATCCAGGTGGCGTCCCGCAGTCCGCGTTCCGGCCACGCGCACGACAGCGCGAGCGGGCCCGGCGGCGGCAGCGGCCACGTCCACAGCGTAAGGCGTACGTCCTCGCCGTCCTCGGGGCCGCCCCGGGCGGCCTGGTACCCGCTGACGACCATCACCGGTCCGCGCCCGTCCCGCAGTCCGGCCTCGTCGTCCTGCACCACGACCCTGCCGTCGCCCAGCCGGAGGCGGAAGGTCGGCTGGGCCGGCTCGGTGAAGCCGTCGGGGCCGGCCGCCGGCCCGCCGGGGGGTGAGGACGCGCCGCGCGCGTGGGCCTCCACCTCGATCTCGATCCCGGCCGGGTAGGCCAGCACCTGCCGGGCGAGCACCACGAGCCCGTCCGTCCGGCCGATCACCGCCGGTCCCGCGACGTGTCCGCCGATCATCCTCGGCGGCGCGTGCCACTCGGGCACATCGCCGGCACTCTCCCCGCCCGGTTCCTCAAGCACGGCCAGAGCGTAGCCGGTTGAGACCCGCCCGATGCGGCCGAAGCGGAAGGTCACCGTGGGCCCGCCCGGCCGCGCAAGACTTCGATGTCTGTTCACTCCCCCGTGACCTGCATCTTCCCGGCGGGAGGCGGTGCGGCCGGTCGAATGACAGGACCAAAGGTCTGGACCACCTGAGATGCGCCAATCCCGTGGCCGATTAAGCGTGTTGGTCGTGCGGAAACAAATGGTCTATACCTCTGGCGCTATGGTGGCCATCTGAAACGGGCGCATAAACAGCCGTGGGGGGCTTTATGACCTTTCATCATCTTCCGCAACCTCCTTCCGACGAGGAGCTCTACTGGTACTTCGGCCCGCAACGACGCTGGGTCCTGATCAGCACGAGCCTCGCCTTCGTCTTCACCGCGGCGACCATGTTCACCTTCGCGCTGCGCACTCCGGCCCTGTGGGCCTTCCTCGCCGTCCTCGGGCTCAACCTCGTCGCACTCGCCCTCTCCTCGGTGAACAGCCTGCGCCAGCGCAGGCTGACCCGGCCCTCGCACGAGGTGCTCGTCCGCGCCTGGCAGCCCGCCCGACTGCCCACCGTGGACCTGTACTTGCCGACCTGCGGCGAGCCGCTCCCCGTCCTGGACAACGCCTACCGCGCGGTGTCGGGCGTCGACTGGCCCGGCGCGCTGACCACATGGGTCCTGGACGACGCCGACCGTCCCGAAGTCGCCGCGCTGGCGGCCTCGTACGGGTACGAGTACGTCGTACGGCCGGACCGGGGCCACCTGAAGAAGGCGGGGAACCTCAACCACGCCCTGACGCTGAGCAGCGCGGAGTTCATCGCCATCCTCGACGCCGACTTCGCGCCCCGGCCGGACTTCCTGCGCCATCTCGTGCCCTATCTGGCCGACCCGGCCGTCGGGATCGTGCAGAGCCCGCAGTGCTTCGACACCGACGGGACCATGGGCTGGATCCAGCGGGCCGCGGGCTCCGCACAGGAGTGGTTCTTCCGCTGGATCCAGCCCTCCCGGGACGCGAGCGACGCCGCCATCTGCTGCGGCAGCAACGCCGTCTACCGGCGCGCCGCCATCGACCGGGCCGGCGGCTTCGCCCGCCTCGACCACAGCGAGGACCTGTACACGGGCCTCGCCCTGCACGCGGAAGGGTTCCGCACCCTGTACGTACCCGTGCTGGTCGCCAAGGGCACCTCGCCCGACGAGGTCACCTCCTTCGTCAACCAGCAGTACCGGTGGGCGATGGGCAACCTCCACCTGCTCACCTCGCCCGTCCTGCGGACGATGGGCGCGCCCTGGCGGATGCGCCTGTGCTTCTACGAGGGCGTCGTCGGTTACCTGGCCGCCGCCGTGAACACCTTCGCGGCGCCGCTGCCGCCGCTGGTGATGATGTTCTGGTACCCGGACGACATCCGGCCCTGGCACGTCCTGCCGCTGCTCGCCCCGCTGTGGCTCTGGCACGTGCTCCTCCCGCGGATCAGCAGGACCCGCTGGCGGGTGGAGGTGATCCGGGCGAACGTCCTGACGAGCGTCGCCGCCGCCACCGCCTTCCTGCACACGCTGCGCGGCCGCAGCGCCGACTGGGTGCCCACCGGCACCCGGGGGCCCGCCCGTTCCGGCGGCATGGCCCGCCGGGTGGTGGGCGTCTCCCTGGTCTGGCTGGTCCTCTCCAACGGCGCGGCCGCGGCGGGGCTGGCGCTGGCCGTGGCCCGCAACGGCTGGGAGCCCAACTGGGGTCTGCTCCTCTACTTCCTCGTGCAGTGCCAGATCAACGGCCCGCTGGTCCGGGACCTGATCTCCGAGCTGCGGCCGGGGAACGCCTCAGCGAAGTCCCCCGGGGGCGCCTCCGCCGGGGCCGGACCGGCTCATGGCGGCGGCCGTCGCCGCAACCTCGTACGGGCCTTCGCCCGCCACTCCCCCACCGGCGTGCTGCCGCGCCGGTGGCCCGAGACCCTCGCCGCCTCGGCGGTGCTCCTGCTCACCGGCCTGCTGGCATCCGGGTGGGTCAACCCCATGCTTCCCTGGCTGAGTTGAAAGGCTCCACGACCACCATGCACTCCCCCGCCCCATCCCCGCCGCCCGTCCCCGCACCGCCTCCCGGACCCTCCGCTCCGTCCCTCCCGGCGGCGCGCTCCGGCGGCGAGTCCGGGCCCAGCCCGCACCGGTCCGCGTTCCGGCCCGACATCGAGGGGCTGCGCGCCGTCGCCGTCCTCGCGGTCCTCGCCTTCCACGCCGGGGTTCCGGGGCTCGCGGGCGGTTTCGTCGGCGTGGACGTCTTCTTCGTCGTCTCCGGCTACCTCATCACCGGGCTGCTCGTCCGCGAGGCCGTCACCACCGGCCGGATCCGGCTGCTGGACTTCTTCTCCCGGCGGGCCCGCCGGCTCCTGCCGTCCGCCGCGGTCGTCCTCGGCGCGGTGGCCCTGGCCGGGGCCTGGCTGACCGTACCGCTGCGCCGCGCCGATCTGGAGCAGGACGTGGTCGCGGCGGCGCTCTCCGCCGCCAACTGGCGGTTCGTCGCCCAGCGGACCGACTACCTCGCCGCCGGGCACGAGCAGAGCCCGCTCCTGCACTTCTGGTCCCTCGCCGTCGAGGAGCAGTTCTACCTCCTCTGGGCTCCCCTGCTCGCCCTGATCGTGCTCGGTGCGGCCCGGGCCGTACGCCGGGGCCGTGCCGTGCGGGCCGCCGTGGCCCTGGCCGCCGTACCGCTGGTGCTCGCCTCGTTCGCGCTGTCCCTGCGCTGGACGGACCACTCCGCCTCCCTCGCGTACCTCGCCACGCCCTCCCGGGTCTGGCAGTTCGGCGTCGGTGCGCTGGTGGCCCTGCTGCCCTGGCACCTCATGCGCGGCCCGCGCCCGCTGCGGCTGCTGTGCGGCTGGGCCGGGATCACGGCGATCGTCTGGAGCGCCGTCGCGTACGACGCGGCCACGCCCTACCCCGGCCACGCGGCCCTGGTTCCGACCCTGGGGGCGGCCGCCGTCATCCTCGCTGCGATCCCCGGCCGGGGCGAGCGCAGCACGCCGGGCGGCTACGGGATCGGCCGGCTGCTCGCGGGGCGGGCTCCCCGCGCGGTGGGGCGGCTCTCCTACACCCTGTACCTGTGGCACTGGCCGGTGCTCGTCCTCGCCGAGGCCCGCTTCGGCCCCCAGGACTGGCCGGTGAAGGCCGCGCTCACCCTGGCCGCCGCACTGCCCGCCTACACCACCATGCGCTGGGTCGAGCAGCCGCTGCGCCGCAGCCGCACCGTCTCCGAATTCCCGCGCCGCGGGCTGTCGGTGGGCATCACGGCCGTGGTCCTGCCGGTGGTGCTCGCGCTGGTGGTGGGCACCACGACGCTGAACCTGCTCGGTCCGGCGACGCCGGTCCAGCTCGGCGGGCTGCCCCCCGGCGCCGCCTCCGGCCCGCACCTGCTCGCCCGTACGGGCTCCGCGCCGCCGGCGGCGGGCCCGGTCGTGCCCGGCCCCGCACAGGCGCGCAAGGACTTCCCGCCGGACGGGGCCTGCGAGGTGGCCCCGGCCGTGACCCGCAGCCCGGACTGCCTGTTCGGTGCGGTGGACAGCCCGGACCGGATCGTGCTGCTCGGCGATTCGCACGCCGGCCAGTGGTTCTCCGCGATGCTGGCCATGGCCGCCCAACGGGGTTGGGCCCTCCAGGAGTTGGTGAAGCAGGGCTGCCCCCTGCCGCAGCTCGCGGTGGACAGTCCGCAGCTCGGCCGCGCCTACCGGGAGTGCGACACCTGGCGCGCCGACGCCCTGGAGCGGCTGCGGCAGCAGCCGAAGCCGCGGCTCATCGTGATCTCCTCGCTCAACCGCTACACGGCTGATTCCGGACTCCTCGCCGAGGCCTGGGAGAAGACCCTCGCACCCCTTCGGGCGATCGGTGCGCCGATCGTCTACATCGAGGACACCCCCGTACCGGGTACGGACGTCCCCGCGTGCGTCTCCGGCAGCCCCGAGGAGCCCGCGGCCTGCGCGTTCAGCCGTGCGAACGCCCAGCAGCCCGATCCGCTGGCCCGGCGGATCGCCGCCGGCGGCCTGCCCGGCGTACGCGCCGTGAGCGTGAACCCGGTCCTGTGCCCGGGCGACGGGCCGACCTGCCCGGCCGTGCTGGACCGCATCCTGCTGTACCGCGACGACGCCCACCTGACCAACGTGGCGGTCGTCGTCCTGACCCCCCGGCTGGAACGGCTGCTCACGGATGCGGGCGCGCTGCCCGCCGTGGGCGGGGCGGGGGCCGCGTCCGGGCCGACGGGGCCCGCGGGCTGGACCGAGGTGTTCCGGGAGGAGTTCGACGGTCCCGCGGGCAGCCCTCCGTCCTCCGCCAACTGGCTGCACGACATCGGCACTTGCTACCCGGGATGCCCCGCCGCCCAGTGGGGCACCGGTGAGGTCGAGACGATGACCGACTCGACGGACAACGTCCGTCTCGACGGCAAGGGCGCACTGGAGATCGTCCCCACCCGCACGGCGGACGGCGCGTGGCGCTCGGGTCGCATCGAGACCCGGCGCTCCGACTTCGCGGCCCCGGCCGGCGGGATCCTGCGGATCGAGGCCGCGATCGCCCTGCCGGACGTGACCGGCGCCAAAGCGGCCGGCTACTGGCCGGCGTTCTGGACCCTCGGGGCGCCGCTGCGCGACGGGTACACGGGCTGGCCCGGCATCGGGGAGCTCGACATCATGGAATCGGTCAACGGCCGGGACAGCGTCTTCGCGACCATGCACTGCGGGACTCTCGAAGGCGGCCCGTGCCGGGAACCTGCGGGCCTGAGCTCGGGCCCGCAGCCGTGCGGGGACTGCCGTACGGGGTTCCACACGTACGCCGTCGAGGTCGACCGCTCCCCCGGCGCCGAGGAAGTGCGCTGGTACCTGGACGGCCGGGTGCACCACCGGGTGGCCGCCTCCCGGATGGACCCGGACACGTGGAAGCGGGCGGTGGACCACGGCCTGTTCCTGATCCTCAACGTGGCCATCGGCGGCGGCCTCCCGCTGGCCGACGGCGCGACCCCGGGCCCGGCCACCGAACCGGGCCACCCGATGCGGGTCGACCGGGTGACCGTCTCCACCCGGGCCCGGGCCGCGTAACGCCGCTGCCGCACTGACCGCTCCCCGCTCCCGACGGCGAGCTGTCAGTGCGGGCCGAAGCCTTGGAAGGTCCCTGATGCATCAGCGGCTTCGGCGAACTCCTCGAAGTACATGTTCGCGAGGCCGAGGTTGGCCGACACGTCGAAGAACCACCGGGCCGGGACCCTGAACGTCCGCCCGGGCTCGACCCAGAGGTCCACGGCCAGAAGCGGGTGGTCCTGATCCGCCATCGCGGTCGCGTCCGCGATGAACAGGTGGTTGAACCACTCGCGTTCCTCCGCGGCGGCCGCCGCGTCCGCCAGGGCCTGGACATCCGCCTCGGCGAAGCGGCGGTCGCTGACGAACGTGGCACCGTCGATCGCGCTCCGCAGCGCGTCCCACGCCGCCTCGTCGCCGAAGTGGGTGCGCAGCACCAGCGAGGTCAGGTCACCGGGCTTGGGCAGGGGCATCGGCATGGGCATGGGCGCGATCCTCCCACCCGGCACCGGCAACGGCCCCGGACACGCCCTCCGCGTGGGGCGGACTCGGGCCCTCCCGGCCGGGAAGGGTGGGACAGTGGAGGCATGTGTGGTCGATATGCCTCCTCCCGGGCACCGCAAGACCTCGCCGGGCTCTTCGATGCCCGGCTCGATCCCGGCCGGGAGCTCGGGCCCTCGTGGAACGTCGCGCCCACCGACGAGGTGTGGGCGGTCCTGGAGCGCGCCGACCGGGACACCGGCGAGCTCGGGCGGCAGCTGCGTCCGGTGCGGTGGGGTCTGGTGCCGTCCTGGGCCAAGGACCCTGCCGTGGGCTCACGGATGATCAACGCGCGGGTGGAGACCGTCCACGAGAAGCCCGCGTTCCGGCGGGCCCTCGCCAAACGCCGGTGCCTGCTGCCCGCGGACGGCTTCTACGAGTGGGAGGCCGTACCCGCCACCGGTACGGCCAAGGCCTACAAGCAGCCCTACTTCATCCGGCCCGAGACCGGCTCGGTCATGGCCATGGCCGGGCTGTACGAGTTCTGGCGCGATCCGGCCGTCGCCGACCGGGACGACCCGGACGCCTGGCTCACCACGGCCACGATCATCACCACCGAGGCCACGGACGCGGCCGGCCGCGTCCATCCCCGGATGCCTCTCGCCCTCGACCCCGGCGACTACGAGGCCTGGCTCGACCCCTCCCACGAGGACACGACGGACCTCCGTGCCCTGCTCCACACCCCCGCCGGCGGCCGGCTCGCGGTGACCGCGGTCTCGACGGCCGTCAACAGCGTCCGCAACAACGGCCCCCACCTCCTCGACCCCGCCACTTCGTAACCTCGTATCCTCTCGGAAATTCGTACGAGCCCGGTGGCCGATTTCGGGGTTTCCAACGGTTTGGCGGGACGATCCGGCATTTGGCGCCCGCCGCGCCCCGGCCACTGCGATGCTTCCGCCGGTATCACCGGGCCGCGGTCCTTCCGACCGGCCCCGGAATACCGGCGAACGGGCGGCACCGCCGGAGGAAGCTGCACTCCGGTCCGTCGTACGGGAGCGTCCGGCCGCGGCTTCCCGGGAGTATGCGACTCCGGCCGCCGCCGGACGGAGGCGAGAGGGGGAGACGCGATGTCTTCGACTGCTGTGTTACATGGTCCGCGCGCCCGGTGGCGGCGCCGGCTGCTGGCGGTGGCCGCGTCCTCGGCGCTGGCCGCGGGCGGCCTGACGGTTCTGGCGCCCCCGGCCTCGGCGGAGGGGGTGTGCGCAGCCCCTGTCCTGGTGGGTGCCACGACCACGATCACCTGCTCGGCGGGAGGTTCCGGAAGCGTCACGGTGCCCGACGGCGTCTCCCTCGGCGTGGTGACCCTGGACGGCGCCGGGGGCGGGAACGCCGCCGACGGCACCGCCGGGGGCAAGGGCGCGCACCTCGTCGCGACCGTCCCGGCCACGCCCGGGCAGACCTTCAACGTGACCGTCGGACGGCGCGGCGCCAACGGCACGGCGAGCGCGCAGTTCGGCGTGCCGGGCTCCGGCGGCGCTCTGGTCGCGGTGACCACGGCCGCCAACGCGCCGCTCCTGACGGCCGGTTCGGGCGGCGGGGCGGGTGGAGCGGGCATCGGCTCCCCCGCATACCGGGGAGCGGCCGGTGGTGACAGCGGCAGCGCGGGCGCCGACGGCAACGGCCTGGTCCCCGACGCGCAGGGCGGTACGGGCGGCGGCCCGGGCACCGACACGGCCGGCGGGGCCGCCGGAATCGGGGGTGCCGGGGCGGACAACGAGGGCCCGAACGGCTCCCCGGGCGCCTTTCCGAACGGCGCCGGCGGCTCCGCCGGGCAGGGCGTGTTCAGCCCGACGGGCGCCGGCGGCCGCGGCGGAGCCGGGTACGGCGGCGGAGGCCGGGGCGGAGCCGGCGGCAGATACGGCAGCACCGGTGGTGGCGGAGGAGGGGGTGGCGGAGGGTCCAGCCTGGTCTCCGGGACGGCACCCGGCTCGTCCGCGACCCTGACCGAGGGGGCCAACGCCGGTGACGGGCGGATCGTATTCGCCTTCACCCTGCCGCCCACGATCACCTCCGTCGGCCCGGCCGCCGGACCCACGGGCGGCGGTACGGCCGTGACGGTCACCGGCACGAACCTGTCGGGCGCCGTCCTCACCTTCGGCGCGGACAACCCCGCCACCAACGTCACGTGCACCGAGACCTCGTGCACCGCCACCGCTCCGGCCGGGACCGGCACCGTGGACGTCCGCGCCACCACCCCCGGTGGCACCAGCGCCCCGTCCCCCGCGGGCCGCTACACCTACGTCCCCGTCCCCGTGGTGACCTCGCTCAGCCCCGCCGTCGGCACGACGGCCGGCGGTACGGTCGTCACCGTCGGCGGCACCGGCCTGGACGGCGCCACCTCGATCACCTTCGGCCCCGGCAACCCGGGCACCGGCCTCTCCTGCACCCCCACGGCCTGCACCGCGACCGCGCCCGCCCACGCCACGGGCCCCGTGGACGTCCAGGTCACCACGCCCGGCGGCACCAGCGCGGTGACCGGCGCGAGCCGGTACACGTACCAGCTCCCGCCCGCCGACATCGACGTGGACCTGACCGCACAGCCCGGCTTCAGCCTGCTGGTCCCCTACCTCTCCTACACCCTGACCGCCCGCAACACCGGTCCCGGTACGGTCACTTCGGCAACCCTCACGGCAACCCTGCCGTCGGGTGCGTCCGCCAACACCCTGTCCCCGGGATGCACGGCCGCCGGGTCCACGGTGACCTGCGCCTACGGGACCATCGCCAACGGCGCCACCGCCACCAAGACCTTCCGGGTACCGCTGGGCCTGCTCTCGCTGGGGCGCGTCACGGTCTCCGCCACCCGTACGGCGTCCGCGCCGACCGACCCCAACCCGCTCAACGACAGCGCGACCGCCAGCTGCACGGTGGTCTCCGTCCTCCTGGCCACCTGCCCCTGACCCGGCACCGGCGTCTCCGCCAACGGGACTCCCTGCACGCCTGATTGCCGCCGGCCCGCCTCCTCACGAGACGGGCCGGCGGTGCGTCCGGGTCACAGTCGGGCGGGTCGCGGCCAAGCGGCGGCGCGGTCAGGCGGGGCCGGCCTCCTCGCGGCCGGTCAGCTCGTGACCGGTGACGGCCCGCGCGTAGGACCGCAGGGCGGCGATCACCTCGGTGCGCGTGCGCCGGCCGGCGAGCACCTCCATCTGGTAACCGTCCTCCATGGCGACGAAGTTCGCCGCCAGCAGCCGGGGCGGATCCTGGAGCAGGAAGTGCCCCTGCGCCTGGCCGAGGACCAGGATGCCGGAGTACACCGCGATCTGGCGTTCCGTCAGGGCGCTGTCGAGCGCCGCCGCCCGGGCGTCGCGCAGGCAGCGCGGCCAGTACTCGAAGAGCAGCCGGGTCAGCGCGTCGTCGGGACCGCCGGCGACGCCGTGGTCGATGCAGGCCCGCAGTTTGTCGCGGGCGTCGTCGAAGCGGTCCGCGGCCTCCTCGCGCTCCTTGCTGTAGCGCTCGATGGCCTCCTGGTAGGTGGAGTGGACTAGGGCGTCCAGATCGCCGTAGTAGAGCACCGCGGCGGGGGTGACCCCGGCCTGGTCGGCGACGTCGCGCAGCCGCAGGCCCTCCAGTCCGCGTACCAGTACGGCGCGCTCCACCGCCTTGCCCAGCTCGGTCCGGCGGTTCTCCTTGCCGGTTCCCTTCCTGGCTGCCACGCCATGCCCTCCAGACGTCGATCATCTAAATCTGGGTTTAACAATATCGCCCAGACCATTGACGGTCCAGGAAGCCGAGCATTAAATCTGCGTTTAACGCGGCGTCTCACGCACTGCGCACCACACCTGCGGCCTCCAGGAGGCATCATGACCAACCCGACCGACACCGGGGCCAGAACCGGGCCGGCGCCCGCCCCCGTCGGCAAGGGGCTGCGCGGCGGCTCCGTGGGCCTGCTCGCCTCCGTCACCCTCGGGCTGTCGTCCGTGGCACCGGCGTACAGCATCGCCGTCACCCTCGGCTTCGTGACGCTCGCCGTCGGCGACCTGGCTCCGGCCGCCCTGCTCCTGGGATTCGTACCGATCCTGCTCACCGCCTTCGCGTTCCGCGAACTGAACCGCGAGATGCCGGACTGCGGCACCAATTTCGTGTGGACCACCCGCGCCTTCGGGCCGGTGGCCGGCTGGTTCACCGGGGGCTGGGTCGTGATCGTCGCCACCCTCATCGCGATGACCGCCCTGTCCCAGGTCGGCGCCGTGTACCTGTTGAACCTGCTCGGTCTGCATTCCCTCGCCGGGGACGACGTCGCCGTCACGGTGACCGCCCTCCTCCTGCTGGCCGCGTGCACCGCGGTCTCCGTCCGGGGACTGCACCTGGCCGCCTCCGTGCAGTACGTGCTCCTCGGCCTGCAACTGGTCGCCCTGCTCGGCTTCGGCGCGGCCGCCTTCGCCCGCGACGGCGCCGTCACCCCCTCCCTGGCGTGGCTCGACCCCAGCGCCTTCGACGGATTCGGGCCCTTCGCCGAAGCCGTCCTGCTCTGTCTGTTCATCTACTGGGGGTGGGACTCCCTGCTCGCCGCGAACGAGGAGACCCGGGACGGCGAACGCGTGGCCGGGCAGGCCGCCGTCATCTCGACGCTCCTGCTCCTGGGCACCTACCTGTTCACCGCATTCGCCGCGATCAGCTTCGCCGGTACCGGCACCACGGGCCTGGGCCTCGGCAACCCGGAGAACGCCGCCGACGTCCTCACGACCCTCGCGCCTCCCGTACTCGGCGGCGCACTCGCCAAGGTGATGCAGCTCGCCGTCTGCGTCTCGGCGGTCTCGGCCCTGCTCACCTGCCTCGTCGGCAATTCCCGCGGCACCCTGTCCATGGCCGCCCACGGAGCCCTGCCGCGCGCCTTCACCCGGATCCACCCCCGGCACCGCACGCCCGCCTTCGGGACCCTGGCCTGCGGAACGGCGGCGGCCGGCACGCTGATCCTGCTCCGGCTCGTCTCCGCCGACTTCCTCGGCGACGCCGTCCTCTGTGTCGGGCTGCTCATCGCCTGCTACTACGGCACCACCGCCCTGAGCTGCGTCTGGTACTTCCGGCGGAGCCTGCGCGATTCCCCGCGCGACCTCCTGCTGCGCGGCGTCCTGCCCCTGCTGGGCGGCCTGCTGATGCTGGCGGCCTTCGCCCGCAGCGCCTACGACATGTACGACCCCGCTTACGGCAGCACCTCCTTCCACGGCGTCGGCGGAGTCTTCCTCCTCGGCGCCGGATCCCTCGCCGCGGGCGCCCTGGCCCTGCTGATCGCCCGCACCCGTTTCCGCCGCTTCTTCCGCGAAGGCCGCACGTCGGTCGCCGCGCTCACCGTCACCGAGGACTGACCACACCCATGCGCACTCTCGCCATCGCCGCCCTCCAGACCACGCCCGTGGCCCACGACCTCGAAGCGAGCTGGCAGCGCTTCAGCGACCAGGTCCGCGCCACGCACGCGCTCTTCCCCCACGTCCAGCTCGTCGTCGCCCCCGAGCTCCTGCTCGCCGCCGAGGGCCCGCTGCTGCTCCCCGCCCCCGACGACTGGATGGAGCGGGCCGCCGTCACGATCCCCGGACCGCTCACCGACCGGATCTGCGCCCTTGCCAGGGAGACCGGGCTGTGGCTGGTCCCGGGCAGCCTCTACGAGCGCGCGGAGGACGGCCACGTCTACAACACGGCCGTAGCGGTCTCGCCCGAGGGCGAGATCGTCGCCCGCTACCGCAAGGTCTTCCCCTGGCAGCCGTACGAAAAGGCCCGGCCCGGCCACGAGTTCACCGTGTTCGACCTCCCCGGCATCGGGCGGGCGGGCCTGGCCATCTGCTACGACGGATCCTTCCCCGAGACGGTCCGCCAACTCGCCTGGCTGGGAGCGGAGATCGTCATCCAGCCCACCCTGACACCCACCCGGGACCGGGAGATGGAACTGGTCTGCGCCCGCGCCAACGCCTGGACCAACCAGGTCTACGTGGTCAACGTCAACGCCGCGGACCCCGCGGGGGTCGGCGCCAGCGCGATCGTCGACCCCGAGGGCACCGTCCGCCAGCAGGCCGGCCCCGGCGAGGAGGTGCTCGTCGACGTACTGGACCTCGACACCGTCACCCGGGTGCGCCGCTACGGCTCCACCGGTCTCAACCGGCCCTGGAACCAGCTCGCCCGGTACGGGGAATCGATCGCCCTCCCGATGTACGGCGGCGCGGCCTTCCGCACACCGCACTGGCTGGAGGAGGAGACGAAGGAGGAAGAGGGGGAGGAGAACCCCACCGCGTAGCCTCCCGGGGGCCGGAAACCCGGTCGACAGGCGGGCCCCGGCGCGGTGGGATGGCTCCGAACGCCCGCCGTCCGGAGCGGGCCGGGCACGGGAGCACTTCTTGGAGACCCGTCCGGTCATCGACGCGGCGCTGGTCAGGCGCCTGGTCGACGCACAGTTCCCGCAGTGGGCGGGGCTTCCCCTCAAGCTCCTCGATCCGGCCGGATCCGACCACGTGATCTACCGGCTGGGACGGGAACTGTCCGTCCGGCTCCCCCGCGGGCCCGGGGTCGCCGGGCAGGCCGCGAAGGAAGCCGAGTGGCTGCCGCGGCTCGCCCCGCACCTGCCGCTGGCCGTCCCGGTACCGGTGGCCCTGGGCAGACCCGGCTTCGGCTATCCGTGGCCGTGGTCGGTGTCCCGCTGGCTGGACGGTGAGGTGGCGACCGCCGGGGCGCTGGCCGACTCCCCTGCGGCCGCGGCCGCACTGGCCCGGTTCCTCACCGCCCTGCAGCGGTTCACGGCCCCGGACCTCCCGGCCGGTGCCGTCCCCGCGCACCTGACGGGCGCTCCGCGGGCCGACCGGGACCGTGCGACGCGGGCCGCCATCGCGGAGGTCTCCGGCGTGTTCGACGCGGTGGCCATGACCGCCCTGTGGGAAGCGGCTCTGGACGCCCCCGGCTGGGACCGGCCTCCGGTCTGGTTCCACGGGGACTTCCACACCGGCAACCTGCTGACCGTCGACGGCCGCCTCAGCGCGGTCATCGACTTCGGCGGGCTCGGCCTCGGCGCCCCGGCTCGCGACCTGACCATTGCCTTCACCCTGATGTCGGCCCCCAGCCGGGCCGTCTTCCGGGACGCCCTCGGCGTGGACGACGCCACCTGGCTGCGCGGTCGCGGCTGGGCCCTGGCGACCGGCCTGAACGCCTACACCTTCCACGCCGCGACCGACCCCCGCGTCGCCGCGCAGACCACCCGGCAGATCACCGAGGCGCTCATCGGCTGATCCCTCCCTCCCTCACCACACCTTGGCGAGGAAGGCGCGGGTGCGGGGGTGCCGCGGGTCGTCCAGGACGGCCCCGGGCGGTCCCTGCTCCACGACGACCCCGTCGTCCATGAACACGACGGTGTCGGCGACCTCCCGGGCGAAGCCGAGCTCGTGGGTGACGACGAGCATGGTGGTACCGGTGCGGGCCAGGTCCTTGATGACGTCCAGGACCTCGCCGACCAGTTCCGGGTCCAGCGCCGAGGTCGGCTCGTCGAAGAGCAGCACCTTCGGTTCGAGCGCGAGCGCCCGGGCGATGACCACCCGCTGCTGCTGCCCTCCGGACAGCTGCCGCGGGTAGGCGTCCGCCTTGTCGCTCAGGCCCACGCGCTCCAGCAGCCTGCGGGCCGTCGCCTCGGCCGCCTCCCGCGGCCGGCGCAGCACGGAGACCGGAGCCTCGACGAGATTCTCCAGCACGGTGAGGTGCGTGAAGAGGTTGAAGTCCTGGAAGACGAACCCGATGTGCGTGCGCTGTCTCAGCACCTCCCTCTCCTTGAGCTCGTACAGCTTGCCGCGGTGACCCCGGTAGCCGATGAGCTCGCCGTCGACGCTGATCCAGCCGCGGTCGACCTTCTCCAAGTGGTTGATGGTGCGCAGGAGGGTGGACTTCCCCGAGCCGGAGGGCCCCAGGATCACCGTGACCTCCCCGGCGCGGACCGTCAGATCAACCCCGCGCAGCACCTCCAGGGGTCCGAAGCTCTTGTGGACTGCGCGGACCTCGACCATGACGGGTCCGGGCGCGGGCTCGCTCACGTGTGCTCGGCCGGGTTGATCTGCGAGGTGTCGATCGCGGAGGGCGTGGTGCCCCACTTCTTCAGGATCCGGGCGTACGTGCCGTCCTTGATCAGCTCGTTGACGGCGGCCTGGAAGGCGGGGGTCAACGGGGATCCCTTCTTGAAGGCGAAGCCGACGTCGAGGCGGTGGTACTCGCCGAGGAAGGTGGTCTGCGCGGCGGGCTGCGCGGCCTGATGGCGCAGGCCGTTGATCGTCGACATCACGACGTCGATCCGGCCCTGCTGGAGGGCCGTGGTGACGGCCCCGGCCTCGGAGAAGACCTTGACCTCGTACGGCTTCTTCCCCGCGGCCGCGCAGACCTCCTTCTTCGCGGTGAGGGTTTTCTCGAACGTCGTTCCGGCGCCGGTGCCGATGGTCAGCCCGCACAACCGGGTGAGGTCGGAGACCTGCCCGGTCAGAGCGGTGTTGCCCGTCTTGACGGCGAAGCCCTGGCCGTCGTTGATGTAGGTGACGAAGTCGACGGACTTCAGGCGTTCGGTGGTGACGCCGAAGTTGCCCGTGCCGACGTCGTACTTGCCGCTGCCGAGGGCGGGGAGGATCGTCTCGAAGGAGGCGTCCTGGCGCTCCAGCTTCAGACCGAGGACCTTGGCCACCGCGGCGGCGATGTCGATGTCCTGACCGGCGGGCGGCTTGTCCTGACCGTTGGGGTAGTACGCCGACGGCGGGGATCCGACCGAGCCGCCGAGCCGCACGCTGCCCGCCTTGCGCACCTCGGCGGGAAGCAGGGCCGCGATCGACTCCACGGCCCGTACGCCGGCCACCGGATCGTCGGCCGGCGCGGGCGAGGCGAGGGCGCCGGCCACCGGCGGGGATCCCTCGCCGGAGCCGCAGGCCGTCAGCCCGGTCAGGAGCGGCAGGAGCGGCAGGAGCACGAGTGCGGTGCGCAGGCGCCCGCGGAGCCCGCTCGCGTGGAGGCTCATCCGCGCACCGCCGTCAGGGTCTGGCGGGGGGAGCCGGTCTCGGGGCCGGCACCGCGTACGGCGTCCGGGCCGGCGCCTTCCCGAACGGCGCCTTCCCGAGTGGCTTCCCGAGCGCTTTCCCGGGCGGCGTCCCGCTTCGCGACCTCCTCGCGGACGAGGGGGATCACGTACCGGCCGAAGTCGATGGCGTCGTCGAGCAGGTCGTAGCCGCGGGCCGACAGGATGTCCACGCCGAGGTCGTAGTAGTCCAGCAGTGCCTGGGCGACCGTCTCCGGGGTGCCGACCAGGGCGTTGGAGTTGCCCGCGCCCCCGGTGGCGGCGGCGGTCGGGGTCCACAGGGCCCGGTCGTAGCGCTCCCCCGCCTCGGCGATGGCGATCAGGCGCTGCGATCCGGTGTTCTGCGGTGCCGCGGCCTCCGTCACTCCGCTGCCGCGGTGGCGCTGTGCGGCCCCGGCCCGCCTGCGCTCGCGGATGGCGCCCACCGTGCGGTGGGCCTTCTCCCAGGCCAGCTCCTCGGTCGGGGCGATGATCGGGCGGAACGCGACCTGGATGCGGGGCAGTTCGGTGCGGCCCGCGGCCCGCGCGGCTTCCCGTACGGCCTCGATCTGCTGGGCCGTCTGTTCCAGGGGCTCGCCCCACAGGCAGTAGATGTCGGCCTCCGCGCCTCCGGCCGCGTAGGCGGCGGGCGAGGAACCGCCGAACGAGACGTTCGGGCGCGGCTGCTGGACGGGGAAGACGTCGCTGACGAAGTCGTGGAAGCGGTAGTGCTCTCCCTCGTGGTCGAAGGCCTCCTGGGTGGTCCAGATCTTCTTGACGATGCGGATGTACTCGCGGGTGCGGGCGTAGCGCTCGTCCTTGCCGAGGACGTCGCCCTCCCGGCCCTGCTCGTGGTCGTTGCCGCCGGTGATGAAGTGCACGGCCAGCCGGCCGCCGCTGATCTGGTCGAGGGTGGCGAAGGTCTTGGCCGCGAAGGTGGGGTACGAGACGTTGGGCCGGTGGGCCAGCAGGATCTGCAGCCGGTCCAGCTCGCCCGCGATGTACGCGGCGGCCGGCGCGGGGTCCGGCGTACCGGAGCCGTAGGCGAACAGGACCCGGTCCCAGCCGTTGTCCTCGTGCGCCCGGGCGAGCCGGAGCGTGTACTCCTTGTCGAAGGAGGCGCCGGATCGGGCGGTGGTTTCGGAGCCGTCGTTGGTGGCGGCTATGCCGAGGAACTCCACGGGCATGGGTGTGGCCTTTCGGAAGGTGCGGCGGATCGCCCCGCGGCAGGGTGAACCGGCCTTGGTCTGCAGGTACATGAGGCTCCGTCAGCCGCGGAAGGTGTGCGGGGGCGGAGGAGAGCGCGTGATGTGCAGGCGTGACGTACGGCCTGACGTGCGAGCGTGACGACGCGGGGCGTCGGGGTGCGGTGCGGCGGCAGCGCGCGTCCGGGTGCACGGCGGCGTGAAGGCCTTGCGGCGGTCACGGACGGCACGGCGGTGGCGCGAAGGGAGAGCTCGGCCCACGACGGGGTCACCGAGGGAGGGAAGGGCCGTTCAGGCAGCCCGCTGCCGCGTCAGGCGCAACAAGCCGCGGACCACACCCGACCGAAGTCGATGTAGTCGCGCGAGACCAGGCGCTGATGGGCATTCATGCGCCTACTTGAACAGTACGAACTGCCCTTCGTCAAGCAACGGCCCGAATGCCGGACGGTCCCGGCCCCCGCCGGACCGGGCACCGTTGACACGGCCGTGCCGTCGCCGCATACGATCGACGGTGGACCGGATGCGCCGTGCACGGAGCCGGTCCGGCCGTGTTGAGGGACACGGCGAGCGTGACGACCGCACCCCTGTCCGGCGGCCCGGGCGTGCCCGCCCCACCGCCGCCGGGCAGTCGTTGCCGCCCGCGATCCCTCCCAGCCCCGGAGCACCTCCATGAGCACCGCTTCCGATCTCTCCCGCCCACCCCGCACCCTCGACGCGCTCGACGCCCGACCCTCCGGTACGGAGCCGCCGCCGATCGTGCCCCGGCGGCGCGTCGGCCGTCAGGTGTCCGCTGCCGCCGCGCTGCTGGTCTTCGCGCTGGTGCTGGCCTCCGTCGTCCGCAACGACGCGTTCCAATGGGGCCTGGTCGGGCGGTACTTCACCACCTCCGCCGTGCTCGACGGGCTGCTGCTGACCCTCTGGCTGACCGGCGTGGTGATGGTGCTGGGGTTCCTCTTCGGCACCGTCCTGGCCGTGATGCGGCTGTCGGCCAACCCGGTGCTGCGCACCCTGAGCTGGGGCTACGTGTGGATCTTCCGGTCCACACCGCTGCTGGTCCAGCTGCTGTTCTGGTTCAACATCGGCGCCCTGTACCCGACGCTCGGCCTGGGCATCCCCTACGGCCCCCAGCTCTTCACCGTCTCCACGGTGAACCTGCTCGGCCCGACCCACACCGCCGTCATCGGCCTGACCCTGCACGAGACCGCCTACGCCGCCGAAGTGGTCCGCGGCGGCATCCTCTCCGTGGACCCCGGCCAGACCGAGGCCGCGCAGGCGCTCGGACTGAGCAGGCGCCGCACGCTGTACCGGATCGTGGTTCCGCAGGCGATGCGCTCGATCGTGCCGACCGCCGGGAACATGCTCATCGGCACACTCAAGGGCACCAGCATCGTCAGCGTGCTGGCCGTGCACGACCTGCTGTACTCCGTGCAGTTGGTCTACAACCAGACCTACCAGGTCATCCCGCTGCTGATGGTGGCCACCCTCTGGTACGTCGCCGTCACCACGGTGCTGAGCGCGGGCCAGTACTACGTCGAGCGGCACTACGCGCGCGGCAGCTCGCGGGGCCTTCCGCCCACGCCGCTGCGACTGCTGCGCGTCCGGCTGGCCGGCCTGCGCGGCCGCCTGAACTCGGTGACCGCGCCCGGCGACCGCTGAGTTTCATTTCACGAACAGGCGTTGTGTGTACGGCGGATGAAATCGGAACACGATTTCACGCATTCCGATATGCAGGCCGTTGACACCCCTTCTCCGGGCTGCCTAGCTTACGCCGCAGATAAAGAGATATCGGCGGCCTCTCCTGTACTGCTTGACGGCTGCTTTTCGATTCTGCGCCTATTCGAAGCCGTGGAGTGTCCTTGACCGAATCACTGCTCCTCTCCGCGCCGCCCGCCGGCCCTTCCGGGCCGCCCGGGCCGGCCGAGCGGGTCCTCCCGCTGCGCCGGCCCGGGCGGTGGGTCGCCGCCGTCGTCGTCCTGGTGCTGGTCTCGCAGGCCGCCCACGGGCTGATCACCAACCCCTTCTACCAGTGGGACCGGTTCGCGTACTGGTTCGCCCGCCCGGTGATCCTGGACGGGCTGCTCATCACCCTCCAGGTGGCCGCGTACAGCGCGGTCCTCGGCCTGGCCGGCGGCATCCTGCTGGCCCTCGGCCGGCTCTCGGGCAGCCCGGTGCTGCGGTCGGTGAGCTGGACCTACATCTGGCTGCTGCGTTCCGTGCCGCTGATCGTCGTCCTGCTCTTCCTCTACAACCTCAGCGCCCTGTACCCCACCCTCAGCATCGGCATCCCGTTCGGCCCCGCCTTCCTGACCTTCGACGAGTCGCGGCTCGCCACCGACATGGCGGTCGCGGTGGTCGGTCTGAGCCTGAGCGAGGCCGCGTACGCCGCCGAGATCGTCCGGGCCGGCGTGCTCTCCGTCGACCAGGGCCAGCACGAGGCGGCCGCGGCCCTGGGCCTGCCCAAGCGCTACCAGTTCGCCCGGATCGTCTTCCCGCAGGCGCTCCGCTCCATCGTGCCGTCCTACGTCAACCAGCTGATCGGCCTGCTCAAGGCCACCTCACTGGTCTTCTACGTATCGCTGCTCGACCTGTTCGGCTCGGTGCAGAGCCTCGCCAGCACCTATCCCGGCGACGTGGTGCCGCTGCTGCTGGTGGCGACGGTCTGGTACGTGATCCTCACCAGTCTGGTCTCCGTCGTGCAGTACTACGTCGAGCGGTACTACGCCCGCGGAGCGCTGCGCACCCCGGCGCCCACTCCCCTCCAGCGGGCCCGGGCGGGCCTGCGCGACCTGCGGATCCGCTACCGGAAGGAGACGGCCCGATGACCGGGAACGCTAGTACCGTCACCGCCGCCACCAGCACCGACACCAGCGCCGCCACCGCGCGGCCGGCCGCCATCGAGGTGCACGACGTACACAAGTGGTTCGGCGGCCGGCGGGTCCTCGACGGGGTGAGCCTGACCGTCGCGCCCGGCACGGTCACCGTGATCCTGGGGCGCTCGGGATCCGGCAAGTCGACCCTGCTGCGGGTCCTCAACCACTTGGAGAAGCCCGAGGCGGGTCACGTCAGCATCGGCGGCGAGCTGATCGGCGTCCAGCGGCACGGGGGCCGGCTCAAGGAGCTGAGGGAACGGGCGATCCTCGCCCAGCGCGGCCGGATCGGCTTCGTCTTCCAGAACTTCAACCTCTTCCCGCACCTCACCGTGCTGGACAACGTCGCCGCCGCCCCGGTGGCCACCGGCAGGCTGAACCGGCAGCAGGCGCAGGCCCTGGCCCAGGACCTGCTGCGCCGCGTCGGTCTCGGGGACCGCGGCGGCGCCTACCCGCGGCAGCTGTCCGGCGGGCAGCAGCAGCGGGTGGCCATCGCCCGGGCGCTCGCCCTGCGGCCGGGGGTCATCCTCTTCGACGAGCCCACCTCGGCACTCGACCCCGAGCTGGTCGGCGAGGTGCTCTCCGTGATCAAGGACCTGGCCACCGGGGGCACCACCCTCGTGATCGTGACCCACGAGATCGGCTTCGCCCGCGAGGTCGCCGACGAGGTCGTCTTCCTCCACGAGGGCCGCATCGTCGAACAGGGCCCGCCCGCACAGGTGCTGGACCACCCCGCGCACCCGCGCACCCGGGAGTTCCTCAGCAAGGTGCTCTGACCCCCCCTGCCACGCCCTCCACCGCTTCACGCCGCCCCAGGCCGCCCCAGGCCGCCCGGCCTCGGCTTCCCGTGCTCCGGCTTCCCCACCCTCACCCTCCCTTCCCCGTATCGCCGCACACCCGAAAGGCAACGCCATGCACCGCCCGTCCCTCCTGCGCAACAGACTCGTCCGCGGCCTCGGCGCCACAACCGCCGCCGTCGCCCTCGCCGCCGGACTCACCGCGTGCGGCGGTGACGCGAAGGCCACCGGCACCGCTCCGAGCTCGGACAAGGTGACCATCGGCGCCCTCTCCAACGGGGCCGCCCGGCAGGCCGAGCTGTCCGTCCCGGTCGTCGAGTCCCTGCGAGCGCAGCTCCCGAATGAGGTGCGCGACCGCGGTGAGCTGGTCATCGGGGTCGGCGCCCTGCCCGCCGGCTTCCCGCCCCTCGCCTTCGTCGGCACCGACCAGAAGACGCTCACCGGCTCGGAGCCCGACCTGGGCCGTCTCGTCGCAGCGACCCTGGGCCTCAAGCCCGTGGTGAAGAACTCCACGTGGGAGAACCTCTTCGTCGGCATCGACAGCGGCAAGGTCGACGTGGCCTTCTCCAACGTCACGGTCACCGAGGAGCGCAAGAAGAAGTACGACTTCGCGTCCTACCGGCAGGACAACCTGGCCTTCGAAGCCCTGAAGGACAACGCCTGGGAGTTCGGCGGCGACTACCGCAACCTGGCGGGCAAGACGGTGTCGGTCAGCAGTGGAACCAACCAGGAGAAGATCCTCCTGGAGTGGCAGAAGAAGCTCCAGTCCGAGGGCAAGGACATCACGGTCAAGTACTTCCCCGACGCCAACAGCGTCTACCTGGCCCTGAGCGGCAAGAAGATCGACCTCAACTTCGGCCCGAACCCCTCGATCGCCTACCACATCACCCAGACCGCGAGCAGCAACGCCCCGACGCGCAACGCCGGTTCGTTCTCCGGTGCCGGCGAGACCCTCCAGGGGCTGATCGCCGCGACCGCGAAGAAGGGCAGCGGACTGGCCGAGCCCGTGGCCCAGGCCATCAACCACCTGGCCGGGAGCGGCGCGTACGGGAAGCTCCTCACCGCGTGGAACCTCTCCAACGAGGCCGTGACCACCTCGCAGGTGAACCCGCCCGGGCTGCCCGCGACCAACTCCTGACCCCCGCGGCCGTCCCCGGCCCGGCATCCCACGGAAGGAGGGTTCCACCCCCATGTCCACCATCAGCCCCAGCCCGGCGCCGAGCTCCGCCACCGGTTCCGCCACCGGTTCCGCAGCCGGTGCGGTGATCCCGGGGACCCCGGTGACCCCGCACGTCCTCGACAACCCGGCCTGGGCCTCGCTGTCCGGCCCGCACGCGGCCTTCGCCGTGCGGGCCGGCGGGCACGCCGCCCGCTACGCCCCGGACGTCGCCGTGTTCTCCGCGGTCGCCGATCCGGCCGACCCCCGGTCCTGGGAGGCGCTGCGCTCCCTGGCCGACCCCGACGGGGTCGTCTCGCTCTCCGGGGTGCTGACGCCTCCCCGCGGGTGGGAGACCGTCTGGTCGGCGCACGGGGTCCAGCTGATCGACACCTCGCTGCGCGCCGAGCCCGCCCCCGAGGCGGTGCGGCTCGGGCCGGCGGACGTGCCCGAGGTCCTGGAGCTCATCGAGCTGACGAAGCCGGGGCCCTTCCTGCCCCGCACCATCGAACTGGGAACGTACCTGGGCATCCGCCACCGGGGCCGGCTGGTGGCCATGGCCGGGGAGCGGCTGCGCCCGCCCGGCTGGACGGAGATCAGCGCGGTCTGCACCCATCCCGACTTCCGCGGCAGGGGCCTGGCCACCCGCCTGGTCCGCGCCGCCGCGGCGGGTATCCGGGACCGGGGAGACGTACCGTTCCTCCACACGGCCGCCGAGAACACCCGGGCGGTCCGCCTCTACGAGTCGATCGGTTTCACCGTGCGCCACAGGCCCTTCTTCCTGGCCTTCCGAGCGCCGGGCGGCGCGGATGGCACGGCCGCCACACGGATTTAATTCTGCCGAATCGAAATTCACACTCCCGTCATTCCGCACCCCTGATTCAGAGCCTGCCTGATTCAAGGCCTGCCTGATTCAAGGCCTGCCCCCATTCGATAGGAGCGAGATTGAAGTTCCTCGCCATCACCCTGATCACGGACGGGACGGACCCGGCGACGGGCGCCCCGACCCCCACGCGCGAGCGCTTCCGGCAGGTGGTCTCCGCCGCCCTGCAGGCGGAGGAGCTCGGCTTCGACGGGTTCGGGTCGGCGAGCGCCACGAGCGGCCGTTCCTGTCGTCCTCGCCGCCCGTGGTGCTCTCCCACATCGCGGGAGCGCAACTCCGAGGGCTACGAGCTGTTCCGGCGGATCTGGAGCGAGGACAAGGTGACGGCCGGTCCGCGTTTCCGGCCCGCGCTGACCGGCGCCGAGGTGCTGCCCCGGCCGTACCAGAAGACGCTGCGCGTGTGGCACGGCAGCGCCACCAGCCGGGAGTCCGTTGATCTCGCGGCGCGCTACGGCGATCCGCTCTTCTCCGCCAACGTCACCCACCCGATCGGCCCGTACGCCGCACTGATCCGCCACTACCGCGAGCGCTGGGAGCACTACGGACACGATCCGGCCCGCGCGGTCGTGGGCGCGGGCACGGCGGGCTTCCACACGGCGCCCACCTCGCAGGGCGCGGTGGCCGCGTACCGGCCGGCGTTCGCCCGGTACCTCGCCGCCCACGCGGCGCAGGGCGTGGACCCGGTGTTCGCGACCCTGGAGGACTTCGTCGAGCGCAGTTCGGCCCTGATCGGCAGCCCCGGGCAGGTGATCGAGAAGGTGCACCGCTACCACGAGGAGTTCGGCCACACCGTCCTGCACCTCCAGGCCGAGCCGCACGGCCTGACCGAGGCTCAGCACCGGGACTTCCTCGCGCTGTTCCAGTCGGAGATCGCCCCGGTGCTGCGCCGCTCGATCCCGGACCCCGCGTTCGCCTGAGGCGGCGAAGGACTGACGACGAAGGGCAGTTGACAGGAGCACCCCCTTGCACCACCCTTTCACTACTTGCCTAGTGAAAGGGTGGTGTTGTCGTGCTCGAGTACCGCATCGACCGGCGCAGCGGCATCGCCACGTACCTGCAGATCGTCCAGCAGACCAAACAGGCCCTGCGCCTGGGCCTGTTGGAGCCGGGCGACAAGCTGCCGACCGCGCGGGAGGTCGTCGAGGCCACCGCCATCAACCCGAACACCGTCCTGAAGGCCTACCGCGAGCTGGAGCGCGAAGGGCTCGTCGAGGCGAAGCGGGGACTGGGCACCTTCATCCGCAAGTCCCTGGGCGGCGCCCCGGCGGAATCCCCGCTGCGCGCCGAACTCGCGGACTGGACGCGGCGGGCCCGGGAGGCCGGGATGGAGCGGGACGACGCGGCCGCGCTCTTCTCGGCCGTATTGGAAGAGCACTTCAAGGGGGACGACATCGTATGACGCACACCGTGATCGAGGCGGAGGGCCTCGGCCTGCGCTACGGACGCCGGGGCAGGTGGGCGCTGCGCGCATGCTCCTTCCGGCTGCCCGAGGGCCGGGTCTGTGCACTCGTGGGACCCAACGGGGCGGGAAAGTCGAGCCTGTTGGCCGTCGCGGCCGGCATCGCGTCCGCGACCGAGGGTCGCCTCCGCTCGGTGCGGCGCGAGGAGCTGGCGTTCGTGGCCCAGGACAAGCCGCTCTACCCACAGCTCACCGTCGGCGAGACCCTGCGCATGGGCCGCGAGCTCAACCCCGGCCGCTGGGACGCGAGTACGGCGGAGCGGATCGTCGAGGAGGGGGACCTCGACCCGCGCGCGAAGGTCCGTACGCTCTCCGGCGGACAGCGCACCCGGGTCGCCCTCGCCCTGGCCCTGGGCAAACGCCCGAGCCTGCTCCTGCTCGACGAGCCGATGGCCGATCTCGACCCGCTCGCCCGGCACCGGCTCATGGGCATGCTGATGGCCGACGCCGCCGAGAACGGCACCTCCGTGGTGATGTCCTCGCACATCCTCACCGAGCTGGAGGGCGCCTGCGACCACCTGCTGCTCGTCGACGGCGGCCGGATCCGCCTCTCCGGCCCCGTCGACGAGGTCGGCGCGGCGCACCTGCTGCTCACCGGCCCCGCCGCCGCCCGCGAGGAACTCTCCGCGCACACCGTCGTCGAGGCCCGCACGACGGGCCGCCAGCTCACGGCGCTCGTACGGCCGCGGGGCCCCGTCGACAGCGGCACCTGGCAGACGACCCATCCGTCCCTGGAGGAACTCTTGCTCGCCCATCTGCGCGCGCCCGAAGCCCCGGCGTTCGCCGTCGACGCCGACACCGCCCCCGCCAGCGAGGAGGTGCAGGCATGAGCGCGCTGACGCTGAAGGGCCCCCACTGGGTCGTGGTGCGCCAGCACCGGCGCGTGCTGTGGGCGGTGGCCGCGCTGGTGGGCGCGAGCCTCGCGGCGGTGATCGTGCTGCGCGTGCGGCTCCGCGAGCCGGGCTCCGACCAGGTGCTCCGGACGAACGACTTCTGGGCGGAGAGCCTGTTCCGGCTCTGCATGGAGTACGCCGGCAACGCCCTGCTGTTCCTCCCCCTGCTGGTGGGAGCCTTCGTCGCCGGCCCGATGGTCGCCCGCGAACTGGAGAGCGGGACCTGGCGGCTCGCCCTCACCCAGTCGACGACTGCGAAGGCCTGGCTCGGCTCGAAGGTCCTGGTGGCGGCCGCGGTCTCCGTGGCCGGTTCGGCCGCCCTGGTCGGCATCTACCGTCTCGGCTGGGTGCGGGTGAGCGACACCTGGCAACCCACCTGGGCCGATCGCGGACCGTACGAGGCCACGGGCCCCGTGCTCATCGCCTACTGCCTGCTCGCGGTGGCACTCGGCGCTCTCGTCGGCCAGCTCGTGCGGCGCACCCTGGTCGCCATGGCGGTCACCGGTTTCGTCATGGGTCTGGTGCTGCTGATCCTCGGAGGGCTGCGGTGGTCCCTCCTGCCCGTGGTCACGGCCACCACGCCCTACACCGGGCAACCCGGACCGGTGATGCCGCCCTCCGCCCTGATGATGGACATCGGGTTCCTCGACTCCTCCGGCCGGCGCCTTTCCGAGAACGTCTGCTTCGCGCGGACGGGGCGCTTCGACAAGTGCCCCGCCGACCTGAACATCGCGGGCCAGTACGCCGACTTCCACCCCGTCTCCCACTACTGGCCGACCCAGTTCATCGAGACCTCCATCCTCCTGGCCCTGGCCGCCGCGGCCCTCTACGCCGCCTTCCGCCTGGTGCACGCGCGACACCCCTGAGGCGTCCTGGGCGGGCCGAACGACCCGGCCGGTTCCGGGGCCGAAGGCCCTGGCCGGCCGGGACATCCGTGTCTCCGGTCAAGACCATCGCCGCTGGTGAGCGCCGTGCCACGGACTGTCCAATGGAAGGAGGTCCACAAGGCGGGAGATGGCCATGTCCGAAGAGAAGAGGGGTTTCTGCACCCTCTGCAAGTCGCGCTGCGGCGCGATCTTCACCATCGAGGACGGCCGCCTGACCGGCGTGCGACCGGACCCCGACCATCCCACCGGAACGGCGATGTGCCCCAAGGGCCGCTCCGCCCCCGAGATCGCGCACAGCACGCGGCGGCTGACCACCCCGCTGCGCCGGACCAACCCCAAGTCCGACCCGGACCCGGGCTGGGTGCCCGTCTCCTGGGACGAGGCGATGGCGGAGATAGCCGAGAAGATCGGGACGATCGCCGCCGAGACCGGCCCCGAATCGGTGGCCTTCGCGGTGGCCACGCCTTCGGGGACCATGGTCTCGGACGCCACCGAGTGGATCGAGCGCTTCGTACGCCGCTTCGGCAGCCCGAACACCGTGTACAGCGCGGAGATCTGCAACTGGCACAAGGACTTCGCGCACGCCTTCACCTTCGGCTCGCCGATCCCGCCGCCCGACTACGCGAACGCCGACCTCGCCCTGCTGTGGGGCTTCAACCCGGCCAAGACCTGGCTCGCCCAGTCCGCCGCCCTCTCCGCCGCGCAGGCGACCGGCACCAAGCTCGCCGTGGTGGACCCGCGCCGCTCCACCAGCGCACTGCGGGCCGACCACTGGCTGCGGGTCCGGCCCGGCACCGACGCCGCGCTCGCCCTGGGCCTGGCCCACCTGCTCATCGCCGACGAGGGCTACGACGCGGCCTTCGTCCGCGCCTGGACCAACGCTCCCCTCCTGGTCCGCGCCGACACCGGACGGTTCCTTCGCGCGGACGAGCTCCCCGGAACGTACGCGGGCGCTGCCCCCTCCGGTTTCGCCGTCTTCGACGAGGAGGCCGGCCGCGCAGAGGCGTACGACACCGCGCGCGCCGCCGACCGCCCGGAACGCTTCGCGCTGCGCGGCACCCGCCCGATCGCGCTGCGCGACGGCTCGGCCGTCGACTGCGCGCCCGCCTTCGAGCGGTACGCGGACGCCTGCGCGGCCTGGCCGCCGGCCCGGGTCGCGGCCACCACGTGGATCCCCGAGCGGGAGATCCGCGCCCTCGCCGCGGAGATCGCCGCCGCCCCGTCGGTCACCTACTACGGGTGGACCGGAGTGGGGCAGAGCGCGAACGCCGCGCAGACCGAGCGGGCGCTGGCCACCCTCTACGCGCTGACCGGGTCCTACGACGCCCCGGGCGGCAACCACGTGGTCCCCGCGCCGCCCTACAACCCGGCCGCCTCCTTCGCCCAGTTCGCCCCGGAACAGCGGGCCAAGGCCCTCGGTCTCGACAAGCACCCGCTGGGCCCGCCGGCCTTCGGCTACATCAACTCCGGCGACCTGTGCACCGCCATCGAGACGGGCCGCCCCTACCCCGTCCGCGCCCTCATCGGGTTCGGATCCAACCTCGTCGTCGCCCAGCCCGACTCCGACCGCACGGCGCGGGCGCTGGGCTCGCTCGACTTCCAGGTCCACCTGGACCTCTTCCACAACCCCACCAGCAGCAGCGCCGACATCGTCCTGCCGGTCAACAGCTCCTACGAGCACGAGGCCCTGCGCTTCGGCTTCGAGGTCAGCCACCGGGCCCAGGAACAGGTCCAGCTCCGGCCCCGGATGGTCGAGCCGCAGGGCGAGTCCCGCAGTGACACCGAGTTCGTCTTCGACCTCGCCTGCCGGCTGGGCATGGGAGCGGAGTTCTTCGACGGGGACATCGAGGCCGCCTGGAACTGGCAGCTCGAACCCCTCGGCCTGACCGTCGAGGAACTGCGCCGGCGCCCGGGCGGCGTCCGGGTGCCCCGCGAGGAGGCCTACCGCAAGTACGCCGCCCCCGCAGCGGGCGAAGGGGACGGGGTGACCGGCTTCGCCACACCCACCCGGCGCGTCGAGCTGTACTCCGAGCGGCTCCTGGAGCACGGCTACCCGGCGGTGCCCGAGCACCACGACCCCGCTCCCACGGACGCCGCGTACCCCCTCGTGCTGACCTGCGCCAAGCACGGGTACTTCGTCCACAGCCAGCAGCGGTCCCTGACCTCCCTGCGCCGCCGGGCCGCCGACCCCTCGGTGGACCTGCACCCCCGGACCGCAGCCGCCCACGGCATCGGCGAGGGCCAGTGGCTGGAGCTCGCCACCCGCCGCGGCTCCATCCGGCTGCGCGCCCGCTTCGACGACTCCCTCCACCCCTCCGTCGTCGTCGGCGAGTACGGCTGGTGGCAGGAGGCCACCGACCTCGCCCTCCCCGGCTCCGACCCGACCTCGTCCACGGGCAGCAACTTCAACCGGCTCGTCGACCACACCGAGACCGACCCGCTCAGCGGTTCCGCGCCGATGCGGGCGGCCGCCTGCCGGATCAGCCCGGTTCCCGGCGACGGCGCCTGGCTCGGGACCCGCCCCTTCACGGTCACGGCCCTCACCGAGGTGAGCCCGGGCCTCCGCGGCCTGCGGCTGACGCCCGTGGACGGCGGAGCCCTCCCCGACTACCGGCCCGGCCAGCACCTGACCGTGCGCGCCGAGCACCCGGACGGCACCCTCCAGGACCCCTCGGACGGCCGCAGCTACTCCCTCACCGGCCCCGCCCTGGCCGCCGGCCGCACCGACTACGGACTGGCCGTGCGCCACATCCCCGGCGGAGCCTTCTCCACCCGGGTGCACGAGGAGCTCCGGGTCGGCGACCGGCTCCACCTGGCGAGCCCGGGAGGCGTCTTCGCCCTCCCGACGCACACCGACCACCCGGTCGTGCTGCTGGCCGGCGGCATCGGGATCACCCCGTTCCTCAGCTACCTCGAAACCCTCGCGGCCACCGGCGGCACGGTCCCCGAGGTGGTCCTGCACTACGGCAACACCAACGCGGCCGACCATCCCTTCCGGGACCGGCTGCGCGAACTGGCCTCCCGCATACCGGCGCTCACCGTCGTCGACCACTACGCCGCTCCCGGTCCGCAGGACGTCCTCGGCCGCGACCACGACCGCACCGGGTTCATCACCGTCGACGACATCGACCCCGGTCTCCTCGCCCGCCGGGCCCGCTTCTACCTGTGCGGCCCGCAGCCCATGCTCGACGCCCTCACCGGCGCGCTGATCGCGCGCGGTGTCCCGCGCTTCGAGGTGTTCAGCGAGAAGTTCCGCCCGGCCCGGCGGGAGGTGACCGTTCCCGACGACGCCGAGTACACCGTCACCTTCGCCCGGTCCGGACGCAGCGCCGTCTGGCGCAAGAACGACGGCCCGCTCCTCGCCCTCGGCGAGGCGGCCGGGGTAGCCATGCCGAGCGGCTGCCGGGTCGGGCAGTGCGAGAGCTGTGCCTGCAGCGTGCTCAAGGGCACGGCGGCGCATCTGGTGACACCCTCGGAGGACCTGCCCGACACCGACGTCCTGACCTGCCAGTCCCTGCCGACCTCGGACCTGGTCCTCGACGCCTGAGCGCCCCCGGTCAGGAGGCGCTCTCCTCCGTCCCTTCCTTCTCCTCCAGCCCCTCCAGGCTGTCCATGAAGGAGGAGACGGAGAACACCGCGCGCCCGGGGCCGGCCGGGCCGTAGCCGGGCGGGGAGCTGAGGCCGAACTCCTCCAGCGTCGCCCGGTAGGTCTCCAGCAGGCGCACGTGGTACTCGAGGGGCGCGCCCAGCGGGTTGGCCTTGCCCAGCGGGGTCGTCGGCTCCGGGCACCAGGTGGTGAAGCGCGGGACGACACCGTGCGACATGAAGTACCGCAGGCCCTCCTGGGTGGACGCGATCGCCTCGCTCACCTTGGTGAAGCCGAAGGGCTCGGCCATCTCGATGCCCGCGACGAAGTTCGGGATCACGTTGCGCGGGCCGAACACCTCCGTGGAGTCCAGGATCCGGCGGTGCCATTCGTCTCGGCCGACGTAGCGCTCCTTGCCCGGGCAGTGGAGCTTGAACAGGTACTCGTCCCACACCTCGAAGTTGGGGTGGTAGATCTTGACGCCGTGGTCGTGGAAGCGCTGCACGGCGTCGCGGGGCAGGGCCTGCGCGACGACCTTGCCGGTCCAGCGGCCGGGGAAGCGCTCCTCGATGGCCTGGGCGTACTGGCCGTAGAAGTCCGCCTCGTCACGGCCGCCGACCTGGGAGGTGATCGAGCCGCCCGTGAGGGTGTAGGCCCGGGAGATGCCCGCCGTGTCGTACCGGTCGATGATCTCCAGCGCCTCCAGCACCTCCTCGACCGGCTTCACACCGGTGTAGGGGCGGCCGGCCGCCTTGTGCTGGCGCCAGTTGTGGTTGATGTCGCAGAACTGGCACTCCTCCTTGGCACCGAAGTACTGGCACACCCGGAAGACCGTCAGATAGATGAGGTAGCCCCACTGGATGGTCGGCGCGACCTCCATCACCGACTTGCCGTTCGACAGCTTGTGCTTGTAGTACTCCGGCATCGGCGGCAGGCCGACGTCCGCGATCCGTACGCCGTCCAGGTACAGGCCGAGCGCCCCGTCCTCCCCGCCGCGCACCACGTACGGGGAGTCCGGGTTGACCCGTACGGAGACCACGGTCCGGCGCAGCTCGTACGGGCCGCCCGTGAGCACGATCTCCTCCGGGGGCCGGTTCAGCGCGGCGGCGCCGAGCTCCGGGAGGGTGCGGTGGTCGAAGGAGAAGATGAAGTACGACTTCGGCTTGACGTCGCCCGAAGCCCCGTCGGCGCCTCCGCTGAGCGCGGACTCGTCGAAGGCCATGCCGCCCCGCAGGAGGTCTTCCTTGATCACGGCTTCCCGGGGCACGTGCGGGAAGCGCCCCATCAGGTCCTCGATCAGCGCGGTACGGCTGGGACTCTCCATCTGCGGCTCCATTCCAGGCTCGTGCCGGTCCGCGACGGTCCGCCCCCTTGGCGTTCCGCGCGGCGCGGCGGTGATCTCACTCTATTGACATCCTCCGCGCCCCGAAGAGGGAGGGCTCCCGCGGCTCGCGCCCCGAGGCCTTCTGCCGCGCCGCCCACTGCCCGCCCGGCGAGCTCCGCCGAGGTCTTGCACCAGCTCCTCGGACGGACCTGCCCCGCCCTGCGGAGACGGTTGTCCGCTGAGCGTCCTTGCAGGTCAGCGGAGTTGGTCGAGCTGTCGTTGACGATGTTGAGTGGCCATGACAAATCAGACCGAGCGTGAGCGACGTGATGGTCGGGGGCGACCCCTTCATGGTCCAGGGGACCGAGGCCGTCAAGCACTGTGCCGAGGAGACGGGGGCGTCCTGCGCCGGGCTGGTCGCCGTCGGAGGCAAGGGCATGGAGGTCCGGGGCAACTCGTCCGACGACCACGTGGAGTTCAGGCTCTACTCCTTCGAGACGGACAAGCAGGCGGGCGCCGTCATGAAGAGTCTGGCCGACACGGAGCGGAAGTCCTCCGCCGAGTAGGGAGAACCGTCCAAGCCGGTGACCGTGGCTTCCGGGGCCGACGAGATCGACGCGTTCCAGGACGACGCCACCGCGGTGGCGGTCATGCGCATCGGCACGGTCGTGGCGCACGTCCACACGACCGAGATCAAGCCCTCCGACCTGGAACATGTGGCGACGGTCCAGGTCCAGCGGGTCAAGACCGTCGCCGCGGGCAAGAACCCGGGGTACTGACCCGCCGGACGCCCCTGGATCACGATCGTCCGGTCTACCCGGCTCCGTGGGTGTGGGTGTCGGTGTGGGTGTGGGCGGGGGCCGAGTCCAGGGTGCCGCCGAGGCGGGACCGGGCCGGGGTCAGGGCGTCCGCCGAGGGCGCCGTGATGATCCAGCGCTCGCCGACGAGGTACGTGCCGCCGTACTGCCGTGACTCCGACAGCCACGCGGCACGGCCCTCCGCCGTGCTGAAGGTGGCCAGCCGGAAGGCCTGCGCGCCCACCGCGCAGGCGCCCTCACGCACCTCCTGCGCGTCGACGGTCACCTCGGGGCTGCAGCCCAGGGCGGCCGCGATCCGGTCCAGCGGCTCGGGGGCGGGGGGCGGGGATGCCGCCGGCTCCCCTCCCCCGGCGCCCGGGGCGCCCGCGCAGCCCGCGCAGAGGAGGGCGGCGAGCAGGGCGATCGCGCGGGGCGCCCGAGGAGACCGGGGAGACCGGGGCGTCCGGGGAGTCCCTTCTCCCGTGTCGGGCAGCACGGCCGGTCAGCCCTTCGCCGGGATCTTCTTGCCCGCGTCGTTCACCGCGAACCAGAGGCCCTGTACGCCCTGTCCGTTGGTCTGGCCCGGTGCGGTGTCCCCGGTGAAGGTGTAGACCGGCCAGCAGTCGATCGTCAGCTGACGCGTTCCGTCGGGACGTTCCGCGGATCCGACCAGCCCGGCGGGAATTCCCACGGCCTTGTCGGCTTCCACGGGTGCGGCGGGTTTCCACGTGTTCAGGCAGGCGTCGAGGCATCCGAATTTCATCGGCCAGGCGCTGTCCTTTCCGAACCGGTAGAGGGTGCGTCCCTGTCCGTCCACCAAGAGCTTTCCGAGTTTCGCGTCATTCACGGCGGAGAGCGGCGCGGATTCCTTTCCGGCGTCCGCATCCTTTCCGGCGTCCGCATCCTTTCCGGCGTCCGCATCCTTTCCGGCGTCCGCATCCTTTCCGGCGTCCGCATCCTTTCCGGCGTCCGCCGCCTTGCCGCCGTCCGCGGCTTTGCCGCCGTCCGCCGCCAGTGCGTGCCAGGTCCCGCCGACGCCCTCGCCCTTCGCCTCGCCCGGCAGGGTGTCCTTCGCGTACCGGTACACGGGCCACCCCGCGAGCGTGAGCTGGCGGGTGCCGTCGGGCCGCTCGACCGAGCCGAGCAGCCCGGCGTCCACGCCGGCCGGGGCCTGGGCCCCGTCCGCCGGTACCGCGGGCCAGAGCGTGGCGCAGGCGTCCGCGCAGTTCGAACGGGGCGGCTGGGCGGTGTCCTTGTCGAACCGGTAGAGCGTGGCTCCGGCTCCGTCCGTGACCACCCTGCCGACCTCGGGGATCTCCCGGACCGACAGCTTGCCGGCCGGGCTCGGGTCCTCCTCCGCAGCGGCATCGGCGTCCGCATCCGCTTCCGCCCCGGCGCCGTACCCCTCGCCGTAGTCCGCTCCGTCCCCGGCGCCGTGGCCCACCGCGCTTTCCGCTCCCGCCGCCCGGACGGTCACCGTGCGGGCGTCGTCATCGCCGCTGCCGCACCCCGACGCAAGCAGAAGTACCGTCAGCACCGATCCGGCGGCGGCCGTGGTCGCCCGGTTCCTGTTGCCCATGGTTCTCTCCTTCGATTTCCATCCGGCGTGCTTCCGTCTGGATATTCATAAGGTCTGCGAGGGCCGCTGCATTCGATGGCGCGGGAATTTGTCAGATCACGCCAAAGCGTGAACTCATTCCTGGATGCGGAGCGCGAGTGCCGGGCAACGGCGCACCGCGCGCAGCGCTTTGGGCCGCAGCGGACCGGGGACCGGCATGACGCCGCGCGCCGGATAGCCGTCCTCGTCGAGCCGCACCACATCGGGGAGCAGGTCCACGCACAGCCCGTGGCCCTTGCACAACGTCCAGTCCACGACGAGCCGTTCGGGGCTCTCGTCCGCGGGCAGCGGCAGGGCGCCCAGGACGCGGCGTCCGCAGCCGCTGCCGAGCGCGTGGTCGCGGAACTCGTCGGGGAAGACGGCGAGCGCGGAGGCCACGAACGAGGAGGTGCCGTCCGGGTGGGAGCAGGCTCCCCGGCCGCGCACCCCCCGCATCCGGGCCTGCACCGCGTCGAGGGCCGCCCCGCCGCCGCCGGTCACGAGCCGTTCCACGGCGTCCGCCAGCGAGGGCAGTCCCCGGACGCACGGGCCGCACTGGCCCGCCGACTCCCGTGCCATCCAGCGCGTGACCCGGGCCACCTCGCCCGCCGGGCAGGTGTCCTCGGGCAGCGGCAGGACCGCACCGGCTCCCAGGACCGCGTCGTACGCCGCCAGGGACTTCCGCGAGATCAGCGCCTCGCGCGCCGCCCCCGGGTCCAGCCAGCGGCCGTGGAAGCCGCCGACCAGCACACCCTGTCCGGGCACCGTGCCGCACAGGTCGAGCACGTAGGCCAGGGACGTGCCCAGGGGCACCTCGACGACGGTCGTGCCGGCGACGGTCAGCAGGGTCGTGCCCGGTTCGTCGGGCAGCCCGGCCGTCCCGAACTCGGGCACGCCGAGCCGGGCGGCGACGGCGAGCTGTGCGTACGTCTCCGCGTTGGACAGCAGGGTGGGCAGGCCGCCGAGACCCCGTTCGCTGGTCCGCGTCCGGTGCCCGGAGGGGAGGGCGGGCCCGCCGTCCAGGCCGTTCACGAGGGCGCTGCCCTCGCCCGTGACGAAGCGTTCGGGGAGCCGGACGACGCGCACGCGCCGCCCGGCCGGGCCCCGTTCGGCGACGGCCTCGGTCAGCGAACGCTCCACGTCCGGGCGGGTGACGCCGACGACCACGTCCTCGGCGCCGAGCGCGGAGGCGGCCACCAGCGCGCCGTCGAGCACGAGGTGCGGAACGTAGAGGAGCAGGGCGGCGTCCTTCAGGCAACTCGGTTCGCCTTCGGTCCCGTTGACGACGACGGCGGTGCGTCCGTCCTGTCCCCGGGCGGACCGGGTGACGGCCCGGAGTTTGCGGGCGAAGGGAAAGCCCGCTCCCCCGCGCCCGCCGAGGGCTATGCCCTCGGCGAGTTCGACGAGTCCTTCGGCGGGGTAGCGGGGCAGCGCGCCGTGCACGCTGAGATGGCCCTCGCGGTCGAGCCGCTCGGAGGTGTCGAGTCCGGCCAGCAGGCGCGGTGCGCCGACGCAGCCGAGGGCGGGCCGCGTCCCGGAGCCGCTCACCGTCCGCTCCGTACGCCGTCGAGCGGCTCGGCGGAGGGCCCCGCGGACGGATCCGCGGCCCGGCCGGGGCGGCCGGGGAACACCGTGGTGCCCGGCTGCCGCGTGAGGCGTGCCGTCAGCAGTTCCGCCGCCCACTCCGCCGGCCTGCGCACGAAAGGCGCCGGCCGGTGCGGCGGCGCCTGCCCGGGCGGCCGGGAGGGTACGGCCGGTGCGTGCGGCGGCGACTGCACCGGCGGCGCTGCCGGTGCGCCGGACGGCCGCGCGGCCTCCGCACGCAGCGGCGTACCGGGCCTCGTGCGCGGCAGTGCGACGGCGAGGGTACGGAGCTTCGCGCGCAGCCGCAGCGCCAGCAGTCCGGCGACGGCGAGCAGGCACAGGGCGTACCCGGTCGTCACCCAACCACTCGCAGCGCGGCCGGACTTGAGCCCGTGCACCAGCGATGCTCCCCAGGCCGGATAGGCGCCCATGTGCAGGGCCCGCCACCACAGGGACCGCCCCCGGGCGGCGAAGGTGCCGCGGACGGCGCCGGAGACGGCCACGGCCACGAACCCGTAGCCGGCCAGGCTGCCGAGGCCGATCAGCAACGGCCGCTGGCCGTCCGTGAAGGGCAGGATCACGGCGGCGGCGTCGGTCCGGGACCGCCCGACCTTGATCCACACGTGCAGGAGGAGGAAGCCGAGTCCGGCGACGGCGAGGCCGCGGTGCACGGCCTGGGCGACGAGCCGGTGCCCGGAGGCGAGCAGTCTGCGGTCGGTGGCCGCCAGGCCCCACAGGACGGCGCCGGTGAGGGAGACCAGCGAGAGCACGCCGGCCGCGTAGTCGAGGAAGTCCCACAAGCGGGTCAGCGCACCGGCGCGGACCGCCACGAGCAGGGCGGCCCCGGCGGCGAGGGCCGCCGCGGCCAGGGCGGCGGGGTGCGGTCCCCCGGCGGCGGACAGCAGCGGCGGACGCCGCACCGCCCGCCGGCCGGAGGCGCCAGGTGCAGCCGGGGTGGCCGGTGTCGACGCCGTCGGGGACACCGCCGCGGATGCCGGGCCGGGCACCGGGCCGGATCGCGCTCCGGAGGGAGCCCCGGCATGGCGCCGGGTACGGCCTCTCGTGCGACGGGCCCGGTGCGAACGGCCGGGCGGGCGGGGCTGGAGCAGGGGCATGTGGTCTCCCATACGTCCGGACCCGAGCACTTCCACCTCGCGCTCGGCGCCCGGGGGTCGACGTCGTAACCGCTCCTCGGCGGGCGGGAGATGGGCGCCTGGCCCACCGGGCCGGCCGGGAGCGGGGGCCGGAGTGCAGAAGCATCGTGGAGGCATGCAAGCCCTCCACAGGATTTATCGAAACGTGATAATTTCTGGCCCTCGCACAGCCATCGCATCGAACATCCCCGGAAGATTCCCTTCCAGTGGTGCGGTTGCGACGGGGTTGACACCTGATCCGCCGCCGCACCTCCCCGACGGCGATCGAGCCGATGCCGCGGGACTGCGGGCTTGCCACCGTCCCACGGGGCAGGCCATACCCCGGCTTGAACGAGGTAACAATGTGCGAACTTCTGAACCGCATCTGGTCCCGGCCCCGGGGCGAGTGGACCCGGGTCCTGCGCAAGGAACTGCCCACGGTGGCGGCGGGGATGGTGGAGGAACTACGGGAGACCGTGCCCGGATTCTCGGCGCTCGTCGAGGACATCGGCGACGAGGTGGTCAGACGGAGGGTGGAAGGGGCCCTGCTGACCGTCCTCGGCTACCGCGAGGGCCCCGGCGGCGCCGGATGCACGGGGACCGGCGGCGCCGACGGGGCCTACGCCGACGACACGGCCCACGCGCAGGAACCCGCCGACCAGCACGCGCCGACCCGGTCCGGCCCCGGACCCGCCACCGCGGCAGCCGACTTCGAAGCCGAGCACGCCCGGCCCCACCCGCACGCACTCCCCCACGCCCACCCGCACACGGCCTTCCGCGGCGGGGAGTCGCCACCCCTGCAGGCCGTGCCCTTACAACGCTTCGGCTCGGTGCGCGAGCACGCCCGGCGCGAGCTGTTCACCCTGCTCACGGGTGACGCCCCGCACCGCGAACCGGCCCTCGCCGAACTGGCCGGCCCGGCCGGGTGGCCCCTCCCGGTCGCCGTACGGGCGGTCGCCCTGGCCTCGCCCGGCGAGACCCAGCAGCTCGCGGCGCTCCTCGACGACTGCCTCGGCGGGATGGTCGCGGGCCAGCCCTGCCTGCTCGTTCCCACCGCCGACCCGGAGGCCCGTACCGCCCTGGACGGCGCGCTGCGCGGCCGTCTCGCCGTGGTCGGCCACCCGGTGGCCCCCGGCGACACCCCTTCTTCCCTGCGCTGGGCGGTACGCCTCCTCGCGCTGGTCCCGCCTCAGGCCCGGTCCGGCCCGGACGCCCGGACGGTGTTCGTGGACGACCACCTCTCGACGCTGCTGCTGCTCCAGGACGAGCCGCTGGCCCACGCCCTCGCCGCACGCTGGCTGCGGCCGCTGGCGGACCTCACCCCGCGCCAGAGCGAGCGGCTCGAAGTGACCCTGCTCGCCTGGCTGGAGGGCGGCGGGGCACCCGAGGCGGCCAAGGCGCTGAGCGTGCACCCGCAGACGGTCCGCTACCGGATGCGCCAGCTGGAGAAGCTCTTCGGGCCCGGCCTGCGGGACCCGCGCACCCGCTTCGAACTGGAACTGGCCTTGCGCAGCCGCCGGTTGATGGCCCAGGTCCGGCTGCGGCCGGTCCGCGGCGGCCGCCGGGCGCGCGTGGTGAGCGCCGAATTCCGCCCGTCTCCGGGCGACGGCCGCATCGCCCGCGTCAACGGCCTCTAGAGAGCGCACACATGGCGGTGCCGGCCCGGAGCGTGCTCCGGGCCGGCACCGCCTCCGCGTCCGGTCAGCGGCAGGCGCGTCCGCCGTTGACGCACCGCACCGCCCGGGCCATCAGCTCGTCCGGCATGACGTTGATGAAGTCGCCGTGGTCGGTCACCGGCTTGTGGAGCTGCTCGGGGAAGCTGTCCACCGCGAAGCGCGCTCCGGGGGGCGTCGCGTAGACGATCCGCTGGACCAGTTGCGGCACGGCCTTGAAGCCCGCCGGGCAGGAGCCGTCGCGGCCGGCGAAGGCCACGTGGGTGCGGTGGTTGGCGCTGTCGGTGTTCTTGCCGTCCCAGCAGCTCTGGAAGGAGAACGTCCGTACCACGTCAGTCCCCTTGGGGCAGATCGGGTACTTGTCCTTCAGCTGCCGGTTCTCGAAGCCGGTGCAGCTCCACGAGGCGTTGGCGTTGGCCGGGCCGTTGGTGAAGGCCTTGGCGTCGCCCGTGATGATCCGCAGGAAGCGGGGCATGGCGGTGACGCGGGAGACGGGGCTCCCCTTGAACTCGATGGTCACCTGCTTCGGCCGCAGGATCGTGCCCACGTTGGCGTCCTGGCCGCCGCCCGGGGCTCCGGCGTCCTGCTCCGCCTTGCCGTCGCGCAGCCTCAGCACCGGCCAGTAGTAGGTGGACAGGTCGCCGTTCGTGCAGGTGGTCCCGGAGGCGGCGAGGCTGTTGTTGGTGGAGAAGGCGTCCGTGGTCCTGTTGCCGACGTAGTCGTGCATGTGGTGGGCGCCGTTGCTCACCCCGGGGGCGACGATCACGTTGTCGGGGTTGAGGTGGCGCTCTTCGTTGCGGCCGCATTCCACGGCGAAGGAGCCTTTGGAGGCACCGGACTTGGGTGCCGGGCGCCGTACGTTCGGCTTGACCGAGCCGATGCGGACGAAGTCGGAGCGGGCCGGTCCCCCCTTCGGGGCGCCGCCGCCCGCGCCGAACCCGGCGGTCTCCTCCTCGGCGGCCGGCGCCTCCCGCATCGCGCAGGCGCTCAGCTCCGCCAGCCCGTCCGGGCGGGCCGCGGTGCGTCCGATCGCCTCGGAGACCCGGCCGATCGACGCGTCGCGCCGGCCCTTCAGCTCCCCGAGCAGCGTGTCGGCCGGCGCCCGGCCGGTGGCGAGCCGCTGGTAGGCCTCGGCGATCTGGGTGTCGAGACCGGCGAGTTCCCGGTCCACTTCGCCGCGCGCCTGATCGGGAACCTCGCGCAGCCGGTCTCCCACGTCGGGGCAGTCGATGGTGGCCGTCACCGGCGCCGGGCGCGCCGGATCCTGGCCCGCGGAGGCCACCTGGCCCGCGATCACGACGGCGCCGCCGCCCAGGACGAGTGCGGACGCGGCGGCGAGTGCCTTGTACAGGGGCCGCCTCCTGCGTTTGTGCCCTGCCCCGTCCTGGCGCGCCGGGCCTTGCGTGGAGTCGTTGTCGCGCATGTGATCACTTCACTTCCTCGGTCGGGTGGCGGTGGGAGAGGGGTCCGCCGGTCGGGCCGCCGTGGGAGGGGCGGCCGCGGGAGGGCTGTCCGCCAGGCCTTCGAAATCGACCAGGCCGCTGGCTTCGAGGACCGCGATGTGGTCCAGGACCGTGGTGTTGGCGTCCGTGGCCAGCTCGCGGACCACGGAGTTGCGGGTTTGCGCCCGCACTTGGGCGACGAGCGTGAACACCTTCCCGTGCGCCCGCCGCAGCAGCTGGACGAAGAGCCGCTCGTAGGTGGCCCCTTGGGCCCGGTCGAGCTGGTCGAGCCAGGCCTGCTGCTGTCCGGACGGCCGGTCCGGCAGTTCGACGCCGAGCGCCTCGCCCACCTCCAGGACCCTGCGGTCCAGTTCGGTGTGCCCTTCCACGAGGTGCTCGCCTGCCGTCCTCACCGACTTGCGGGTACCCCGTTCCTGGGCCTGCTTGCCCGCGGGCAGTTCCCACAGGCCGGCGAGGCGGACCTTCCGCACGAACTCGCGGTCCTGCGGGGTCAGCGGCCCGAAGGCCGTGTTCATCACTCCGGCGCCGTCGTCATCTGCGGAAGCGGAGCCCGGAGCGGGTGAGGTGGCGACGGCGGGCGAGGGGGCCGGGGCCGCCGCGGCGGTTCGGCCGCCGAAGCTCCGCACCGGTATCAGCAGCGCGATCAGCGTGAGGGCGAGGGCTCCGATGACGATGCCCGTGCCCATGACGTGTCGCGAAGCGACCGACATGCCGCCGAGGTTCGTCCGACGGATTGACAGCACTGTGCCTCCTTGGGTCCCGGGACGCCCGGGAGCCGCCGCACGGAGCGCGCCGCTCCCGCGGGTCCCCGGGTGCCAAGGGACGCTAGTGCCGGCTCCGGCTCCCCCGTCGAAGGCCCATCCGGACTGGACAAACATCCGGGCAGCTCCCCGAAAGACTGCTACGGTGCCGCGCGCCCGGCCGCTGCGAGGCCCGCGCCGCGGAATCCGATGTGCGGACAAAAACCCCGGCGCGTCGGCCAGTTGTCCGGATTTCCAGTCATTCGCGAGGAGTAGAGGGCCCCGCCCCTCAGGTGGATTCGCCCGGCCTGCGGGGTGACCCAGGGTGGGGTGCGAACCGCCGCCCACCCGAAGGGAACGCCCCGTGCGCAAGAAACGACTGGCATCCTTACTGGCCGCCGCCGGACTCCTCGCGAGTACCGTGCCGGTGCTCGCGGCCGCCCAGGCCTCCGCCCTGCCCACCGACGGCGTCCGGGCCGACAGCGTCCTCGCGGACAGCGCTCGGACCGACGCCGCCCCGGCCGACGCCGCGTACCTGCGGCAGAAGCCCGCCTGGCACCGGTGCTCCCCCGATCAGCCGGCCTCGTACGAGTGCGCCACCATCAAGGTGCCGCTCGACTACCGGCGGCCGTCGGGACGGACCCTCGACCTGGCGATATCCCGGGTGAAGAGCACGAACCCCGCGAAACGGCACGGGGTCCTCCTGATGAACCCGGGCGGCCCGGGCGGCCCCGGGCTGGATCTGCCGCTGGCCCTCGGCGAGGTGGTCCCCAGGGAGGTGGCCGAACAGTACGACCTCATCGGCTTCGATCCGCGCGGGGTCGGCGCCAGCAGTCCCATCAGCTGCGGGCTGACCGAGGCCGAGCAGGGCATCGAACGGCCGTACCATCCCGGGTCCTTCCCCTCCGACGTGGCCTGGGCGCGGAACATCGCCGAGAAGTGCCGGGAGAAGGCCGGCTCGGTGCTCCCGTACATCACGACCCGCAACACCGCCCGCGACATGGACACCATCCGTGCCGTCCTGGGCGAGCGGAAGCTCTCCTACCTGGGCTACTCCTACGGGACGTACCTCGGCGCGGTGTACACGCAGATGTTCCCCGGCCGGACCGACCGCTTCGTGCTCGACAGCGGCGTCGACCCGGACCTGATCTGGCGGAACATGTTCCGGAGCTGGGCCACGGAGTCCGAGCCGGCTTTCGCCCGGTGGACGCAGTGGGCGGCGGAACGCTCGGGCGAGTTCCACCTCGGAGAGAGCCCCGCGGCCGTGTCGAAGACCTTCTGGGACCTGGTGGCGCGCGCCGACCGGGATCCGATCGTCTTCCAGGGGGAGAAGATCAACGGCGACGACATCCGGGGCGCGCGCGCACTGTTCTTCTATCCCGCCCAGGTCACCCCGCTGGTGGTGGCCCTGAAGGACGCGGCCGACGGAAAGCCCGCCGTCACTCCCGGCGCCTCCGGGCCCGACTTCAACATGAAGCGGGCGCTCGCCGGCGAGTCCGGGCCGGCCCCGGCCGAGCCGGCCTCCGACAACGCGGTCGCCGTCCTGTGGAGCGTGGTGTGCGGGGACACGGACTCCTGGCCGCGCGATCCCGAGCGGTACCGTCGCGACGCGATCCGGGACAAGGCCGCGTACCCGCTCTACGGGGACTTCGCCTCGAACATCAAGCCCTGCGCCTTCTGGCCGCGGCCGCTCGAGGCCGAGACCCCGATGAAGGCGCGCGCCCGGGTGCTGACCGTGCAGAACGAGTGGGACTCGCAGACCCCGCTGGCCAGCGGGCAGGGCATGCACCGCGCGCTGAAGGGCTCGCGGATGGTGCTGGCCCTGGGCGCGGAGGGCCACGGGGTGTACCTGGCCGATCCCTCCTCCTGCGCCGCAGCCCCGGTCACCGCGTACCTGACCACCGGGCGGCTGCCCGCCGAGGACATCGCCTGCCGTGCGCCGGCACCCGGCGGGGAGAGGCAGGTGGCGCCGGTGAAGCCGCTGCCGATTCCGTCCGGGCCCGGACGCTTCTGATCCGGTGAGCCGGTGACCTGGTGACCCGGTGACCCGGTGATCCAGCGACCCGGCGATCCGGCACAGGCCTCAGGCCGGCCGTGGGGACGCCTCCGCCGCCGCCTTGATCCGGCGGCCGAAGTCGGGGGCGTCCTTGCGCGCCGCGCTCAGGGCGAGGCCGACCAGGAGGCGGCCGAAGCCGTGCCCGGTCAGGGTGTTGAAGACGCGCAACCGCGTCCGGCCTCCGGGGAGTTCGGCCAGGTCGTAGCCTCCTTCGGCGGTCACCAGGTTGTGGCTCAGCTCCGTCCAGCGGATCCGCCCCGGCGCGTCGAGTTCGGTGATCTGGAACTCCCGGGCGGTCTTCATTCCGGCGTCCTTCACCGTGCTGCGGAAGACCGTCCCGACGGCGGTCGGGGCGTCCGGGCTCCGGGTGATCCGCTGGACCCGCGGGCTGAACTCCGGGTCGTTGCGCCCGTCCGCGAGATACGCGAACACCTCGGCGACGGGCCGGTCGATCTCGACGCTCGCCTCGAACAGTCCGGACATGTCCGCTCCTCACCACACGCCACACCGCCGGATCCGGTACCCCTCCTTCCACGATCGCAGGGCCCCGCTCCTCACGCACCGCCGCGCGCTCGGGCCCCGGCACCCCGGTCGAACAGCGCCACGTCCGCGGTCAGCGAGTCCAGCCAGGCCATCGCGGTGTAGAACACCGGCGGCGCGCCCTCGGGTCCGGCCCGGCGGGGGGCGGGCCCGGCGGGACCGGGGTCCGGGGCCCCCGCGGCGCGTACGGGGTCCGCGGCCGCCGCCGCGCGGCGCAGCCCGGCCGCCACCCAGGCCCCGTACTCCCGGACCATCGCCTCCTCGCGCGGGCCGGGCGGGGTGCCGAGGGGGCTGCGGCCGCCCCAGAGGACGTGGTGGCCGGTCATCATCGCCGCCTGCCAGTCCTGGCCCGCGGCGACGGCCGGACGCTGCCGTTCCGTCTGGTACTGGGCGTACGCGCTCTCCGCCAGGGCCAGCGCGTGCCGCACCCGCTGGTCGGGCTGCACCTCGCGGGCCCGGCCGAAGGCGGCCGTGGCCGCCTGGACGTCGTCGGCCGCGGCGTGCAGCAGCGCGGCCACGGCGCGCCCCAGTTCGTCGTGGGCGCCGCGCGGCCAGGCCAGCAGTCCGCACACCATCCCGATCGCGCTGCCGACCAGTACGTCCAGGAACCGGACCTCGGCCAACTGCCACGTCACGGGGGCGAGCTGGGCGAAGGCCATGGCCACCACCAGGGTGAACATGGCCTGCGCCCAGCCGACGCCGCGCACGGGCCCGACGCAGAACGCGAACAGCATCAGCGGCGGCAGGACGATCGCGTACACCGTGCTCGCCTCCCCGGCCAGCGCGAGGACCCCGCCGGCGGCGACCGCGCCCACCAGGGTGCCGATCAGGGCGAGCCGGACGGTGGCCCGGGTCTGCACGGCGTTGGTGCGGGTCAGGCTGATGACGGCGAGCATCGCCCAGAATCCGTGCGGCAGGGAGTCCAGCCCGGCGACGGCCCGGGCGACGGCGAGGGCCACGCCGAGCCGGACGGCGTTCTGGAAGTGCACGGACCGGGGCCCGGTGTTCCCGGCCAGCCGGTACCACCAGAGCCGCACCGGCCCCTCCCCGGCGTACCAGAACCGGTCGGGTGGCCCGGCGGCCGGTCCCACCCCCGGCCCCACCGCGTCCGCGGCCCCCGCGCGCCCCCGTACGGCTATCCCGGCGGCGCCGCGCAGCACGAGCGCGGCCTCCGCCAGCTCCACCAGGGCGGCGTTGCGGAACCCGGGCCCGGGCCCGGTCACGGGGGTCCGGGCGAGGGAGACCTGCAGGTCCCGCAGCCGCGTCGAGTCCGTCGCGGGCGGGCCCCCCGCTCCGAGCAGCGCGGCCGTCCCGGCGGCCGACTCGCGCACGGCCGCCACCAGGTCCGGCCCGGCCGTCCCGGTGGCCGGTCCTGGTTCCGGCGGGGGCAGGGACCGGAGGCGGGCCAGCAGGGTGCGGGCCGCCAGCCCGGTGTGGGCCAGCGCGCGTTCCCGTACGCCGGGCCCGGCGGGCCGCTGCGCCTCCCCGACCCGGGAGGGCCGCAGGGACTGCTCCCGCTCCACGGCGCGGGCGGCCTCCGCCGCGGGGAGGGTGTGGGGCGGCCGCTCCAGCAGGGCCGCGCACCTGGCCGCCTCGGCCGCGGCCGAGGCGGCCAGGTCCCGGTAGCCGGGGACGGCCGGGTCGGGCAGCACGGTGGCTTCGGCGAGGATCAGCAGCAGGACCCCGACGACGGTGCCGGTCAGCCGCTGGCCGAGGGTGTCGGGGGCGTACGGCGGGAAGCTGGGCAGGATGTACAGCAGCTGGAGTCCGGGCGCGGCGCCCGCGAGACGGGGTCCCGCCGCCGAGGAGAAGGCCACGCAGAAGCCGATGACCAGCATCCCCGCCACGGCGGCCCAGGTCCGCACCGCGAGCAGGGTGCCCAGGACCACCAGGACGCAGGCGGCGGGGAGCACGCGGGCGACGACGAGGGCCCGCAGGCGGCCGCTGCCCGGGATGCGGGAGAGACCGGCCAGCGCGACGGCGGCGAAGAGGGCGTACGTGGCCTCGACGGGCCGGTCCAGTCCGTACAGGAAGGCGTAGAAGCCGAGGCCGGCGGCGAGGGTGACCCGGACGGCCCGTCGTGCGGCCGCCGGCACGGGGCCGGTGCCGGTACGGAGCTCACTCAGGGCGGCACGCACCCTTTCAGCGTCCCACCGGGCGCCCGTGCGGTCCTGTGGAATCCCTTGACACTTCATCAGGGAGGGCGCAACTTATATCGGCAGCCCGATATAACTCGGCGGCCGGCACGGCTCGGCACCCGATGCTTCCCGGCATCCCGATACAACCAGCACCCGGAGGCCCGGTGGAGCCGTCCCGCACGCCAGAACAGCCCCGGCGCCGCACCCCGCAGGCGCAGCGCACCCCACAGGCGCAGCGCAAGTCCGAGAGCCGCGCCCGCCTCATCGACGCGGCAGCCGACCTCTTCGCCCACAAGGGGTTCCACGCCGTCTCCGCCGAAGCCGTCGCCGAGGCGGCCGGACGCACCACGGGCGCGCTGTACAGCCACTTCGGCGGCAAGGAGGGCCTGCTGCTGGCGCTCCTGGAGGTCTGGAAGGAGCGCACGAGCGAGGAGCTGGCCGCGGAGATCGCGGCCGGGGACCCGGCCGACCCGGGCGTGCACTTCTCCGCGATGTGGGGCAGCCTCACCCGCCCGCACCCCGAGCACGGCGACTCCTGGCTGCTCCTGGAGACCGAGCTGTGGCTGCACGCCGCCCGCGGCCCCCTCATCGGGGACCGGCTCGCCCAGCGCTACACCGAGATCCGCACCCGGCTCGGCGAAGGGCTGGCCGACTGGGCCGAGGCCACCGGAACCCCCCTGACCCGTACGCCGCAGGAGACCGGCGCCCTCGTGCTCGGCATCCTCCTGGGCCTCTCCATGCAGCACCGACTCGAACCGCGCGCCGTCCCCGACGGGCTCGTCATCGAGGCCCTCGGCACCGTCCTGGGACTCGGCGGGGCCACGACTCCGATCCGTCCGACGAAGGGAACCGCCCCGTGCTGCCCACCGGCGAGATAGACCTCCTTGAGGACACCTGGGCCCGCGAGGTCCCGCACGCCCAGTTCACCCGGCTGCGCCGCGAGGACCCGGTCCACTGGCACGAGGTGCCGGGCCGGCACGCCGGCTTCTACGCCGTCACCCGCCACGCCGACGTCAAGGCCGTCAGCCGCGATCCCGAGCTGTGGTCCACCGAACTCGGCTCCTTCATGATCCGCGACCAGAACCCCAAGTCCCTGGAGACCCTGCGCCTGGTCCTGCTGGGCATGGACGCCCCGCGCCACTCCCGGTACCGCTCGCTGGTCAGCGCGGGTTTCACGCCCCGGGTCGTACGCAGGCTCGCGGCCCGGATCCAGGAGCGGGCGGTGACCCTGGTGGAGCGCGCGGTCACCCCGGGCCGGGACATGGACTTCGTCGCGGAGGTCGCGGCCTGGCTGCCGATCCAGACGATCTGCGAGATGGTCGGCGTGCCCGAGGGGGACGAGCGGCTGATCTTCGAGTGGAGCAACCGGATGGCGGGCTCCCAGGACCCCGAGCTCTCGGCTGGCAAGCACGACAGCGACATGGCGGCCGCCGAGATCTACGCCTACTGCGACGCGCTGGCCGCGGAGCGGCGGGCCCGCCCGCGGGAGGACATCCTCTCGACGCTGGTGCACGCCGAGGTCGACGGGGACCGGCTGTCGCCGGACGAGATCAACATGTTCTTCGTCCTGCTCTGCGTCGCCGGCAACGAGACCACCCGCAATCTGCTCTCCGGTGCCCTGATCGCCCTGATCGACCACCCTTCGGCGCGCGCCGAACTGGCCGCGGCCCCCGAGGACGAGGCCCTGTGGACCACGGCGACGGAGGAGTTCCTGCGCTGGGGCGGCTCGATCCACAACTTCCGGCGCACGGCCACCCGTGACACCGTGCTGCGCGGTCGGCCCGTCGCCGAGGGGCAGAAGGTGGTCACCTACTACACCTCCGCCAACCGCGACGAGGAGGTCTTCGCCGACCCCTTCGCCTTCGACATCCGGCGCACCCCGAACGAGCACCTCACCTTCGGGGGCGGCGGCCCCCACTTCTGCCTGGGGGCCGGCCTCGCCCGCACCCAGATCAAGGCCCTGGTCCGGGAGCTCCTGCGGCGGCATCCGGAGGTGTCCCTCTCGGGGGAGGTGCGCCGCCTGCGCTCGGACTTCATCAACGGGGTCAAGTACCTCCCGGTGCGCTTCGGATAGCCGCTCCCGGGACTTTCGGCCCTGCCGGGGCACTGTGCGTCGCTGTTAGAGTGGTCGGCAGCGAAGGGGAGTAGTCCCGAAAACCGCTGGTCGACATACTGGACGCCCCGACGGGTCCCGGCCACCGGGCCACCGCGCTTCACGCGCGGGGCGGACGAGACCTTCGGCCAAGGCATGACCCGTCCCACATCACCGTGTGGGCCGCTTCGTCGTGCCGGGCCGAGTGGTTCTTCCCGTCGCCTCCCCGCTGGGTGCCGATCCGAGCCATCTGAGCCCGGCTCCAGCAGAAAGCAGCACCCGGAATGGCTCTCGACCCCGTGGCGATCTTCACCGCCTTCGGTCTGATCTTCCTCGCCGAGCTCCCCGACAAGACCATGTTCGCCTCGCTGGCCATGGGCACCCGGATGCGCCCGCTGTACGTGTGGTTCGGCACCTCCACCGCGTTCATCGTCCACGTGGCCATCGCGGTCGGCGCCGGAAGCCTGATCGGCATGCTGCCGAACATGGCCGTCAAGCTCACCTCCGCCGCCCTGTTCGCCTTCGGCGCCATCGTCATGATGCGCTCCGGCGCCGACGACGACGAGGCGGACTCGGCGGCCAAGGCCGTCACCGGCTTCTGGCCCGTCTTCACCACGGCGTTCATGGCCGTCTTCATCGGCGAGTGGGGCGACCTGACGCAGATCACGACCGCCAACCTCGCCGCCACCAACGGCTGGCCGCCCACCGCCATCGGCTCGGCGGCAGCCCTCATGTCGGTGTCCGCCCTCGCCCTGGTCGTGGGCCGGTTCATCGCCAAGCGGGTCCCTCTCAAGACCGTTCAGCGCTTCGGCGCCCTGTGCATGGCCGCGCTGGCCGTCTGGACGCTCGTCGAAGCCTTCACCGGCTGATCTTCCGGGTCACTCGCCCCGCGGCGCGGCCTTGAGCAGGGCGAAGACCGCCCCGCTCGGGTCCGCCAGCCAGGCGATCCGCCCGACGTCGGGCACGTCCGCGCCCGGCATCAGCACCGTGCCGCCGCTGGTGCGCGCGGTGCTCACGACGGCGTCCACGTCCGCGACCGCGAAGTACGGCACCCAGCGGGCGTCGCGCTCCCCCTCCATCAGCGGTGCCACCCCTCCGAAGGAGCCGTCCTCCTGGTCCCCGTCGGCGGTGCTGAGCACCTGGTAGGTCATGCCGGGCGCCTCCATCGCCTGTGAGCGCATCCCGAAGAGGGCCCCGTAGAAGGCCAGCGCCGCCATCGGGTCCGGTACGTGCAGTTCGACCCAGCACAGCGCGTTGTCGGCGGAGGCCAGCTCCAGGCCCGGGGTCCGGCCCGGCTGCCAGACGGCGAAGTCGGCGCCCTGCTGGTCGGTGTACTGCGCGAGCCACCCCTCCCCCATGACGTCCATCGGCTCGACGCGTACGGCGCCCCCGCCGTCGCGCACGCCGCGGGTGGTGGCCTCCGCGTCGTCGGTCCGGAAGTACACGGTCCACGCGGAGGTCGCCCCCGGGTCGAGCTGCCCGACCGCGGCGACGGTCTTCCCGTCCACCTGGAAGAACCCGTACCCGCCGGTCTCGGGCCCGAGCAGGTGGAACTCCCAGCCGAAGACGGCCCGGTAGAAGGCGGCGGCCCGGGGGATGTCGGGGCTCCCGAGGTCGATCCAGTTGGGCGAGCCGGTGCGGTAGTCGGTACCGAGCATGGAGTCCTCCTGCGATGGGGTTTCGGATGCGAGGTACCCGCAGAGTGGCCCCTCACCCCGGCATCCCCTCCCAGCGCCACACGTACGGGTCCCCCCGGCACACCGCATTCGGCCGGTGCGCGCGCCCGCCGGCCCGCCCGCCGGCCCGCCCGCCGGGCCGCCCACCGGGCCGTCGGTCGCCCACCCGCCCGGTCGCATCCCGCGCCGCAGGCCCGGTTCTAGTAGGGACCGCCGCGGAACACCACGCTGCCCTGGTGGCGCGGGCGGTCGCCCCGGTCGTGGGCCGCGTCGGAGCGGTCGGCCGGGGCCGAGAGCCCGGCGAGGGTCCGCAGGGTCTCCAGCCCGGCCAGTACCTCGTCACGGCGCGCTGCGGACTTCATCCAGGCCGGCAGCCGGGCGAACATCGACAGCGTCGGGGAGGTGTGGCGCTCGCGCAGCCGGGCGCCCACGTAGGCGGCGAGGGCTTCGACGTGCTCCTCGTCGTAGGCCCAGAGGATCCGTCCCGCACAGCGGGTCTGCAGCCAGAGCGGACGCCGGAAGAAGGGGTCCTCGGTGCCGCCGACCGAGACCCCGACCAGGGCGGCGCCCCGCTCCTGTGCCGTCCAGTCGGCGAGGGCCCCGCAGCCCGCGCAGGCGAGTCGGCGGGGCTGGAAGAGCAGGGCGCTGAAGTACTTCGGCTTCGGGAGGCCGGGCCGCGGCAGGACGAGCGCGCGGCCGCCGCACCGCGGACAGACCACGAGCACCCGGCCGGTGAACTGCGCCAGCCACGTGCCGTGGTCCTGGTGGCGGACGGGGCCGGCGGGTGCGGGCTCGGGCTCGGACTCGTGCTCCATGGAGGGGGAGGGCATGGGCGACATGCTGCCAGCCCCTCCCCCGCCGGGTACGTGCCACCCGGGACTCACCGCAGGGTGGGCGTGGTCTCGGTGTCGACGTGGGACAGCTTCTCCGGGTTGCGGACGAAGTAGAGGCCGGTGATGCGGGTCTCCTCGACGCGGACGGCGATGACTCCGTCGAGCACTCCGTCCACGTGGACGGCCAGGGCCGGGGTGCCGTTGACCATGGTCGGAGTGAAGGAGAGACCGATCCCGGCCTTCCCGGCCTTGCCCGTCATACCGGTGAACAGGCGGGCCACATGGAGGGCGCCCACGACCGGCCGCAGTGCGGCGTGCTTGATGCCGCCCCCGTCGCCCATGTAGACGACCTCGGGGGCGAGCACGTCGAGGAGGCCCTGCAGGTCCCCGGTTTCGAACGCCCGCTGGAACAGCTCGACGGCCACCCGTGCCTCGCTCGGGGAGACCGCCCGGCGGGGGCGGCGCGCGTCGACGTGCTTGCGGGACCGGTGGGCGATCTGCCGGACGGCCGCCGGCGTCTTGTCGACGGCGGTGGCGATCTCCTCGTAGTCGAGGCCGAACACCTCGCGGAGCACGAAGACGGCCCGCTCGGTCGGCCCGAGCGTCTCCAGGACCAGCATCATCGCCATCGACATGCTCTCGGCCAGTTCCACGTCCTCGGCCACGTCCGGCGTGGTGAGCAGCGGTTCCGGCAGCCACTGGCCGACGTAGGCCTCCTTGCGGCGGCTCATGGTGCGCAGCCGGTTCAGCGCCTGGCGGGTGGTGATCCGCACCAGGTAGGCGCGCTGGTCGCCGACCGTGTCCAGGTCGACGCCCGCCCAGCGCAGCCAGGTCTCCTGCAGCACGTCCTCGGCGTCGGCCGCCGAGCCGAGCATCTCGTAGGCGACGGTGAAGAGCAGGTTGCGGTGGGCGACGAAGGTGTCGGTCGCCGTATCGGGGGTCTGCAAGGGGGGTATGTCCACAGCTGGTTATCTTCCCGTCAAGTTCCGCCGGTCCACCGGCGGTTCGGATCGGTTCATGATCGACTCACGGCTCGACCCATGATCAACGCATAGGCCGGTCGACTCAAGCGTTCCGTCCGGCCGCGGTGTCCGTCTCCTTCGTTTCGCGGTTTCGGACACAAGACCCCCGACGGTCATGAGGGGTTGTACGCGCACTGCGCTTTCCGTCGTCCCGGCGACACGGGCCGCAGCGGTCAGCCGATCTTCCCGGGAGCGGCGGCCGTGGCCCGCAGCAGGTCCTCCAGGAGCGCGAAGTCGATCTTCTCCGGCTTGCGGAACCGCAGGCAGGCCTTGCCCATGTCGTGGTCCGCGAGCCGCTCCGCGAAGGCCTCGCGGACCTCGTCGCGCATCAGGTAGAAGGAGACGTACCGCTTCTGGCTCGCGAAGGCGATCTCCCCGACGCCTCCCCGTTCGTACACGGGCATCCCGTACGCCATCGCTTCGGTGAATCCGCGCAGCTCGGTACGGCACAGCTCACGCAGCCGGATCAGCGCCTCCCTGCGCTCCTCGGGGACCTCGGCGAGGTATGCGTCCACGTTCTCCGCCCGGCTCTGCACCATGGCTCCGAGCCTAGGCGAACCCGCACGGCACGTCCTCGCGCAACTCCGCGGTTGCGGGATATGGGAGGACGTGCAACCCTGGAGTTGCACCGAATCATGCGATGGCTTGCGACGAAGGAGTCCCTGATGAACGCGGACCGGATCGAACGCGACACCCTGATCGAGGCCTCCCTGGACCGGGTCTGGTCCCTGGTGGCCGAGCCCGGCTTCTGGGTGGCCGACGAGGGGAGCCTGGCCGGCACGGTGGCCCGGGAAGGGGAGTCGATCGTGGCGAAGAACAGCGAGTACGGCGAGTTCCCGGTACGGGTGGAGAAGGTCGACCCTCCGACCTACCTGGCGTACCGGTGGGCCAGCGCCTTCCCCGGACAGGAGCTGCGCGAGGACAACAGCACCCTGGTGGAGTTCACGCTGAGCCGCGAGGGCGACAAGACCCGGCTCCGCGTCGTGGAGAGCGGGTTCGCGGCCCTGGCCGGGTCCGAGGAGCTGCGCGGCAAGGCGCTGAAGGACAACACCGGCGGCTGGCCGCAGGTGCTCGACGCCTTCAAGAAGCGCGCCGAACAACCGGCCGCGTGAGCCAGGAACACCCCGGCGCCGACGAGGCGGTCGACCACGTCCTCGTCGCACTGGCCGACCCGACCCGGCGCAAGCTGCTCGGTCTGCTCGCCGCCCACGGCGAGGTCACCGCGACCACCCTTGCCGAGGGGCTGCCCGTCTCCCGGCAGGCGGTGGTCAAGCACCTCGCCGTCCTGGACGCCGCCGGGCTGGTCTCCGGCAGCCGGGTCGGACGCGAGGTCCGGTACACCGTGCGTCCCGCGGCCCTGGACGCGACGGCCAGGTGGATGGCCACCCTCGCCGCCGACTGGGACCGGCGGCTCGCGGCCGTCAAACGGATCGCCGAGGCGGCGGAACGGGATGCGCAGGAGGACACCACGGCCCGATAGTGGGAACTGTGAGCGACTGGCCAGAGGGAAGCGGACAAGACGCAGGAGCCGGCACGGGCGGCGCGGACCACGGCGGCGGGCAGGAGCCCGTCGCCTGGTCCGGGCCGGAGGGCGCGCGGGCCTTCGCCGCCGTGGAGGCGGCCACGGACTGGCTGCTCGGGTACCCCTTCGTCTTCCGGAGCCTGGCCCGCTGGGTCGGGAGCGGATCCGTCCTGGTGGACTACGGGTGCGGGCCGGGCAAGGTCGCCGACCGCGCGGCCCGGCAGCTCGGAGCGAAGGTGCTGGGGGTGGACACCTCCCCCGAGATGCTCGCGCTGGCCCGCGGCTCGGGGACGGCGGTCGCCGAGTACCACCTGGTCACGGACGGGCGGACGGCCTGCCTGGCCGACGGCAGCGCCGACGCCGTGATGTGCAACCACGTCCTGGCGTCGCTGCCCACCGAGGAGGCGGTGCTCGCGGTGTTCCGGGAGATCCGCCGGATCCTGCGCCCCGGCGGCCCGTTCGTCCTGCTGGCCACCGATCCCGCGTGCAGCGGGAGGGAGTACGCCTCGCTGAGCATCGGCGACCCTGGCGGCGCGTACGGCCCGGGCGACGAACTGCCCGTACGGCTCCGGCGCACGGACGGCAGCTGGCAGACGATGCCCAACCACGCCTGGCCCGTGGACTTCTACCCGGCCCTCCTGGAGCGGGCCGGATTCGCGGACCTCGTCCAGCACCGTCCGACGGTGGACGAGGCCCTCGGCCTCCCCGGTCTCGTCGACCCGGATCTCGCCGCCGGCCGCACCTGGTCGGCGGAGCGGTCCGCGCCCCCGCTGGTGATCACCACGGCACTGGCGGCCTGAGGGCGCGGGACCACCGGGTCTCAGCGCAGCCGGAGCACGCTTCGGACACCGGCGTGGTCGGAGGGCCACAGACCCGACGGGGTGCGGTCGGCCTGGGCGTGGCCCACCCGGTGGGCCGTCAGCGCCTTGACCTTGCCGCGGAAGAGCACGTAGTCGATGCGCTGGGTGAGCGTGGAGGTGGCGTTGCGCAGGTCGGGGGCCTGGCAGCAGGTGAATCCGGGGTCGCGCGGGCGGGTGGCGGTCCAGGCGTCGGTGAATCCGGCGGCGAGGAGGCGGTTGTGGCTCTGCGTGTCGGTGCCCGGCGTCGCACCGACTCCGCCGGCGGCCGAGTTGAGGTCGCCCAGCAGCACGGTGGGGAGCGTGGTGTTCAGCGGGCCGGCGATCAGTTCGTCGGCCTGTGCTTCCTGGACGGCGGGGGCTGCGGGCTCGAGATGGGTGGTCACCACGCGGGCCGTGCGTCCGCCCAGCGTGGCGTCCGCTGCGACCCAGCCGCGCTCGATGCGCAGCGGGGCATTGGGCGGGCAGCCCAGCACGGGGCGGCAGACGGGCAGGTGGCTCTGGAACCGGGCGGACTGCGGATTGGCCACGGAGAACTTGTGTGCGGGCAGGTCGGTGCGGGCCAGGAGCACGTCGCGGTCGGTGAGGCGGATGTCCTGCAGACCGCCGGGCGTGGAGCGAGGGGCCTCGAAGTCGCTGCCGACGGTGACGCTCGCCACGGCCGCGTAGTGCTTGCCCCGGGCGGAGAGCTCGTCGAGGAGGATCTGCAGGAAGTCGTACTCGACGTGGGTGGCGCTCCCCGGCCCGGCGGGCGTCTGACTGCGCCACAGCACGGCTTCCTGGACGCCGACGAGATGAGGATCGCTTTCGGCGATCTCGTCGGCCAGCGCTTCGGCCCGTTCTGGGAAGTCCGTCGCCTGGACGTTGGCCCATACCGCGGTCACCGCGGCGACGAGCCCCTGCGGGCTGGTGGCGGCGAGTACGGGTGCGAGGTCGGCGCCGAGGTAGAGGTTGCGGGTCATGACCCGCAAGGCCGTACGGCCGCCTTCGGCTTCGGCTTCGGCGGCCGAGGCCGCGCCGATCGACGCGGGTGCGAGGAGCGCGAGTGCGCACAGGGAGGAGGTGATCCAACGGCCGGCCATGCGGGCAGCCCTTCCGGTCGAGGCGGGCGAATGCCCGCATACGCGCCGAAATCTAGATCGGCTGAAGGCCTCTGACGATCCGGGGTGAGCTGGACGGCCTACGGGCGCCTCGCGTCCTCCTCGCGGAACGGCGCCGCCACCGTCTGCTCAGCAGGCGCAGGAGATGCCCGAGCGCGGGGCGGTCAGATCGTCGATGGCGCGCTGGTCGGTGCCCTGGGCGGTCTCGAAGGCGAAGCCCTCGCGGACCCAGTACTCGAATCCGCCGAGCATCTCCTTCACCTGGTAGCCCAGGCGGGCGAAGGCCAGCGCGGCGCGCGTGGCGCCGTTGCAGCCGGGGCCCCAGCAGTAGGTGACCACGGTCAGGGCCGGGTCGATCAGCGTCGGCGCCAGTTCCGCGATCCGTGCGGTGGGCAGGTGCAGCGCCCCCGGGATGTGGCCCTGGTCCCAGGCGGCCTCGCTGCGGGAGTCGACCACGACCAGACCGGGGACACCGGAGAGCAGGTCGGCCCGTACGTCCGAGACGTCCGCCTCGAAGGCGAGCCGCGCGGCGTAGTGGGCGGCTGCGACGGCCGGAGCCGCGGCGGGGACGGAGAGAACGGCGCTGGTGGGCTCGTCGGTCACGGTGGACGGGGCGGTCAGGGCGGACGGGACGGTCAGGGTGGTCGCGGCGGTGACGATGGACGAGGCGGTCACGGACATCGGGGAACTCCTTGTACGGGGCGGAGGGCGGGGGTTCGCCGACCGGGTGGACTCCCTTGCGGCGATGACTCCATCCTCTGTCCCTGCCACCTCCACGACGAGTGGCGTAAACGCCTTCACTCGTCAAGATCCCGCCAGGGGCGCGGTGACCCTGACGAACGCCTTCCGGTAGGCCGTCGGCGTCGTGCGCATCTGCCGGGTGAAGTGGTGGCGGTAGGTCGCGGTGGAGTCGAAGCCGACCGCCGCGGCGACCTCGTCCACCGTGCCCTCTCCCGACTCCAGCAACGGCAGGCTCGCCGCGATCCGCTGGGAGACCACCCAGCGGATCGGGCTCACACCGTTGCGGCGGGTGAAGTGGCGGAGGAAGGAGCGCTCGGACATGTTCGCCGCGCGCGCCAGGGCCGGGACCGAGAGCGGGCCGTACAGCCGCTGCAGGGCCCAGGCCATGCTCCGGGAGATCCCGTCGTCGGCGCCGTCGGGTCCTATCTCCCCCACCGCCGCCTCGATGAACTGGGCCTGCCCGCCCTCGCGATGGGGTGGCACGACGAAGCGGCGGGCCACGGTGTTGGCGACGGCGGCCCCGTGGTCGGCGCGGACCAGGTAGAGACAGAGGTCGATGCCCGCGGCGCTGCCCGCGCTGGTCAGGACGTCGCCGTTGTCGACGTAGAGGACGTCCGCGTCGACCTCGACCGCGGGGTGGCGCTCGGCGAGGGTGCGGGCGTAGCGCCAGTGGGTGGTGGCCCGGCGGCCGTCGAGGAGACCGGTCGCGGCGAGCGCGAAGGCGCCCGAGCAGATGGAGACCAGGCGGGCGCCCCGGGCGTGGGCCTTGAGCAGGGCGTCGACCAGCGCGGGCGCGATGGTGCCGCCCGCCGGGGAGACTCCGGGGATGATCACGGTGTCCGCGGCGGAGAGGGCGTCGAGCCCGTGCTCGGCGCGGAGGGTGAACCCGCCCACCACGCGCAGGTCCCGGCCGGGTTCCGCCGAGCAGACCCGCAGCTCGTACCAGGGCAGGTCCCCCAGCTCGGGGCGGGCGAGGCCGAACACCTCGACCACCACGCCCAGTTCGAAGGGCGCCATTCCGTCGAAGGCGAGTACGGCCACCACATGGGCCGGGGCCGGCTTCTTGAGGTGAAGGGGTACGGCCTGGGAAGTCATGGCCGTACTGTAGCCAGCCGTCCTCACCGGGCCTCATCGGGCGGGTGGCGGAGGGGGCGCGCAGTGCGTGGAGGGCGGCGAGGAGGAATACGCACTCCTTGCCATGTACAACATATAGCGCACTGGGGGGCTTGCGGCAAGGCCCCCGGCCTGGGGCAAAATCGCGGACCTAGGCCAGAACTTGCCGAAAAATGGGAGATTCACTCAGTGCGTTCCGATATGTCAGCTCTTGGATCACACGGTTCCGTCGAGGCGGTGGCGACCACCACCAGTGCGTTCGAACTTCCCGACCACCTTTCCCCCAAGGCCGACCCGGCACTGATCGCCGGCGACGAACGGCACTTCGCCGCCGTCTCGCAGTGCCTGGAGCAGACGATCGCCGAACTGTCCGACCGCCTGGAGGCCACACGCAAGGCGCCCGGCGGCATCGGCCGGGAGGCGATGGACCGCGACGCGGAGATCCACCGGCTGACCAGCCGGCTGCGCACCCTGCGCCGCTTCGGGCTGGACCTGTGCCTGGGGCACATCGTCCCCGCCGACGGCTCCGAGCCCGTGTACATCGGCCGCCTCGGCCTCACCGACAGCGCGGGCAACCGACTGCTGCTGGACTGGCGCTCCCCCGCGGCCGAGCCCTTCTTCGCGGCGACGCACGCCGCCCCGATGGGTCTGGCGAGCCGTCGCAGGTACCGCTGGACCCGCGGGCGGATCAGCGACTACTGGGACGAGGTGTTCGCCGCGGACGGGCTCGAAGGGCGTGCCGCGCTCGACGACCAGTCCGCGTTCATCGCGAGCCTGGGCTCCAACCGGTCGGCCCGGATGCGCGACGTGCTCGCCACCATCCAGACCGACCAGGACGCCATCATCCGGGCCGGATCCCGGGGCGCCCTCGTCGTCGACGGCGGTCCGGGCACGGGCAAGACCGTCGTCGCCCTGCACCGCACCGCCCACCTGCTCTACTCCGACCCCCGGCTGGGTCACCGCCGCGGCGGCGTGCTGTTCGTCGGCCCGAGCCGGCCCTACCTGGCCTACGTCTCGGACGTGCTGCCCAGCCTCGGCGAGGAGGGCGTGCAGACCTGCACCCTGCGCGACCTCGTCACGGAGGGAGCCGGAGCGGCGGTCGAGGCAGATCAGCGCGTGGCCCTCCTGAAATCCTCCGCCGGCCTGGTGAAGGCGGTCGAGGCGGCGGTGCGCATCTACGAGGAGCCGCCCACCCAGGGGACGACCGTCTCCAGCCACTGGTCGGACCTCTGGCTCGGCCCCGACGACTGGGCGGCCGCGTTCGGGGCGGTGGAACCGGGCACCCCGCACAACGAGGCGCGCGACCAGATCCTGGAGGAGCTGCTCACGATCCTGATGGACCAGGACGACAGCGACGTCGCGCCGCACCTGCTGCGCCGTTCGCTGCTCCAGGACCGGGAGTTCATCACCACCCTCAACCGTGCCTGGCCGATGCTCGATGCGGGCGAGCTCGTCGGAGACCTCTGGTCGGTGCCCGCCTACCTGCGCAAGTGCGCTCCGTGGCTCGGGCCCGACGACGTGTCCCTCCTCCAGCGCGCCGACGCCCAGGCCTGGACGGTGTCGGACCTGCCGATCCTGGACGCGGCCCGGCAGCGGCTCGGCGACGCCGAGGCCTCCGTGCGCAAGCGCCGGCACGAGGCCGCCGTCGCCGCCGAGCGTGCGCGCAGGTCCGAGGTCATCGACCGGCTGCTCCAGGACACCGAGATCGACGAGAGCCAGGGCGCGGTGGGGATGCTGCGGGGACAAGATCTGCAGGACGCCCTGATCGACGGGGACGCACTGCCCGGCACCGAACCCGACCTGCTCGCAGGCCCGTTCGCCCACATCGTCGTGGACGAGGCGCAGGAACTGACCGATGCCGAATGGCAGATGCTGCTGGCCCGCTGCCCGTCGCGGAGCTTCACGATCGTCGGGGACCGCGCGCAGGCCCGACACGGGTTCACCGAGTCGTGGCGGGAGCGGCTCGAACGGGCCGGGGTCGACCGGATCACCATGGCCTCCCTGAGCGTCAACTACCGCACCCCGGAGGAGGTCATGGCCGAGGCGGAGCCGGCCATCCGCGCCGCACTTCCCGACGCGAACGTACCGACGTCGGTCCGCAGCAGCGGCATCCCCGTCGCGCACGGCCGCACCGAGGACCTGGCCGCGGTCCTCGGCGACTGGCTCGACGCCCACGCCGACGGGGTCGCCTGCGTCATCACTGCCACCGGCGTCGACGACGGCACGTTCCCGGCGAGCTCCCGCGTCCGCGTGCTGACGCCGACCCTGTCGAAGGGACTCGAATTCGACCTGGTCGTCCTCATCGACCCGGACACTTTCGGCGAGGGCATCGAAGGCGCCGTCGACCGCTACGTCGCGATGACCCGCGCAACCCAGCGCCTCGTCATCCTCAGGAGCTCCTGAGCCGACGCGGCCCGGGCCCGGGAGGAGCGCGTTAACCTCTGGCCTGAGCCGCGTACGGCGGTCGGGGGGACAGAGGGGTACCAGGGGTGGGACTTCACCAGACCGATCCGCTCGTCGTGGGCGGGTACCGGCTGCAGGACCGGCTCGGCGCAGGTGGAATGGGCACGGTGTTCCTGGCTCGGAGCATCGAGTCCGGGCGGATGGTGGCGGTCAAGGTCGTTCACCAGCAGTTCGCGGACGACCGGGAGTTCCGGATCCGCTTCCGCCAGGAGGTGGCCTCGGCGCGGAGGGTCTCGGGGGCCTTCACCGCCCCGGTGGTGGACGCCGACCCCGATGCGGAACGCCCTTGGATGGCCACCCAGTTCGTGCCGGGCCCCACCCTGGGGGCCACGGTACGGGCCGAAGGGCCGCTCGGTGGCCCCGCCCTGCGGCAGTTGGCGGTGGGGCTCGCCGAGGCGCTGCGCGACATCCACCGGGTCGGGGTCGTCCACCGCGATCTCAAGCCGGACAACGTCCTGTTGACCGAGGACGGCCCGCGCGTCATCGACTTCGGGATCTCAAGGGCCGTCGACCACGAGACCCTCACCGTGACCGGCAGGATCCTGGGAACTCCTCCGTACATGTCGCCCGAGCAGCTGTCCGCCCCGCACCGGGTCAAGCAGGCCTCCGACGTCTTCTCCCTCGGCGCCGTCCTGGTGTACGCGACCACCGGGCACGGTCCGTTCGACGCCCCGTCCCACTACCTGACCGCCTACAACGTGGTCCACGAGCCCGCTGCGGTGGCGGAGCTGTCCGGTACGGTCCGCGAGCTCGTCCAGTGGTGTCTGGCGAAGGACCCGGTGGACCGGCCCACGCCGGACGAGCTCCTCGAGGCCTTCCGGGAGGCGCCGGAGGGCGACTGGGGTGCCCGCCCGCCGTCGCCCGCCGCCGAACCGGCTCGGGCGCCCGCGCGCGGGGGCCGGCTGCTTTCGCGACGCAGCGCACTGGTCGCAGGTGTGGTCGGGCTGGCCGGAGCCGGAGCCCTCGGCTCGTGGGCGAGCGGGGCGTGGACGGCCGGCGGTCCATCCGGATCGTCCGGCGGTTCCCGGGGAGGCCCGCCGGGGGCCGGTCCCCGGCCGGCCCACGAGGGCTCCGCCGGTCTGCAACCGGCCGGATGGGCCGTGTGGGAGCAGAAGCTGAGCCCTCAGGACCTGGGCGTCACGACCTGTCATGCCGCGGGTCCGGTGCTGTTGTGCACCTCGTCGCCCGGTACCGGGCGGATCGCGGCGTTCGACGCCGGGAACGGCAAGCGGTTGTGGGGGAACGACTTCCCGACGAGCATCGAGCTCCTGGGCCTGTCCGCCGCAGGCGATGTGGCCTACTGCCTGGAGGCCGACGAGGCGGATCCAGGTCAGGGCGGTCACGTCGCCGCCTTGAACACCGCGACCGGTGCGCGGATGTGGTCCACCCCTCCCGGTACGGCCGATCCGATCGCGGGCGGCGTGTACGCCGGCGACGCGATCGTCACCTTCGCCGCCAAGGGATCCCTCCACGCCTGGCATCCCGCGACGGGCGAGCAGAAGTGGCAGGAGGACGGGGTCCGGGGCGTCGGCTCCCGGCTCTTCATCGCCTACGGTCACCTCTTCCGCGTCTCGGGCCTGGACACACCCGGCGCCCACGTGCTGTGGGAGCACTCGCTCCAGAAGGGCGGGGCCGTGTGGAGCCAGGACTTCGGAGCCTCGGTCCCCCTCGCCATCGGGAAGAGCTCGGTGCTGCTGCGCAGAACGGACGGCACCATCTGCCACAGCGTATTTCGGGCTCGTGCGACCCCTACGACCCTGCCCGCCGCCATGGAGTACGTGGAAGCGGGCGGTACCTACTACGGAATGGCCCCGGACGGAACGGTGACCGCGGCCGATGACATCACGGGCGAGCCGCTCTGGACGGCCGAGTCGTGGTACCTCAAGGAGTGGACGCGCAGCGGGAGAAGCCCGCTGCGGGTGTCCGCCGGGCGGGTGCACGTTCCGGGCACGGACGGGAGCGTCCACTGCTTCGCCGCCGACAGCGGGGACCTGCTGTGGCAGAGCGCGGCGCGCCAGGACGACAGTGCGAGCGCCCGGCGCGAGTGGCCGGGCATCGCGATCCACGGTGACCTCGTCCACCTCCTGACGGGCGACACCGTGGTCGCGTTGCGCCCGCGGATCTAGCGCAGGGCTCCGAAGGCCTTCGTGAAGGCCAGGGGCTGCTGGAGGATCGAGCTGCACGTCGCGTCCGCGTAGTTCACGACTCCGGCCGGGCACTGCCGGTCGCGGGTCGCGGACCACATCGCCAGCCTGCCGATTCCCTTCTCCTTCGCGAAGTCCACGAGCTGGGTGGCGTCGGCGACGGTGAAGACCTCGGTCGTGACGTCGTTGATGCCGATCATCGGTGTGACGGCGACGGTCTTCCAGGCCGCCGCGTCGGTGAGGCCCAGTACGCCCTTGATCTGGGCCTGCGTGGCCGTGGCGGCCTGGATCGCGTACCGGCCCATGTCACCGCTGTAGGCGGGTCCGTAGTCCATGGCCATGATGTTGACGCCGTGGATGCGCACGCCGGCCTTCTTCGCGTCCGCCAACAGGGCCACGCCCGGCTGTGTGAGCCCCTCGGGCATCACAGGCAGGGTGAAGGCCACGTCGAGTCCCGGGTGGGAGGACTGCAGCAGGGTGATGGCCTGCGCGCGGCGGGTGTTGGCGGCGGTGTCGGGCAGGGCCGCGCCCTCGATGTCGAAGTCGACCTTGGTCAGCCGGTACTGGTCGACGACCTTGCCGTAGGCGGCGGCGAGCTCCTGCGCGGAGCCGCAGTTCAGGGCCAGTTCGTGGCCGGCGGCTCCGCCGAAGGAGACGCGCACGTCGCCGCCCTTGGCCCGCAGGGCGCCGATCTGCGCGGCGACCTTGTCGTCTCCGAGCCCGGTGACCCCGCCCCACAGCGGGGCGCAGCCGCCGCCGGAGGTGATGAAGGCGAGGTGGAACTCCTTGACGCCGGTCTTGGCCGCCGTGTCGACCAGGTCGTAGGCCGGGTGGAGGGAGGTGTCCACGTAGGGCGCGAAGCGCGCGCCGCCGGCCGGGTTCCCGGTCGGGGGCGGGGTCGTGGCGGTGGCCGAAGCGGTGGGTGTGGCGGTCTTGGTCGGCTGCCCGGTGGGGGTCGCGGGAGCGCTCGTACCGGCCGTCGGCGCCGGCGTCGGCGCGGTGGTCGGGGCGCCCGTGGGGGCGGTGGTGGGACGGCCGCCCGGCGGGGGCGTCGGGCCTTGTTCCGCCGAGCACTTGGCCCCGTTGATGCGGCAGGCCGTCGGGTTGCCCGCGTTTGCGCTCGCGCTCGTGACGAAGCCGATCGTGACGGAGGCTCCCGCGGCCAGCTCCTTGTTCCATGCCGCCGGTTTCACGGTGACGTGGCGGCCGCCGACCGTGTGCGAGCCGTTCCACAGGGAGGCGATCGTGGTGCCGGCGGGCAGGTCGAACTCCAGGGTCCAACCGGTCTGCGCCCGGGTCGTGTTGTTGGTGATCACGTACGTTCCGGTGTACCCGCCGCTCCAGGAGCTCGACTTCGTGTACACCGCGCCGACCGAGGCGGCCTGGGCCGTACCCGTGAAGGCGAAGGCGGCGGCTGCGATCAGCACCGCCACCGCCGTACCGCCCGCGGCCTTGGCCTTCTTGCCCGTCCTGCGCCGGTGACCGGTCGTGCTGCCCATCGCGTGCCTGCCTCTGAATTGCTGGGGAGTTCGGGGTGCGGCAGCACGCTAGCCGCCCCGAAGCGGACATTTGATCGATTCGGGGCGGCGATGGCGAACCTTAGGTTCCACTTAAGGAAGCGATCGGGCGACCTTAAGGCGGCGGGCGCCGCTCCGGCCGAGGCGCCGTCAAGTCCGCTCCGTGAACAGTCGGTTGATCTTCGGGGCACGCACGTCCGATGCGACATATGCTCCCTCCGTACCTCAATGCGACGTACATCCATGCGACGTACGTCCGAACGCCTCGCGAGCCGTAAGGGGACCGCCCCGTGAGTGTCCGAATTCAACCCTCCTCCCAGGTCGACGAGACCGCCGAACTCGGCGAGGGGACCACGATCTGGGATCTGGCGCAGGTGCGCGAGGACGCCAGGCTCGGCCGCGACTGCATCGTGGGACGCGGGGCGTACGTCGGCCCCGGCGTACGGATCGGGGACAACGTCAAACTGCAGAACTACGCCCTCGTGTACGAGCCCGCCGAACTCGGCGACGGCGTCTTCATCGGCCCGGCCGCGGTGCTCACCAACGACTTCTACCCGCGGGCCGTCGACCCCGACGGCCGGCAGAAGCGCGGCGGCGACTGGGAGGCTGCCGGGGTCGTCGTGGCCGAGGGAGCCTCCCTGGGGGCCCGTTCGGTGTGCGTCGCGGGGGTCCGGATCGGGCGGTGGGCGCTGGTCGCGGCCGGCGCGGTCGTATCCCGGGACGTACCGGACTTCGCGCTCGTGGCCGGCGTGCCGGCCCGGCGCATCGGCTGGGTGGGCCGGGCCGGGGTCCGCCTGCTGGAACGCGACGGCGAGCCGGGCGTATGGGAGTGCCCGCGCACGGGCGCCCTGCACGACGAGACCGACGGAACCCTGACCGAGCGCACCTGACGCAACGTCGGCAATTTGGGTCAATGGCATTTCCTCAAAACCACAATCAATGAACATCCTTGGGCATACCTTGTCCCTGTACACGGGATCTGAGCAGGCAACAGGCTGTGTTCAGTGGGGGGTTGTACACGACGAGGGCAATCGCGGACAAGGTGACGGCCGGCGCAGGATCATGCGCCCGCCCGCCGCCGTCCGCGCGCGCCCCGATCCGGGACTTCGCTGGAGGGGGATCCAGCGGACCCGGACCGCTCGTGCCATCGGGGGGATCACACCGTAGGCACGCGCAGCGTCATGCGCAGTCCCCTCTACTGGACGACGGCCGCCGGGTCTGTCCTAGGAACGATTTTTCAGAGGGGGTAGGTGTGTTGGAGCAGTACGACTACAGCTCGGACATACAGGGCGAGCAGGGCATGCGGGAAACCGAGGTGGGGACCCGGTGACCGCCAGACGATTAGCAGCACTGGCCCACGAGGACCCGTCGCTGCACGCCCTCGCCGAGCGGCTGCTCGCACTGGCCGAGGCGGGGCTGCCCGAGATGTACCTGCCGGGCGCGGAGACCTTCGTCTTCACGCGGGTGGGGACCGTCTCCCCCGACGGCGCGAGGCGCATGGAACGCCGCGGTACGAGCACCCGGTACGCGGCCATCACCGCGCTGGGAGCGCGCTTCCTCCCCGAGGAACGCCAGCGCGCGCTCTTCGACGGCCGCAGCGCCGCGGAGTTCACGTCCCTGCTGGTGGAACGGCTGCCCGCGGTGACGAACCTCGGCGACGCCGCGCTCATCACCTGGGCCGCGGCCGAAACCGGCCACCCCAAGCTCGCGGACGCCGTGGCGCGGGTGGCCGAACTGGACGTCCCCGGACGTCCGCAGTACACCGTGGAGGCCGCCTGGGTGCTGTCCGCCCTCACCGCGGCCCGTACCTCGGTGGACGTCGAGTACCGGCTGGCGGCCGCCCGCGACCGCCTGCTGGCCGCCCGGATCGGGGACGGCCCGCTGTTCCCGCACGCCACCGCGCCCGGGCTGGTCCCCGGGTACCGCTCCCACGTGGCCTGCTTCGCCGACCAGACCTATCCGCTCCAGGCACTGGCCCGGCTGCACGCCGGCGCCCCCGACCCGAAGGCCCTCGCGGCCGCCGACGCCTGCGCCGCCCGGATCTGCGCCCTGCAGGGGGACGGCGGACAGTGGTGGTGGCACTACGACGCCCGCACGGGCGGCGTGGTGGAGGGCTACCCCGTCTACAGCGTGCACCAGCACGCCATGGCACCGACGGCCCTCTTCGACCTGGCCGAAGCGGGCGGCACCGACTTCGGGGCCGAGATCCGCCGCGGTCTGCGCTGGATGACGGAGGTGCCCGAGATCAGCGGGCCCGACGGCGTGCCGCGCGAGCCCATGATCCGCGAGGAGTTCGGGGTCACCTGGCGCAAGGTCTACCGCGGCGATCCAGCCAAGGCCGTGCGCGCCGCCCGCGGCCTCACCACCCGGGTCGCCCCGCGCGCCCGGCTGGCCCCGCTCGACCGGATCTTCCGCCCCCTGGCGGTGGACCGCGAGTGCAGGCCCTACGAGTTCGGCTGGCTGCTCCACGCCTGGCTCGGGGGGCTCGGGAGATGAACCACAGACAGTCCCTCTTCGGAGTGGCGCTCGACCCCCTGACCATGGACGAGACGGTCCGGCGCTGCCTCGACGCCGTGCAGCGCGGTGAGCAGATCGAGATCGGCATGGTCAACGCGGCCAAGCTGGTCAACATGCGCCGCGACCCCCGCCTCGCCGCGGCGGTCGCCGGCTGCGACCTCGTCCTGGCCGACGGCCAGGCCGTGGTCTGGGCCGGTCGCGTCCTGGGGGTCCGGCTGCCCGAACGGGTCGCGGGAATCGACCTGTTCATGCGGCTGCTGGCCGCGGCGGAAACCGCCGAGGTCCCCGTCTACCTGCTCGGCGCACGGCAGGACGTACTGGACCTCATGCTCGGCCGGATCTCCGAGCGGTTCCCCGCCCTGCGCGTGGCGGGGAGCCGCAACGGCTACTTCGAGGACTCCGAGCAGGGCGAGATAGCCGACGCCGTGGCCGCGAGCGGGGCCCGGATGCTGTTCCTCGGCATGACCTCGCCCAAGAAGGAGATCTTCACCGCCGGCTACGGCAAGCGCACCGGCGCCCACGTGGTGCACGGCGTGGGCGGCTCCTTCGACATCCTGGCCGGCATCACCAAGCGCGCCCCCCTGCTCTGGCAGCGGATGGGCCTCGAATGGTTCTACCGGACCCTCCAGGAACCGCGCCGCCTGGGCAAGCGCTACCTCACCACCAATGCCGCCTTCCTCCTCATGACGGTCCGCGAACTCATCCGCCGCACACCGTCCACACCGCCTTCCGGTTCCGCGAACAGGAGTCACTGATGCGCGTCGTCGTCGTGGGACAGGGATACGTCGGCCTTCCACTGGCCATCAGGGCCGCCGAGGTCGGCCACCAGGTGGTCGGCTACGACGTGGACGCCCGGCGGGTCAAGAGCCTCGCCGCCGGCGAGTCCTACGTGGAGGACGTCTCCTCCGCCCGGCTGGCCAAGGCGCTGGAACTGGGTACGTACCAGGCCAGTGACCAGGCCCGGGACTGCGGCGGCTTCGACGTCGCGGTCGTCACCGTCCCGACCCCCTTGCAGGACGGTGCCCCCGACCTGCGCTACATCGAGGAGTCCGCGCACACCCTGGCGCGCTTCCTGCGCCCGGGAGCCACCGTCGTACTGGAATCGACCACCTACCCGGGCACCACCGAGGAGCTGTTCGGGCCGATCCTGGAAGACGGTTCGGGCCTCACGGCCGGCGTGGACTTCCACCTCGGATACAGCCCGGAACGCATCGACCCCGGCAACAAGGTGTGGGGCTTCCAGCAGACGCCGAAGGTGGTCTCCGGCGTCAACGCCCTCTCGCTCAAGGCCGTGGAGACCTTCTACGCGGGACTCGTCGACACCACGGTGCCGGTGCGCTCCCCCAAGGAGGCCGAGCTGGCGAAGCTGCTGGAGAACACCTTCCGGCACGTGAACATCGCCCTGGTCAACGAGATAGCCATGTTCGCCCGCCACCTCGACATCGACGTGTGGCAGACCATCGAGGCCGCTTCCAGCAAGCCGTTCGGCTTCATGAAGTTCACGCCGGGCCCCGGAGTCGGCGGTCACTGCCTGCCCATCGACCCCTCGTACCTGTCGTGGCGGGTCCAGCGCGAGCTGGGCCAGAACTTCCGCTTCGTGGAGCTGGCCAACGACATCAACAGCCACATGCCCGAGTACGTGACGCGCCGGATCATGGACGCGCTCAACGCCAAGCGCCGCTCGGTCAACGGCTCCCGGATCCTGCTCCTGGGACTGGCGTACAAGAAGAACACCGGCGACGCCCGGGAGTCTCCCGCGGTGCGCGTCTCCCAGCTGCTCCTGGACATGGGCGCCAAGGTGCGCGCGGCCGACCCCCACGTGGTGGAGAGCATCAAGGTCGACGCGCGCCTCTCGCGGGTGGAGCCGACCCGCAAGGAGCTGGCCGCCGCCGACGTGGTCGTGCTGCTCACGGACCACGACTCCTTCGACTACCCGATGATCACCGAGCACGCCTCGCTGATCCTCGACTGCCGCAACCGGCTGTCGGGACCCACCGTGGAGGTGCTCTGACTCCATGACCAGGATCGTCTGCGTGGCCGGAGCCCGGCCCAACTACATGAAGATCAAACCGGTGATGGACGCGCTGGAGCGCCGCAGCGCCGAGGTCGTCCTCGTCCACACCGGCCAGCACTACGACGAGTCCATGAACGACGTCTTCTTCCGCGACCTCGGCATCCGCTCCCCCGACCGCTATCTGGGAGCCGGGTCCGGCAGCCACGCCCAGCAGACCGGCCGGGTGATGGAGGCCTTCGAGCCGCTGCTCGAGGAGCTGGTCCCGGACGCCGTCGTCGTGGTCGGGGACATCAACTCCACCCTGGCCTGCGCCCTGGTCACCGCGAAGGCCGGGCCGCTGCTCGCCCACGTGGAGGCGGGGCTGCGCAGCCGGGACTGGAGCATGCCCGAGGAGGTCAACCGGGTCGCCACCGACCGGATCAGCGACTACCTGCTGGCCCCCTCCCCCGACGCCGCCGTGAACCTGCGGTCGGAGGGGTACCGGGAGGACCAGATCCACGTCGTGGGCAACGTCATGATCGACACCCTGTTCGCCAACCTGGAGCGGGCCCGGCGCTCCGACGTCCTCGACCGCTACGGGCTCACCCGCGGCGGGTACGGCCTGGTCACCCTGCACCGGCCGGCCAACGTGGACGATCCGGACGCCCTGCGCGGTCTGCTGAAGGCGCTGGGCGAGATCGCGGGCCGCTGCCCGCTGCTGCTGCCCGTGCACCCCCGGGCGGCCGAACGGCTGGCCGAGATCGGCGTCCCCGGCGGCATCCGGCTGGTGCCGGCCGCCGGATACCTCGATTTCATCGCCCTGCAGGACTCCGCCCGCGTGGTGCTCACCGACTCCGGGGGCATCCAGGAGGAGACCACGGCGCTCGGCGTGCCCTGTGTGACCCTCCGGGAGAACACCGAGCGCCCGATCACCGTCGAGCAGGGCACCAACGTCCTGGCGGGCACCGACCCGGACCGCATCACGGCCACGGTGCACCGGGTGCTCGACGATCCGCCCGCGCCCCGCTGCCCCGAGCTGTGGGACGGCCGCGCGAGCGAGCGCATCGCGCAGGTGCTCCTGGAGGGCGGGAGCGCGGCCACCCGGCCGCGGCCCACCGACCTGGTCCCGGGCACCGCGCCCGTCGTCTAGCGCCGTGGCCGGAAGGGTTCGCCGTACCACGGCGGACCCTTCCGGCCACGGCACCGTTTCCACCCCTGTTCCACCTGGATCGAAAGAAGGCTGATGGACCTCGCGGAGATCTGGCGGGTCATGCGCAGGCGCTGGTACGTGCTGCTGCCCGGGCTGCTGCTCACGGCCGCGCTCATCACCGGCGTGTACCTGCTGGTCCCGGTGGAGTACCGGTCGCAGAGCACCGTGACCCTCCTGAACTCGAAGAAGGCCACGGTCGCCTTCGACGGCAACCCCTTCCTGAGCACCCAGGCCTCGCTCACCGGCATGGCGGACGGGCTGGCCCGCAACCTCAACTCCGACGATTCCAAGGCCGACCTGAAGGCCCAGGGACTCACCGGCGTGTACGAGGCGAAGATCGCCGACAACGCCCAGGGGCCCTTCATGTGGCTGAGCGTCACCGGCACCGACCCGGCCGCCGTCCTGCAGTCCGACAAGCTCTTCACCGCGTACGCCGAGAAACGGCTCCTGGAGTTCCAGGCGCAGCAGTCGGTGACCCCCGAGGCGATGATCCGGATGGCGACGATCGTGCCGCCGCAGAAGCCCGAGGCGCAGACGAAGACCCGGCTCCAGTACCTGGTCATGGCGGCGGCGCTGGGCTTCGTCCTCAGCCTGGTGGCCACCTTCTTCGTCGAGGCCCGGCGACGCAAGGCCGACAAGCCCGGCCGGCGCAAGCCCGTGGCATCCGACCTGGAGCCGCCCGAGGACCACGGCTCCGGGCCGGGTTCCGGTTTCGACCACGGGTCCGACGGGTCCGACGACCGGTTCGACGATCACACCGGCGCCGCCGACCCCACGGCCACGATGGCGCTCAAGGTCCTGCCCTCGTCGGCCTTCCGCTCCAAGGCACCCAAGTGACCGCCCCCACCACGGACACCGGCACCCAGGACCCGTCCGGGGCCTTCCCTGGGGCCCCGGACGAGGCGCCTTCCCTGGGGCGCAAGGTGGGATCCGCCGCCCGGTGGAGCCTGGTCAACACCATGGTGATGCGCCTGGGCAACTTCGCCATGGGCATCGTCCTCGCCCGCTTCTTCCTCGGTCCCGAGGCCTGGGGCGTCTACGGGATCGCCCAGACGGTCCTGCTGGTCCTGCTCTCCGCGAACGAGCTCGGGGTCTCCCTGGCCATCGTGCGCTGGGAGGGCGACCCCCGCCGCTTCGCCCCGACGGTCCTCACGCTGAGCGCCGCCTCGAGTCTGCTGCTGTACGCGGCGCTCTTCGCGCTCGCCCCGGCGGTGGCCGGTGTGCTCGGCTCGCCCGAGGCCTCGGGCGTCCTGCGGGTGATGTGCGTGGTCGTGGTCCTCGACGGCCTGTCCCAGGTGCCCGCGGGCTTCCTCACCCGTGCGTTCGCACAAGGCCGGCGGATGGCCGTCGACGCGGTCAACTTCGTTCTCAGCACCGCGGTGACCCTGCTGCTGGCCGCCCAGGGCTGGGGCGCGATGAGCTTCGCCTGGGGCGCCGTCGCCGGCAGCGCGGGCGCGCTCGTCGGCTGCTGTCTCGCGGCCCCGGGCACCCTGCGGTTCGGCTGGGACCGGGAACAGGCCCGGGCCCTGCTCGGCTTCGGACTGCCGCTCGCCGGAGCCAGCCTGCTCGCCCTCGGCGTCGCCAACGTGCCGCCCATGGTGGTGGGTTCGAACCTGGACCAGCTGGCCCTCGGCTTCTACGTGCTCGCGTTCAACATCTCCGGCTGGCCCGTCCGGATCGTCTCCGAGGCGGCCCGGCGGGTCTCCTTCGCCGGATTCTCCCGGCTGGCCGAGTCCCCCAAGGCCCTGGCCGACGGATTCGGCCGCGCCCTCGGCGTCCTGGTGACGGTCACCGTCCCGCTCTGCGTGCTGCTGGGCGGCCTCGCCGGACCGATCGTGGTGCTCGTGTACGGGGAACGGTGGGAGCCAGCGGCCCGTGCACTGCCCTGGCTGATGGCTCTCGGTCTGATCCGCATCGGCTGCGAACTCGCCTACGACTGTCTGGTGGCCATCGGGCGACGCCGCTCGCTGATCGCCGTACAGGGCCTGTGGCTCCTCCTCCTGGTCCCGGTCCTCGTGGCCGGCGCCCGCACCGGCGGGATCGCCGGGGTGGCACAGGGCCAGGTCCTGGTCGCCGGGGCCGTCGTGGTGCCGGTGTACCTCGTCGCGCTGCACTGCGGCGGTGTCCGGCTGGGCATCGTGGCGCGCGCCTGCGCCTGGCCCCTCCTCGGCGGGGCCGTGATGGCGGGTGCGGTTCTCGGCCTGGAACGGCTCCTCGGCGACGGCGTCCTGGCGCTCCTCGCCACCGCGGCGGCCGCCACCCTGTGCTATGCCGTGTGCGTACTGCCCAGCTTCGGGTTCCTCCGCGGCACTGCCTCGGCCGCCGCGGCCACGACGACGAAGGACTGACACTCATGGCACGCCTGCGCAAACGGCTGTGGGCCTGGCTGCTGGCCGGGTTCTTACTGGTCGCCGCCCTGACCCTCTACCAGGCCGAGCGGACGGGCCGCAGCGAGTCGGCGGCCGATTCCTGCCCGGAGGCCGCCCTCGAATGCCCCGGGGAGGAGAAGCCCCTTCCCCTCCCCGTGCCCGTCGAGCCCTCCGTCTCGCCGTCCGCATCCGGCAGCCCGAGCCCCTCCGCGACCTCGGCCTCCCCCTCGCCCACACCCCCGCCGGGCAGCAGCGCACCGCCGGCCCCCGCACCGGGCCCCGCCTGCAACGCCACCTCACCCGGCGCCTGCGGCTTCCCCGACGCGCGCTCCACCGGCCCGCGGATCGCGCTGGAGCGGCACGACACGGGGAACATGTCGATCAAGACCGACGGCACGGTCATCAAGGGCTGGGACATCCGCGGATCGCTGGACGTCTACGCCGACAACGTCACGATCATCGACAGCCGGATCACCTCGACCAACTGGTGGGGCGTCAACCTCCGTCCGGGCTTCAAGGGCCTGCGGGTCCTGCACACCACGATCACCGCCGTACCGGGCAAGGGCCCCGACAACGGCGGCGTCAACTACGCGGTGTCCAACATGGGTGACAGTTCCGTCGAGGTCGGCTGGTGCGACGTCTCGGTGTTCGGCAACGCCCTGTCCATGGGCCAGGGCGATCTGCACGACAACTACGTCCACGACATCGTCGCCTTCCGCAACCTGGGCGGGGAGTGGCAGCACACCGACGCCGTGATCAGCGGCGGTGGCAACAAGGGCCGGCTGACGGTCCGCCACAACACCCTGCTGAACTCCGTACCGGTCGACAAGGGCGCCAGCGCGGCGCTCGGTCTCTTCGCCGACACCGGTGTGGTCTCCAACGTGATCGTGGACGACAACTGGCTGGCCGGAGGGGCGTACGCGCTCTACGGCGGCGGCCCGGGGGCCACCGGCATCCAGGTCACGGACAACGTGTTCTCCACCCAGTACCACCCCAAGAGCGGGCTCTACGGGGCGGTCGCCGCGTGGAACGCGGGTGGCGCGGGGAACGTGTGGCGCGGCAACCGGATGTCGGACGGGCGTCCCGTCGTACCCGAACCCTCCCCCTGACCACCGAGAGGACATGACATGCGCCGCATCGCCCGGGCCCCCTGGGAGCTGCTCAAGCGGGCCTTCGGCTGGCTGGTGCTCTTCGAGGCCAGGAACAAGCTCCTACTGGCCGCCTCCGCCGTGCGGCTGCGCCGTTTCGAGAACGCGGAGACCGGCCGGCTGGGCTCGCTCCTGGAGCGGCCGCCGTCCGCGCTGGTGGCCACCGTGATCGCCACCCACCGCCGTCCCGAGGCCCTGCGCGCGGCCGTGCGCTCGGCCCTGGCGCAGACGGTGTCCGACCAGGTGGTCATCGTCGTGGACGACGGCGCGGGGCTGCCCGAACTCCCGCCGGATCCGCGGCTCTTCGCGGTCTCACTGGCACGGAACACGGCCACGGCCGGGGTGGTGCGCAATGTGGGGATCCGACTGAGCCGCTCGCGGTACGTGGCCTTCCTGGACGACGACAACCTGTGGGAGCCGGACCACCTGGAGCAGGCCCTGACGGTCCTGGAGTCCCCGGGCGGACCGGACGCGGTGTACACGGCGCTGCGCAGGATGCTCCCCGACGGCACCCAGCGGGATGTGCTGTCGGTGCCCTTCGACCGCCGGCGCAGCGCGCACGAAGCCTTCCTCGACACCAATGCCTTCGTGGCGCGCCGCACCCCGGCCCTGTACTTCAGCCGCCTGCGACGGACTCCCGAGGTGCTGCCCCGTGAGGACTGGGAGCTGGTGCGCCGCTACAGCCGCAGCCACGAGGTGCGCCACCTGCCCCGCCCCACCGTCCGGTACCTGGTCAACCCGGAGAGCTTCTACACCGCTTGGGAGGGGCCGGCGCCCACCGGTCCCGCTCCCGCCGGTCCGGCCCCCGTCGCCTAGAACCGCCGGCTCAGGGCCCCGGGGTGGCGCGCAGGGCGGTCCGGCTGGCCAGGGCGCGCGCCGCGGCCCGGTTCGCCGGGCGGCCGAGCGCCGCCCGGGAGGTCTCCCGTAGCAGCACGGCCGCGCGGAAGGCCGCGGTGGCGGGCGCCGAGTGGCGGCGGCCGTAGAGGCGTACGCGGTTGAGGGTCAGCAGGGTCCACAGCCGCGGGGAGACCTGCGAGTCCCCGCCGAGGTGGACGGCCGAGGCGGCGGGTTCGAGCCGGGTGGCGAAGCCCCGGTCTCCGGCGCGCAGGCAGTACTCGGTCTCCTCCGAGTAGAGGAAGAACGATTCGTCCCAGGCGCCGCAGACCTCCAGGCACTCCCTGGAGAGCGCCATCAGCGCGCCGGTCGCCCAGTCGGCGACCGTCCTGCGCCCGTACGCCGACGGATCGGTGACCAGCTCGCTCCAGCGCGGGAAGCGCCCCGCGCGGCGGTTGCCGATCACGGCCTCGCCCAGGGCGCGGGTCACCCGGGACTCCCGGCGCAGCGAGTAGTGGAGCGTCCCGTCCTCCTCGTACAGCAGCGGGACGCTGATCCCCACCCGGCCCCCGCCGTGGACCGGGTCGCCGAGTGCGCCCACGAGGAGTTCCGCGCAGCCCCGCCGCATCCGGATGTCCGGATTGCACACCAGGGCAGCGCGGAAGCCGCCGTCCCATCCGGCGGCGGCCGCCAGGGCGGCGTTCACCCCGGCCGCGTAGCCCGCGTTGCGGCCGGTCTCGACGACCGTGGCCTCGGGAGCCAGCGACCGGACGAGGTCCACGGTGCCGTCGGCGGAGTCGTTGTCGGCGACGACCAGCCGCCAGTCGACACCGGCCATGCCCTCCGGCAGGGAGGCGAGGAACTCGGGTATCACCCGGGCGCTGTTCCAGGTGACGACGAGGACGGCTACGGGGCCGGTTGAAGCCGTGCCGGTTGAAGGGGTGTTGTCGGAAGCTGTGCTGTCGGAAGGCACGGGGACTCCACGTTTCGGGGCTCGGTGGCGGCACGCCGGATGAAGCCGAGGTAGCTGCCTCCGGCGGCGATCGTCAGGAAGAACATCCCGGCGAACATCGGGAAGCTGAGGGCGTCGAAGGTGGCCGCGCTGACCAGGGCGACGAGGGCCGAGGCGAAGAAGGCCTGGCCGAGCTCCCGGTCGGACTCGTCGGCGGCGAGACGGCGGATGGCGCCGCCCTGGTGGATTCCGGTGAGGAACAGCGCCAGGAGCGCGAGCAGGCCCAGCAGGCCCATCTCCGCCAGGGTCAGCATGTACTGGTTGTCGGTGAAGAAGTAGAGGTCCGGCGTGAAGGTGCCCAGGCCCCGGCCGAACAGCGGGTGTTCCTCCAGGTAGGGCACGATCGCGCTGTACTTCACCGTGCGGGCCTGGGTGCTGCTGTCGGAGTTCGACACGAAGGACGCGAAGAGCGTGGTGATCGTGCCGATCAGGCCGGGGACGAGGACCTTGAAGACGGCCACCGAGCCGAGCAGCAGGCCGAAGGTGGTCCAGCGGCGCTGCGGCTTCCACCTGGGCACCATCACGAGCACCACGATGAGGGCGCCGATGATGGAGGTCCGGGACACCGTCAGCGGCAGGGCGCCGCCCATCAGCGCCACCGGAGCCCAGCGGCGCCAGCGGCTGAGCTGGGCCCGGGCCGGATCGAAGGCCTGCTGGATCGCGAACGGCAGCAGCAGGGCGAGCATGCCGCCGAACTCCAGCGGCTGCGCGGTCGTCGACCGCGGCCTGGTGAACGCACCGCGGTCCAGGGTGGTGATCTGCGCGACGCTCGACTGGAGCCCCGGGATGCTGATCTTCTCGGCGATGTTCGTCGCGGTGAAGAAGTCGTAGTAGCCGATGGCGGCGACCACCGCCCCCATCACCACGGCCCGCCGCAACAGCACGTCCAGGCGCGCCCGGTCCTGGATCCCGGCGGAGATCAGCACCACCAGCGATACCCAGACCAGCAGCCCGATCAGCCCCCGGTCGGCGCCCAGCACCTCCTTGTGCGAACTGCCCCGGGAGGCGTTCGCGAGGTACGAGGCCAGGACCGAGACGGCCAGCAGCCACATCACGACCCGGGGCAGCCGGGTACCGGGAGCCGGTCTGATCCGGCCGGTCAGCCAGGTCGCCAGGTACCAGAACAGGGCCAGGAGCGCGAAGACGTTGGCCGGGGTGCCGACACCGCCGAGACCCGGCAGGGTCAGGTTCGAGGGGATGAAGAAGGCCAGCCCCAGATAGCCGGTGAGCAGGGCGGTGGCGTCCAGATCGCGGTGGCGCGTCCGCCGGCGCACGCGCGGGGCGGCCGTCCCCGCGGCGGCCTCCGCGGCCTCGCGCCGGCGGCGGCGGCCCGCCAGCATGCTCTCCAGGACGAAGGAGGCGGTGAAGCCGGCGACCAGGCCGGCGATGAGTACGGCCAGGACCTGCTGGTAGCGGGTCTTGAGCTGTGGTTTCGGGGTCTGCGGCAGCACCACGGGGGCTGTCTGCACGAAGTACGCGGGCTGCACCTTGGCCGCCGCCTGGAGCGCGTTGAGCTGCTCCCCGGCGAAGTCGGTCAGGAGACTGGTCTCCTTGAGCACCTTCGCCCGGTTGGTGCCCGTGACGGTCAGCGTGAGCATCGGGCCGGAGGCGTTCGCCGCGAAGCCGACCGTGTACGGGTCGGTCACCCCGAGCCCGTGCAGGTCCCGGGCCGCATCGGCGCCCGACAGGGTCCTGATGAGCACGTCGGCGGTCACCACGAGCGAACCGCCCGCGTTCGCGATGGGGTTGCCGAAGGCGGGGGCCAGCTGGGCCACGGCTGCGGAGTCCAGCAGGGCCACCGAGCTCTGGGACTGGTAGGACACCGGGACCGACTGGTACAGCTGCGCTCCCGCGAGGACCCCGCACAGCGTCAGGGGCGCCATGACGTACCAGCGGCGCCGCAGCACCGCTCCTATCTCACCGATGTTCACGAACGCTCCCTCGCAACTGCCCGGGAACCGTTGGCGTCTTGCCCGGCGTCCTGGGAAGATCGAACACGACGGAAGGAATCCTGTGTCGCCTGGTGAGCTGTTCCGCACGTTGCGCCGCCGCTGGTACGTGCTGGTCCTGGCGGCAGTGCTGGCGGCCGCCGGGGCGCTCCAGGTACTCCGGCCCACCACGACGTACGTGAGCACCGCGATCGTCGTCCTCAAGCCGCCGGTGACCGGCAACCAGCCGAACCAACTCGCCAATCTGCAGCCGCCGCTGGCGGCCGTCTCGCTGGCCGCCGTACAGCAGCTGAACTCCTCCGACGGGGAGGCCGAACTGCGCGCCGCCGGGGTGCTGGGCAGCTACCGGCTGATCCCGCGCAACAGCGGCACGAGCGTCACCCCGCGTTATCTCATCCCCTCCCTCCAGATCCAGGCGCAGCACACGGACCCGGCCACGGCCGACCGTTCGGTGTTGAAGGTCGTCGAGGTCTACGGGAAGCACCTCTCGGACATGCAGGCCGAGCAGCAGATCCCGGCGGCGGGCCGGATGAGCGTCACCCTGCTGGTACCGCCGTCCGCGGTGGCGCAGCTCGGGACCAAGAGCCGCGGACTGGCCGGGACGGCCGTCCTGGCCCTGGTCGCCGGCACGGCCTGCGCGCTGTGGACCGATCAGTTGCTGGCGGGCCGCTCCCGGCGCCGGCGCGAAAGCGCCGGCGCCGGGAGCAACAGGACGGAGCGGGACGGGAGTCCCGTGCCGACGGCCGCGGCGGCCCGCTGAGACAGCGGGCCGCCCGGCCGCCAACGCCCCCGGTTCGGGGCGGTGGTGCGGTGTCATCAGATCCCTCGGCGCTTCCAGGACTGCCACCAGAGCCATTCGCGGCCCCTGTCGGCTACGGCCGACAGCACGAGCGGCTGGAGGTACGGCATCACACGGGCCCCGATCCGGCGGCGCCGACGCAGCGCCCCGTACTCCGCGAGCGAGGTGTACCGGGGCAGGCACTCGGCGGCGAAGGCCTCCAGTTCCTCGACCGGGACCACCGCGGTGCGTCCGCGGTCGTAGGCCCGGTAGGCGCGCCGCAGGGCGTACCGGGCGAGCCGGGTGCGGGCCGCGGTCGACAGCCGGCCCGCCTCCGGGAGCAGTCCGCCGCACTTCTCCAGCACCGAGTCGAAGGCGACGAGGCGCTGGCGCAGGTCGTCGAGCTGCCCACCGAAGTCCGTGGTGGACATGTTGTTGCCGTGGACCCGGTAGAAGGCCTGGTCGGCCCCCCGGACGTAACCCACGTCGGCGTGGGCCGCGAGCCGCATCCACATCTCGATGTCACCGGCGTGCGGAAGCTCCGGGTCGTAGCCCCCGACCTTGCGCTGGAGGCTGGTGCGCACGACCACCTCGGGTGAGGTGATGCACCCGGTGCCCTCCCGGAAGCGCCGCTCCAGCCACCACCGCCCGGGATAGACCACCGAACCGGTGGACCGGGTGCGGGCCGCCGGCAGCGGCCCGCCGTGCTGGAACCGCAGCGGCCTGCCGTAGGCGAAGCCGGCTTCCGGATGGGCGTCGAGCAGGGCCGCGGCGCGCACCAGGGCGCCGGGGACCAGCCGGTCGTCGGCGGAGAGCAGGGCGACGTAGTCCCCGTCCGCCCACTCGAGCAGGCCCTCGTTGTAGGTGGCGATGTGGCCCTGGTTCTTCTCGTGGACCCGGACCTCGATCCGCGGGTCGGCCGCCGCGAGGGCGCGCGCGACGTCCGCGGAGTCGTCGGGGGAGGCGTCGTCGATGATCAGTACCCGTACGTCGACGCCTTCCTGTTCGTCCAGGACGCTCTTGACGCAGTCGGCCAGGAAGTGGCCGTACTTGTAGCAGGGGATCACCACGCTGACGGTGCTCACTGGCCGGACACCTCCGTGGATCCCTCCGCGAGCGGGGCGGGGGCCGTGGTGGTGAAGACCGGGCCGACCCAGTAGTTCACCGATCCGAAGGTGTTGTTCGGGAAGACCGTGCCCGCGCCGTACTTGTAGAGGCCGTTGCCGGTGCCCGCGCCGCCGCCGTCGGCCGGGGCCACGAGCGGATAGGAGCGGTGCGCGGCGCTGAAGTATCCGCCGTCCACGGAGTACTTGCCGTTCGGCGCGTGGTACGAGGCCACGTACTCGGTGTTCGCGGTGATGGCCACCGGGGTGGCGAAGTGAAGCTGCTGCCAGCCCGAGACGGTCTCGCTGCCGAAGGTTCCGGTGGCCAGGAGCGTGCCGTTCGCGGACCAGAGGCTGCCGGTGTGGGTGCCGGTGTTCCCGGGGCCCTTGTAGAAGGTGACGCCGGTGACGTAGCCGGCGACCGTGGACTGGAAACGGGTGCCCAGTTCGACGGAGTTGGTGTCGTCGCCGACGTTGGCGGTGGTCGGGGTGGCGTTCGGACCCCACAGGGTGCAGGGGCAGTTCACCGCCGGCGGGCTCGTGCTGGTGGTGAAGGTCCAGGTGACCGGCGCGGCCATGGCGTTGCCCCACAGGTCGGCCACCTGCACCGACGCCGTGTAGGTGGTGCCCAGTGCCAGTTCGCTGGACGGGGTGAAGGTGGCGCTGTTGGAGATGTCGAGGACCTTGCTGCCCGGGACGGTCACGCCGCCGGGACCCTTGACGGTGAACACCAGCGTGTCGGCGTCGACCGCCGAGTTGAAGGCGGCCTTCACCGTGGTGGTGATCGAGGTGCCGGTCGCCGCGGACTGCGGGGTGGTCGAGGTGACGGTCGGCGGCGTCGTGCTCGCGGTGGCGGTGTCCAGGACCGCGTCCACCCAGTAGTTGCTGCCGGAGGCGGCGGTGGACGGGAACCCGCCGGTGCCGCTGTAGCGGTAGACGCCGTTGCCGCCGTCGGTGCCGCTCTTCAGCGCGGTGAAGGGTGCCAGCCCGGCGTCGGCCGAGGCGAAGGTGGTGTCGAAGGAGTACCCGCCGTTGGGGGCGAAGTAGGAGGCGATGTAGGTGGTGTTGGCCTTGACCGGGATCGGCGAGGAGAAGTTGAGCTGCTGCCAGCCCGATGCGGTCTCGTTGGTGAAGGTGCCCGTGGCCAGGCGCTGGCCGGTGCTGCTCCAGAGGCTGCCCGTGTGGGTGCCGGTGTTGGCCGGGGACTTGTAGAAGCGGACGCCCGTGATCGAACCGGGCACCGAGGAGCGGATCTTCACGCCGAGTTCCACGGCGCTGCCGTCACCGGCGTTGACGGTGCCCGGCACGGCCGCGGCGGGCCAGACGGTGCAGGGGCACTGCTGGGGTCCCACGGTCAGCGGCACGGTGGTGGTGGCGCCGATGTTGACGCTGTCGTCCACCGCGCGGACCTTGATCTGCGCGGAACCCGGGGTGGTCGGGGTCCACTTGTAGCTCCAGGACGCGACGCCCGTGGTGGCCTTCCAGGTGGTTCCGCCGTCGGTGGAGACCTCCACGCGGGCCACGACTCCGCCGCCGCTGTCGGAGGCGGTGCCCGTGATGGTCACGGGCCGCAGGGCGGGCACGGTGGCGTTGGCCGCGGGGCTGGTCACGGTGATGACCGGGCCGGTGTGGTCCGCGGAGGCGGTGGCCACGACCAGGTTGCTCTGCAGGGACTTGGGCTGGACCCCCATGTCGGCGAAGATGTTCACCGTCGCCTGCTGCATCCGCTTGTCCTCGGTGACCACCGCGTCGTCCGGGTTGCCGGTCGGCATGTTGGTCAGGCCCCAGGACCACTGCACGGTGCCGGAGCCGAAGACCAGGGCGCCCGAGGTCTGGTCGCGGAAGGCGACCAGGCTGTGCGTCGCGGTCCCGTTGCCGTACGTGTTCCCGTAGTCGAGGCGGTACTTGCCGTCGTTGATGTCCACCGTGGTGGAGGACATCGCGATCTGGCCGGGCGGACGGGCCGCGTCCTCCACGTCGCTGTCCCACTCGTAGCCGAGCGTGCCGACGGGGAAGGTGGCGGTCTGGGAGGGGGTCAGGTTCGCGACGGTGGTGTTGCGCCACAGCCGCATCTTGGCGTAGGCGCCGGGGACGGTGATCGCGTCGCTGCGGTAGCCGTTCACGGTGAACAGCGAGCCGGTGAGCTGGTTCTGCGGCTGGTAGGGACGGCCGTTGGTGGCGCTGGCCGGGTCCATGAAGGTGCCCGTCCAGATCCCGCTCGGGTCGGGGATGCCGTTGGGCTGCGGGAAGGAGAGCTTGGTCTCCTTGTAGCAGACCAGGGTCCGGTTGGCCGTGTTGGCCCCGTCGATGCTGGGGGCCAGGCGGGTCTTCCAGAAGATCTCGTTGCCGGCGAAGTAGGTCTGGTGCTGGCCCGCGCGGCGGGTGTTCAGGGCGTTGGTGAACTGGTCCTGGGTCCAGTACTCGTCGTGCCCCGAGGACATGAACACCTTGTGGTTCTGCAGCTGGGTCGCGCCCCTGGTCGACATGTCGATGCCGGACATGTAGCTGACGTCGTACCCGTTGCGCTCCAGCCAGGCGACCATCTGGTACTCGGATCCGTAGATCCCGTTCTCGCCGCCGATGTCCATCGGCCGGTTGTAACTGACCTCGTAGGCACGGCCGTCGGGGGCGGGGCCGCCGCCGTCGTAGAGGTCCTGGCCGCCGTAGTTGTTGTACGCCTGCCAGGTCTGGTCGCTGGTCTGCACGACGATGTCGGAGTGGCTGGCGTCGTTGCGGACCACGAACGGGTAGGGCATGACCCCGTTGCCGTCCGCCTGGTCGAAGTTGGCTATGTAGAGGCCGGAGACGGCGTCGGAGGGCACCGTCCAGGTCGAGGTGACCGGCCAGTTGCCGCAGTCGACGAGGCCGGTGGAGGCCTTCTTGGTGCAGGCCGCCGGGTTGCCGCCCTGGGGGAAGTTGGCCGGGTACGTCTGGGCCGCCTGGGCGGCGGTCGACATCAGGCGGGCTCCGTCACCCCCGTAGTGGCCGAGCCGGTAGACCGACACCTTGTAGGCCGTCGGCGACTGGATCTTGAACTGCAGGGTCTCGCCCGCCTGCACGCTCTCCTTGGCCGGGAAGCCCTTGATGTCTCCGTAGGCGCTGGGTGCGAACCAGTCGGACATCGGTGTGCCCGCCTTCGAGTTCTCGCACACGATCGCGTTGGAGCCGGGGCCGCACGGGTCCGCCGCGACCGCCACCGATGGCGGCAGCGCCGCCGCCATCAGGGCTGCCACCACGGTGAAGAGCCCGTACCGCAGCAGCCTTGTCCGTCTGTTCATCCGAACCTCATTTGGGAGTGCCTGGGGTGATGCGACGCCTGGCGTCAGCGCAGCGCTGCTGAGAGCGCGTCCACGACCCGCTGCTGTTGGGCGGCGGTGATCTGGGGGAAGAGCGGCAGGGAGAGCATCCGGTCGGCGGCCAGCTCGGCGTGCGGGAAGGCCCCGCGGCCGTGTCCGAGGTGGGCGAAGGCCGGGGTGAGGTGGACCGGGGCCGGATAGTGCACGCCGGCGCCGATGCCCTCCGCGTTGAGCTTGCCGACGACCGCGTCGCGGTCCGCGCCGCTGACCCGGATGACGTACAGGTGCCAGACGTGGACGTTGCCCGGCGCCGTGACCGGCAGGGTGAGGCGTCCCGTGGCCGCCAGGTCTCCCAGCAGCCCGTCGTAGCGGGCGGCGGCGGCCCGGCGGGCCTCGTTCCCCTGGGCGAGCAGGGCCAGCTTGGCCCGCAGCACGACGGCCTGCAGACCGTCGAGCCTGCTGTTGAAACCGGCCACGTCGTGCCGGTACTTGGCGACGCCGCCGTGGTTGGCCAGCGCCCGGACCAGGTCGGCGGCCTCCTCGTCGTCGGTCACCACCGCGCCGGCGTCCCCGTAGGCGCCCAGGTTCTTGCCCGGGTAGAAGCTGGTCGCGGCGATCCCCCCGCTGCCGGGGGTGCGGCCCTCCCGGGAGGCACCCTGGCTCTGCGCGGCGTCCTCGACGAGCTTGGCGTACGAGGGCAGGCCCGCGGCGAGCGCGGAGGTGTCGGCGCACTGCCCGTACAGGTGGACCGGGACCACCGCGCGGGTGGCCTTGGTGACCGCGTCGAGCGCGGCCTGCGGGTCGAGCAGCAGGGTGTCGGGGAGGCAGTCGGCCAGCACCGGCCGGGCGCCGATCCGGGCGACCGCGCCGGCGGTGGCGATGAACGTGTTGGCGGGCAGCACGACCTCGTCGCCGACGCCCACTCCGCTCGCCCGCAGGGCCAGTTCCAGGGCGTCGGTGCCGTTGGCCACGCCGACGCAGTGTCCGACCCCGGCGAAGGCCGCGTACTCGCGCTCGAAGGCCCGTACCTCCTCGCCGCCGATGAAGGCGGTGTCGGCCAGCACGCGGTCGAATCCCGCACGTAAGGCGTCCGCGACCTCGGCGTGCGCGGCCTTCAGGTCGACGAGCGGTATCTGGTTCATGCGGCTGTGCTCCCCATCCGTGTCTCCGGCCTCCGGCCGGTCTGCGACTCATCGGCCCGGAGCTCTTCGAGCGCCGGGCCCCCCGCCTCGCGCAACCGGCGGGCGGGGCTTCCTGCCCACACCTCGCCGGCCGGCACGTCGGCCAGGACCGTGCTTCCCATCCCGGTCAGCGACCAGGCGCCGACCTTCGTGTACTCCCTGACCAGTGCGCCGGCGCCCACGTAGGCGCCGCGCCCCAGCCGTACCCCGCCGCCGAGGCGGACCCCGGAGGCCAGGGTCGCGAAGTCCCCGACCTCGTCGTCGTGGGTGAGGACCACGTGCGGCATGACCGCCACGTGGGCCCCCACCCGTACCGCCGCGGTCAGCACGCAGTGCGCGAGCAGGACCGTGCCCGGCCCGAGGACCGAGGAGCCGGAGAGCGCCGCCGTGGGGTGGACCACGACGGCGTACCGGCTCTCGGGCAGCGCGAGCCGCCGCACCAGGCGGGCCCGTACCCCGTAGTCGCGGGGGCTGCCGACGCAGACCACCACGCGGGCGTCCGGGCGTTCGTGCACCAGGGCGCTGCCGCCCAGGACGGGGACGCCGTCGACGTCCCGGCCGTGCAGGGCAGGGTCGTCGTCCAGGTGCCCGTCGAGCCGCCAGCGCGGGACCCGGCCGGCCGCCAGGTCGGCGGCGGCCGCGTCCCGTACGGCCTGGGCGGTCTCCCGGGCGAAGCCGCCCGCGCCGACGATCAGCAGGCTCTCCGTCGCCGCGGCCCCGGCGACGCGGCCGTGCGGCCCGCTCATCCGCCGCCGGCCTGTGCGCGCAGCGCCGCCACCACCCGGTCCTGCTGCTCCTCGGTCATCGTGTGGAACAGCGGCAGGATCAGGGAGTCGCGGGTGATCCGCTCGGTCACCGGCAGCTCCACCGCACCGTGACCGGCGTACGCCGGCTCCAGGTGGGAGGCCATGATCCCGCGGCGGGCCGAGATCCCGGCCTCGGCCAGCGCCGCGAGCAGTTCGTCGCGGCCGACGGGGAAGTCCTCGGCCAGGAGCACCCAGTAGGACTGGAAGTTCCCCTCGCCGTGGGCGGGGTCCCGGACCGGGGTCAGGCCCGGGACCCCGGCGAGGAGCTGCGCGTACCGGGCGGCGAGGAACCGCCTGCGGGCCACGATCTCGTCCAGCTTGCCCAGTTGCACCAGGCCGACCGCGGCCTGGATGTCGGTCATCCGGTAGTTGTAGCCGACCTCGAGGTAGCTCTCGGCGATCGGCTTGCTGCTCGCGTGCCGCTGCGCCGCGGACACGTTCATGCCGTGCTCGCGCAGCCGGCGCAGCCGCTCGGCCCACGCGGCGTCGTCCGTGGTCACCATGCCGCCCTCGCCGGTGGTGATCACCTTGCGGGGGTGGAAGGACCAGGCGGCCAGGAGGGCCCCCTGGCCGACCGGCTTGCCCCCGACGGTGGCGCCGATGCCGCAGGCGGCGTCCTCGACCAGGGCGAGGCCCCGGTCGGCGCAGGCGGCGCGCAGGGCGTGCACGTCGGCCGGGACCCCGCCCTGGTGGACCGCGATCACGGCCTTGGTGCGCGGGGTGAGGACGGCGTCCACGGTGGCCGGGGTCAGGTTCCCGGTGGCCTCCTCGACGTCCGCGAACACCGGCTGCGCGCCGACGTAGCGGACCGCGTTGGCCGTGGCGATGAAGGAGAGCGAGGGGACGACGACCTCGTCGCCCGGACCGAGGTCCAAGGCGATGAGCGAGAGGTGCAGGGCGGTGGTGCACGAGCTCACCGCGATGCCGTGCTCCGCGCCCACCCGCTCGGCGAAGGCCCGTTCGAACTCCGCGACCCGGGGTCCCTGGGCCACCCAGCCGGACAGGACCGCGTCGGCGGCGGCCCGTGCCTCGTCCTCACCGAGCCACGGGATCATGACGGGGATGCGGGCGGGGGCGGCGGCGCCGGTGTCCTGGCTGCTCATCGGCCGGCCTCCGCGGATGCGGCGTCCTCGGCCTCCGCGCGCTCGGCCCGCCACCAGTCGACCAGGTCCCGCAGCCCGCTGCGCAGGTCGATCTCGGCCGTGAAGCCGAGGCGCTCGGCGGCCTGCGAGGTGTCCGCGAGCCGGCGGGTCACCCCGTTCACGGCGCGCGCCGGTCCGTGCTCCGGCGTCAGGCCCTCGGCGCCCATGGCCTCCAGGAGGCCGTTCGCCAGCTCCAGCAGACTGGTCTCGGAGCCGCTCGCGACGTTGAACACCTCGTCGGTCAGGTCCGATTCGGCGGCCAGCAGGTTGGCCCTGGCGATGTCCCGGACGTCGACGAAGTCCATGGTCTGGGTTCCGTCGCCGAGGATCAGGGGCGGTTCGCCCGCGGCGATCCGCTCCATCCAGCGGATCAGCACCTCGGTGTACAGACCGTGGATGTCCATCCGGGGGCCGTACACGTTGAAGTAGCGCAGCGCGACGTAGTCCAGCCCGTACATGGCGTGGAAACTGCGCAGCACGCCTTCGTTGAAGGCCTTCGCGGCCCCGTAGAAGGTGTCGTTGTTGTACGCGTGGTGGCGCTCGGTGGTCGGGAAGGACTCGGCCATCCCGTAGACCGAGGCCGAGGAGGAGGCGATGACCTTGCCCACTCCGGCGGCCGCGGCGGCCTCCAGCACGTTGAACGTCCCGTCGACCATCACCTCGTTCGCCAGCCGCGGCTCCTCGGCGCACTGGGTGATCCGGATCGCCGCCAGGTGGAAGACCAGGTCGGCGCCTTCGGTCGCCTTGCGCACGGCGGCTACGTCCCGGATGTCGCCCTCGACCAGGTCCACGACCCCGCTCGGCAGGGCGCGGGCCAGGTTGGCGGTGCGTCCCCGTACGAAGTTGTCGAGCACGACGATCTCGCGCGCCCCGTTGTCCACCAGCAGGTCCACCAGGTGCGAGCCGATCGTGCCCGCTCCGCCGGTGACCAGAATCCTCTTGCCTCGTACGCTGCTCAACGCCCTGCCCCTACTGAGTCGGTCATGGTCTTTCCTGCTGTGCCCGGAGCGCCGTACGCGGCTGCGCTCCGGGCGGCGTCGTCAACGCTCAACGTCCGGTGCGCAGTCCGACGACGGCGCCCTTGAACTCCAGGCTGCGGGAGGCCGCTTCGAGGATGTCGAGGACCTGGAGTCCCGCCCGGCCGTCGGTGAGCGGGGGCCGCCCCGTCCTGATCGCCGCGGCGAACTCCTCGACCATGCTGCGCAGGGCCTCCTTCTCGCCGAGTGCGGGGGCCACCATGTCGCCGGTCCGGTAGGAGACGAGCATGTCGCGGCGCTCGTCCGCGCCGATCTCCTGTGGGGCCGTGAGGTCGACTCCCCGGTCGAAGACCGCGACCCGCTGCGTGGGGTTGAGGTCGTCCCACACCAGGGTGCGCTTGGAGCCGCCTACCATGGTGGTGCGGACCTTCACCGGGGACAGCCAGTTGACGTGGACGTGCGCGATGGCGCCGGTGTTGAGCTGGAGCGTCAGATAGGCCACGCAGGACTGGCCGGCGCCTATCGGGTCGGCCCCGTGCGCGGCGACGGCGACGGGGTGGACGTTCTCCGGGAGGATGAAGTCGAGCACCGAGAGGTCGTGCGGGGCCAGGTCCCACAGGACGTCGATGTCCTTCTGGACCAGCCCGAGGTTGATCCTGACCGAGTCCACGAACTGGATGTCGCCGAGCTCGCCGGAGCGGACCATGTCCCGGATGCGGGCCACCGCCGGGGTGTAGCAGTAGGTGTGGTCGCACATCAGGGTGAGGCCGCGTTCCTCGGCCTCGTTCACCAGCCGCAGGCCGTCCTCGTAGGTGGCGGCGAGCGGCTTCTCCACGAGGACGTGCTTGCCGGCGCGCAGGGCGGCCAGGGCGACGTCGAGGTGGGTGCCGGCCGGTGTGGCCACGGCGACGGCCTCGACCGCGGGGTCGGCCAGGACCGCCGCGTAGTCCGCGGTCGCCTGGACCGTGGAGTAGCCGCCGAGCACCTGCCGGGCCCGGTCGACGTTCAGATCACAGAGCCAGCGGAGCCTGAACTCCGGACTGGACTGGAAGTTGCGGACGAGATTGGGGCCCCAGTAGCCCGCTCCGACGACGGCGACCCCTAACGGCTCGGTCCGTCCCGCACCCGCACGTGCGGCCGTGGCGTCCCGCCCGGCGTCCTTCGCGGTGTCCTTCACAGCGTTCCCTTTCCTTCCGCGCACGCCCGCAGGCGTGTCGACGACCCAAGGCCGGGACGCGTGCGAAGGAAGGGGGTGCCGTCGAGGGCACGCCGGGCGCCTGTGCGACCCGTGCGTGGCCCGTCCGACGGTGATGGCCCCCACGACCGATGCCGTACGTGTTGCACGTACTTCCGCCCCCCGGCCGTCCGGCACCCCCGTGCCGGCCGGCCACGGACAGGCGGCCTGTTCCCCCAAGCCGCCGAACCCGTAACCTGCCCCAACTACCCTGCGCCGACTGGATTGCAGCGTGGACCACGGCATTGCCGAAGCACGCCGAATCAGGTCGGCTGCGTTCAATCTAGACCACTGGGCCTACCCCCGGGGAGAGTTGGAGGAAACGGTCGGTACGGGCGTTCGACCATGCATACTTCCGGGGTGACCAGCATCGTGATCCCGGCCCACAACGAGGGCCGGGTCATCGGCCGGCTCCTCGACGCGCTCCTGGACGGGACCCCCGCCTCCGGGCCCGACATCGTCGTGGTGTGCAACGGCTGTACGGACGACACCGCCGCGGTGGCCGCCGCGCGGGGCCCCCGCGTACGGGTGGTCGAGATCCCGACTCCGTCCAAACATCGGGCACTTCGGGTGGGCGACGAGCACGCGCGCGGCTTCCCGCGCCTCTACGTGGACGCCGACGTGGTGGTCGGCGCGGCCGACGTACGGGCCCTGGCCGATGCGCTCGCCACCGGCCCGGGCCTGCTCGCCGCGGCCCCCGGCCGGGACATTCCGCTTACCGGCTGCGCCTGGCCGGTCCGGGCGTACTACCGGGTCTGGCAGTTGCTGCCCGCGGTCCGCGAGGGGCTGTTCGGACGCGGGGTCATCGCGGTGACCGAGCCGGGGCACGCCCGGCTCGCCGCACTGCCGCCCCTGATGGCCGACGACCTGGCCGCGTCCCTGGCCTTCGCGCCGGGCGAGCGGCGGGTGGTGGAGGCGGCCAGGGTCGTGGTCCTCCCGCCGCGCACCTGGGGCGATCTGATCAAACGCCGGGTACGGGCGGCGACTTCCTCCGCCGAGCTGGAGCGGTTCCAGGCCGCGCGGGCCTCCGGGCCGGCGGCGCCCCAGCCGTCCGCGCGCACCGGTACGGGAGACCTGCGGGCGCTGCTCCGGGCCCAGCCGCGACTGCTCCCGGGGGTGGCGGTGTTCGTCGTGGCCGCCCTCGCGGCCCGCCGGGGATCCCGCAGGGCCATCCGGAGCGGTGACTTCTCCACCTGGCTGCGCGACGAGAGCAGCCGGCAGGGCTGAGCAGCCGGCAAGGGTGAGCGGCCGAATCCCGCCGTACCCAACCCAGTTGGCCCGTACAACCATTAGGGTGCCATTCGCACGTACGACTGGCTCACCGTTCAGACGCCGGACCGGGAGTTCGAAAAGCATGTACCTCGCGGACCGCTCCGCGCCCGAGGACGCGAAGGCCACCGCCGACGGATCCCCCGTCCGCGGACCCGCGGTCGCCTCGGCCGTCCTCGCACTGGGCTCGGTCAGCCTGATCACCGACGTCTCCTCCGAGATGGTCACCGCCGTCCTGCCGCTCTACCTCGTCGCCGGACTGGGCCTGAGCCCGCTCGGCTTCGGCGCCCTGGACGGCCTGTACAACGGGGTCAGCGCGCTGGTGCAGCTGACCGGCGGCCACCTCGCCGACCGGATCCGCAACCACAAGCTGATCGCCGGCATCGGCTACGGACTGTCCGCGGCGTGCAAGCCACTGCTGCTGCTCGCCCACAGCCTCGGCCCGGTGGCGCTGATCCTCGCGCTGGAACGGACCGGCAAGGGCCTGCGCACCGCCCCGCGCGACGCGCTCATCTCCCTGTCCACGCCGCCCGAGCTGCAGGGCCGGGCCTTCGGCGTGCACCGCGCCATGGACACCACCGGGGCCCTGCTCGGGCCGCTCGCCGCGTTCTTCATCCTGAGCGTGACGGTCGACGGGTACGACGCCGTCTTCGGTGTCAGCGCCTGCGTGGCCGCCCTGGGCGTCGTGGTCCTCATGCTGTTCGTCCCGTCCGGGGCGCAGCCGCGGCCCGGACGCCCGAAAGCGGCCGCTCCCCCGGTCCCGGCTCCGCGGAAGCCCTCCGCCCCGGGGGCCGCCTCCCCGAAGCCGGACGCGGTGAACCTGCGCGACGCGCTGGGCCTGCTGCGGCTGCCCCGGCTGCGCGCGCTGGCGGGCTGCGCCGCCCTGCTCGGTTTCACCACCGTCAGCGACGCCTTCCTGTACCTGCTGCTCCAGGACCGCACGGGGATCGGCGAGCGGTGGTTCCCGCTGCTCCCGCTGGGCACCGCGGCCGTGTTCCTGCTGCTGGCCGTCCCGGCGGGCGCCCTCGCGGACCGCATCGGACGCCGCACCGTGTTCCTCACCGGGCACGCCCTCCTGCTGGCCGGTTACGGACTGCTCCTGTGGGCCCCGGGCCTGCCCGCGCTCCCCTACCTGGTCCTCGCCCTGCACGGCATGTTCTACGCCGCCACCGACGGGGTGCTGCCCGCGGCCGTCGCCGCGACCGTCCCCGCGAAGCTGCGGGCCACCGGCATCGCGCTGGTGGGCACCGGCCAGGCCCTGTCCCGCTTCGGCTGCTCGCTGGCCTTCGGCGCCGCGTGGACGGTGCTGGGCTCGGGACCGGCGCTCGCCGCCGCCGCGGCCGGCCTGTGCTGCTGCGCGGCCGTCGCCGGTTTCGTACTCCGCCCCACGGCCCCGGACGGCGCCACCGACCGGGCCCCGCACCCCCGAGGAACCCGATGACCCGCTCCCGCCGGCTGCTCGTACTCGCCCTGGCCGTGCTGCTCCTCGGAGGCGTGGCCGGCGTGCTGGTGGTGCGCGCCGCCGCCCGCTCCGAGCAGACCCGCGCGGGCGACCCGACGGCCGCCGCGGGCAAGGTCACGCTCGACCGGCGCGGCGGCCTGGCCTTCCTCAACGGCGCGCAGGGCCCGCACCGCGGAGCCCTCGTCTCCGTACCGGACCGCTCGCCGCAGGACGCACGGACCGCCTCGGGGCTCACCTGCCTGCGGTTCCACGCCGCGGCCGGCACCGGCGTGTGCCTGAGTTCCTCCCCGGGCGCCCTGGCCCAGGACAACCGGGCGCTGATCGTCGACTCCGAACTGCGCACGCAGCGCGAGTTCCCGCTCGCGGGCACCCCCTCGCGGGCCCGGGTCTCCCCGAGCGGCCGCTTCGCCGCCTGGACGGTCTTCGTCTCCGGGGAGTCCTACGGCTCCGCGTTCTTCTCCACCCGGACCTCGATCGTGGACACCCGTACGGGGGCGCTCGAACCGGACCTGGAGAAATTCGCCATCGAGCGGGACGGCCGCCCCTACAGCGCGAGCGACATCAACTTCTGGGGCGTCACCTTCTCCAAGGACGACGACACCTTCTACGCCACCCTCAACACGGACAACCAGACGTATCTGGTGAAGGGTTCGATCGCGCGGCGCAGCGTCACCACCCTCGCCTCGAACGTGGAGTGCCCGTCCCTGTCCCCCGACGAGACCCGGGTCGCGTACAAGAAGCGGGTGCAGCGCGGTGCGTCCCTGTGGCGCGAACACGTCCTGGATCTGCGGACGTTGCGGGAGCAGCCGCTGGCGGAGAAGCGCAGCGTGGACGATCAGGCGCTCTGGCTCGACGACCGGACCCTGGCCTACGCCCTGCCCGCCGAGGGCTCCGTGGACACCACGGACCTCTGGACGGTCCCGGCGGACGGCACCGGGGCCCCCCGCGTCCTGGCTCCGGCCGCCTCGTCGCCCACCCGGCTGGGCTGATCCGTCCCGGAGGCGTACCCGGGGGGCCCGCAGAATCGTTGGGGCGGCATGGGCACTCCACACGCCGTCTCCCCGTCCCCGGCCCGGCACCGGGCACCCGACCGCGTCCCCGCCGCGTTGGCACGGGGCATTCCCCGGCAGCAGTCGGGCAGTCCCGCCCCCTCGGGCGGGGCGGTCGTCTTCGAGCAGCTCGCGCGCGAGTGGGAAGCGCGCGGGGCCACCGTTCCGGGCCGTCCCGACCCGCTGTGGGAACGGCTGATCACCTACGCGCACTTCCAGCGCGAGACGGACGCCACGCTGCGCAGCCTGCGCCTGGACGGAGCCGAATCCCCGCCGGCCCCCGCCGCGGCGGGCCCGCGCTGGACCCGGGCGTGAGTCGGGCCCGCCCCGGGCGCGAGTCGGCCTGACCCGGGCACGCCTCGGCCCGCCCCGGGCCGAGGCGGCGTGGCACGGAAAGGCCCAGAGCCCCGGTCGGCTGTGGCCGGCCGGGGCCCTGGGCTCCGTACGCGTTGTTCCTGCGGCCCCGCTACACGCCCGAGGGGGCGCCGAGCATGGCCGACGCCTTCTGGAGCGGCGTCATGGCCGCGGCGGGCGCCGGGACCGTTTCGAGCGGGCGGCAGGTGAAGCCCAGTGCCGTCAGGGCCCTGATCACCTCGGCGGCGGTGAAGTCGCGGCGGTCCTGGCGGGTGATGACGGCGCCCACCTGCTTCACGGGGTAGGAGCGGCGGCCTATGACCACGGAGTCACCGGTGATCGGTTCGGGCTTGACGCCCTTCATCGATTCGAGGACGCCGGCCTTGGTCAGGTCGAACGGAAAGCGGGCGATGACGAAGCGCATGCTGCCTCACAGGTAGAAGAGAACCGTCCGTGCCCGGTCCGGCAGGATCCGGGCGGGGCCGCAGGGGCGTGTCTTTCGGATCAGGGCGGATCAGCCCGCGTCGTCCGGTGCCGTGCGTCGCAAGGCGGAGGAGCGAGTCGACGCGGAGTGTCAGCGAGTGACGACAACGCGGCGAGGTGCGGCACCGGACGACGCGAGCCCGGTCTGATCCGAAAGATACGCCCTAAGCCGCCGTGGTGGCCGGGGACTGGCGCTGCGGCCCCCGGGCGGTGGCGGAGGTCCTGCTGCGCCGGTCCTGTGCGGGCCGGCTGCGACGGCCGCGGGAGGCGCCGCCGGCGCCGCCCCTGGGCCGCTCGGTGACGGGGGCGGTGATGACGACCGGGACGCCGGACGGCGCCTGGGCGCCGGTGATCCGGCTCAGTTCGGCCTCGCCGGAGCGGACCTGCGCGGTCTGCGGGGTGATGCCCGCGGCCTGCATGAGACGGACCATGTCGCGGCGCTGGTTGGGCAGGACCAGGGTGACGACGCTGCCGGACTCGCCGGCGCGGGCGGTACGGCCGCCGCGGTGCAGGTAGTCCTTGGGGTCGGTCGGCGGGTCGACGTTGACGACGAGGTCGAGGTTGTCGACGTGGATGCCGCGGGCCGCGACGTTCGTGGCGACCAGGACGCTGACGTGCCCCGTCTTGAACTGCGTGAGGGTCCGGGTGCGCTGGGGCTGCGACTTGCCGCCGTGCAGGGCCGCGGCGCGCACCCCGCTGCTCAGCAGGTGTTCGGTGAGCCTGTCCACGGCGTGCTTGGTGTCCAGGAACATGATCACGCGGCCCTCGCGGGCGGCGATCTCGGTCGTGGCGGCCTGCTTGTCGAAGTTCTGCACGTGCAGGACGTGGTGCTCCATCGTGGTGACCGCGCCCTGCGAGGGGTCGACGGAGTGCACGACGGGGTCGGTCAGGTAGCGGCGGACCAGCAGGTCGACGTTGCGGTCCAGGGTGGCGGAGAACAGCATCCGCTGGCCCTCGGGGCGCACCTGGTCGAGCAGCGCGGTGACCTGGGGCATGAAGCCCATGTCCGCCATCTGGTCGGCCTCGTCCAGGACCGTGATCCCGACCTGGTTCAGCCGGCAGTCACCCCGCTGGATGAGGTCCTTCAGACGGCCCGGAGTGGCGACGACCACTTCGGCACCGCCGCGCAGCGCGCCGGCCTGCCGGTGGATCGGCATGCCGCCGACGACGGTGGCGATCCTCAGCTTCACCGCACGGGCGTAGGGCGTGAGGGCCGCCGTGACCTGCTGGGCGAGCTCACGGGTGGGTACGAGGACCAGCGCGAGCGGCTGGCCCGGCTCGGCCTGCTGGCCGGCGGTACGGGCCAGCAGTGCGAGCCCGAAGGCCAGGGTCTTGCCGGAGCCGGTACGGCCGCGTCCCAGGACGTCACGGCCCGCGAGGCCGTTGGGCAGCGTGGCCGCCTGGATCGGGAACGGGGTGGTCATGCCCTCACGGGTGAGCGTGGCGAGCAGCTGCGACGGCATCGCCAGATCGGCGAAGGCCTCGACGGCGGGCAGCGCGGGGACCACGGTGACCGGCAGGGCGAACTCGCCCTGCGGTGCGGCGGGACGGCGCCCGTAGCCGCCGCCACCCGAGCGCTTGGGAGCACCGGAGCGGCTGGGGGCGGAGGAGCCGAAGCGGCTGCCGGAGCGGCTGCCGCTGCCGGAGGAACCGCCGTAGGAGCCGGAGGAGCCGCCGTACGAGCTGGAGGAGCCGCCGTAGGAGCCGTAGGAGCTGTTGGATCCACCCGTACGGGAGGACGAAGACCGGTCATTCATGCGGGTCGTGCGGTTCATGCAGAACCTTCCTCGATACGGCGCACATCGAGGAGTTCTCGGCAGCGAAAATCTGGCCGCACGAGTATTCACAAGAATGAGCCGGAGCATAAAAAGATATGGACGGAGTCGAATCGAACTTCGCTCGATCAACCGGCCATGAAAGGATTATCACCCTATGTGTCGGCAAGATGTGTGCCGCATGCGGGTGGGGAGCCGAGGAGTGCATCCATCGGCCGAACGGTGGGGCGCTGGGACAGGTTTCCCCGCCGCGCCGCGCACGCGGGCCCAGACGGCCCGCAGATCCAAAAACGCAACGAGCTGGGGCCCGCACCCAAGGTGCGGGCCCCAGCTACGCGGTTACGCGTGAACGTCAGGCGGTGACGATGTTCTCGGCGGTCGGGCCCTTCTGGCCCTGCGCGATGTCAAAGCTGACCTTCTGGCCTTCCTGAAGCTCACGGAAGCCCTGCGAGGCGATGTTCGAGTAGTGGGCGAACACGTCAGGACCGCCACCCTCCTGCTCGATGAAACCAAAGCCCTTTTCCGCGTTGAACCACTTCACGGTGCCATTTGCCATGTTTTTTTACTCCTTCGGGGCACAGCCCGGAGATCCGCACTGTGCGAATCTCAAGTCGCCGATGATTGCCCAGCCCGGAAAACGCCGGAAATACAAGAACACTCGCCCTGCTCCTGCGAAGGAGTGGGCAGAGGTGCTCGAAATTTTTGGGAACCACAACTGCAACTAAAACCACAGTAGCACGCCGGGGTCGCATCGGCGTGGAAATAAATCCGCTCGGGCTACCGTTCCGGAAATTCTCACGCGGCCGGTGTGCATTTTCCGGCCCGGCGGACCCGGATTTTCGACGGTGGTCGGAGGCCCGCCCGGGATCCCGTACAGTGATGTTCACAACGACGCGGGGTGGAGCAGCTCGGTAGCTCGCTGGGCTCATAACCCAGAGGTCGCAGGTTCAAATCCTGTCCCCGCTACGAAAGGTCCGGCCCCCTTGACGCCCAGGCGTCAAGGGGGCCGGAGCCGTTTCCGGGCCCGGTCCGCCCTACGGCGGGACCGGCTCTCGCGGCCGTCAGGCGGAGACGCCGCCGTCGATCACGAGGTCGGTACCGACCACGGAGGCGGCGTCCGGCGATGCCAGGTAGAGCACGGCCGCCGCGACCTCGGCGGTGGAGGACACCCGGCCCAGCGGCGATTCGCCCTGCATCCGGTCGGCACGGTCCGCTTCGTTCTCCCCCGGCCGGAGCGACATCGTGGTGGCGGTCGCTCCGGGGCTGACCGCGTTGATGCGGACCCCGTCGGCGATGTGGTCCAGGGCGGCGGCCCGGGTCAGGGCGGAGACGGCCGCCTTGGTGACGAGGTAGCCGGCGACCCCGGGGATGCGGGTGTGCGCGCCGAGGTTCGAGGAGATGTTGACGATCGCCCCGCCGGCGGGCTGGTCGCGCATGGCGGCGACCTCGGCCTGGAGGCTGAGCAGGACGCCGGTGACGTTGATGTCCAGCATGCTGCGCCAGTCCTCCTCCGGGAGGTCCGCGACGGGACCGACGCCCCGCAGGACGCCCGCGTTGTTGACCGCGACGTCGAGGCCGCCGAAGTGTTCCACGGTGCGGCGCACCATGGCCCGTACGTCCTCGGCGCGGGTCACGTCCGCGGTCACCGCGACGGCCCGGCCCCCCTCCTTCTCGATCAGCTCGACCGTCGCGTCGAGCGGCGCCGCGGTACGGCCGGCCACGGCCACCGCGGCCCCCTCGGCGGCGAAGGCGAGGGCGACGGCCCGGCCGATGCCGGAGCCGGCACCGGTGACGAGGACGCTCTTGCCGGTGAAACGTGCGGACATGATGGTGGTTCCCCTACTCGATTGGCTGTCGGTTGCTTGATGCGTCTGTCGGTTACTTGATGCGGGTGTTGAGGAAGGCCGCTGTGGCGAAGGCGACCGCGGTGGCGGCGAGGGAGACCGTGTCGGAGCCCAGGGAGAGCACGGCGGCGAAGACGACCGTCGGGCCGAGCTCCATCGCGGTGTTCATGACCCCGCCGGCGAGTCCCGCCTGGTGGGGCGCCACCCCGTCGGTGGCGAGGACCGCGGCCCCCGCGAAGGCGGCCGCCGCTCCGGCGGGCAGCAGGAGCAGGCCGGGGAGGAGGCCGTAGGCGTACGGGATCTGCGCGGCCAGGCCGGTGAGTGCGAGGAGCGCCAGCCCGGCCGCGGCGACCACGAGGCCTGCGGTGGTGACGCGGGGCGCCCCGTACCGGCCCACGAGGGGACCCGCCACCCGGCCAGCCACCAGGAGCGCCACCGCGAAGGGGAGGAACGCGGCCGAGGTGCGCAGCGCCGACCAGCCGAGTTCCTGCTGGAGATGGAGCGAGAGGAGGACGAAGGTCAGCGCGGTGCCGGCGGCGGTGAGGCCGATGGCGGCGAGGGCGAGACCCCGGCGGCGGTCACGGAGGAATCCGAGCGGGAGCAGGGGGTCGCGGACCCTGCGCTCGACGAGCGGGAAGGCCAGCAGGAGCGCGGCCGCGGTGACCAGGGCGATCAGGACGTTCGTCGATCCCCAGGACCGGACGTCGGTGAGGACGAAGCCGTAGCTGGCGAGGCTGATCCCGGCGGTGGCGAGCAGGGCGCCCGGCAGGTCCAGGGACCGGCCCTCCCCCTCCGGGGTAGCGGGCAGCAGCCGGGGGGCGAGGAGCAGTGCGGCGGCGGCCACGGCGACCGGGACGGCGAAGGACAGTCGCCAGCTGCTCAGGGCGGAGATGACTCCGGAGAGCAGGTTCCCGGCGGTCGCGCCGAGCACCGACAGTCCGCCCCAGGTGGCCATCGCCCGCCCGAACGCGGCGGGTTCGGGGAAGACCGCCCGCAGGACGGCCATGGCGGCCGGTGCGGTGAGCGCGGCGCCCACCCCCTGGGCGAAGCGGGCGGTGAGCAGGGTCCCGGCCCCCTGGGCGAACGGTGCGGCGAGGGAGGCCACGGCGAAGAGGAGCAGTCCGGCGGTGAGCACCCGCCGCCCGCCGAACCGGTCGGTGAGGCGGCCTCCGAAGAGCAGCAGGCCGGCGAAGCTCAGCCCGTAGGCGGCGCTGAGGAGCAGCAAGTCATCGCGGCCCAGGGTGAATTCGCGGCCGATCGCGGGCAGCGGCACGATGAGCGAGGTGAGCGCGAAGATCAGTGTCATCTGCACGGTGCCGAGCAGCGCGAAGGCCGGTCCGGGCGCCGGGCGGGCCGCTCTGGATCCGGATCCGCCTTCGGATGTGGTGAGCGTCTGCGTGGTGCGTGCGGTCTGCGTGACGGCCATGACTCCCCCTCATGATGTGAACTGGATCGTACATTCCAGAATGAAGCCTGAAAAGAACCTCCCCGAAGGGAGGCGGCAAACAGTCGTGCGGCCGGTCAGTCGAGCAGGGCCAGGGCCTGCTCCGCGGCGGCCACTACCCGGGCCGGGTCCTGCGAGGCCTTGCCCACGACGCGCATGCCCTGCATGAGCACCAGCAGCATGCTGGCGAGCGTGCGCGGATCGCGGTCCGCCGGCAGCTCCCCCTGGGCCTGGGCCCGGGTGAGCGCCGAGTGCAGCAGGGTCTCGATGTGGCTCCAGCTCGCTTCCACCTTGCGGGCCGCATCCGGGTCGTGCGCACCGAGCTCCGCGGCCGTGTTGGTCACGAAGCAGCCGTTCTGCCGCAGGTCACCGGTGCTCGACTCGGCGGCGAAGCGGCGTACCACCGTCCGTACGGCCGGCAGCGCGGGCCCCGGCTGGGACAGCTCGCGCAGCAGGCTGGGGTCGCGGTACTCGCCGTAGCGGTCCAGCGCCTTCAGGTAGAGCTCGCGCTTGTTCCCGAAGGTGGCGTACATGCTGGCTCGCCCGATGCCGAGCTCCTCCACGAGGTCCGCCATCGACGTCGCCTCGTAGCCGCGCCGCCAGAACAGCTCCAGAGCCGACTGCAGCGCGGCGTCCGGATCGAATTCCTTGGTCCTGGCCACATCCCGTACTCTACGGATACTGGAACGGTCAGTCAAGTAATCCGTGTGGTTCGTTCAGATGACCCGGGTCTCCCCCGCCGGGTGGGCGCTCAGCTCGACCACCTCGACGCACCGCCGGAGCTTGGCCTGGGCGCGCGGCGAGTCCGCTTCGGGAACCACGATCTCGCACACGGCGAGCCCGCCGCCCTCGGCGGCCCTGAAGGACAGCGCCCTGACGGAAAGGTTGTTGAGGAGCGCGGAGATGCGGGTGAGGGCGTGGCCGCCGTCCCGGACGGTGATGGTCAGCGCGTGGCAGGCGGTGCCGTCGGTGCGCACGGCGTCGTCGACGGCGGGGAGAACATCGCTGCTGGTCATGAGAGGTGGGCTCCTGTCCTGGGGCGGAGGTGCGTGGTCCCGGAAAACAAGAAGACCCCTCGCGGATGCGAGAGGTCTGCGTGCGGGCGGTGGGCTGCTGGGGTGGTCTCAGTTCAGCTCCGGGCCGGCACGCCGGCGCTAATAATCTTCTGCTGGCGCATGCCCAGGAGTCTGGCACGTCGCCGCCGACATGTGACACCGCATCTCACGATGCGGATGGCCCGTGCCGCGGCCGTCCGCGGGCAGCTCTCTCCGGCACCGCGCCCGCCCAATGGCGCACCCCGGTCGCGACCCGCCGTGGGGGGTGGTGGCCTGGGTGGGTGACCGTACGGCCGACCGGGGCCCGTGCGGCCGGGGCGAGGAGACACATCGTGGCCAAGGCCTATCTGGTGGGTGCCGGCATCGCTTCCCTGTCGGCAGCGGCGCTGCTGATCAGGGAGGGCGGGTTCGCGGGCTCGGACATCACGATCCTGGAGGCCCAGGACCGCACCGGCGGGAGCCTGGACGCCGCGGGAGACCCCGAGAACGGCTACACCATGCGCGGCGGCCGGATGTTCGAGCTGCACTTCGAGTGCACCTACGACCTGCTGCGCTCCATCCCCTCGCTGGACGCGCCGGGCACCTCGGTCACCGAGGACACCTTCGCCTTCCACGAGGACTTCGCCTGGAACGACAAGGCCCGCCTGGTCGACTCCGCCGGACTGCGGGTCGACACCCGTTCCATGGGGTTCTCCGAGCGCGACCGCCTGGACCTGGTCGCGTGCGTGGCCTCCCCCGAGTCCCGGCTCGACGGCAAGCGCATCTCCGACTGCTTCACCCCCGCGTTCTTCACCACCAACTTCTGGTACATGTGGTGCACGACCTTCGCCTTCGAGCCCTGGCACTCGGCGATCGAGTTCCGGCGCTACCTCAACCGGTTCGTGCACCTCTTCAAGACCTTCGACACCATGTCGGGCATCTACCGCACCCGCTTCAACCAGTACGACTCGATCGTGCGCCCGCTCCAGAGCTGGCTGCGGAGCAACGGCGTCGTGTTCACGATGAACACCACCGTGACCGACGTGGAGCTGGCCGACGGCGAGGGCACCACCGTCACCGCCCTCGCCTGTACGCGGGAGGGCGCGGACCTGCGGATCCCCGTCGCCGCCGAGGACCTGGTGTTCGTCACCAACGGATCGATGACCGCGAACTCGACCCTGGGCTCCACCGACACCCCCGCAGTCCTCGACACCTCCGCGCCGGACGCCTCGTGGCGCCTGTGGCAGACCCTGGCGGCCAAGCGCCCCCACCTGGGCGACCCTTCGGTGTTCGACTCCTCCGTCGCGGACTCCACCTGGGGCTCCTTCACCGTCACCACCCAGGACCCCACCTTCTTCAAGGCCATGGAGGAGTTCTCCGGCAGCGAGGCCGGCAAGGGCGGCCTGATCACCTTCAAGGACTCCGGCTGGCTGCTGACCATCGTCCTCAACCACCAGCCGCACTTCCACGAGCAGCCCGAGGACACCTACGTCTGGTGGGGGTACGCGCTGTTCCCGGACAAGGCCGGCGACCACGTGGGCAAGACGATGGCCGAGTGCACGGGCCGCGAGATCCTCACCGAGGTGCTCGGACACCTGCGCCTGGAGCAGAGCGAGCAGATCCTGGAGTCCTCGGTCGTCGTGCCGGCCCTGATGCCGTACATCACCAGCCAGTTCCTGGTGCGCAAGGCCGGCGACCGGCCCGAGGTCGTCCCGGAGGGCTCCACCAACCTGGCCTTCATCGGCCAGTACGCCGAGGTCCCCGACGACGTGGTGTTCACCGTCGAGTACTCGGTGCGCACCGCGTGGACCGCCGTGGCCCGGCTGCTGCACCTGGACCGGCAGCCGCCGCCCGTCTACAAGGGCGGCCACGATCCCAAGGTGCTCCTCGAGGCCCTGCACACGATGCACCGCCGCTGAGCCGCGGTCGGGTACCGTACGCCCCTCGACGACAGAGAGGTGCGGCCATCGTGACCCGAATCCCGGACGTGGGCGATGTGGTGGGCGATTTCTCGCTCCCCGGCGGCCGGCTCAGCGAGGACGTGTTCGTCCGCGGGCAGTACGCCCTCGGCGAGCAGCGCGGGAACCCGGTCGTTCTCGCCTTCTACCCCGGCGACAACACCCCCGTCTGCACGACGCAGTTGTGCTCCTACTCCGACGGGCTGGAGGCGCTCTCCGCGTGCGGTGCCCAGGTGTGGGGCATCAGCCCGCAGGGTGTCGACAGCCACGAGGCCTTCGCCCGGGCCCGTGGCCTGCGGATGCCGTTGCTGGCCGACACCGACCGCGAGGTGGCCCGCGCCTTCGGCATCGCGGCTCCCGTGATCGGTCTGCGCCGGGCCGTCTTCGTCATCGCTCCGGACGGCACCCTGCACTGGAAGCACGTCGGGACCCTGGGCATGAGGTTCCCCTCCGCGGACACCATCGCGGAGCAGCTCGTCGGTGTGGCCACCGGCTGACGCGCCGGGCGGAGCCGGGAGCGAGCCGATCGGCCGAACATCCCGGACGCCGGTGGAGAAGGTACTGGGCGGCCTCGGCCCAGGGGTTGGCCGAGGCCGCAGAGGCGCTGCGGGATCCGAAAGCCGGACGGGAACACCTGGCGTCACGTGAGGAGGAGAAACGTCACGTCGGGTGTCGGTTCTAGGAGGGTGTGGGGACACCTTCCTTGGCATCTTGACGGATGACCGCGCCGCCATCAGTAAACATATATACCGCCGAGTAAGCAAGGGTATGAAAATATTCATGTGTAAGGGTGGTGTGAATATGGCACCTCAGGCCCTTGCGCAGCCCTTGCCGCCAGCCCTCAGAGGAAGAAGCCGTGCTGGTCCGCGGCCTGCTCGTAGCTTTCGAGCCGGGCCTGCGTCCGCTCGGGGTCCGCGTCCGCCATCGCCTGGAGCAGCGCCGCGGACAGGACGCCCGGCGCCGCGTAGGAGTCGAAGACCAGCCGCGAACCGGTACCGGCCGTCAGCGCCACGTCGGCCTCGTCCACGAGCGGTCCCAGCGTCCGGTCCGTGATCAGCGCGATCCGCAGCCCCGCCCCGCGGGCCACCCGCAGCGCCGCAAGGGTCTCCTTGGCGTGCCGGGGCATCGCGAAGGCCAGGACCCAGCTGCCGCCCGCCGCCCGGGCCTGCAGCAGCGCGTCGGAGGCGACGCTGCCGCCACCGGTGACCAGGCGCACGTCGGGGTGGATCCGGCGGGCCGCGTACGCGAAGTACTCCGCCAGCGAGACGGAGATCCGCAGGCCGAGGACCGTCAGCGGCACCGACCGGGCCAGCTCGCGTCCGATGTCGAGCACCTGGTCGGTGTCGGCCAGCAGCTGGCGGACGGTGCGCAGGTTCTCGATCTCGGCGTCGACGGCCGCCTGCAGTTCGTTGCGCCGGGTCTGCTCGGGGCTGTCCGGGGTGCCGGCCACCGCGCTGAGCGCGATCGGCTGGAGCACGTCGCGCAGGGCCGGATAGCCGCTGAAGCCGAGGGCCGCGGCGAAACGGGTCACGGAGGGCTGGCTCACCCCGGCCCGTTCCGCGAGCTCGGTGATCGAGAGGAACGCCGCCTCGGTGAGGTGGTCGACGAGGTACTGGGCGATCCGGCGCTGCCCCGGCGAAAGGGGATGCCCGTCGAACAGGGCCCGGACCCGGTCGGCCGGGGCCCGCTCGTGGTCGACCGCCTGCCCGCTCGGTGTGATCGCTGCCGCCTGTGCGCGCGCCTGCTGCCCCGATGACACCGGCGGTCCTCTCTTTCGTGCCGCTCCGTGATCCCAACATAGCTCACGGCATCCGGCTGACCAGCGCGCTTCCCCCCGCAGCCGACCGCGCGCACGTCCCCGGCGCCCACGGATGCGCGGCATCGACCTTCCCTGACGGAACGTCAGCACTGCTGCACGGGCTGCCCTGTTGTGAGCCGGTGCGGGGCCCGGCCGTCGAGGAGCAGCACCACGAGGGCCCGCAGGGGCAGGCTCACCGGGACGAACGCACCACCGCCGTCGGCGGGCACGGCCCGTACGCCGTGCAGGGCCAGGCGGTCGCCGGTCCCGGCGTACTGGGCCGGGGTGAGCAGGTAGCCGCAGGGCGGGTCGGCGAGGATCTCGCCGGCGGTCGCCGGAGCGTTGTCCGCGCCGGCCAGCATGACCGGTCCCCGCGCGCTCCCCGCGGCCCGGCGGGCCGCGTCCGAGGCGGCCGCGAGGGGGCCCGTACGCGTGGCGACGTACTCGAACAGGCCGCGCAGGGCCGCACGTTGGGAGCCGACCCGACGGCGGTGGTTGAGGGACGCGTCGGCCCTCTCCGCGGCACCGGCCGCGCCCGCGGGTGCTTCGATGCGGCTTTCGATCAGCAGCGCGACCGCGTGCTTCACGCCTGCCGTGTTGCGCAGGATCCGCTCCTGGCCGTCGCCCGCGGACTGCCCGACCGGGGCGCCGGTCACGGGGTCGGTGCGGATGCCGTAGGTCCCGGTGGAGTGGCCGGCCGCGCGGGCGGCCCCGCGTACGTACGCGGAGGACAGGAGGCGGGACTCCGCGTACACCGCCGGGTCGGTGTTGGGATTGCGCGGCCAGAGGTCGAAGAGGTCCTTGTCGTAGGTCCCCGGCGTCGACCGGTACTCGTGCAGGTCGTACACGAGGTGCGGCCGGTGGTCGCGCAGCACGGCGGCCATCGCCCGCGCCTCGGGCGAGGTCAGGGCCATGTGGTCGCGGTTGATGTCGGTGCCCCCGGCGTTGGTGCGGGTACCGGCCGCCCGACCGTCCGGGTTGGCCGTCGGGACCACGAGCAGGGTGACGGTCTCCAGGAGGCGCCGGGCCGCCGCGTCCCGGGCGTGGGCGAGGTCCCGTACGGTGCTCAGGCACGCCTCGCGCCCCGCCGGTTCGTCTCCGTGCTGGCTGCACACGAGCAGAACGGTGACCGGGCCCCGCCCAAGGCTCACCAGGCGCAGCGGACGGCCCCGCACGGTCGTCCCGATGGTCCGGACGGTCGTCCGGGCGGCGGCGCGCCCGCCGTGCCGGGCGACCGCGTGGAGCAGGTCCCGCTCCTGGGACTCGGTGGTCCAGTGCGCTCCGTACGTGGCCTCGAAGCCGGTACGGGGCGCCCCTTCGGCCGCACGCACCGGGCCGGGGGCCAGGGCCGTCGCGAGCACGGCCGTCAGGGTCGCGGCGAGCGCGGACAGACCGCGCGCCGTCATCTTCTCGATCACTCCCCGGTTCTAGCGGGACCCGGACCCCGGCGGCAGGGATCGGCTCCCGAACTCACCCGGGTGGCCCGGCGAGTTCCTCCCGTACGAGACACGGCGCCTCTGCCGAACGGCACTACGGCGAGCACCCGTGCGGGTGGCGTTCGGGCGCTGCGGGCGCCGTGGGCGCGGCCCGGGCGGGCCGGACACGAGGATCACGGACACGCGGGTCACGGGAGCGCGACCCGACCGGAGGGAGATCGTGGTGGGATACGTGACGGGTCCGCCCGGTGCCACGTGCGGGGAGGCCGCGCCTTCCGGGGACGCGGCGCGGGAGGCCGGCCCGTGACCGTCACCCTCCTCGTCGCCCTCCTCGCACTGGCCGCGGGGATCGCCGCGAACCGGTTCCTGCGGCCCCGGCTGATGGGCGGTGACGACGCCGATGGCATGGGCGTGCGCGATCTCATCGGGCCCCTGATGACCCTGACGATCCTGATCCTCGCCTTCATGCTCGTCACCGCCTCCAGCTCCAACGGGCGGGCCGACGACGCCGCGCGGGCCGAGGCCCACGCACTGGACCACCTCTCGGAGGTGGCGGACTACGCTCCCCCGGCGTTGCGCCAGCGGCTGCGCGGTGACGCGGTCTGCTACGCGCGCGCCGTCGAGCACAAGGAATGGCCCGCCATGGCCGGGGGAAAGGGTTCTTCGGCCCCCAGCGTGTGGAGCAGGGACTTCCGCGCGACCTTCAAGGAACTGGGCACGGACAGTCCCACCTTCGGCATGCTGGTCGCCGCGGACGACCAGCGGTCCCTGGGCCGGCAGGCCAGGATGGCCGAATCCACTCCGACCATCCCGCCCCTGATCTACTGGTTCATGCTGCTGAACCTCGCCGTGACCGTGATCGGCCTCGGCCTGTGCCTGCCCCGCAAGGACAACAAGGGGCCGCTCAGCGCCCTGGTCGTCGTCACCGTGCTGCTGACCGCGACCCTGCTCATCATCCGGGACGTCGACCGTCCCTTCGCCGGCGTGATCGTGGTGAAACCCGTGCAGATGACGGAGGCCGGGAAGGAGTCGGTCCGGGACTTCCTGGCCGACTATCCGGCGGACCGGCTCCCGTGCGACGAGCAGGGCCTGCCCAGGCCGCCGAAGGGCGGCTCGTAGGGGCAGCCCCTCCGGGCGGCCCGGGCCGTGGACCCCGGGGCGTGGATCCCGGGCCGTCGGACCCGGGCCGTGGACCCGGGCCGTGGACCCGGGCCGTGGACCCGGGTCCGTCCGCCTACGGCTGTTCGTCCAGGCCCTCCGGCAGCCGGCCGGTATGGAGCACCCCGAGGGTCTGGGTCGCGCGCGTCAGCGCGACGTAGAGGTCGCTGGGCTCGTGGTCCGCCGGTTCCACGACGATCACCGTGTCGAACTCCAGGCCCTTGGCCTGCCGCGGTGCGAGCAGGACCACCGGGCGGGTCAGGTCGGGCTCCTCCCCCGCCCGCACGCCGGGCAGCGCGGCCGCCAGCGCCTCGTGCAGCGGGCGCGGGGCGATCACCGCGAGGCGTCCTTCGGCCGGCGCGCCCTCCCGTACCGCGTCGGCCACCGCCGCGGCCAGGTCGTCGGTCCGCGCCACCCGGGGCCGCCGCCCCGTGGAACGGACCGAGCGCGGCGGCTCGAAGCCCGGGTGGCGGGCCCGGAGCACGGCCGCCGCCAGCTCCATGATCTCGGCGGGCGTGCGGTAGTTGACCGCGAGGCGCACGAGCTCCCAGCGGTCTTCCACGTAGGGCGCCAGGATCTGCTGCCAGGACCCGCATCCGGCCTCGTCGCCGGTCTGGGCGGGGTCGCCCACCAGCGTCATGGAACGGGTCGGGCAGCGCCTCATGAGCAGGCGCCAGGCCATGGCGGACAGTTCCTGCGCCTCGTCCACGATGACGTGCCCGAAGGCCCAGGTGCGGTCGGCGGCGGCCCGTTCGGCCGCGCTGCGGTGGTCGGCCTCCTCCTGCCGCTCCGCCATCCGCTCGGCGTCGATGATGTCGTGGGCCGCGAGGAACTCGTTCTCCATGTCCTCGAACTCGTAGGAGTCCGATCCGGCCGACAGGTCCAGGACGCCCTGCGCGTACGCGACGCGTTCGAGGCGCTCGCGCTCCTCGGCGGCGCGCAGCGCGGTGTCGTCGACTCCGAGCAGTTCGGCTGCCTCGTCGAGCAGCGGGACGTCGGCCGGGGTCCAGTCCGCCGCGCCCGTCGTCGTACGCCGGATCAGCTCGGCCTCGTGCCCGGGGAGGTACGTGGGCTCGGCGAGGTAGTCGGCGATCAGCTGCCGGGGCGTGAGCGGGGGCCACAGCGTGTCGATGGCCGCGTGCACGTCGGCGCTGGTCGCGATCTCCTTGCCCAGCTGGGCGATGTCGTCGGGGCCGAGCAGGTTGGGGCCGCCGTGGGGGTCGGCGCCGAGCCGGTCGGCGAGCTGTTCGGTCAGCGCGTCGATGATCCGGAAGGCGAAGTAGGGGCGGGCCAGGTTGTGCGGCAGGCCGGTGGCGCGGGCCCGGTCGCGGGCCTCGTGGGCCATGGTCCGGTCGAGCAGCAGCGTCCCGTAGTCGTCGTGGTCGATCTCCAGGGCCGGTTCGGGCACCACGTCGGCGTCCTCGCCGCTGCCCGCGGGCACGGTCTCCGGCAGCGCCTGCCGGTCGCTCACGACGCGGGCGAGGATCCCGGCCATCTCCGCGCGCCCCTTGACGGCGGCGGCGCCGGGGCGGTCGGCGGCGGTGGCGCGCACCCCGGGGAACAGCTCGCCCGGGGTGGCGAGCAGGACCCCGGTCTCGCCGAGGGCCGGCAGGACCTGGCCGATGTAGCCGAGGAAGGCCGGGTTCGGCCCGACGATCAGCACGCCGCGCTTGGCGAGCAGCTCGCGGTGGGCGTAGAGCAGGTAGGCGGCCCGGTGCAGGGCCACGGCGGTCTTGCCGGTGCCCGGGCCGCCCTCCACCACGAGGACGCCGCGGTGGGTGGAGCGGATGATGCGGTCCTGCTCGGCCTGGATGGTCTGCACGATGTCGTGCATCCGGCCGGTCCGGGCGGCGTCGAGCGCGGAGAGCAGCACGGCGTCCGCGTCGGTCCCCTCGTGGCCGGTGCGTTCGGTGTCGGCGAGGTCGAGGATCTCGTCGTGCAGGGCGGTGACCTCGCGGCCCCGGGTGGTGATGTGGCGGCGCCGGCGCAGCCCCATGGGGGAATGGCCGGTCGCGAGATAGAACGGGCGTGCGACATCGGCCCGCCAATCGAGGACGAGAGGGGTGCGCTCCCGGTCGTCCTGCCTGATTCCAATGCGGCCGATGTGGTGGTCAGAGCCGTCGGAGAACTCCAGCCGACCGAAACACAGGCCGCTTTCGCCCGAGTTCAGGGCGGAAAGCAGACCGGACTGTTCAGCGACCACGATGTCCCGCTCCAGTCGCGCCTGGAACCCGCTGCCGGCCTCGCCGAGTGCACCCTGCACGGCACGTTCGGCCTGCTCCCGCAGGTCGTCGAGGCGTGCGTAGAGATCCGTGATGAATTGCTGTTCATTCCGGAATTCTTCGGTTGACAATTCCACTCCTGACGCGGTACGGTGTCCCCATAAGCTTCTTTCACGTCTCGGCTCCGCCTTGATGTGAAACATCAAATATACGCAGACAAACACCCCGGCCGTCAATCGGTCCGGGGTGTTTTTGCGTGTGCCCATATACGAGAGCGGCTTTTACTCGGTACGCAGCATCCGCACCCTCTGGTCGACCAGGTCGTAGCGAGCGACCGCGACGGCGAGCCGGCCGGTGGCTATCCTGCGGGCCAGGTCCGGCTCCGCCGCCAGCCGGTCCCGGGTCCGGCGCGCGTGGGCGTCGATGGTGGCGGCGACCCGGGCCTCGCCGTGCTGGCCGTGGTCGATGGAGGGCCGGATCTGCTCCGCCAGGTACTGGATGTGCGCGGGCAGCTGGGTACCCGCCTCATCGGCGTGCACCGCGGCGCCGACGGCCCCGCACGACTGGTGGGCGAGGACCAGGACCAGGGGGACGTCGAGCTCCAGGACCCCGTACGCGATGCTGCCGAGCACCGCCTCGTCCAGCACCTCCCCCGCCGCGCGCACGGTCAGCAGGTCGCCGAGCCCCTGGTCGAAGACGAGCTCCGGCGGCACCCGGGAGTCGACGCAGCCCAGCACGATCGCGAACGGGTGCTGTTCCCGCGCCACTTGGAGGCGTACGGAACGGGACTCGTGCGGGTGCTGCTGGCGGTACGCCGCCCAGCGCCGGTTGCCGGCCGCCAGGCGGCGCAGCGCCTCCTCCGGACTCCGGGGACGGGCCCCGTCCACGGCTTCGGCGGAGGCCTCGGAGGCGGAGGCCGGGAAAACGGAACCGAGTCCGAGGACGGACCCGGCGGCCGCGGTGCCGGCCAGGGCGCTGCGCAGGAGGAAGCGACGGCTGGGCGAACTGGCGGAAGGCGTCTGTGTGTTCGAAGACATTCGGGGACGTTAACCCCACACCGGCCCACCGCGGCCGCTCCCGGACGGAAATGGCGGGTTCCTCCCGGAGCCCGGCTCGATCGGGACGACGGAGTCGTACGGAACGCCTACCGGCTGCCGTGCCGACCGGCACTTTGCTACAAACCCGGCGGTACGGGTCGGCTTCCGCTTCGGCGTGGAGGGGGAGGGCGGAGGACGGAGGTCTGAGGGCGGAGGGAGCCGACGGGTGCGGCTACGGCTTGCGGGTGGCGAGGGTTGCCGGTTTGACCGCGTCGGGGCCGTAGCGGTCCCGGGCCCGGTCGGCGGCCGCCTCGACGGCGAGGGCCCGTTCGTCGGCCGGGTCGAGGCTGAGCTGGCGCCGGGCCTCGGAGGCGGGGCGCAGGGCTTCGGCACGGAGGTCGAAGGAGCGTACGCGGGCCCGCTGGAGGCCGAGGAGACCGTAGAGCTCGTAGGCGACGCCGGCGAGGGGGCCGGTGTGGTGGGTGGGTTCGGTCAGGGTGCGGGTGCGGGTGGTCGTGGTGCGGTCGGCGTAGCGGACGGTGAGGGTGAGGCCGGCGGCCACCTGCTCCTCGTCGCGGAGCCGGGCGCCGAGCCGGTGGGCGAGGTCGAGGAGGGCTCGGCGGTGCCGGTCCGTGTCGAGGCAGTCGGCCTCGAAGGGGTGGTGGGTGGTCAGGGACTTGGGGACGGGGCGGGCCTCGACCGGGCGGAGGTCCTCGCCCTGGGCGTGGGCGTGCAGGGCCCGGCCGGTGGCCGAGCCGAAGATCCTGGTCAGGGTGGGCAGGGGTGCGTCGGCGAGGTCTCCGATCGTGTGCAGCCCGTACGAGGCCAGGGTGGCGGCGGTGGCCGGGCCGACTCCGTAGAGCGCCGCGACGGGCCGGGGGCGCAGCCAGGCGGTGACCTCCCCCTCGGTGAGGACGGTGGTGGCGCCGAGGGGGGTGAGGGCGGCCGTCATCGTGGCGAGCATGCGGTTGGGTGCGATCGCACAGGTCGTCCGCACGCCGTGCAGTCCGACGGTCCGCATCCGCAGGACGGCCGCCAGGGCCTCGGCGTCGCGCTGCCAGTAGCGCAGGGCTCCGGTGATGTCGAGGTGGGCGGCGTCGGGTGGGATCGGCTGGACCCGGGGGGTGATGTCGGCCGCCATGTCGAGGAGTTGGGCGTAGAGACCGGTGGCTGTGGCCGGGCCCGGGCCGGCGCCGGCATCCGTACCGGGTTCCGTACGCGGGCCCGCGCCCGGGTCCGCGCCGGGGTCGGCCCCGTAGGGGAAGTGGAACTGGGCGTGGAGGATCTGCTGCACGGCGATCACCCCGCCGAGCCGGGGCTGGTGTAGCCGAGGGACTTCAGGTCGGCGGCGCGGGTGCCGGCGGGCTGGAGGTCCGCGTACGGGTGGAGGCGGGCTCCGCTGGTGCCGTTGGCGAGGGTGCGCGGCCGGGCGGCGCCCTGGGCGGGCGTGGGGGCCGGGTCGGCGCGGCCGAGCAGGGCGAGTGCGGCCTCGGGGCCCTGGTCGCGGCGGGCGGCCGCGATCTCCTCGAGGTTCCAGACCATCTCGCCGACCACGGTGCGGCGCGGTCCCCGGGCCTCGACGGTGCCGCGGACCAGGAGCAGACCGGAGTGGAAGACCGTGTGGGCGCAGGCCTCGTGGCTGTCTTCGAAGAACGCGATGTCGACGAGGCCGCGGCCGTCTTCCAGCGTCACGAAGATGACCCTCTTGCCCGAAGGGATCGGCGGTGTCTGCGTCGAGGCGCGGACTCCGGCGACCAGGACCCGCTGCCCGGGGCGCATCGCGCCCAGGTGGGCGGAGTCGACGGCGCCGATCTCGCGGAGCAGCCGGTGGTGGTGCTCCATCAGGTGCTGGGAGACGTCGATGGACAGGACCTCGATCTCGGCGTTGAGGGCTTCGCGGCTGGTCATCTCCCGCAGCCCCGACGGTGCGGCGGTGACGAGTGCGCCGCCGAGGGCGAGTTGTCCGTCGACCGCGCGCCCCCGGGTGTGGCGGTGGAGCTCGGAGACCTGGAGGAGGAGGTCGCGGCGGGTGAGGCGGCCGCGCAGGGCGTCGAGGGCGCCGATCCGGATCAGGCGCTCGGCGGTCGGGAGCGCAGGGCGGGCCCGCTCCCAGAAGTCCTGCAGCGAGGCGTAGGGCCGGCCGGCGGCGATGCGGGCCACTTCCTCGGCGCCGGTTCCCTTCACCGTCGACAGCGAGAGCCGTACTGCCCAGCCCCTGTCCGCCGTCTGCTCGACGCGGTGGTCGGGCGCGGAGTGGTTGATGTCCACGGGGAGCACGGGCACGCCGTGGCGGCGGGCGTCGGAGACGATGACCCGGGCGGGCCACATGCCGGGGTCGTGCTCCAGCAGCCCGGCGTAGAGGGCCGCGGGATGGTGGGCCTTGAGCCAGGCCGACTGGAGGGCGGGCACGGCGAAGGCGACGGCGTGCGCGCGGCAGAACCCGTACGCGCCGAACGCGGCGACGATCTCCCACACCTCGTCGAGCACCTCCCGGCCGTAGCCGCGGGCGCCGGCCCGCTGCCGGAACCACGCCTCCACCCGGGGCAGCCGGTCGGGGCCCGCGAGGGCGCGGCGGGCGATCTCGCCGAGCGCCCGGTCGCAGCCGGTCATCACCGCGAAGATGTCGATGATCTGCTCGTGCCAGATGGTCACGCCGTAGGTGTCGGCGAGGACCGGTTCGAGGTCGGGGTGCGGGTAGCGGGGGGCGGCGCCGTGGCGGGCGGCGATGTAGAGGGCGGGCATGCCGCCCTTGACCGGCCCGGGCCGGAACAGGCTGATGTCGGCGATGACGTCCTGGACCCCGCGCGGCTGGAGGCGGCCGACGAGGTCCTGCTGGCCGGGGCTCTCCAGCTGGAACATGCCCACGGTCCGGGCCTGCCGGATGAGCTCGAACGCGTCGGGGTCGTCCAGCCGGACGTGGTCGGGGTTGTCGAGGTCGAGCTGGCGGCCGGTGGTGCGGCGGATCTCGGCGACGGCGTGCGCCATCGCCGACTGCATGCGCACGCCGAGCACGTCGAGCTTCACGAGCCCGAGGTCCTCGACGTCCTCCTTGTCCGCCTGGACCATCGGGTACCGCCCGCCCGGGGTGGGCTGCACCGGCAGCCGGTCCAGGAGGGTGGCGTCGGAGAGGATCACTCCGCAGGGGTGCATGGCGTAGCCGCGCGGCAGGGCGTCCAGGCCCTCGGCCAGCTCCCACAGCGGGCCGTACGAGGCGGCCTCGGCGGCGAGTTCCTTGAGCTCGGGGAGCTCGGCGAGGGCGCCGCGGATGTCGCAGGCCCGGATGTGCGGGAAGGACTTCGCGATCGTGTCGACGGTCTGCGGGGGCAGGCCGAGGGCGAGGCCCGTGTCGCGCAGGGCGTGGCGGGCCCGGTAGGTCTCCGGCATCGCGGCGACGGCCACCCGCTCGGTGCCGAACCGCTCGATGATCCGGTCGTAGACCTCCAGCCGGCGGGCCGACTCCACGTCGAGGTCGATGTCGGGGAGCGAGCGGCGGCGGACGCTGAGGAAGCGTTCGAAGAGCAGGTGGTGTTCGAGGGGATTGGCCGTGGCGATGAAGAGGGCGTGGTTGACCATGCTCCCGGCGCCGGATCCGCGGGCGGCGACCCGGATGCCCATGGCCCGGATGTCCGTGACGACCTGGGCGACCGCCAGGAAGTAGGACTCGAACCCCAGCTTCCCGATCACGCCGAGCTCGTACTCCAGCCGCCGGACCGCCTGCGGGTCCCGGTCCAGGCCGCGCGCGAACATCCCCTCCGCGCAGCGCCGGCGCAGCAGGGCCGCGGCCTCGTCCGGTCCGGGTCCGGCGCCCACCGATTGCGGCTCGGGGAAGCTGGACCGCGCGGGGGCGGGGCCGATGCCGATGCCGAGGTCGGCCACCGGGTCGACGGTGCACAGCTCCGCCGTACGCGCGGTCTCCGCGAGCAGCTCCGCCGCCCGGGCCGGGTCCGAGGCGGCGCCCGAGCCGGTGGCCGGGCCGGTGGCCGCGGCGATCCGCTCGGCGGCGTACGCCATCGCGTCCGGCCCCTTCAGCCAGCGCTCGCCGCAGTCCAGCCGGCGCCGGTCGACGGGGCGCAGCAGCCGGGCGGAGTCCAGTACGTCGGCGATGCGGTGCTGGGCGGGGTCGGCGTAGCGGACGGCGTTGGTGAGGACGGCCGGGATGCCGAGCCGGTCGGCCAGCCCCAGCGTGCGGGCGGCCAGCCGCAGCGAGCCCGGCCCGGTGCCGGGGAGCCCGTACCAGAGCACCTCCAGCCGCAGCCCCGGGCCCGCGATCTCCCGCCACGGGGCGAGCAGCCGCTCGGCCAGGTCGGGCCGGCCGGCCGCGAGGGCGCGCACGGGCTCGGACACGGGGCCGAGCATGACCACCAGCCCCTGGTCCGCGTAGCGCTCCAGCACGGACCAGGACACGACGGGCGGGGCGGGGGCGGGGGCTGCGGGGAGGGCACCGGCAGAAGCGGCACCGGCGCGGGCCGCGCCCGCACCCTCACCCGCTCCCCCGTGAACGCCACCCTCGTGAGCGGCGGAGACCAGGCGGCACAGCCGGGCCCATCCGCCGGCGTCCCGCGCGAGGAGGGTGACCCGCAGCGCCGGCTCGACGACGTACGCACCACCCCGCGCGGGCGTCCGCGGCCGTGCCCCGGCGGGGGCGGCGCGGCCGCCGAGCCCGGCGGCGGGGGCGACGGCGACGTCGACCCCGAACACCGGACGGATCCCCGCCCCGACCGCCGCCTTCGCGAAGCGGACCGCCCCCGCGACGGTGTCGCGATCGGTGAGCGCAAGCGTCCCGACGCCCCGCTCGACAGCCCGTTTCACCAGGTCAGAGGGGTGCGAGGCACCGTACCGGGCCGAGTAGCCACTCGCGGCATGAAGGTGCACACCGTCGCCCATGGGCCACCTCCGATCGCCTGACCACCCCTTTCCAGCCACCCTGACCAGATACAACCACCGTATCGAACATAATTCGAACAGCGCGACTCCTCGGCCAGCGAGGCGAGTACGACAGCTTGCGAACGCCGCTCCGCCTGCCCCGGTACCGTGGCTTCGCATGACCGACTCCGAGATCGAGATCACCGCAGACGTGATCTACGAACTGCTTCAGGAGCAGCATCCGGACCTTGCAGGGCTGGCCATCCGCGAGGTGGCGGGCGGGTGGGACAACCAGCAGTGGCGGCTTGGGGACGAGTTGGCCGTGCGCATGCCGCGTACGGAACGTGCCCCGGACCTTCAGCGCAAGGAATGCCGGTGGCTGCCCGTCTTGGCTCCGCGCCTGCCGCTTCCGGTCCCGAACCCCGTGCGGATCGGTGAACCGTCTGCACGCTTCCCGAAGCCCTGGACGGTCATGACGTGGGTTCCGGGCGAGCCGCTGGACTACGCCTCGATCAGCCGTGTCGACCACGCGGCCGACACCCTGGCGGGCTTCCTCAGGGCGCTCCACGTGGAGGCCCCCGCCGACGCGCCGGTCAGTGAGGACCGCGGCGATCACCCCCAGAAGTGCACGGACGGCTTCGACCACTTCTTCCGTGCCGTCGTCCCCGACGACCTCGCTGACGCCGTCCGGGCCGTCTGGGACGACGCCGTCGCGGCGCCGGAGTGGGAGGGTCCGCCGCTCTGGGTGCACGGCGACCTGCATCCGGCGAACGTCGTCGTCTCGGACGGGACGCTCTCGGGCGTGATCGACTTCGGTGACATGTTCGCCGGTGATCCGGTGTGGGACCTCGCGGCCGCATGGGTGATTCTGCCCGCGGGCGCCGCCTCTCGGTTCTTCGACGTGTACGCGCACGCGGACAGGGCGACGATCCGGCGCGCCCGCGGGCTGGCTGCTCTGAAAAGCCTGTTCCTCATGCTGATGGGCCAGAACGGAGATCGGGGCCTCCCTGGCGGCAAGCCCACGTGGGGACCCGCGGGCCGGGCAGCGCTCGATCGTGTTCTTCAGCCTGCTTAGAGGTCGTTTTATCCCGCTCTTTTATCCCGGTATCGGCTGTTTGGTCTGGTGTGTCGGGTCGCGCCAGGAGATGGTGTTCTCGCCGGTGAGGCGGCGGGTCATGAGGTCGGTCATCGCGATGTGGATGATGGCTTCGGAGCGGGCGGGAAGGGTTTCGTAGTCGCGGGCCAGGCGGCGGTGGAGCATGAGCCAGCCGTAGGTCCTCTCGACTGCCCAACGTTTCGGGATCGGGGTGAAACCCCTGGTCCCGGGCTTGCGGGCGGTGATCTCCATGTCGATGCCGAGGGTGGCGGCGTGTTCGACGAGGTGCTGGCGGTAGCCGCCGTCGACCCAGACCTTGCGGATTCCGGGGTGGTCGGCGGCGACCTGGTCGATGAGCCGGGTGCCGGCGACGGAGTCCTGCACGCTGGCCGCGGTGACCAGCACCGTGAGGAGAAGGCCGAGCGTGTCGGTGACGGTGCTCCGTTCGCGGCCCGCGATCTTCTCGCCCGCGTCGATGCCCTGGCTGGCGGCAGGAACGCTGGTGGAGGTCTTGATGCTCTGGGCGTCGATCACACACGCTGAGGGCTCCGCGTCCCGTCCTTCCTTCTCACGGAGAAGTTGCCGCAGGACTCCGTTGAGCTGGGCGAACACGCCCTCGTCTGCCCATCTGGCGAAGTAGCCGTAGACGCTCTGGTGTGGCGGGAAGTCATGCGGGAGGTAGGCCCACTGGCAGCCGGTGCGGTCCACGCAGAGGATCGCGTTCATGATCTCGCGCAGGTCATGCCGCGGAGGCCGGCCGAAGTCCAGAGCCCGGCCACGGCGCTCGAAGCGCCACGCGGACAGCACCGGCTCGATCAACTCCCAGCGCGCATCGGACAGATCACTCGGATACGGGCGTCGCGTTGTCATGATTCCGGCGTACTGCCGCGGACCGAGTGCGCCCAGGCGCACAGCCGCGGCACCGGAAGCACGCAGGCCACCAATGGCCGGACATCCTGGGATGAGACAGGAACAAGGCCCAAACCGCCCCACCCGTCACCCCACCCGGCCCACAGGCACTGGCTCCACCCGTGGTCACTACCGCACCGCGACCGGCCGCCTCGTGAATCACATCAAATTCCTGCAATCCAGATTAAAACAACCTCTTAGAGGTCATCTCATTTGGCGTGCCCAGCGCAGACGATGAGGGACCGTCGACGGTGGCGGGGGGGAAGGCGAAGAAGCCGTTTCGGCGTGCCACAAGATCAGATAGCGTGCGTGGCCATGGGGGAGCCGATAGTGATCAGGCACGGCCAGACCGAGTGGAGCCTGTCGGGCCGGCACGCTGGACGGACCGATATTGCTCTGACGGAAGCGGGCGAGGCTGCGGCCAGTGGCTCGTGTGCTCACCGTGCGCTGGCTCGGCCTCGACGCGTCCGCGAGCCGACTGCTCGGCCACCCGCATCCGGGCACTCTCGGCTTCCTGGCCACCGAGGACGGGCAACCCATCATCTCCGCTTGGAACGTCCCGTAGGGCAAAGGCCGCCGAGCTTGGCGGGACGCCGTCTGCGAGGCCCCCGTCGGGAGCGGATCGGCGGAATCCCGCGCACGAGCGGCTCCAGCGCCTGGCTGTCGTGGGTGTTGGGCGCCGTCGGCACCACCCGTTGGAACAACTCCCAAAATACGTACCCCCGGAACCAGGAGACCTACCGGCCCGCACCGCAGGAGCTTGCGGCCGGCGTCTCCTGGGGGCTGGACGTATAGCCTGTACGCGGGTTCCGGTGGACGAAAAGCATGTCGGCCGGAACGTCAAGAGGGAGCAAGAGAGACGTCATGCGGGACATGCCGAAGAAGACGCCGACACGGCGCCACGTGGTGGCGGCCATGGCGGCGCTCATGATCACCACCGGCTGTACCGCTGAGCCTTCGGCACCGGGACACGCGATGTCGCCCGACGCCCGCGCGTACCTCACCACCGCGCTGGACGTCATGGAGAGCAACTCGCTGTACAAGACCGACCTCGACTGGTCGACGCTACGCAAGAACGCCTTCGCCCGCGCCGCGAAAGCACGTACACGGGCCGAGACCTACGGGGCCGTTCGCGAAGCACTCCGGAACCTGGGCGACCACCACAGCCAGTTCATGACTCCGGAGGAGGCCGAGGCGGCGCTGAGCCCCTCATCGGAGAACTCCCCGCTGCCTGAAGGCCGGCTGCTGCCCGGAGGCATCGGCTACCTCGTGCTGCCCTCGGTCGCGTCCGACAAGGCCGCCGCGGCGTACGTGCGCCAGGCCCGGGCCGTCGTACAGGACATGGACAGGCAGGGAGCCCGGGGCTGGATCGTCGACCTGCGCAGCAACACGGGCGGCGACATGTGGGGACCACTGGCCTCGGCCGGACGCCTGCTGGACGACGGTGACATCGGCACGTTCGTGGAGTCCGACGGCAAGCGGACACCCTGGACCCTCCGAGAGGGAACACCGGAGGCGTACCTCGACACCTGGGGCCCCGCCGAACCATTGGCACATCCGGATCCGCCCGTTGCCGTACTCACCGGCAAGCGCACCGCCAGCGCGGCCGAGGCCGTGACGATCGCCTTCCGCGGACAGCCGCGTACACGAAGTTTCGGCCAGCCCACACGAGGTGTGCCCACGGCAAACGACTCCCACCGTCTCGCCGACGGCGCGATGATCGTCCTCACCCAGGCCAGGGAAGCAGATCGGACCGGACGGATCCACGACGGCCCGATCCCACCCGACGAAGAGCTCCCGGACGATGCGCGGAACCCCGGCAACAGCCGGGACGGCACCGTGGAAGCCGCGACCCGCTGGCTGAGCACCCAGTGAACGGTGCACCCGCAGTACCGCATGACCTCTTCCCGCCCTCGGGCTGAAGCCCGACGGTCAGCCCCGCAGGGTGGCGATGGCCTTCTCGATGCGCCGTTGGCGCGTCTCGGGCTTCTTCGCGCTTTCGATGGCGCGCACGTGCTCGCGCTTGCGGCTGTACGTCAGGGTGTCGTAGGCGGCGCGGGCGGCCGGGTCTTCGTCCAGAGCCTGGGCGAAGTCAGCGGGTTCGACGACGACGCGCGGCTCGGTGTCGAGCTCGACCTCGACCTCGATCTCCTCGCCGATCTCCACTTCCGCGGCCTGCCGGTTGGCGTGGCTGAGGCCGATCAAGTGGCGGCCGCGCAGGAGGGCGATCCGGCTCTTCCAGGAATGCTCGTTGATCGTGATCGTCACCGGCGGTCGCGAGCCCTCGCCGAGCGCTGCCACCACCTCGGGCGGAACTTCCAGGCCCCGCATGGGCTCAGGTGGTTCAACGATGGACCGAAACTTCAAGATCTTCCCCTGTGTTCCCGTGTTCGTCCTGCCGGTTCACCGTGGACCGCACCCGTCTCGCAGCCGTCCCGGACGGCTGCGAGACGAAGACGGCGGTTACTCGGCGTAGGGCTGGTCGGTTCCCTGGTCGCTGTAGCCGAGACTCCAGATGTAGCCCTCCGGGTCGGCGAAGGTGCCGCCGTAGCCGCCCCACGGCAGGGCGCCGGCGGGCTTGAGGACCGTGGCGCCGGCCTTCTGGGCCTCCGCCATGATCTCGTCGACCCGCGCCTCGCTGCGGACGACGTAGGTCAGGACCAGTCCGCTGAACCCGCTGCCTTCCTGGTCCGTGCCCACCTGGTCGGCGAGGCCTTCGCGGCTGTAGAAGCCGACGGGCGAGGCGCCGTCCGATGCGAAGAACACCGATATGCCGAAGTCGCTCTGGATCTTCCAGCCGAGCCCCTCGGCGTAGAACTGCTTGGCCCGGTCCATGTCCCGGACGCCCAGAAGGATCGAGCTGACGTGCGCTTTCATGCCTTGCTCCTTGCACTGTGGATGTGTACGTGGCGGACCTCCGGGCCAGGGCCCGGAGGTCACATCGGTGCGTGTTCGCCGGCCAATCGGGAGGAAAGGGCCGGGAGTCAGGACGGCGTGGGGACGGGCGATGCGTCCGCGTCGTCATACGGAGGAGGAGCCGTGTGAACGGTGATGTTCATGGTGAGTAGGTTAAAGGCGTTGCGTGGACCGCGCTTCTTGATTCCTGATCGATCCTGATGCAGAGCCAGGTACCGGCTCGGCCGTCCAGCGGTGGAGCGTGGCGCTGCCGTCGTCGTAGGTGAGCCAGGTGCCGTCGCCGAGCGGGCGCACGTAGCTGTCGACGGGGCCCGTCGGGTACCTGACCGTTCCGCGGGTCTCCAGGGTGCGGGCATCGAGCAGCCAGTGGCGGGCCCGCTCCGGATCCTCGTCGGATTCGACCGTCGAGGCGATGACCGTGTCGGCGTCGACGAAGCCGCAGCTGTAGTCCCAGTAGGGCGGTTCCTCGCCGTCAGCCGTTTCGGGCGCCGCCTCGGAGACGACGGCGCCGTCCAGGGCGTGCAGCTGGAGGTCGGCTCCGTAGTGCTCGACCGTCAGGAAGCCCGGGAGCTCCGCGTGGACGTCCGCCAGGATGCGGTCCATGGTGGCGTTGAGGTCCCAGCCGGTCAGCGTCTCGCCGTTCCAGCGCGCCCAGTGGAGCAGGATGCCGTCTTGGCCCATGCCGATGCACAGGCCCATGTGGATGCCGTCGGGGTGGGAGAGGTGGTGTGAACCCGCGGCTGCGCTGTCCAGCGGCAGCCGGGCCAGTTCTCGCCCGTCGCGGGCGTCCAGGACGACCCAGCATTCCTGCCCGTCGCCTCCTGATTCCCCTTCGGCCTCCTCTCCCCCTTCCCGTCCCCCTTCCCGCTCCTCCGGGTCCATCGCGACGTGCGCCCAGACGAGTCGGCCGTCGTCGGAGACCCGGCAGGATCCGTGCTCGAATCCGCCGCACACCTCCTGGTCGTCGCCCGTGTGCGCGTGACCGAGTCCGGGCGCCCAGCACCCGTGCCGGTACTCCCACAGCGTTGCACCGCCCACGCCCACGGCCCTCACCGCGCGCTGGCCCGAGAACACCGTGAACGAGCCGTCGGGGCTCACCGAGTGGACACCGTGGTCCCACCCGGGCCAGGGAAAGGGGAAGACCGCGGCCGGCGTGCGGTGCCCCGCGAAGAGCTGGTACAGGTCGTAGACCTGCAGTTCTCGCCCCTTACGGAGGAGAGCTCGGCACGACCCGTCCCCACGCCCCTCGAAGGCGAAGCCGTTGACGAGTGCATCCCCACCCGGCAGCTTCACCGAGTCGCGCAGTTGTGCGGTGATCAACATGGGCCGAAGATATCGCCCCCGCCGACAGCCCACGCAGCGTGGTCAGGCCGTGGCGGCGCCGAACCACTTCGGCAGGTGGGCGTCCAGGTCGTCCTGGTCCTCGCCGACCCACGCCACATGGCCGTCCGGGCGCAACAGCACGGCCGGTACGTCCAGTTCCTCCAGCTCCGCACTGACGTCGGCGACGTGATCGATGCGGTCGGCCCATCCGGAGACCGAGAGCCGGCCGGTCTGGTCGAGCAGGAGTCCGCGGCCGGTGTGCATCAGCTCGTAGAGGCGTCCCCGCTTCAGCTCCACGTCCCGCAGCCTGCGGCCGAGCAGTTCGTGGCCCTCGCCGAAGTCGTAGCGGACCTCGACCGCGGTGATCATCCCCGTCACGTACCGGTTCACCTCCTCGAAGTCCATCAGCTTCGCGAACAGCTTCCGCAGCGCGGTGGGGCCCGCGTCGCTCCCCATCAGCGTGATCTGTGCGCGGGTGTTGTCCAGTACGGCGGCGCCCACCGGGTGGCGTTCGGCGTGGTAGCTGTCCAGGAGGTCGTGCGGGGCCCAGCCGTTGACGGCCGCGGCGAGCTTCCAGCCGAGGTTGAAGGCGTCCTGCACGCCGAGGTTGAGCCCCTGGCCGCCGGTCGGCGGGTGGATGTGCGCCGCGTCGCCGGCCAGCAGGACCCGGCCGACCCGGTACTGCTCGGCCTGCCGGGTGGCGTCGCCGAAGCGGGACAGCCAGCGCGGCGAGTGCACACCGAAGTCGGTTCCCCCGAAGGCCCGTAGCTGCTGCTTGAACTCCTCCAGGGTCGGCGCGCTGCGGTCCTCGGACACGCCGTCGGCGGGGACGATGATGCGGCACGACCCGTCCTCGCCCGCGTGGACCCCGAAGCGGAGCTGGGTCTTGTTGACCTCCGCGACGACCGCGGCGATCGTCTCCGGATCCGCGGTCACCTCCATCTGGCCCAACAAGGTCTCGACCGTGGCGGGCTCGCCGGGGAAGCCGACTCCGAGCAGTTTGCGCACCGCGCTGCGGCCGCCGTCGCATCCGACGAGGTAGCGCGAGCGCAGGCGCGTACCGTCCGCCAGCTCCACGGTCACCCCGTCCTCGTCCTGGCTCAGGCCGACCGCTTCGCAGCCGCGCCGGATCTCGGTGCCGACTTCGAGGGCGTGCTCGCCCAACAGCCGCTCGGTGACGGGCTGCGGGATGGCGAGGCCGTACGGGTGCGCCGTGTCCAGCCGGTCCGGCCACGGCTTCATGATGCCGCCGAACAGGCCGCCGACCTGGAACTTCTCACTGGCGGCGAGGAACCGGTCCAGCAGGCCGCGCTGGTCCATCAGCTCCACGCTGCGCGTGTGCAGGCCCTGGCCGCGGGACTCCCCGGTCGGACGGGTCAGCTTCTCCACCACGACCACGCGGACACCGTGCAGGCGCAACTCGGCGGCGAGCATCAGACCGGTCGGTCCGCCGCCGACGACGGTCACGTCGATTACGTCGGTTGCGTCGGTCGTGTTGGGTGCATCGGTCGTGTCGGGTGCTTCGGTCATCACGCAATCACCATTTCCACAGGTTCCGCCTTCGAGCGGTGATTCTGTGTCACGACCGGGGCCTTGCCGCAAGCCCCCCGGTGCGCTATAAGTTGAGAGTGGCAAGGAGTGGGGAAACCTCCTTGCCATTCTGCGTTCCGGGAGAAATCGGCTGGCGAGCCGGTTCCTTCGTGGACGAGCATGGAACGCATGAGTGATCAAGACGAGCGATGGACCCGGTCGACCATCTACACCGACATGTGGGTGGACCCGGACGACGACCCGCGCAACAGCGGTGAGAGCAGTGCCGAGGGCGAGCTCGCGACCCTGCAGGAATTCCTCAAGGACTACCGCCTGACCTTGCGGATGAAGTGCGAGGGCCTGGCCCCGGAGCAGCTGGCACACCGGTCGGTCCCGCCGTCGACGATGTCGCTGCTCGGCCTGCTGCGGCACCTCGCCGAGGTGGAACGGGACTGGCAGAACTGGATCACCGACGGCGATCCGCTGCCGAAGCTGTACGGCAAGCGCGACGGGGACTTCGAGGGAGCCGTCGCCGAGCAGGCCGTGGTCGACGGCGCGTACGCCGATCTGGAGCGTGAGCAGGACGCGACCGACGCGGCGCTGGCCAGGCAACCGGATCTGGGCGAGCGGCTGGGCAAGGACCGCATCGCGGTGCGGGAGCTGATGGTGCACCGGATCGAGGAGTACGCGCGTCACTGCGGGCACGCCGACCTGTTGCGCGAATGCGTCGACGGGAGGGTGGGGCAGTGACCGGCGACGGCCCGTTCGAGAGCCGGTCCCGGGTGCCCGACTAGGCTTTCGCCCCATGAGCGCAAGTGGGCCGTACGCGACAGGGCTGTGGAGACGAGCGCGCCGGAGCGACCACCCCTGCGCGGTCGTCGCCGGGGCGGTCAACCTGCTCCTCGGCTGCGTGCTGCTCTCGATGATGATCGGCGGCCCCTTCTTCGAGGCCACGACCCGGGCGCAGGAAACCGCCGCGCAGGAACTCGCGTTCCGGGTCTTCGGCTGCTGGCTCGTGGGCGGGCTGGTCCTGTTCCTCGCCCTGGGGATGACCCGTACCGCGGTGGTCCACCTGCTGACCCTGTTCCTTCCGCCCGCCGTGCTGATCCTGGTCCTCCTGGCCCTTTGAGGGAGGCGGCGGAGGGGACCCCCGGGGGAGCGACAGGGCCGCCTGCGGGAACGCGCGCAGCCCGTGTGACCATGGCTTCCTTCGCACAACAGCACCTCATGGGGGGACCATGCGCACCCGTACCACCACCGCCTCGGCCGGCCTCGCCGCCATGCTCGCGGCGGCCCTCGTCCTGTCCGGCTGCTCGGCGTCCGGCGGGAGCACGACAGGGAAGGGGGCCGGTGCATCTTCGCCGGCAGGGGCGTCCCCCGCGCAGGTGCCCGCCGGTGGCGGGTTCGAGGGGCCGCGGCCGCAGGACCAGAACCTGCTGGCCTGGACCGGCGATCCGAACGACGCGGGGCACGTCACCGCCCAGTCCGCGGCCGGGGTCGGCGGACGGGTCACCCTGGTCCGGATGGTGCTGCGCGAGGAGCTCACCTGGTCCAACATCTGGCTGGGGCTGGCCGGAATCGACCCGAACGCCCAACTCTCCAACTGCTACCTCGGCGTGTACGACGCCAAGGGCACCCTGGTCGCGTCCACCGCGGACGTCTCCCCGCAGCTCATGACCGAGGCGATAGCCAAGCCGTTCCCCCTCGCCAAGCCGTTCACCGCCGCCCCCGGCACGTACTTCGTCGCCCTCCTCCTCAACGGCACCTGGGCCACGAACGCCCTCACCCTGAAGGCCACGGGCGCCGGGATCTCGGTCAACGCGGGTCTGAACCCGCCGAGCCTCCGCTACAGCACCGTCCTGACCGGTCAGACCTCACTCCCGGCCACCGTGAACCTCGCCGAGCAGTCGACCAGCACGATCAACACCGGCTGGGCCAGCCAGTGGTACGCGATCTCCTGAAGGTCCCTGACGTCCCTGACATCCCTGATGTCCCCGACGTCCCTGACGTCCCCGGCGCCCCTGGCGTTCGCGCCGCACAGGCCCCGAAGCTCCTGCGCCGAATGACTGGTAGGAAAGTTTCCTGTTTGCTAGCATCCCGCTTCGGCGGCTCGGCGCGGTGCCCGCATCCGTGGGTATGACGCGCTCAGCGAGAGCTCTGACCCGGCCGCTGTGACCACGCCCACCCCTGCCCGCCCGCGGGCAGGGACGCAGGGTCTCGTACCGGTGCCAGCTCTCGCCACCCACCAGGCCAGGGAGTCAGGATGCGCCTGAACACTCCAAGCACGCCACATGTTTACACATCGCGCCGCACGATGGGCGTGGTCATCACCGCCGTGCTCCTCCTCGTAGGCGGCCTGTTGCTCGCCTATCCCGAGCGGGCCGGCGCCGCCGCCGACCCCCTCATCTCGCGCGGCAAGACCGCCACGGCGTCCTCCGTGGAGACTTCGAGCTTCGGCCCGCAGAACGCCTTCGACGGCAGCTCCACCACCCGGTGGGCCAGCATCGAGGGCAAGGACCCGCAGTGGATCCGCGTCGACCTCGGCGCGAACGCCACCGTCTCCCGGGTCGCGCTGCGCTGGGAGGCCGCGTACGCGAAGACGTACCGCGTCGAGATATCGGCCGACGGCACCACCTGGACCCGGCTCGCCAACGAGACGGCCGGCAACGGCGGCACCGACGACTGGACCGGCCTCTCCGGCACGGGCCGTTACCTGCGCGTGTACGGAACCGCTCGCGGCACCTCCTACGGGTACTCCCTGTACGAGGTCGAGGTGTACGGCACCCTCGACGGGGGCACTCCCCCGCCGGCCGGCGCCTTCACCGTGGTCGCCGCCGGTGACATCGCCGCCCAGTGCACCGCCTCGGACAGCTCCTGCGCCCACCCCAAGACCGCGGCACAGGCCCAGAAGATCAACCCGAAGTTCTATCTGACGATGGGCGACAACCAGTACGACGACGCCCGGCTCTCCGACTACAAGAACTACTACGACAAGTCCTGGGGCGCCTTCAAGGACAAGACCCGCCCCGTGCCCGGCAACCACGAGACCTACGACCCGGCCGGACCGCTCGCCGGCTACAAGGCGTACTTCGGTGCCGTCGCCTACCCGCAGGGCAAGAGCTACTACAGCTTCGACGAGGGCAACTGGCACTTCATCGCCCTCGACTCCAACTCCTTCGACCAGAAGGCCCAGATCGACTGGCTCAAGGCCGACCTCGCCGCGAACTCCAAGGGCTGCATCGCCGCCTACTGGCACCACCCGCTGTACTCCTCGGGCGGTCACGGCAACGACCCGGTGAGCAAGCCGGTCTGGAACATCCTGTACGGCGCCAAGGCCGACCTCGTGCTGAACGGGCACGACCACCACTACGAGCGGTTCGCCCCGCAGGACCCGAACGGCAACGCCACCGCCGACGGGATCACCGAGATCGTCGGCGGCATGGGCGGCGCCGATCCGTACGACATCGAGACGGTCCAGCCCAACAGCCAGAAGCGGATCAGCGGTACGTACGGGGTCCTGAAGCTGGACTTCACCGACACCGGCTACAGCTACAGCTACGTCGCCACCGACGGGACCACGAAGGACACCAGCCCGAAGTACACCTGTCACTGATGTACCTGGCCACCACCGGCCGCCGGGCCGCTCCGGTCCCGCCCCCCACCACGGGGGCGGGCCGGCGCGTCCCCGCCGCCGTCCTCGCGCTCGGTACGGTCAGCCTCGTCACCGATGTCTCCTCCGAGATGGTCAGCGCGGTGCTGCCGCTCTACCTGGTCCTCGGACTCGGTCTCTCCCCCCTCCAATTCGGCTTCCTGGACGGTCTGATGGGAGGAGCCGGTGCGGTCGTACGGCTCCTCGGCGGCCATCTCGCCGACCGCGGTCACCGCTACAAGCACGTCGCGGGCATCGGCTACGCCGTCTCGGCCTGTTCCCGGCTCGGCCTGCTGCTCGCCGGCGGCGCCACCGTCGGCATCGCCGCCTCCCTGGCCGCCGACCGGGTCGGCAAGGGCATCCGTACGGCCCCCCGCGACGCGCTGATCACCCTCAGCAGCCCGCCCGAGGACCTCGGCCGGTCCTTCGGCGTGCACCGGGCCATGGACACCACCGGCGCCCTGCTCGGCCCGCTCGCCGCCTTCGCCCTGCTCTGGGCGACCGCGGGCGCGTACGACGCGGTGTTCGTCGCCAGCTTCTGCGCCGGTCTGCTCGGCGTGCTGCTGCTGGTCCTCTACGTTCCCGGCCACCACCGCCCGGCAGCCGTGCCCGGCCCGGCCCCGTCCCGGGGCAAGGCCTTCGCGGCGCTGCGCGACCCCGCCTTCCGGCGGATCCTGTGGGCCGCCGCCCTGCTCGGCGGCGCCACCATCGGCGACGCCTTCGTCTACCTCCTGCTCCAGCGCCGACTGGGCCTGGATCCCAGCTGGTTCCCGCTGCTGCCGCTCGGGGCGGCCGCCGGCTATCTGCTCCTGGCCGTCCCGGTGGGCCGGATCGCCGACCGGGTCGGGCGCAGGCTGCCGTTCCTGTACGGGCACCTCGCCCTGCTCGGCGCCTACCTCGTCCTGCTCGCCCCGGCGGGCGGGCCGGCCCCGCTCCTCCTCGCGGCCGTCCTCGCCCTGCTCGGGGTGTTCTACGCGGCCACCGACGGGGTGCTGATGGCCCTCGCCGGGCCGGTACTGCCCGCCGGGGGCCGAGGGGGCGGGCTGGCCGTGCTCCAGACCGGCCAGGCCCTGGCCCGGATGCTCGCCGCGGCGGGCTTCGGCGCCGCGTGGACGGTGTGGGGGCCGCGGCCCGCACTGTGGGGGGCCACGGCGGTGCTGCTCGCCGCGCTGGCGGGCGGCTGGGCGCTGCTGCCGCGCGATCCGGGCGGCCCGGGGGACCCGGCCCCCGGGTCAGCACCCGCGGAGCGGGCGGAATCCTCCACCAGTGAGAAGAGCACCTCATGACCACGCACCTCACCGATCCCGCTCCCGCACGCCGGCTCGGCACCCGGGCCCGTACCGCCCTCACGGTCGCCGCGGTCGTCCTCCTCGCGGGCTCCACCGCCGGGTACGCCCTGCACGCGGGGAACCGGGCGACGGGCCAACAGGCCGGCGCCGACGCCTCCTTCGCCCTCGCCGGTCCCGCCCTGTACTTCCGGGACAGCGCCACGGGCCGGGTGGCGCACCAGGCCCTCACCGCGACGGCGGGCGGGGCCGACCGCGCCACGGGCGGCCCCGCCTGCGACCGGTTCCATGCCGCCGGGGGCACCGCCCTCTGTCTGCGCGCCGAGCCGGGGGTGCTGCCGAAGACGTACGCCGTCGTCCTCGACCGGCAGCTGCGCGAGGTGAGCCGGACCGTCGTGCCGGGGGTTCCGACCCGGGCCCGGGTGTCGGCGTCGGGGCAGATGCTCGCCTGGACGGTGTTCGCCACCGGGGACTCGTACTCCGCCACCGGCTTCTCCACCCGGACGGCCGTACTCGACCGGCGCACGGGGTACTTGGTGAAGTCCCTGGAGGAGATACCGCTGACCATGGACGGTGTCCGGTACCACTCCCCCGACGTCAACTACTGGGGCGTGAGCTTCGCCCGGGACGACAGCCGCTTCTACGCGACCGTCTCCACCAAGGGGCGTACGTACCTCGTCGAGGGGAACATGTCCGACTGGTCGGCGAGGACGCTGCGGGAGAACGTCGAATGCCCCTCCCTGTCGCCCGACAACACCCGGGTCGCCTTCAAGAAGAAGGTGTCCGACGACCCGGCGGCGCCCTGGCGGCTGTACGTCCTCGACCTGCGGACGATGGTCGAGACCCCGCTCGCCGAGACGCGCAACGTGGACGACCAGGCGGCCTGGACGGACGACGGGACGGTCGCCTACGCCCTGCCGGACGCGGAGGGTCGTGCGAGCGACGTCTGGACCGTTCCCGCGGACGGCACCGGAGCACCCCGGCTGTCCGTCGCGGGCGGGTCGTCGCCGGTGGTGGTGGCGGACGCAGCCGACGCGCAGTGATCCATCGGGTCGCCCGATGCTCGATGATGCTCATTCGGCCGCCACTTCGAGCATCTCTTGACATAGACCTGTCACTGCGTTGCACTGTGGCATCTCCCTCCGGCAGTCACGGCCGGAGGGAGATGCCGCCGTGAACACCGCCGTGAACACCTGGGGACTCGCCATGCGTCTGCTCAGATTCCTGACCGCCTCCGCCCTGGCCCTGGCCGCGTTGTCCCTGCCCGCCAACGCCGGAGCCGAGCCCCTGCGGGCCGGGGCGGCCGTCGCCGCCGCGCCGCCGCAGACCGTGCCGGCCCTGCGGCAGTGGACGGCCGGCAGCGGGTCGTACGGCTTCACGAGCACCAGCCGGATCGTCGTCGATCCCGCCCACACCGCACAGCTCTCCGACGAAGCGGCCACCTTCGCCGAGGACTTGGGGGCGCTGGCCGGGCGTCCGGTGGCCGTCGTCACCGGGAGCGCCTCCCCCGGCGACATCGCCCTGAGCCTGGGCGACGGTTCGCTGCCCGCCGAGGGGTACCGGATGACCGTCGGCCCGTCCCTCGCCCTCCAGGCCGGGACCGACGCCGGGGCCTTCAACGGAACCCGTACCGTGCTGCAGCTGCTGCGCCAGTCGTCCTCCGTGCCGGCCGGAACGGCGGTGGACTGGCCCACCAAGGCCGAACGCGGCCTGATGATCGACCAGGGGCGGAAGTTCTTCACGGTCGACTGGGTCAAGCAGCACATCAAGGAGCTGGCCTACCTCAAGCTCAACTACTTCCACTTCCACCTGTCGGACACCTTCGGCTTCCGCCTGGAGAGTGCGACGCACCCGGAGATCGTCTCCGCCGACCACTACTCCAAGCAGGACATCGCGGACCTGATCGCACTGGGGCAGAAGTACCACGTCACGATCGTGCCCGAGATCGACACCCCGGGGCACATGAACCAGATCCTGGCCGCCCACCCGGAGCTCAAGCTCAAGGACGCCTCGGGCACGGCGAGTTCCGAGTTCATCGACCTGTCTATGCCCGGCTCGTACACCCTGATCAAGGACCTGATCCAGGAGTACCTGCCGCTGTTCCCGGCCCCCTACTGGCACATCGGCGCCGACGAGTACGTCACCGACTACGCCAGGTACCCGCAGCTGCTCGGCTACGCCCGCGCCCACTACGGGGCGAACGCCACCGCCAAGGACACCTACTACGGGTTCGTGAACTGGTCCGACGCCCTGGTCCGCGCGGCCGGCAAGACGACCCGGATGTGGAACGACGGCATCAAGGCCGGGGACGGGACCGTCACCCCCGACGCCCGCATCCTCGTCGAGTACTGGTACAGCTACGGACTCACCCCCCAGCAGCTGGTCAATGCCGGGTACACGGTCGCCAACGAGTCCTGGACGCCGACCTATTACGTGCTCGGCGGTGCGAAGCCGGACACCAAGTGGATGTACGAGACCTGGACCCCGGACCGGTTCGAGGGCGGCGCCACCATAAGCGACCCCTCGAAGAACCGCGGTTCGCTGATCCACGTGTGGTGCGACAACCCGAACGCCGAGACGGAGACGCAGATCGCCGCCGGCATCATGTACCCGCTGCGCGGGCTCGCCCAGCAGACCTGGGGTTCACCGAAGCCGGTGGCCACCTATGCGGCGTTCACGCCGATCGTGGCGGCGATCGGGCACCACCCCGGCTGGCCGGGGACCTCCCAGCCTGGCAACCTCGCCCGCAACCGCCCCACCACCGCGTCCAGCACCGAGACCGCCGACTTCCCGGCCGCACTGGCGACGGACGGCGATCCGGGCACCCGGTGGTCGAGCGCGTACGCCGATCCGCAGTGGCTGCAGGTGGACCTCGGGTCCGCCCAGGCCGTCAACCGGGTGGTGCTGCGCTGGGAGGCCGCGTACGGGAAGGGCTTCCAGATCCAGGTCTCCGACGACCAGAGCACCTGGCGCACCCTGTACTCCACGACCACCGGCACCGGCGGGGTCCAGGACCTGACCGGCCTGTCCGGCTCCGGCCGCTACATCCGGGTGTACGGCACCCAGCGCGGCACCACCTACGGCTACTCGCTGTACGAGTTCGAGGTGTACGGCGGCCAGTTGAGCGGGACCCGGACCCTGACCGCGGCCGGGAAGGCGCTCGACGACCCGGCGAGCTCCACCGCCTCCGGTACCCAGCTGATCACGTGGACCCCGCACGGCGGCCCCAACCAGCAGTGGCGGCTGACCCTGGCCAGCGACGGCAGCTACACCATGGCCAACGGCTCGTCCGGGCTCTGCGCGGACGTGGCGGCCGGTTCCACCGCTCCCGGCGCGGCCGTGGTGCAGACCGCCTGCGGCAGCGGCGACAGCCAGCGCTGGGTGGTCACATCGCTCGGGTCCGGCGACTACTCGGTGGCCAACAAGAAGAGCGGACTGCTCCTGACCACCGCGTCCGGCGCGGACGGAGCCCTGGCGAGCCAGCAGTCCAACAGCGGTTCGGTCTACCAGCGCTGGCAGATCGGCTGACGGATCAGCTGACGCCTGGCGGCGGTCCGGCTGCCGACACCGAGGCCAGCCGGGCCCCGGGGCCGGTCAGCCGGATCCGCAGTTCCCGCACGGTGAGGGGCTCCACACGGTGGACGCGGCGGACCCCCACCGTGTGGCCGGAGGCGATCAGCCGGCCGTCCGCCCAGACCTCGTGGCCGTCCACGCACTGACCCCGGGTGAGGTCCTCGCGCAGTTCCACGTGGTCCACGTGGACCGGCCGGCCGAAGTCCGCGAGAACGGCGTCCCCCTCGACCGTGAGGGCGGCGGGGACGGGATCGCCCAGGCGCCGCTCCAACTCTGCCGTGAACGCGAGGAGTCGGGCCCGGTCGGCCTCGTCGATCAGTCCGCGCCGGTCGGGCGGGACGCCCAGGAGCAGGCCGGCGCCCAGCCCCACCGAGGAGTACCAGATCTCCAGCAGGTCCTCCCGGCTCTTGAGGCTGTCGTGGTTCCCCGGTTGCCAGAACCAGTCGCCGCGGAGGGGGACATCGCATTCGGGCGGCAGGTAGGCGGCCGAGTCGAGCTCGGTGTGCCGGTCGTCGTACAGGCTGATGCCCGTGGAGTGCGTGACGTAGTGGCAGGGGTCGGCGGCGAGCCCCTCCTCGTTGCCGACCCAGCGGATCGTGGGGCGGCCCATGTTGAAGACCATGGCGTCCGGCTGGTGCCGGTCGATCACGGCCATGACCGCGTCCCAGTCGTACGTGCGCCCCTCGGATCCCGCGCCGTCGAACCACAGCTCGTACAACGGGCCGTAGCGGGTGCAGAGTTCGGTGAGCTGGCGGAGGTAGAAGGAGTCGTAGCCGGCGGGCTCCTCGTAGCAGTCCGCGTTGCGGTCCCAGGGCGAGAGGTAGAGCCCGAGGCCGAGGCCCGCCTCCCCGCAGGCCCCGGCCAGTTCGGCGACCACGTCGCCCGCTCCGTCCTTCCAGGGCGAGGAAGCCACGGAGTAGGCGGTGGTGTCGGTCGGCCACAGACAGAAGCCGTCGTGGTGCTTGGCGGTCAGCACGACGTACTTCGCTCCGGCCTCGGCGGCGGTACGCACCCACTGGCGCGCGTCGAGCTGCGAGGGCCGGAAGGTGGCCGGGTCCAGGGTCCCGTCGCTCCACTCGACGCCGTTGAAGGTGTTGATGCCGAAGTGCAGGAAGATCCCGAATCCGGCTTCCTGCCAGGCGAGTTGTCCCGGCGTGGGCACGAGAGGGGTTTCGCCGGGATCGGCGAGGGGTGCGGAGGGACCGAGGGTCATGGTGGGCTTTCGGGGTTCGGCGGCGGTGGGTTCAGGCCGAGCGGGCCAGGCTCGCCGGGTGGACGGCGTAGACGAAGGGGAGTCCTCGGGCGTACCGCTCCAACTCCTCGGCCGCGCAGGCCGCGAGGCGTCCGAGTTCGTTGCCGAGGGATCCGGCGATGTGCGGGGTGAGCAGCACGTTCGGCAGGTCGTAGAGCGGCGAGGCGGCCGGCAGGACGTCGGGGTGGGTGACGTCGAGGACGGCGTGCAGCCGGCCGGAGACCAGCTCCGTGGTGAGCGCCTCGGTGTCGACGAGCGTCCCGCGTGCGGTGTTGACGAGGGTCGCGCCGTCGCGCATGAGGGCGAGGCGGCGGGCGTCGACGAGGTGGCGGGTCTCGGGGGTCTGCGGCGCGTGCACGCTCACCACGTCGCTGCGGCCCATCAGTTCGTCGAGGTCGACGGGTTCGACGCCCAGGGCCCTGGCTTCGTCCCCGTCCAGGTACGGGTCGTGGACCAGCACGTGGGCGTCGTAGGAGCGCAGCAGCTCGATGACGCGGCGGCCGATGCGCGAGGCGCCGATGATGCCGACGGTCCTGCCGTAGTTGCCGATCCCGGGGTACAGGGTGAGCGGGTCGAGCTGTGTGCGGACCTCCCGGTAGGCCCGGGCGGTGGTGAGGACGCGCTTGTTGGCGAAGACGATCGCGGCGACGGTGAACTCGGCGACGGGCCGGGCGTTGGCCTCGGCCGCGCTGGTGACCGTCAGTCCGCGCCGCCAGGCCGCTTCCGTCATCATCCCCTTCACGGACCCGGCGGTGTGCACCACCGCACGCAGGGCCGGAAGGAGGTCGAGGGCCTGCTCGGTGAGGGGCGGGCAGCCCCAGCCGGTGAGCAGGACCTCGGCTTCGCGCAGTCGTGCGGGGTCGGCGGCGGCGAAGTCGGTGACCAGGAGGTCGGGGTCCAGGAGGGCGGTGGCGCCGAGCCGGGCGAGGGCCTGCTCGTCGAGCAGGGCCGCCTTCGTGTCCGGGCCCATGGCGAGGAGGGTGCGGGGCCTGCGGGGCCCGTCGGCCGGGTGGTTCGGGGCGGGGTTCGTCACTTGACCGCTCCTGCCGTGAGGCCGGAGCGCCAGAACCGCTGCAGGCCGATGAAGGCGAGGGCGAGCGGGATGACGGCGACCAGGGATCCGGTGATCGCGAGGGAGTAGAACTCCGGGTACTGGAGCACGACTTGGTTCCAGCTGTAGATGCCGAGCACCGCCGGGTACAGGTGGTGGTCGTTGAGCATGACCAGCGGGCCGAAGAAGTTGTTCCAGCTCGCGGTGAAGGAGAAGAGGAAGAGGGTCATGAAACCGGGCATGAGCATCGGCAGCGAGATCGACCGGAAGACGCGCAGCTCGCTCGCTCCGTCGATGCGGGCGGCCTCCAGGACTTCACCGGGTACGTAGCCCTCGGAGAAGACCCGGGCCAGGTACACGCCGAAGGGGTTCACCAGCGCGGGGATGAGGATCGCCCAGTAGGTGTTGACGATCCCGGTCTCGGAGGCGAGCAGGTACTGCGGGAGGGTGATGACGACGGTGGGCACGAGGGTGCCGGTCAGGACGAGGCCGAAGAGCGCGCCCTTGCCGCGGAACTCGTACTTGTCGAAGCAGTAGCCGGCGGCGACGCTGATCAGCGAGGACGCCAGTGATCCGACGACGGAGTAGAGGAGGCTGTTGAGCAGCCAGCGGCCGAAGATGCCGTCGTCGTGGGTGAAGACGGCCCGGAGGTTGTCGAAGAGGTGGAACTCGCCGAAGCCGAAGCCGGCCGTTCCGAAGAGGTCGGCGTGGTTCTTGGTGGCGGCGATCAGCAGCCAGGTCAGCGGCATCAGGGTGTAGAGGACCGCCACCAGGAGGACGGCGTTGACCACGGTCCTGGAGGCCATCGCGCCGCTCCGGCGCGGCCTTCCGGCCCGCTTGCGCTCGCCCGGCCGGGCGGGCGGGGCTCCGGGGGCGGGCGCCGGCTCGCCGCCGGGGGCGGCCTCGGTCGGGGCCGAGGGGGCGGTCTGGGTGCTCATGCCGAGTCACCTCGCTTTCCGATCCGGGTGACGACGTAGGAGAGGGTGCCGGCGACGAGGGCCACGATGAGCGAGGCGGAGGAGGCGAGGCCGTAGTCGTGCCGCTCGAAGGCCGCCTTGTAGATGAACATCATCGGGGACCAGTCCGAGCCCATCGAGCCGGCCCGCTTCGAGAGGAGCATCGGCTCGCCGAAGATCTGGACCACGCCGACACAGGTGAACAGGAGCGTGAGGAAGACGGCGGAGCGGATCATCGGCAGTTTGATCCGGAGCGCGATGCGCAGTTCGCCGGCGCCGTCCATGACGCCCGCTTCGATGACCTCGCGGGGCACGGCCTGGAGCGCGGCGAAGAAGATGATCATGTTGTAGCCGATCCACTGCCAGGCCGCGACGTTCACCAGCGAGGGAACGACGCTCCCGGGAGCGAAGAAGTCCCACTGGCCGCCGGCCGCTTCGATCCAGTCCAGGACCGGGCTCAGGCCGGGGGTGTAGAGGTAGGTCCAGATGATCGCGGCGATCAGTCCGGGGACCGCGTGCGGCATGAAGACGGCGAATTGGACGAGCCGCTTGGCCTTGGCCGCGGCCGAATCGACGAGCAGGGCCAGGGCGAGCGCGGCGCCGATCATCACGGGGATGTAGACGGCGCAGTACGCGGCCACGTGCAGGAAGGAGGAGGTGAAGCCGTGGTCGCCGAGCGCCTTGGTGTAGTTCCCGAACCCGCTGAAGACCCGTTCGGTGCCGCCGAATCCGAGACCGGAGGAGCGTTCGGTGAAGAAGCTCATCCAGAGCGCGTACGCGACGGGCAGGATCAGGACCGCGGTGAAGAGCAGGAAGAACGGGCCGAGGAAGACGAGCACCGCCCTGCCCTGGCCTGGCCGGCGCACGGGCGCGGCGCCGCGCGCTGAACGAGTGAGTGGTGCTGCCACCGGATCTCCTTGGTGGTGCGCTGCGAAGGAAGGGAAAAGGGAACGGCTGGCGGGGCCCGGGCGCCGGGAGGGCTTCGGGCCCCGCGCGGTGCCTACTTCGCGAGGTTGAGCCCTCGGCCCTTGATGGCCGCCTCGGCTGCGGCCTGGCCGGCCGCGAGCCCGTCGGTCAGGGTGCCCTTGAGCCCGGCGTCCTGGATGGCGGTGTTGGTGGCGGTCTGCACCGGGCCCCAGACCCAGCCCGGGACGATGGTGTCGACCTGCGCGCCGGCGATCTCGTAGACCTTGTCGCCGCCGAAGAAGCCCTTGTCGTCGAAGGCCGCGGCGGCGATCGGACGCAGTTCGGGGCTGGCGGGCAGGCTGCTGCTCGGCGCCTTCAGGCTGCTGAGGCGGGCCTTGACGCCTTCGGGGCTGGTGGCCGCCCACGTGGCGAACTCGGCCGCTTCCTTGACGTGCTTGCTGCCCTTGGTGACGGCGTAGCTGGTGCCGCCGAACATGCCGGTGGCCGGGGTGCCCCAGTGCGGCAGCGGGGCGACGCCCCACTTGCCCGAGTCCTTGGCCAGGGCCGTCATCGTGCCGCCCGCGCTCCAGGAGGCGCCGATGAAGCTGGCCATGACCCCGTCGGCCTTGGCCTTCGCGAACTCCGGGCCGTTGATCTTCAGGTTCATCACCAGGTCGTCCTTGACCAGGCCCTGCCAGTACGAGGCCACCTTCTGCGAGGAGGCGTCGTTGATGTTGACCTTCCAGCCATCACCCTCGGTGCCGTACCACTTGGCACCGGCCTGCCAGGAGAGCGCCGCCAGCAGGGGCGCGTCGTCGTTGCCCCAGCCGCCTATGCGCACGTTCTTGTCGGAGGCCTTGATCTTCTCGGCGGCCGCCTTGTACTCGTCCCAGGTCTTGGGGACTTCGACGCCCGCGTTCTTGAAGAGGTCCTTGCGGTAGTAGAGGAGGTTGGGCGTGGCGTCGTACGGCACGGCCCAGGTCTTGCCGCCGAGGGTCACCCGGTCCTGGACGCCCTGGGGGAACTTCGCCTTCACGGCGGCGCCGGCCGGGGCGGTGATGTCCTCCAGGAATCCCTGACTGACGAACTCGGGGAGGGTCGGGTACTCGATGCCCGCGACGTCGGGAGCGTTCCCGGCCTTGATCGCGTTGCTGATCTTGGCGTACCCGTCCGGTCCGCCGGTGATGGCCGAGAAGGTGACCTTGATGTTCGGGTGGGACGCGTTGAAGGCGTCCACCACCTGCTGGGCACCGCCGGTCCAGCCCCAGTAGGTCAGGTTGACCGGCTCCTTGGGGGCGTCGGCCCTGGGCGCGGCGCCCTCGCTCCCACCGCAGGCAGTGGCGAACAGGGCCAGCGAGAGGGTGGCGAGGGCGGCGCGGGAGGTACGGGAAGTGAGCTTCACTGCTCTGCTCCTCAGGTGCGAGCCGTCGATGCGGCGAGGTGATGCACATCATTCGGCCAGAGGAGAAGCGAGTCAATAGAAAACGAAAGCTTGAGAAAGAAAAGCGAAGTAACAGTTAGGCCTCGCTGGACGCGCGCACCCGCAGCTCCGGCAGGATGGCGATCCGCCGCCTGGGCCGTCCCGGCTCGCGCAGCCGGCGTACGAGCAACTCCACGCCCGTCACCCCGACTTCGTGCTTCGAGGGCGCCACCGCGCTCAGCGGCAGGTCCGCCAGGGAGGCGACCTCGTCGTCGTACGAGACCAGCGCGACATCGCCCGGCACGGACAGCGAGGCGCCGCGCAGCCGCTGCATCAGCACCATGGCCTCGTGGTCGGGATGGACCAGGGCGGCGTCGACGCGGCCCTCCCGCACCGCTTCGACGAAGGCGTCCATCACCTCTTCGTAGGCGGCGTCACCGGCGCCGTACTGCTCCAGATCGAGGAAGAACGCGTGCTCGGCCGTGCCGGGGCCGGCCTCCTCCATCGCCGCGTCGTAGCCCTTCTTGATCCAGGGCGCGGTGGGGGTCCCGCCGCGCATCACGAGGGCGATCTTGCGGCGCCCGGTGTCCAGGAGGTGGCGCACCGCCAGCCTGGCTCCGTACCCGTGGTCCGTACCGACGTGCTCGGCGGCGGAGGCCTGTTGTTCGGGGCGGCGTTCGACCAGGACGACGGGCACCCCGAGCTCCTCGTACCACTGGCCGCCCGGCTTGCCCTCGCCGGCGGAGGGCGCCAGCAGCAGCCCGTCGACGCCGTCCTCGACCATCCGCGCGGCCTGCGCCTTCTCGGTGTCCACGTCGTACGTGGACACGGCGAGGGTCAGCCGCACCCCGAGGGCGTCCGCCGCTTCCCGGGCGCCCTTGATGACCTCGGGGTAGTAGTAGGCGGAGGACGGCACGATCAGCCCGAGGACCAGCGGCCGCCCGGCTCCGGTGGCGGGAGCGGCCGGGGCCGTGCGGGCCGCCGCCGGGGCGGCGGTCGCGGGGGCGGTCTCCGCCCAGTCCTCGGGCAGCATCGCGCCGCCGTGCACCCGGGCCAGCAGGCCGCGCTCGGCGAGGACTTCGACGTCCTTGCGCACCGTCACCACGGACACGCCGAGCTCCGCCGCGAAGTCCGTGACGCGCATCGATCCCGCTTCGCGGACCCGTCGCAGGATCGCCTGCTGTCGTTCCTCTGCGTGCACGGTGGAGCTCCCCTCGACTGCGTCCCTGGTCGAGATCAGCGTAGCGCGCGAAAACCAAAACTTACGTTTCCTTTCGAACGAAAGGATTGCATAGTGCATGCCGGACTACGACCGAACCTCGTGCGGGAGCCATGCATCCCGTCCACTACCGTCGGGGACGACCTTGTTGAGCCGAGCCCGTTCCTCCAGCGACGCCGCCCGACAGAGTTCTCGACCACGACTCCCGGAGAAACGATGCGCCGCACTTTCGTCCTGCCCGCCGCCCTCGCCGTCCTGCTCTGTGCCGGATGCGGCGCGACCGCCGAGGCCGGCGCCTCGGGCGACGGAGCCGGATCCGGCGGGACGGCGCCGTCGGCCCCGTCGGCCCCTGCCGTCGACCACGCGGACACCGTGCGCTCAGCCGCCGCGGCCACCCGTGCGACCTCGGCGCGGACCAGCCAGACCATGGATCTCACCACCGCCACGGCGGCGTTCACCATCACGGTCGTGGGCGACTTCGACATGGCCGGCGACAAGGGCTCGCTCGCGGTGGACCTTCCCGGAGGCGCGATAAGCCACGCGGACGAGGTGTTCGCCGACGGCGTGGTGCACGTCCGCGGAGCGGGCGGCGTGCCCGCGGGCTCCTGGGCTTCGCTCGCACGGGACAAGGCCGAGTCCCACTACATCCTGCGGGCCCCGCTCAACGACCCGGAACACGTGCTGGAGCAGATCCCGGCGCTGGCTCGGGTGACCCGGGGCGAGGAGGAGGACCTGGACGGGGTGCGGGCCGTGCACTACCGCGGCACGCTGCCCTACGAAGCCCTCACCTCCCGGATCGCCGCGGACAAGCGGGCCCCCCTGGACACGCTCCGCACGCAGCTCGGCGGGGAGCTTCCCGTGACCACCGACGTCTGGGTCGACGGTCAGGGCCGGGTCGTACGGACGCATTCGACCCTCGATGTCGGCGGAGTCAAGTCCGTCACCACCGTGGCGTTCACCGACCTGGGCAAGCCCGTACGCGTCGAGGTCCCCGCCGCCCGGGACACCGTGCCCGCCAGCTCGTTCAGCGGTGTCCTGACCGGCTGACGCGCGCCGCCCGGCAGGGCCTCGTACGGGCGGCCGGTCGTCCGGTCAGCGCACGCCGCCCATCAGCGCCTTGACCTTGTTGCGGTACACGAAGATCGCGATGCCTCCGAGGAGTGCCAGCGCGCCCTGGCTCGCGAACCAGGACGGGGCGTCGGTGGACACGCCGAACTGCTGGAGCAGTGCCACCACCGAGTCGCCGACCGTGACCGCCAGGAACCAGACGCCCATCATCTGCGAGGAGTACTTCTCCGGGGCGAGCTTGGTGGTCAGGGAGAGCCCGACCGGGGACAGGGTGAGCTCGCCGACCGTCTGGATCAGGTACACCATCGCGAGCCACATCGGGGACACCTTGACCCCGTCGACCGCGATGCCCTGGGCGACCATCATCACGGCGAACGAGAGCCCGATCAGGACCAGGCCGACGGCGAACTTGGCCGGGGTGCCGGGCTCCTTGGCCCGCCGGCTCAGCGCCACCCAGCCCCAGGCGAAGACGGGCGCGAGGGCCATGATGTAGAGCGGGTTGCACGCCTGGAACCAACTGGCGGGGAAGCCCATGCCGAGGAAGGTGCGGGAGGTGCTGTCCTGCGCGAACAGGTTCAGGGTGGAGCCGGTCTGGTCGTAGATCCCCCAGAACAGCGCGGCCGCCGCGAAGAACCACACGTACGCCGACATCCGGGCCCGGTCGGCCGTGCCCAGGCTCTTGTCCCGCTTCATCCGCAGCAGGTACCAGGACGGCAGGACGATGCACAGGACGGTCAGCGGCAGCATCGCCCAGCTCAGCGTGAAGTGCCCGGACAGGCCCACGCATCCGTAGGCGACGGCTGCGACGGCCAGCCAGGTGAGCGACTTGCGGACGACCGCGGTGCGCTCCGCCCGCGAGAGCGGGGTCGGGACGACGTCGCTGCGCTCGGACATGTGCCGGCTGCCGAGGGCGAAGAAGGCGAGGCCCAGGGCCATGCCGACGCCGGCCATGGCGAATCCGAGGTGCCAGCTGACGCTCTGGCCGATGGTGCCGATCGTCAGCGGCGCGATGAAGGCGCCGAGGTTGATCCCCATGTAGAAGATCGTGAAGCCGCCGTCGCGGCGCGGGTCGTCCTTGTCCTCGTAGAGGTGGCCGACCATCGTGGAGATGTTGGCCTTGAGCAGGCCGGAGCCGACGGCGATGCACACGAGGCCGACGAAGAACGAGACCCGGGCCGGCACGGCCAGCAGGAAGTGCCCGATCATGATGACGGTACCGCCGATGGCAACGGTCCTGCGGGCGCCCCAGGCGCGGTCGGCGAACCAGCCGCCGGGGAGGGCGAGCAGGTAGACCATCGCGTTGTAGAGGGAGTAGACCGCGGTGGCCATGGCCGCGTTCATCGCGAGCCCGCCCTGGGAAGCCGGGGCGACCAGGTAGAGCACGAGCAGCGCGCGCATGCCGTAGAAGCTGTAGCGCTCCCACATCTCCGTCATGAACAGGTTGACCAGCCCGCGGGGTTGGCCCATGAAGGTCTTCTCGGGGCCCGCGGAGGAGGGTCTGTGCTCGTACTCGCCCTTGGTCAGGGTGGACGCCATGATCGGTCCTCGCTCGCTCTGGGCGCGCGCGGATCGGCGTGCGGCCGCGCCCGGTGGGAGGGCCGGCACCAGCGCACGGTCCGTCCTTCCCCCACGCCCGAGGGGGTCCGGGCGGGCCTCTGGGGCGTGCCTCAGGGGCGGCCGGACGGGGACGGAACGCGCCGGGATCCACGCCCTGGTGCTCCATCGCGCCCGGACCCGGCCCACAGGTCATTCACTGTGTTCCCAGCCTGTCCCACGGGACGGCCCGGACACAGGGGCCTTCGGGGCACGCCGTGGAGCCGAAGGTCACGGCACGGCCCGCTGCCGGCGCTGACGAACGGCCTATCCGGCGTCGGGTCCGGCTCCACCGCAGTCGGGGTGGCCCCAGCGCGAACCGAGCTTGCTGATCTTCTCCCCCGCCGCGTACTGCTTCCCGCAGGGGCAGGTGCCGGGGAACTTGGCCTTGATGGTCACCCCGGCCCGGCCTGCGGTCGCGCTCTTGGTGGCCGTCGCGCCCTTGGCCGACGCGGCTCCGGCGGGACGGCGGGCGGAGGTGCTGCGGGCCGGGGTGCTGCGGGCCGGCGCCGGGACGGGCATGGAGGCGTGGCCCAGCGCGGTACCGGCCGGCTCCTGGCTCACGGCCGCGTCGCTGGCCGCCTGGTCGGCGATCGCGTTCAGGTGGTCGCCGTCCTCGCGGTGCGCGGGGACGTAGCGGAACTCCACGTCGCGGTCGGTCAGCAGGGCGTCGATGCTCTCGACGAGCTCCCGGTTGGCCACCGGCTTGCCCGCGGCCGTCTTCCAGCCGTTGCGCTTCCAGGCCGGGAGCCACTGGGTCACGGCCTTCATGGCGTACTGGGAGTCCATCCGCACCTGCACGGCCGTACCGGGGGCCACGGCCTCCAGCAGCCGCTGCAGAGCGGTGAGTTCACCCACGTTGTTGGTGGCCCGGCCCAGCGGCCCGGCCTCCCAGCGCTCGGGGTGCCCGTGGACGTCGGCGATGACCCAGGCCCAGGCGGCGGGCCCGGGATTTCCCTTGGCCGCCCCGTCGCAGGCGGCGATGATGCGATCAGACATCCCCCGATCATGCCTCACCGCGAACGCCGCCCGTGCCCACGGCTGCGGCCGGGGTCCCGGATCCGGCCGGGCCCGCCGACCCTGTGCCCGCCGATCCCGGGGTCCCGGATCCGGCCGGGGCCGCGTCCTCGACCGGCTCCGGCGAGGCCTCCGGCCGTGCCGCGTCGTCATCGTGCTGCCGCGGAAGGAGCCGGTCCAGGACGGGCGGCAGCCACCAGTTGGCCCGGCCCATCAGGAACATCGCCGACGGGACCAGCACCAGCCGCACCACGGTCGCGTCGAGGATCACGCTCACCGCCAGGCCCACCGCGAGCATCTTGACCACGACGGTGGGCGATGCCGCGAAGGACAGGAAGACCGCGGTCATGATGAGCGCCGCGCTGGAGATGACCCGGCCGGTGGCCGCCAGCCCCGTACCGACGGCGAGGGTGTTGTCCCCGGTGCGGCGCCAGGACGCGGCGATGGCGGAGAGCAGGAAGATCTCGTAGTCCATCGACAGGCCGAAGACGATCGCGAACATCATCATCGGTACGAACGACTCGATGGGGACGGGCTCCGACACCCCGATCAGCCCGCTCCCCCAGCCCCACTGGAACACCGCGACGAGGACCCCGTAGGACGCGGCGGTGGTGAACAGGTTCAGGGCGACCGCCTTGAGCGGGACCACCACGCTGCGGAACACGAAGGTCAGCAGGACGAGCGCGGCGGCCAGCACGATGGCGATGATGAGCGGCAGCCGGTCCTTGACGGTGTCGCGGAAGTCCAGCTGGCCGGCGGTGGATCCGGTGAGGTAGCCCTCGGCGCCGGTGCCCTTCAGCGCGGCGGGCAGGGTGGTGCCGGTCAGCGTCGTGAACAGGCTCCCCGTCCCGGCGCTCTGCGGTCCGGTGGCCGGGGTGACGGTGGAGACGAGCAGCCGGCCGTCGGGGCTCGGCGCGAGCGGGGTGAACCCGGCTATCCCGGCCGTGTCCCGCAGCGCCGCGGTGAGTTCGGCGCTGATCCGGTCGGCCGGGACGGCGGCGTCGTGGACGTCGGCCACCAGCACGAAGGGGCCGTTGGCCCCGGGGCCGAAGCCGGGTCCCTCGCCCTCGGTGATCCAGTCGTAGGCGGTGCGCGTGGTGCTGCCCACCCGGTCGGCGCCGTCGTCGACGTGGCCGAGGCGCAGCGAGAAGAGCGGTACGGCGCACAGCGCGAGCAGCAGGGTGCCCGCGGTCAGGAACTTCCACGGGTGCCGGGCCACCAGGGCGGCGTAGCGGTGCCAGCCGTCGTGGTCGCCGGAGGTCTCGGCGACCGGGCGGCGCAGCGCGAACCGGTCGATCCGGCGCCCGACCAGGCCCAGGGCAGCCGGTACGAGGGTCAGGGCGGCGGCCCCGGTGACGACCACGACGAGGGTGGCGGCCAGCCCCATGCGGCCGATGAAGGTCAGTCCGCAGGTGTACAGGCTCAGCATGGCCACCGCGACGGTGACGGCGGCCACGACGACGGCGCGCCCGCTGGTGGCGGCGGTACGGGCGGCCGCGTCGACCGGATCGTGCCCGTCGAGGAGGTCCTGGCGGAAGCGGGTGGTGAGGAAGAGGGCGTAGTCGATGCCCACGCCGAGGCCGATCATGGTGGCCAGGGTGGGGGCGGCGGTCGCGAAGCTGAGGACGCCCGCCACGATGCCGACGATGCCGAGGCCCACGCCGACGCTGACCACCGCGGTGAGCAGGGGCAGCAGGGCGGCGGCGACGCTGCCGAAGGCGAGCAGGAGGATCAGCAGGGCCACCAGGACGCCCGCCGCCTCTCGGGCCCTGTCGTCGACCGGCGGCCGGACGACCTGGTTCAGGTCCCCGCCGTACGCGACCTCGACGCCGGAGTCGCGGGCCGCGGCGGTGGCCGCGTCGAGGGTGCCGGTGTACTCGTGCCCGAGGGTCTTGACCTGCCGGTCGAAGGACACCGTGGTGTAGGCGGTGCGGCCGTCCGCGCTGGTGACGACCGGGGAGGCGGCGGTGACGTGGGGCATCCGCGCGAGGCGGGCCGCGCTCTCGTCGACGGCCTGGCGGTGCCCGGCCAGGGAGCCGGAGTCGACGTGGAAGACCACGCGTCCGTTGGGGTCCCCGAGCCCGGGGGCGGACGCGGCGAGCAGATCGGCTCCGGTACGGGACTGCGTGCTGGGGAGGCTGATCTGGTCGCTGTAGACCGGGGCGGCGAGCCGGCTGCCGCCCATCGCACCGGCCAGCAGCAGGAGCCAGGCCGCGATCACCCAGACGGGGTGGCGGGCACAGAAGCCGCCGAGGCGGCCGAGGCGGCTCGTTCGGCGGCTCGTTCGGCCGAGGGGGGAATGCACGACGCCTCCAGGAAGTGTCAGGACTGACACGAAGCACCTTGACAGAAAATGTCAGGGGTGACAATTGTCAGCCATGACAATTGACAGGGGTGACGGCATTGCTAGGCTTCGACGGTGAACCAAGATCCGGCCGCGCCCGCCCCCGCCTCCGCACCCCTGCCCGAATCCGGGTCGGAGCCGGGGCCCGAGTCGGAGTCCGGCCTGCGCGAGCGGAAGAAGGAGCGCACCCGCACCCTGCTGCGCGAGGGCGCCGCGGCACTGTTCGCGGAGCACGGCTTCGCGGGCACCACGGTCGCGGACATCGCCGCCTGCGCGAACGTCTCCGAGCGGACCTTCTTCCGCTACTTCGAGAGCAAGGAAGCCCTGCTCCTGCCCGACAGCGTCGACCTGTTCGCGTACGTCGAGGCCGAACTGGCCCGGCGCCCGGCGCAAGAGGATCCGCTCGACGCGGTCTGCAACGCCCTGATCGCCGCGGTGGCCCCGTTCGCGGCGTCCAGCCTCACCGCCCTGACCCACTCCGTGGCCATCGCGGGTGACGAGCGCGTGGTGGCCGCCCAACTCGTGCAGCTCTTCGCCGATTTCGAGGACCGGCTCACGCTCATGGTCCTGAACCGGCTCCCCGCCGACACCCCCGGGGCCGACCTGCGCGCCGGGGTGATCGCGGGCGCCGCCCTGTCCGCGGTCCGCGCCGTCCTGCGCACCCAGCGCCGGCGCCGCGCGAACGGCACCTTCACCGACACCCCGCCCTCCTCGCTCCTGCTGGAGGCCTTCGCCATGCTCAAGCAGATCGGATCCACAGCGCAATGAAGCTCCGACGCACCCCCGTCCTCGTCACCGCCGGCATCACCGCCGCCCTGGCCGGCGTCTTCGTGGCCGACGTCGTGGTCGAACACACCGCCCAGGAGCGCATCGCGCGGGCGGCGGGCTGCCGCCTCCAGGCCCGCGGGCCCGTCACCGCGGAACTCTCCGGCACCTTCGCCGGACTCCGCGCGCTGACCGGCCAGGTGGGTTCCGTACACCTGGCGGCCGAGGGCGTACGCCGCGCCGACACCGACATGGACATCAAGGCCGACCTGTACGACGTCACGCGCGACGGCGGCATGAGCGGCGGCCGGGCGACGGCCACCATCCCCTACAAAGCCCTGCAGAAGCGTCTGGCCGAGTCGGGGGACGCCACCGCGGGCGCGGAGGGGCTGACCGTGGGCGGCGACGCGAAGGGACTCACCCTCACCGGGACCGTGGGCGGCCTGGGCCTCCCCGTCACCGTGCACGCGAGCACCAGTGCCACGCCGACCGGTGTCACGATCACCCCGACGACGGTCACCGTGCTGGGCCGCGAACTGCCGATAGCCACGGTGAGCGGGCTGCCCGGTGCGTCCGGTCTGGCCGAGCGGCTGGCACCCCGGACCGTGGACGTCGGCGAGCTGCCCGAGGGGGTCAGCCTCACCGGCGTCCGGACGACCGGCGACGGCCTCACCCTGGACGCCTCCCTCGCGAAGTCCTCCTCGTCGGACACCGACGGGAACCGCTGCATGTCGGCGTAGCCCGCCGCGCACACCCCGCCCTTCCGGTTCGCAAATATAGCGAGCCGCCCGAAACCACCCAATCCACTGCCCTAAACGCGCCCAGAATTGACTTTACGGATTCTTTAAATTTACCCTCCGGTCATGCGCAAATCTCCCTCCACCCTCCTCTCCGCCCTCTCCCTCGCCGGCCTGGCGCTCGCCGCGGCCGGCTGCTCCGCCGCCACGACCGACAAGGCCGTCGAGCAGGTCGACAAGGCCGTGAACGAGACCTACGAGGTCACCTACGAGGTGACCGGCAAGACCGTCGACTCCGTCTCCTTCCACGACGGAGGGGGCACGGCCACCGCGCCGAACCTCGCGACCGCCGAGCAGCCGGGCACCGCGTGGACGAAGACGGTCACCCTGCGCGGCATCATGCCCCCGGGGGTCTCCCCCAGCTCGGTCGACAACACCGCCGACCTGACCTGCAAGGTCATCTACAAGGGCAAGGTCATCAAGGAGGCCACGGGCGAGGCCGCCACGGCCGGCGGCTGCGTGGCGGTGTCTCCGATCGCCGCTCAGTAGGCGGTCCGGGCACCGGGGGCACTTCGTACCTCAACAGGCTTGACCTCAAGTCCGCTTGAGGTGTGATCGTTGGCCCCATGACCACGGAATCACCGTCCCGCGCGGCGGACATCGAAGCGATCGACCGGCTCGTCGCCACCGTCGAGCACTCCCAGCGGACCAAGGACCCCGAGGAGTTCCTCGCCCTCTTCCACCCGGACGCGATCTGGACGACGGCCCACGGCAAGGTCCTCGTCGGGCTCGACGCGATCTCGGAGTTCACCCGCAAGGTCCTGCCCGCGGCGAACTGGGACGGCCAGGTCACCTACGAGGTGGTGCACGTGCTCTTCATCCGCCCGGACGTCGCGGCCGTCAAGGTCCGCCAGCGCTACCTGTCCCCGGGCGAGGAGAGCGAGGGCGCTCCCCTGTACGTGATCGCGAAGCAGCCCGACGGCCGCTGGCTGCTGACCGCCTGCCAGAACACGGGGGTGATCGCGGACACGCCCTGAGGCGAAGACGGCGCGGCACGGTCTCACCAGGGAATCGGCCCGTCCTCGGCCGAGAAGGTGCCCGTCGGGCCGTCCTCGCCCGCCGTCGCCAGATCGACCGCCACGGCCGCGCCCTCCTCCGCCGTACGCATCCCGGTGTGGCGGTTGAGGTCGGTCGCGCAATAGCCGGGACTCACCGCGTTGACCAGGATCCCCTCGGCGCGCAGTTCATTGGCGTAGAGCGCGGTGATCGCGTTCAGCGCGCTCTTCGAGGTGCAGTAGGGGAGGAGGATCGAGGAGTAGGCGGACCACGGGCTGCCCGGGTCGGCCAGGTGGGTGAGGGAGCCGAGTTCGCTGGACATGTTGACGATGCGTGCGGCGGCGGATCGGCGGAGCAGGGGGAGCATGGCGTGGGTCACCGCGATGGCGCCGAACACGTTGGTCTCGTAGACCTGCCGGACGGTGGCGGCCGGGGTTTCGCTCGGCTTGTGCGGTCCTGCGGCGATCGCGGCGTTGTTGACGAGGATGTCGAGGCGGCCGAACGTGGCGTCGATGTGCCGGGCAGCGGCCTGGACCGAGGGCTCGTCGGTGACGTCCAGCGGAACGAACCGTACGTCGGCGCCGCCCGCGCGCAGCTCCTCGGCCGCCGCCTCGCCACGCTCGGCGTTGCGGGCGCCGATCAGCACGGTGATGCCGAGGGCTGCGAGCCTGCGCGCCGTTTCCTTGCCGATGCCCTTGTTCGCGCCGGTGATCAGAGCGGTCTTCTGTGAAGTCGTCATGGCAACCAGCCTCTCCTCGCCCACGGGCTGCAGGGAAAGACCGGAAGGATCTGGATCTATAGTCCACGGGTATGAGTGAGCTAGAGGTGCGGGAGCTGAGGTACTTCATCGCGGTCGCCGAGGAACTGAACTTCAGCCGGGCCGCGCAACGCCTGGGGATGGCGCAGCCCCCGCTGTCGAAGGCGATCGCTCAGATGGAGTCCCGGCTCGGAGTACGCCTGCTGGAGCGCACCACCCGGCAGGTGAGGCTGACCAACGCCGGTCACGTGCTGCTCGACCAGGCCCGGATCGCGGTCGACGCGGTGCACGCGGCGGCCCGGCGAGCACGCCGGGCCGGTCAGCCGACGCCCCAGCTCGTCGTGGCGGTCAAACCGGGAGGCGATGCCGGGCTGCTGCGGGAGATCCTCGCCGCCTACCGGGGAACGGGTGCGCATCTGCCGCCGCCCGAAGTCGTCGTCGGCGGCAGCGGGGAGCCGATCGCCATGCTGCGCGACGGCCGTGCCGACGTAGCGCTGCTGCGCAGCCCGTTCGACGGCCAAGGGCTGGATTCCCAGACGCTCGTGGTCGAGCCGCGACTGGCCGTCCTCCCCGCCGCGCACCGGCTGGCCGGACGCCGGCGACTGCGGCTGAGCGACCTCGAGGGCGAACCGATCCCGCGCTGGAAGGGCGCCGCCCCCTCCACCACCGCCTACTACACCGGATGCGACGGCGCGGGAGCAGGCGGTGGCCACACGGGCTCGGCGCCGGCCGACACCCCTGAGGGGCCGCTCGTGGCCGGCGTCGAGCAACTCCTGGAGGTGGTCGCGCTGGGGCAGGCGGTGGCGTTCCTGGCACGCTCCACCACCGAGCGGCACCAGCGCCCGGACATCGCCTACCGGCCGGTCGCCGGCCTCAGCCCCAGCGCGGTCGTGGTCGCCTGGCCGGAGACCTCGCGATCCACAGCCGTGGCCGCCTTCGTCCGAGCCGCCCACGACGTCGCCGCCCACCACCCCGACCACATGCCCGCACTGGTCTGACCGGCGTACTCGCGCCCTGGTCGCGCCGGCCACGGTTGCTTTGATCCCCGAGGCCGAAATCGGCTCGCGCGCGGCATCCGCGGACGGAGAGGATGGCTGGACCAATCCGCCAGTCCGTCAGTCCGCCAGTCCGTCACTCCGCCGTCCGAAGGACCTCCGATGAGCAGCCCGCCGTACGCCCCGGCAGCCCGCGCCTCCCTCGACGGGCTGGTGATGGGCGATGCCTTCGGCGACAGCTGGTTCACGCTCTCCGGCGAGGACGTCGAGGGGCAGTGGGCGGCGCGCAGGCTCCGGCCCACCCCGTGGCAGTGGACGGACGACTCCGCCATGGCGTTCGTGCTCTTCGCCCACCTGGCTGCCGGCGGGGAGGTCCGGCCCGACGCTCTGGCGCGGGAGTTCGCCGCCGAGTACGCGCGGGATTCGGGGCGCAAGTACGGGGCCTCCATGCACGAGGTGCTGGGGCGGATCGGCGCCGGCGAAAGCCCGCGCGGTGTCACCTCCGAGCAGTTCGGCGGGCAGGGTTCCTACGGCAACGGCGCCGCGATGCGGGTCGCGCCGCTCGGTGCCTGGTTCCGGGACGACCCGAAGGAGGCCGCCGGGCAGGCCCGGCTGTCCGCGCTGGCCACGCACGCCCATCCCGAGGCGGTCGCGGGCGCCGTGGCCGTGGCAGTGGCCGCCGCGCTGGCGGCGGCGAGCGCGGGCCACGACGCCCCGGTCCGCGCCGAGTTCCTGCGGGAAGTCGCCGCGTACGTACCGGGCAGCGAGGTCGGCTCGGGGCTGCGGGCTGCCGCGGACTTCCCCGCGGGTACCCCGGTGGGCCGGGCCGCGTCCGTGCTGGGCTCGGGGTGGCGGATCTCGGCCCCCGACACCGTGCCGTTCGCCCTTTGGTCCGCTGCGGGGCACTTGGACGACCTGACGGAGGCCCTGTGGCAGACCGTCGGCGGCTGGGGCGATCGCGACACCACGTGCGCGATCGCGGGCGGGGTCGTCGCGGCGCGCACCGGCACCGGCGGCGTTCCGGCCGACTGGCTCGCGGCGCGCGAGGCGGTTCCGGCGTGGAGCGGGTGGACGCCGGAGCAGCAGGCCCCCCAGGGCCTTTCCCGGTAGATCATGTGACTACTAGGCTGCCGCGATGGAACATGATCGGGAACGAGAACAGCCTCGTGAACGCCCACTACGAGGATCCGCGGCCCGACTACGGCGCGACCGGCCGCTACACCTTCGACTGGACCTCCGGCGGTAAGTCCATCCCGATGTGACGTCCATGACGTCCACGGCAGATATCGCGGGCGTATCGGAAATCGCATACGTCCTCGCAACGGCCCACCGTCTCCCCTGGGAACATGAACCACAACGCCTCTCTGTCTTCACCGCCCCGCCGCACGCGCAGGGTCGTACTCCTCGGCTCGGCGGCCCTCGGCTTGGCGAGCGTCCTGTACGTCGTGCGGGGGCCGCTCATGATGTCCGCTCCGAGGTGCATGGCCGGGCAGTGGCACGGGTGCCTCGACACCTTCAACGGCGTGGTGCTCATGACCTTCGTCGCCGTGCCGTTGTCCCTGCTGGTGGTGTGGGCCATGGCCCGCCGTCGGCGCGGCGCGGGCGTCGGCGACGCGTCGGCGTGGCGGTGGTCGCTGGCCGAGGTGGGCATGGTGCACGGGACGGTTCCGTGGGTATGGATGACCATGATGCCGGGCTCCGGGGCCGGGACCGTCCCCGGCCGGTACAGCCTGGTACCGATACGGGACCTGCTCACCATGGGGCCGCTCGGGATCGGCGGGAACCTGCTGGTCTTCGCCTCACTGGGGTTCTTCGCCCCGATGCGGTGGGCGGCACTGGCCTCCGTACCGCGGGTCCTGGCCCTCGGGGCGGGTTGTTCGGTCCTGGTCGAAACGGCGCAGTACGTCCTGCAGCTGGACCGGGTCTCCTCCGTCGACGACGTCCTGGTCAACGCCACCGGCGCCGCCCTGGCCGCACTCGCGTCGCGCCGCTGGTGGCGCACCACGGCACCGGAGCCGTCGGACCTGCCCCGCCCCTCGCCGGCGCCTGCGCCGACGGGCTGAGCCGCGTACCCGGTGCGCGCCCTGCATACGACAGCGATATGTCCTGGTGCCTAGGCTTCGGACATGCGCGTACTGATCGTCGAGGACGAGCCCTACCTGGCCGAGGCCGTCCGTGACGGTCTGCGGCTGGAGGCCATCGCCGCCGACATCGCCGGAGACGGCGACTCCGCCCTGGAACTGCTCGACGTCAACTCCTACGACCTCGCGATCCTCGACCGCGACATCCCCGGCCCCTCCGGCGACGAGGTCGCCCGCCGCATCGTCGCCTCCGGCAGCGGCATCCCGATCCTCATGCTCACCGCCGCCGACCGGATCGACGACAAGGCGTCCGGGTTCGGGCTCGGTGCCGACGACTACCTCACCAAGCCGTTCGAACTGCGGGAGCTCGTCCTGCGGCTGCGGGCGCTCGACCGCAGGCGTGCGTACGCCCGGCCCCCGGTCCGCCGGATCGCGGGCCTGCGGCTCGACCCCTTCCGCCGGGAGGTCTTCCGCGACGGACGCTACGTCGCGCTCACCCGCAAGCAGTTCGCCGTCCTGGACGTCCTCGTCGCCGCCGAGGGCGGGGTCGTCAGCGCCGAGGAACTGCTGGAACGGGCCTGGGACGAGAACGCCGACCCCCTCACCAACGCCGTGCGCATCACCGTCTCGGCACTGCGCAAACGGCTCGGCGAACCGTGGATCATCGCCACGGTGCCCGGCGTGGGCTACCGCATCGACACCCGGCCGGAGACCGGAGACGAGGGAGCGGACCGTGGATAGGGCGCCCGGGTTGAGCGTGCGTTGCAAACTCACCCTCAGCTACGCCGGATTCCTCATGGTCGCCGGCGCCCTGCTGCTCGCGGCGGTCTGGCTGTTCCTCCTGCGGTACGTCCCCGATCGGGCGCTCATCGTCTCCGCGGACACGCCCACCCACGGCGTCTTCCCCATCCGGTCCAACCTCCTGCGCGTCTTCGCTCCGAGGGCGGCCGCCGTACTCATGCTCCTGCTGGTGATCGGCCTCGTGGGAGGGTGGATCCTCGCCGGCCGCATGCTCGCGCCCCTGACCCGGATCACGGATGCGGCCCGGACGGCCGGGAACCGGTCGCTGTCCCACCGGATCCACATGCAGGGCCGACAGGACGAATTCCGCGAACTCGCCGACGCGTTCGACTCCATGCTCGAACAACTGGAGTCCCACGTGGCCGAACAGCGGAGGTTCGCCGCGAACGCCTCCCACGAGCTGCGCACCCCGCTGGCCATCTCCCGGACGCTCCTCGAGGTCGCCCGCAAGGACCCGACGCGGGACCGGGGCGAACTCATCGAACGCCTGCACTCCGTCAATGCGCGGGCGATCGACCTCACCGAGGCCCTCCTGCTCCTCAGCCACGGCGACCGCGCGGACTTCGCCCGCGCGAGCGTCGACCTCTCGCTCCTCGCCGAGGAAGCCGCCGAAACCCTGCTCCCCCTCGCCGAGCAGCGCCGGATCACCCTCGACGTCACGGGTGGGCAGGCCCGGACCGACGGCTCCGCCGAGCTCCTGCTGCGGATGGTGACGAACCTCGTCCAGAACGCCGTCGTCCACAACCTCCGCGCCGGCGGGACCGTGACGGTCCACACCGAGGAGCACGGCGGCACGAGCGTGCTGCGGGTCGAGAACACGGGCCCCCGGCTCCCACCGGACCTGGTCCCGACGCTCACCGAACCCTTCCGCCGCGCGACCGACCGCGTACGCACGGACGAGCACGCCGGGGTCGGCCTCGGCCTGGCCATCGTGCACAGCATCGTCCGTGCCCACGCCGGGACCCTCGACCTCGTCCCGCGCCCGTCCGGCGGTCTCCTCGTCACGGTCCGCCTCCCGCGTACGCCGCGGTCAACGCCCGTACCCGGCGGAGCGGCCGGCTAGCGGAGGCGTACGAGTTTCGTGCCGAGGGACGGTGCGGACAGGTCCGTCTGGAGTGCCACGGGAACCGTCGGGGCGCCCGGTCCGGTCCCGATGGTCAGGACCCCGATCTCGGTGCCGGCCGGCGCCTTCGCGGGGAGTCCCTTCTCCCCTACGGCCAGGGTCAGTTCGAGCCGCTGCCCCGGCACGGCCACGGCGGCGGTGTCCCGGGTGGCCACCACCGGGGTACGGGTACCGAGCCCGTCGTCCACGTAGCCGACGACCTGGCCCTTCTTGACCACGCCGGCCGAGGTCAGGGCCGTGCGGACGGCCTCGATGACCTTCTTGCTGTTCTGCTTGACCAGTTTCAGGCTGTTGGCGCCGTCGGGGTCGGCGCCGGTGACGTGCTGGTCGAGCATCGTGCCGAGGATCAGCGGGGTCTTGTCGCCCACCGTCTTGTACGCCGCCCACACCAGCGTGCCGCCGGCCGCCGAACTGGAGCCGGTCTTGATGCCCTTGATGCTGAGTCCGGCGATGAGCAGGTCGTCGTTGTTGTTGTTGAGCGGCTCGCTCAGGCCCGGGACGGTGGCGTTGGGAAGCTGGACGATCGCCCGGAAGGCGTCGAACTTCATGACCTCCTCGGCCAGTTTCAGCTGATCGACGGCGGTGCTCACGGTCTTGGCGTCGAGCCCGCTCGGGTCGGTGTACGTGGTGGAGGTCATGCCGAGCGCCTTGGCCTCGGCGTTCATCTTCTCCACGAAGGCGGCCTCGGAGTCGCTCCCGGTGTCCCAACGGGCCAGCAGCCGGGCGATGTTGTTGCCCGAGGGGATCATCAACATCTTCAGCATGTCCTGCTGGGAGAAGCGGGTGCCGGTGGTCAGACCCGGGATGCGTGATTCGCTCGCCGATTTGCCGTCCGCGACGGCCTTGTCGTCGACCGCGATCTGCGGGCCGCCCTCGTCCTTCTTCAGCGGGTGGTTCTTGAGGATCACGTAGGCCGTCATGACCTTGGCGACGCTGGCCGTCGGCACGGGCTTCTGCTCCCCGAACGTCCCGACGTCGCCCGCGCCGCCGATCCGTACGGCGGCCTGGCCCTTCTCCGGCCAGGGCACGTCGAAGCGGCCGTCGAGGGCGACGGAGGACGCGGCGCCCTCACTGGTGAGGATCGCGTCGGGCAGCGGCCGCAACGCCTGTACGACGGCCAGTACGGCGACCAGCAGGAGCAGCAGCGGCACCCAGATCCGCACCCGCCGGGCCACCGTCCGGGCGGGGGTCTCGGGCGGCGGCGGGGTGTTGGTGAGCTGCGCGAGCAGATCGAGCGCGGGCAAAGGCTGCTCGGTGGTTCCCTCGGGGGCGACCGCCTCCGCGGGGGCGACAGCGGGAGCCCCTCCCCCGACGGGGGCGGTTCCCGGAGCCGTCACTCGGGCCGGGGCGGCTGCCGGAGTCGCGACGGGCCCCGAAGTCCGGCCGGGCCCGGTTCCCGGAGCCGGGGCGGCCGGGGCCGGCTCGGCCGGAGCCGGAGCAGGCCGCACGGGTGCCGGGGCGGGCACCGGCCGCCGGGCCCATGACGGCACCGGCGCCGACGCCGAGGGCGCCTCGTCCAGCGACTTGAGGGCAACGAACTGGCTCGTCCTTTCGGAGTCCGACTCAGGGCGGGAGCCAGGACCGTCATCGGGACCGGCTGCCGACGTAGAGGCGGTCTCCGGGTCGGCCCCGAGCGTGGAAACAACTCCGGCCACGGGCTGCCCGCCGCCGGACTCGGGTACGGAGTCGGACGAGGGCTCGGGCGCGTCCTGGGCCGCGATCGCAGACGGGGATTCGGAAGCGGACACGGTGTCGGGCACGACCCTGGCCGAGGGCACGGGCTCGGCAACACCCCCGGCCGCAGGCTCCACACCGGGGCCGGATGCGGGATCGGGCGCAACCTCGAGGTCGTCGCCGGACCGGGGCACGGGTACGGACCCGGGCTCGGGTACGGCGGCGGACTCCGGCTCGGACTCGGACGCGGTCGCGGACTCCGGCTCGGACTCCAGCTCGGACTCCGGCTCAGACCCGTTCCCGGACGCGGACTCGGATGCGGCCCCGGACCCGGCCACAGTCGCGGAAGCAGCCGCGGACGCAGCCGCAGCAGCCGTCCCGGCGGCCGCCCTCTGGGCCGGCACCGTGCGCGGGTCCGGACGCGGAGCGGGCTCCTGCTCCGGCCCGAGTGCGGTGCGCTGGGCGGGAGTCGGTGTCTGCGCGTCGTGGGGTCCGGGCGTCCTTCCCGGGTGCTCGTCCTTCGTCGCGCCGGGCGTCTCGCCCTCCACCGGTACCGCCGTCATGCCGTACACCGCCTTGCTCGTGCGTTCTGGATCAGCAGCCAGTCTCCGTGCCGCATATGCGCAGGTGATGCGCGCTGCATGACCAATTGGTCACAATCCCTCCGGCCGGGACCCGTCATCAAACGATCATCAAACGATCACGACCCCATCATGAGCGCCCCGAAGGATCGGCCTTCCCCCACGCACCGCACCACCCAGGAACCGGACACCGCTCATGCACCCCAGCAACCCCGACCACGCGGCGCCGTCGAGGCGGCGCCTGCTCGCCGGCGGCGGCGCCCTGTTCGTCACCGCGACCGCCGCTTCCCTGTTGGCCGCCCGGCCCGGCGGTTCCGGACGGAGCGACGACGACCGCAGCCGGGCGGCGGGACCGTCCGGGGCCTCTCCCACCACCTCCCCCGCCTCCGGATGGATGCCCGGGGTGACGAGGATCCCCCTGGAGCGCAACTTCGTCCACGGCGACCGCGACGCGCAGCGCGGGCTCGTGCTCCATGTCCAGGAGGGCGAGGGGTCGTTGTACGAGCGGTTCAACACCGCCGGGATCAAGACCTCCTCGCACTTCTGGGTGTCCCGGGACGGGGAGACGGAGCAGTACGTGTCCGTCCTGGACCGGGCCTGGGCCCAGGTGGAGGGCAACGGGGCGTGGGCCTCGGTCGAAACCTCGGGTTTCGCCACCCGTTCGCTCACCGAGGCACAGGTCGACGCCGTGGCCCGGATCTACGCGTGGGGCGCCGGCTCGCACGGCTGGCCGGCGGCCGTCAGCGAGCACCCGGACCGGCCGGGGCTGGGCGTCCACGCCATGGGCGGCGCCGCGTGGGGCGGCCACGCATGCCCCGGCACCCTCCGGTCCGCCCAGCGCGCCGAGATCATCCGCCGGGTGCGCGAGCGCCTGCCCGGCGGGGAGTGAGCCGGGTGCCGCGCGGGAGCACGGGGGCGCCACGGAGACCGGCGGCATCGAGGAGTTCACGGCGGTCGGCGTGAACCGGCCTTCGGGACCCCCGCTCCCTTCGCTGCCTTCGCGCATGTTCACTGACATGAGGTGTCAGTGAACCGGCTCTAGGGTCCGGGCCATGAACCTCATCGTCGAACTCCGCCAGTACACCCTTCACCCGGGCGCCCGGGACACCCTGGTCGATCTCTTCGAGCGGGAGTTCGTCACCGGGCAGGAGGCGGCCGGCATCACCGTGGGCGGCCGGTTCCGTGACCTCGACGATCCGGACCGCTTCGTGTGGCTACGCAGTTTCCCCGACATGGAGGCACGGGCGCGGGCGCTGCACGCCTTCTACGGCGGCCCCGTCTGGCAGGCCCATCGCGAGCGGGCCAACGCGACCATGACCGACTCGGACGACGTGCTCCTGCTGCGCGGACCGGGCGTCCCCGCCCCGGCCACCGCGGGGCCCGTCGTCGCGACCATCTGCCATCCCCTGGACCTCACGGACTTCACCGGCCACTTCGAGCAGCACCTGCGCCCCGCCCTGACCGCCGCCGGGACCCCCGCGCAGGCGGTGCACGTCTCCGAGCACGCGGAGAACACCTTCCCCGCGCTGCCGGTCCGGACCGGTGAGGACGTCCTCGTCTGGTTCACGGCGGGACGGGCACCGCGCCTGCCGGACCTCTCGCTCCACCTGAAGTCGGCTCCGCGACAGCTCCGGCTGGAGCCCGTCCGGGGCCTGCGGCTCCCGTCCTGAGGCCTGTCGCCGCGTCAGGGCTGCGGGTGCAGGGCCAGCAGGGCCGAGCGGTGGGAGACCCAGCCCACGAGGTGGAGCCGTTCCTCGTCGAGGACCGGGAGTCCGTCGCCCTCGCTCGCGGAGAGCAGCGGCAGCGCCTCCTGGAGGGACTGGCCGGCGAGCAGGACCGGCGGGTGGTCCCGTACCGTCTCGACGGGCGTGTTCTCGGAGAGGCCTCCGTGCAGGGCCCGGGAGAGGGCGGCAGCGCCGACCGTACCGGCGTAGTGGCCGTGCCGGTCGACGAGCGGGAGGCGGCCGGCGTCCGCCTCGATCATCGCCGTGATCGCCTCGCGCAGGCCGGTGCCGGGTGCGAGCGCGGGCGGCGGCGGCCCCATGGCGGCCCGGACCTCGATCGCCGCCGGGCCGGTCAGGTCCAAGTCGACCCCGCGGCGGCGGAGTTTGGCGGTGTAGACGGTGTCCCGGCTGAGTGCGTGGCTGACGCCGGTGGCGACGGCGACGGCGGTCATCAGCGGCAGGATGATGCCGTACTCGCCGGTCAGTTCGTAGATGATGACGACGGCGGTGATCGGCGCGCGGGCCGATCCGGCGAAGACCGCGCCCATCCCGATGACGGAGTAGGTCATGGCCGAGCCGGTCACCCCGGGGGCGAGGCCGTCCATCGTCTGTCCGAAGGCGCTGCCGAGCATGGCGCCGACGAAGAGGCTGGGCGCGAAGACGCCTCCCGAGCCGCCGATCCCGATGGTGACGCTGCACGCGATGATCTTGCCGACGAGCAGGACGAGCAGGAATCCGATCGCGTACCCGCCCACTGCGGCCTTGCCGAGCACCGGGTAGCCGACCCCGTACATCTCGGGCAGGGCGAGCAGGATCGCGCCCAGCACGATGCCGCCGGCTGCCGGGCGCAGCCACTCCGGGCCGTGCCAGACGGAGTCGCAGAGGTCTTCCACCCCGTAGAGCACCTTGGTGAAGAGCACGCCGACGGCGCCGGCCACCGCGCCGAGCAGTACGTACAGGGCGTACGCGGCCAAGTGGCCGGCGTTCACCGGAGCCAGGTCCAGGAAGCGTTCGTCGCCGAGGACCGCCCGTCCGATCACGCTGGCGGTGACCGCGGAGACGGCCACCAGGCCGAAGGCGCGGGCCGTGAAATCGCGCAGGATCAGTTCCATCGCGAAGAAGACGCCGGCCAGGGGCGCGTTGAAGGTGGCGGCGATGCCGCCGGCCGCGCCGCAGGCGACCAGCAGCCGCATCCGTTCCTCGCGGACGCGCAGGAGGGCTCCGGCGGTGGAGCCGAGGGCGGCCCCGATCTGGACGATGGGCCCTTCGCGGCCCACGGAACCGCCGCCGCCGATGCACAGCGCGGACGCGAGCGATTTCACCACCGCGACCCGGGGCGGGATCCGGCCACCCTGGCGGGCGACCGCGTACATCACCTCGGGGACGCCGTGGCCGCGCGCCTCCTTGGCGTAGCGGTAGACGAGCGGTCCGTAGAGCGCGCCCGCGACCACGGGCGCGAGCAGGACGAAGTACGGGCCGAGCCAGGGCACGTAGGGGTTGTCGGCGTGCCCGGCGGAGGAGTAGTCGTCGTGGCCGGACAGCGCCCGGGTGAACACCTCGATGAGCCAGCGGAAGCCCACCGCGCCCAGTCCCGATCCGGCGCCCACGAGCACCGCGGGCAGCAGCATCGCGGCCTGGGTGCGGTTGAGCGCGTCCCGTGCCGCATCCGCCGAGAACGGACCCATCTCCACTCCTCAGGTACCGGTCCACTGCCGATCGCGCGCCCCGGCCCCTGACCACGATCCCCCGAACCCCCCATCCAACGGGCCGCCCCGCGCCGGGGCCCGGAGGCGGGCCGGAGGTACACCCGCCCGGCGTAGGGGGGTGTCCTGCCGATCGGGCCGGGCTCGCGGGTCCGTCCGGGAGGGTGCGGTGCCTGGCCGAAGGCCGACCCCCGTCCGTTCCCGGTCCCGTACAGTCCGTGCTGCCGTCGGCCCGGCGCGGGCGGCAGCCGGCCGACGAACGGACGAACAGGGGAACAGTGATGGCCATCGAAGCCGGTCCCGTGGGGCGCCTCGCTCCCCCGGTTCCCGAGCTGGATCCCTCCGTCGTGGAACGGTGGAGCGCGGGGGGAGGGCAGCTCGTCGAGCTGCTGGCCGAGGTGTGCGGACGGCTCGGCGGGGTCGGTGCGTTCCGGCTCGGCGACGGCGCTCCCGCCGGCCGGCCGACCGTGCTGGTCACCGGTCCCGAGGCGGTCCAGCACGTGCTGGCCCTCAATCCGCAGCGCTACGTCAAGCGCTCGCACCGTGCCCGGCTGCTGGTCGGCGAGGGCGTGCTCTCCGCGACCGGCGAGGCGTGGAAGAGTCAACGCAAGCTGCTGCAGTCCCAGTTCACGGGGACCGGGATGCGCCGCTACGAGCAGCGGATCGCCGGGGCCGCCCGGGTCGCCGCCGGGCGCTGGGCCGCGTACGCCCGTACCGGGGAGGTCTTCGACGTCGGCGAGGAGATGCGGCGCTTCGCCCTCGACACCATCTGGCGCTCCCTGACCGGGCACCCGCTGGACGCGGACACCGATCGCGAACTGGGTTCCGTGGCGGCCGTGGTGGCGGCGCTGCCGACGCTGCCCGCCGATTCCGCCGACGCCGGGGAGGCGGTCGCCGAGGATCTGGCCAGGATCGACGCCGTGGCCCACCACGCCATCGCCGCCGCCCGCCGGGGGTCCGCGGGCCCCGACGGGCCGGGGCTGCTCCACCTGCTGGTGAAGGCGTCCGCCGAACGGCCCGAGTACACCGACCGGTTGATCCGCGACGAGCTGGTCACGCTGCTGGTCGCCGGGCACGAGACCACGGCCACCACGCTGACCTGGCTGTACTTGCTCCTGGACCGCCATCCCGAGGCCCGCGCGTGGGCCCTCACGGCGGGCGCCGAGGGCTCGGCCGAGCGCCGGGAGGCGATCCAGGCCCTGGTCAGCGAGACCCTGCGGCTGTACCCGTCCGCCTGGATCCTGCCCCGGCACGCCATCGAGGACGACGTCCTGGCGGGCTTCGCCGTCGAGGCGGGCACCGACGTGATCGTCTGCCCGTACCTCGCACACCGCGACCCGGTGCTGTGGCCCGATCCCGAGCGCTTCGACCCGCTGCGCTTCACCGTGCCGGGCGGCCGGCCGTCCGTCCCGGGCGGGTACGTCCCCTTCGGCATCGGCCCCCGCGCCTGTCTCGGGCTGCAGTTCGCGCTGCGCGAGTCGACGGTGTTGCTGGAGCACCTGCTGCCGGCCCATGTGCCGGCCTTCCGGTCCGTTCCCGAGGGGGCCTCCTACAGCATCACGGTCCGGCCGGACGGTCCGACGCCGGCCACGCTCGCGGCTCACCCGCTCACGGCTCACCCCGACCGGGGGCGGTGAGGCCCGTACCGCCGGGGCGGACGCCGCCACGGGGGTCCGGTGACCGTGGCGGGATCCGGCCGTGGGCCGGGGCCGGGCACGAGCGGTGTGCCGGTCCCGGAGCCGGGTGCCGGACCGTCCCCCGCGGTCCGGCAACCCGGCCGCCGGTACTTCAGGTCCTACGGGCCCGCCACAGCCCGCCGGCCAGGACACCCGCGATGAGCAGCAGGCCCGCGCCGGTGCCGCCCAGGCCCGCGCGGAGCCCCTCGGGGACGTACGAGCACGCCAGCCGGTCGGCGCCGCCGGATCCCAGGGGTACGCCGAGCAGGCCCTGGTACGAGACCGGGGCGCGGGCCGGGCCGCCGTCGACCGAGCAGCTCCAGCCGGGCGACGCCGTGGTGGCGAGCACCGCCGTGCCGTTCGAGCCCTTGGGGAGCCGTGCCTCGACGGTGTGTCCGCCGACCGTGACTGCGGTGGCCGCGCCTGCTTTCAGCCCGGCCACGGCCGCGTCGAAGGCGGCCTGGTCCAGGCAGCCGAGCGCGTCGGGCGGCAGCACCTGGCCGTCGTGCGGGGTGCGTACGGAGAAGGTGAAGCGGCCGTCGGCCGCCGCCGCGCCCAGTTCCCTGACCGGCGCGCTGACCGCGGGCGGCCTGCCGGAGAAGCTCTCGAACCGGCCACTGGCATCGTCCCGAACGGTCGCGTTCAGGTCGGGCGCGTGGAGGAAGGCGCGGGCCCCCGGGGCGCACCGCCCCGTGAACGCGGTCCAGGTCTCCGGTCCCCAGCCTTCGGCCCTGGTCAGGGCGAAGCCCGGCCCGGCCTCCGGCGTCGCGGCCGGTGCCGGGGCCGGTGCGGCGGGCCCGGCGGCGCGGGCGAGGGCGGGGACGGTGTAGACCCTGGCGCCGAGGGCGGCCTGGCGCCGGGCCCAGACGGAGCCCACGGGAGCCCCGTAGGCCTGGTCGCTGCCCGGTGCCCGGAGGGTGACCAGGGGCGGGGCGGGCAGGGTGCGGACGGTGACGCCGTCCTCGCCGACCGGCTCGAGGACGGTGCCGATGCCGAGCAGGGCCCGCAGCACCGGGTCTCCGGCGGGCCACAGGTGACGGCCGCCCATGGCCTGGCCCAGGCCGAGGCCGCGCAGTCCGCGCGCGGTCTCCACGCTCACGTAGCTGCTGTAGTAGGCGCCGCCCTGGCCGCCGACCAGCAGCGCGTCGTTGTTGGTGACGAAGACGCCCGGTCCGGCGTCGGCCCTGGTGGCGGGCCAGTTCCTGTGCGCTTCCAGGGCCTGGCGCGCGCCCTTGCCGAGCTCGGTCATGGTCTGGGGGCGTACGGGGCCGCGCCGTCGGGGGTCGTCGGCGACGGAGTTGCCGTACACGGAGTACACGGTGCCGGCGAAGACCGAGACGGCGAGCAGCAGCATGACGCCGATGCGGGCGGGGCGGCGCAGTCCGCGCGCGTAGACCAGCAGCAGGGCCGTGGTGACGGCGCCGCCGACGAGGACGCCGGTGAGGGCTTGCCCGTTGACCGGCGGGAGGTCGTAGGTGGCCGCGACGAGCAGGGCCAGCAGGCTCGCACCGCCGAGCAGGGCCCGGGGCCGGGGCATGTGGGCGAGGCAGATCCAGGCGGCCATCGCCAGCATGCCGCTGAGGACGAAGGACTCGCGGAAGGGGGCGCCGTGCGGGAGGGCCCCTCCCTGCCAGAGCTTGGCGGTGGGGGTGAGGACGAAGGAGACCCCGGTCAGCAGCAGGAGCGAGAGCCAGGCGAGGCGTTCGCGGCCGCGCACCTTCGACTGGAAGGGCAGGGTCAGGACGAGGAGGAGGACGAGCACCCCCGCGTAGACGTTCGGCGCGGGGCGGACGGGGTGGGTGCCCGGTATGAGCATCGAGAGGAAGGTCAGCGGATCGGTGTCAACGCTGACCACGTACAGCTCGGTGGGCTGGGCCCGCCGGTTGGCGAAGGCGCACACCAGGATGGCGGGGGCGGCGAGGAGCAGTCCGGTGCCGGTCATGGTGGCGGCCCGCCACAGGGCCCGGCCGCGGGTGCGCCAGTCGGTGTCGGCGAGCAGGAGCCGTACGAGGAAGACGAGCGCGGTGGCCGTGGTGGCCATGGCGGCGGTGTAGAAGTTGGCGTACCAGCACAGGGCGACGAAGAGGCTGCCGAGGACCCAACGGCGGCCGGTCAGGCACCAGTCGGCGGCTATCCCGAGCAGGGGTATCGCGACCAGGCCCCAGGTCCACATCGGGACGACGGTGCCTTCGGCGACTCCCCAGCCGCAGACGGCGTAGCCGGCGGAGAGCAGCGCGCGCAGCCAGGGCGAGCCGGGGCGCAGGCGGCCCAGGTACACGGTCATCAGGGCGGCGGCGAGGCCCATGCTGCAGAGGCTGACGAGGTAGACGGAGAGTTCCGCCTGCTGGCGGGGCAGGAGGCCGGCCAGCAGGGAGAACGGGTTGGAGAGGTAGGTGAAGAAGTCACCGAGGAATCCGACGCCGTACCCGCTCTGCCAGTTGAAGAGCAGGTCCCCCTGGGCGCCGCCGTGCTGGAGGTCCCAGAGGTGGGTGTGGAACGGCACGTATTGGTGGCGCAGGTCGTTGTCGGCGCGCGGGACGGGCCCGAAAGGGTAGACCCCGCGCGTGGCGAGACCGGCGCTGTAAGCCGCCATGGATATGAGCGCGGCCACGAGAGCGGAAAGGAATGCGATATTCCGGTTGACCCCGCCCACCTGGGACGCGACCTCTCTGCGACCTCCCCTGGAGAGGCGTTTTCCGGCAGGCGGGAGCGAAGTGGCGGTCATGTGTGGCAAACCCTCGTGCGTGACTAATCGGCCACGGAGAGGCCGCCTATTCCCGCACCCTATGTACACCGCAGAAGAATTCACGCACTCGACGCACGAATATGATCGCAATCACGGGAAGGTCCGGTCCAAGGAGCATAAAAAATGGACAATCGGCTACTTTTTACTCAACCCGCCCTCAACCCGTCCTCGGCCCGTCCTCGCCCCGCCCACTGCCCGCCACGGCCCGTCCTCGGGGAGCGGCCGGCCGGGGTGCCGGAACCCCCGGATCCCGTAGGCTCGTCGGATGGCAAAGTACTTCGACGTACACCCCGAAAACCCCCAGCCCCGCGCGATCGGCAGCATCGCCGACGGCATCCGCGCCGGAGGACTCGTCGCCTACCCGACGGACTCCTGCTACGCGCTGGGCGCCCAGCTGGGCAACCGTGAGGGTGTGGACCGGATCCGGTCCATCCGGCAGCTCGACGACCGCCACCACTTCACCCTGGTGTGCGAGAACTTCGCGCAGCTCGGCCAGTTCGTGATCATCGACAACGACGTCTTCCGCGCGATCAAGGCGTCCACCCCCGGCAGCTACACCTTCATCCTTCCGGCGACGAAGGAAGTGCCGCGCCAGCTCCAGCACCCGAAGAAGAAGACGGTGGGCGTGCGCATCCCCGACCACGTCGTGGTCCAGGCGCTGCTGGCCGAGCTCGGCGAGCCGCTGCTGTCGAGCACGCTGCTCCTGCCCGACGAGGCGGAGCCGATGACGCAGGGCTGGGAGATCAAGGACCGGCTCGACCACGTCGTGGACATGGTGGTCGACTCCGGCGACTGCGGGACGCTGCCGACGACCGTCATCGACTTCTCCAGCGGCGAGGCCGAGATCGTCCGCCGGGGCGCCGGGGACACCGCCCGCTTCGAGTAGCGGACCGGTCAAGCGGCGAGCGGGGCGGGAAGGCCGGTCCTTCCCGCCGCCCGGACGGCGTATCAGGTGCGCGGGTGCAGGACGGGCTTGAGGCCGTAGTCGAGCTCGGAGCCGTCCACGAGGAGGGCTTCCACCGTACGGGTGGCCGGATCGATGTCCGCCACCATCCCGTCACCCGAGTAGCGGGGGTAGCCGGAGGCGCCGTTCTGGCCGGTCGGTGCCACGACGGCCGAGCGGACGGCGTCGTCGGCCGACCCCTCCACCACGTGCTCGGGCACCAGCAGGATCTCGTAGGTATGCGGGGCGTGCGGTTCGGTACTCATCCCCCGACGCTAACCGGCTCCCGCGGATCATGCCGTCCGGCGCCGCCGTCGATGAGCCCCTGGAGTCCGGGGGCGTACAGGTCCGCCAGTCGCCCGGGAGCGGTACGGGTACCCGCACCATCGGGCCGGTGCAGACTCAGCGTCGCCCCCAGACCGAGCAGCTGGCCCGCGATCAGCTCGGCGCGCAGCTCCCGGTCGGCGCCGGCCAGCCGGTCGGCCAGGCGGACGGTGACCTGTTCGCGGAAGCGTTCCCGCAGCAGGGTGCGCTCGTCGTCGATGCCCAGGGAGAAGACCACCCGCAGCAGCGGGTCCCCGCGGAGCTCGTCGCGCAACCGGACCATGGTCAGCACGAGGTGGCGGCCCAGTACGGCCGACTCCGCCGCGAACAGGGCGTCGGCGGCCGGCTGGAAGTCGGCGACCGTGTTGAACAGCCCCTCCTTGCTGCCGAACCTCTTCACGATCAGCGACGGGCTGACGCCGGCGTCGGCCGCGATGCCGCGCAGGGTGACTTCGGCGTAGGGGCGCAGGGTGAAGGCCCTGCGGGCGGCGCGCACGATGGCGGCGCGGCCCGACTCCTCGGCGGTGCTCATAGGCCCTCCCGGACCGCGGGCGCGGACTTCGTCACCCCGACCGTACCGGCCTGTGCGGGCGCCGCCGGCCTGCCCGGTGGCAGGCAGAGGGCCGCCGCCAGCGCGGCGAGCGCGGCGCCGGCCGCGATCAGGAAGACGAGCAGGTACGCGTGCAGGGTGGGCACGCTGCGCCCGTCCGCCAGGAACGTGACCCGGGCGAGCACGGCCGCGACGACGGCGCTGCAACAGGCCTGGCCGACGGAGCGCATCAGGGTGTTGAGGCCGTTCGCGGCGCCCGTCTCGGTCACGGGGACGGCCCGCATGACGAGCGCGGGCAGCGCCGAGTAGGCGAGGGCGGTGCCGCAGGCGACCACCGTGGCGCCGGCCACGATCAGCCAGAGGGCGTGGTTGGTGAAGAGCCGGACGAGGTAGCCGAGGGTCATGACCGCCGCGCCGAGGGCCAGCGCGGTCCGGGGGCCGTGGGCGGCGGAGAGCCGCGCCGATACCGGGGACAGCGCGACCATGGCCAGGCCGCCGGGCAGCAGGCACAGGCCGCTCACCACGAGGGAGGCCCCGAGCCCGTACCCGGTGCTCACCGGCTCCTGCACCAGCTGGGCGGTGACCAGGGAGTTCGCGTAGAAGGCGAAGCCGACGAGCAGGGCCGCGAGGTTGGTGAGCAGGACGGCGGGGCGCGCCGAAACGCGGAGGTCGACCATCGGGGAGGCGGTGCGCAGCTCGTGGCGCCCCCAGAGGGCTCCGACGGCCAGGGAGGTGGCGAGCAGTGCGAGCGTGGGCGGGGCGGTCCAGCCCCAGTCCGCGCCCTGGGTGATCGCGAGGAGCAGGGCCACGAGCGTGGTGGCGAGCCCGAGGGTGCCCGGTACGTCGAACCGGCCCGAGGTGCGCGTCGGGGACTCGGGGACGGTCCACAGGACGAGGAGGACGTCCAGCAGGCCGAGGGCGGCCGAGGCCCAGAACATGGTGTGCCAGTCGAAGTTCTCGACGACGAGGGCCGCGGCCGGGAGGCCGATCGCGGCGCCGATCCCGAGGGTGGAGCTCATGAGGGCGATGGACGGCAGGACGCGTTCCGGGGGGAGTTCGTCGCGGATGATGCTGATGCCGAGCGGGATGACGGCGAGCGCGGTGCCCTGGAGGGCGCGGCCCGTGATCAGGACGGCGATGTCGGAGGTGACCGCGCACAGCACGGACCCGGCGGTGAGGACGCCGAGCGAGCCGAGGAGCACGCGGCGCTTGCCGTACATGTCGCCGACGCGGCCGAGCACGGGGGTGCAGACGGCGCCGGTGAGCAGGGTGACGGTGACGAGCCAGCCCGCGGCGGCGCGGCTGCTGCCCGTGAGGTCCGGGACGTGCGGCAGCAGGGGGACGACCAGGGTCTGCATGACGGCCACGATCGCCCCGCAGAACGCGAGGACGGCGACCATCGGCCGAGGCCGACGGCGCGGGTGGGGGCGGGGGTGCGTCTTGGCGGGCATACGGCTCCCGGACACTGGCCCGACGGAACGGGGGGTGCACACGCGTTCACCCCCAGGGTAAACGCGTGTGCACCCCCGTGTCCGCCCTCCGGGGCCACCGAGTTCCGGCCGCTCGCCACAGCCTAGGAGCGGCGGGCGCCGTCCCCCGGCCCGGGCACCTCGCCCCCGGGCGCCGAGGGGTGGCGCAGCAGACCGCGCGCCCATCGTTCGTTGAGGCCCGCGAGGAAGCCGATCGCGCCCCAGAAGAACCAGGTCTTCACCAGGGCCCCGTGCCCGTCGGCGGAGAGCGGGCCGGGACCGCACAGTTCGGCCGGGGAGCCCGGCGGGGTGAGCAGGGTGAGGATCCCGCCTGCGACGAGGAGGTAGAGGGCGGTGGCCAGGAACCATCCCACCACCACCCGGTACCAGCCCTCCTGGCGCAGCGCGCGGGACAGCTGGACCGGATCCACGGCCGGACCGGACCCGCCCGGACCGGACCCGCCCGGACCGTCGCCGGCGACCAGGCTGTCGCGGATCAGCTGCCGGGGATCGCGCAGCCGGACGATCACGCTGAAGACCGCGCCCATCGCCCCGCCGGCGAAGCAGACGAGCGCCCCTGCCAGGGCGAGGCGCTCCTGGCAGCCGAGGCCCACGCCGAAGAGCCTGGGCACCCACTCCCCGAGCGCGAAGACCACGAGCAGGATCACCGGACTGATCACGATCCCGCAGGTCAAGCCGGTGTTCAGGCCGCGCGCCCCGGCCGTGGCCGTATCGGCCTCCAGCCGCGTCCCGGCCAGCGCGACGGCCGTCTCCAGCCGGGCCACGTCCGCCCCCTGGGCCACGGCGCGCAGGGCGCGGAGCAGCTCCTCGGTGACCGCGACGCGCGTCCGGCGCTCGAAGGCCCGCTGCGCGGCCGTGTGCAGGCCGTCGAGGCGGAGCATCAGCTCCGGTTCGGCGCACCACAGTTCCCGCAGCCGCTCCGGATCGATGCCGGGCACCTCTTCGAGTGCCCGTATTTCCCCGTCGGCCGCGCCGTCGAACCACTCGCGCACATCGCGCAGCATCGGCTTCCCCTCTTCGCACAGCAGTTGTATCCGCCTTCGCCGCGCGAGGATAGCCGTCGGCCCGGCCGAGCGCCGCCGTCGGCCCGGCAGATCGCCACCGTCGGCCCGGCGGATCCCGGCCGTCAGTCCGGCCGAGCGCCGCCGTCAGTCCGCGGGTCGGTCCTCGTGCCCGGGCACCCGGCCCGGCGGCCCGCCGCTGCCGACCGCGCGGAAGAGGGCGTGGAGCAGCACCGCGGCGAGCGTGCCCGCCACCACCCCGCTGCCGAGGACGGTCCGGGCCCAGGTGGGGAACCCCTGGTAGAGGTCGGGGGCCACCACCGGCAGCAGTCCGGCGGTGAGGGCCAGCGCGATCACGGTGGAGCCCCCGCCGGCGCCGGGCGCGGTCCGCCCGAGCATGTCGACGCCCATCACCGCGATGATCCCGTAGATCACCAGCGCGGATCCGCCCACGACGGGTGCGGGGACCGCGGCGATCAGCCGGGAGACGGGTGCCAGCAGGCCGACGGCGACGAGCAGCACTCCCGCGCCGGCGGTCACGAAGCGGCTGCGGACCCCGGTGAGCCGTCCGATGCCGATGTTCTCGGCGCTCGTGACCATCAGCGAGGTGCCGAACAGTCCGCCGAACACCGAGATCAGCGCGTCGGCCCGGGCCACCCGGGGCACGTCGCGTCCGGGGTCGCTCGCGCGCCCCACGGTCTCGCTGTTCAGGACGGTCTGCCCGGTGATCTCCGCGAGGGTGGTCAGGCTGAAGACGAGGAGGGGCAGCGCGGCGAGCACGTCGAAGTGCGGTGCGCCGTACGGGAGGAGGTGCGGGAGGGTCAGGCCCCCGCCGGCTCCGCCCACGGGCGCGAGGTGACCGAGGCCGGTCGTGAGCGCGATGAGGGTGCCCGCGCCCATGCCGAGGAGGACGGCGGTCTGCCGCCAGATCCCGCGCAGCACCATGAGGAACAGCACCGTGCAGCCGATGGTGGCGCCGGCCAGCACGACGGCCGAGGGCGCGGCGTACCCGGGACTTCCGGGGCGGCCTGTGACCAGTTGGGCGGCGACCCGGATCATCGCGATCCCGATGAGCAGCACGGTGGTGCCCATGACCAGGGGCGGGAAGAGCCGGACGACCTTCGCGTAGAAGGGCAGTACGGCGAAGAGCAGCGCCGCGGCGAGGAGCACCGAGCCGGTCGCGGTCGCGGGGCCGTGGTCCTTGGCTATCTGGAGGAAGAGCGCGGTGGCCGCCCCGCCGGGGAGCATGACGAACGGCAGCCGGGCCCCGAACCGCCACACCCCGAGGGACTGGAGCAGGGTGCCGGCGCCGCAGAGCACGAGGGTGGCGCTGAGCAGGGAGGCGGTGTGCGCGGCGCCGAGGCCGAGCGCCTGGCCGGTCAGGAACGTGGTGGAGACGGGCGCGGCCACCATGGCCAGGACGTGCTGGGCGGACAGCGGGGCCAGCCGGCGCAGCGGCAGCCGCTCGTCCACCGGGCTGACCGGGGCCGTGGTCTTCGCGGCCTTCGTGGCCTTCGCGGCCTTCGCGGAGGCGGCTCTCATCGGGCGGCCTCTCTGTTCAGCCAGGGCAGCTCTTCGGCGGTGTAGCGGTAGGCGCGGAAAACCGCGTTGGGTTCCGACGGGAACAGGCCGCGGACCTCGGACTCCTGGTAGGCGCCGAAGTGGGGGACGACGTACTCCCAGCAGAGGTAGCCCTCGGGGGTCACCTCGAAGAGGCGGCCGGACGGGGAGTCGGTGACGAGGGTGTTGCCGCCGGCGAGGCGCTGGGCGCTGCCCATGAACGGGGCGAAGAAGGCCTCGCGGGCGGGGTCGTGGTACTCCCAGACGATCTTGCCCGAGGAGCGCTCGACCTCGATGACCCGGGAGTAGGGGACGTCCGATCCGGGCCGGAAGACGCCGTTGTCGAACACCAGCACCCTGCCGTCGGCGAGTTCGGTGGGTGCGTGCTGCTGCGAGACGACTCCGGGCTCGGTGCGCCAGAGGATCTCGCCGGTCTCCCGGCTGATGACGACGACGGCGGAGACGCTGCGCAGGCTGGCGAGGACGTTCCCGTCGGCCAGCGGTACGACGCTGTTGATGAGCGGCCAGTGTTCGCGCGCGTAGTCGGGGTGCAGGGCGTACTCGGCCCGGTCGAGGTGTTCGGCCGCGCTCCAGGACCAGCGTACGGAGCCGTCGGCGTCGACCTCGGTGATGGTGTCGGCCCACACCGTGCCGTCGGCCGCCTCCGACCCGGGCACTCCCCCGAGCACGCCCGCCGCGTCGTCCCCGCGCAGCGGTTCGAGCGCGGTGTAGAGCACGCGCCCGCCGCCGAGGTGGTGGGCGTCGTGGTGCTGGAGGGGGTCGCGGTGTTCCCGCAGGACGGTGCCGTCCGGGGTGGCTTCGAGCATCACGCCGCCGCGGTACTTGTGCCACATCGGGAAGAGCGCCTCCTCGCCGGGGAGCACACCGCTGTAGGCGAGGTTGCCGTTGGCGAGGATCCGGGCGTGCCGGCCGGGGCGGTAGGGCAGCCGCCACTCGTGGACCACCTCGCCGTGGATGTCGATCAGGTACACCTCGCCGGTGCCGGTGAGCGGGGCGAAGAGGGTGTACCCGCCTGCCGTGGCGTCGGGGTCGAGGGCGATGAGACCGGTGCCGCGGCGGCGGCGGAAGTTCTGGTCGACCGGGGGCATGCTGTCCTCCTGCGGAGCGTGAAACTTTGTTTGATACGAGCAATCTTCTTTGAAGTTAGCGGTGCGTTGTTGCGGCACTGTGAAGGGCGTGCGAAGCCCGCGGCCGGGTGCGGGAAGATGATCGTCAGAGGCGGGGTACGAGGAGCGGGGTGTGCGGTCAGGTGGAAGACGAGACGTCCGAGCGGAGGATCGGTGCGGGCATCCGCAGGCGGCGCAGGGCGCTGGACCTCACCCTCGCCGAGGTGGCCGCGCGCAGCGGGCTGTCCTCGCCCTTCCTCAGCCAGATCGAGAACGACCGGGCCCGCCCCAGCATGCGTTCGCTCCAGCGGGTGGCCGACGCCCTGGACACCACGGCCGTGCAGCTGATGGCCGCCGGTGAGACCCCGCGCCGCGTGGACATCGTGCGGGCCGACGCCGATCCCGGGCTCGATGCCGGGCTCGAATCCGGGGCGGATGCGGGAGCGAATTCCCGTGCGGATGCCGGGGTGGATGCCGGGCCGGATCGGACGGCCCGGGTCCGTCCGCTCGTACGCGGCCAGCACCAGATGCACGCGCTGGAGTTCACCGGGGACCACGACGCCGAGCGCGCGTTCCGGCACCGCAACGACGAGTTGATGTACGTCGCCGACGGCGTCGCCGAGGTGGAGGTGGACGGGCGGACCCACCGTCTGGGCCGCGGCGACACGTTGTACCTCACCGGCGGGGTGGAGCACCGCTGGCGGGCAGTGGAGGCGGGCACGCGGGTGCTGCTCGTCGCCGTCGCCGATCACGTCGAGGCCGTCGTGGACCCCCTCGGCTGAGGCGGGGCCCACAGCGTCCCCGAGGCCGTGTGGCCGTGTGGCCGGTGGCGCGCGTCCCGCCTCAGGCAGCCGTGCGGGCCTCGCGCAGGGCCTGGTGGACGGACCAGGCCACCGAGACCAGGGGCACCGCCACAACGGCCCCCACGATCCCGGCGGCGATGGCTCCCGCGACCACGGACAGGGCCACCACCATCGGGTGCAGGCGCACCGCCCAGCTCATCACGAGGGGGTGCAGCAGGTGCCCTTCGATCTGGCCGATGACCACGATGAGCGCGACCACCAGGGCCGCCACGAGCGGCCCCTGGGTGGCGAGGGCGACGACGGCGGCCACACCGAGGGCGACCGGGGACCCGATGAGCGGGACGAAGGCGGCGACGAACTCCAGCAGGGCGAGCGGGACGGCCAGCGGGACGCCGAGGAGGTAGAGCGCGATGCCCACGAGGACGGCGTTGGTCGCGGCCACGAGCACGATGCCGTGGGTGTAGCCAGTGAAGGTCCGCCACGCGGCCCGTCCGGCCGCGGCCACCCGCTCCCGTGCGCCTCCGGGCAGTTGTGCGCAGAACCAGTTCCACTGCCGGTCGCCCGAGTAGGTGAAGAAGACCGAGCAGAACAGCCCGAGGGCCGCCACGGTGAACACCGCCACGACCCGTCCCGCACCGCTGAGCGCCGTGCTCAGCAGGGTGGAGCGGTGGCTCGACAGGTAGTCGCCGATCTTCGACTGGGCGTCGCTCAGGGCGTGCGCGTCGAGCCGGAACGGCGGTCCCTGGAGCCAGCTCTGGATCCGGCCCAGCCCGTCGCGGAACTCGCGCACCAGCGCCGGCCATTCCCCCTCGACGGCCTCGCCGACCAGCGCGAGGGCGCCGAGCACCAGGATCAGGCTGCCGATCAGCGCGCAGGCCACGGCGAGCCCGCGGGGCATCACCCGGGCCAGCAGCCCGGCGGGCGGGCGCAGCATGGCCGCCGCGACCAGGCCGAGGAAGAGGGCCAGGGCGAGCTCGTGGAACCGTCCCAGGACGGCGAACACCGCGTACGCCGCCGCGCCGACGACCAGCAGCCGCCAGGCGTACCCGGCCGCCGTCCGCAGGCCCGGGGCCACCGGGGTCTCCGCCCGTGCGGCGGTCGGGGACGCCGCGCCGGCCGGGGTACGGTCCCGGCCGGCCCGGTCCGCGCCGCGGGGGCGGCCGCCGGGCGGGAGCCGCCGGGCGGGCCGCGTCACGAGTCGCCTGGTCATGTGCGGCCGCACCTCCGGGGTGTGTTGGTCCCCTCGGGCTATCACCCCGGTGGCGGCCGCCCCGTGCGCCGCGCAGCGCGTTCGCCCGAAGGCCTCATCACCGTTGGGCCGAAGGAGCCGAAGGAGCCGAAGGAGTGGGCCCGGGCGTTGCCCCTGCTCGGGTGAGTTCGCTGGTCACAGGGGGTTTCCCGGACCGGGCCGCCGACGGGCGACGGGAAACCCGTCGACCCCGGTGCCCGCCGGGGACAGGCTCTTGGTGTCAGCACGGAGCAAGACCCGAGGGGACACCATGCGCAAGATGATCCGCGGCGCCGCCGCGTTCGCCACCGCCGCGGCCGCCGTCGTCGCACTGAGCGGAGCCGCCGGAGCGTCCGGCGCGCAGCCGGCCGACACGTGGGCCGGCTGCCCGGACGGGGCGGTCTGCATCTACCCACAGAACCAGAACCCCGCCGTCAGCCCGAGCCACGTCTTCTACAGCTACGGGGCCCACAACCTCACCAACCAGTACGGCAACCACTGGGTCCTCAACAACCAGTACGGCGGGGCCACCGCACGTCTGTGCGCCGGCTCCAACGGGGTCAACTGCGGCAACCCCATCGCCCAGGGCACCGGGGTCTACGCCGACCTCGGGCCGGTCAACTCGATCACCCTCAACCGCTAGCGACAGCCAGGGACAGGCGAGCACGTAAGCCTGTTCTGCATACGTAAAGGCGTTCCGGAGCCCGGCACCCGGCCGGGCTCCGGAACGCCGCCGTTTCCCGCCACACCGCACGAACGGCCGGTCGGCCCTCCGACCCCCGCGATAGCCTGGGCACCTGCCTCTCACAGCCTGGGCGCACATTGCCATGGGGGACCTCTTGGGGGATCCGGACCGCGTGAGCGGGACCGCGGCGGGCTTTCCCGCCCAGTTGAGAAGGTTGCGCGTGCAGCGCGGCCTGTCGCTCGGCGACCTCGCCCGGCGCACGCACTACAGCAAGGGCTACCTCAGCAAGATCGAGACCGGTGCGAAGCCGGTCACCCTCGATGTCGCCCGCAGCTGCGACCGGGTCCTCGAAGCCGGGGGCGAACTCCTGCGGCTGGTACCGGAGCGCCCGGAGAACGAGGAGTCCGGGCGCCCGGCAGCCGGATCCCGTGCCGAGCAGGCCCACCGGCCCGGCCCCTCCGACCCTCCCTACCCTCCCGGCACCCCCGGCCCGCCCCGCCAGCGCGGTCCGCAGTCGGACGGCGCGTGCCCCTACCGCGGCCTGTCCGCGTTCACCCCGCAGGACTCCCGGTGGTTCTTCGGCCGGGAGCGGGCCACGGCCGCCCTCGTCGAGCGGGTCCACGACCGGCTCGGGCACGGCCCGTTGCTCCTCGTCGCCCGATCGGGCGCAGGCAAGTCCTCCCTGCTCAGCGCGGGTCTGGTACCGGCCCTGCGGCGCGGCGGGCTCCCGGTGGCGGGGGCCGACGGCTGGCCGGTCGTCCGGTTCACCCCCACCGCGCACCCGCTGCGGGAGCTGCTCGAAGCCACCGTCAAGGCGGTGGGGGGCGACCTCGGCGTCACCCCGGAGCAGTTGACCGCCCACCCGGAACGCCTGCTCGAATCCGTCCACCGGCTGACGAGCGGGACCGGCCCCCTCCCCGCGTCGGACGGGCTCCGGCCGGCGACCGTGCGGCCGGTGTTGCTCGTCGACCAGTTCGAAGAGCTGTTCACCCTCTGCTCCGACGAGGAGGAGCGGCGCGCCTTCGTACGGGTGCTCCTCGCCCTGGCCGCCGCTCCCCCGGCGGCGGCGCCCGGCGGCGCGTACGACCCCGCCGTCGTCGTGCTCGGTGTGCGGGCCGACTTCTCCGGGGAGTGCCTGGAACTACCCGAGCTGGCCGCCGTGTTCAGCGACGGGCTGTTCGTCCTGCCCCCGATGTCCGTGGCGGAGCTGCGGGAGTCGATCACGCGCCCGGCCGAGCTCGCCGGACTCGTACTGGAGCCGGGGCTGGTCCCGCTGCTCCTGCGGGACGCGGGCGTACGGGACCCCGGTGCGGGGGATCCCCGTGCGGAGGCCCCTGGTGCGGAGGCCCCCGGGGCGCGCCCCGGCAGCGGTCCGGACGCCTGGCCGGGGGAGGCTCCTTCCAGCGCCCTGCCCCTGATGTCCCACGCGCTGATGGCCACCTGGCAGCGGCGCGAGGGATCCACGCTCACCGTCGCGGGGTACGCGTACGCCGGCGGCATCCAGGGCGCCGTGGCGCGCAGCGCCGAGCACGTGTTCGCCCGCCTGTACCCGGCCGAGCAGCGGATGGTCCGGCGGCTCCTCGTCCGGCTGGTGCACATCGCCGACGGCACGGGGCCCACCCGGCGCCGGATGAACCGCACCGCACTGCTGGAGGGCCAGGCCGACTCCGTGCGGGCCGCGGCCGCCCTGGACGCCTTCGTCCGGGCCCGGCTGATCAGCACGGACAGCGACACCGTCGAGATCACCCACGAGGCCCTGCTGCACGCCTGGCCGCGGCTGCGCGGCTGGATCCACGCCGACCGGGCCGGGCTGCTCGTCCACCAGCAACTGGCCCAGGCCGCCGACGAATGGGTGCGCGAGGGCCGCGACCCGTCGGTGCTGTACCGCGGCAGCCGCCTCGCCACCGCCCGCACCTGGGCCGACGAGCTGGACGGCCGCAGCCGCCTGGGTCCCCGGGAGGCCGCCTTCCTCGACGCGAGCCGGGCCGCGGAGGAAGCCCGCGATCGTCAGGACCGGCTCCGGGTCCGCCTGCACCAGCGGATGCTGGCCACCCTCGTCGTCCTGCTCCTGCTGGCGCTGACCGCCGGCGGGGTGGCGTACCAGCAGCGCGCGGGGGCGCTCGGGCAGGAGCGGACCGCCCGTTCCCAGGCCCTGGCCGCCCGGTCGCTGTCCCTGTCAGCCGGGCAGCCCGAGGCCTCCATGCTGCTCGCCGAGGCGGCCTACCGGGCCGAGGCAACGCCCGAGGCCCGCGGCGCCCTGCTCAGCACCCAGTCCCAGCCCTTCCTGGCCCGGCTAGGCGGGCACGGCGGGCCGGTCAACGCGGTGGCCTTCGCCCCCGACGGCCGGACCCTGGCGACCGCCGGGTCCGACGGGAAGGTGCTGCTGCGGCGGGTGGCCGACCGGACCACGCTCGCCGCCTTCACCGCGCCCGGCCGGGTGCGCACCGTCGCCTTCAGCCCCGACGGGCGGACCCTGGCGGCCGGTTCCACCGACGGGCCGGTCCGGCTCTGGCCCCTCGGCTCCGGCAGTGGCTCCGGCGGTGGTTCCGGCGGCGCCGTGTCGGTGCTGCCCCCGAGTACGGCGGGTGCCCGGGCGGTGGCCTTCGCCCCCGACGGGGACACCCTGGCCGTGGCCGCAGCCGACGGGACCATCCAGTTGCGGGACACCGCCGGGGACCACCGCGAGCGGGCCGTCCTGACCGGGCACACCGCGCGGGTCAACACCCTGGCCTACGCCCCGGACGGCCGGAGCCTCGTATCGGCCGGCGCCGACGGGACCGTACGGCTGTGGGACACGCGACGGGCGGAGCCGGCCGCCGTTCTGGAGGGGCACACCGGGGAGGTGCTGGGCGCGGCCTTCGCACCGGACGGGCGTACGGTCGCCACCGGCGGGGTCGACCGTACGGTGCGGCTGTGGGACGTCGACGGGCGGCGCGCGGCCGCGACACTGGCCGGGCACAGCGACGACGTCAACTCCGTGGCCTACACGCCGGACGGCACCACCGTCATCAGCGGGGGCGGCGACGGCACCACCCGGCTGTGGGACGTCCGGGGCGCCCGGCTCACGGCGACGCTGGCCGGGCACACCGACTACGTGCTGGCCGTCTCCGTGGATCCGACGGGATCGGTGCTCGCCACCGCCGCGTTCGACCAGTCCGTCGTGCTCTGGGACCTGCGGGGGCCGGTGCTGACGGCGCGCCCGTTCACCGAGGTGTGGCACGCCGCGTACAGCCCCGACGGGAAACTCCTCGCCACGGCCGACGCCGCTCACACGGTGCGGGTGTGGGACGTGCCGGAACGGCGGATTCTGGCCACTTTCACGGGACACACCGAGACGGTGTTCTCGGTGGCGTTCGCCCCCGACGGACGCACCCTCGCCTCGGCCGGCGCCGACGGCACCGTACGCCTCTGGGACACCGGCACGCGCGCTCCGCTCGCCACCCTCACCGGGCACACCGGGACCGTGTTCTCGGTGGCGTTCGCCCCCGACGGACGCACCCTCGCCTCGGCCGGCGCCGACGGCACCGTACGCCTCTGGGACACCGGCACGCGCAGTCCGCTCGCCATCCTCACCGGGCACACCGACTTCGCCAACGACGTCGTCTTCAGCCCCGACGGACGGACCCTGGCCAGCGCCGGGGACGATCTGACCGTCCGGCTGTGGGACGTGGCCGGGCGCCGCCCGCTCGCCGCGCTCAGCGGGCACGCGGGGGCGGTACGGGCCGTCGCGTTCGGCCCGGACGGGCGGACGCTGGCGAGCAGCGGCAACGACGGCACCGTACGGCTGTGGGACGCCGACCAGCGGCGCGTCACCGCGGTGCTGACGGGGCACACCGGCTCGGCGCGGGGCATCGCCTTCTCCCCCGACGGGCGGACCCTGGCGAGCAGCGGCAACGACCGTACGGTGCGGCTGTGGGACGTGCCCGGACACCGGCTCCGGGCCGTGCTGGCAGGCCACACCAACGCGGTGTGGGGAGTCGTCTTCTCCCCCGACGGGCGCACCCTGGCGAGCAGCAGCAACGACGGCACCGTACGGCTGTGGAACCCGGATCCCGGCGCCCGGCTGGCGGACATCTGCCGGTCGGTGGGCCGCCTCGGACCGCGGGAGCGGCAGGCGCTGGTGCCCGGCCTGCCCGTGCGGGGGGCGCGCGGCTGCTAGTTGGTGTCTTGTCGATCGGTCCGGCCTACCCGCACCACACGCCCTAAGCCGTCCGGGGTTTCCTCCGGGGTTTCCCGTTGCCCGTTCGGGTGGTGCCGCGTCCGGACCTCGACGGGGCGCGGCGGCGGCCGACAGGCTGGTCCACGAATCCGGATCCGGCGGCCAAGTGCCGTTCGGAAGGCCGTGCTTCGCCCCCCGTCCCGCCGCGTGAAACGAGGTCTCCCACCGTGCTGCGCCGAACAGGTCTCATCGGAACGCTCCTCGCGCTCCTTGCCGTGCTCCTCTGTACCCCGGCCGGCCCGGCGGCCGCCGACGACGGCTGCCGGGTGCTGGCCCCCGGGGCCTCGGCGGCGGCCGAGCGCGCCGTCGCCGCCGCCTGCGAACAGGTGGGAAAGGGGGTCTGGTACACCTGGGGCGGTGGTCACGGCCCGGGGCCCGGTGCCACGTACGGGCAGGTGGACCCCACCGATCCGGCGAGCGAGCACGATCCCGAACGGCTCGGCTTCGACTGCTCGGGGTTCGTCCGCTACGCCTACGCGCAGGCAGCCGGCTCGGACCTGCTCGACGGAGTGGCCAGCGCGCAGTACTACACGCACCGCGCGGCCACGCGCTTCACCGCCGCCCAGGGGCTCGCGCCGCTGCTCCCCGGCGACCTGCTGGTGTGGGGAACCTCCCGCGACCTGCACCACATCGCCCTGTACCTCGGGGCGGGCAAGATGGCGGAGGCCCGGCAGTCGGGCACCAAGCTGATGGTCAGCGAGGTCACCGACGCGCGGCTGTCGAACGGCTATTACGGGGCGGTGCGGGTGGACACCGGCCCGGTCACCGGGCACGTGTTCCAGACCTGGGGCTCCGGCGTCTGGACCAAGGAGCAGCCCGCAACGGGGTCCGCGCGCGTCTACGCCTTCCCCGGGCCGACGACCATCCGCGTCGCGTGCCAGAAGCACGCGGAGTCGGTGACCTCGGACGGCTACACCAATGACGTCTGGTCGTATCTTCCGGACTATCAGGCCTGGATGACGAACATTTACGTCCGCGGTGCGGCTTGGCTGGAAAACGTCCCCACCTGTCGTTGATCATCCGTAAGGTCGGAAACGATCGGAAACGATCCACAACCCCCCACGCCGGCCCGCCCGGCCCATCCGAGGAGCAACGTGCGCCTGTCCGCATCACCGTCGTCCCCGTCCTCCCCGTCCTCCCCGTCGCCGCTCCCCCGCTCACGGCGCCTGGCCGTCGGCGCCGCCCTGCTCGCCGTCGTGGCCGGCGGTACGCTGCCCGCCACCGCCGCCCACGCGGCGACGGTGCCCGGCTCCGCCGCGCAGGCTCCCGTACAGCCGGCCGCCGCACCCGATCTGGAGGCGCTGAAGCAGGCGTTGCGCAATACGACGGCGGCCGGGGCCCCCGGGGCGATGGCCCGCTTCACCGGTCCGGACGGGGTCCGGACCCGGGTGGAGGGCGTACGGGACCGGGAGACGGGCGCGGCGATGGACACCCGGGCCCGCTTCCGGATCGGCAGCGTCACCAAGACGTTCTCCTCGGTCGTCCTCCTCCAGCTGGTGGACGAGGGCAAGATCGAGCTCGACCGGCCGGTCAACGCGTACCTCCCGGGCCTGCTGCCCGACGACCGGATCACGGTGCGCCACCTGCTCACCCACCGGAGCGGTCTGGCGGACTACACGAACGCGATGTTCGAGCACACCGTGCCCGGCTTCGAGGCGGTCCGGAACAAGGTGTTCACGTACCAGGAGCTCGTCGGTCTCTCGCTCGCCGAGCCGAGGACCACCGAGCCCGGGGTGGCGTACAAGTACTCGAACACCAACTTCGTCGTGGTGGGGATGCTCATCGAGAAGGCCACCGGAAAGCCGGTGGCCAAGGAGTACGAGCGGCGCATCATCAAGCCCCTCAAGCTGAAGAACACCTCCTACGTGCACCCCGGCACGACCATCAAGGGTCTGCACGCCAACGGCTACCTGCACCCGGACGAGGCCGGCGCCCCGCTGGTCGACTCCACCGAACAGACCGTCTCCTGGGCGCAGTCCGCGGGCGCGATGATCTCCAGCGCGGCCGACCTCAGCACCTTCATGTCCTCCCTGCTCGGCGGGAAGCTGCTGCGCCCGGGCACGCTGGACGCCATGCTCACCGTGACCCCGACCGACGCCACGAACACCCGGTTCTACGGGCTGGGCCTGCGCCGGTACGACCTCTCGTGCGGTGCGCAGGTCTACGGGCACACGGGGACCGTGCAGGGCTTCTACACCTACGCGTTCACCACCCGGGACGGCAAGCGCTCCCTCTCCGCCATGGCGAACACCTCCAACCGGGGCCAGGCCAACACCGCCCTCGGCGGCACGCTGGAGGCCGCCTTCTGCGGTAAGGCACCGGTCGCTGCGAAGGCCACCGCGCGTGGTTTCGCGTTCGCCCCGGCCGCGGCGGAGGCGGACCTCCCCGAGAACCGCTGACGTCGATTCCCGGACACGGGCCCGCTCCCACCCCTTGGCGTGGGAGCGGGAGCCGGGAAAGCTGAACTCCGCATTCCCGCACGGGCGTTGCCCGTGTGACCGATGAGGAGGACACGATGGCCGACGCACCGCCCGTGAAGCGTTCCCGCAGGGGGCCGGGCCGGCGGGCCCGCAGGATGCTCGCCGCCACGGCGGGGGCCGCGACGCTGGTCCTCGCGGTCCCCGGGGTCGCGTACGCGGCTCCGCCCCCGGCCCTGCCCGCCAACGCGGACGGGCTGGAACAGACCTTCCAGCCGGCCTACGACTACGACCGCGACGGCTGTTACTCCAGCCCCGCCATCGGTCCGGACGGCACCATCAACGGGGGCCTGAAGATGGGCGGCGACGTCAACGGCCAATGCCGTGACCTCTCCGACCTGAACAACACCAACGGCTACTCCCGCGCGAAGTGCAACAACGGCTGGTGCGCCGTCATGTACGCCCTCTACTTCGAGAAGGACCAGGTCTCGCTCGGCCCCGGCAGCGCCGGGCACCGGCACGACTGGGAGCACGTCGTGGTGTGGATCCAGAACAACCAGGTCGGCTACGTCTCCACCTCGGAGCACGGGAACTTCAAGGTCCACGCCGCCTCGCAGATCCGCTTCGACGGCACCCATCCGAAGATCGTCTACCACAAGGACGGCATCAGCACGCACTGCTTCCGTGCCGCGAACTCCAACGACGAGCCGCCGGAGAACCACAAGGGGACCTGGCAGTACCCCACACTGGTCGGCTGGAACGGCTACCCCGCCGGGCTCCGCGACAAGCTGAGCCAGGCCGATTTCGGCAGCGCCCTGCTCGGCATCAAGGACGGCCAGTTCAACGGCCACCTGGCCAAGGCCAAACCGGTCGGGATCCCCTTCGACCCCAACGCGTGACCAAGGCTCGACCAACGCTTGGCCCACGATCGATCGACCGTCAAGACACCCCCTTAGGACCCGCGGGAGGGTACTCGGAGGGGCCCGGATAGGGTCGTCGCGGGAATGGTGCCGCACCGCCACGCCTGCTCCGCCCCTGCCCGGCCGACGGCCGCCCTGCCCGGAAACCTCCGCCATGAGTACCGCGCTCCACCCCGCTCCGTCCCCTGACGCCTCCGGATCGTCCGGTTCGTCCGGGGTCGCCGCCCCCGAGCCGCCCCGCCGCCGGGCGATCGGCGGCCGGGCCCCGGCCCGGCCCACGGCCGCCGCCGCGATCCACAGCATCAGCGCCGCCACGGCGGTCCTGCTGTGGCTCGTGGCGATCGGAGCCATGATCCACGAGCCGATCCTCATCCCGCCGCTGGCTGCCAGTGCCGCCCTCGTGCACAGCGCGCCCACGCTGCCGCTCGCGCAGCCCCGCGGGGTGGTCATCGGCCACATGGTCGGGGCGGCCGTCGGCTACGGCGTGCTGGCGGCGGCCGGAAGCAGCGCCTGGGGGGCCGCCGTGGCCGCCGGTGTCACGCTGGCGCTGGTCATGGTCGCGCGCACCCCGCATTCACCCGCCTGCGCCACCGCCGTGGTGGTCGTGCTCCAGGCCCCGGTGGCGGCCCGGTTCGTCCCGTTGCTGTTCGGATCGACCGTCCTGATCGTCCTGACCGGGTACGCGGCCTCCCGCGTGCGCCGCAAGGCACCGAGGTACCCCGCGTACTGGTGGTGACCGTACGTCACCACCAGCGGTGGTTCGAGATGCGCTCCCGGTGTACTGCTGGTTCGCTGAAAGCCGCCCGGCGTCCCCCCACAGCGCCCAGGAGTGATCATGAGTGCAGGCGAATCCCACGGCCGGTCCCGGCAGCTGCGCGACAAGGCGCAGGAACTCGACGAGGCCGCCACCCGCTCGACCGACCCGGACGAGAGCCGGCGACTGCGGGACAAGGCGCGCCGCCTGCGCGAGCAGAGCGAGCAGGAGCGCGTCATCGACGACCCGGGGATGGACCTGCGGTAGCCACGGCGGGCCGGGCCCCGGCTAGGGGCCTACGGGCCTCCGGGCCTCCGGGCCTCCGGGCCTCCGGGCCTCCGGGCCTCCGGGCCTCCGGGCCTCCGGGCCTCCGGGAAGGGGCTACGGGGCCACTGCCGCCGCGGGGGCCTCGTCGAGCTCCCACGCGTGGCGCTTGAACTCGCGGACGAAGTCGGCGTGGTCCTCCCACTGGCGGGCGATGCCGCGCAGCACGTCCCAGTGGTGCTCCACCGCCTGGTCGATGACCCGGCGGACCGCCGGCTCGGCCGCCTCCCGCTGCTCGATGAGGCCCTTGGCCACCGAGGCCTCCAGCGCCGCGTTGCGCAGCGCGCGCAGGGCGCGGGAGGTGTCGTCCATCCCGAAGCCGTTCTCGCTGCCCGTCTCCTCGGCGAAGAGCGGGGTGAGCCGCGCCTCGATGAAGGCGGTGATCCGCTCGAAGTGGCGTACGTCCATCGGGGGCTCCATCTCGGGTCGCTGCACTGTCCGGCGCGAACCGGGCCCGCACCGACGATCATTATCCCGCAGCCGGCCACCCGCTCCGCTCCGGGGGCGCCGCACTAACCTGACCCCCATGGACGAGACGGACCAGACGCACCAGACGGACCAGACGGACGCGCTGGACGACCTCCACGAGTTGGACGGCGTCGCAGTCATCGCGTTCGCCGACGGCCGGGCCTTCGAGGAGTGGCTGGCCGGGCACCACACCCGGCACGAGGGCGTATGGGTCCGGCTGGCGAAGAAGTCGTCCGGGATCCCGTCGGTCTCCTCGGACGAGCTGGTCGACATCGGCCTCTGCTACGGCTGGATCTCCGGTCAGCGCCGCTCCCTGGACGAGCGGTACTACCTCCAGAAGTACGTTCCCCGCAGGCCCCGGAGCCTGTGGTCGCAGGTCAACGTCGACAAGGTGACCGAGCTGACGGCCCTGGGCCGGATGCGCGAACCGGGCCTCGCCGAGGTGCGCAAGGCCCAGGAGGACGGCCGCTGGTCGGGGGCCTACGCCTCCCAGCGGACGGCGGAGGTCCCGCCCGACCTCACGGCGGCCCTGGCCGAGGACCCAAAGGCCCGAGCGGCCTTCGAAGCCCTGGACCGAACCGGACGCTACCTCGTCACCCTGCCCCTCCTCCAGGCCCTCACCCCGGAGTCCCGGCGGGCCCGCCTGGACCAGGCCGTACGCCTCCTGGCCCGGGGCGCCACCGACTGACCTGGGCATCTGCTTGCGGCGACAGCTCGGCGCTTCGGCGAGTTGGTCGAGGCGACGCCGCGGCCGGTGCCGACCCGGTCCCGGCTGTTGCGCCGCACGGGGACGACTGGCGTGTGCTCTACGGCGTCGGCGACTACCCGCAGGCCGCCGACCGGCTGGTCCCCCTCTTGGCCGACGGACTGAGACACATCGATCCGGACCGCCCGCACGCGCCCATCCCAGCCGGCCTCTACCTGTCCTGCCTGGCCGAGCTGAAGGACCCCATCGCCATACCCGTGATCACCGACACCCTCACATGGGCCGGCCGACACCAGAGCTGGACCGTAGTGGCCTCCGCCCTCGAAGCCCTCGCCACCTTCGGACGCGCCGCGGAATCCGCCCACACCCTCATCCGCCCGTTGACCAACGCCCCTGATGACACGGTGCGCGCCGCGGCCCGAGCCGCGCTCGACGCGCTCACCGGCCGACAGGAACTCCGGCCCGCCCGGTCGACGCCCGAGAACGGCCACGCGCAGGAGCCGCCTCGCTGAGCCCCCGTCACAGGAGGTGACATGCGACCTGCGGCGGGGTGCCCCTGGACGTACGCAGGGTCGGCATCGTCGCGGGCGGCGCCCGAACGCTGTACTCGCTGTGGTTCCCGGATTACACCAAGGACAGCATCAAGCTGTCGCTAGCCCACGACGGCACGGCCTCCAGTGCTTCGTTCTCGCTCGGGGACGTCGGCGACCGCACCTGCGGCGCGGGCTCCTGACCCGCCAACCCGGGACAGACCAGACGGGTGGCCCCTGCCGAGTGGCCGGAGCATGGGTAGTGGGCATCACGCACGCGTCATCCCTCCGTGACGTTTCCACAGGTCAGAGGCGTCTGAGATGGAGCGTTCCAGTTGTCCGACGGTGCCAACTACAGCGCTGAGTCACACCGGGTAGCTCGCAAACTGTGCCGTCCGGTCACAGTGGGTGTGACCGGATGCGACTTCCTTTGCGGACAGAAGCTGTCCGCAAGTCCGTGCACTCTGAGGTTGCTGGTGCGGCTCCCCGGGCTTCGACCGGGTGCTGGAGCCGACCGGCGAGCCCTGCGGCCGTGTGGCCGCCCGGCTCCCGATACCCCCGAGGAAAGGCGCAACCGCGTCCGAGATCGTGCTGCTGGAGAAGGCCCTGAACCACACCACCGGGCTACTGGGCAACGTCACGCCCGACCAGTACGGTCGGCCCACCCCGTGCGAGGACTTCGACGTCCGGGCCCTGACCAACCACCTGCTCGCCGGCAACCCCTACTACGTCACCCTCGCCCAGGGCGGCGGCCCCGACTTCTCCCTCTTCGCCCGCGACCAGATCGGCGACGAGCAGCCCGGCGACGTCTACGCCCGCGGCGCCAAGGAAGTCCTCGCCGCATGGCAGACCGAGGGCGCTCTCGGGCGGCAGATGCCGGTACCCGGAGGCGGCACGGGCCCGCGCATCGTGGACCTGCACCTGCTGGAGGCCGTCCTGCACAGCTGGGACCTGGCCACCGCCACCGGCCAGGACCGCACCGGCGACCCCGACGCCGTCCAGGCCGCCTTCGCCGGCTGGTACGGCAACTTCCCCGACGAGATCCGCCCCGCCACCGGCATGTTCGGCCCCTCCAAGCCCGCCGCCGACGACGCCCCGACGGCCGACCGGCTCGCCGCGTACTTCGGCCGCACCGTCTGACGACCGGCACCGCGACCGCATCGGATGCCCAGGCCGACCGACTGGAGGTGTCAGGCGCCGCGCGTGCCGAAGAAGGCGCGGACGTCGGCGACGAACGCCTCTGGCTGCTCCAGCGAGAGGAAGTTGCCGCCGCGCTCGAGCTCGGTCCAGTGGGTGATGTTGTGGTCTCGCTCGGCGAAGCGACGGATGGCGATGTCGGTGTGCAGGGCGACGGCGACGCCGGTCGGGACGGTGCCACGGGCCTTCGGGGCCCAGGCGCTCGGGTCGTGGCCCGCCTCGTAGTACAAGTTCGCCGAGGAGCCCGCCGTGCCGCTGAACCAGTAGACGCTGATGTTGGTCAGCAGGCGGTCGCGTCCCACGGCGTCCTCGGGGAGCTCGGCGGCGGGGTCCGTCCATTCCTTGAACTTCTCAGCGATCCATGCGAGTTGGCCGACCGGCGAGTCGTGCAGTCCGTAGGCGAGAGTCTGCGGACGAGTGGACTGGATGGCGTTGAAGCCCATCTTGTCCTGCTGGAAATCCTCCAGCCGCGCCAGCCGCTCCTGCTCGGACGCGGTCAGCCCCTCGAACTCGGCAGGATCCCCGGAGGGGAAGGTGACCAGGCCGTTGACGTGAATGCCGACGACCAGCTCAGGTGCCTGCCGCCCCATCTCGGCAGCGATCCAGGCTCCACCGCCTGTTCCCTGGACGCCGTAAGCGCTGTAGCCGAGCCGCCCCATCAGCTCGACGAACGCCCCCGCGATGCGGCCGGTGTTCCAGCCGGCCTCGCCGAGCGGACCGGAGAAACCAGTACCGGGCGTGGACGTCACGACGACGTGGAAGTCCTCCGCCAGCGGCCGGATGACCTCGACGAACTGCACGAACGAGCAGGGCCAGTCGTGCAACAGGAGCAGCGGCACGGCCGCAGGGTTCTGCGAACGGACGTGCAGGAAGTGGATGTTCTGGCCGTCGATCTCGGTGGTGAACTGCGGGAACTCATTGAGCTCCGCCTCCGCCTTGCGCCAGTCGAAACCGTCGGCCCAGTACGCGGCCAAGTCCTTGAGGTAGTCGGTGGGCACACCCCGGCTCCAGCCGGCACCGGGGATCTCGCTGCCCCAGCGGGTACGTGCCAGCCGCTCCCGCAGGTCATCGAGCTCCTCCTGCGGAACGTCGATGCGGAACGGCTGGATCCGGGCGTCGGTGTTGCTCTTGTTCTCCATGAGTACGACAGTATTCTCGATATAGGCACGATACGTTCCTAATAGCGCGACAGGCTTGTCCTCATGCTTGATACATCCGCACGCTTGCTGCGCCTGCTCTCCCTCCTGCAGACCCCGAGGGCCTGGCCGGGATCCGAACTGGCCGAGCGCCTCGGAGTGAGCGGCCGCACGGTCCGCAATGACATCGACCGGCTCCGCGAACTCGGCTATCCCGTGGATGCGACGCGCGGCACCACCGGCGGTTACCGGCTGGGCGCCGGGGCGGCGATGCCCCCGCTGCTCCTCGACGACGAGGAGGCCGTCGCGGTGACGGTCGCGCTGCGCACCGCCGCGCAGGGCGCCGTCCCCGGCACCGAGGAGACCTCCTTGCGGGCGCTGGGCAAGCTGGAGCAGGTGCTGCCCTCCCGGCTGCGCCGCCGGGTGCGGACCCTCATGACGTACACCGTGGCCGTGCCGGCCGACCGCCCGGCCCCGACCGTCACCGCGGAGGTACTGACCACCCTGGCGTCCGCCTGCCGCGACCAGGAACGACTGCGCTTCGACTACCTGGACCACACCGGCTCGCCCACCCGCCGCATCGTGGAGCCCTATCGGGCGGTGAACTGGGGACAGCGCTGGTACCTGGTGGCATGGGACGTCGAGCGCCAGGACTGGCGGACCTTCCGGGCCGACCGAATCCAGCCCCGCACCCCCACCGGGCCGCGCTTCACCCCGCGCGAACTGCCCGGCGGCGACGCCGCGGCATACGTCTCCCGACGGGTATCGGGCGCGGCCTGGCGCTACCACGCACGGGTTACCGTCCACGCCCCGGCGGCGGCGGTGATCGAGCAGATCAACCCTGCGGTCGGCACGGTCGAGGCACTCGACGCCAACACCTGCGTCCTGACCACCGGCGCCGATACGGTGCAGACCCTCGCGGTCCATCTGGGCATGCTCGACTTCGACTTCCATGTCACAGAGCCCGCGGAACTGGTCACCCACCTGCGTCGACTCGCGGACCGCTACTCCCGCTCCACACCACCTGCCCCCTGAGGCGAGAAGACCCGCCAGACGCGCCAAGACCGGCATCCTCCTCGAGCACACCGGGGAGCGACGACCTCCATCCCTGGTCGGCGATGAGGTAGGCGGCCTTCGCATCGGTCTTGCCGTCGCCGCGGTAGCTGCGGGAAGCGTGGTGGACTGTCCTGCCCGGAATGTGGAGGAGCCGCAGACCATGACCGGTGAGCAGAGCGATCAAAAATGAACCTCCGCCGGCGCCAGGACGTCGCCTATCAGCTCCAAGAGGTCGGGTTCATTGTTGGGCACCCGGCGCGAGAGCACCTTCATCCCGTCCGTGCCGATCACCGTGAAGTGATCGCGGCCTTACCGGCATCCGTCCCCGCCCGGAGCTCGGGCACCCGAGCCTCCCTCGTCGTCCGGGGTCTCCCGATCGTACGAAGGACCGGAATCAACCCGCCAACAAGGTGCTGAGCGTTCCGTATGGCCAGGACGGTGGCGTCCGAGCATTCGCTTCTCTTCCGAGTAGGGGGCGTTGTCGGTGGGTGCTGGCAGGGTGCGTGCATGACGGATAGCGAGAGTGCCCGCATGACGCGGATCCTGGGCGGTTTGCCGGCAACGGCCCGTGAATTGCTGTTGGGGACGGACTGGGGGTCTCTCCAGCATGCCTACGGCTCCGGCGACGACATACCGGTCTCCCTGTGCTCGCTCGTGGATGACGATCCCGAGGTTCGGTCCGAGGCGTTGGCCGCGTTGGACATGGGCGTGCTGCACCAGGGCTCGCTGTACACCGTCACCGCACCCGCGGCGCTGTTCGTCGCCGCGATCCTCGACCACCCCGTGGGCCTCGCCGAGCACGAGGGGCACTTCCCGTGGGACGAGGGACCGCCACGCAGCTTGAGGGCCGCCCTGCTCGCCTGGCTGGGGCAGGTTGCCGAGTCTGCTGCCCACGGGGAGGATCCGGTGCGCGACCGAAGCACCTGGGAGTGGGAGCCCTGGCACGACGAGACCCAGCGTGAGCAGGACCCGGACGGGCTCGCCGCACTGCACGCGTGCCGGGAGATACGCCCCACCCTGTACGACGCTGTCGAGCCGTTCCTCTCCTCTCCTGATCCCCATGTCCGTGAGGCCGCAATCGGCGCCGCAGTGCCGCTCCTCCTCGCCCCAGGTCTCGCCGAACGGGTGCCGCATGCCGTCACGCTGCTCAAGGCACGGCTGGCCCTCGTGGAGGGGCGACGGGAGCGAGCGAGTGTGGCGCGGGCGCTCGGCGTGTGGGGGGTGGACACCTCTGACCTGCTCGCCGACTCCGACCCAGCCGTGCGGGTCTGCGCCGCGCTCGGTCCCACCCAAAGCGATCGGCCGCTCGCTCTCGCCGTCCTCCTTGACGCCCTGCGTGACCCGCGAACGACGGACAGCTGGTTCCCCGAGCCACTGCCCGGGCTGGACGGGTGGTTCCGTTTCACCGTGCTGTGCTCCGCGCTCACCCTGGCCGAAGACTTCGAGGAGGTGGCACCAGTGGCGGTCGCCATCGTGGCCGCCGGCGGCGCATCGGTCACCGACCACGAACGCGGACCGATCCTGCTCAGAGCCTTTGCCGGTGGCTACGACCCGGCCCATCCGCTCACCCCCGCCCAACGCAACCTGTTGCGGGCCTTCGTGGACTCCGACGGGGCGACGGCCGCCATCGCCGGGAATGTGTCGTGGTTCCGCGCGGCCGGGCTGCCCGAAAACCGGGAGGGCATCACTGCGTTGCTGTGACCGTCGGCACTCGTTTTGAGCTGGCCGTCGAGGGCGGAAGGTCAGGAAGACGGGGGCGGGCGATATTGCCCAGCCAGGACTTCGTCGGACTCCTACTCCTGATCAACTGGCTCGACCTTCCGATCGCCATCACGTCCCGTGGCGATGGCTGTCCGTTCTCAGCGAACTCAGTCGTCGTCTCAATCAATCCTCTCGCCCAGCTGCGAATGACGAGTCGCAGGTGCGCCAGGAGATGCGTCATGGGCGTGCCGAAGCGGGGACAGCGATGGGCAGCCCGGGGATCGTGGCCGCAGTGATGTTCCTTCGGAATAGGACTCGATCGGGGGCGGGTGCGCTCGGTCACGACGTTGTTCTGTAGGGTCGACTGCCTTACTGATCACGGGGGTAGTCGATGTTCCTTTCCACGGTGCGTGGTGCGGCGGTGCTCGTCGGCATAGCGGCATTCACCGTCTCCTGCGGCGCGAACCCGGAGTCCGCGCCGGCCACCGATGTGTCCGCCTCGTCTGCCGCGTCGCCGTCGTCTCAGGGGGCCGCGAGTACGGCGCCCACTGCTTCCCGTAGCGGGTCCACCTCCAGCGCGCTGCCCGCGGAGAGGGTCCGAGATGCCTTCGCGGGGCTCCAGGCCACGCTGAAAGACTCGTGCACGCCGGGCAACTGTGCCTATTTTCTAGGGCGGGTCTACGACGAACTCCATCGCATGGACCGCGCGATGAAGGCGGACCCGAAGGGCCCCGGACACTTCCCCGAGCCGATCTCTCTGATCGCCAATCTCGACACGGCACTCGATGGCGACCATGCGTTCGACAACCTGAAAAGGCACCAGACCCTGTTGATCGGCACCCGGGACAAGATCAACGTCTGGATGCAGGCCCACCCTGACGACTACCGCTGACGGACGTGAGTAGGAGGCGCTCCAGCTCCAACCAGGCTCCCGAGCCGAGGTGCCCCAGGCCTTCACCCACCAGCCCCGGCTCGTCTCAACGAATCCAGTCGCCGCCAGTGGGCGACAGGGAGCGACAGGGGTAACCCGTCCGCGCCTGTCTCAACGTAGTTAGTCCGCCCGCGTCAGCGGCCTGCCGTCGACTGGGTTCGTTACTGAAGGGGTCGAGACCCCGGACTCCCTGCTCGTAGAAATCAGGCCGGTCACCCTTCCAGCCGGTGTTGGAGTAGAAGCGGGTGCCTTCAGGGAACCGCGAAAGGATCACGTCGGCCCGGCGCTCCATCTGTGGTCTGCGTTCTTTCCAGCGCGGAGTTTTGCCGACGTCGAGGCCGAGCACTCCGAGCAGGACGACCGACGATCTCACCGAGGACCGGGGAAGCTCCCTCGTCCTTGGACGGAAACGTTCGGCGTCCGCGAGGGTCGAGGGCGTCTCCAACCAGGGGAACAGGGGTCGACGGTTCGGATCGGTCAGGTGTTCTGGAAGTTCCAGAGGACGGCGACTTCTTCGTCGTTCACCGCGATCAGTCCGGCGTCCCAGTCGTAGCGGCCGAACGGGGCGTGGCTCCGGAAGGGCTGTGTGGAGAAGTCCGGATGGTCGGGCTGCCAGGCGAGGTTGGTGTAGAAGCGGGTGCCCTCGGGGAAGCGGGACAGGATCACCTCTGCGCGGCGTTCCCTCTCAGGCCGGTGCTCGGCCCAGCCAGGTGTCACGGAGAGGTCCGACCGGTGCCCCGCGGCCCCGAGCAGGCCGAGCAGCGACCTCACCGAGGATGCGGGGATCTCGTCGACTCGGCGCCGGCATCCTTCCGTATCCGCAGGGCTGGAGGGGGTCCCGAGCCAGGGGAAGAACGGGTCCTCGACGCGCTCCTCTTCTCCCTCGTAGGGGTCGATGGACTCCCACCCCCGGGGATCGCGGGTCTCCAGGCGCATGATCGCCCCGACATCGAGCCACCAGTCGTCGTGCTCACGCGGAGAGACGGCGACGAACGTACAGAGCCACTCGTACAGCTTGAGGGCATCGGCCCAGGTTTCCGCGGTCGGTTCCTGCCTGATCATCTTGGTCTTCCCCCAACTCGGATGGGCTCGAAGGCCCAGAACACGCCGACTTCGTCGTCGTGCACGGCGATGGTCCCCGCATCCCAGCCGTACTGACTGAAGGGTCCGTGCCGGTCAACGGCTGCTCGTAGGAATCCGGCTGGTCACTCTTCCAGCCGAGGTTCGAATAGCGGCGTGTGCCGTACGGGAAACGCGACAGGATTACATCGGCCCGATGCTCCGTCCCCGGGCTGAGTGTCGACCGCGACGGTATTGCCGGTCGCGGGGTACGCGGGGAGCAGCTCACGGGGGGAGGTAGTCGGGCGTGGCAGGGTGTTGTCCATGGGCGAATGGTTTCTGCAGGGCGGCAGTGGGGTGCGGTTCGACTGGGGGGCCGTGGGGGCGCAGCGGATCGTGGGGGAGGTCGCGTGTCTGGTGGTCGTCGACGTGTTGTCGTTCACGACCGCGGTGACGGTGGCGGTGGAGCGCGGGACGCGGGTGTTTCCGCATGCCTGGCGTGACGAGTCCGCGTCGGAGTTCGCGAAGGAGAAGGGTGCGCGACTCGCCGTCGGGCGGCGGGCGGCCACGCCGGCCTCGCCGTGGTCGCTGTCGCCGGCGGCGCTGCGGGAGGCTCCCTTCGTCCCCCGGCTGGTCCTGCCCTCCCCCAACGGGTCCGCCATCGCCGCCGCGGCCGCTGCCGCCGGGGCGACGGTGGTCGCGGGCTGTCTGCGCAACGCGACGGCCGTGGGCCGCGAGCTGACGCGTCGGGGCTACGGGACCACCGACCGGCCGGTCGCCGTCATCGCCTCGGGCGAGCGGTGGCCGGACGGGAGCCTGCGGCCCGGGCTGGAGGACCTGCTCGGGGCCGGAGCCGTCCTGGCGGCACTGCGGGCGTGCCGGCGCGGGCCGTTGTCGCCCGAGGCGGCTGCCACGGCCGACTGTTTCGAGGCGACCCCGGACGTGATCGCCGCGGTGGCCGGCAGTGCGTCCGGCCGGGAGCTCGTGAGCGGCGGGTTCGCCCGGGACGTGGACATCGCGACCGAGCTGGACGTGTGCGAGACCGTTCCGGTGCTTGAGGGCGGGGCGTTCACGGCCCGTTGACCCCGGCCGGGGCCGGGGGCGACGGGGCTACCAGCGGAGCGGGAGGCGGCTGACGCCGTGCATCAGGCTGCCCGGCAGCCAGGCCGGCGGGCCGGCCTCCGGGTCCTCGGCCAGATCGGGGAAGCGTTCGAGGAGGGAGCGGATGGCGATGCGGCCCTCCATGCGCGCCAGCGGGGCGCCGATGCAGAAGTGGAGTCCGTGGCCGAAGGCCAGGTGGCCCTGCGGGGCGCGGCCGATGTCGAACACCCCGGGGTCCGCGAAACGGGCGGGGTCGCGGTCGGCTCCGCCCAGGGAGACGAACACGGTGGCCCCGGCCGGGATGGTGGTGCCGCCCACGTCGAGGGGTTCGCGGGCGTAGCGGTACGTGGTGTGCTGCACGGGGCCGTCGTAGCGGAGCATCTCCTCGACCGCTCCGTCGATCAGCCCGTTCAAGTCGTCGCGCAGAGCGGCCAGTTGTTCGGGGTGGGCGAGCAGGGCCCGTACGCCGTTGGAGATGAGGTTCACGGTGGTCTCGTGGCCCGCGATGAGCAGCAGGAAGGCCATGCCGATGACCTCGTCGGAGGACAGGGAATCGCCGTCCTCGTCGCTGGTGCGGATCAGCGCACTCAGCAGGTCCTCGCCGGGATCCTTGGACTTGTCCCCGATGAGCTGTACGAGGTAGGTCCCCATCTCCCGGTTCGCGGTGCTGTTCGACTCGGCCGAGGTCGGGGAGACGATCTCGTTGGACCAGTACCGGAACCTGGCCCGGTCCAGGTCGGGGACGCCGAGCAGCTCGCAGATGACGGTCATCGGGAGCGGGAACGCCAGCGCGTCGATCAGGTCGCCGCCGCGCTCCGGCCGGGCGGCCATCGCGTCGAGCAGCCCGTCGGCGATCTCCTGGATGCGCGCGCGCATGCCCTCCATCCGGCGCGCGGTGAACTCCCGCGAGACCAGGCGCCGCAGCCGGGTGTGGTGGGGCGGGTCGGATTCCAGCATGTTGGAGTTGACGGCGCTGAGCTGGGCGTCCGGGAAGTTGCCCGCCGTGCGCCAGTCCTTGGACAGGGCCGGGTGGTTGAGCGCGCGGCGCGCTTCCTCGTGCCCGACGATCATCCAGCTCGGTTCGACCTCGCCGGGGGCGAGGATGATCCGGTGGACGGGCCCCGCCGCACGCATCCTCTCGTAGAACGCATACGGGTCGGCATCGAACTCTTCCGCGCTGGCACTGATGTCCACTACTGGCATCGGACCACGGTACGCCCCCTGTTGGAGGCCGGTGAGGGCGGTTTCCGGACACTCCGGGGCAAGACCCCGATCACGGTAGTCTGCGCCCTTCGCCATACGAAAGAGGGGGACGGCCATGACCACCGCAAGCGAGGTAGTCCGGACGACGGTTGAGGTCGTCACTCGGGACGGCACCGCCGATGCCTATCTGGTCCGGCCCGACGGCGAAGGACCGTACCCCGGCGTGCTGCTGTACGTGAACGCCCTCGGGATCCGTCCGCACATCAAGTCGGTGGCGGACCGGATCGCGGCGGCCGGCTACGTCGTTCTGATGCCCAACCTCTTCCACCGCCACGGACGCGCACCGGTGTTCGAGCTTCCGGAGTTCGTGGACTTCGGCCGGCAGCCGGAGCTCTTCGAACGGGTCGGCCCGGTCCTCGAGTCGCTGACCGCCGAGCTGGCGATGCGCGACGCCGAGGCCTATCTGGAGCGGCTCGCGGGCCTTCCGGAGGTCGCCGCCGGGCCGGTGGCGATCACGGGGTACTGCCTGGGCGCCCGGCTGGCCCTGCTCACGGCGGGGACGTACCCGGAACGGGTGGCGGCCGCGGCCGGTTTCCACGGCGGGTTCCTGGCCACGGACGCGGCGGACAGCCCGCACCTGGTGGCGCACCGGGTCACCGCCGAGCTGTACTTCGGGCACGCGGACCAGGACCCGACGCTGCCGGCCGAGGAGATCGAGCGGCTGGGGAAGGCCCTCTCGGCGGCGGGCGTCCGCCACCGGGCCGAGGTGTACGAGGGGGCGGCGCACGGCTACACCCTGGCCGACACGAGTTCCTACGACGCGGCCGCGGACGAGCGGCACTGGTCCGCGCTGTTCGCGCTGCTGGACCGGACGTTCTGAGCACGGCGGGCCCAGCGTGCTGCCGGGCCCGCGGCGCTACGGATCTGCGGTGCTACGGGGCTGCGTTGCGGCGAGGCCGCATTGCTACGGGGCTGCGGGGCCGCGTTGCTACGGAGCCAAGGAGCTACGCGGCTCCGGTCACCCGCACTGGCCGGACCGGGGTCCGACGACGGTGGTTCCGGTGACGCGCGGCGCCGGTTCGTTGGCCTCGCAGCGCAGCGGTCCGACAATCCGTCCGTCCGTGAACTCGACGCCTCCGGTGTTGGCTTCCAGGGTGACCGGACCGTTGATGGCGTTGCCGGCGCAGACGGGGGCCGCCCCCGCGTCCGCGGCGGAGCCGATCACCACGGAACCGCTGGTGTGGCGTACGCCGACCGGGCCGGCCAGTGTGGATCCGCAGAGGGACACGGCGAGCGCCCCGTCGGCGGAGAACGGACCGGTGACGCTGCCGTCCGATACGGACAGCGCGCCGCCGGGCCGGACGGTGAGCGGACCGCTCTGGCTTCCGCCGGAGGCGATGCAGAGCGATTCCCCGGCCGCCACGGCCAGCGGTCCGCGGTGGTCGGTCGTGATGCAGGGCCGGCTGAATCCGACGGTGATGTCGGTCGGTTCACCGGTGGAGCTGCCCGTGTGGTCGGCGTCCGGGGCGTAGGAGGCGCTGATCCGGTGGGCGCCGGGGCGCAGGGCGCTGGTGCTGAAGCGGGCCTGTCCCCCGTCGAGCGCGACGGTGGCGAGCGGGGTGGTCCCCTCCGAGAAGGTGACGGTGCCGCCCGGGGCGGCGGCCGGGTTCTCGGAGCCCGTCACGGTCGCGGTCAGGGCGACGGCGTGCCCGAACAGCGGGGTGGCGGTGTCCGTGGTGAGGGTGGTTGACGTCCCGTAGCGGAAGGAGACGACGGCCTTGCCGTCTCCGTGCTGGACGCCCGGCTCCAGGAAGGCCTCGGAGACGCCGGCCTCGGCCGGGGCCGCGTAGCCGCTGCCGCCACCGCCGCCCGCTCCGTAGAGGTTGCCGGGGTTGCCGCCGCCGGAGCCGCCGCCACCGCCGCGCCAGCCGCCGCCACCGCCTCCGCCGCCGTTGCCTCCGCGGCCGCCGTTGCCTCCGGAGCCGGGGTTGGGCCGGCCGGTGTGCTGGTCGATGTCGCTGCCGTTGCCTCCCCCTGCGCCGATCGGGTTGGTGCGGGTGCCGGTGCCGTGCTGGGTCTGGGTTCCGCCGGTGCCCCCGGCGCCGGATCCCTCGGGGCCGCCGCCCTGGCCGCCGTTCTCGCCGGCGGGCCCGCCGCCGTTGCCGCCGCGCAGCAGGGGGCCGCCGTTGCCGGCGCCTCCCCGGGTGATCTGGACGGTCTGGCCGGGGGTCACGGCCAGGACCGCGTGGGTCCGGCCGCCGAGGCCGCCGGGTGCGCCCTCGTTCGGCGGGTTCGGGGAGACGAAGCCGGCGGCGCTGCCGCCTTCGGCTCCGTACAGGTCGACGGTGAGGGCGCTGACCCCGGCGGGCACGGTGAAGACGTCCGTGCCCGCGGTGGCGTACGTACAGGTGGGCGGCGAGCTGGTGAAGGCGCCCGCCGGGCCGCAGGGGCCGGACGGCGCGGCCGCCGGGTCGGCGGCCGCGGTGAGGGGTGCCACCAGGGCGGCGAGGAGGCCGGCCGTGCCGAGGACCAGTGCGGTCCGGGAGACGGGGTGGGCGGCGGGGTCGGCGGCGGGGGCGGGTCTGTGTGAAGTCATGGTCCTGATCGGGGTGGTGGTGGAGGGACGGGGTAGGCCCTACCGCTCAGACGCCGTCGTCGGCGCACAGCGCCCAGGCGTCGGTGTAGGTGTTGGGGGAGCTTCCGCCGCCCGTGTGGGTGAAGGCCGTCCAGTGGGAGGCCGTGGTGGTCCCGTCGCCGACCGGGGTGCCGCCGGAGTTGCTGGGGTAGCTGCCGTTGAGGTGGTCGCCCGGCGAGCCCGGTCCGGTGAAGGCGGTGGTCGTCACGCTGCCGCCGCTGATGGCCGCGCCACCGCTGATCAGCTTGCCGTCGTTGCCGCCGCAGCCGACCGTCGCGGTCTGGCCCGACGTGGCCGCGGTCGGGCCGCTGACCTCGCTGTGGCGCACCTTGACCGTGGCGCCGCTGATGTCGATGTTGTTGCCGCTGCAGATCGCGTAGGCGTAGGTCGTGTTGCCGGTGCCGCCACCGCCGCCGTTCCAGCCGACGGCGGTCCAGGAGTCGGGGTTCGTCTCGCCGTCGGCCGCCGCCTTCTGGCCGTAGGCGTGTCCGGCGTCGTTGAAGGTGGGGAAGGAGGCGATCGGCTTCAGGCTGCCGACGTCCGCCGGGGTGATCCGGGCCCCGCCGCCGAGCAGGCGGGTGTTGGCCGGGCAGGTGGCGGTGACGAGGCCCACCGTGGAGGCCGCGGTGGGGCCGGCGACCTTGTTCATCACCACCTGGGTGTGGTTGATCAGGTTGCTGGTGAAGCACACCGCGTAAGGCGTGCTGGAGAACGAGGCGTTGACCGCGCCCCCGCTGCCGCCGATGCCGAGCCAGTGCGTCACGTCGGTGCCGACGACACCCGTGGACCCGAGGTACTCGGTGGTGCCGTCGGGGCTGGGCGAGGTGCCGTTCACCTTGTTGCCGTTGGACGAAGTCCCGGTGCCGATGGCCTGGTTGATCCCGCCACCGGACATGAGCCCCGAGGAGCAGTCCGCGTGGGTGGAGATCTCGGCGAAGGTCGCCGCGGGTCCGGAGGTGGCCCCCGGAGTCTTCACCGTCACGCCGACGGTGTAGGCGTAGGCCGATCCCGGCACCAGAAGGGCCAGGAGGGTGCCGATGACCAGTGACTTTCCTGCGACGGCGCGCCGCAGAACTGTCTTTGGCATGTAGTTTTCTCCCTCATCCAGAGTTGCGCATGCGGACTGTAAAAGTCCTTTTCATACGCATCTACAGCGAGAACGAGCTGTCTCACCTAGCAGATAAGTGGTTTGGTAAGGCCGGTCCGTCCGCCTGCACCTTTCAGCTCTCCTGAAAGGAATCATCGAAAACAATCGATGGACCTGAGCAGTCCTGGCGGGCGAGAGTCGAGACATCCCCCAAGCCCCAACGCCCTTTCTCCACAACGGAAAGCAGGCTTCCGCGCATGCAGCTCCCGACCACCGACTTCGCCGCCGCGCCCTACGTGTCGGGCGACCCGCACGCCGACTACCGGGGCGGCACCTTCGACTTCTCCCACCTGACCGACCTCGCCGACAGGCGGCTCGGCGCGGGGGTCGTCGCCGCCAACGACGAGTTCTTCGCGGAGCGGGAGAACCTCCTGCTGCGCACCCCGGCCGTCTTCGACGTGCACGACCACGGCAACAAGGGCAAGGTGATGGACGGTTGGGAGACCCGGCGGCGGCGCGGGGCGGGCGCGGACGAGCCGTTCCCCACGGACTCCGATCACGACTGGGCGCTGATCCGCCTCGGCTCCCCCGGCATCATCCGCGGGATCGTCGTCGACACCGCACACTTCCGGGGCAACCACCCGCAGCAGATCAGCGTGTGGGCGGCCGCCTTCGAAGGGACGCCCTCGACGGCCGAACTCCTCGACCGGACGGACGCCTGGGAGGAGATCGTCCCCCGCACCCCGGTGTACGGCCACGCCGCGAACGGGTTCGCGGTCGGCTCCGGGCGCCGCTGGACGCACCTGCGGATCAATCAGCACCCCGACGGGGGCATCGCGCGCCTGCGGGTCCACGGTGAGGTGCTGCCCGACCCGGAATGGCTGGCCCTGCTCGGCACGGTGGACGTGGCCTGCGTGGTCAACGGCGGGGTCGTGGAGGAGGCCTCGGACGGCTTCTACTCCTCCCCCGGGAACACGATCATGCCGGGGCTGTCGCAGAAGCAGGACGACGGCTGGGAGACGCGCCGGCGCCGCGACAAGGGCAACGACTGGATCGCGTACCGGCTGGCCGGGCAGTGCGAGATCCGCGCGGTGGAGGTGGACACCGCGAACTTGAAGGGGAACTCGGCCGGCTGGGTGTCACTGTCCGTCAAGGACGGCGTGGACGGCGCGTGGACGCAGGTCCTCCCGCGCACCCGGCTGGAGCCCGACAGCCCGCACCGGTTGCCGCTCGCCGCGCCGGTCCTGGCCTCGCACGCCCGGATCGACGTCTACCCGGACGGCGGATTCGCCCGCCTGCGCCTGCACGGCCGCCTCACCGACGCCGGGGCCACTGCCCTCACCGCCCGCGCGGCGCGGGCGGCGAGGGCGGCGGGGGCAGCGGGGGCAGCGGGGGCAGCGGGGGCGGCGGGGGCAGCGGGGGCGGCGGGGGCAGCGACGACGACGCCCTGACCACAGAAAAGGGCGGCGGCCCCGGCATACCGCCGGGGCCGCCGCCCTGAAGAACGGGACTACTCGACCACGAGCTCCACGGGGATGTTGCCGCGCGTGGCCCGGGAGTAGGGGCAGACCTCGTGGGCCTGCTTGACCAGCAGGGTGCCGGTCTCGCCCATCAGGGCCTCGGGGAGTTCCACCCGCAGGACGACGGCCAGCCCGAAGCCCGCACCGTCCTTGCCGATGGAGACCTCCGAGGTCACCGAGATCTCGCTGGTGTCGACCTTGGCCTGGCGGCCGACCAGCCCGAGGGCGCTGGCGAAGCAGGCGGCGTACCCGGCTGCGAAGAGCTGCTCCGGGTTGGTGCCCAGACCGCTGCCACCGAGGGCCGGCGGCATGGCCAGCGCCAGGTCGATCTGACCGTCGGAGCTGACGGCGCGGCCTTCGCGGCCGTTGGCGGTGGCGACAGCGGTGTAGATCGCGTCCATCTCGGGGGTTCCTCTCAAGGGGCGGAGGCGGGGCCGCCGACCGGTGACCTCGCTCCATCAATATGGCACACAATTCAGTTGTGCACAACTGAATTGCCGACAGGGCACCCCGGGTACACTGGCCCCCATGACCGAGCAATCGACCGACGCCCTCCCCGACCAGGACTTCCTGCGCCTCGACGGCCAGATCTGCTTCGCGCTCGGCGCGGCGAACCGGGCCTTCGGCGGGCTGTACCGGGTCGTCCTGAAGGACCTCGGGCTCACCTACCCCCAGTACCTGGTGATGCTGGTGCTGTGGGAGCACGGAGAGCTGCCGGTCAAACAGCTCGGACAGCACCTGCGGCTCGATTCGGGCACGCTCTCGCCCCTCCTCAAGCGGCTGGAGGCGGCCGGCCTGATCGTGCGCGAGCGCAGCGCCGCCGACGAACGGTCCGTGCACGTACGCCCCACCGAGGCCGGTACGGCCCTGCGCGCGCGAGCCGTCGAGGTGCCCCGGCGCATCGCCGCCGCGACCGGCTTCGAACTCTCCGAGGTCAAGGACCTTCAGGACCGCCTGCGGCGGCTCACCGCCGCCCTCGACGCGGCGGTTCCGCCGGAGTAGGACGCGGCCGTTCCACCGGAGCAGGGCGTACGGCCCGCGCGGCGGAGGCTCCGTGCGGGCGCCACAGCGGGTGCTCGCGCCGAGCCCAGTCGGCGGCCACCGAGCCCGTGCGCATGCCGCGCCGGGCCTCCGGATCGCCGACGGCCATCATGACGTGGCCCACGACGGCCACGGTCATCGCGAGGGCCAGCCAGTCGTGGACGAAGGTGGCCCCGGTCCGCCAAGGCAGCGGGGCCAGGTCGGTGAACCACATCAGCAGACCGGTGCCCAGCATCACGAGGGCGGCCCCGGCGCTCCAGCTCGCGTAGAGCTTCTGCCCGGCGTTGAACTTGCCGGCCGGGCGCACGCCCGGCCGGCGGTCGCGGCGCAGGGCGGAGCGCAGCCAGGTGCGGTCGTGCGGGCCGAAGCGGTTCAGCCGGCGCAGGTCCCCGCGGAAGGCCCGGGAGCCGAGCCCGAGCAGGACGGGGACCGGGATCAGCAGTCCGGACCACTCGTGGACGGTGACCACGAGGTGGCGGCGGCCGACGAGTTCGGCGAGGGGCGGCAGGTAGAGGCAGGCCGCGCTCGCCAGGCACACGACCGTCAGGGTGGCGGTGGCCAGGTGGACCAGCCGTACGGCGGGGCTGAACCGGCCCACGCGGGCGGGCTGCTCGGCCGGGGGTTCAGACGGTCGGGGCATCGTCGCGTCCGTTCGACTTGCCGACCCAGGCGTCGACGTCGTAGCCGAGTTTCTCCCAGTAGCCGGGCTGCACGTCCGGGGTGAGCGTGATGCCCGACAGCCATTTCGCCGACTTGTAGAAGTACATGGGGGCCGCGTAGAGGCGGACCGGGCCGCCGTGCGCGTGGCTCAGCGGCTTGTCCTGCATGTTCAGGGCCACCATGACGTCCTCGCGGCGGGCCTGCGGGAGCGTGAGGCTCTCGGTGTAGGTGCCGTCGAAGCAGGTGAACCGGATCGCGCGGGCCTCGGGGCGCACCCCGGCCGCGTCCAGCAGCCGGAAGAGCGGGACGCCCTCGAAGGGGGTCTCGGGGACCCGCCAGCCCGTCACGCACTGGACGTCGCGGACGATCCGGGTCTGCGGCAGGGCGCGCAGTGCGTCGAGGGTGTACGTGACCGGGCGCTCGACCAGGCCGTCGACGGTCAGCCGGTAGTCGGCCGGGCCGCGTTCGGGGACCGAGGAGGCGACCGAGTAGTACCGGAACCCGCCGCCGCCCGGCAGCAGTCCGGTCAGCCCGGTGGGGTCCTTGCTCGCGGCCGCGCCCAGCACGGCATCGAACCCCGACTGGAGCTTCGGCGCGAGGGCCAGACCGAGGGCGCCGAGCCCCACCATGCCGAGGACCAGCCGCCGCCCCACGGGGACACCGCGGCCGTCGGGGTCGGGGGCGGGGGCGGAATCGGGGTCGAGGTCGAGGTCGGGGTCCGGGCCTGGCTGCTGGTCTGTGCTCACGTGCCGATTCGACCACCCGCGGCACCCCGGCGGCCAGGGTCCGCGCCCGCCCGTCAGACTTCCGTAAGACGCACCCACGCGCGCAGCCCACTCACGCGCCCGCTCCCGTACAGCCGTCCGGCCGGTCCCGCACTCGGCGGGACCGGCCGGACTGCGGGGGCCCGACTACGCCCCGCTGGCCTTGAGCATGTCCTCGCGCTCGACGAGCTTCACGCGCTCGCGGCCCTGCGGCTCGCCCAGCGCCTTCTCCGCGGCGTCGAGCTTGTACCAGCCCTCCCACGTCGTGAAGCGGACCTCCTTCTGCGCGAGGAAGGTCTCGACCGCCTCCGGCTCGGGAGCGGCGGGCGTCAGCAGGTTGCCGGCCGCGTGGTCGGCGAGCAGGCTGGCGACCGTCTCGTTCGCGTCACCCTTGGTGTGGCCGATCAGGCCGATGGGCCCGCGGCGGATCCAGCCGGTGACGTACGTGGACGCCAGGTGCGCGCCGGCCTCGATGACGCGGCCGGCCTCGTCCGGAACCGTGCCGGAGTCGACGTCCCAGGGCAGCTTGGGCAGCTCGTCGGAGAGGTAGCCGACGGCGCGGTACACGGACTGGACGTCCCAGTCGGTGAACGTGCCGGTGCCCTTGACGTTGCCGGTGCCGTCGAGCTCGGTGCGCTCGGTGCGCAGGCCCACGACCTTGCCGTCCTCGCCGAGGACCTCGGTGGGCGACTCGAAGAAGTGCAGGAAGAGCTTGTGCGGGCGCTCCCCTATGTCGCGGATCGCCCAGTTCTCCAGGGTCTTGGCGACCATGTCGGTCTGCTTGTTCTTGCGGCGCTCGGCGATCGAGCCCTCGTCGTACTCGATGTCCTCGGGGTTGACGATGACCTCGATGTTCGGCGAGTGGTCGAGCTCGCGCAGCTCCATCGGGCTGAACTTGGCCTGCGCGGGGCCGCGACGGCCGAAGACGTGGACCTCGAGGGCCTTGTTGGCCTTGAGGCCGTCGTAGACGTTCGCCGGTATCTCGGTCGACAGCAGCTCGTCGGCGGTCTTGGCGAGGATCCGGGCCACGTCGAGGGCGACGTTGCCGACGCCGAGGACGGCGACCTTCTCGGCCTCCAGCGGCCAGGTGCGCGGCACGTCGGGGTGGCCGTCGTACCAGGAGACGAAGTCGGCGGCGCCGTAGGAGCCGTCGAGCTCGACACCGGGGATGGTGAGCGCGCGGTCCGCGGTGGCGCCGGTGGAGAAGATCACGGCGTCGTAGAAGGAGCGCAGCTCGTCCAGGCTGATGTCGTTCGGGTAGTCGACGTTGCCGAAGAGGCGGACCTGCGGCTTGTCGAGCACCTGGTGCAGGGCGGTGATGATGCCCTTGATGCGGGGGTGGTCGGGAGCGACGCCGTAGCGGATCAGACCGAAGGGGGCCGGCATCCGTTCGAAGATGTCGATGGACACACCCGGCTCGGCGGCCGCCTCGGACTTCAGCAGGGCGTCGGCGGCGTAGATGCCGGCGGGGCCGGCACCGACGATTGCTACCCGCAGGGGGCGAGGCATGGCTGGGTTCCCTTCGAACGACGGATACTCGATCAAGAAGAACCCTAAGCTAAGGGCAGCCTAACCCGGCACCCACCCCCTGGTTATGCCCCTATAACCAAACCTTATGACTTCCCCAAGCCTTGGTTGGGGTCGGCGTGATCCTTGCGGGCCGTGAGCTGCCCCTGGAGGAAAGCGTCCATATCGGGAGAGTACGGACCGCCGTGGTCGAAGAGCAGCTCCGTGATGCGCCGCCATTCCGCGACGGCGGCACGGGTGGCGGCGTCGGCGTTCTCCAGGTCGCCCGCGGTCTCCACGGCGGCGCGTCGTCGGTCACGGCGGTTCTGCCTCTGCTTCCTGTCGGGGGACGGCCCGGGGTCACCAGGGCTCGGTGACGGTCACCGGGAACTCCTCGCGCGTACGAACCGTGACGGTGCCCGCATCCGTGCCCCCGTACACCTCGTGCCGCCAGGCCGCGAAGACCCGTACCACCCTGCGGGCGTCGTCGCCTCGGCCCTTGCCCACCGCGCGGGTGGTGAAGGTCACCTCCGCGAGGCCCTTCCCCCGCACCTTGCGGACGCGGACCTCGGAGATGCCGTCCGCGGAGACGAACGTGTCCTCCTCGGTACGGTGCTTCGCGTAATAGGCGACGAAGTCCCGCCTCATGTCGAACCAGCCGGCCGCGCCGCAGGGGCCCGCGCCATTGGTGGCGGCGCCGTTGGTGGCGGCGCCGGGTCCGGAGGTGCCGTCCGTGGGCGGGTCGGGCGCGCCGGTGTCCTGATCGGTGGGCGGACCGGCGTAGCCGCCCGTCTCCTCGTCCGTCGGCGGGCCGGCGTAGGCGCCCGTCTCCTCGTCCGTCGGCGGGCCCGCGTATCCGCCCGTCTGCTCCTCCGTCGGGATGTCGGGCGCGACGGTGGCCCCGGCCGCGCCGGCGTCCGTACCCGTCGTCCCGTCCAGGTCGCAGCGCTCCGGACCGGGCGCCGCCACGGGAGCGGCGGGCCCGGCCGCCTCCCCCGCCCGTACGGTGCCGCAGGCCGCGAGTCCGGCGCACAGGAGTACGGCCAGCCCGGCGAAGGCCGTCCGCCCGCTCCGGGATACCGCAGTCTTCGTCATGTCATCTCCCCCTTCTGCCCGTGTAGAGGGCTCCGCGCTCGGTGCGGTTGCCTCCCGGGCCGCCGTTCCCGCAGGCCAGGGAGCCTGGTATTGCTGTGCCGCATGACGCACCCCCCGACTCCCACGACTCCCCCGATCCCCCTCGCGGCGCGGCCCGTCCTCTTCCTCGACGTGGACGGACCCCTCATCCCGTTCGGGTCCGCGCAGGGCTACCCGGTCTACGAGTCCCCCGGTGCGCCGGCCGAAGCCGACGGGCACCCCCTCCTCCCGGCCCGGCCCTCCTGCACCGCGTCGACCCCCGGGTCGGCCTCGGCGACGGCGACTTCGCCGTCCTGGAGGCGTGGCTGCGCGCCCACGCCGGCTGAGCACGGGCGGCTGCGGGCTGGCCCTGCGCCGGAGCCGGGCGGCGGCCGCCCCCGCCCGCCACCCGGCGTACGCCCGGGGAGCGTTCGCCGCCCGGCGTGCCAACGGGGCCCGGCTTCGGGCCCCGTCCGGCATGGGTAGGCTTCCCGCGACACAGTGTGCGGCGGGGTTCGGGGTGGGGTCATGGGGCGTCAGATGCGTGTGCCCGGTGCGGTACTGGCGGCCGTGCTGCTGCTGGCCGTCGCCGGTTGTTCCGGAGCGGGGAGCGGATCCGGGGCGGATCCGGGCGACGATCCGAGGCCGGGCGGCGCCGCACCCGCCACGTCATCCGCTCCCGCCGACGGGAAGCCCCCCTCCGGCGACGTGCTCCCCGGCATGGTCGGCGTCTCCGTGGCCCGTACCCAGCTGGCCGCGCTGAAGGTGGCGCCGCCGGGAACCATGTCCGGCTACAGCCGGGACAAGTTCACGCACTGGGCGGAGCAGGGCGACAAGTGCGACACCCGCGAGGTCATCCTGCAGCGGGACGGTGCGAACGTCGCCCGGGACTCGCAGTGCAAGGCCGTGTCCGGCACGTGGAAGAGCCTGTACGACGAGGTGGTGGTCACCGAGGCCTCGAAGATGGACATCGACCACATGGTGCCCCTCGCCGAAGGCTGGCGCTCCGGCGCGGCCGGCTGGGACGCCGCGAAGCGCAAGGCCTTCGCGAACGATCTGACCCGCCCTCAACTGCTCGCGGTGACCGCCTCCTCGAACCGTTCGAAGGGCGACCAGAGTCCCGACCAGTGGCAGCCGCCGTCGAAGGCGGCCTGGTGCCAGTACGGGCGGGCCTGGACCACGGTCAAGTCCGCGTACGGGCTGACCGTCACCGACCCCGAGAAGAAGATGCTCTCCACCATGCTGGACACCTGCGCGGCCGCCTGACGCCGCTCACCCCGGGGCCCTTCCCCCCGGGGTCCTTCCCCTCGGAACCCTTCATCCCAGGACGGCGATGCCCAGCGGACGCGATCCCGCCGCGAGCCGGCGGCTGCTCCCGCTGTCGAGGTCCACGACCGTGATGCCGTTCCAGTAGCCGTCCCGGGTGTAGCCCCCGGTGACGTAGGCCGTCCGCCCGTCCCGGGACACGGCCACGTCCTCGTGCGGCCCCTCCAGCGGGTACACCCGCTCCGAGCCGTCCGGGGAACGGACCGTGAGGGAGGGCCCCTTGCCCTTGCCCGGTTCCACCGCCCCCGTGCCGACCACCAGCAGCCGGCCGTCCGCCGTGACCGCGGCCCCGTGCTGATGGGTGTCGGCGGTCATCTCCTCCACCGTGGTGCGGCCCGTCCGCGGATCCACCACCGCGAGCCGCTCGCCCTCGAAGGGCAGCAGGAGCATCCCGTCCGCCGGCCGTACGACGGCGTAGTGCGGTTTCAGCCAGGAACCGAGGCCGCCCTCCGTCCCGTACGGGGCCACCTCGATGCGGCGCGGCGGCCCCGATGCTGCGCCTTCACCGGTTCCGCCGGCTCCGACGGGCACGACGGTGACGTCGAAGGAGTCGTGGCCGGTGACGTACACCTCCGAGCCGTCGCGCGAGACGTCCACGTCGAAGGGGCGGCGGCCCACCGGGACCACCGCCGTGACCTCGGCCTTCGCCGTGTCGACGACCTCCAGGACGCCGGTGGTCCCGGGCACGTTGACCCCGACGTACGCGTGCGCGCCGTCGGGCGAGAGCGCGATGCCCATGCCGCCGCCCCGGTACTCGCCGCCGGTCGCGGGCCCGGTGCCGGTGGTGCGGTACGGGATCAGGGCCTGCCGGGTGCGCGTCCGCGTGTCCACGACGGCGACCCCCTCGGCCGTGGCCACCCAGGCCCGGCCGTCCGCGCCGACCACCAGGCCGTACGGGGCCCTGCCGACCGGCACCGAGCCGACCGCGCCGCGCTCCGGGTCCACGAAGGTGACGGAATCGGCCCCGAAGTCGGCGACCAGCAGGGTGCCGGCCGGGGTGGTCGCGGCCGTCGGCAGCGGAGAGGCCGCGGGGGCGGCGGCCGGGGGCGCGTCGGGGGTGGAGCAGGCCCCCAGCAGCAGTGCTCCGGCGAGGACCGCGAGGGCGGTACGGGTTCCCCGTACGCGGCGGCGCGGGTGCGGGCGGTCGTGCTGCGGCATGGGCGTGGCCCCTCTCGGTTCCGGGGGCGGGGCCGGTGGTGCGCCCGCTCCCCCGTACCCATCCTCACCTCGCGCGGCCGCCCGACCGCTCGGCCCGGCGGCCGACAGCGGGGTCAGCCGATCGGTCGATGCGGGGGCGCGCACGGGTGGGGCGAAGGGGGTAACGGGGCGGGGCGGGCGGCTCAGCCCTCGTACTCCGTCAGGTCGATGCCGTGGAGGTTGAGGAGCGCGCCGGTCTGCGGGTGGTTGATGTCCTTCTCGGCGGTCATGCCCAGCTTGCGGATCACGTTCTCGGACTCGTCGTTGCCCGCCCGGTTCACGGCGACGACCCGGTCGAGGCCCCGGTCCTGGAGGGCGAACTCCAGGGTGGCGTGCGCGGCCTCGGAACCGTAGCCCTGGCCCCAGTAGGAACGCCCGAGCCGCCAGGTGATCTCGGCCGCCGGCAGGACCTCGGGCAGCCACCACGGCATGGAGAGGCCCACGGCTCCGATCAGCTCGCCGGAGGCCAGCAGCTCCACGGCGAAGATCCCGAAGCCCTCCTCGTCCCACTCGTCCTCCCACCGCTCGATGGTCTCGGCGGTCTCCTCCAGGTCGAGGGTCTCGCCGTCGCCGATCCAGCGCATCACCTCGGGGTCGGCGTTGATCTCCGACAGGGGGACGAGGTCGTCCTCGGACCAGCGGCGGAGGAGGAGGCGGGGGGTACGGATCTCGGTCATGGCTCCCATCCTGCCGAACGCGCCGGACATCGGGTAATCGGGTCCCCCGCAGCGCCGTCGCACGGCCGCCGCAGCACCGTCGGAGGGCCGTCGCACGGCCGCCACCAGGGCTTCGTAGGGGCGCCACCACGCCCGGCTAGAGCCCCGGACCCGCCTGCCCGGCCGCCGGGTCCCCCGCCGGGTCCCCCTCCCGATCCCCCGCCGGGACGGTGATCGCGTCGAGCTGCGTCCGCAGGTAGACGTGCGAGTCGACCGGCTCGTGCACGATCCGCCCCAGGGGCGCCGGGAGGGACTCCACCCGGGTGTGCGGGTCGCACTCGTAGAAGTAGACCAGCGAGATCAGCTCCTCGGCGGGCGCGTCGGCGGGCGGCGGCAGGACCCGGTGGCGGCCGGCCCGCCACCGGTCGCCCGTCCAGCGCGCCATCAGGTCGCCGATGTTCACGGTGAGCGCGGCCGGATCGTACGGGGCGTCCTGCCAGCCCTCGGCGTCGGTGTGGATCTGGAGTCCGCCGGTGCCCAACTGGCGGTCCAGGACGGTGACGGTGCCGAAGTCGGTGTGCGCGCCGATGCGGAACTGGCCGGGCAGCGGCGGCCCGACGATCTCGGTGCCGGGGTACCAGTTGACGTTGAACCCCCAGGTGGGGTGGCCGGTGTGGCGGGTGAAATGGTCCGCGCCCAGGCCCAGGGCGGTGGCCAGCAGCTCCAGCAGCTCGTCGGAGAGCGCCCGCATCGCGGCCAGGTACTCCGTCACCAGCCCGCGGAGCGCGGGCACTTCGGCCGGCCAGGCGTTCGGCCGGAACCACTCGGCGTCCACCGAGGCGATCCCGGTCGGCTCCTCCGCCGCCCAGGACCACGACTCCTTGAGGTCCGGCGGGGAGGCCGCGCCCTCCGCGTAACTGTTGGCCTCGGCGCCCGGGCCGAGCCAGCCGCGGCCGCCGACCGCCACGGCGTACGGGGCCTTGACGGCGGCCGGGAGCCGGAAGAAGGTCCGCGCCGCCTCCCGGATCCGCCGGGGCAGCTCCGGGTCCACCCCGTGCCCGGCCACCAGCAGGAAGCCGGCCGTCCGCAGCGCTTCGTCGACGCGGGCGGCCACGAGGCGGCGTGCCTCGGGCCCGCCGGTGCGCCACGGGCCGAGATCGATCAACGGGACCTGGGAACTCACCATGCGCGACCTGCTTTCCGAGCCGGGGGCGCGGCGGGAACCCAGGGCCTGCCCGGTCTCCGCTCAGCCCCGTAGGACGTACCGGACCAGGCCCTCCCCGGTACCGGCCTCGGTGAAACCGGCCCGCCGCAGCACCGCCCGGGAGGATGTGTTGTCCTCGTCCGTCGTGGCCTCCAGCCGGGTGACGCCCGGGTGCCCGAAGGCCCAGGCCGACAGCGCCTTCAGCGTCTCGGTGGCGTAGCCGTTGCCCCGTGCAGAGGGGACCAGGTCGTAGCCGAGCTCGGTGCGGCCGTCCGCGTCCGGGGCGGCGTGGAAGCCCATGCCTCCGATGGCCTTGCGGTCGCTCGCGCGGACGATGACGTACGGTCCCCAGCCCGCCCGGTACGTGCCCGCTTCGCGCGCCCTCGTCACGATCCCGCCGGCGTCCCGGGTGTCGTCGGACGGTCCGTCCTCGACCCAGACGAACCCGCCGTTGCCGCCCGCCTGCAGGTCGGCCGCGATCGCCGGGGACATGGGGAAGAGCAGGACGCGCTCGGCCTCGACGGGTTCGGCGTACCAGCGCCAGGCCGTCAGGCGGGCCAGGCCGGGGAGTTCGCCCCGGCCCGTGGCCCAGAGCAGGGTCCGCCAAGGCTCGTGGTCGCGCGGGGCGTGCGGGAAGAGCCGGTCCAGGACCCGCTCGGCCAGTGCGGGGTCCGGCTCCCAGTCGTGGACGCCGAGTCCGTCGAGGATGTCGTGGGTGTGCAGCAGGGTCTCGACGACGCCCATCGCCGCGAAGCCGTCCGCGCCCGCGTCCCCGTACGGGTGCCAGGCGCGGGCACCGGGTGCGGCGACGGCCACGGCGGCCGACAGGAATCCGCCGGAGGCCTCGATCATGTCGACCAGTCCGGCCGGACCGGTCCCCTCGTCGGGCAGGATCCGCAGGGGGACGTACCCCTCGGTGGCGCGGACCGTGAGCTGGGCGGCGTAGGCGGTGAAGTCCTCGGCCACGTGGACGGCGGTGTCGTGGCAGCTCCACTCCAGGCCGGCGGCCGGCACGTCCCAGTCCAGGTGCGCCACCTCCCGCAGCGCCCGGGTGGTGAGCGACACCGCTGTATCGATGTCCTTGGAATTCATGATCGTCATAGGCGGCACCCTAGGTGCCCGTCCGGGTGCCGCCAAGGGGATATCCGTGCCGCACGGCCGGTGGTCCCGGTGGCGCGCCTGCGGGCCAGGGCCGGGGCCGGGGCGCTACTGCTTGTGCTCGGACGGCGCGCTGACCGCGCCCCGGTGAAGGGCGGAGCAAACGGTGGAGATTTCGACGAGGGACGTCTTCGGGGCCCCGTGCTGGGTGAGCCTGATGGCTCGGGACCTCGGCGCGGCGCAGCAGTTCTACGGAGAGGTCGCGGGCTGGCGGTTCCGGCCCGCGCGGCTCGGCGAGGCCTTCTCCGTCGCCGAGCTGGACGGGATGCCGGTGGCCGGGATCGGGGCGCTGGCCGGGGATCTCGCGGTGGCCGTGGCCTGGACCCCGTACTTCGCCGTCGACGACGCCGACGTGGCGGTGGACCGGATCCGGGAACGCAGCGGCACGATCGCGGTCGGCCCGGTCTCCTTCGAGTCGGGGGGCCGCGGGGCGCTGGTGGCGGACCGGGACGGGGCGGTGTTCGGGATCTGGGAGGGCCAGGTCTCCTCGGGCTGGCGGGTCGGTTCGGGACAGGCGCCGGCCTGGCTGGAGCTGCGCACCCGGGACGCCTTCGAGTCGGCGATCTTCTACGGGGAGGTGCTGGAGTGGGCCACCGGCCGCGCCGGGTGCTGCGAGGTCGCCTACGAGGAGGAGCGCGTGGTGCTGCGCCAGGAGGGGGAGCCGGTGGCTCGTCTCGACAGCGGTCCCGTGGAGCCGGGTTCGTACAGCCCGTACACCCGGCCGCGCTGGCACGTGCACTTCCGGGTGCCCGCGCTGGAGCCGGCGGTGGAGGCGGCCGTCGCGCTGGGCGGCCGCACGGTGTCCGAGACCGGGACGAGCGCGACCGAGCGGTGGGTGTCGCTGCGCGATCCGGACGGGGCGCTCTTCACCCTCACCTCGTCCCGGACGGACGGCGGGGCCGACGAGTAGGCGGGGCTGCGGGAGCCGCCGGTGCTAGGGCAGTCGGCGGGTCCGGGTCCAGGCGATGAGCTCGGCCGCGGACCAGGTGTTGACCACCCGGTCGGCCGTCACCCCGCATTCCAGGGCGCGTTCGCAGCCGAGGGTCTGCCAGTCGAGCTGTCCCGGGGCGTGGGCGTCGGTGTCGATCGCGAAGAGGGTGCCCGCGGCCACGGCGAGCCGCAGCAGCCGGCGCGGCGGGTCCAGCCGTTCGGGCCGGCTGTTGATCTCCACGGCGGCGCCCGACTCGGCGCAGGCCGCGAAGACGGCCTCGGCGTCGAACTCCGACTCCGGCCGGGTCTTGCCGGTCACCAGCCGCCCGGTGCAGTGGCCGAGGACGTCGAGGTGCGGGTTGCGTACGGCGGCGACCATCCTGCGGGTCATGGCGCGGGCTTCCATCCGGAGCTTGGAGTGGACGGAGCCGACGACGAGGTCCACCTCGGCCAGGAGTTCCGGCTCCTGGTCCAGCGAGCCGTCGTCGAGGATGTCGCACTCGATGCCGGTGAGCAGCCGGAACGGGGCCCAGGTCGCGTTGAGTTCGGCGACGGTGCGCAGCTGTTCCCGCAGCCTCTGCGGGGAGAGGCCCCGGGCGACGGTGAGGCGCGGCGAGTGGTCGGTGAGCACCGCCCAGTCGTGCCCGAGGGCGGCCGCGGCGCGGGCCATCGCCTCGATGGGGCTGCCGCCGTCCGACCAGTCGGAGTGCAGATGGCAGTCGCCGCGCAGGGCGGCGCGCAGGGCGAGGGCCTCGGGGCCGGGCGGCGGGCCCGCGGGGTGGGCCGCGACCTTGTCCTCCAGCCCCTGCAGGTACGCGGGGATCGCTCCGTCGAGGGCTTCGCGGACGACCTGGGCGGTTTTCGGGCCGATGCCCTTGACCGCTTCGAGGGTGCCCGCGCGGACCCGTTCGGCCAGCTCGTCCTCGCCCATCCGGCCGACGGCGGCGGCTGCCGTGCGGAAGGCCTGGACCCGGTAGGTCGGCTCCTGGGCGCGTTCCAGCAGGAAGGCGATCCGGTCCAGCGCGGCCACCGGGTCCATCGCGCGTCTCCCTCCGCGAAGCGGTGGAACGGCGGAGAGGGGGCCCGGGTCATGGACCCGCGCCCCCTCTCCGCCCGGGTCAGGCGCCGTCGGCCGGGTCGGCCGCCGGACGGAACTGCAGGGCCAGGCCGGCGAGTACGGCGCCGGCCGCGCCGCTCAGGACCACGGTGATGCCGGCCCACTCCAGGGACCCGCCGACCGCGCCGCCGAGCGGGTCGAACCCGGCGACGCCGCCGACCACGTGGAGCGCGGCCACGCCGAGCGCGACCACCGCGCCGGCCCGCCACGCCCCGGCCGTGTCCCGTACCGCGAGCAGGGCGCCTGCCGTCAGGCAGAGCAGGGTGACGGCCAGGGCGAGCAGCCCGCCGGGGTCGCCGGAGACCAGGCCCGCCAGATCGCCGGGCACGTGCAGCGCACCGCAGAGGAGCAGTGCGAGGGCCACCGGCCAGCGCAGTATGTGGCGCAGGGCGCCCGTCCCCGGCCGTGCCGGGCGCCGGGACTCGGCGGTGGACGGGCCCCGGGCCGGGGCCCTGGCCGGGGCCTGGGCCGGGGCCTGGGCCTGCGGTGCGGGCCGGTGGACGGGGGGCCGTACCCGGTCCGTCTGCTCGGGGCGGTGCTGCGGGGGCTGTTCGGCGGTGCCGAGGATGCTGACGAGCAGGGCCACGTCCTCGATGGGCCGGCCGAGGGCTGCGGCCCGCAGCGTGATGTCGGTCTCGACCAGCTCGTGCGGGGGCTCCCCCAGCAGGGTCACCATCTCGCGAACCTCGTGGACGGGCCGGGAGACGGCGGCCGCGCGCAGCGCCGCGTGTCCGGGGTTGGGGACCTGGCCGGAGTCCTTGAGGAGGTTCACCAGATCGGTGACCTCCCGTACGGGGCGGCCGGTGGCGGCGGTCTCCAGGACGGTGTGTGCGGAGGCCGCCCCGGGCCGGGCTCCGGGGTCGGGGCCGGGTGCGGCCCCTGCTCCGGGACCGGCCGGGACATCGGGAGCGGCCCCGGAGTCGGTCCCGGACTCGGTCCGGGAGCCGGGCTCGGGGCCGAAGCCGAGGTCGTCCGTGTCGGGGGCCGGCGGCCAGACGTCCGTGGTGTCGGGGAGCCGGCGCGGTTCTTCGTACTCCGTCGCGGCGAGCGTGATCGGGTCATTCATGGAAAGCTCCGTTCGCCGACGCGCGGGTCTACACATCGCGCGCCGGTCATCGTGCGTCATGGGAAGCGCACGCTTTGTTACATTCAGCGGCACCCGTCCGCGCTGCGCCATTCGGGGCGGGCAAACGGGGGTCCCCCGCGGTGCCGCGGGCCCGGTCGGCGCCCGTCGTGGGCATGGTGGGGGCATGAAGGGTACGGAAGTACTGGCCGACGCGTTCGGCCGGATCCATGGCGTGGTGCACGAGGCGGTCGAGGGGCTGGAGCCCGGGCAGCTGGACGCTCGGATCGATCCCGGTGCGAACTCGGTCACCTGGCTCGTCTGGCACCTGACCCGGATCCAGGACGACCACGTGGCGGACGCGGCCGGCTGGGAGCAGGTCTGGCATGCGCAGGGCTGGGACGAGCGGTTCGGGCTCGCGCTGCCGCCCGGGTCGACCGGCTACGGGCACACCGCGGAAGAGGCCGGCGCCGTCCGGGTCGACTCGGGGGAACTCCTGCTGGGGTACTTCGACGCGGTCCACGCGCAGACGGGGCGGTTCCTGCAGGGGCTGTCCGCCGCCGATCTGGACCGGGTGGTCGACGAGCGGTGGGACCCGCCGGTGACGCTCGGGGTGCGGCTGGTCAGCGTGATCGGCGACGACCTCCAGCACGCGGGGCAGGCGGCCTTCGTCCGGGGCGTGCTGTCGAGGGGCCGCTGATGGCGTCCCGCGGCGCCCTCCTCCTGGCCCTGCTCCTCCTGACCGCCGCCCCTCACGCCGGGGCCGCCGCCGCCGTCCCGACTGCCGGAGCCGGGGCCGGGGCCGGAACCAGGACGGGGGCCAGGGCCGAGGCCGGAGCCAGGGCCGGAGCCGGAGCCGGAGCCACGCCCGGAGCCGGGACCCGGGCCGAGGCCGCGCCCGGGGCCTTCCCCGGGTTCGGAGCCGTCGGCGGATTCGGGGCAGGTGCCCTGCCCCGTGCCAGGGCCTGGGCCGGCCGGTCCGGTCACGGCGGCGGGCGGCCCGTGGTGGAGACCGATCGGGGGGCCGTGCGCGGGCGGGAGGCCGACGGGTACCGCACCTTCGAGGGAATCCCGTACGCCGCCCCGCCGACCGGGCCGCTGCGCTGGCGGCTCCCGGAGCCCGCCGCACGCTGGACGGGCGTACGGGACGCGGGCGCGCCCGGGGCCCGGTGCGTGCAGCTGCCCGCGGTGGGGCCGGGCGCCCCGAGCGGCTCGGAGGACTGTCTGTTCCTCAACGTCACGGTCCCGGCGGAGCCGACCGGAACCGGCGGCGTCCCGCCCCGGCCCGTGATGGTGTGGTTCCACGGCGGCGGGTTCATGAACGGTGCCGGGGATCCGTACCGGCCGGGCCGGCCGGCGTCGGCGGATGGGCCCGGGGCCGGGGCCGTGGTCGTCACGGTCAACTACCGGCTCGGGATCTTCGGGCTGCTCGGGCATCCCGCGCTCCACGGAGCCCCCGACTTCGCGCTCGCCGACCAGCAGGCGGCCCTGCGCTGGGTGCGGGCCAACGCCGCCCGCTTCGGCGGCGATCCGGGCAACGTCACCGTGTTCGGCGAGTCCGCGGGCGGCCTGAGCGTCTGCCTGCACCTCACCTCACCCGCCTCGGCCGGCCTGTTCCACCGGGCGATCGTGCAGAGCGGATCCTGCTCGCTCACCATTCCCCCGCACGCGTTGCTGCCCACGCTGGGCGCCTACGAGCCGTTCGTGCCGGAGTCCCGGACCGTGGCCCGGGGAACCGCGGCGGCGGTCCGGCTCGGCTGCGGCCGGCCGACGGACGAAGCGGCACTGGAGTGCCTGCGCGGCCTCGCCCCGGAGGCCCTGGCGACGCCCGAGCTCATGATGCTCTTCTCCGCGGTGTCCTACGGCACGCCGCTGCTCCCCACCGAGCCCCGGCGGGCCCTGGAACGGGGTGGGTTCCACCGGGTCCCGGTGGTGCAGGGCTCGACCCGCGACGAGATGCGGCTCTTCCTCGGGCAGACCCTCGCCGCCTACCCGGTCGCCGACCCGTCGGCCTACCGGTCCCGGCTGCGCGCCGCGTTCGGGGCCGGGGCCGGACTCGTCGAGGCCGCCTATCCGGTGACGGCCCATCCGACGCCCGCGCTGGCCTTCGCCGCCGCGCTGACGGACGCCTCCTTCGTCTGCCCGCAGCTGCGGGACAGCCGTGCGCTGGCTCGGCACGTGCCGACGTACGACTACGCGTTCGACGACCGGCTCGCACCGGACTTCACCGGGCTCCCGCCGGTGCCGGGCTTCCCGTACGGGGCCTCGCACGGGTCCGAACTGCCGTACCTCTTCGACACCGGGCTCCCGATGAGCGCCGCGCAGCGGGTGCTCGCGGAGCGGATGACCGGCTACTGGACCCGGTTCGCGGCGACCGGCGATCCGAACACCCCCGGGACGGGGCCCTGGTGGCCGCGCTCCCCCGCCGTACTGTCCCTGGCACCGGAGCCCGCGGGCGGCATCCGCCCGGTGGACGCGGCGGCCCGTCACCACTGCGGGCTGTGGGACTCCCTCTCCCCAGGACAGAATCTCGAAAGGGCGGGCTCGTGACCGGTTTGGCCGACATCCTCCAGCCGTACGTGGACGACGGGACCGTGCCGGGGGCGGTGGCCCTGGTGGACCGGGGTGACGGCAAGGAGCCCGAAGTGGCCGCCGTGGGCAGCGCGGACGCCGCGGGCGAGGCCCCGATGGTCCGCGACTCGATCTTCCGGATGGCCTCCCTCACCAAACCGGTCACCGCGGCGGCGGTCATGATGCTGGTGGAGGACGGCCGGTTCGCGCTCACCGACGCCGTCACGCCCTGGCTGCCGGAGATCGCCGCGCCGCAGGTCGTCCGCACTCCCGGGAGCCCGGTCGACGACGTGGTCCCGGCGAAGCGGCCGGTGACGGTGGCCGACCTGATGACCTTCCGCGCGGGGTGGGGCTTCCCCTCCGACTTCTCGCTCCCGGCGGTCGCCCCGCTCTTCGGCGAGCTGCGCCAGGGACCGCCGCGGCCGCAGGAGGTCGCGGGGCCGGACGCGTGGATGGCCGCGCTGGGCCGGATCCCGATGCTGTACCAGCCGGGCGAGGCCTGGCTGTACAACACCTGCTCGGACGTGCTCGGGGTGCTGATCGCCCGGGTGGCGGGGTGCTCGCTGCCGGAATTCCTGGCGGAGCGGATCTTCGAGCCGCTGGACATGCCCGACACCGGTTTCGCCGTGCCGGCGGGGCAGTCGGGCCGGTTCACGCACGCCTACCGGGCCGGCGCGGACGGGGGCCTCGACCTCGTGGACGCCCCCGACGGGCAGTGGAGCGCGGTGCCCGCCTTCCCGTCCGGTGCGGGCGGGCTGGTCTCCACGGCCGACGACTACCACCGCTTCGCCCGGATGCTGCTCGAGGAGGGCGGTCCGCTGCTGTCGTCCGATGCGGTGCGGCGGATGACCACCGACTGGCTGACCCCGGCCCAGCGGGCGGGCGCGGAACTGTTCCTGGAGGGCCAGGGCTGGGGGTTCGGCGGCTCGGTCGACGTCACGCCGGCCGAGCCGTGGAACGTGCCGGGACGCTACGGCTGGCTCGGCGGCACCGGCACCGCCGCCCACATCGTCCCCTCGACGGGGGCCGTCACCATCCTGCTGACCCAGCGGGAGCTGACCGGCCCGTCGCCGGCCCCGGAGACGATGCGGGCGGTGTGGGCGTACGCGGCCTCCTCGTAGACCGCGTACGCCCTCCAGGCCATCGAACTCCTGCTCCCCCGTGCCCCGTCAGTGGTTCTCGGTCGGCCGCAGGTCGCGCGGGATCAGCGTCCAGGTGGTCGCCGCGGCGGCGATCGCCAGGACGCCGGCCATCAGGAACGCCGGGGTGATCGCGAGGGTGTAGGCCTGCGAGGCGGCGTCGAGCAGGGTCCGGCCGAGGCCGCCGCCGAGCAGTTCGGCGGTGTGGGCGGCCTCGCCCACGGAGTCCCGTACGGCGGCGAGCGTCGGGGCGTCCAGGTCCAGCGCCGGGAGGTTGCCCCGGTAGAGCGCGGCGGCGGTGGAGCCGAGGATGGCGACGCCCATGGCCGAGCCGAGTTCGTAGCAGGTCTCCTCGATGGCGGCGGCGCTGGAGACCTCGTCGGCCGGGGCCGCGGAGATCAGGGTCACCGAGGCGACGGTGGTGGCGATCCCCGCACCCAGGCCCATGATGGTCAGCGCCGCGGCGAAGGCGGGGTAGCCGAGGCCGGTGAACTGCTGGAGGGTCCAGGGCAGGGCCATGCCCGCGGCGAGGACCACCAGTCCGCCGCCGAGCACGTGCCGGATCGCGAAGCGCTGCATGAGGCTCGGGGCGACCATCGAGGCGCAGATCAGCGCGAGCGGGGCGGGCAGCAGGCGCAGGCCCGCCTCCAGCGGGGTGTAGCCCTGGCCGTACTGGAACCACTGGGTGACCAGGAACAGGATCGCGCCCATGCCCACCATGGGCAGGAAGATCGCGGTGGCGGCCACGCTGAAGGCGGGCTTGGTGAAGAGCCGGACCTGGAGCAGCGGGTTGTCCACGCGCAGCTGGCGGCGGACGAACAGGGTCAGCGCCAGGGCTGCGAGGGCCAGCAGGGCCCACGGCAGCGGGTCGGCGACACCGCTCTTGCCGAGCTGCTTGATGCCGCCGGCGAGGGCGAGCATGCCGACGATCGACTGGCCGACGCCGGTCCAGTCCCACTTTCCGGCGGAGCGCGGGGAGCGGGATTCGGGGAGGTAGCGCAGGCCGGCCGCGACGATCACCGCGGTGACGGGCAGGTTGAGGAGGAAGGCGGAGTGCCAGCCGTAGTCCTGGACGAGCAGGCCGCCGACGACGGGGCCGAAGGCCATGCCGCCGCCGAAGACGGCGGCCCAGACGGCGAGGGCGAAGGCGCGTTCCTTGGCGTCGGTGAAGACGCTGCGCAGGATCGACAGGGTGGAGGGCATGATCGCGGCGCCGCCGACGCCGAGGAGGGCGCGGGCCGCGATGACGTGCCAGGCCTCGGTGGAGAAGACGGCGATGAGCGAGGCGAGGGCGAAGATGCCGAAGCCCGCCATGAGCAGCCGCTTGCGGCCCCAGCGGTCACCGAGGGCGCCGGCGGTGACGAGCAGCCCGGAGAGGGCGAGTGCGTAGATGTCGATGATCCACAGCTGCTGCACGGCGCCCGGCTGGAGGTCGCCGACGAGCGAGGGGAAGGCCACGTTGAGGATCGTGGTGTCCATCGAGATGAGCAGGAGACTGCCGGAGAGGATCGTGAGCACGATCCAGCGGCGCGGGTCCTGCGTGGGGGTGTGCATGGGGGTTCCGTTCACGGTTGTTTCACGGTCGTACGCGGGAGTGGTTCGGGGGTGCGGGTCGGCGGTGGCGGCTCAGGCCGCCGGGGACGGCCGGGTTCCGCTGAGGAAGGAGGCGAGCACGAGCCGGCCGATGTCGCGCCGGGCGAGGTGCCCGTCGCGGACGCCCTCGGCGGCGGCGTCGAGCAGTCCCCAGAGCGAGTACCAGATCCAGTACGCGGGCAGGTCGACGCGGAGCCGGCCGAGGCGCTGGCCGAGGGCGAGGAAGGCGAGGGCCCGCTCGTCCTGGCGCTGGATCCCGGCCCGGAACTCGGGGTCGGCGAGCACGGTGGCATCGCGCGAGGTGAACCCGTACAGGTGCGCGGCGGGCAGCAGCCCGGTGACGAGCCGCTCCAGCGCGGCGTCGAACTCCGCCCCGTCGGCGGTGCCGGGCAGGTCGGCGGGGGCGAGGCACCCGTCGACCACGTCGATGGCCCGGACGGCGACGGCTTTGAGGAGTGCCTCGCGGGTGGCGTAGCGGCGGCTGAGCGTGGCGCGGCTGGTGCCGATGCCTGCGGCGATGTGCGCCATGGAGGCACTGTGATCACCGGCGAGCACGCGCGCGGCGCCGTCCAGCAGCTCTTCTTCGTTCATCATGCGATCCTCCTTCGTATCAAACGATACAAATTTGTCTCACGTGATGCAAATCTGTTTCGCGACGCGGGCATGGTGGGCCCGCCCGTACGCTGTTCGGGTGATGACGGACGAGAACAATGGGGCCGAGCAGGCCCGCGCCGAGGCGGCCGCTGCGGCGAAGTACGAGAAGTGGAAGGAGAACGGCGTTCTACTGCGCGCGTTCTTCTACATCGCCGGCACGCACCTCTTCGCCGGCTTCGTCTGGCTGCTGTTCGTGCTGGGCGAGCACGCCGAGAAGTAGCCCGGAGGAGCAGGGCCCCGGTCGGCCGGGGGGCTCAGCCCTGTTCTTCGGTGGCCGTGCGGGCCCTGGCGCCCGAGCGGGTGCGGCCCGTCGTCTGGGCGCGTTCCGGGTGGCGGCGTACGTACTCGCGCTCCAGTTCGTCCATCCGCCGGGTGTGGGTGACCAGCGCGTCGTCCGAACCGTGCAGCAGGGTTTCGTGGCGCGTGCGGTGGATGGCTTCGAGTTCCTTCATCAGGCGGCCCTCTTCGAGTCCGCCCGCCGACGGCCCGGCCTCGCGCGCCTCGTGCTCCGCCATGGCAGGTCACCTCTCCCTCGGCCGGGCCGGGCGCCTCGCCCGGCCGCGCTCACTCCATCATCCCGGAAGGGCGGGGATAGACACTGTCTACGGGGTGGTGGTAGACAGTGTCTATGGATCAACGGGAGCAGCAGGAGCCACAGGACGGCGGGCTGCGCGAGCGGCTGATCGACGTCGGCGTGGAGCTCGTGACGCGCGAGGGGACCGCCGCGCTCGGACTGCGCGAGATCGCCCGCCGTGCCGGGGTGTCCCACGGGGCGCCGCGGCGGTACTTCCCCACGCACCACGCGCTGCTGTCCGCGATCGCCCGGCGCGGGTTCGGGGAACTCGGCTCCCGCATCCCGGCCGCACTGGCGGGCCCGGGTGCGGACGACCCGCGCGGGCAGGTGCGGGCGCTGGGGCGGGCGTACGTCGGCTACGCGCTGGAGCACCCCGGCATGTTCGAGCTGATGTTCCGCCACGACCTGTTGGACAGCTCCGGGGAGGCCGGGCCGGACGGGCGGGGCGGGCAGGGCGGGCCGCCTGAGGACCGGCTCCGCGATTCCACGCTGCCGATGTTCGAGCTGCTCGTCTCCTTGGTCGCCCTGTGCCGGACGGGCGACGAGCCCCGGATCGCCGCCGCGGCGCTGTGGGCCAATCTGCACGGCGTCGCCCAGCTGTGGTCCCGGGGCAGTCTGCCGCTCGCCCTCGACGGCGACCCGGAGGGCTCCCTCGACCGGGTCGTCGACGCCGCCGTCGACGCACACCTGCGCCCGTGAGACCCCGGCTCGCCCTCGGCGTCAGCGCGGCCGGCGCGATGCTCGTCGCCCTCGACGGGACCGTGCTGCTGATGGCGCAGCCCAGCCTGCGGCGGGACCTCGGCGCGAGTCTGGCCGAGGTGCAGTGGACCAGCGGCGCGTACCTGCTGAGCGTGGCCGCCTTCCTGGTCCTCGCCGGCCGGCTGGGCGACCGGTACGGGCACACCCGGCTGCTGTTCACCGGCGTACTCGGCTTCGCGGCCGCCTCCGCGGGCATCGCCCTCGCTCCCGGGGCCGGCTGGGTGATCGCCCTGCGTGCGGCCCAGGGGCTGTTCGGCGCGCTGCTCCAGCCGGCGACGCTCGCCCTGCTGCGGCTCGCGTACCCGCCCGGGCGGATCGGCGGGCCGATCGCGGTGCGGACCGCGGCGATCGGGCTGGCCGCGGCGGCCGGGCCGCTCCTCGGGGGCCTGCTGGTCGAACGCTTCGGCTGGCGCGCGGTGTTCGTGGCGAACGTCCCCGCCGCCCTGGCGATCGCGGCGGCGGCCCTGTTCGTACGGGTCCCCGCGCCCCCGCCCACGGAGTCCGGCGGCCGGATCCGGCCCGGCGGTGCCGCCCTCCTCGCGACGGCCCTCGCGGCGCTGGTCCACGCGCTGGCCGGCGTACCCGAACACGGCTGGTCGGGGCCCCGGACCCTGGCCGGGTTCGCCGCGTCGGCCGCGCTGGCGGCCCTGCTCGTCCGGTCGGAGCGCCGCTCCGCCCAGCCCCTGGTGCCGCGCCCGGTGGCCCGCTCCGTCCCGGTGACGGCGTCCGTCGCGCTGCTGGCCGTGATCTCCGCCGCCCTGTTCGGGGCGCTGTTCGGGGCCAGCTTCGCGCTCCAGGACGCGGCGGGGCTGGATCCGCTCGCCACCGGGCTGCGCGTGCTGCCGATGACGGCCGCCATGGTCGTCGGCGCACCGGTGGCGGGGGCCCTGCTGCGCCGGTTCGGCGCCCGCGGGACGGCGCTGGCCGGGACCGGGCTGGTGACGCTCGGGATCACGGGACTGGGGCCGGGCTGGGGCTTCGGGGTGCTCGGCGCGGGCTTCGCCGCGGTGATGGTGACGGCCACCGGCACGGTGGTCGGGGACGCCCCGGCCGGGCACGCGGGGGTGGTGGGCGGGCTCAAGCAGACCGCGATGAACGTGGGGCCCGCCCTCGGCATCGCGGTGGCCGCGGGGACCGGGGCGTCGACCGCGCTGCTGGCCGCGCTGGCCGCCGTAGGCCTACTGCCCGCCTCGCGACTGCCCGCGTCGCGGCCGGCCTCGTCACGGCCGGCCTCGTCAGGACAGGCCACGCCGCCGCAGCCCGCGTCACGGCCCGCCGGGGCCGGCCGCGCGGGTCACGCAGCTGCGGGCCACCTCGTCGGCGAAGGCGCGGGCCAGCGGGGCGAGGGCGGACCAGCGCCGGACGGCCCAGCCGACGACGAGCGGCGGCAGGGCGGGGACCGGAACCAGGCGCAGCGGCCCGTCTGAACCGGGGACCTGCCAGCCGGGCAGCGCGGGGACGACGGCGTGGCCGAGGCCCAGTTCGGCGAGGAGGAGGGCGGTGTCCCAGTCGGCGGCGCTGGTGTCGGAGCTGATCCGGATGCCCGCTTCGGCGAGGGCGGCGTCGAGGTGGGCGCGGGAGGTGGAGTTCTCCGGCAGCCGGATGTAGCGGACGGAGCCGAGGTCGGCCGGCTCCAGGCGGGGGCGGGAGGCGAGCGGGTCGTCGGCGCCGACCGCGAGGACCCAGGGCAGCCGCATGACGGGGCGCTGCTCGATGCCCCGCACGGGAGCGCCGATGGTGATCCACGCGAGGTCGAGGTCGTCGGCGGCGAGGGCTTCGAAGCAGCTGCGGCTGGAGTTCTCGGTCTGGAACTCCAGGCTGACCCTGGGGTGGCTGCGCCGGAAGGCGACGATCGCCTCGGCCATGAAGTGGCGCACGGTGGTGGCCCCGGTGGTGACGCGGACCGAGCCGCCGTCGTCCCGTACGAGGGCGTCGAGCCGGCGCAGGGCTCCGTCGAGCCCGGCGATCCCGTCGGCGGCGGCCGCCTGGAGGATCAGCCCGGCCCCGGTCGGCGAGACTCCGCGCGGATGCCGCTCCAGGAGCACGGCGCCCGTCTCCTTCTCCAGGCGGCGGACGTGCTGGCTGACGGCGGACTGGGTGCGGCCGAGGTCGCGGGCGACGGCGCTGAGGCTGCCGGCCCGGCAGACGGCGACGAAGACGCGCAGATCATCGAGGGTCACAACCCCAAGGTATCCCTTGGGGGTTACCAGAAAACCGGAGGATTGACTTGGATCTGCGGCTGTCCGACGATCAGTTCACGGCCCAGGGCGGCAACCCGGTCCCGCCATCGCGAGGGCGGGACCGGGTGCCGACCCGCTGCCGCCGGCTTCAGGCCTCAGGCCTCAGGCCTCAGGCCTCAGGCCTCAGGCCTCGGCCGTGCGGGCGAGCTTGGCCATGACCTCGTCGCGCAGGAGCTCGTACTCCGTGCGCAGGCGGCGCCATTCGCTCTCGGGAGGACGGGGCATGACGATGCCCTCGGTGATCTTCTCCTCCGGGCCGAACTGCTCCCGGGTGAGGTCGATTTCTATGCCCATCCCCAGACGGTTCCACCAGTGGTAGTCCACGCGCTCGCCGTCGACGAGGACCTCGCCGCGGACCAGCTCGCCGCCCAGCAGATCGTTGAGGACCATGGCGGTCACACCGCACTGGTCGCGGGCCGGGTTCTCCCGGGTCCAGCGATCGCGATACTCGGGCGTGCACGTCTGCTCGCTCCAACTGCTGCGGACGGCACGGTCGATGTCGGTCAGAAGGAAAGGTGTCATGCCGGCATCCTCGCAACCGGCACCGACAGAGATCCATACCCCAGCCGATCGTCCGGTCGGTTCCGTCGCGTTCCTGTCAGTCCCGCCGCCGATCGGTCGCGTTCCTGCCAGTCGTGCACAGCTCAGCCGTGCGCCGGGTGGGTCCAGAGTCCCTCCCCGGCGAGCAGCGGGAGGACGCCTTCGCCGAACCAGTACGCCTCCTCCAGGTGCGGGACCCCCGAGAGCACGAACTCGTCGATGCCGAGCCGGTGGTACTCGATGATCCGGTCGGCCACTTCCCGGTGGCTTCCCACCAGGGCCGTGCCCGCTCCGCCGCGGACCAGGCCGATGCCGGCCCACAGGTTGGGCGTGATCTCCAGGTCGTCGGAGCGCCCTCCGTGCAACGCCCGCATCCGGTGCTGGCCTTCCGACTCGCTGGCGCGCAGACCCGCCTGGACCGATCGGATCGCCTCGTGGCCGAACCCTTCGAGCAGCCGCCGGGCCTCGGCCCACGCCTGCCCGGCGGTGTCCCGGGTGATCACATGGAGCCGGATGCCGAACCGCAGTCGCCGGCCGGCCCGTGCGGCGCGTGCTCGTACGCGAGCCAGCTTCTGCGCCACCTGCGCGGGCGGTTCCCCGAACGTCAGGTAGACGTCGCTGTGGAGTGCGGCGACCTCGATCCCCTCCGGCGAGGATCCGCCGAAGTAGACGGAGGGCACCGGGTCGGGCAGCCGGCCGAGCCGGGCGCCCTCCACGCGCAGATGCGCTCCGCCGAAGTCGACCGACTCGCCGCCCCACAGCCGTCGCACGATCTCCAGGAACTCGCCGGTCCTGCCGTACCGGGCGCCCTTGTCCAGGAAGTCGCCGTAGGCGCGCTGTTCCCCGCTCTCCCCGCCGGTGACGACGTGGAGGAGGAGCCGGCCCTCCGAGTGCCGCTGGAAGGTGGCGGCCATCTGGGCGGTGAGGGTCGGGGAGACGAAGCCGGGCCGCAGGGCGACCATGAACCTCAGGCGTTCCGTTTCGCGCGCGAGCATGGCGGTGGTCACCCAGGCGTCCTCGCACCAGGCACCGGTCGGGGTGAGCGCACCGTCGAAGCCCAGCTGTTCGGCCGCCACCGCGATCTGCGCGAGGTAGCGGACGGTGGCGGGCCGTTGTTCCTCCTTGCTGCCTGCGGCGACCTCGTGGCCGCCGCCCACCACGTTCCGGCCGTCTCCGTACGTGGGCAGGAACCAGTGGAAGGACAGCGTCACCGTTCGCCCGACCCGATCCGCCGGTTCGGACCGGAGTCGTGGGCCGCCAGGAGGTCCAGGACGCTGTCGGCGCCGGCGATGTGCCGCACCAGCCGTTCCAGGCCGAGCCCGAAGCCGGCCGTCTGTATCCCGGACCGCTTCTTCCATTCCGCGTACACGCGGTTCGGTTCGCCGCCGAGCAACCGGGACTGCTCGGAGATCTCGTCCGCGTCCTTGGGCCGGAGTCCTCCCGTGGCGAGTTCACCGTGGCCTGCGGGCAGCATCAGGTCGTAGGTCTCCTGGAGTCCGTCCTCGCCCTGTTGGTAGAGCGAATCGCGTACGCCGAGCGGATAGCGGTGGATCCAGAAGGGTGAAGTGAATTTCTCGGTGAGGATCCGCTCCTCCTCATGGGTCAGATCGGTGTTCTGCGGCTCCCGCGGCCCTCGCCCGGAAAGGGTGAGCGCCTCGGCGAAGGAAATGCGCGGGTAAGGGCCGCTCCGCAGGCCGGCCAGGCGCTGCGCGGCTCCGCGGTCCTCATCCGGGAGGATCACCTCCAGATGGCGGGCGAGCCCGCCGAGGATGTTCTCGGTGACCGTGAACACCTCGTTCGCGTCCGCGGCCCGCCACTCGACCACTACCTGGAAGAACGTGTACAGGTGCCTGCCCGATGTATCCTCGCCCTCCATGAGAAGACGCAGACACGGGGTGACGCAGTAGATCCGGTCCGCGTGCTCGAGAGCCATCTGCTTCTCCACCGAGTGGCTCACGGGAAGCTGATAGGCCCATCGGCCCTCCACCGAAACGCGGTCGCCCTCATCCTTCACGTGCGGGCGCGCCCGGTCCCCCAGGACCGCGACGGAGTGCCGTGCGCCCGGCTCGTCCTGCGAGGACAGCAGCGCGGGGAGAATTTCCAGGAACTCTTGATCGAGAAGGCTCCGGCGCAATGCCTGAAGGGTCCGGCCGGTCCATTGGTACGACTGCGCGGGCGAGAAATCCATTATCACTCCGGTAATGTCGGGGCGAATACAGGTCGAGTACTGGGCGAGTGCTGGTCGAATACAGGTCGAATATCGTCCGGGCGAGCACTCTGCGGTTCCTTTTCAGTTTTGCGCATCGTCGGCAAACGACAAACGCCAACCCGCCAATATGGCCTGATCCTTCTCCACCGGCTTCGGCCTGCACTACCTTCGATGCCGGGAAGTGAAACACGGCCCGATCAGTGCAATCCGTCACAATGAGGCTCCCGCCGTCCGGTACGGGAGATGAAATGGAGAATTCAATTCCGTAGCCCGATCCGGACAGTTTTCATGGGCACACCTTTACCCGTTGCCCGTCGAAAGGCGCCGCGATAGCGTGAAGCATTTCCATGACGATGCTCGCGCCGAAGCAAGGATGTGCTCATGGCCGAAGTGCGTACGGGTGGCCTCGGATTCTTCGAACTGACCGGCAAGGTGGCTGTCGTCACCGGTGGCAGCAGCGGCATAGGGGCCGCGTGCGCCCGGCGTCTCGCCGAGGCGGGAGCCCGCGTGGTCGTCGGCTACTACTCCGGCGAAGGCCGCGCGAAGGATCTCGTCGCCGCCCTTCCCGGTGACGGACACAGCACGACCCGCATACCGCTCGACGACTCCGCCGCCGTGCGCCGGGCCGCCGAACTCGTCGCCGACCGCCACGGCGTGGTGGACGTACTGGTCAACTCCGCCGGCACCACCACGCAGGTCGCCCATGCCGACCTCGAAGGGCTGACGGACGCGGAGTTCGACCGGATCCTGACCGTGAACGTACGGGGCACCTTCTCCGTGATCCGCGCGTTCACCCCGCTGCTGCGGTCCTCCGGCGACGCGGTCATCGCCAACATCTCCTCGATATCCGCCTCCACGGGGCTGGGCAGCAGCATCGCCTACTGCGCCGCCAAGGCGGGCCTGGACGTCATGGCCACGTCCCTGGCGCGGGTGCTCGGCCCGCAGGTGCGCGTCTTCAACCTCTCGCCGGCGGCGGTCGACACCGGCTTCGTCCCCGGCCGTGATCCGGCCGCGGTCCGTACCCAGGCGGAGTCGGCGCCGCTCCGGATCGCCGCGGACCCGGACGACGTGGCCTGCTCCTTGATCGGCGCCGTCACCTCGTTGCGGCTCAGCACCGGAACGGTCGTCGTCATCGACGGTGGCGTGCGCTTGTAGGCGCCGGGCCGTCACCGAGGAGTTCACCGAGGACGTGGCGGGCGATGGCCGCCATGACCGGGTTCGTCTCCTTGTAGTAGTTCAGTTCCATGACGGCGATCGACAGCGCCCAGCCGCGGGCGCGCGTCCACATCGCGTCGTCCGCGTCCAGTGCGGCCCGGAAGGCCGGGCGGACGGCGGCCGGGAGGACGTACCAGGCCGCGATCAGGTCGACGGCCGGTTCGCCGAGACCGGCGCAGCCGAAGTCGATGACGGCGGCGAGCCTTCCGTCCGCGAGGAGCAGGTTCCCCGGTTGCAGGTCGGCGTGGATCCACACCGGCGGCCCGGACCAGGGTTCGGCCCGCAGGGCCTCCTCCCACAGGGCGGTCGCCGCCGCGGTGTCCACGTCCGCGTCGGCGCCAGCGCCCAGTTCCGCGATCGCGGTGCGGGTGTCGGCGTCCCGGGCCGCCAGGGTCTCGCTGCGGTAGGAGGCCGGGGCGTCCGCCGGATCGGCCCGGTGCAGCGCGGAGACGAACTCCGCCAGGTCCTTGGCCAGGAGGTCCGGCTCCGCGATCCGGCCGGGCACGGGGTTCTCGCCGGGGACCCAGCCGAAGACCGACCAGGACCAGGGGTAGCCCTCGGCGGGCCGCCCCATGCCGAGGGGGGCGGGGATGGGGGCCGGCAGGCCCGGGGCGAGCCGCGGCAGCCAGACGTGCTCCATGCCCACGTCGCCGGCCGCGCCCGGAGTGCGGGGAAGGCGTACGACCAGGTCCGCGCCCAGCCGGTACATGGCGTTGGACGTGCCCGCGGAGTCGACGCGCTCGACGGACAGCCCGGCCCACTGCGGGAACTGACCTGCGATCAGCCTGCGCACGAGGTCGGTGTCGATGTCGGGTTCGTCGGCGTGCATCTTTCCAGCGGGCATGAGCACCTTCCTTAAGGGTTCGGGGTCGGGCGGCCCCCACGGTAGCCGCCGGGCCGTCACACCCCGGAGCCCGGCCCGGCTGGATGCCGGACCGGGCTCGGTGGGGGGTGTCGGAGGGTCAGGGTGTGAACGTCCAGCGCTGGGCCGCGGTCGTGGCGCACGCGACCCGGGTGAGCCGGGTGCCGTTGGCCGTGGCGGAGCCGGCCGGGGTCAGGCATTGGCCGGAGTTGCGCAGGCTGCCGTCCGGGCCGGTCTGCCAGGTCTGCCCGGAGCTGCCGTTGCAGGTCTGGATCGCGACGGCGGTGGCGGTGGCGGCGTCCAGGCAGACTCCGCCGAGGCCGGTCAGCCGGCCGTCGCCCTGCAGGGTCCAGCGCTGGTTGGGGCCGCCGTGGCAGCTGTAGAGGGTGGGCTGGGTGCCGGGGGTGGTGACGCTGCCCGGGAGGTCCAGGCAACTGGACGAGGCCCCGTTGACCAGGGTGGCGGCCGCGGGCAGCGGGGTCGGACGGCCGGTGAGGGTGATCTCGGCTGCGCTGGTCCAGGGGCCCCGGCCGCCCGCCTCGGTCAGCGCCTTCAGCCGGAGGTACCGGCCCGCCTTCGCGGACAGCGGGACCGACTTGAGGGCCGCCGTGTCGGCGAAGGTGCCGGTGGCCACCGGGGATCCCCAGTCGGTGGTGGTGTCCGAGACGTAGACCTCGTAGCCGCCGATCCGGCCGTTGACCCCGCCGTCCTGGCGGGGCAGGTAGCCGAGGCCGTCGGCGGTGTAGCGGGCGCCGAGGTCGATCTGGATCTCGTGCGGGAGCGGCGCGGCCGCGGAGCCGGACCAGGCGGTGTGCCAGATGGTGCCGGTGTTCCCGTCGAAGGCGTTGCGGGCGGCGCCGTTCTCGCCGCTGGTCTCCTGGCTGTCGGCGGAGACCAGGGTCCAGGCCGCCTGGGGGACGGGGCTGGAGGTGACCGGGATGGGGTCGGCGGCCGGGACGGAGGTGCCGGTGGCCGAGACGCTGAAGGCGGCCGACTTCGCGCCCGTCTTGGTCCACAGGATTCCGCCGCGGTCGGCGGCGTCGAAGAACCAGCCCGTCGCCGCCGCGTCGTAGGCGGCCTTGCTGGTCAGCCGGGTGAGGGCGGCGCCGTCCACGGTGAGCGCGGTGGGGGCGGTGGCCACGTGGAGGCTGAACTCGTAGCCGCGCGAGGCCGGTTTGCCGGTGTAGCTGCCGGCCGGGGCGGAGACGGACACGGTGACCGTGCCGGAGCCCGAGGCGGGGGCGGTGACGTCGACCTGCTGGCGGGCGAAGGCTCCCGTCTGGTGGGCGCGGGTGATGCCGTCGTCCTCGTACAGGCTGAAGGAGGTGGCGCCGCGCGGGTGGATGTCGTAGGTGAGGGTGGAGACGGGCTTCTCCCCCGTGTAGTTCATCTGCGGCCACATCGGGACGATGGCGCCGCCCTTGACGAACAGGGGCAGGGTGTCGAGCGGGGCCTGGTAGCCGTTGAGCCAGCCCGGTCCGGCGTAGGTCTTGCCCGTCCAGTAGTCCGTCCACGTGCCGGCCGGGAGGTAGATGCCGTCGCGTACGGAGGTGTCGGAGACGACGGGGGCGACGAGGAAGGAGTCACCGGCCATGAACTGGCCGCTGGTCAGGTTCCCGCGCGCCACCGGGTCCTCGGGGTACTCCAGGACCATCGCGCGGGTGCTCGGGACGCCGGTCTCGTGCGCGGTCCGGCTCATCGTGTACAGGTACGGCATCAGCCGCATCTTCAGCTGGAGGTACTTGCGGTTGATCGAGAGGTAGGGCTCGGCGAACCGCCAGGGCTGCTTGTCCTGGTAGCCGGCGGACGGGCCGGTCGCTCCCCAGCCGGACATGGTCATGAAGGCGGGGGTGAAGGCCTTCCACTGGAGGTCGCGGGCGTACGTCTTGGGGCTGCCGGCGAAGATCCCGTCCACGTCGCCGGTGGCGTAGTTGAAGCCGGAGAGGCCGGCGCCGGTGATGGCGGGGACGTGCCAGCGCATGTCGTCCCAGGTGCCGTTGGTGTCACCGGTCCAGACGACGGCGTTGCGCTGGGTGCCGGCCCAGCCGTCGACGGTCCAGACGTACCGGCGGGCGTCGGAGTTGTTCTCTATGCCGTCGACGGCCTGCTGCACGCCGGAGAACGCCGTCTTGTAACCGCCGCCGATCCAGGCGACGTCGGTCTTCACGCCCCGCGAACCGGCGACCCCCACCTCGTCGTTGATGTTGCCGAGGCCCGTCGAGGTCCACAGTCCGGTCTGGAAGCCCTTGGCCTTCAGTGCGTCGACCGTGGACTTCAGGGGTGCGGTGTAGCCGCAGCCGTAGCCGTCGTTGGGCAGGAACCAGCCCGAGGGCATGTCCGCGGCGCGGGCGTCGGTGGCGTAGCCGACGACGTCCGGGGTGGTCTGGTGGCGGAGCCGGTTGTGGTCGCCCTGGTAGGCCGGGTTGGAGGCGTTGAAGCAGTCGGCGTTGCCGAGTTCGAAGCCCCACGCCGGAGCCATGAAGGGCTTGCCGCTGACGTCGGTGTAGGCGTCCAGGACGGTCTTGAGCGAGTCGCCGGTGAAGTACCAGGCGTCGAAGCGCTTCTCGTCGTGGGTGAGGGTGGTGGGCGCGTTGAACCCGTACGAGCCCGGGGCCCAGGTGTTGCGCATCACGCCGTAGTTGTTGGTCGACACGTAGAAGGGCGCGGGGCTGGCGTTGTTGTTCTCGCGCCATTTGTTGTCGACCGCGATCGGGACGGTCTTGCCGCGCAGTGCCCATTCGCCCAGGCGCAGGCCCGTTCCGTAGAACTGCTCGTCCGCTCCGCGCGCGAGGTACTGGGTGGTCTGGCTGCTGGTCCAGGAGGTGGGCTGCGTCTCCTGCCAGACGAGGGTGGAGTTGTCGGCCCGGTAGACGGAGAACTGCAGCGGGGTCTTGTTGGCCCGGATGGTCAGGGAACCGGTGGTGATCTTGTAGTACGTGCCCACGTCGGTCCAGGCCGCGCTGACGGGGCCGAAGTCGGTGGTGGGGGCGAGATCGGTGCCGGCCGGGTCATTGGTGAAGGCGCCGTCGGGGGAGAGCCAGAGCCGGAAGATGTCGGCGCGGGCGACGACCACCCGGACCTTGGCCCCGCCTGCGGTTGCGATCGTGAAGGTGTTCCCGGACCGGGTGAGGCCGGTGGCGTTGCCGGCCGTGGCGGGGGCGGGCGCCGAGGCGGCCGCCGAAGCCGCGGAGGAGAAGGGGCCGGCGGAGGCCAGACCCGTCACGGCGAGGGCCGCGGCGAGCAGTGCGGCCGCCGGGGCGCGCCGCCGCCGTGGGCTTCTGCGGATGCTGATGAGTCTCATGGGGCGGCTCCTCGTGCGGTCCGGGATGCGGACACCATTTGGCATGCACCGGGCAACATAGCGGTCCGGAGGGCCCATTTGAAGGAAGATGATTGGAATGGCTGGTCAACGAGCATCTTTGAGCATGTGCGGGGATGCCGCCCTCTCACTCGTATGGCCCACCTGCCCTGCGCGAACCGCCTCCCGCCCCGACCCTGGAGCGAACTGCGCACTTTTCTGGAGGGCCCGGCACCCATGGAACAGGCTCAACAGCCCGCATCGCTCCGTCAGCTCCTCCTCGCCCCCGCGACCCTGAGACTGCTCGGGCTCTCGGCCCTCGTCGGCATCCCGGTCTCGCTGTTCGCCTTCGGCTTCGTCAGCCTCGAACACGAGCTCCAGCACTGGGTCTGGCACACCGCACCCGACCTGCTCGGCTACGACCGCGCCCCGTGGTGGTGGGGCCTGCCCACACTCGCCCTCGCCGGACTGCTGGCCGCGCCGATCATCACGCGGATGGCCGGAGGCGGCGGACACGTCCCCGCCTACGGCTTCGGCGGCCCGCCGACCATGCCCCGCGAGACGCCGAGCGTGATCCTGGCCGCGCTGGCCTGCCTGCCCCTGGGCGTGATGCTCGGACCCGAGGCGCCCCTGATGGCGATGGGCAGCGGCCTCGCCCTGCTCACCCTCCGCGCCGCCAAGCGCATCGCCCAGCCCGAGCTGGCCACCGTGCTCGGCATGGCCGGATCCACCGCCGCCATCAGCACGATCTTCGGCAGCCCGCTGATCCCGGTGGTGATGGTGCTGGAGGGAGCCGCCCTCGTCGCCGGAGGTGCCCGGCTGTTCGTCCTGATCCTGCCCGCCCTGGTCTCCAGCGGGGTCGGAGCCCTGGTCTTCACCGGTTTCGGGCACTGGACCGGCCTCGGCATCGGCGCACTGACCCTCCCCAAGGAACCCGCCGCCGGCCTGCCCGACGCGGGTGACTTCCTGTGGGGCATCCCCATGGCCGCCCTGATCGGCGTCGTCATCGCCCTGGGCAAGTCCGCGGGCCTGCGCGTCCACCGCTGGACGGGCACCTCCGCGCAGCGGATCATCCTGTGCGCGGTGGCCGTCGGCGTCTGCGTCACCGGCTACGCGCTGATCACCGGACGCTCCCCCGAGGAAGTGGCCCTGTCGGGCCAGAACACCGTCGGCCAGCTGGCCGCCGACCCCTCGTCCTGGGCGGTGGGCGCGCTGGTGGCCCTCACCGTCTTCAAGCTGATCGGCTGGAGCATCGCCCTGGGCAGCCTCCGCGGTGGCCCCATCTTCCCGTCGATCATGATCGGGGCGTCGATCGGCATCGCCTTCGGCAGCCTTCCCGGCTTCGGCATGGCCCCCGCCCTCGCGGCCGGCATCTGCGCGGCCGGGGTGGCCGGCACCCGGCTCCCGGTGACCGGCGTGGTCCTGGCCGCCGCCCTGCTGGGCAAGGAGGCGTCCACCCTGATGCCGCTCCTGGTGATCTCCGCCGTGACGGCCCTCCTGGCCTCGACCCTGATCGACCGCCAGCGCCCCGCCGACCCGGCCCACCTCCAGCCCGCCCCCGCCGACGCCTAGGTGTTCTGTCCAGGGAGGTTGTGGACGGGTGATGCAGGTCTCGGCTGAGGGTTCTTGAACGGGTGAGGGCCTTCCGGGTTCGGTGTGGATTGCGACGTCTACACCAACCAGCAGAAGGCCCTCATGCCCCACCGTAATGCACCCCTGACCGAGACCGGACGCCTGCGGCTGGCCCGCTGCGTGGTCGAGGACGGCTGGCCGCTGCGCCGGGCCGCCGACCGCTTCCAGGTCTCACCCACAACTGCCCAGCGGTGGGCCGATCGCTACCGTGCGAACGGCGAGGCGGGCATGAGCGACCGGTCCTCCCGCCCGCACCACAGCCCGAAGCGGACGCCCACCCGCACCGAACGGCGGATCATCAAGGTCCGCCTCGCCCGCCGGTGGGGGCCGGCCCGCATAGCGCACCTGCTCGGCCTGGCGCCGTCGACCGTGCACCGCGTTCTGACCCGCTACCAGCTGGCCCGCCTGACCCACCTCGACCGCGCGACAGGCCGCGTCATACGACGCTACGAACGCGAGAAGCCCGGCGAACTGGTCCACGTGGACATCAAGAAGCTCGGCAACATCCCCGACGGCGGCGGCCACAAAGCCCTCGGCCGCCAGGCCGGCCGCAAGAAGCGGCCCCGCCTGGGCTACAGCTACATCCACACCGCCGTCGACGACCACTCCCGCCTCGCCTACAGCGAGATCCTGACCAACGAGAAGAAGGAGACCGCCACCGCCTTCTGGACCCGGGCCCAGGCCTTCTTCGCCCAGGCCGGGATCACCGTCGAGCGGGTCCTGACCGACAACGGCTCCTGCTACAAGTCCCATGCCTGGCGGGACCTGCTGGCAGCGGCCGGGATCACCCACAAGCGAACCCGGCCCTACCGACCCCAGACGAACGGCAAGGTCGAACGCCTCAACCGCACCCTGCTGGAAGAGTGGGCCTACGCCCGCCCCTACCAGTCAGAACAGGAGCGACGCGATGCCTTCCCCAAGTGGCTGCACACCTACAATCACCACCGCGGACACACCGCGCTCGCAGGCAAACCACCCGCCAGCCGCGTCCCCAACCTCACTGGGCAATACACCTAGGCCGTCTCTTTCGGATCAGGCCGGGCCCGCGGCGGCCGGCTCGGATGACCGGCTCTTTGCCCTTTTCATAACTTTTGGTGGCGAACCGTTCCTTCCGTCAGGTGCTCTCACTCCCCGGCAGCCATACCGACGGCCTCCGTAACAGGGCTCAGGAGTCACGCACGATGAAGCACGGCAAACGCCGGGAGGCGCAGCACGGACACGCCCGGGTCCAGGGGCACGCCCCCGACCGGCCTCCCAGGTGGCGGCGGCTGGTCGGGGTGGCCGTCCCGCTGACCGCCGTGGTCGGGATGACCATCGGGTTCGTGACCCACCTCAACCGGTCCGACGACAGCGGCGACGTCGGCGACACCGTGCACCTCGACGAGCCCCGCACCACGGCCCGGGGGAAGGCCGGTGACGCGACGGGCGACCCGCTGACCCTGATGCCCACCGGACCGGCGCCCGAGCTGAAGGTGTCCGGCACCATCCCGGAGGACGGCAGCAAGGTGATGGTGACCACCCTCGCCGGGAAGAAGTCCCACTTCACCGGCAAGGTCTGGCTCTGGGTGCCGCCGCAGTACCACGACCCGAAGTACGCGCACAGCGGCTTCCCCGTGATGATCGCGCTGCCCGGCGGGCCCGGCTTCAACGAGAACTACTGGAGCGGGAGCAACCTCAAGCTGGAGGCCGACATCTCCAAGTGGTCCAAGGAGGGCGCCAGCCTCCCCTTCATCCTCGCCATGCCGGTGCTGAACCCGGCCTCCGACAAGGACGGGCTGTACTGGGACGGCAGCGACATCCCCGGCCAGCCGAAGATGGGCACCTGGCTCACCGAGGACGTCCCCGACCTGGTCCGCGCGACGTTCCGTACGATCAAGTCCCGCGACGGCTGGGCCTTCATGGGCAGCTCCTCCGGCGGGTTCGCCGGGCTCAAGGCGGTGCTGAAGAATCCCGACCGGTTCCGCGCCGTGATCGCCGGCGGGCCCGACATCGTCCCCGACTCCCGGCTGTGGAACGGCCACCCCGCCGAGAAGGCGGAGAACAGCCCGCCCGAGCTCGCGCAGAAGCTGATCGACCGGGGCGGACCCGAGGTGGACCTCGCCTTCCAGGTCGGCACCAAGGGCAGCGACGTCCAGAACCGGCCCCCGATCGAGAAGTTCATCAAGGACTACGGCAAGGGGCCCGTGAAGACGATGTTCCACGTCGACGAGGGCGGCGGCCACGACGCCTACACCTACGCTCCCGGCATGTACGACGGCGGGCTCATCCAGTGGATCAGCAAGCTCATGCGAGGGCCCGTCCCCAGCCCGTGACGGGCGGGGGGCTCACGGCCAGGACCGGCGCCGCCGGTGAGCCGTGGCGGTGCCCGCAGGGCTCGAAGACCAGCACCACGGGCTGCCCCGGACGCTGTCGCCAGGAGATGCGTTCCGGGGTGTCCTCGCACACCGGGCAGCACGGCAGCGGACCCGGCTGATCCGACCGACCCGTCGGGCTCATCGAGCCGATCGGGCTCGACGGGCTCGGCCGCCTCGGCTCCGCCCGGTACTCGGGGGCGGCCGCGAGCTGCGTGGAGTGCGGATCGCTCATGGAGACTCCCTGGTCGTGCGGCTGGACTGCTCGCACTGTGCCATGGACGTGCCCCCTGGCGCACGGGTGAATCCTCCAGTGTTCCGGCGATGTTCCGGCAGGTCAGGCGCGTGCGCCCCGGGCTCCTCCCGGCGCTCCCCCGGGACTTGGTGCTCAGCGCGGCCCGCCGGCCACCTCCACCAGGCCCGATTCGTACGCGGCGATGACCGCCTGGGCCCGGTCGCGGACGCCCAGCTTGCCGAAGATGCCGGTGATGTGGTTCTTGACCGTGGAGACGCTGATGTCCAGGTCTGCGGCGATCTCCGCGTTGTCGAGTCCGGTGGCCAGCAGCTGCCAGATCTCCCGCTCCCGGGGGGTGAGTTCGGCCGGGACCTCGGCCGTCCGCGTGGCGGGCCGCGCGGGGACCCGTACGTACGTGGAGATCAGCCGGGTCAGCAGGCGCGGCGCCACCGCCGCCTCGCCGGTGTGGACGGTGCGGATCGCGGCGGTCAGCTCCTCCGGGGAGACGTCCTTGGGCAGGAATCCGTAGGCTCCGGCCCGCAGGGCGGCGACCACGTACTCGTCCATGTCGAAGGTGCTCAGCGCCAGGACCCGGCACTCCGGCAGCAGCCGGGCCAGTTCCCCGGTGGCTCCGACCCCGTCCAGGACCGGCATCCGGATGTCCATGACGACCACGTCGGGCCGCAGCCGCTCCGCGAGGGCGACCGCCTCGGCGCCGTCCCCTGCCTCGCCGACCACCTCGAACTCCGGCTCGGGAGCCAGGATCAGGGCCAGGCCCCTCCGGACGAGCGGCTGGTCGTCGGCAATGAGCACACGGATCATCCGCGTTCTTCCTCTCCTTCTCCCCCGGGCGCGTCCGGACCGGGCGGCGCCGGGAGGCGCGCCGCCACCCGGAACCCACCGCAGTCCAGGGCGGCCGCCTCCAGGGTGCCGCCCTGCAGGGCGACCCGTTCGCGCATTCCGATCAGACCGTAGCCGGAACCCGACGCCGCCCGCGCAGGCGGCTGCCGGTCCCCGGCACCGTCGTCGCGGACCTCCACCGTCACCTCGTCCGGGAGATACGCCAGCCGTACGTGGGCCCGGGCCCGCTGCCCGGCGTGCTTGCGGGTGTTGGTCAGCGACTCCTGCACGATGCGGAACACCGTCAGGCCGAGGGCCGGCGGCAGCGGGCGGACCGGCCCGTCCACGGTGAATCCGGTCTCCAGGCCGCCGATCCCGGCCTCGGCGACGATCCGCTCCAGGTCGCCGGTGCCGGGCTGCGGGGGCGGCGGGGTGTGTTCCGGCTCCTCCCCCGCCCGCAGCACGTCGAGCAGCTGCCTCATCTCGCGCAGCGCCATCCGCCCGGAACCCTCCAGGGTGACCAGGGCCTCGCGGGCCACCTCCGGGTCGCGCGCGAGGTTGGCCCGCGCTCCGCCGGCCATCAGCTGCATGGTGGTGATGTGGTGGGCCACGATGTCGTGCAGTTCGCGGGCGATGCGGCGGCGCTCCTCGGCCACGGCCCGTTCGGCGAGCAGGGTGCGCTTGGCCTCGGTCTCCTGCTGCCAGCGGCGCACCAGCTGCGCGGCGGCGACGACGAGGACGACGGCGATCGTGTTGCCGAGCAGGCCGGTGAACCTGCTGATCCCCCCGTAGCCACTGCTGCCGAGCACCGTCAGCGGCACGGCCGCCAGGGCGGCCGCCGCCGTGACCGCCGGGCCGCGCACGCGGGCCACGGAGTACAGCGCGACGATGGTTCCCGCGGAGAAGTGCGGGCCCTGTGCCGTGATCAGGTTCAGCGCCACGCCGAGGGCGAGCACGGCGCAGAGCACCGCCACCGGCCTGACCCGCCGGGCCAGCAGGCAGGGTGCGGCCAGGACCACCAGGACGACGGCGGTCACGGTGAGGGGCCGGCCGGCCTCGGCGGCGGCGAGCGCGAAGCCGGTCAGGTCCACGACGGCGGCTCCGATGGCCACGAGCGCGTCGTTGCGGGTCCAGTTCAGGGCTTGGACCCGGTTCAGGATCCGGGCCCCGTCGAGGGCCCGGGCCCCGTTCAGGAAACGGGCCCCGTTCAGGATCCGGGCTCCGTGCTGGGCCCGGGCATCCTTCGGACTCAGGTCCGTTCTGATCATCGGCATATTCCATCTTCCCATCGGGCGGACCCCGGACCGCGGGCCCCGAGGAGGAGGGCGGACCAGGACCGGAGTCCTGGTCGGGGGCCCGTACCGGCCCCTGCTCCCGGGTGCGAGCTCCTCCCGGGACCTGACGTTTCGGGGGGCGCCCGCTGATGAGCTGGTGAGCAGGCCGGGGACCCCCGGCCGCAGCCCCCGTTACGGAGGACTCCTTGATCCGCGCCCTGACCGCCTTCGCCACCCGAAGTCCATGGAAGGTCATAGCCCTTTGGGCGGTGCTGGGCATCGCCCTGACGATCCTCGGCCAGGCGCTGGTGTTCCGCGCCACGCAGCCGAGCACCGGCGCGTTCCTTCCGGCCTCCTACGATTCGGCGGCCGCGCTGAAGGTCGCCGAGGAGCACTTCGGGGTCAAGCCCGATGCCAACCCGCTGACCGTCCTGGTGGCCCGCGCCGACGGTGCGCCGCTGACCGCCGCCGACGAGCGGCTGATCGACTCCGAGGCGGCGAAGCTGACCCGGCAGCGGATCACCATGCCGAAGCCCCGGGACACCCCGCCCTTCCTGGTGCAGGACCGTTCCCAGGTGCCCCGGATCAGCCCGGCGATGACGGCGCCCGACCGGAGCTTCCGGCTGCTGTCGGTCGAGCTGACCGGCAATCCCATGGATCCCGGGATGCAGGACCTGTACCGGGCCTTCCGGGACCACACCCGGGCCGCCTTCGCGGAGGCGGACCTGCGGACCGGGTTCACCGCCGGGCTCGCGGACACCGTGGACACCGCCGACGCGGAGGAGACCCGGTCGAAGATCGTGGGCGCCGCGATGCTCGCGGTGATCGTACTGCTGCACGTGCTGGTGTTCCGCAGCGTCCTGGCGGCGTTGCTGCCGCTGGTCGCCGTCAGCATCATCGGCGGGGCCGCGGCCGGGGTCGTCGTCGGCACCGCGCTGCTGACCGGAATCGAACTCGACGCGTCCACGCCCCAGTTGATCAGTGTGGTGCTGGTGGGCATCGGCATCGACTACTTCCTCTTCCTGCTCTTCCGCTTCCGCGAGCACCTGCGCAAGCACCCGGAGCAGTCGGGCCGGGCCGCGGCGGCCGAGGTCGCCGGCCGGGTCGGTACGGCGATCACCTGTGCGGCACTGACCATCGTCGCCGCGTTCGCCACCCTCGCGGTGGCCACCTTCGGCCAGTTCCGGGTGCTGGGCCCGGCCATCGCCGTGTCCGTGCTGGTGATGCTGCTCGGCAGCCTGACCCTGATGCCGGCCATCCTCGCCGTCACCGGCCGCAGGATGTTCTGGCCCTCGCGGGCGCTGAAGCATGAGCCGCGCGAGGGCGTGGCCGCCCGGATGGGCAGCCTCGTGGCACGACGGCCGCTGACCCTGGTGCTGGCCTCGGTGGCCCTGCTGGGGGCCCTGGCCGCGGGGATGACCGGGATGCGGATGGACTACGGGCAGAGCAGCGCGGGCGGGGACCACACGGCTTCGGCGGCGACGGCGGCCGAGATCGCCCGCGCACTGCCCGCCGGGGTGTCGGATCCGGCCGGCGTGTTCGTGACCGTCACCGACGGGGGCACGCTGACGGCCGAGCGCCTCGGCGGACTCTCCCGCGCGCTGGCCTCGGTCGACGGAGTGGGCCAGGTGGCGCCGGCGGTGCTGAGCGAGGACGGCCGGGCGGCCCGCATCGACGTGTTCCCGACCGCGGATCCGCACGGACAGGAGGCCCGCGACCTGGTGTCCGGCCCGGTCCGGGACGCGGTGGCCGCGCACCGGCCGAAGGACACCGAGGCACATGTCGGCGGTACCGCGGCGATCTTCTCCGACATCGCGTCCGCCGTGGACAAGGACCTGAAGGTGGTCTTCCCCGTGGCCGCGGCCCTGATCGCGCTGATCCTGTTCCTGCTGCTGCGCAGCCTGCTCGCGCCGGTGGTCCTGATGCTTTCCGTGGGTCTGGGCTTCGCGGCCACGCTGGGTGCCTCGACGCTGGTGTTCCAGCACGCGGCGGGCCGGCCGGGCGTCGACTTCTCGCTGCCGCTGGTGCTGTTCCTCTTCGTGGTCGCGCTGGGCACCGACTACAACATCCTGATCACCGACCGGATCAAGGAGGAGATGGACCGGCCCGGTCCGGCCCGTGCGGCCGTGGCCCGGGCCGTGCGCCACACGGCGCCCGCCATCGCGACCGCGGGCCTGGTGCTGGCGCTGTCCTTCGGGAGCCTGGCCGCGAGTCAGGGCTCCGCGACGCAGCAGATCGGCTTCGCCACGGGCCTCGGGATCCTGCTCTCCGCGTTCGTGCTCTCCCTCGTGCTGGTGCCGGCCCTGGCCTCGCTCCTGGGCTGGTCCCTGTGGTGGCCGGTCAGGCAGCGTCCGACGTCCGAGGCGTCGGTGCCGGGCGGCGGCAGGCACCGGGAGCCCGAGCGGATCATGACCGGCTGAGCCGCCGGCCGAGCCGTGCGGGGGCCGGCGCGCGAAGCTCCGTAGAACGGGCTTCGCGCGCCGGCCCCCGCACACTCGCGCCGACACTCACTCCGACGCAGGCTCAGGCTCAGGCTCAGGCTCAGGCGAGCTTGGCGACCTCGGGGTGCTCGGCCAGCCAGGCGCGGACGGCCTGCTGTTCCTTGCCCTTCCCGGATTCCTGGATCTTGGCCTCCAGGCCGGTCAGCTGGGCCTCGGTCAGCTTGAAGGAGCTCAGCCACTGGGCGACCTTCGGCTCGTCGGCCGCGAAGCCCTTGCGGGCGACGTTGTGGATGCCGTCCCCCTTGCCCCAGGCGCCCTGGGGATCCTCGAGCTTGGTCAGCTCGTAGGAGGCGTACGCCCAGTGCGGCGACCAGAGGACGACCGCGACGGGCTCCTTCTTCTCATAGGCCCGCTTGAGCTCGGCGAGCATGCCCGGGGTCGATCCGTCGACGACCTTGTACTCGCCGTCGAGCCCGTACTGCGGCAGCACCTTGTCCTTGAGGAGGCCCATCGCGCCGGCGCTGGGCTCGATGCCGATGATCCGGCCCTTGAACTCCCCCGCCTTGCCCTTCAGGTCGGCGAGGGTCTTCACGTCCTTCATGTAGGAGGGGACGGCCAGCTCGATGGAGGTCGGCTCGTACCAGGTGCCGAGGTCGTCCAGCTTGTTGCCGTACTTCTTCCAGTACTCGGACTGCGTGGTCGGCAGCCAGGCATCGGTCTGGAAGTCGACCTGGCCCCCGGCGAGCCCGGTGAAGAGCGCGCCGAGTTCCAGCTGCTTGGCCTCGACCTGGTACCCGCGGCGCTCCAGGAGCTCCTTCCAGAGGAACGTGGAGGCGATGCCCTCGTCCCACGGGATGTAGCCGATGCTGAGCTTGCGGCCCTTGCCGATGTTCTCGACACCGGCCCCGCCGACGGCGTTGACCTGCGATTTCCCGGAGTCGCCGAAGATTCCGAGGCCGCCCGCGACCAGGGACAGCACCACGGCCGAGGCCACGGCGAAGACGGGCTGCGGCCGGTGGCTCCACACCTTGGCGGTGCCGGTGGCGGCGGAGCGCGCCTTGGCGAGGGCGCGGCGGCCGAGCGGGGAGACCTGGCGGCCCAGGGCCCCCGTGATCCGGTCCAGGTACATGGCGAGGATGACGATGGAGATGCCGGCCTCGAAGCCGAGGCCGATGTCCACGCTGCCGATGGCCCGGTAGACGGCGCCGCCGAGGCCGCCGCCGCCGACCATGCCGGCGATGACCACCATGGACAGGCCCAGCATGATGACCTGGTTGATGCCCGCCATGATGGTGGGCAGCGCCAGCGGGAGCTGGACCCGTACGAGGGTGTTGCGCGGGGTGGTGCCGAAGGCCTCGGCGGCCTCGACGAGTTCCGCGTCGACCTGCCGGATGCCGAGCTCGGTCATCCGGACGCCGGGCGCCAGCGAGAAGATGATGGTGGCGATGATGCCGGGCACCACGCCGACCCCGAAGAAGATGATGCCGGGGATGAGGTAGACCATGGCCGGCATGGTCTGCATGAAGTCCAGGACGGGCTTCAGGGTGGCGCTGACCTTGTCGGAGCGCGAGGCCCAGATGCCCATCGGGATCGCGAAGACCAGCGTGACCAGGGTGGCGACCAGGACCAGCGCGAGCGTGGACATGGCTTCGGGCCACAGGGCGACGGAGTCGACGAGCGCGAAGCCGGCGAAGGCGAGCAGGGCGGCGAGCAGACCGCGCAGCCACCAGGCGGCGACGGCGAGGACGCCGGCCAGCAGCAGGGGGTTCGGCGCGGACAGGACGGCTTCGATGCCGTCGTAGAGCCCGGTGACGAGCGCGGCGATGGCGTCGAACAGCCAGGACAGGTGGCTCTGCAGGAAGTCGACACCGCTGTCGACCCAGGATCCGAGGTTCAGGCGGGGCATCAGGCAGCCACCTCCGCGCAGTCCAGCACGGCGCGTCGCTCGTCGCCGATGAAGGCGACGAGGCGGCCCTGCGGGACGGAGCCGACGACGGTGCCGTCCTCGGCGGTGACGGCGACGTCGTGCGGGACGCGGGCGCTGACGGCGCACACGTCGGCCAGCGGGGTGCCGGCGGAGACGGTGGGACAGCCGCAGTCCGGCCGGCCTCCGGGGTCCCCCGTCATGACGGCGTCGGCCGTCAGCACCCGCGAGCGGTCCACGTCCTGGATGAACGAGGCGACGTAGTCGTCGGCGGGGCGGGTGAGGATGTCCTCGGCCGTGCCCTGCTGGACGATGCGGCCGTCGCGCATGACGGCGATGGAGTCGCCGAGCCGCATGGCCTCGTTGAGGTCGTGGGTGATGAAGACGATGGTCTTGCCCAGGCTCTTCTGGAGTTCGAGCAGCTGGTCCTGCATGTCGCGGCGGATCAGGGGGTCGAGCGCGCTGAAGGACTCGTCCATCAGCAGCAGGTCGGCGTCGGTGGCCAGGGCGCGGGCGAGGCCGACGCGCTGCTGCATGCCGCCGGACAGCTCGTCGGGCCAGGACTTCTCCCAGCCGCCGAGCCCGCAGAGGGCCAGCGCTTCGGCGGCCCGCCGTTCGCGCTCGGCCCGGGGGACACCCTGGACCTCCAGGCCGTAGCCCGCGTTCTCCAGCACGTCGCGGTGCGGGAACAGGGCGAAGTGCTGGAAGACCATGCTGATCTTGGTGGAGCGTACGCGGCGCATCTCGGCCGGCGAGAGTGCGGTGAGGTCCTCCCCGTCGAAGAGGATCCGGCCCGCGGTGGGCTCCAGCAGGCCGTTGAGCATGCGCAGCAAGGTGGACTTGCCCGAGCCCGACAGACCCATCACGACGAAGATCTGGCCGGGCTCGACGCGGAACGAGGCGTCGATCACCGCCGCCGTCGTTCCCTCGGCGCGCAGCTCGTCGCGGTCGGTCTCGCCGCTTTCGAGCGCGCGGACCGCCTTCTCGACGGCCGCGCCGTTGTCGGGTCCTTGACCGAACACCTTGTACACGTGCTCGGCTATGAGCGTGGACACATACACCCCAAGGGTCGTACCGGAGACGGCCCACCGGCGTGCGTACGGCCGGCGGGCCGTGGAGCGCGACGGGATCCGCCCGTCTCCCGCGCCCCGGCCGCTGTCGGCCGGCGGACGGGTCCGCTCCAGACAGCGCTACTGCCCATGCTTAACCCTTGCAAACGGTGAAGTGAGTCATGTCACTTACGCTGCGTCGCCACCCGAACCCGCGGCTGCGCCCGTGCAACCGGATTCCGCTTGCTGCTCGGACCCGGCTCCGGACTGTTCCGGGTCGGCGAGCATCGAGGCCCGCAGATGGGCGAGCACCCGGGTCAGGAGGCGCGAGACCTGCATCTGCGAGATGCCGAGTGCGGCGCCGATCTGGGCCTGGGTGAGCTCCTCGCCGAAGCGCATCGACAGCATGCGGCGCTCGCGGTCGCTGAGGCGTTCCAGCAGCGGTGCCAGGGTCTGGATGTCCTCGACGCGTTCCAGCGCCGGCTCCTCGGCCCCCATCGTCTCGGCGAGGCTGTGGCCCTCGGTGCGGCCGTCGATCCGTTCGGAGCCCGGGGCGTCGAGGGAGCCGCTGGTGTGGCCGTTGGCGGCGACGAGCCCCTCGATGACCTCTTCGTCGGTGAGCGAGAGGTGCGCGGCGAGGTCCGCAACCGTCGGCGACCGGTCGAGGAGCGCGGTCAGCTCTTCCTTGGCCTTGGCCAGGTCGATCCGCAGTTCCTGGAGCCGGCGCGGTACGCGGACCGCCCAACTGGTGTCGCGGAAGTGCCGTTTGACCTCGCCCGTGATGTACGGCATGGCGAGGGAGGCGAACTCCACCTCGCGGGCCGGGTCGAACCGGTCGATGGCCTTGATCAGGCCGATGGTGCCGACCTGGAGCAGGTCTTCGAGGTCTCCCCCGTCGCCGCGGCCGCGGAAGGGCCGGATCGCGAACCGGACGAGCGAGCAGTTCATCTCGATGAGGGTCTCGCGGACGTACCGGTACTCGGGGGTGCCCTCGTCGAGCTCGTGGAGCCGCCGGAAGAAGAGCCGCGTCAGCTCGCGCGCGTCCGCGGGGGCCACCTCGCGGGGGTCCGCGATCCGGGGCGGCAGCACGGTGGGCGCCGGCTCCACGGCGGCGGGGCCGGAGGGTCTGCCTGCGGCGGAGCCCTGCACGGGGCCGGCCAGCCGGCCCGCGCAGGGGCCGGGGCGGCGACCGGTCCGGGGACCGGGAAGGGAGCCCGGCAGGGCCTCGGCGCGGGGGCCTGGAAGGGGTCCGGCAAGGGGGCCGGCGGTATGGGAGAACGGGGCGGGTATCGGCACGGGGTCGCTCCTTGGGCTGGTCGGCTTGCGGCGCATGACCTTGATGGGCGTTCACCCTAGCCGGTTCCGCATCCGTTCCCCAGTTCCCTTCTTCCTAGATCAACCGGGCTGATCCCGGCCGCATTTGCGACAGGGATCCGTTCCGGTCGCACATCGGCCGTCCGGCCGCAGTTCCCTCGGCCGTCCGGTCAATTCCCTTCGGCGGCGGGCCCGGTCGCCGCACCGGAAGGGGCTCCGGGGGCGGTTCGGGCCGTGGTGCCCGACGTGGTGCGGAGCGCCCGGATCAGGGCCTCGACGCCCGTCTCCGCCTTGGAGCGCGGGCATCCCACGTTGAGGCGCACGAAGCCCGCGCCCTCGGGCCCGTAGGCGGTTCCCGGCATGATCGCCACCTTCTCGGTATGAATCAGCTCACGTTGGAGCACGTCGTCGGGAACCGCGAGGGGCCGGAGATCGATCCAGGCGAGGCAGCCGGCCTTCGGGGGGCGCCAGTCGAGCGCGGGGAAGGCCCGTACGAGGCGCTCCCGCACCATGTCCAGGTTCTGCGCGACGTACGCGTTGAGCGCGTCGAGCCACGCTCCGCCCTCGCGGTAGGCGGCGATGTGTCCGGCCACGGAGAGGACGGCCGGGGAGGACAGTCCGTCGGCGTCCTTGAGGAGGGTGAGGTAGCGCTCGCAGGACTCCGTGTCGCCGAAGATGCCGTAACTGCCGGTCAGTGCGGGGATGTTGAAGGACTTCGAGGCGGAGGTGACGACGGCCCAGCGGGTGCCGGGGCGGCCGTGCAGCGCCCAGGGGCGGTGCCGGTGGGGGGCGTGCGCGAGGTCGGAGTGAATCTCGTCACTGATCACCGCGACCCCGTGGCGTGCGCACAGCTCCGCCATCCGCTCCAGCTCGTCCGCGCTCCATACGTGGCCGGTCGGGTTGTGCGGGGAGCAGAGCAGCAGGGCGGTGGTGTCGGGGCGGGCCAACTCCCGCTCCAGGGCCTCCTCGTCGTGGAGCGGGACTCCGCGCATCTCCCGGTCCCGGGCCGCGAGCAGCCGCGGGAAGGCGTCGTAGGCCGGGGTGTGGACGACGACCCGGTCGCCGGGCGAGGTCCAGAGGTCCAGGATCCGGCCGAGCTGGTAGAGGACGGCGGGGGCGTAGGCGATGCGGTCTGCGGCGATCGGTGTGTCGTAGCGGGCGGCGTACCAGTGCCGGACCGCTTCGAGGAAGTCCTCGTGGCGCCAGCGGGAGTAGCCGAGGACCCCGTGCTCCAGGCGGCCGCGCAGGGCGGCGAGCACCTCGGGAGCGGTCTCGAAGTCCATGTCGGAGATCGTGAAGGGAAGCAGGTCCGGGGCTCCGAAGCGGTCCTCGACGTAATCCCACTGGGTGCACCAGGTGCCGTGCCGGTCGACCGGCGCATCGAACTCGTACGCGGCGGGGGCGTGGATGTCGGTCATGGGTCAGCCGACCGGGGTGAGCTTGGCGAGGGCGTCCTTCACGGACTGCACCTGGGGGCCGATGATGACCTGCACGTTGTGCTCGTCGAGCCGGACCACGGCGATGGCTCCGAGCTTCTTCAGCCGGGCGTCGTCCAGCAGGGCGGCGTCGCCGACCGTCATGCGCAGGCGGGTGATGCAGTTGTCGAGGGCGTGGATGTTGGCCGGGCCGCCGAGGGCTTCGAGGATGGCGACCGGGTCGTACTTGCCGGCGACCAGCTCGGCCTTCGGGGCGTCCGCGTCGGCTGCGGCGTCCGCCGCCCCGGAGTCCGAGGCCTCGGAGGAGTCCGGGGAGTCCGAGGGCTCGTCCTCGCGTCCGGGGGTCTTCAGGTCGAACCTGGTGATCGCCCAGCGGAAGAGGAAGTAGTACACGGCGAACCAGATCGCGGCGATCACCGGGACCAGGTACCACTTGGTGGTCGTGCCCTGGAGGACTCCGAAGACCAGCAGGTCGATGATGTTGCCGTCGGTGTTGCCGATGTACACGCCGAGGACGGCGGAGACCAGGAAGCCGAGGCCGACCAGGACGGCGTGAATCAGGTACAGCCACGGGGCGATGAAGAGGAAGAGGAATTCGAGCGGCTCGGTGACCCCGCCGACCACGCACGCGACGACGCCGGAGACGAGCAGCGCCTTGATCTCCGGGCGCATGGTGCGCTTGGCGCAGTGGTAGATGGCCAGCGCCGCGCCCGGCAGGCCACCCAGGTACGCGGCCATCTTGCCCTGGGACAGGAACTGCGTCGCGGTGTGTGCCGCGCCGGAGGGGGTGGGGCAGGAGAGCTGGGCGTAGAAGAGGTTCAGGGCGCCGCTGACGTTCTCTCCGCAGACCACCCCGGCGCCGCCGGCGTCGGTGAAGCGGAACAGCGCGACGAGGATGTGGTGCAGTCCGATGGGGCGCAGCAGCACCTCGCCCATGCCGAAGAAGAAGGGGCCGAGGACTCCGGCGTGCGCGATGCCCGTGCCGACGGAGGCGATCCAGCTTCCCAGGGTGGGCCAGACGAGCGGGACGAGGAGTCCGACGATGCTCATGGCCAGGGCGGAGACGATCGGTACGAAGCGCAGCCCGCCGAAGAAGGCGAGAGCGTCGGGCAGCTGCTTGGTGCGGTAGCGCTTGTGCAGCAGGGCCACGATCACACCGACGGCGACCGCGCCGAGCAGTCCGGTGTCGATGGACTTCACGCCGAGCACGTCGGCGATGCCGTAGTGCGCGATCTCGCCCTTGTCCTCGAAGTCCACGCCGCGCGTGGTGAGGAAGAAGTTGACGGCGAGGTTCATGGAGGCGAAGCCGACGAAACCGGAGAAGGCGGCGACGCCCTTGTCCTCACGTGCGAGGCCGAGCGGAATCGCCATCGCGAAGAGGACCGGAAGGAACTTGAAGGCGACCAGACCGGTGTTGGACATCCAGGTGAACGCCAGCTGGAGGGGTTCGTTGTCCAGGAAGGAGAGGTTCTGCAGGACGGCCGGACTGGAGAGCGAGGAGCCGACGCCCAGCATGATGCCGCAGAAGGCCAGGAGCGCCACGGGCAGCATGAAGGTCTTGCCCAGCCCCTGGAGGAATTCCCAGAGCGCGGCCTTCGTCTTCTTCATGGTGGATCTTTCGTCCGGAATCGGCGGGGGTCTCGCATAAAGATTCCGTTCTGTGAACGGATGGCGCTAAGAGGACAAGGGCCCCAATCCATAAGGCCCGACGCCTCCCGCGCGGGCCTTTGTGCGGGAGGCCGTACGGGCGCTCATACGGACCTCTTGTGCGGAGCTTGTGAACGCAGCACTCTGAGCGGACGACTCAGGGGGGTCCGATTTCATGATCATGCGATCGCATTTACTGCGGCGGTACGGAGCCGTGTTCGCACTCGCCTCGGCGCTCGCGCTCGGGGTGGACACCGGCGCCTCGGCCGCCTCACCACCGGAGGGGGAGGTCCTGTACGCCGGTGCGCCCGGAGCCGTCGGCGACAGCTACCTCGTCCTGCTGGACCCGGCGCGCGCGCAATCCCGTACGGAGCAGGGCCGGGCGGTGGTCGAACGGTTCGGCGGCGCGGTCGGCCGGACGTACGAATCGGCCGTCAACGGGTTCTCCGTCAAGATGACGGAACGTCAGGCACGACGGCTCGCCGCCGATCCGGCGGTGGCCACGGTGGCGCAGAACCGGAAACTGCGCCTGGACTCCACCCAGCCGAGCCCGCCGTCCTGGGGCCTTGACCGGATCGACCAGCGCAGGCTGCCGCTGAACGATTCCTTCACCTACGCGACCTCGGCCGGCCTGGGCGTGACCGCCTACGTCATCGACACCGGGGTCAACATCAACCACCAGGACTTCGGCGGACGTGCCCGGTACGGCTACGACGCCATCGACAACGACTTCGTGGCCGACGATCTGCACGGGCACGGTACGCACGTGGCCGGGACGGTCGCGGGCAAGACCTTCGGCGTGGCCAAGAAGGCGAAGGTGGTGGCCGTCCGCGTCCTCGACTGGAACGGCGAGGGCACGACGGAGCAGGTGGTCGCCGGCATCGACTGGGTCACCCGCAACGCCGTGAAGCCGGCCGTCGCGAACATGAGCCTGGGCGGGGACCCGGACACCGTGCTGGACGCGGCGGTCCGCGGCTCCATCGCCTCCGGGATCACCTACGCGGTGGCTGCCGGCAACCAGAACAAGGACGCCTCCACGCACTCGCCGGCCCGGGTCTCCCAGGCACTGACGGTCGGGGCGACGGGCGTCCACGACGCACGCTCCTCGTACTCCAACTACGGTCCGCTGGTGGACCTCTTCGCCCCGGGCGACTCCATCACCTCGGCGGCCTACTGGAGCAACGACTGGGACACCGTGATGTCGGGCACCTCGATGGCCAGCCCGCACGTGGCGGGTGCCGCGGCGGTCTACCTGGCGCTCCATCCGACCTACACCCCGGCCCAGGTGGCGACCTACCTGAAGGCCAAGGCCACCACGGGAGCGGTGCTCTCGCCCGGCAAGGGCTCCCCGGTGCTCTCCCTCTACATGGGGAACACGCCGAACAAGGTGCCCGTGAAGCGCTTCTCCAACGAAACGAACTACAACGTCGGGGACCTCAAGACCATCCAGTCCCCGATCACCGTCAGCGGGATACCGGGCGCCGCTCCGGCCCAGCTGGACGTGGAGGTGTACGTCAAGCACCCGGACTCCGGGACCCTGCGGATCGACCTGATCGCGCCCGACGGAACGGTGTACCCGATCAAGGACGAGTACACGGACTGGGGCGAGACCAACCTCATCGGGCTGTACGGGGTGAACGCCTCGTCCGAGACGGCCAACGGGGTGTGGAAACTGCGCGTGTTCGACGCCTTCGCCGGGAACACCGGGTACGTGGACGCGTGGGCGCTGCGCTTCTGAACGGCGCTCGGGCAGGGAACGGACGGCGCGCTCCGGGGCTGAGGAACCCGGAGCGCGCCGCCGTTCCCGGTGACCGGATCAGCCGTTGGGGACGGTGTCCACGAACGCCGTGCCCGCGGTGCGGTAGCCGCCGACCTTGGCGGCGACCTGGGCCGGGGTGAGGACCTGGTCCTTGACGTGCAGGACGTAGTCGACCTTCTGGTCGTAGGCGCGCGGGGTCGAGCCCGGCTGCCCGTTGAGGTCGATCAGCCACTGGTTGAAGTTGATCGACATGCCCCGCTCGGGCAGGTACTTGGCGTCGTGCGTACCGAAGACCTGGCCGTCGACGTAGTAGGTGATGGCGTTGTTGTCGATGGTGAGCACCAGGTCGTGCCAGCCCGCGTAGCTCTGCCGGGACTCGGTGTGCTGGTTGACGGCCACCCACGGGTCGGCCTGGTACGTCTCCCAGGACGTGGTGTAGAGGATGTTCGAGGGCTCGCCCCAGCCGCCGTTGGGGAGGTACTCGAAGTCGTACTCGGCGTAGTCGTCGGCCATCGGGGCCTTGAGGTCGTTGATGGGGAAGAAGGTCTGCACGAGGTGGTCCCCGTCCGGACCGTACTTCGGGGCGTCGGAGAACTTCACCCGCGCCGCGTAGGTGCCGTTCTTGAACTTCATCGTCTTGGTGAGGATCTCGGTGTGCTTGGTGCTCTCGCCGGTGCCGGCCGTCGAGGTCTCCAGGTTCATGATGGTGTTGCCGCCCTCGGCCGCGAAGGTGACGTTCTCCGGAGCCCAGGTGGCGCCGGGGACCCCGGGGCCTCCCGCGTTGGAGCGCACGCTCCAGCCGTGGGCCCCTATCGCCGGGTCGGAGGAGGAGGTGTAGGTGAAATCGTCGAAGAGGGTGGCTCCGGCCGGTCCCGGGTCGGTCGGGGTGGGCGTGGGAGTGGGGTCGGTCGGCGTCGGCGTCGGGTCCGGGACGTTGCCGCCGGGTGCGGTGCCCCAGACGGTGCCGGTGCCCAGCTTGGCGGTCACCTTGTCCCAGTCGGCGTACGCCGTGCGGGATCCGTCGAAGGAGTAGTCGTCGGACTGGCGCAGCGTCTGCCAGTCGGCGCGGTGGAAGCGCAGTTGCATGTCGCCCGTGTCGGCTCCCGGAGCGAGGCTGCCGGCGCCGCCGGTGAAGGCGATCTCCAGGTAGCGGTCGGCGGTGGCCGTCGGGGTGGCCATGGTGTGGAAGGTGCCGGTGATGTTGGCGCAGCCCTTGACCGCCCACGAACAGGCGTACCGGTACTGGGTGTCCGGGCCGTCGGCCTTGAAGTAGTAGCGGAAGGTGACCTGGCTCAGGGCGACACTGCTGGAGCCGTCGTTGACCACCTTGAACCAGGGCTCCACCTGGTCGGCGGTGGCCCCGGTCGCACTGGTGCGGTACTGGACCTTGACGGAGTCGGCCGCGGCGTTGGCGGGCAGGGCCGTCAGCGCGGCCGAGCCGAGACCGGCGGTCAGGGCGATGGCCAGGGCCACGGCCGTACGGCGCTTGCGGGCGAGGGTGCGGCCCGGGGCGTGGGTCGGGGTGTGCGTCGGGGCGTGGCTCGGGCTGTGGCTCGGGGTGCTCATACTGCGTTCCTCTCGGGGTGGGGGGAGGGAAGGGATCGGCCGCGCACGCCGAGGGCGGCGAGCCGGGTCTGGTGGTGGCCTTGGCGGCGCAGGAAGTCCGGCCAGTCGCGGTGCGCCGACCAGGCGGTGTCGGCCAGGGCGCACAGCCGCGGGAAGGCCAGGTATTCGAGCTCGGCCGGGGTGCGCGCGTACTCGGTCCACAGCTGCGCCTGGGTGCCGAGGACGCGGCGCGCGGCCTCGGGCTCCCAGTGCGCGGGGGCCGGGTCGTTGTCGTAGACGCCGCGCAGGTCGAGCACGCCGCCGTCCTGGCCGCGCGGTTCGCCGGGGTCGGCGGACTGCGGGTAGTCGAGGTAGGTGGAGCGGTAGGGGGTCATGATCACGTCGTGGCCGCGCAGTGCGGCGGCCCGCCCGTGGTCCGCGTCGAGCCAGGCCAGGGCCGTGAAGGGGGCGGGCAGTTCGGTGCCGGTGCCGGTCCAGCCGAGCGGGCGGCGGCCGAGCCCGGCCAGGTGCGCCGCGACCTCGCCGAGGAACCAGCCGTGGAGGGCGCCCGGCCCGGCCAGCCCCTCGGCGGCGATCCGGGCGCGAGCGGCCGGGGAGGCCTCCCATTCCGTGCGGGGGCATTCGTCGCCGCCGAGGTGCACGTAGGGCCCGGGGAACACGTCCGCGACCTCGTCCAGTACGCCCCGGCAGAAGTCGAGGACGGCGTCGTGGACCCCGAAGACGTTCTCGCAGACGCCCCATCGGGTCCACGTGTCCAGCCGGACGTCGGGCCGGTTGCCGAGTTCGGGGTAGGCGGCGAGGGCGGCGCGGGCGTGGCCGGGCATCTCGATCTCGGGTACGACGCTGACCCCGCGCCGGGCCGCGTAGGCGACGAGCCCGGTCAGTTCCGCGCGGGTGTAGGCGCCCTCGTGCGGGATCCCGTCCCCCGCGGTCTCGGCGCGGCGGCCGCCGGTCTCGGTGAGCCGGGGGTAGGCCGCGACCGGCATCCGCCAGCCCTGGTCGTCGGTGAGGTGGAGGTGCAGGACGTTGAGCTTGTGCAGCGCGAGCAGGTCCACGAAGCGGCGTACGTAGGCCACGGGCTGGAAGTGACGGGCCACGTCCAGCAGAGCCCCGCGCCAGGCGAACCGCGGCCGGTCGATGATCCGTACGCAGGGCAGCGACCAGCCGGCGGCGGGCGTACGGGGCTGCGCGCCCCCGGCGGCCGGCGCCCCGGCTATCGCCGCCCCGGTCATCGCCGCCCCGGCCGTCGTCGCCCCGGCGGCCAGCGCTTCGGGGGGCAGCAGCTGGCGCAGGGTCTGGACCCCGTGGAGCAGCCCCTCGGGGCGTGCGGCGCGCAGCAGGACGGAGTCGGGGCGGACGGTGAGGACGTACCCCTCGGCGCCGAGCGGCTCCTCCCCGAGGCCCCCGGGGGCCGGGTCCCCCGGGGTCAGGAGGAAGGTGATCCGCCCTTCGGGGTCCGGTGCCAGCGGCAACCCGGTGGCGGGGGTGAGCAGTTCGCGCAGCAGATCGGCCGCCGCCTCGGCGCCGGGGCCGGCGCGCAGTCCGGTGCGGTGGTCCAGGGCGAACCGGCCGGGCAGGGCGGTGACCGAGTCGGGGCGCGGGACGAGCCCGAGGTCGGGGTGGAGGGAAGCGGCGGCGTCGGTCACGGTCTCGGAGATTCCTCACCTGGCTGTTGCGTCAACCCCGTCAACTCATCCGAGGAGGAGTCGAGTTGACCAACTGACCAATTGGTTAGCTGAGTGGCTAGAAGGTGACACGCCCCGAGTGCGCCGTCAACCCCGTACGGGCCGATAGATTTCGACGGACTCCTCGCATCCCCCGTCCCCGAATGGTTAGATGCACATGACCAGTTGGACAGGTGAGCAGAGGGAAGTGGGGGCGGGCCATGACGAAGGACGCAACCGACTCGTCGGGATCCGTACTCAAGCGCGAACGGGTCCGCGAGCACCTGCTGGGGCTCATCGACATCCGGCGGCCCGGCGACGCGATCCCCTCCGAGCGCACCCTGTGCGCCACCCTGGAGGTCTCCCGCCCCACCCTGCGCGCGGCGGTGGACGAGCTCGTGGCCACGGGGCTGCTCGTACGCGAGCACGGCCGCGGGATGTTCGTCGCGCCCGCCAAGATCACCCAGGAACTGGCCGCCGACGAGGCGGCCTTCGCGATGCGACAGGCCGCCGGCCACTGGTCCAGCCGGATCCTGGAGCACTCCACCGTCCAGGCGGGCGCCCGGATCGGCCGCCGCCTGCGCATCTCCCCCGGCGCGAGCCTGCTCTACATCGCCCGGCTGCGCCTGGTGGACGGGGCTCCGATGGCCATCGAGCACCTGCACATCCCGGCCGATCTGGTGCCGGCCCTGACCCCGGCGGAACTGGAGGCCGGGGACCTCTACGAGCATCTGCGCGACCACCACGGCGTGTACGTCCACGAGGCGCAGCAGTCCATCGAGCCGACGGTGGTCAACGAGGGGGAGGCGGGCCTGCTCGACGTCCCGCTGCTCTCCCCCGCCCTGCTCATCGAGCGGCTCACCACCGACTCCACCGGCCGGCCCGTGGAGTACGTGCACTCCGTGTACCGGGGCGACCGCTACCGGATCGTCTCCCGCCTGGCCCTCGGGGTGTCCCCGGGGGCGGGCCGGCCGGGAGGCCACCACCCGGGGATCCCGCCGGGCGACCTCGGCCGCCGGGCGGTCATCACCTCCACCACCACAGGGGACGTGCACACGAGCACGTGACGGGCCGGCCAATCGCACAGAATTGCGAACACAACCCGGGGGGATCGTGTCGTTCGATGACGAATGGGCCCGGGCGAAGGCCGGTTCGCCGACGACCAGTTCCAGGACACGATCGGGCTCGTCGCGGCGCTCGCCACGCGCCTGAGGACGGCCGGCTCCGGATTCGCCGCGGTCGACGACGAGAACGCCCGCCGGTTCCTCGACGACGTGCTGCGCTACGGTCAGTTCGTCGACCCGGGGGCGAGATGACGGACGGCCTGACCTACCGCGCCGAGGTCCGCTTCCTGGAGGGCTGCAATCCTGCGCTCGTCGAGCGGAACGCCGATGAGTTCAAGCGCCTCCACGACATGCTGGTCGCGGTGGACGAGCCCGCCGAGCGCGCGCAGAAGCGTACGCAATGGCACAGCGAGGGCAGCGTTCACTACGAAACCCGCCTCGCCGAGGTGCGCGAGCTGATGGCGGGCATGGCCGCGGGCTACGGGCGGGCCGCCGGCGCCCTGCGCAGCTACGCGTGGGCGTTGGAGACCGCCGAGCGGTACTACGCGAACGGCAAGGCGAACGAACAGGCCCTGGCCTCCCTGATCGGCACCAAGGGCACCGCCGTCACCCGCGACGCACGGGAAGCCGAGCCCATGCGCCAGTGGGAGGACATGCGGGCGACCACGGGCACCCTGGACTTCCTCGCCGAACCGACCATGGACGTCGACGACATCACGGACACCATCCGCGAGCAGGCCGACGCCCCCTGGGGACTCAGCCCCGTCGCCATCCAGGTGCGGCGAGGGGCGGAGGTACTCGGGTACGACCTGGACCATCTCACGGAACAGCAGAGGTCCGTGGTGGAGGAAGCCCTCCAGGACCCCGGGCAGAACATCTTCATCGCCGCGGGATACCTGGCCCAGCTGAAGGCGGAGAGCGAATTCGCCGACGTACCCGCGCAGGAGATGACTCCCGCCCAGTACCAGGAGCTGGCAGCCCGCTACAACGGCGGCCCGTACTGGCAGGGCGACGACGCCCAGGCGTACGGCCGCGGCTTCGCCCGCGATCTCGACGACGCGAGGGGAGCACTCGGCTGATGCCCCCTCACTCCGGCCCGGACCGGACGCCATCGGACGACGGCTGCCTGAAACGGGTCCTGGCCGTCCCGCTCGCACTCGTCTACGCGATCGCCGGCTGGTTCCTGTACACCGCTCTCACCATCCGGCCGTCCGGCACCTGGGACGACGAGGCCACCGCCGGCATCCAGCTGTCCTGCCTCCTCGCCATCGTGGCGAGCGCCCTCGGCCTGCTGATCACCCTCCTTCCCTCGATCCGCCCCGCCATGGGGCGGTGGTGGCTCGCCCCACCCCTGGTGCTGGGAGTCACCGCGGCCGTTCGGTGGATCCTGGGGAGCTGAGACGCGGAACCCGACGCCGCCTGTTCCACGAAATCGTCGAGGCGAAGCAGCGCTCACCCCTTGCTCGCGTCCCGCACCACACGGTGGTCCCGGTGAACCTCCACATCCGGCTCGCCCACGACACGCGTGTGCTACGTCACCCGGAAGCCGATCGCGGCCGGGGACCGGTCGAAGGTCAGCCGGTCCCAGGTGGGGAAGGCGAGGTCGGTGACGGCGAGCAGCCGCCCGGCGGCGTCGTGCAGGGTGCGGCGTACGGTGAGGCCGCCGGCCGGGGTGGCGGCCTGGGGCGAGTTGGTCCGGGTCATGGTGATGGTCTCGGCGACCCGGCCGGCCCGCGCGGCCCCCTCCAGCCAGTGGTGCAGGGGACCCAGGTCCTCGTCGCGGACGCCCGCCACCAAGCGGTCCCGGTAGCGCGACAGTTCGGGGGTCCGCATGACGGTGCGGGGACAGAGGTACGTCACCGCGTCCCGCCGGGTCTGGCCCGTCGGGCCGCTTTCGCGGTGGTGGTGCACCAGGGTCTGCTCCCCGCCGCGCATGCCGAGTTGCTCGGCGAGCGCCGGAGCCAGGGTGACGAGGGTCAGCCACGCCTGGGCCTGGACCCCCGAGGGCGTCGGTGCGGGGGCCGCCTCGGCCGCCGGTGCGGAGGCCGGGGTGGAGGCGGAAGCCGCGGCACTGGCGGAGCCCGGGGCCGGACGACCGGCCGGGGGACGCTGCGGCGGCACCGGGAACGCCGGCCGGGTGCCACGGCGCCCGGTGACGACGAGGCCGTCCTCCCTCAGGTACTGGAGGGCGGCCCGGATGGTCTGCCGGTTGACCTCGTAGCGGGCCGCGAGGCTGCGTTCGGAGGGCAGCTTGGCGCCGGGGGTCAGTGCGGTGAGGTCGAGCTCGCGCCGCAACGCTGCGGCGATCCGCTGGTACTTGGGCATGGCGGCCGGGCCGCCGCCCCGCGAAGGGGAGGGCATGGCTTCTCCTCTGACGGGAGGTCAAGGACTGCGCGGTCTGCTCGACCAACGTAGCATTGGTCTATACCTGTCGGTGAGGGGGGATCCGGTATCCGGACCCTGATTGGCCGGAACCACACGCTCCCTCAGGGCCGCAGCGGATTGGGAAGCGGCAGGTAGCGGGAGTCGGCACCGTCCGCGCGGGTCCAGCGCAGCAGCAGGTTGGTCTTGGCCGGGAGGCTGGGGGCGGCCAGCAGCTCAGCGACCTCGGGCAGGTCGTGGGCGGCGCCGTAGCGCCGGAACTCCGCGCGGGCGGCGGGCCACAGCTCCCCGGACGCCTCCGGGTGGCTCTCCGCGAGCGCGCCCGCCACCTCGGTCAGGTGGTTGACCACCAGGCAGTAGACGAGGCGCTGCCAGGCGGCGTCCCGGTCCAGGTCCGGGAGGAGTTTGACGCCCTCCGCGTCCCGGAAGAGGGCCTGCGCGGGCATGCCCCGGGCGTCGACGCCGACCAGGGTGTTCTGGAGGTGCGCTTCGAGGACCACGCCGTGCCGGGCGAAGAGGTGCAGCACGGGCGGCACCACCTGGCGCAGGTACGCCCGCCACCACGCGGCGGGGTCGGCCGTTCCCGCCAGCGGGCTGCCCGGGAACCCCTCCGCCAGTGCGGCCGCCAGCAAGGGGGTGACGCCGGGCTCCGCGTGCGCCGCGAGGCCGTCGCGGACGAGTACGGCGAGCTCCTCGAAGGCGAAGGCGGCCGTCCGGTACCCCCGGTCGGGCAGCCAGGCCGCGACCGACCCGGACCGGCGCAGCTCCGCGAAGCCCGCCTCGACCGCCGCGTCCGTGCGGCGCAGTTTGAGCAGGTCGTGCCGCCACAGCCGGCGCACGTCGTTGGTGATCCGCACGTCGAGGCTGAACTTCACGAACAGATCACCGGCCGCCCGGCTCGCCGTCCCGCTCCCCATGCCGCCCCCCGGCCCCGTCCCCGTCCCCGCGCCGCCGGGAACGTACAGGGTCCGGATCGAGGCGGTCGGCCAGACCGGCACCCGCCCGGTGCCCAGCGACAGCAGCGTCCCGTCCGCGAGGGCCTCGCGGACGGCGGGCCTGCCCGCGACCAGGTCGAGCTGCCAGGGGTGGGCGGGCAGCAGCCGGTAGCCGGCCGGCGGGCGCGGCCCGCCGAGCGCCTCCGCGAGCGAGTCGACGGCGGCCGCCGCGGCCGGCCCGCCCTCTTCCGCCACCTGGTCCTCGCGCACGCCCAGGAAGGCCAGCGGGAAGCGGGCGTACGCCTCGGGGGCGTACGGCAGCCAGCCGTTGGCCGGACCGCCGCCCCGGGCCTTGGGGGCCGGGTGGTGGGGGTGCCCCATGACCAGGGACTGTTCGGAGAGCACGTACGCGTCCGTCGGCGGCGGCGTGACCGCGCGGGCGGCGAGCAGTGCGGCGATGGTCTCGCGGCTGTCGGCGATCTCGACCGGGAGCTCGTCGTTGGACACCCCGGTGTACTGGCGCAGCTCGTCGGAGACGAGTTTGACCAGCTCGGTGTGGGACAGCGGATGCCAGCCGGCCCCGGTGCCCACCTCGGGCCGCTCGGGCCTGCGCCCGGCACGCACCCGCAACAGCCGCCCGCTGCCCGACAGCCGGTACGCGCACCAGCCGTCCCCCGCGGAACCTGCGGACCCCCCTGCTCCCCCGGCTCCCCCGGCTCTCCCTGCTCCCCCGGCTCCGGCGAGCGGGACCGGTTCGGCGGCCTCCCGCAGGAGGCAGTTCAGGAGCGGGGCCGCAGCATAGGTGTCGGCGGCGTTGTCGGTGGCGTTGAGGTCCACGGATTCCATTCGGTCCATCCGGAGCGCCGGAGGTGCGCGGGGCGTACCACCGGCCGTGATCTTCAGTATCCGCGATGATGAAGTGATCATCACGTCATCCGAGAGGACCGGGGCCCTGGATTCCAGCATGCACCTACCCGCCACCGCGGCCGAAGAGGCCGTAGCCGCCGAACTCGCCGGGCTGTCCGAAATCGCCCCCACCGGACCGGTCGGACCCGCTGGACCTGCCGGACCGGTCGGCGCGCTCGGACCGGTCGGACCGGTCGGCGCGCTCGGACCGCTCGGACCGCTCGGACCGCTCGGACCGCTCGGCGCGCGCCCCGACGGCCTCGGGTCCGCGTACGCCGCCGCCCTCCCCGGCGCGCGCGCCGCCGTGCTCACCCGGCTGTGGCGGGCGTTCGCCTTCGAGCCGCTGCCGTGGATCACCCACCGGGAGCGGGGTTCCGGCGCCCTCGCGCTCCGGCTCTCCTCGGGCTCCCGGCTGGAGGGCCCCCACCCCGACCCGTACGCGACGACCTTCTCCGCGGTCCGCGCGAGCGCGCCCCCCGTGACCGAGCTGCTGCTCGACGGCCGCCCCTACCGGCGGGCCTCCCTGCTGGTGGCGGCGCTCGGGCTGTCGTACGGGGAGGAGTTCGCCGCCGAGCTCGACGAGAGCACGGCCTCCCTCGCCCTGTCCCGCGCCGGTCAGCCGGCCGGCCCGGACGCCGAGGACCTCGCCGCCTGGGAGTGGGAGCAGCGGGTGGTGGACGGCCATCCGTACCACCCCAACTGCCGCTCCCGCCCCGGTTTCACGGTGGCCGAGCAGCTCGCGTACGCACCCGAGCACCGGCCCGTGGTCACCCTCGGGCTGGCGGCCGTACGGGCCTCCGAGTGCCGGGTGACCGGGGAGTGGCCGGACCGGTGGCGGGAGGCCGGGCGGATCCTCGTACCGGTCCATCCCTGGCAGGCCGGGCACGTGGTGAAGCAGGAGAACGGGCACGAGGTGCGGCCCGGGCCCGCCGCGCACCCGTTGATGGCCCTGCGCACCCTCGCTCCGGCGGACGGCGGGCCGCACGTCAAGACCGCCCTCAGCACCCGCCTCACCTCCTCCGTGCGGGACATCTCCGTCTACTCCATCGAGACGGCCGCCGCGGTCTCCGCCTTCGCCCAGAGCCTGTCGGAACGGCTCGACGGCCGCCTGCACATCACCCGCACCCTGGGCGCCGTCACCGCCGGCACCCCGGACCTGGCCGCCGTGCTCCGCGAGCCGCCCGAGGCGTACGCGGACCGGGGCGCGGGCGAGCGCGTCCTGCCCGTGGCCGCCCTGGCACTGACCCCGTACGCGCGCTCCGACGCCTGGCGGGCCGGTTTCGCCCGCCTCGCACTGTCGGTGTGCCTGCGCGTCCTGGACCTCGGGGTGGCCCTGGAGGCCCACGGCCAGAACCTGCTGGTCGTCCTGGACGCCGACGGGGCCCCGCAGCGGCTCGTGTACCGCGACCTCGCCGACATCCGGATCAGCCCGGCCCGCCTCGCCCGGCACGGCCTGGCGGTACCGGCGCTGTCGGGGCGGCTGATCACCGACGACGTGGCCCTGCTGCGCCGCAAGCTCTTCGGGTCGCTGGTGGCGGGGGCGCTCGGCTCCACGGCAGGGTCGGCCGCCGCGCTCGCGGCGGACCTGGCTTCGGCCGCGCCCGGGCTGCCGTCCACCGAGGACACCCGGGCGCTGCTGACCGGGCCGCTGCCGACCAAGGCGCTGACGCTGATGCGGCTGAGCCCGGGGGCGCCGGGCGATCAGTGGGCCGAGCTGGACAATCCGCTGACCGGGGGCTGAGTTCGGGGCGCGGGCGGGCTACTGTCCGGGGGCATGGCATCGACTTCGCACCTCAACTCCGTCCGGTCGTCCTACGACGCCGTCGCCGCCGACTACGCCGCGCTGCTGACCGGGGAGCTGGAGGGCAAACCACTGGACCGGGCCATGCTGGCCGCCTTCGCGGAGTACGTGCGCGGGGACGGGCCCGGCGCCGGCCGGGCGGTCGCCGACCTGGGCTGCGGCCCGGGCCGGGTGACGGCACATCTCGACGCCCTGGGGGTACGGGCCTTCGGAGTCGACCTGTCCCCCGCGATGGTGGCGGTGGCCCGCCGGACGTATCCGGGGCTGCGGTTCGAGGTCGGCTCGATGGCCGCGCTGGACATCGCCGACGGGGTCCTCGGCGGGGTGCTGGCCTGGTACTCCACGGTGCACACGCCACCCTCCGGGCTTCCCGCGCTGTTCGCCGAGTTCGCCCGGGTGCTGGCCCCGGGCGGGTACCTGCTCATCGCGTTCAAGGCCGGCGACCGGCAACTCCGGCTGGAACACGCGTACGGGCACCCGGTCGACCTCGACGTGTACTGGACCCCGCCCGAGCTGATCAGCGAACTGCTGGCCGGAGCGGGCCTGACCGAGACGGCCCGCCTGGTCCGGGAACCGGACGCCGCGGAGAAGTCCCCGCAGGGCTTCCTGCTGGCCCGCCGGGCGGACTGACGGCCGTACCGGGACGCCCCGCGCCACTGGACCGACGGCCGTTCCGGGCCGCCCCGCGCCACTCGGGCGTGGGCCGTTCGGGGGGCAAGCCGGTCCCCGTGGGCCCGCCTTCGCGGCGAACGGGCAAGGCGGTGGCAGGAAGGAGGGATGACCCTCCACCGCCGCCAGGTCCTCGCGGGAGCCGCCACGGGCGTCCTCGCCTCGATCGGCGCGACGGCCCGCCCGAAGGCCCGCCGCGCGGACCCGGACTACGGGGCGCTGTCCCGGAGCCTCGACGGGCGGGTGGTGACGGCGGCCGACCGGGACTACGACGAGGCACGGCAGCTGTTCCAGCCCCGCTACGACACGGTCCGGCCGGGCGCGGTGGCCTACCCCGCGCACCCCGGGGACGTGGCCGCCTGTCTGGACTTCGCCCGGCGCTCGGCCGTCCCCGTGGTGCCGCGCGGCGGCGGCCACGGCTACGCGGGCTGGTCCACCCGCGAGGCCGGACTCGTCATCGACACCGGCGCCATGGCGGAGGTGGCCACGGAGCCCGGAACCGGGGTCCGGATCGGCGCGGGCGCCCGGCTCGGGGAGGTGAACGCCGTCCTCGCCGCACGTGGCCTGGCCGTCCCGACGGGGCTGTGCCCCTCCGTCGGCATCGCCGGTCTCACCCTCGGCGGCGGGCTGGGCCTCTCCTCCCGCACCTGGGGCGCCACCTCCGACCGGCTCACCGAAGTCACCCTGGTGACCCCCGACGGGACGGTCCGCGAGGTCGCCGCCGACCGGGAGCCCGACCTGTTCTGGGCCCTGCGCGGCGGCGGGGGCGGCAACTTCGGGGTGGTCACCGGGTTCCGCTTCCGCACCCACCCGGTCTCCGACTGCGCCTTCGCGGAACTGCGCTGGTCCGCCGCCGACTCCCCCGCCGTCCTGCGCGGCTGGCAGCGCTGGCTGGAGGCGCTGCCCGATCCGTTCTGGAGCCAGGTGGAGTTCACCGTCGACGGCGGCCCGGTCGGCGCCCCGGCCCTGCGGGTGCTCTGCCTGGACGGCGGTCGCGCGGAGCTGGAGCGGGAGCTGACCCGGCTGTCCGACCTGGTGGGCGGCCCGCCCCGGGAGAGCGGGACCGTCGTACGCGGCTACGGGGACACCGTCCGGGCGATGGCGGGCTGCCTCGACCGGAGCCCCGCCGCGTGCCGGCTCCCGGGCAGCCTGCCGGGACACGATCCCCAGGGGCGGCTCGGCCGCGACTCCTACACCGCCCGGTCCGATTTCTGGGCCCCGGGCGGGCTCACCGAAGCGGCCGCCTCGGCGGTACTGGCCGCCCTGCGGCGCTACGCCGGGAGCGTGCCGCGCGGCGGGTTCGGCGTGGTGCAGTTCGACGGGGTCTGCGGCGGGGCCCTCAACCGGATCCCGGCGCGGGCCACCGCCTTCGCGCACCGCTCGGCCGGGTTCCTCGCCCAGTACCTCGTCTACTGGCCCGGCGCGGCTCCGGCCGCCGACGTCGGCCGGCACCAGGGCTGGCTGGACGGGCTCTGGCAGGACCTGCGGCCCTGGGCGAGCGGAGCCGCGTACCAGAACTACACCGACCCGCAACTGACCGGCTGGCGCGAGGCCTACTACGGGCCGAACCTGGCCCGCCTCGAAGAGGTCCGGCGCCGCTACGACCCGGACCGGCTGTTCCGCTTCCCCCAAGCCGTATAGCCCCCCCCAGCCCCTTGCCTCTCATCTCTTCAGCCCCTAGCCCTTCGCCCTCCCTGCCCATCCCCGAAGAAGGAGACGGACATGCGACGTACGTTGACGGTGGCGGCGGCCACGGCCGCCCTGCTGCTGCCCGGCGGGCCCCTGCCCGAGGCCGAGGCCGGCACCGCCCCGGCCAAGGCCCCGGCGACCGACCGGTGGTCGGCCCGGGAGGCGGAGTCGTTCTGGACTCCCGACCGGATGGCGTCCGCGGTGCCGATCAGCCGCGGCGGCGCCCCGGCGGCGGTGGACGGGACCGGCCGCGATTTCGACGGCATCCCGGTCGTCGGCCGGATGTTCGTCATGAAGGGCGGCGGCGCGTACTTCTGCACCGCGAGCGTGGTCGCCTCCCCCGGCCGCGATCTGGTGCTCAGCGCGGCGCACTGCCTGCTGGGGACGGACGCCCGCCAGGTGGCCTTCGTACCGCAGTACACGGCCCAGAACCCCCAGCCGTACGGGATGTTCCCGGTCCTGCGCGATGCGGCCGGCCGCTCCAAGGTGTGGATCGACCCGCGCTACCGCGAGCTCGGCGCCGACAAGGGCGCCGCCCTCGACGTGGCCTTCGCCCAGGTCGGCCCGGACGCCGACGGCTACCCCGTGGAGGACGTGGTCGGCGGGAACCGGCTGGTCACCGGCGCCCCGTACGCGCACAAGCAGGTCTCCCTGATCGGCTATCCGGCCTCCGCCGCCCGGCCCCGGCTGTGCGTGAACCGGACGACGAAGTTCACCAGCACCGATCCGAGGATCCCGGGATCGTTCCTGCGGATCGACTGCACCGGCTATCCGGGCGGCACCAGCGGCGGCCCGTTCCTGACCGGCTTCGACGAGCGGACCGAGACCGGCGACGTGGTCGGGGTGATCGGCGGCTGGAAGACGGGCGGGGACACTCCCGACACCTCCTACAGCTCCTACTTCGGCGCCGACGTCAGGAAGTTGTACGAGAAGGCTCTTGCCGGGGCGCGGGTGGCGTGAGCACCCGCACCCAGCGGGTGCGGCGCGGGTTGCCCACCGTGCGCGGGGTCGCCGGCAGCCCTTCCGCGGTCAGCGCCTCGGCAGGCGCGAGGCCGAGCTGCCGGCGCAGGTCCGCGAGGGCGGTGTGCACGGGTCCGAGGATGACCTCGGCACGCGGATGGGCGTACGCGAGGGCGTGCGCGGCCGTCTCGATGGCCTCGGCGGCGTCCTCGGCGGCGCCCCGGCTCCACCCTCCGGGGGCGGCGGCGCCCCACGGCGCGAGGGTGTCGTAGAGGTGGCAGGCGGCATCGGCCACGGCGTCGGCCTGTTCACCGACGCCGGGCGCCGCGATCGACGGGAGCTCCATACCCGCTCAACGAGCGGAGTCCGCCCGGGGAACGGAGGCCACCGCGGTCACGGAGACGGCGCGGTCACGCGGACACCGCCTGCAGCCAGAGCGGCAGCAGCAGGAGGGAGACCAGGGAACTCTTGATCACGACGGCGGCGGAGAGGTTCACGCCCACGTCGTAGCGCTGGGCGAAGATGAACAGGTTCTGGGGCGTCGGCATCGCGGCGATCAGCACGAGGTACGTGAGCCACTCGCCCCGGACCCCGAACAGTGCCCCGCACACCGCCCACGCCAGCAGCGGGAAAGCCACGCACTTGAAGCCGAGGAGCGCCAACTCCTCGCGGGTGGTGCCCCGGACGTCGAGTCCGATGCCGCCGAGGTGCAGTCCGAGGGCGAAGAGGGCCACCGGGGAGGCGCTGTCCCCGACGAAGGCGGCCCCGTCGAGGATCACCTCCGGGACGTGCACGGAGAGCAGGTTGAGCAGGATCCCGGCGTTGCAGGCGAGGACCAGCGGGGTGACGAGCGAGGCGCTGACGGCGCGGGACAGGCGCCGGGCCGGGCCGCCCGAGCCGGGGCCGGCCCGGCCCAGCTCCATGATGGCGATGACGACGAGCGACAGGACGCAGACCTGGAAGAGCAGCACCGGGAAGATCGGCGCCGCCGTCCCGAAGAAGGTGATGAAGACGGGGACGGCGAAGTAGGCGGTGTTGACCTGGACCCCGGCCATCACGCGCAGCGCCACGGCCCGCGGGTCGCGCAGTCCGGCTGCCGCGGAGGCGGCGGCGACGGCCGCGACCGCGAGGGCGGCGGCGGCCGCGTAGCCGCCGATGGCCCGCCAGTCGAAGAGGGCGGAGAGGTCCGCGGCGTAGATGTTGCCGAACAGGTAGCAGGGGACCGCGAAGAGGAAGGCGTAGTCGGCGAAGGCCTTGGAGGCCTCGGCGGGGACCACCTTGCGGCGCGCGAGGAGCACGCCGACGCCGAAGGCCAGCGCGACCGGTATCAGTTTCTCCAGCGCGGCAGCCCCGCCCATGCGTACCCGCTCCCGCCGTTCAGTGATCTTCCGAGCCGCGCGCAGTCTATGCCGAGCGCGTGCGGCGGCCCGATCGGGCTTGACCCTGACGCGCGGGTCAGGGTTTAGCTTCGGCGCACCCACCCGCCCCGGCCCGGTGGCGGCCGTCCGGGCCGTCGCCGGCCGCGCCCTGCCGAGGAGCCCCGATGGCCACGGACCTGCCCCGTACCGCACGCGAGATCCGGCTCGCCGCCCGCCCCGAAGGGCTGCCCGAGCGGGCGGACTTCGCCGTCGTCGAGGTACCGGTGCCGGAGCCCGGTCCGGGCCGGGTGCTCGTGCGCAACCGCCACTTCCTGGTGTTCCCCGGGCTGGTCACCCTGATCGGCGGCGCCGTCGAGGGGCTGCCGCTGCCCCCTCTGCACGCCGGTGACACGCTGTTCGGGCCGGCCGTCGGCGAGGTGGTGGCCGCCCCGGCCGACAGCCCGCTGCGGCCGGGCACGCTCGTCTCGCACCTGCTCGGCTGGCGGGAGTACGCCCTGGTGGACGCCGCCGACTGCACCCCGCTGGACGGCACCCTGCCCGACCCGGTGGCGTACCTCGCCCAGGGCTCGGCCCCGTACGGCGCGCTGACCCGGCTCGCCGGGGTGCGGCCCGGGGACACCGTCCTGGTCACCGGGGGGCCGGCGCGGTCGGGACCCTGGCCGGTCAGACGGCGCGGCTGCTGGGCGCGGGCCGGGTGATCGGCACCACCGGCTCCCCGGAGAAGGCCGAGCGGCTGGTGGCGGAGCTGGGTTACGACGCGGTCCTGCTACGGGGCACCGGGCGGCCCTTCGCGGAGCAGCTCGCCGGGGTGGCGCCCGAGGGGATCGACGTACTCGTGGACACGGTGGGCGGCGAGCAGCTCTCCGCGGCCCTCGGCGCCGCCCGGCAGGGCGCCCGCTTCGCCCTGGTCGGCGCGCTCTCGGGCCAGTTGGCGCCGGGGCGGGCCGGGGGCGTCGCCCCGGTGGAGATCGACTCGTTCCGGCTGGTCGTCAGGGGCGTCTCGGTGCGCGGGTACCTCGGCACGGAGCATCCGGGCGTGGAGGAGGAGTGGGCCGGGCGCTTCGGGTCCTGGCTGCGCTCCGGGGAGATCCGCTTCCCTCATGTGCGGATCCCGGGCATCGATCGCGCCCCGCAGGCGTTGCGCGCGTTGGCAGGAGGACGGCACTTCGGCGCGGTGGTGGTGGAATTGCCGGGGTAGTCCGGGCCGCGAACGGGCGGTTCGGGGACGGTGCGACGGTGCGGGGACACGGGGGTGGCACGGGATGCGGATCGGTGACGCGGCGGCGGCAGCGGGGACCACGCCCAGGGCGCTGCGGTTCCACGAGCAGCGCGGGCTCCTCGCCCCGCAGGGCCGCAGCCCCTCCGGCCGGCGGGAGTACGGGCCCGGGGACGCGGCCAGGATCCGGATCATCCGCGATCTGCTGGCCCACGGGTTCACCGTCGAGGACCTGCGCGGCGTGGCCGACCGGCTCCACCTGCTCGCGGCGGACCCACCGCCGAGCTGCGGCTCCGGCGGCGGGGTCGTCGGCCACCGGCTCGCCGTGCTCGACGCGGAAATCGACCGGCTCACCCGCTTGCGCGAGGCCCTGGCCCGCCGCGCGGGCCTACCCGGCTCCACCGCCCCTCCGAAGGCGGTACCGGAGCGGCCCGCAGTGACCGTCCCTGCGGCGGTACCAGGACCGGACCCGCTGCCGGACTCCGTGCCGGTGCCGGTGCCGGTGCCGGTGCCGGACCCGGTGCCGGTGCCGGACCCGGTGCCGGTGCCGGTGCCAGTGCCGGTGCCGGACCCGGACCCGGACCCGGTGCCGGACCCGGTGCCGGTGCCAGAACCGGACCCGGTGCCGGTGCCGGACCCGGTGCCGGTGCCAGAACCGGTGCCGGTGCCAGAACCCGTACCGAACCCTGTGCTGGGTCCCGGGACGGGTGGCGGCCGGGGCAGGGCCGGGCGGCCCGGTCGGCCGGTGGGCGTCGGGCGCGGCTCGGGCGGGCCGAGGGCGCATACGCTGGACCGATCATGAGCGAGCGAGCCCGATCCCGATTCCGATCCCTCTTCCGAGCCCGGCCGGGATCCCGGTCCCCGTCCCCGGACGGATCGCCGCATGGGTCTCCGTCGGGATCCCCGGCCGGTTCCCGGCCCGGATCCCCCGCCGGGTCCCCGTCCGATTCCCCCGCCGGCTCACGGTCCGGATCGCCGTCCCGGTCCGCGCCCGTCGCCGCAGGCGACCCCGCCTCCCCCGCCCGGCGAGGGCAGTTCGCGGTGGCGTTGCGTACGCCCGCCCGGGCGGCCGAGCCCCTGCTCGCGCAGGCGCCCGAGGCCTGGCAGCGGCTGCTGCCGTACGCCGTGACCGCGGTGTGCGTGATGGCGCTGCTGCCGGTGACGATCGCGGTGCTGACCAACGACTACAAGGCGGGCGGCGGCTGGGCCGGGGCACTGGGCGTGGCCCAGACCCTGCCGCTGCTGCTCGCCGTGACCCGGCCGCGCACCGCGTGGGGCCTGGTGCTCGTCGCCGACACGGTGGGGGCCGCGGTACTGACCCAGGCCGACGGGGTCGCCGGGCACGCCTGGCCCTGGACCCCGATGGTGATCATCGGCTACCTGGTGCTGATGGCCTGCCTGGGACTGCGCGAGTCCATCCGGACCCTGGTCGGGGTGTGGCTGGTGACCGGGGTGACGGGGGCACTGCTGACCGCCTTCGAACCGGACGGGGTGACCAACACGGTCGCCCTGCTGTTCGTCCTGGCCGGGGTGATGCTCGCGCTGACGGGAGCACTGCGCGGGCTCGGCGACGCCCGCCAGAAGGTCGCCGAGCAGGAGAGCATCAGCGAGGCCGAGCGCGCCCGCCGCACCTTGCTGGAGGAACGGGCCCGCATCGCGCGGGAGTTGCACGACGTGGTGGCCCACCACATGTCGGTGATCACGGTGCAGGCGGATTCGGCGCCGTACCGGCTCCCCGGCATGGCGGAGCCGGTACGCGAGGAGTTCGCCGCCATCGCGTCGAGCGCGCGCGAATCGCTGGGCGAGATGCGGCGGCTGCTGACGGTGCTGCGCGGCGACGAGGCGAACGGCGCCGACCGGACCCCGCAGCCGGGTCTCGGCCGGTTGCAGCAGCTGGTGGAGGCGACCGTACGGGCCGGGCAGCCGGTGGAGTTGGCGCTGGCCAAGGGCGCGGCCGGGGCGGCTCCGCCGGCCGTGGACCTGTCGGCGTACCGGATCGTCCAGGAGGCGCTGGCCAACGTGGTGCGGCACGCGCCGGGGGCTACGACGCGCATCTCGGTGACCTTCGACGAGGAGGAGCTCCTCGTGCTGGTGGTCAACGGTCCCGCGCGGGACGCGGTGGTGGCGCTGGAGACCTCGGGCACCGGGCACGGGCTGGTGGGGATGCGGGAGCGCGTACGGTTGACGGGCGGGACGCTGGACACCGGTCCGCTGCCCGACGGCGGCTTCCGGGTCGCCGCCCGCATGCCCATCAACACCGCTCCCGAGGAACCAAGTTGACCATCCGCGTGATCATCGTCGACGACCAGGCCATGGTGCGGGCGGGTTTCGCCGCACTGTTGTCGGCGCAGGCCGACATCGACGTGGTGGGCGAGGCGCCCGACGGACGCCAGGGGATCCAGGTCTCCCGCACCGTCCACCCCGACGTGGTGCTGATGGACGTCAGGATGCCCGAGATGGACGGCCTCAGCGCCGCCCGCGAGCTCCTCGATCCCCCGCCGGGGGTGGTGCACCGGCCGAAGGTGCTGATGCTGACCACCTTCGACATCGACGACTACGTGTACGAGGCCCTGCGCGCGGGCGCCTCCGGCTTCCTGCTGAAGGACGCCCCGCCGGCGGACCTGATCGCCGCGGTACGGGTGGTCGCCTCGGGCGAGGCGCTGCTGGCTCCGTCGGTGACCCGGCGCCTGATCGCGGACTTCGTCGAGCGGCGGCCCGCGCCGCGCCGCAATCCCGCGCTGCGGCTGAACGGGCTGACCCCGCGGGAGACCGAGGTGCTGGAGCTGATCGCGCGCGGGCTGTCGAACCAGGAGATCGCCGGCCATCTGGTGCTCGCCGAACAGACGGTCAAGACCCACATCGGGCGGGTGCTGGGCAAGCTGGACCTGCGGGACCGGGCGCAGGCCGTGATCTTCGCCTACGAGGCGGGGCTGGTGCGGCCGGGCGACGGCGGCTGATCCGCCTCCCACCGGCCCCCTCCACCGGCCTCCCCCACCGGCCTCCTTCACCGGCCGGTCTCCTCCACCCCCTACCGGGGTATGACATCCGACTTGGCTCCACGGTGCGACGCCCGGTGCGCCACCTCCTTCTTACCTTCCTCCTCGTCACGAGGAGAGGAGAAGGGGCATGCGCCGCTTCGCAAGGACACTGGTCACGGCCGCACTGGCGGCGGCCGTCGTCGCCGGCACCGCGGGATGGGCCTCCGCGGACGCCCAGACGGCGGTCACCGGCCCGCCGCCGGGCACCGCCGCCTGGCGGGCCGACTCGGTGTCCGGGCGGCCGCTGCCGGACCCGGAGCGGGCGACGCCGGCCGAGGTCGCGCGGTTCTTCGCCGGGCTGGACACGCCCCGGGCACGGGAGCTCGTACGGGTCCACCCGCTCGTGGTGGGGAATCTGGACGGGGCTCCGCTCCCGCTGCGGTACGAGGCCAACCGGCTGGCCGTACGCGCGACCGGCGAGCCGCGCTTCGCCTCCCTGGCCGCGCCCGGCCGGCAGATCCTGGCCTTCGACCCGCGGGGGCGGGGCACCGTCGCCGAGGTGTTCGGGGACCTGGAGCGGTCCGCGCACGTATCGGTGATCGTGCCGGGCTCGGACAACGACGCCACCACCTACGACCGCCCCCGGGCCGCGTACACCGGCCCGGCGGGCATGGCCCGCTCCCTGCGGTCCGCGACCGGGGAGACGGCCGCCGTCATCGCGTGGACCGGCTACACCACACCCGTCGGGGTGGGGCTGGACACGGCCCGCGGGCGGCTGGCGGAGGCGGGCGCGGTCCGGCTCGCCCGGTTCACCGAGGGGCTCGGAGCGGTCGGCGCGCCCGACCCGGTGCTGTTCTGCCACAGCTACGGCTCGGTGGTCTGCGGGCTGGCGGCCCGGCACACGGACGCCACCGACATCGTCGCCTTCGGCTCCCCCGGCATGCGGGCCGACAGCATCGCGGAACTGCGCACCGAGGCCCGGGTCTGGGCGGCGCGCGGGCCCTCCGACTGGATCTCCGACGTGCCCAACGTGGAGTTCGCGGGGCTCGGCCACGGAGCCGATCCCACCTCGGCGGCCTTCGGCGCCCGCCGGATCGACGCCGCCGACGTGGCGGGCCACACCGGCTACTTCACCCCCGGCACCCGGTCCCTGCAGGCCTTCGCCGCCATCGCGACGGGAGCGGGCCGATGAGCACGCTGGAGACCGGGCGTCCGGCAAGCAGGCAGGGCGTCCTCACCAAGGTGCGGGCGGCCGCCGGCCGGATCGACGCGAAGACCCCCGGCCACCGGGACCGGGCGATCGACGGGCTGCGGGCGCTGGCCCTGCTGGCCGTGCCGACCGGGCACTGGCTGCTCGGCGGGTTCACCCTCGACTCCGGCGGGGCCCTGCACAACGCGAGCCCCCTCTCCGCCTTCGGCGGCCTGGCCCCGGCCAGTTGGGTGCTGCAGATGCTCGGCGTCTTCTTCCTGGTCGGCGGCTACGCCTCGGCGCTCTCCTTCCGGCGGCACACCGGATCGGCCGGAGCCTGGCTGAAGGGCCGGATCGCCCGGCTGGGGCGACCGGTGCTCGGGGTCACGGCGGTGTGGGCGCTGGCCGCGCCGGTGCTGTACGCGGCCGGGGTGCCCGAGGCCACCCTGCGGACCGGGGCGAAGCTGGTGATCCAGCCGCTGTGGTTCGTCGGGGTGTACGTGGTGGTCACCGCGCTGACCCCGTACTGCGTGCGCGCCGCGCACCGGCTAGGCGGCTGGGCGGCGGCCCCGCTGCTCGCCTCCGTCGCCGTGGTGGACTTCCTGCGCTACGGGCCCTTCGCGGACTCGGTGCCCGGGTGGGTGGCACTGGTGAACATCCTGCCGGGCTGGCTGTTCGCGTACCAGCTCGGCATCGCCTGGGGCGAGGGCCGGATCGGGCGGCGCGGGGGATGGCTGCTGCTGGTGGGCGGGAGCGTGCTGTTCGCGGCCCTGCTGATGGTCTTCCACTACCCGGCCTCGATGGTCGGCGTGCCGGGCGAGGCCCGGACCAACTCGCATCCGCCGTCGCTGCTGGTACTGGCCCTGGCCGCGGCCCAGTCGGGCGCGGCGATCCTGCTGCGGGACCGGCTGGCGCGGCTGCTGGCCCGGCCGATGCTGTGGGCGCCGGTGGTCGTGATCAACCTGTGCGCCATGACGATCCTGTGCTGGCACCAGACGGCGATGCTGGCGGCCGCCGTGCCGGGGTCCTTCGCGGGCGAGCTGGCCGGGCTGACGACGGCGCCGGACAGTATCGGGTGGATCGTGGCGCGGCTGGCGTGGATGCCGGTGTTCGCGGCGCTGCTGGTGGGCATCGCCCGGTACACGCGCAGGTTCGAGCGGCCTGCGACGGGCCTGACCAGGGCCACGGCGGTGCGCCGGACCGTGGCGGGCCTGCTGGCGGCCGGGTTCGCGGTGTTCGCGCTGGGGTTGGCGTAAGAGCACGGCCGGAGCACCCGTACGAAACGAGAGCGCCGCTCCCCTCGGGGAGCGGCGCTCTCGTGCGATCTCGGTGTGAGCGTCAGAAGGCCTCAGGCGATGGACGCGGCGACGATCGCGGCGACCGCGAGGTTGCAGGAGGCCGTCACCCACACCGCGGGGTGCGGCTCGGGGTCGACCACGATGGCGCCGAGCTTGCCCGGGGTCACCAGGTCCAGCACCAGGAAGGCCACGGCCATCAGGACCAGGCCGAGGAGGCCGAACGCGGCCGTGGAGAGCAGGCCCTTGCCGAAGCTGTCGTACGTGGTCCAGATCGAGGTGAAGACGATGCCGCCGATGCCGAGCAGCGCCGAGGACAGCATCACGGCGGCGTTGCGGTTGCGCTCTTCCCAGATCTGCTTCGGCAGCTTGCCGGGGGTCAGCACGTCCACGAGGACGATGCCGAGGATGAGCAGCACCAGGCCGACGCCGCCGAATGCGGTGGTGCGGCCAAGTCCGTTGATGATGTCGCTCATTGGGAAGCCGTCTCCGGGGTGGGGTAGGTGGGGTAGGAAGTACGTCGCGTGCCTGTCGTCGCGGTGGCCGAATCTATCGCACGGCATGGCACCCGACCATGGGGAGGTCAGGAAATGGCAGAGCTCAGGGCCGCGCGGGCCGGGGAGGCCGCGGAGCTGACGAGGCTGGTCATGCGTTCCAAGGCCCACTGGGGGTACGGGGCGGAGTTCCTCGCCGCGTGCGCGCCGGAGTTGCGGATCGGGCCCGGGGACGAGGTGCGGCGGCGGATCGTGGTCGCCGAGGGCGCGGCCGGGGCTGCCGGATCCCGGTCCGGCGAAGGCCCTGCGGTCGTGCTCGGGCTCGCCTCCCTGGACGGGGAGCCGCCGTTCGGGCGGCTGGGGCTGCTCTTCGTCGAACCGGCCGCCATCGGCGCGGGTGTGGGGCGCCTGCTGTACCGGGACGTGCTGCGGCGCGCCGCCGGACTCGGCTTCCGCCGCCTTCTGATCGACGCCGATCCGCACGCCGCCGGCTTCTACCGGGCGATGGGGGCAGTGGCTTCGAGCTCCGAATCCGGATCCGGATCGGAATCGGGGCCGGGGCCGGGGCCGGAGCCCGGTCCGGACGCCGACGGCCGGCTGGTGCGGTTCGAGGTGGCGCCCGTGCCCCTGGCCGGCTGGGCGCGGGCCTGGACGGGCGGCGGGGCGGCCGTGCACGTGGGCAATGTCGCCGAGTACAACGCGCAGTTCGCGGACGCCTCCCTGGACCGGGAGCAGCGGGCCGCCCACCACTACGCCTGCCTGGCCGCCTTCTACAGTCCGCGGCCGGCCGCGCTGGTGCTGCCGCGCCCGGTGCCGCCGGGCTGGATCTCCCTGCTCGGGCGCCAACTGGACTGGCCCGCCGGGATGGAGGTGTACGACGGGCTCGCCGAGCGGGATCCGGGCCTGTCGCAGGCCGTACGGGACCGGCCGGCGCTGGCCGCGCGGCTGACCGGGACCGGGGCGCCCCTCGTACCGTGGGGCCTGACCGCCCCCTTCGCGCGGCTGGCGCGGCGGCCCTGGCGGCCGGACGAGCTGCGGTACGAGTCGAAGTCGGCGGCGCACGGACTGTTCGGGCGGATCCTCGCGGAGGGCGGGCACCCCGCGATCACGCTGCCCGCGCAGTGGCGGGCGGACACCCGGTGGGCCACGGTCCGGCTGCTGGCGTCCCGGACCAGGGCGGGCGAGAGCACCGTTCTCAAATCGGAGCACGGCGTCGGCGGCTCGGGCACCACGGTGCTGACCCCCGAGCGGGTCCGTGCCGCGGGCGGGGCCCGGGCGGTGGTCCGGACCCTGCCGCGCGGGCCGCTGCTGGTGGAGGAGTACGTACGCGGTCCGGCGGATCCGGCCGAGCCGCGCGACCTCACGTACGACGGGTTCGTGGACGCGGGGGGCCGGGTCCACGAGGTCGGTGGGGCGGTGATGGACGTGGCGGACGGCGGGTACCGCGGGGCCACGGTGGGGCCGGGGGTGGTACCCGGATGGGCGGAGGAACCCCTGCTGGCCTTCGGCCGGGCGGTGGGCACCGAGCTGTCGGCGGCGGGCTACCGGGGCTGGTTCGACGTGGACTTCGTCGCCGACGGCGCGGGCCGGCTCGCCCCGACGGAGACGAACCTGCGCCTGACCGGGCCGTCCGTCGCCTTCGTGGTGGCGGCCCGGCTCGACGAACTGCGGGGCGCGGGGCACTTCGTACGGATCGCCGACCGGGTGGAGCTGGGAGCCCGGCTGCCGGAGGCGGCCTTCGGCGAACTGTGCGAGCGGCTGTCCCGCCGGTGTGCCTCGATGGGCGCGGTGTTCCTCCCCGCCATCCCCACCGGAGCCTTCGAACCGGCGCCCTGGATGGGCGCCCTGGTGGCCGCGACCGGCAGGGAACTGCTGGACGCGGCCGAGCGGGTGGTGCGGGCGGAGGCGCTGTCCGTCGGGGCGATGTTCGAGCGGGCCGACGAGGCTCAGCCGGCCGGATCGTCGGCCCGGGACCCGTCCCGGGCCCGCGCCGACGCCTGCCTCGGAACCGGTGCCGCGACCGACGCCGGGTCCCCGTCCTCCTCGTCGAAGACGCTGCGCGGCGGACGGGAGACGTAGACCGCCACGATCCCGGCGCAGATCATCAGCGGGATGTTGAAGGCGTAGACGAGCGCGGCCTGTTGGGGCCAGTCCTGCTTGGCCGCGAGCCGGTAGAAGTTGTCCTGCGGCCACCAGGCGGCCAGCAGGTAGACGATCGCCAGGTGGGCGGCCTTGGTGATGCGGGGGCCGCGGCGCCCGTGGCGGCGCATCCGGGACCGGCCGGCGAACAGGAACCACACACCGGCCGCGAACGCCCAGCATTCGCACATGTAGAGGAGGAAGAAGAGCGTCGCGAACGGGTTCGGAACGCCGGTGAGGTCCATGGAGCCGGGCCAGAAGATCAAGGTCAGGATCATGGTGAATCCCGCCACCAGGACCAGCCCGACCGCCATGAAGAAGATGAGGCCGGCCCATCCGGCGACATTGGGCCCCGAGTCCCCTCGCCCGTACTTGCCGCCGTACTTGCTCCCGCCCCCGCTGCGATCGACCCCGCCGCGCTCGTCACCGGCCCGTCCCGGCGGCATCGGGAGCGCGGCCCGCTGCTCGCGGCCGGCCCTGTCCCGGGGCATCCTGCGCAGCCGGACCACGGCGCCCGGCATCATGGTCCCCGGGAGCCTGCCCGCCAGGTGGCGCCGGAGCTCCCGGCCGTCGGGGAGGTCGGAGCCCGGGGGCCAGGTGTCGTTCTCCGCGGCCGGTGCGAGGAAGGCGACGAGCACCGGCCGCGCGTTCACGCCCGTACCGGCGCCCTCGACCTCGGCCAGGAGTGCGGAGCCGACCGCTTCGTGGCTGCGGATCGCGGACTCGACGGGATGCGGGTCGAGGGCCTTGCCCTCCACCGTGAGCCGGTCGCGGATCCGGCCGCGGAACGCCAGCAGTCCGTCGGGGCGCAGCACTCCGAGGTCCCCGGTCGGGATCGGTTCGGCGCCGCCGGGCACGGTGAGGTGGATCTCCCCGTCCCGTACGTCCAGTCGGCAGCCGGGGAAGGCCGTTCCGATCAGCGAGAGCTCCTCGGCCCCGTCCAAGGGGGCTGCGAGCTGCGGGAGTTCGAAGCGGGCGCCGATGCCCGCCGCTTCGGTGGGCCCGTAGACGTTGAGCAGCCGGGCGCCGGGCCGCAGCCGGGCGAGCAGGGCAGCCTGCTCGTCGAGGTAGAGGCGGTCGCCGGCGACCGTGACCATGCGCAGGGACCGCAGCCCCTCGTCGGGGCGGTGCAGGGTCCGTGAAAGGGAGGCCTCCCGGTCGCGTACGAGGAGCTGGGTGGCGGTGCCGGGATCAGTGTGCAGGACGGTGACCCGCTCGGCGTCGACGGCGCGGCGCAGCGACTCCGGGGTCCAGTGCGGGCCTTCGGGCAGGACGAGGGCGCCTCCCTCGCACAGGGCCCGCGTCCATCCCGCGGCGAAGCCGGTGAGGTCCGGGGCGGCGGTGATCAGGTGCCGGTCCTCGGGAACCGGCCCCGCAACGCGGGCCCACCCTTCGTGGGCGGCGAGGAGCCGTTCGTGGGAGAGCGGTACGGCCCGCCGGTCGGGACCCCCGGTGAACAGCACGGCGGCCGTGTCCCCCAGAGGTGCCCGGTCCGGCGGGTCGGTGGACAGCCCGGCGGTGGCGACCGCGTGCTGCCCGCCGGTGTGGATCACCCGCAGGTCGCCGCCGTCGTCGAGGCGGGCCTGGTCCGCGGCGTCGGCGACCAGGGCGAAGGGGCGGGCGGCGGCGAGCTGGCGCTGCCCGGTGCGCGGGTTCTCGACCTCGATGACGGTGTAGGCGGCGCCGGCCTTGAGGATGCCGAGGAGGAGGACGAGGAGCTCGGCCCGCGGGGCGGAGCACACGGCGACGACGGCCCGTTCGGGCAGTCCGCAGTCGAGCAGGTGGCGGGCCGACTGGTTGGCGCGTGCGTCGAGCTGTCCGTAGGTGAGGCTCTCCGTGCCCGCGGCCACGGCCTGGGCTCCCGGGGTGTCGCGGGCCCAGCGTTCGAAGCGGGAGAGAACGGTGTCGCCGGCGTGCCGGCCGGAGTGCGTGAAGGGCTCTGATCCCTGCGTCATGGGCCGATTCTGGCACCGGGCACCGACAGGGACGAGGGCTGCGAAAATCCCTCGTACGAGCGACGGTTGATCCACTATCGTCCTGCGCTGGTGCCGACTGGTACCGGTGAACAGGTTTCAAGTGGGCGGAGGCCGCATGGCCAAGGAAATCCAGGTGACGTACGACTGCGCCGATCCGGGCGCGCAGGCAGCGTTCTGGGCGCAGGCGCTGGGCTATCGCGTCCAGCTGCCGTCCGATGGCTCCGCCGACTGGGCGGCCATCTCGGATCCGGACGGCAAGGGGCCGCGGCTCTACTTCCAGCGGGTCCCGGAGGCCAGGACGGAGGCGAAGAACCGCCTGCACCTGGACGTGCGCTCGGCGCCCGGTCTGAAGGGGGACGAGCGGATGGCCGTGCTGGAGGTGGAGGCCGCCCGGCTGGAGGAGCTGGGCGCGAAGCGGCTGTACCGTCTGGAGTCCGACGAGGAGAACGAGGGGATCATCGTGATGACCGATCCCGAGGAGAACATCTTCTGCCTCGACTGACCGGTCGACTGACCGGTCGGCCGACCACTCCACTGACCTGTCGAACAGGGTTCCTGGTCACCCCATGGCCACCTCCCCCTTGACCTCAAGTTTGGTTGAGGTCCTACCGTTCGGCTCATGGATATGGAAGTCACCGCCTGGACCTCGCTCCACAGCGCGATCAACGCCCAGCAGGACCGCCGGCCGCTCTCGCGGGCCGGGCTGCGCCGGATCGCCGCCTTCGCCCGCCCGCACCGGCGCGGCCTGACGTTCTTCCTGCTGCTCAGTGTGGTGACCGCGCTGCTCGCGGTGGCCACCCCGGTGCTCGCGAGCCGCGTGGTCACCACGATCGTCGAGGGCCGCGAAAGCGGTACGGTCACCCGCCTCGCCCTGCTCATCGCGCTGATCGCGGTCGCGGAGGCGGGGCTGGGGCTGGTCCTGCGCCGCTTGTCGTCCACCCTCGGTGAGGGGCTGATCCTGGATCTGCGGACGGCCGTCTTCGACCACGTGCAGCGGATGCCGGTGGCGTTCTTCACCCGGACCCGGACGGGGGCGCTGGTCAGCCGGCTCAACAACGACGTGATCGGTGCGCAGCGGGCGTTCAGCAACACCCTGTCGGGGGTGGTGTCCAATACCGTGACGCTGCTGCTGACGCTGACCGTGATGCTGGGCATCTCCTGGCAGATCACCCTGCTGGCCCTCGTGCTCCTGCCGGTGTTCGTGCTGCCCGCCCGCCGGATGGGGGTGCGGATGGCGGCCCTGCAGCGGGAGGCCTCGGCGCTCAACGCCTCGATGGGCACGCAGATGACCGAGCGCTTCTCGGCGCCGGGCGCCACGCTCGTCAAGCTGTTCGGGCGGCCCGACGAGGAGTCGGCGGAGTTCGCGGCGCGCGCCGCCCGGGTGCGGGACATCGGGATCCGGACGGCGATGGCCCAGTCGGCCTTCATCACCGCCCTCACCCTGGTCTCCGCGCTGGCCCTGGCGCTCGTGTACGGGCTCGGCGGCCACTACGCGCTGGCCGGCACCCTGGACGCGGGCTCGGTGGTCGCCCTCGCCCTGCTCCTGACCCGGCTGTACGCGCCGCTGACCGCGCTCGCCGGGGCGCGGGTGGAGGTGATGAGCGCGATGGTCAGCTTCGAGCGGGTCTTCGAGATCCTCGACCTGAAGCCGCTGATCTCCCAGAAGCCGGACGCCCGCCGGGTGCCCGAGGGGCCGGTGGCGGTCGAGTTCGACAAGGTCTCCTTCGGCTACCCCTCCCCCGACAAGGTGTCCCTCGCCTCCCTGGAGGAGGTCGCGACCCTCGACGCGCGGGGCGGCACCGAGGTGCTGCACGAGGTCTCCTTCCGCGCCGAGCCGGGGCAGATGATCGCCCTGGTCGGCTCCTCGGGCGCCGGCAAGTCGACCATCGCGCAGTTGCTGCCCCGGCTGTACGACACCGACGCGGGCGCGGTCCGCCTCGGCGGGGTCGACGTACGGGACCTCACCGCGGACTCCATCCGCGAGACGCTCGGCATGGTCACGCAGGACGGCCACCTCTTCCACGAGTCCGTACGGGCCAACCTGCTGCTGGCCCGCCCGGAGGCGGCGGAGGAGGAGATCTGGGAGGCCCTGCGCCGGTCCCGTCTCGACGGGCTCGTGGCCTCGCTGCCGGACGGGCTGGACACGGTCGTCGGTGAGCGCGGCTACCGGCTCTCGGGCGGGGAGCGCCAGCGGCTGACGATCGCCCGGCTGCTGCTGGCCGGCCAGCGGGTGGTGATCCTGGACGAGGCCACCGCCCATCTGGACTCCACCTCGGAGGCGGCCGTCCAGGAGGCCCTGGCCGAGGCCCTGTCGGGCCGGACCGCCGTGGTGATCGCGCACCGGCTGTCGACGGTGCAGGCGGCCGACCTGATCCTGGTGGTGGAGGACGGCCGGATCGTGGAACGCGGCACCCACGCCGAGCTGCTGGCGGTGGGCGGACGGTACGAGGAGCTGTACCGCACCCAGTTCGCGGCGGGCGGCCCGGACGGGGACACGCCGGCGGCGCAGGCCGTCCCGGGCGGCGCGGCGGCGGTCTCCGGCGGATGATGGCCAACGGGGCGGCCGCACCCGGCCCCCCGGAAGCACGGAAGCACGGAAGCACGGAAGCACGTAGACACCGGAGTCAGGAGAAGCCGATGGACATCAAGCTGGAACTGGTCGCCGTACCGGTCACCGACATCGACCGGGCCAAGGCCTTCTACGAACGCATCGGCTTCCACGCCGACCACGACATCACGGTCAGCGAGGAGATCCGCTTCGTCCAGCTGACCCCGCCGGGCTCGGCCTGTTCGATCGCCATCGGCAAGGGCCTGACCCGGATGACACCGGGTTCACTGGACAACATGCAGGTCGTGGTCGCGGACATCGAGGAGGCCTTCGCCGACCTCAAGGGCCGGGGCATCGAGGTGACGGAGATCGAGGACATGGCCTGGGGCTCCTTCGTCTACTTCTCCGACCCCGACGGCAACGGCTGGGCGGTCCAGCAGACCACCCCGCGCACGGCCTCGACGGGCTAGGGGCCGGCCGGCCGGGTGTGTGCGGTCCGGGGTTCGCCGTCCCCGGTTCAGGTGCCGTTCACGCCGGGCTCCCCCGGCCTGCCTAGCCTCCCTCTGTCCGTCCCCGACCTGAAGGGAATCCGGTGTCCTTCACCGTCTCCGCCCGTCGAGCAGTGCTCCCCGCCGCCGTCCTGGCGGCCCTGGCCGTCCCGGCCGCGCCCGCGCAGGCGGCCTCCTTCTCCGTCACCGCGACGGTGGAGACCGCCCCCGTCTCGCACAGCGGCGACGCCGCCGACGACCCGGCGATCTGGGTCCACCCCACGGACCCCGCCAAGTCCGTCGTCGTGGGCACCGACAAGAAGGGCGCGCTGGAGGTCTACGACATGACCGGTGCCCGGATCCAGCGGATCAGCGGCGACTACGGCAACAACGTCGACCTGCGCGGCAACATCGTCGTCACCGCCGACGACGAGGCCGCCGGCGGCAACGGCGCGATGCACATCTACCGCATCGACCCCGTGACCCGGCAGCTCAAGCGGCTGAAGGACGTGCCCACCGAGGTCACCGCCCACGGCATCTGCCTCTACACCTCCCCGGCCTCCGGGAAGCTGTACGCCTTCCCCAACTCCACCTCGGGGCGGGTCGAGCAGTGGGAGCTCGCGGTCAGCGGCGACTCGGTGACCGCGACCTCCGTGCGCCTGTGGGACGCGGGCTCCGCCGTCGAGGGCTGCTACGCCGACGACACCACCGGCAAGCTCTACCTCGGCGAGGAGGACGTCGGCGTCTGGATCTACGGCGCCGAGCCCACCGCCGGGACCACCCGCACCAAGCTCGACTCCACCGGCTCCGCCGGCCACATCACCGCCGACACCGAGGGCATCACGGCCGCCGGCAACCGGATCTACGTCTCCTCCCAGGGCAGCAACGACTTCACCGTCTACGACCGCACCACCCACGCCTACCTCGGCCGCTTTGCCGTCTCGAACGGCACCGCCGCCGACGACTGCGAGGACACCGACGGCATCGACGCCTCGGCGGCCGACCTCGGCCCGGCCTTCCCGCAGGGCGTCTTCATCTGCCAGGACGGCTCCAACGGCGCCCCGGGCACGAGCGGCAACCAGAACTTCAAGTTCGTCCCGCTCCAGCGCATCACGGCGAACTTCGCCTGACCCCGCGAGAAAACCGGCGGTCCGGACTGCGAGCGGCCCGTAGGCGGGCTCAACTCTCGTACGGACGGGGCCGGGTGCGCAGGACGTGGCCGTGCCGGAGGCCCTCGCGGAAGGCCGCCTCGTACGCCTGGTCGCCGAGCGCTCCGCGCGCCGTGCGCTCGAACTCCTCGCGGACAGACGCCAGTTCGGGTGTCCCGCGCTGCGGGTGGCCGACCGCCTGCCAGTAGGCGTGGCCGGTGCCGTACGCGCGCGCCGCCCCGGCCCCGTCCCCGGTCGCCGCGCGGGCCGCCGCGAGCAGGTCGAGGCCCAGGGCCGTGCCGAAGCTGTCGCCCAGCTCGCGCTTGCCCTCCAGCATGGCGCGGGCGTGGACGGCGGACTCGGCGGGGCGGCCCTCGAAGAGGCAGATCAGGGCCAGTTGGTAGTCGGCGTAGGCGCGGGTCCAGTGTTCGCCCCGCTCGGTGCAGCCGGCGCGCAGCAGTTCCGCCTCGTCCCGGGCGTCGGTGAACAGGCCCGTGCCGGTGAGCGCGAAGACCCGTACGAGGTGGCAGCGGATCCGGGGCCCCGAGTCGAAGGGCGTGCCGGGGAAGGCCTCCAGGGCGTTGTCGGAGACGATCCGAGCGGCCAGCGGCCGCCCGGCCAGCAGGTGGCTCAGGCCCAGCAGGTAGGCGGCGTCCAGCGCCGGGCGCGCATCCCCCTCCGGGCCCTCGTCGAGCCCCGCGGCCAGGGCCTCGCAGCCGACGGCGATCCGGTGGGCCTGCTCCTGCTCGCCCTGGAGCAGCAGGGTGACCCCGAGGGCCCACAGGGCGCGCACCCGGATCCTCGGGTCCACCTCCTCGGGCCGTACGGCGGCCAGCGCCCGCTCCAGGTAGCCGCGCGCGGCGTGCAGGTGGCCGCAGCAGGCCCAGTAGAAGCCGGCCCGGGCGGCCAGGTCCAGGGCCCGCTCCGGGGCGGTGGCCAGGTAGTGGTCGAGGGCCGCGCACAGGTCTCCGTGCACCGCCTCGACGCGCCGGTACCCGATCCGCTGGGCGGGACCGAGCCAGTCCCGTTCGGCGGCGCGCACGAGCTCGGTGAAGTACGCGGCGTGCGCCTCCCGCAGGGCCTCGCGCTCCCCGGCCTCGTCGCGCCACAGGGCTCCGTACTCCCGGATCGTGTCCAGCATCCGGTACGAGCCGTCCGCGCCCCGGCGTACGACGGACTTCGCGACCAGGGCGTCGAGCAGCGGGGGGACGTCCGTCTCCGTGAGCGGGGCGGCGGAGCAGACGGCGCGTGCGGCCGCCTGGTCGAAGGCTCCCCCGAACACGGACAGCCGGAGCCACAGCAGCCGTTCGCGCGGTGCGCACCACTCGTGGCTCCACCCAATGGCGGTGCGCAGCGCGCGGTGGCGCGGCGGCTGGAGGGGGACGGATGCGGATGCGGGGCCGGGCGGGCGTGCGGGGCCGGGTGCGGACAGCGGGCCGATCCTGCGGGCCAGCCGTACGGCCAGTTCCTCGATGGTGTGGTCGGCCAACTGCGCGGCGGCCAGTTCCAGCGCGAGGGGGATCCCTTCGAGACGGGCACACACGGAGCGGGCGGCCGCGAGCCGGGCCTCGGTCCAGGGCGGCGCCTGCCCGGGGGCGGCAGCGGCGGCCCGCCGGGTGAACAGGGCGAGGGCCTCCTCGGCTCCGAACGGGTCGATGGCGTGCGGCAACGGGCCGATGTCCAGGACCCGTTCCTCCGCGAGCCCGAGCGGCTGCCTGCTGGTGACGAGCAGGACGAGGTGCGGGGCCGCGTCGAGCAGCTCCCGTACGAGGCTTCGTACGGCGGTCACCAGGTGCTCGCAGCAGTCCAGTACGAGGAGCAGCCGGCGCCCGCCGATCCATTGCCGCACCGCTGCGGCCGGGGTGCGGGCGGTGTGGTCGGCGAGGTCCAGCGCGTCGGCCACGGTGGCCACGAGCAGCCGCTCGTCGGGCAGCGGGGAGAGATCGGCCCAGTGGACCCCGTCGGGGAAGGGGCCGGCCGCGGCGGCGGGCTCCGTCGCACCGGCGCCTCCGGCCGTACCCGCCGCCCCCGCGAGGCCGGACGCGCGGCGGGCCAGGCGGGTCTTGCCGACGCCGCCCGGCCCGGTCAGGGTGATCAGCCGGTCCTCACGCAAAGCCCGTTCGAGTAGGGCCAGTTCACCCGTCCGCCCCACGAAGGAGGCGGAGCCCGCGGCCTCGTACCCGTCGCCATGTCCCAGCACCCGCCCAGTGTGGCGTACGGGACGGGTGCCCTGGGGCGATCGCTCCGGGCCGGTCACCCCCGGGCGGGGTCCCGGGTCAGCGCGCCGGAGGCGGGGGCGGGACCGTTCCGGGCTGTGGATGCACGGGCGCCCAGGGTGCGTCGCAGGTGACGGCACGCCCGTTGGTCCCGCAGTGGGTGTGGTAAAGCGTGCCCGTCTTGGTGATGGCCTTGACCTTCACGTCGTTGCCGTTGATGGCCAGGGCCACCGTGCAGACGTCGGCGGGGTAGCCGGTGACCGGTGCCACGGTGAGGTCGGTCCAGCTGAAGTCGCCCCACTGGCCCGCCATATCGCGGGTGCGGCGGCCGAGGTAGGTCTTGCCGTCCTTGAGGACGAGCGCGAACTCCTCGGAGTTGTTGGGCATCTGGTTGTCCACCGAGGCGCAGGGCCCGAACGGGCCGGGCACCCCCGGCGGTCCCGCCGGACCCAGCGGGCCGAGCGGCCCGGTGGCGCCGGTCGGGCCCGGGGCGCCCTGCCGCCCGGGCGGTCCCGCGAACCCCTGCGGGCCCGCGGTGCCGGGAAGCCCGGGCAGCCCCTGCGCGCCCGCCGGCCCGGCCGGACCCGCGGGCCCCTGCTGCCCCTGCGGCCCGGCCGCCCCGACGTCCCCGGTCCGCCCGGCGTCCCCCTTGGGACCCGGATCCCCCTTGCGCCCGACGGCCCCCTGGTCCCCCTTGGGCCCGGCGACCCCCTTCTCGCCCTGCTCTCCGCGGGCGCCCGGCAGTCCGGCATCACCCTTGGCGCCGGCGGCCCCCTTCTCGCCCGGCTCGCCCTTGAGCCCGGGGGGCCCGGCATCGCCCTTGGCACCCGTGTTCCCCTTCCCACCGGGCTCGCCCCTGGGACCCGGCGGGCCCGCATCGCCCTTGGGTCCGGAGCCGCCCTTCTCGCCCTTCGCCCCCTTCGGCCCCCGTGGCCCCTGCGGCCCGGCCGGAGCCGGGCACGGGTGCCCGGCCTCGGGGACCGCTTCGGCGCGCTGCCGCCCGCAGTTGGCGTCGGGCCCGCCGGGGCCCGACCCCGGGGCGCCGACGGCCCGCAGCGACTGCGGAGCGCTCACCGCACCCGCGGCCGGGTCCGCGTGCGGGGCAGTCCCCTCGTGCGCGCCGACCCCACCGACGGATTCACCCGTCGCAGCCGCCACATCGACGCCTCCGACCGCCCGCCCCCCAAAGCCAGGCACACCCCCCTGGACCGTGCCCCTCTCGGACTCGGGCACCGCGCCCCGCCCGAGCCCCGGCTCCGCGCCGCCGCCCGAGGCCTGCGCACCGCCCTCGACGGCCGACACCGCACCACCGCCGGAGGCCACCGCCGGGACCGTGAATCCGCCCAGTGCCACGGCCACCGGCAGTACCAGGCCGCCGGCCAGCCGGGCCCTTCGTCCGGTTCTTGCTGTGGAAGACATGCGAGTACCCCTTCGCCGCACGGAAATGGTCGTCTGCTCCGGCCGAAGCGAGGGGGAGCATCTCCCGGAAGGAGGTCCGACGAAGATCAAAAACGCTCATGCCGCCGCAGCGTCAACGAGTTGGTCCAACGACACGCGGTGCCCGTACGCCGGACGGCGGGGGCACCCGGCCCAGTCCACCCGGCGGCCGGCGGTCACCGCACGTGCAGCCCGAAACCCCCGCGTCCCGCGGGCTCCAGCCCCTCCTTCAGGTGCAGCGAGGGGATCTCGTAGTCGCCGAAGTTCTGCTGCCGGAAGGCGATGGGCTCGGTCGACTCCAGGGTCAGCAGGCGTTCCACCCACGCCTTGGCCACGTCCGCGTAGTCCTCGCCGCTCATCCGGTCGGTGCCGTACAGCACGAACGGCGGCAGCGGCTCGATGCCTGGGTAGTAGAGGATCCCGTGGTGGATCGGGAACAGCAGGTCGTCGATGGGGCCGTTGATCCCGCGCGCCGCGTAGTGCGACTCCGGGCCGCCGGCGGTCACAGACAGCAGGGCCCTGCGGCCCGCGAGGGTGCCTTCGCCGAAGCGCTCGCCGTACTTGGTGTCACTGTGCTCGCCGACTCCGTACGCGAAGCGGTAGGTGAACACCCGGTCCACCCAGCCCTTGAGGATCGCGGGCATCGAGTACCACCACAGCGGGAACTGGAAGATGATCGTGTCGGCCCACAGCAGGTTCTCCTGCTCGGCGAGCACGTCCGGGGTGAGCGCCCCGGCGTCGAAGGCCCGGCCCGAGTCCAGGGCGACCTTCAGCGGGCTCGACGCGTGCGGGCCGTAGTCCTCGGCGTCCACGACCGCCTTCCAGTTCATGGCGTACAGATCGCTCACCCGCACCTCGTGCCCGGCGCCCTCCAGCGTGGACACCGCCAGGTCCTTCAGCGAGCTGTTGAGCGACTGCGGCTCGGGGTGGGCGTAGACGATCAGCGTCTTCACGGGAACTCCTCGGGTTCGGATGCCTCGATCCTGGGCCCCGCGGCGCCCGCTGTTCAGGGGCGCGCCTTCCGTCTGACCGGACTTCCTGGTACCGGCAGGGCCACCCTCGGGGGCGCCGCCGCGGCCATACTGGGCCCATGGACGATCTTGCGGGCTTCCTGCGGACCCGGCGCGCACGGGTCGACCCGGCGGCCGTCGGCATACCCACCGGCAGCCGCCGCCGGGTCGAGGGCCTGCGCCGCGAAGAGGTCGCTCACCTGTCCGGTGTCAGCGTCGACTACTACGTGCGCCTGGAACAGGGCCGCGCGACCCAGCCGTCCGAGCAGGTCCTCGACGCGCTCGCCCGCGTCCTCGGGCTCGACGAGACCGAGCGGGAGCACCTCTACCGGCTCGCGCGGCAGCGCCGCCGCCGCGCGAAGGCGCCGGGCGGGAGGATCCGTCCGGAAGTGCTGCGCGTCCTCGATCTCGTCGCCGGCGCGCCCGCGCTGATCATGGACCACCGCCTGAACGTGCTCGCCTCGAACGGCCTCGCCGGGCTCCTCTTCGGCCGGCCGGTGCCGGGCCTGAACATCGCCCGGAACCTCTTCCTGGAGGAAGGCGAGCACGGCCTCTACGCGGAGTGGGAACACTGCACCCTCGACGTGGTCGGGCACCTGCGCCTGGCCGCCGGCCAGTACCCCGACGATCCCGGCCTGGCCTCGCTGATCGGCGAACTGGCCATGGGCAGCGAGCGCTTCCGCCGGCTGTGGGCCCGCGCGGACGTGCGCGCCCGCACCCACGGACGCAAGACGTACCGGCACCCGCTGGTCGGGCTGCTGGAACTGCACCAGGAGAACTTCGCGCTGCCCGGCGAATCGGGCATGGAGCTGCTGGTGCTGTCCGCGGCCCCCGGCAGCCCCGCCGAGGACGGGCTGCGCCTGCTCGCGAGCCTGGGAGCGGACGGCGCCGGCGGCGCGGACGGCGCGCACGGCTCCGACCGCTCCGACGCGCATCCCCCGGTGAACGCCCGGGTCCACGACTAGCCCTCCGGGACCCGCCTGCCGGACCCGGACCGGACCGGCGTCCTACGGTGCGAGCACGTCCAGTTCCTCCAGCGCGCCCACCGCGATCTGCCGCGTCAGCGCCTCCGCGGCCACCGCATCCCCCTCCCGCACGGCCTCGGCCACCCGCACGTGCAGGGTGACGGCCGCCGGGTCGGGGTCGTGGAACATCACCGCGTGCCGGGTGCGCCCGGTCAGGACCTCGGCGACGACGTCGCCGAGCCGCGCGAACATCTCGTTGCCGGAGGCGTTGAGCACGATCCGGTGGAAGGCGATGTCGTGGTGGAGGTACCCGTCGAGCTGGTGGCCGCGTGAGGTGCGGACCATGCCCAGGGCCGCCTCGGTGAGATCGGCGCACTGCTCCGGGGTGGCCCGGAGCGCCGCGAGTCCGGCCGCGACCGGTTCGACGGCCGAGCGCAGCACGGTGAGGGAACGCAGCTGGCGTGGGCGGTCCGCGCCGGCGAGGCGCCAGCGGATGACGCGCGGGTCGTAGACGTTCCACTCCTCGGTGGGGCGGACGGTGACACCGACCCGGCGGCGGGACTCGACCAGCTGCATCGATTCCAGTACGCGGACCACCTCGCGGACCACGGTCCGCGAGGCGCCGAAGCGTTCGGCGATCTCGTCGGTGCGCAGCACGCTGCCGGGTGGGTGCTCCCCCGCCGTGATCGCCAGACCGAGTGTGTCCAGTACGTGGGAGTGGAGCCCTTGGCCGCCCGGCCCGTCCGGTCCGCCCGGCCCTTCAGTGGTCATGGCGTAAGCGTACGGTGACGCCCAGAGGGACAAAAGATGTGACGTTTTACCGAGGAACCCTTGAATAAGTACTACGTAATGCGTTTCAGTGGTGCACAGGCCTTCCGGGCCGATGTCAACGAGGACAAGAACGACGAGAACGAGGTGCGCGATGACGCGCGTCATTGTGGTGATGGGCGTGGCCGGGACGGGAAAGACGACCGTGGGCCGGCTGCTCGCCGACGCGCTCGCCCTCCCCTACGCGGAGGGTGACGCCTTCCACCCGGCGGCCAACGTCGCCAAGATGTCCGCCGGCATCCCCCTGGACGACATGGACCGCCGGCCCTGGCTGGACTCGATCGGCGAGTGGATGCGCAACCGGGCCGGTGCCGGCGGCGGGGTCGTCTCCGCCTCCTCCCTCAAGCGGGCCTACCGGGACCGGCTCCGGGCCGTCGCGCCCGACACGGTCTTCGTCCACCTCACCGGCGACCGGCCGCTGATCGAGGAGCGCATGGCCGCGCGCAAGGGGCACTTCATGCCCACCACGCTGCTGGATTCGCAGTTCGCCGCCCTGGAGCCGCTCCAAAGCGACGAACTGGGCGTCCTCGTCGACGTGTCCGGAACCCCGGAGGAGATCACCGCACGGGCCCTGGCCGCGCTGCGCCGCCTCCGGGCCCCGGCCGCGTAACCGCACGGGCCCCAACCCCGGCCCCTGCTAAGCGCCTTGCCCACTGCCCCCCCTGCCCCCTGCCCCTGCCCCTGCCCCGTACGCAAGAACGAAGGAACCGTCACCGTGACCAGTCTCAGCGTCGAGACTCTGGCAGCGGCCGCCACCGAGCCGATCACCTCGGCCGGCAACACCCAGCTGGGGATAGCCGTCCTCGCGGGCATCGCCGTCATCGTCCTGCTCATCACCCGCCTCAAGCTGCACGCCTTCCTGGCGCTGACGCTCGGCTCGCTCGCCCTCGGGGTGTTCGCCGGCGCTCCCCTGGCCAAGACCGTGTCGAGCTTCACGGCCGGGCTCGGCTCCACCGTCGCGGGCGTCGGCGTACTCATCGCGCTCGGCGCCATCCTCGGGAAGCTGCTCGCCGACTCGGGCGGCGCGGACGAGATCGTGGACACCATCCTGGCCCGCGCCAAGGGCCGGGCCATGCCGTGGGCGATGGTGCTGATCGCCTCGGTGATCGGCCTCCCGCTCTTCTTCGAGGTCGGCATCGTGCTGCTGATCCCGGTGGTCCTGCTGGTGGCCAAGCGGGGCAACTACTCGCTCATGCGGATCGGCATCCCCGCGCTGGCCGGCCTGTCCGTGATGCACGGGCTGATCCCGCCACACCCCGGGCCGCTGGTCGCCATCGACGCCCTGCACGCCAACCTCGGCCTCACCCTCGCGCTCGGCGTGCTCGTCGCCCTCCCGACCGTCGTCATCGCGGGTCCGCTGTTCTCCCGCTACGCGGCCCGGTGGGTGGACATCCCGGCGCCCGAGCACATGGTCCCGCAGCGGCCCTCGGCGGAGCTGGAGCACCGCCCGCGCTTCGCGGCGACGGTCTTCACCGTGCTGCTGCCCGTGGTCCTGATGCTGATGAAGGCCCTGGTCGACATCGTGGTCGACGACCCGGCCGACGCGGTCCAGCGGGTCACCGACGTGGCGGGCTCACCCCTGATCGCGCTGCTCGCGGCGGTGCTCGTGGGCATGTTCACCCTCGGCCGGGCGGCCGGCTTCACCAAGGCGCGGCTGTCCGTGACGGTGGAGAAGTCGCTGGCCCCGATCGCGGGCATCCTGCTGATCGTGGGTGCGGGCGGCGGTTTCAAGGCGACGCTGATCGACGTGGGCGTCGGCCAGATGATCATGGACCTGTCCGAGAACTGGGCGATACCCACCCTCCTGCTGGCCTGGCTCATCGCGGTCGCCATCCGCCTGGCGACCGGCTCGGCCACGGTCGCCACCATCTCGGCGGCCGGTCTGGTCGCCCCGCTCGCGGCGGGCATGTCCTCCACGGAGACCGCCCTGCTGGTGCTCGCCATCGGAGCCGGGTCGCTGTTCTTCAGCCACGTCAACGACGCCGGGTTCTGGCTCGTGAAGGAGTACTTCGGCATGACGGTCGGCCAGACCCTCAAGACCTGGTCGGTGATGGAGACCATCATCTCGGTGGTCGGCCTGGCCTTCGTCCTGCTGCTGTCACTGATCCTCTGACCTCCCGCCGGGTCAGCCGGTCAGCGGACCCTCCGGTGCCTGCCCCGCGTCCCCTCCCGGGATCCGGGGCAGGCCAGTTGGGCCGCCGCCAGGTCGAAGCCGCCCGCCGCAGTGGCGCAGCGCTCGGCCAGGGACTCCACCTCGGCGCGGAAGGCGTCGCCCCCCGGGCCCTGCCAGCGCAGGTCCCCGGCGGCCCGGCGCAGCCGCTCGGCGTGCGAACGCAGGGCGGCCGAGTGGGCGCGCAGGCCCTCGGCCGGGGCCGGACGGGTCTCGGACCGGGGCGCGGGCCCGGCGGTGTCCGTCACTGGGGCCGCCCCGGAACGTAGACGTCGGGGTGGCCGGGCAGCCGTACGAGGTGGCTTCCGGTGACCCGGCCCCCGAAGGCGGCGAGGGCCGCCGCCGGACCCGGCTCGGGGCCGGAGCCCACCCAGGTGACCCGGTACACGGTGGTGAACTCCCGGCTCCCGGCGAGCCGTCCGGCCGTCCGGGCGCCCGGACCGTGGCCGAGCAGGGCGAGTTCGGTCCCGGACGGCACGAGGCGGCGTACGGTCGCGGCCACGTCCCGGACGTGCGCGGCCGGATCCTCGTACGGGGCATCCGCGCGGCCGGACTCCGTTGGTGGTCCGGCGAGTTGCAGCACGCACCGCTCGACCCCGTCCGGTCCGACGACCTGCTGGAGCAGGACCGCGCCGGGGGATCCGCCGATCCGGTCGGCATTGCCCCGGTACCCGGCCGGGGTGCCGGTGGTGTCCAGTTCGGCGAGGAGGCGGCTCCCCGGCTCGGAGCAGGCGGGCCCCCGGTCGAAGAAGGCCCGCAGGGCGGCGCCGATCCCGAGGAGCGGCTCGGCGGCCACGGCCCTGCCGGTGGCGACCTGCCAGCCGGCGTGGTCGTTGAACGGGTTGTCGTCGGTCAGCGCGTTCCAGGCCAGGATGTCGGCGAAGGAGGGGTTCAGCAGCGCGAAGGCGGGCCCCTCGCCGCGTCGGCGCACGAGCTCGCGGAACGCCCGGGCGGCGTCCGCCTGCCGGTCCTCCTCCACCGCGAGGAACACCTCGGCGGCGTCCGGGTCCGCCGACCTCGCCGGGTTACGGGTGCTCTCGGCCCGGATCCGGCCCTTGAGGCCGCACACCGCGAGGCTGACGGCGAGGCTCTCCCGGCCGGTGAAGACCCCCGCGAGCCACCCGGCCCGCGCCACGCCCCGCCCCCGCGCGGCCCAGCCGAGTCCGGCCGGGTCGGTGAGGGCGCGCAGCAGCGTACGCCAGGCCGCGCGGCGGCGGCTGCCGAGGCCCAGCGCGGTGACCGGGAGCCGGGAGCCGAGGGCGAGCCGGGAGGCGTAGTGGGCGGCTTCGCCGACGGCGTCGGCCGCCTCGGCCAGCTCCCGGCACAGGGCGCCCAGTTGGTCGGCGTCCGGGTCGGTGGGCGCGGAGGTCGCGGAGGTCCCGGGGGTCGCGGCGTCGGACATGGATTCCTCGTCGGGTCGGATGAACGTCGGGCAGGACGGGGCGGGGCGAACGGGTCGGCAGACAGCGCGGACAGGGCCGGTGGTGGGGTCAGCGGCGGGTCAGGCGCAGGCGGATGCCTTGCGGATCCAGGGCCGCGGGGAGCGGGCCGAGGGGGTCGAGCAGGGGCCGGACGGGCCGGACCCGGTGTCCGCGCAGCACCTCCGCGCAGAGCGCCGCGGTGACCAGCAGGCCGAGCTGTTCACCGGGGCAGCGTCCGCCCGCATGGCTGAACGGGGCCATCCGGACGTCCCGGTCCGCTTCGCGCGAGGCCCACCGGCCGGGTACGAAGACGTGCGCGGCGGGCACGTGTTCGGGGTCGCGCTGGTGGAACAGCACGGGCAGCACCACGCAGGTCCCGGCGGGATGCCGCACGCCCCGCCATTCGGTTTCGGCCCGGGTGATCCGTATCAGGTCGGGCACGGCCGGGTAGAGGCGCAGCGATTCCCTGACGCAGGCCCGCAGCCGGGGCAACGCCCCCTGGGCGGCGCCCTGCGCCCATCCGGCGGCCCGGGCCTCGGCGGCGACGGCGTCCTGTTCGGCCGGGTGGGCGCCGAGGAGCAGCAGGGTGCGCAGCAGGACGCCGGGGACGAGGTCGAAGGCCGCCAGCCACTGGCGGACCTGCCCGACCGGGTCCGGCCCGGCCGGCCCGCAGAAGGGCTCCGCGTGGCGGCGGGCCCGCCCGATGAGGGTGTGCGGCTCCGCGAGGTCGGCGTACGCGGCGATGCGCGCGCCGGCCCGCTCGTGGAAACGCCCGAGCCGGCGGCCGAGTTCCGCGTCCTCGGCGGCCGCGTCGCCGAGGACGATGCGCCGGGCCGCGCGGGCCACGGAGTGCCGGACGCGGGCGAGTTCGAGGGAGCCGCCGGCCGTCAGGCGCCGCGCCTCGTCGGCGAGGACCGAGAGGAACGCCCCGCACGAGGGGTGCACCGCCAGCCCCGCGGCGAGCACGGAGTCGTCGACCGCCCGCCGCTCGTCGCGGAGCCCGGCGTGGGCGCAGCCGTCCGTGCCGGCGGCGGCCCGGCCGAGGGAGCCGACGGGTTCGGCGTAGAACTGCCGGATGTCCTGCGGATCGAGGATGAGCAGGACGGTGCCGGTCAGCCCCCGTACGAGCACGGGCGCCCCGCCGTGCCGGTCGCGCAGCGCCCGCAGGGTGGCGGCGGACCAGCGGGGCCGGTCCGGGCCCGCGTGCCCGCGCGCCGCACGGGGGCGGGCGCTCACGAAGCCCCGTACCAGTGCGGGCAGGGTGTGGGCGGCGGCGAACCGGGCGCTCTCTCCGCGCCCCGCCCGCGCCGTCATACGGGTGCCTCCGCGGCCGGGGCCGGTGGCGTGCGCGCACCGCGGGCGGTCTCGTGAGCCGTACGCATTGGTGTACCTCCGCGCAGCCTGCAGTCGACGTTCGGTGATCTCGCGCTCACCGTACGTCGACCGTCCCGGCTCCGCGCTCCGAGGACCACGAGGGGGGTACGCGAGGCCCACGGGCGGGCTACGGACGGAACGGCGCGCCCGGTTCGGGATCGGGACCGCGATCGAGGCCGGAGGCAGGGTCGAGGTCGACCAGCAGTGCGGCGATCTCCGGGCCGGCGGCGAGGTAGTCCGTGAAGGTCTCGTTGTACAGGGCCCAGGGGGAGCGTCCGCGGCGGACGAGGCCGATGGCGGCGGCCGGCGCGAGGCCGCCCTCCACGAGGCACTGGGCGACGACCAGGCCGGAGCGGTTGTAGCCGGAATGGCAGCGCACCAGGATCCGCCGTCCGGAGTCGAGGGCGCGACGGGCGGCGCCGGCGAGCCGGAGGACGGTGCGCAGCTGCGCGCCGGTGAGCGGGGCGTCGGGCAACTCGCCGACCAGGTGTTCCACGCGGGGGTCGGGGCCGTGGCCGGGGCGGGTGAAGAGGCTGATGACGAGGTCGAACTCGGCTCCGACGACGACCGGGCGCAGCTCCCCCGCCGGGTCGGTCCAGTAGTGGCCGCCCATCCACAGGCCGGGGGCGATCTCGTCCCAGGGACTCTGCGGACCGGGTACGTCACGGTCCTTCTGCCGGGTCTTCTTCATCGAACTCCGAAGATACCTCCGGAGACGCAATGGCGTTCCCCCGGAGGGGAGTTCAGGCGAAGACCGCTTCGCGGAAGGCGGTGCGGAGCGGGGCCGACGGGGTGGTGGGGAGGAGGGTCGCCCAGCGCCGCCCGCGCGGGGAGATCCACAGGGCCGGGCCGTCGCCGTGGGACCAGGATCCGTGCGCGCCGGGGTGCCAGAGGAGGCCCCGGGCGGGCAGGAGTTCGCCGGTGCGGATGCGCAGGGACTGCTCGGTCCAGGCCCGGCTGACGGGTCCGCCCGCCGGGGCGAGGAGGTGACTCAGGAACCGGCCGAGGTCGGCGGCGGACGCGCGCAGGGTCCCGTCGGCGGCGATACCCGTACGGGTCATGCCGAGCGGCCCCCAGATCCGGTCGGCGGCGAACCCCGCGAGGGGGCTGCCGCACAGCCGCTCGGCGAGCCCGGTGAGCGCGGGCGACACCCCGGATCCGTGGGTGAGCAGCTGGTGCGCGGTGGTTCCGGCTGGCAGGCCGTCGCCCGCCCCGTAGGCGGTGAGCGGGGTGTGCAGGGCCAGCTCCCCCGCGTCCACGAGCATCCCGATGACGGGCCAGACGACCAGCACACCCGCCAGTGCGCCGACATCGGCTGCGCCGACGCACCCACCGGCCCGCCCTCCGGGCCCGGCGACGGGGCCGGGCTCGAATCCGCCAGCGGCCCCGGCCCCGGCCTCGACCACCGCGTACGGCCCCTCGGGGCCCCCGATCGCCCAGCCGGCCCCCGGGTCCGCGTCGCGGACGAGGGACCCGATCCGGTCGGCGCGGCCGACCGGCGTGTGCTGCGTGAGAGGCTCGGGCCGCTCGGGCCGCTCGGGCCGCTCGGCCTGCTCGGCCCGGTCGCTCTGAAGCGTCATGGTCAGCCACGGTACGGCGCCCGCCGCGGCCGGCCCAGCGCGTCGCGCGCTCCGGCCGCGGCGGGCCACCCGAATGCCCGGTGAGCCCCGTCAGGCCCGGCCCGGCCCGACCAGCCCCTCCGCCCCCTCCGCCCCCTCCGCCCCCTCCGCCGGAGGCTCCCGCTCCGCGCGGATGCCCGCGACCACCACGGTGATCAGGCAGAACGCGATGAGGATCTCCGCCCAGAGGAAGGCGAGGTAGTCGAGCAGACAGCCGATCGGCGGTGTGCCCGGGGCGGTGTTGCGGAAGGCCGCCAGGGCGAACAGGGTGGCGGCCATCCAGCCGAGGGCGGGCCAGGTGAGCCCCTTGCGGCGGGTGACGAGGAACCAGCCGCCGATCAGGACGGACACGGCGAGCGCCCACATCGCGATCATCATGAACACCGCGAACACGAGCACGCTGTTGGAGCGGGCCAGCCCGATGTCGAGGACGGCCGCGCCGTCGTCCGCCGTCGAGGCCTCCACCGTGGCCGCGAAGAGCACGTCGTTGTTGGAGAACAGGACCCGCACCGGAACCTTCTCGTGGCCCAGGACGGCCGCGAACTGCACGTCCGCCCCGTAGGCGTCGAAGGGGTAGTCCGTGATGGAGCCGCCCGTCAGGGCCACCGGCACGTCCAGGGTGGAGATGCGCTGGTGGGCCTTGAAGGTCAGGTCGCCGCGGGTGGCCGTCGAGGTCTGGAGGGTGAGGTCGTCGGCCGGAGCGATCCCGCCGCCCTCGGCCAGCGCCCCGCGGGGCGTGACCAGGACCCGCAGCACCAGTTCGCGCCCGGCGGCGTCGACGCGCTGGATCGTCGCCTCGACGTCCACCCGGTCCGGATCGGCCCGTCCCGCGGTGTGGACGGTGTCCTGGGCCTGGCGTTCGCCGAACTGCAGCCAGGCCCCGACGCCGACCGCCGCCACGATCGCCAGCAGGAGCAGACCCGGGAGCAGCGCGAAGCGCCGCCCGGACGGGCGGCGCCGCACTGCGCTCACGCGGCGGGCTTGCCGGGCTGGTCGTGGGTCGAGCAGTGGATGCCGCCGCCGCCCGAGGCGATCGTGTCGATCGCGACGGGCACGATGTCCCGCTTGGGGAAGTGCTCCTGCAGGATGCCGCGGGCCCGGTCGTCGGCCTGGCGGTCCCCGAACTTCGGCATGAAGACGGAGTCGTTGGCCACGTAGAAGTTGGCGTAGGTCGACACGAAGTCGTCGCCCTCGCCCGTGATCTTGTCCAGGTCGGGCTGCGGCAGGTCGATGATCTCGAACTTCCGGCCGCGGGCGTCCGTGGCCTTCGACAGGACCGCCTTCGCCTGGTCGGCCGAGCGGGACCAGGAGTCCTTCGGGGTGTTCGGGTGGGCGCGGTCCAGCAGGACGACGCCGGGGGCCGCGAACCGTACGAGGCTGTCCACGTGGGCGTCGGTGATGTCCTCGCCGCGTACGCCGGCCAGCCAGACCACCGTCTCCACGCCGAGGGTCTGCTTGAGCTCGGCCTCGATCTGGTCCCGGCTCTTCCCGCGGTTGCGGTTGTCGTTGACGATCGAGCTCTCGGTGATCAGCAGGGTGCCCTCGCCGTCCGTCTCGAAGGAGCCGCCCTCGGCCACCAGCGGAGCCTGGACCCGGGGGATGCCGTACTTCTGGAGCAGGAGGCGCCCGACCTGGCCGTCGTTCTTGTGCTCCTGCTTGTTGCCCCAGCCGTTGAAGTTGAAGTCGACGCCGATGACCTTGCCCTCCTCCTCGACGAAGACGGGAACGGTGTCGCGGGCCCACAGGTCGTCCACGGCGAGCGGGATCACCTCGACCTCGGAGCCGCAGGCCTTCTGCGCCGCGGCCACCTGCTCGGGCCGGGCCATCATGACGACCTCCTCGTACCCCCCGACGGCCCGGGCGATCCGCGCGATGTCCTCGCGCACGTACTTCAGGTCCTCCATCCAGACCGCGTCCAGGGCCGGCCAGGCCATGAAGGTGCGGGTGTGGCTCTCCCACTCGGCACCGAGCCGGCGCTTGGCCCCGGCCGGGGACGGCGAGGTGGAGCCCTCGGGGGCATTCGAGCGCGGGGCGCTCTGCGAGGGGCCGCAGGCGGCGGCTCCGAAGGCCACCGCGCCGATCCCGGCGAAGGTGCGGAGGACGGTCCGGCGCGTGGGGGGCAGGTGGGACACGGGAGGACTCCGATCAAAGGCTGGCGGGACGACTGCATCCGGCCAGGACGGGCACGGGGCACGGCACGGGCCGACGGTCCCCGGGCCCCTGAGACAAGGGTGCGCCCTCCGTCCGCGAAGGGCCGTCACGCGGAGCGGATGGTGCGGGCACGTGTCGCCCACTCTGGCACTGACTGAAAATTCAGTCAATTCATGGCACGATGCGCGCAGGCCCCTGCCGCATCGCAGGGCATCTTGCCCCGCACCGTTGAAAGAGCCACCGCATGTCCGAGCAGCACTCCGGCGCACAGCCGACCCGTACGGAACTGTCCGCAGACGATCCCGACGAGATCGGCGGCTACCGCCTGCACGCCCGGCTCGGCTCCGGCGGCATGGGCGTGGTCTACCTGGCCCATACGCCCGGCGGCCGCCCCATCGCGCTGAAGGCCGTCCGCAGGGAGCTGGCCTCCGATCCCGAATTCCGCCGGCGGTTCGCCCAGGAGGTGGCCAGCGCCCGCCGGATCCACGGCCTGTTCACGGCCCAGGTGATCGACTCCGGGGTCGAGGACCCCACGCCGTGGCTCGCCACCGCGTACGTGTCCGGCCCCTCCCTGCACGAGGTCGTACGGCGCCACGGGCCGCTGCCGGCCCGCACCGTCCTGCTGCTGCTCGCGGGCATAGCCGAGGCGCTCCAGGCCATCCACGGGGCGGGCGTGGTCCACCGCGACCTGAAACCGGCCAACGTCCTGCTCGCGGAGGACGGCCCCCGGGTGATCGACTTCGGCATCGCCCGCGCGGCCGACGCCGCCGCGCTCACCGGTACGGGGCTGCGGATCGGCACGGCGGCGTTCATGGCGCCCGAGCAGGCCCTCGGCCATCCGGCGACCCCGGCGACCGACGTCTTCGCGCTCGGGACCCTGGCCGCGTACGTCGCCTGCGGGATCGCGCCCTTCGGGAACGGGCCGGAATCCAGCGCCCTCTACCGGGTCGTCCACGAGCATCCCGACCTCACCCGGGTGCCGCACGAGCTGTACGGACTCGTCTCGTGGTGCCTCGCGAAGCGTCCCGAGGACCGTCCGCAGCCGACCCAGCTGATCGCCTCCGTGCGGGCGCACCCCCTGGTGTGCGGGCGGCCGGAGTTCACCGACGGCTGGCTGCCCCGGCAGGTCCGGGAGGAGCTCGGGGGCGGGGCCGCGGCCGGGGGCGACACCGCCTGGCCGGCTCCTCCGACGTTCCGGGCCACCAGGACGGCCACCGCGCTTCCGGGCCCGGCGGTCGGCGCCCCGGCCTCCCCCGGCCCCGGCACGGACCCCGGCGCCTGGCCCGGCGGCGGGACACCGGTGCCGGCACCGGCACAGGCCTCGGCACATGCCCCGGCCCCGGCCCCCGCACCGGCATCCGTCCCCGGGCAGGGCCGCGGCAGATCCGCCCGCGGACGCCGGCTTCCGGTGCTGCCGGCCCTCATCGCGGCCGGCGCCCTGCTGGCCGGCGCCGGAGCCGTGTACTACCTGGACGACCCCGCGGGCGGGGACCAGACCGCCGGCAGCCCCGTCACCACCCCCACCGGCCCCACGGCCTCCGCGCCCGCCACGGCCGCCCCGTCCGCCCCTGCCGACCCGGCCGCCTCGTACCGGCCCGGCTACACGAAGGCCCGGCTCACCGCCCCCGACTCCGGGTACGAGTTCGACCTGAAGGCCGGGAAGGTGGTGCCCGCGGAGACGGCCGCCTGGTACCTGGCGCGCGACGGCCAGGCCCTGGTCCCCTCCGAGGAGTCGGACTCCTTCGTGTCCGACGCCTCAGGGCCCGGCTCCGGGGAGCTGACGGTGGCCGCCTGCCTCGGCGGCATCGAGACCCGTCCGACCGCCGCCCTGCCGCTCACCGCACTCGCGAAGGCCCGGCCGTTCTGCGTGCGCAGCCCGGACCGGAGCGAGGTCGCGATCGTGCGCCTGGTCGAGGCCCCGGACGACGAATCCGTCACGGTCCTGGTGGACCTGTACCGCCGGAGCTGATGCCCCCTCCGGCTCCGAAACCCGGATGACGCCGGCCCGGGCCTTCGGCAGGATCTCCGCATGACCCTGCTGCTCCCGCCCCGTGTCACCCCGTCCGCCGCCCGGCTCCGGGAAGCGGCGCACGCGCGCGGGCTGGCGACCGTACAGCTGGAGGGCTTCGCCGTGCCCGAGGGGCTGCGGGCCGGGCATCTGCACGCCGGACCGCGGTTCGCCGATGCCGTGGCCCCCGGGCTCGGGATCGGTCTGCTGGAGGCCCCGTCCGACTGGCTGGCGCGGCTGCCCCGGGAGTTCACCGGGCGGGAGGTCCGGCTGATGCCGATCCGTGAGGCGTACGGGCTGCGCAGGCCCGTCTTCGTGAAGTCGCCGAACGACAAGGAGATCCCGGCACTCGTCTACGCCGACGGCTCCCGCCTGCCGGGCCCGGACGCGGTGGATCCGGGGACGGAGGTGCTGGTCAGCGACGTGGTCCGGTTCACGGCGGAGTACCGCGTGTTCCTGCTCGACGGGACCGTGCACACGGCGAGCCGTTACGCCGAGGACGGCCGCCTCAGCCTGGGCCCGGCCTCGGCCGGCGCCCTCGCCTTCGCGGCCGGACTGCCCTTCTCCACCCTCCCGTCCGCGATCGTGGTCGACGTGGGCCTCGCGGGCGGCCGCTGGTCGGTGATCGAGGCCAATGCCGCGTGGGCCAGCGGTACGTACGTCTGCGACCCGGATCGCGCCCTGGACGTGGCCCTGCGCGCGGCGGCCCCGCTCCCTTCCTTCGCCGACCGCGACCGGAGGTTCCTCCGGTGAGCACCGGGGCCTGACGGCACTGGGCGGGGCGCCCGGAGGCGCCCCGCCCGTCGTGCTGTCGCCGGAGGTCAGGTCGTGCTGGAGGTCAGGTCGTGCCGGAGGTCAGCCCTTGTCGGGCCGGTCCGTCACGCGCAGGGAGTTCAGCAGGGGTTTGCCGAAGCCGGTGTGGGTGACGAAGCGGACGTTCAGGGTGCCGTCCGTGACCGTGACCGTGTAGGTGCGGGTCAGGGCCGCGTACGAGCCCGCCTCCAGGGCGATGTCCAGGGAGGGCAGTACCTGGGTGCCCTCCGCCAGGACGTCGAAGACGCGCTTGTTCGGCTTGGTGGAGGAGAGCTCCGCGAAGCCCAGTTCCACGGTGTAGGTGCCGTTGGGGACGTTGTCGAAGCGGTACTCGTACATGCCCTCGCGGGCGTTGCGGAAGAGCTTCTGGTCGTCCGTGCCCGTGATCGTGCGGCTGGTGGACTGGGTCGAAGCGTTGCCCTGGTAGCCGTACGAGCCCGTCGTGTACTTGCGGTCCGGGGACCAGCCGTCGCCCAGTGCGTCCGTGCTCGCGCTCGTGGATCCGGCGTCCAGGGCGACCTGGTAGCGCGGGACGACGAGCTTGACGGGGACGGTCAGCACCGGGGTACGGCCGCTGGCCGAGGTGATCTTCAGGTCGGCCGTGAGGACGGTGCCCGGGGTCAGGCCCGTGGTGTCCACGGACAGGGTGAGCGGGGCCTTCCCGCCCGTCGGGAGGTCCCCGGAGCCCGGGGTCACGGTCAGCCAGGCCGCGTCCTCGGCCGCCGTGAAGGCCGTACCGAGACCGGGGTTGGTGAGGTCGAGGGTGCGAGTCCGCTTCTGGCCCGGGGGCAGGACGATCTCCACCGCCGGCTTGGCCGGGGTCACCTTTCCGGTGCGCAGGGACCGGTTCACCACCGTGACGTCGGCCGCCTTGACGTCCACGGTCGCCGCCACCGGCTCGTACTGGGCCGCGGTCAGCCCGAGTTCCTTTGCGCCCGCGGCGCTCTGGACCACGTACCCGCCGTCGGCCGCCGTGACGGCGGAGACGGCCGTGGCGCCCGTGCCGATGGTCACGGTGGCTCCGGCGACGCCGTTGCCGTCGTTCGCGTCGAGCACCCGGCCCGCCACCACACCGCTCTTGGTGGTGCGGAAGGCGATGGACAGGCCGTCCGTGATGACCGGCGTGTTGAAGGAGTACTTGAAGGCGTCGGTGCCGGTCGCGTTCTCCACGCCGACCGTGGCGGTGGAGCCGGCCTTGATGCCGGTGCCGCCGGTGCCCTTGTAGGAGTACCGCACGGTGCCGTCCTCGCCGACCGCCGCGGAGAAGGAGAACTTGTCGGACTGCGCCGACCAGTGCGAGACCTCGCGCCACTCGATGACGTAACTGCGGTGCGGCGCCGTGCCGGTGACCGAGGTGAAGACGCCGGAGCCGCTGCCGGCGGCGCCGACCACCAGGTCGTCCCAGAAGGGGTAGAGCGCCGCGTTGGGCGTGGCCGCGCTCGGGATGTCCCCGTTGATGTCGCCGGTGTTGTTCCCGCCGAAGCTGATCGTGCCGTTCGTGCCGATCCAGGCCTGCGCGTACGTCTTGCCGTACAGCGGCAGCGGGAAGGGCAGGTCGACGCGCTCGGTGGTGTTGTCGCCGGTCAGCGCGAGCTGCCGGTCCCCGGCCTGGTACGGGCTGCCGCCCGAGGCCGCGCAGGCGTATCCGTAGCCGTCGGTGCGTTCGGGGAGGTTCACCGCGACGGTGGTGTCCCCGGCGACGGTGACCTTGGACGTGCCGCCGGTGAGGCAGCGCGAGGGGTGGGTGGCGCTCACGTCGTACGTGCCGTGCGGCAGGGTGACCTCGAAGCGGCCCTGGGCGTCGGTGGTCGCGGTCACCGGGGTGTCGGCGATGGTGACGGCGGCGGCGGCCAGCGGGCCGGAGCCCGAGGAGACCGTGCCGGTGACCTTCCCGGAGGCGGCCTGGGTGAGGGTGAGGTCGCCGGTGGCGGTGGCGTTCTCGGTGACCGTCACGGTCGCGCCCTGTTGCCCGTAGCCGAACTTGGAGGCGGTCACCGCGTAGTCGCCCACGGACAGGGAGGTGAAGCGGTACGTGCCGTCGGCCGCGGTGGTCGTCGTGCGGTCGATCGGGCCGTCCGCCACGATCTTCACGCCGGCGACCGGCTGCCCGCCGGAGGTCACGGTGCCGCCGAGGGCGCCGATCGCGCCGCGCGGCGCGGCGGTGACGGCGGCGAGCACGTCGAGCTTGCCCTCGCCGAAGACGTTGTTGTCGGCGGCGTTCCCGCCGCACTGGCCGTTGTCGGTGTCCAGTGCGGTGCCGTCGAGCAGCGCCTCGGTCTGCGCGATGTCGCCTTCGAGGGAGGGCGCGGCCGACCAGAGCAGGGCCACGGCCGCCGCGGTGTGCGGGGAGGCCATGGAGGTGCCGGAGAAGGACGCGTATCCGCCGCCGGGGACGGAGGAGCGCACGTTCACCCCGGGGGCCGCGATGTTCGGCTTGACGATTCCGCCGGGGCCCGCGCCGCGCGAGGAGAAGGAGGCGATGGCGCCGTTGATGTCGAAGGCGCCGGAGCTGTAGGAGCTCGCGTAGTCGCCGGGCGATCCGCTGGTGGCGCAGCCGGGTCCGGAGTTGCCGTTGGAGAAGGCCGGGAAGATGCCGGCGGCCCGCCAGGTGTCGACGATCTGCTGGTACCAGGTGTCTCCGCCGGGGCCGCCCCAGGAGTTGTTGACGACGTGCGGGGCCAGGTCGGGGCGCGGGTTCTGGCCGTTCAGGTCGGTCGGGGCGACGATCCACTGGCCCGCGGCGAGCAGCGAGGCCTCGGAGCAGGAGGTGGTCTCGCAGCCCTTGGCGGCGATCCACTTCGCGCGCGGGGCGACGCCGGTCTTGTTGGCGCCGCCGTCGTCGCCGACCATCGTGCCCATGGTGTGGGTGCCGTGGTCGTTGTTGTCGCAGGGGGCCGCGGTGGGGCACACCCCGGCCGGGTCGAACCAGTTGTAGTTGTGGTCGTAGGACCCGTCCGCGCCCCTGCCGCGGTACTGGGTGGCCACGGCCGGGTGGGTGTGGTCCACGCCGCTGTCGATGTTGGCGACGACGATGCCCTCACCGCGCACGCCGAGCTGGTCCCAGACCTGTGGCGCCTTGATCCGGTCGACGTTCCACTCGACGGCGTCGGCCGCCGTCTTCTCCCGGCTGCCCTCGGCGGGCTTCGCCAGGGCGATCTGGTCGTCGGCGTCGATCCGGGCGACCTCGGGGCGCTGGGCCAGGGCGGTGGCGAGCTTCTCGGTGCCGACGACGCGGACCGCGTTGACGATCCAGTACGAGGTGTACTCGGCCCGCGTGCCCTCCAGGGCCTTGATCACCTCGGTCTGGCTGCGTGCGGCCTGCTCCTTCTTGAGCCGGAGCACCGTCTCGGCCTTCGCGGCGCGGGTCGGCTGCGCGGCCGCGGCGGTGAGGTCGGCGGCGCTGTCGAGGTAGACCCAGAAGACGGCCTTCGCCGAGCCGTCGAGCTGGGCCCGGAGACTCGGCTCGATCTTGCGCTCGGCCGCTCCCGGGGTGGGGGCCGGATCGGGGGCGGCCGCGGCCACGCCTGCGCCGAGGGGCAGGAGCAGGGTCGCGGTGAGGGCGGCGAGCCCTGCGCGCAGGGCTCGTAATCGTGCTCGGGAGGATCGTCGGCTGTCGCTTTGTGCCACGTGTGGTCTCCTCGTACGCCGTGTGCAGAACGTGCGGAAAGGGTGTGCGTGACGTGCGCGGGCCATGGTGCGGGAGATGTCATGACCCGTACAAGAGTGCCTAATGAGCCGTATCGCCACCGGCCGGGTGGCCGTTCCGGGCCGCGCGGGCCAGCCTGGGGGAATGACCACCCCCGCCCCGTCCCCCGCCCCCGGGGTGCGGCTCGGTACCGCGCAGGGCCGGTGGATCGTGCTGACCACCGTGCTCGGGTCCGCCATGGCGCTGCTCGACTCGACCGTGGTCAACGTGGCCCTGCCCGCCATCGGGCGGGATCTCGGCGCGGATCTCGCGGTGCTCCAGTGGACGGTCAACGCCTACCTGCTGACCCTCGCGGGTCTGATCCTGGTCGGCGGGGCGCTCGGGGACCGGTTCGGACGTCGCCGGATCTTCGTGCTCGGGGTGGTGTGGTTCGCGGTGGGCTCCCTGCTGTGCGGGATCGCGCCGAACGCCGGGGTGCTCATCGCGGCCCGCGCCCTGCAGGGGGTCGGCGGGGCGCTGCTGACGCCCGGTTCCCTCGCGCTGATCCAGGGCTCGATCCATCCCGACGACCGGGCCCGCGCGGTGGGGCTGTGGTCGGGGTTCGGCGGGGTGGGCGCGGCCGTGGGGCCGTTCCTGGGCGGCTGGCTGGTGGACGGGCCGGGCTGGCGCTGGGTGTTCCTGCTGAACGTGCCGGTGGCCGCACTCTGTGTCCCGGTCGCGCTGCGGCACGTACCGGAATCGCGGGATCCGGCGGCGCACGGGCGGTTCGACGTGGCCGGGGCGGTGCTGGGGGCGGCCTCGCTCGCGCTGCTGACCTACGCGCTCATCGAGGCCCGGTCGGGCACCGCGCTGGTGGCGGGCGCCGCCGTGGGCGGTGTCCTGCTGGCCGGGGCGTTCGTGGTGGTCGAGCGGCGGCGGGCCGATCCTATGGTGCCCCCGGACATCTTCTCCTCGCGCCGGTTCACCGCCGTCAACCTGGTCACCCTGTGCGTGTACGCGGCCTTCGGCGGGTTCTTCTTCCTCGTGGTGCTCCAGCTCCAGGTGGTGTCCGGCTACTCCGCCCTGGGCGCCGGGGCCGCCCTGCTGCCCACCACGGCCCTGATGCTGCTGCTGTCGGCCCGGTCGGCGCAGCTCGGGGAGCGGATCGGCCCGCGGATCCCGCTGACCGTCGGGCCGCTGCTGTGCGCGGCGGGGATGCTGCTGATGCTGCGGGTGGGCCCTGAGGCCTCGTACGTACGGGACGTGCTGCCGGCGCTGCTCGTGATGGGCCTGGGCATGGCGGCCCTGGTGGCCCCGCTGACGGCGACCGTCCTGTCCTCGGTGGATCCCGGGCGGGCCGGCCTGGCCAGCGGCATCAACAACGCGGCCGCGCGCGCCGCCGGGCTCCTCGCGGTGGCCGCGCTGCCGCTGCTGGCCGGGATGGGGCCGGACGCGTACCTCTCGGCCGGCGCCTTCGACGCCGCCTTCGGGCGGGCGATGTACTGGTGCGCGGGGGTGCTCGTGGTCGGGGCGGCCGTGGCCTGGGCGACCGTACGCTCCCCCGCGCCCGGGGCCTGTCACCCGCAGTGCCGTACGAACTGCGCGGTGACCGCTCCGCCGCTCGAACCCCCGGGAGCGGCGGAGCGGTGACCCCCGCGGATCAGCCGGCCGCTACCAGGGGCTCGGCGCCGGCGGGGCGACGACCGGCGGGCGGTCGTCGCAGGTGATGGTGTTGGGCAGTTCCCAGCCGGCCAGCCAGGGTCCCGTGGTGCCGCCGCCGTCGTTGCCGCCACGGTCGAGGAGGGTGAACTCCGAGCCGGTGGCGGGGAAGTTGAAGGAGCCGCAGTTGTTGACGCCGACGGCTCCGACGTTGCGGGCGTCGACGTTCTCGAAGCTCGCCGATCCGGCCACCCGCGCGCTGACCACGGAGGTGCCGGTGCCGTCGACGCGGACGTCCTTGAAGTGGACGTTCTCGATGCGCACCTTGTCCTTCACCGGCCAGTCGCTGACCAGCATGATCGCGTTGTAGGTGCTGTCGAGGAAGGAGTTGCCGGTGACCTGGATGTCGGCCTGGTCGATGCTGCGGTCCAGGGCGTGGAACCAGATCGCGCCGAGCCCGATGTTCCAGTTCAGCTCGTACGTGCCGGAGCGCACGGTGGTGTTGCCGTCGATCCGCAGGCTGCCGGTGAAGGGTTCGGCTCCGAAGCGGGAGCCGACGTGCAGGGCGCTGCCCTCGCGGACCGGGTCGGCCACGAGGTTGGCGGTGACGGTGGTGTCGGCGCCGCCGTAGATCGCGATGCCGTTGGCCAGCGTGGGGCTCTGCACGGTGTTGTGGTCGAAGGTGTTGCGGGCGTTGGTGGTCCTCTCGGCCCACATCGCGAGGCCGTCGTCGCCCGTGTTGCGGACGAAGTTGTCCTGGACGAGGGAGTCGGTGACTCCGGTGTGGAAGTTCAGGCCGTCGGCGATCTGGTCGGTGATGACGTTGCGGGTGACCTTCACATTGCTCATCGGGCCGTCGAACCAGAGGCCGACCTTGGTGTGGTGGATGTAGAGGGAGTCGATGGTGGAGTCGCTCATCGCGCCGCCGACTCCGTTGACCTGGTCGGTGTCCACGCGTTCGCGGACGTCGCCCTCGATGGCGAAGCGGGAGAGGTGGACGCCCCGGCTGCCGCCGTCCGCGGCCTCCTTGCCGTAGAAGCCGACGCCCTTGCCCTTGACGGTGGTGTACCAGCTGCCGGCGCCGGTGAGGGTGACCCCGTCCACGATGATGTGGCGGTTGACCTGGTAGGTGCCCGGCGGCAGGTAGACCGGGAGCCGGTGGCGCTTGGCGAAGGCGATGGCCCGGTCGATGGCGTCGGCGGAGTCCCGGCGGCCCGTCGGGTCCGCGCCGAAGAGGAGGGCGTTCGCGGCGGTCGCTTCCACGTGCGGGGCGCCGACGCGCTGCGAGTCGAGCAGGTCGATCACCGTCCAGGCTGCGGGACTCCCGGCCGGGACGGTGAGACGGACCTTGTCGCCCGCCCGGTGGGTGCGGCCCAGGAGCAGGCGCTGTTCGTCGTACATGTGGGTGGGACGGAAGGGCTTGGCGATGACCGGGGCCGGGGTGGTGGCCGCCGGGACGCAGCCGCACTCGGTGATCCACCAGTCGGGGTGCAGGAGGCCGGCCTGCGGGTCGTTGCTGAAGGGGTACTGGTTGTACAGCCAGGAGTACTGCGAGGTCAGCGTCATCGAGCGGCGGTTCTTGCCGTTGACGGTGACGTCGAGCGGAGCGGTGATGCCGCCACCGGCGGGGGCGTCGGGAATGCTGTAGCGGACGGTGACGGCGTCGGCCGCCGCGGGCAGGGTGAACTCCACGTACTGGCCCGGCTCCAGCTTCACCGCCTTGCGGCCTGAGGCCTCGGCGGGCAGGGAGTACGCGGTGCGGTCGGGACCGATGACCGTGCCGGAGGTGGCGGCGTTCTCCGCCTCCTGCTCGGCGAAGTCCACCCGGGCGCCGCGGCCCTCGACCAGTGCGGGGTCGAGGGCGGCCCGGGTGACGGCCGTGGGCGCTGCGGGATCCGCGGCGGCGGGCCGGGCCTCGGCCGCGCCCGCGCCCAGGGCGCCGAGGCCGAGGGCGGACGCTGTGAGCGCCGCCAGGACGGCGGCGGCGCGTGCGGCGGCGGCCCGGGCGGGGAGGACCCGGGTGGGGACGGCTCTTGTGCTCGCTGCGCCGGCTGCTGCTCGGCTCGCGACGCGGATTGCAGCTCGACTTGCGGCTCTTCTTGGGGGCATGGCCGGGACAGTAGGACCCCGCACGGAAACACGGCAATACTCGTGCAGGATTCTTCTGTTTCTTGTCGAGTTTTTCCAATGATCCGTGACGTGGCAGACGTCTGCGCCTAGGCCTACCGTGGGATCGGGAGGGCCTCATGTGCTGGAGCGCGACGGCCGATCTGACGGCGGGCACGGTCATCACCGCCGTCGGGATCGCCTGCCTGGCCCGGACCCGCCGCCCGCGGGACCTGCCCGTCGCGGCGCTCCCGCTGATCCTGGGCGCGCACCAGCTGATCGAGGCCGCCGTCTGGCGCTCCGGCGGCGGCTGCGGCCCGGCCACGACCGCCTGGGCGGTGATCGCCCTCCCGCTGCTGCCCGCATGGGTGCCGCTCGGGGTGCTGCTCGCCGCTGCGCCCGAGCTCAGGCCCCGGCTGTGGCTGCCGGCCGCCGCCGGACTCGCCACCGGCGCGTACCTCGCGTACTGCCTGGCGACCCGTCCGGTGAGCGCCGAGATCCGCGGCCACACCCTCGGGTACGGGGTGAACGTTCCGTGGATGCCGCTGGCCCTGGCGGGCTATCTGTTCGCCACGCTCGGCGCCCTGGCCCTCTCGGGGGACCGCCGGCTGCGCCTCCTCGGCGCCCTCCTGGCGGCCGGGGCCCTCGCCTGCGCCGCCCTGTGGCGGCTGGAGTTCGCCTCCACCTGGTGCGCCTTCGCGGCGGCCGCCTCGACGCTGATCCTGGTCTGGACCGGCGGGCGCGCGCGTTCCCCTTCTGTACGCGAGGGGGCCCGGCGGGGTGCGCCGAACCTGTAACAGCGGCCCGGGCGCGGAACAGGAGCACCTGCCGAAGGTAAAAAGATTCGCGCGCCGATCACGGGCCCACCTTGCGGTTTGTCGCTTTTCGGCCCCGGAGCCCGCGGGATGCAGCCACGACGGAGTGGCTGGGTGCGCCGAGCACCCCGCCACCCCGGAGCGGCGCGGCATCCCGTAACGCGTTCGACTTCTGACGTGGTGGATTCGGGCGGACACGCCTCGGCCGCGCGGCCCTCCTCGCCGCCGTTTCCGTCACTGCAGGATGACCGGCCGTGCACAGCGGGTGGTCGTTCCCAGCGTCCGATGGGACTTTCGACGCCGTCGCGCGGGCCTCGAACCGGCACCGCCCACGGCTGCCGCCGGCGAAAGACGCCTTGACGTATCTAGTGACTTCGCAAGCACTCGGCAGTAGAACTCGTTCTCATTCCGCCTAGAGTGAGGAAGCTCACATGAGCGACAAAGGCCTGCACAAAACGAACCAGAACGGCGTCTCCCGTCGAGGATTTCTCGGTAGAACGGGTTCCATCCTGGGTGCAATGGCCCTCGCGGGTCAGATCGCCCCGTCTCAGGCCCAGGCCGCCACGGCCGGCGCGGCCGCCGCCGGCCCGATCGACAACGGAGCGCACGTACCGGCCCTCGTGATCGGTACCGGGTACGGCGGTTCCGTCGCCGCCCTGCGGCTCGCCCAGGCCGGCGTCGACGTCCACATGATCGAAATGGGCATGGCCTGGGACACCCCGGGCTCGGACGGCAAGATCTTCTGCAACACGACCACCCCGGACTACCGCGCGTACTGGCTCCGCACCAAGACCAAGGCGCCGCTGAGCAACTTCCTGGGCTTCCCCATCGACAAGGCCGTCCCGCGCTACACCGGCATCCTGGACGCCGAGGAGATGGGCGGGATCATCGTCTACCAGGGCCGCGGCGTCGGCGGCGGCTCGCTGGTCAACGGCGGCATGGCGGTCACCCCGAAGCGCGCGAACTTCGGCGCCGTCCTGCCGACCGTGAACGCGGACGAGATGTACGACACCTACTACCCGCGCGCCAACGCGGGCCTCGGGGTCAGCCTGATCGACCCGGCCTGGTTCGAGAGCGTCGACTGTTACCAGTTCTCCCGCGTGGGCCGCAAGCACGCCCAGCGGGCCGGGTTCCCCTTCGTCTTCGTCCCGGACGTGTACGACTGGGACTACATGGAGCAGGAAGCGGCCGGGACCGTCCCCAAGTCCGCCGTCGCCGGTGAGATCCTCTACGGCAACAACGCCGGCAAGAAGTCCCTCCAGCAGACCTACATCGCCCAGGCCAAGGCCACCGGCAAGGTCACCATCTCGCCCCTGCACAAGGTGACTTCGGTCTCCCCGGCCTCCGGCGGCGGGTACACGGTCGTCATCGACCAGATCAACACCACCGGCGACACCGTGGGCACCAAGACCGTCGTCGCGGACAAGGTGTTCTTCGCGGCCGGCAGCGTCGGCACCAGCAAGCTGCTCGTCCGGCTCAAGGCCACCGGCGCCCTGCCCAACCTGAACAACGAGATCGGCAAGGGCTGGGGCGACAACGGCAACGTCATGTGCGGCCGGGCCAACCACATGTGGGACGCGACCGGCAAGGTGCAGGCTTCCATCCCCTGCGGCGGCATCGACAACTGGGACGCGGGCGGCGCCTTCGCCGAGGTGGCGCCGCTGCCGACCGGCATCGAGACGTACGCCTCGTTCTACCTGTCGATCACGAAGAACCCGAACCGCGCGGAGTTCACGTACAACGCCTCGACGGGCGGGGTCGAGCTGAACTGGCAGACGGCCTGGAAGGCTCCGTCCATCGCCATGGCGAAGACCATCTTCGACAAGATCAACTCGAAGGAGGGGACGATCTACCGGACCGACCTCTTCGGCACCAACAAGATCTGGGGCGACCACCTCACCTACCACCCCCTCGGCGGCGCGGTCCTGGACAAGGCCACCGACAACTACGGCCGTCTGCACGGCTACACCGGCCTGTACGTCATCGACGGCGCGCTGATCCCCGGCAACACCAGCGTCAACCCGTTCGTCACCATCACGGCGCTCGCCGAGCGCAACATCGAGAAGATCATCGCCACCGACATGTAAGGGCGGCGGACAGCACGAAGGCCGGGGCCGTCGGACTCTCCGACGGCCCCGGACCCGTGTGCGCACCGCACGCGCTCCGCGCTCGGCGGCCCGCGCTCAGTGGCCCGGCAGCACGCAGACGCTGTCCAGGCCGAGCACGTGGTTGAGCCGGCCGAAGGCCAGCCAGGAGCCGATGCTCATCGTCAGCTCCACGATCTCCACCTGGCTGTAGCGGGCCGTCATCCGCTCCCAGAACTCCTCGTCCAGGCCGTGGTGGTCCAGGCAGTACCGCTCCGCGTACTCCGCCGCGAGCCGGGTGCGCTCGTCGAAGCGGTCCGTGGTGCGCCACTCGGTGACGGCCTCGGGGAACTCGTCCTCGACCTTCTCCCCGTCCCGGTCCGTGCGCCAGTCCAGGCAGAAGATGCAGCCGTTGATCTGCGCGACGCGCAGCCGCGCCGCCTCGAACTCCCGCAGCCCCAGGGTGGTGTGGGCGTACACCGACAGGGAGAAGTTGGCGGCGGCCATGCCGATGCCGGGGACCAGGTCGCCCCACACGTACTCGATGGGGTGCTGGCCTTCGGGTATGTCGATCCTCATGACAGTTTCCTTCCGAGTTTGCCGACGGCGGGGCGCAGGGGGACGTCCAGGGCGTCGTAGAGCCCCGGTTCGGCTTCCACCAGCCAGTCGATGGCTCCGACGAGGCGCCCGACGGCGGTGGCGTTGCCTCCGGCGGAGCGGTTCTCGCCCTCGTCGGTGGCCTCGATGGTGACCTCGATGTGCGGGCGGCCCTCGATGATCACCCGGTGGGCGCCGTCGCCGCCGTCGGGCGGGGTCGGCCAGTCGGGCGCGCAGGAGGCGTGGATGCGGGTGACGTGCTCGATGACGATGCGGGGTTCGCCCTCGACGATCCCTTGCACCTCGAAGCGGATGGCACCCTGGGTGCCTCCCTCGAACTCCCCCATCGTGCGCGTGGTGACGGTGGCGTCGAGGGCGCGGCGCTCCACGGTCTCGCGTATGTCGTCGAGTTCGACGCCCAGGGCCCGGGCCATCATCCGGATCTGCCCGCCCCACACCATGGTCGGGATGGACGGCATGAGCATCATCGGCTCGTAGTCCATGGGCTGGCCCATGCCGATGAGGTAGCGGACGGAGTCCGGCTGGTCGTAGGTGGAGTAGTCGAAGATCTCCTGGCACCGGATGACGTCGATCCGGGTGCCGAGCCCGCTGAGCAGCAGCGGGAGCACGTCGTTGCCCCAGCCGGGGTCGACGCCGGAGGCGAAGAGCGAACCGCCGCCCTCCGCGACCGCGGCGGTCACCGGATCGAGGAACTCCGGTGGGGCGCTGCGGTAGTCGTAGAGCGGATAGAGGGCGGGGCTCACGACGACGGCGCCGGAGCGGATCGCCCGGGTGATGTCGGCGAGCGCGTCGTCGGGGCGGATGTCGCCGGACGCCGCGTAGACGACCGCCTGCGGACGGGCCGCGAGGACCGCCTCGATGTCGTCGGTGGCCGCGACGCCCGTCTCGTAGTCGAGTTCGCCGAGTTCACCGGCGTCGCGGCCGACCTTTTCTGGATCGTGGACGATGACGGCGGCCAACTTCAGCGCCGGATGGGCCTCTACGGCACGGATGGCCAAACGGCCGACGTTGCCGGTACCCCAGACAACCGTGGAAATCATGCGCGGAGGGTAGCTTCAGGACCTGTAGGTTCCTAGAGCCGTGTACGGAAATTCCGGCCCGCTGTCACTGGTTTTGCGCACCCAGCACGAAGAGCAGGTAGACGAAGAACGCGAACAAGTGGCCCACGAACAAATAGGCGATGAGCCGGATGATGAGACCGCGCGGGAACTTCGACTGCTGCGCCTGCTTCGTGTCCGGCGCCTGCGCGTCCTGAGCCTGCGTGTCCTGCGTATCGGGCATGGCGTACGGCTCCTCGCCTATCGGTGGTGTGTGGTCGTGCCGGTGCCGCCGCCGAGGCACAGACCGGCGAGGCTGCTCTGCAGCAGGGTGTGGACGAACAGCAGCTCCGCCCCGGAGGTCGAGGCCGCGCCGATCCGGTGCGCGGTGAGCGAGTCGAAGTGCGCGCTGTCCCCGGGCTCCAGCAGGTACTCGGTCTCCCCCAGGTGCAGCCGCAGCCGCCCCTGCAGCACGTACAGCCACTCCTCCCCCGGATGTACGCGGACCAGCTCGCCCTGGCTGCGGCCGTAGGGGACGTGCACGCGCAGCGCCTGCATCCCGCGGCCGGAGCCGCCGGCCTGCCAGTAGGTCCAGCCGTCCGCCTCGCGGGCGCCCGGCCCGCCGGCCCGTACGATGGGATCAGCTACGGCCGGGGTCTCCCCGAGCAGCTCCGAGACCGTCGTGCCGTACGTGCGGGCGAGCCCGAGCAGCAGCGGCAGCGAGGGCTGGCGGCGGCCGGTCTCCAGCCGCGACAGGTGCGCCGGCGAGAGCCGGGCCCGGGCGGCGGCGGCCTCCAGGGTGAGCCCGGCCCGGCGGCGCAGATCGCGCAGCTGCGGGGCCACGGTGGGCAGCTCGGCGTCGGGGGCGGTGGCATCGGGGGTTGGGTCGGCCGCTTCGTCGGGGCCGGGGGCAGGACCGGTTGTCATGCCCCGATTGAGCCAGATACTTACCTCCCTGGCAATCCACCTTGCCTCTGAGGCAAATCACCCCACCTCTCCCCCTCACGGTGTGCCGAGCACCGTCTCCACCGTGTCCGCGTCCTGGGCCCGCTTGTCGGGGCGGTGGCGCAGGACGCGCGCGAAGCGCAGGGCGACCCCGGCCGGGTAGCGCGGGGAGCGCTGCAGGCCGTCGTAGGCGATCTCCACCACCAGTTCGGGGCGCACCCGGATCGTGTAGCCGTCGTCCTCGACCGCGAGCTCGGCGAGCCGCTCGGTCTGCCAGCGCAGCATCTCGTCGGTGAGTCCCTTGAAGGTCTTGCCGAGCATCGCGTAGCCGCCGTCGGCGGTCCGGGCGCCCAGGTGCAGATTGGACAGGAGACCGGTGCGCCGGCCGTGGCCCCGTTCGACGGCGAGCACCACCAGGTCGAGGGTGTGCACCGGTTTCACCTTGAGCCAGTGTTTGCCGCGCCGGCCGGCCGCGTAGACGGAGTCGAGGGCCTTGAACATCACGCCCTCGTGGCCCCGGCTCAGGGTCCGCGTCCAGAACTCCTCCGCCTCGGCCGCCTGCGCCGCCGGGTCCTCGACCACGAGCCGGCCGACCTGGAACTCCTCCGGCACCAGGGCGGTGAGCTCCGCGTACCGTTCGCGCACCGCCAGGTCGAGGAGCACGCGGTCCCCCGCCGCCAGCACGTCGAAGAAGTAGGGGACGACCGGAAGGGTCCGCCGGGCGGCCTCGACGTCGGTGCGGGAGCCGACCCGGCTCGCCACCTCCTGGAACGGCACCGGGCGCCCGTCGGCCGGGGAGCGGCCGATGACCTCCCCGTCGAGGATGAACCGGTCCCCCGGAAAGGAGCGGGCCAGCTCGGCCACTTCCGGCAGCCGGCCGGTGATCTCGTCGAGGGAGCGCGTGTACACCCGTACGTCGTCCCCCTCGCGGTGGACCTGCACCCGGATACCGTCGAGCTTCTCCTCCACCGCACACGGCCCGAGCGCGGCCAGTGCCTCGGCCACCGACTTGGCGGTGTTCGCCAGCATCGGCTGGACGGGCTGCCCCACGCGCAGGGTGACCTCGCGCAGGGCCGCCGCCCCCTCGGCGAGCACGGCCGCCGCCACCCGGGGCAGGGAGCCGTCGAGCATCGCGGCCCGGCGCAGGGCGGCGGCGGGCACCCCGGCCGCGGCGGCGACCCCGTCCAGGGCCACGGCGTCGAGCGCGCCCTGGCGCACCTCCCCGCCGAGCAGGCTGCGCAGGAACCGCTGCTCGGCCTCGGTGGCGGCGCCGAGCAGCGCGTCGAGGATCCGGCGCTGCTCGGCCTGGGCGCCGGCCCCGGCGACGGCGGCGAACCGGGTCACGGCCTCGTCGACGGCCGTCACGGTCAGGGTCGGTTCCACAGCCGGCGGCGTCTCCTGGGCCAGCGCCCGCCAGCCGATCCCGGGGCGTCCCTGCGGGAGCCGCCCGGCGAGGTACGAGACCACCAGCGCAGCCTCCTCGGCGGGCGCGGCGGCGAACAGCTCCGCGAGCAGGGCGGTCTTCCCTGACCGGGCGGAGGTCTCACCGACCTCCCGGGACACCCGCGCAACCTCGGCCAGCAACATGCGGCCATCCTCCCGCCACACAGCCCGCACCGCAGCCCGACCCACCCAGCCTCGCCGACGCCTGCGGCGCGAGGTCCGGCACACCCAGCCCTTGCCGACGCCTGCGGCGCGGAGTCCGACCCACCCAGCCTCGCCGACGCCTGCGGCGCGAGGTCCGGGGCGGAGCCCGGCACATCCAGCCTCGCCGGCGTTTGAGGCGCGGGGTCCGGGGCGGAGCCCCGGTTTCGGGAAGGGGCGGGGTGGGGAAAAAGTCGCCCCCGGCCCGACCCCGCCGGGCTTCCCGACTCCGGATCCGCCCCGGCCCCGGCCCGACCCCCGGTCCCGGTCCGGACCCCCGACCCCGGTCCGGACTCCCGGCCCGGACTCCCGGCCCCACCACGTACCGCAGCCGCGGTATGCCGACCGCCCGGCGTAGTCCTTGAGGACGTCCGCAGTTCAGCCTGCGGGAGCGCGGCCACCGGCGGCCTGGCGCTTAGGGTTCCCGTATGAAGCTCCGACTGCCACGCCGCCGCCGAAGCCGCCTGCTCGCGGGCGCGGCCGCGCTCGCCGTCGTCGCGGGGGCGGGCACCCTCACGGCAACCGCCGCGGCCGGCGACGCCCCGTCCGTGCGCCGCGAGGACAAGGTCCTCGACATGCCCGGCGCCGGTATCGACATCTCCTACTTCACCAGCGGGGACACCGAGGGGGACGGTGGGGCGAAGCGTCCCGCCGTGCTCCTCGCCCACGGTTTCGGCGGCAGCAAGGAGGACATGCGCCCGCAGGCCGAGCGCCTCGCGCGCGACGGCTACGCGGTGCTGACCTGGTCGGCGCGCGGATTCGGCCGCTCCGGCGGGAAGATCGGGCTGAACGACCCCGCGTACGAGGTCAAGGACGTCTCCCGGCTGATCGACTGGATCGCCGCCCGGCCCGGGGTGCGGCTCGACGCGGCGGGAGATCCGCGCGTCGGCATCGCGGGCGGCTCCTACGGCGGGGCGGTCTCGCTGCTCGCGGCCGGCAACGACCCGCGCGTGGACGCCATCGCCCCCTCGATCACCTACTGGAACCTCGCGGACTCCCTCTTCCCCGGCGACGTCTTCAAGAAGCTGTGGGCGGGCCTCTTCTTCACCACCGGTTCCGCGGGCGGCCTGCAGCCGGGGGCTTCCGGTCCGGGCGCCGCCCCGCAGGCGGCCCCGCCCGCGCCCGGCTGCGGACGCTTCCAGCCGGAGCTGTGCGCCATGTACGAACGGGTCGCGGTGGCAGGCAAGCCCGACCCCGAGGCCCGCGCCCTGCTGGAGCAGCGCAGTCCCTCGGCGGTCGGCGGCGCGATCAAGGTGCCGACCCTGATCACGCAGGGCCAGGACGACTCCCTCTTCCCGCTGGACCAGGCCGACGCCATGGCCCGGGCGATCGCCGCCAACGGTGCGCCCGTCTCGGTGGACTGGGCGGCCGGCGGTCACGACGGGGGCATGCGCGAGGCGGACCGGGTCGAGGACCGGGTGAAGACCTGGTTCGACCGGTACCTCAAGGACGACACGGCCGTGGACACCGGCCCCGCCTTCCGCGTCTCGCGCTCCGGCGGCATCGACTCCACCAACGGCCGGGTCACGCTGCGCGGAGCGAGCGGCTCCACCTATCCCGGGCTGCTGTCCGGGCCGCGCGAGTTCGCCCTGACCGGCCGGGAGCAGACCTTCGCCAACCCGGCGGGCGGGGCCCCGCCCGCGCTGTCCGCGCTCCCGGGCATCGGCGGGCAGCTCGCCGCCCTCGGAGGCGGCCTCTCGCTGGACTTCCCCGGGCAGAACGCCCGGTTCGAGTCGGAGCCGCTGACCGGGGAAACCCGGATCACCGGGACCCCGACCATCACCCTAAAGGTGAGGTCTACGGCTGCGGACGGTTCGGCCGTTCTGTTCGGCAAGGTGTACGACGTCAGCCCCGACGGCCGCCAGCAGGTGCTGCCGAGTCAGCTGGTGGCCCCGGTGCGGGTGGAGGGCGCGCAGCAGGACAAGACCGTCGAGCTGCGGCTGCCCGCGATCGACCACGCGGTCGAGGCCGGGCACCGGCTGCGGCTCGTCGTCGCCGCCACCGACCTCGGCTACGCCTCTCCGGCCGCGCCGGCGACCTACACCGTCTCGGCGCAGGGCCCCCTGGCCGTGCCCGTCGCGGGCGGGGTGCGCGCGGCGTCCTCGGGACTGCCCGCCTGGACCTGGTGGATGCCGCTCGGGGCCGCGCTGCTGGCCGCCGCGCTGGTGGGGATCCGCAGGACCGGCCGGGGGCCGGGCGGCGGCCGGGCGGGGGCGGCGCAGCCCGACCCGGCGCTGGCCGACGTACCGCTGGAGATCACGGGGTTGACCAAGCGTTATGCGAAGGCGCAGGACCGGTACGCCGTACGGGACCTGTCCTTCCGGGTGGAGAAGGGCCAGGTGCTCGGCCTGCTCGGGCCCAACGGCGCCGGCAAGACCACGACCCTGCGGATGCTGATGGGCCTGATCACTCCGGATGCCGGGGAGATCCGGGTCTTCGGGCACCAGGTCCGGGCCGGCGCGCCCGTGCTCTCGCGGGTCGGGGCGTTCGTTGAGGGTGCCGGCTTCCTGCCGCACCTGACGGGGCGCGCCAACCTGGAGCTGTACTGGCAGGCCACGGGCCGCCCCGCCGCGGACTCCCACATGGAGGAGGCCCTGGAGATCGCCGGGCTCGGCGACGCGCTGGAGCGGGCGGTGCGCACGTACTCGCAGGGCATGCGCCAGCGCCTCGCGATCGCGCAGGCCATGCTCGGCATGCCGGACCTGCTGATCCTCGACGAACCGACCAACGGTCTGGACCCGCCGCAGATCCGCGAGATGCGCGACGTGATGATCCGGTACGCGGCCGGGGGGCGGACGGTCATCGTCTCCAGCCACCTGCTGTCGGAGGTCGAGCAGTCCTGCACGCACCTGGTGGTCATGGACCGCGGCCGGCTGGTCCAGGCGGGCGAGGTCTCCGAGATCACCGGCGGCGGGGACGTCCTGCTGGTGTCGCTGGCGCAGCCGGTGGACGAGGCGGTGGTCGGGAAGATCGCCGCGCTGGAGGGAGTGGAGTCCGTGGCGAGCGCCGAGGACGGTCTGCTCGTACGGCTGGACGGCGCGAGCGCCGCCGAGCTGATCGCCGAACTCGTACGGCTGGAGGTGCCGGTGTCGGGAGTGGGGCCGCACCGGCGGCTGGAAGACGCGTTCCTCACCCTGATCGGAGGCGCGGCATGAACACCGTGACGGATGTGAACGCGCACGAGAACGCGGGCTCGCCCGCGAACGGCGACGTGACGCCGGACGGCATCGGCCGCGAGGTCGCCCACGGCTACCGGGCGAACCGGACGCTGCCGCTGCGCGTGGAAGCGCTGCGGCAGTGGCGCCGGCGGCGGACGCTGGTGATGGGCGGCATCCTGGCCGCTCTGCCCTTCATCCTGATGATCGCCTTCGCGGTCGGCGGCGGCCCCGGCAGCCGGGGCGGCGGCGACGGCCGGATCACCCTGATCGACACGGCGACGGCCTCGGGCGCGAACTTCGCGGCCACCTGCCTGTTCGTGTCGGCCGGGTTCCTGCTGGTGGTGCCGGTGGCGCTGTTCTGCGGGGACACGGTGGCCTCCGAGGCCAGCTGGTCCTCGCTGCGGTACCTGCTGGCCTCGCCGGTGCCCCGGGCCCGGCTGCTGTGGAGCAAGCTGGTGGTGGCGCTCGGGTTCAGCCTGGCCGCGATGGTGCTGCTGCCGCTGGTGGCGCTCGCCGCGGGTACGGCGGCCTACGGATGGGGGCCGCTGGAGCTCCCCGCGGGCGGCTCGCTGCCGGCCGGGGACACCATCGGGCGGCTCGCGATCGCCGTGGCGTTCGTCTTCGTGTCGCAGCTGGTCACGGCCGGGCTGGCGTTCTGGCTGTCGACGCGGACGGACGCGCCGCTGGGCGCGGTGGGCGGGGCCGTCGGTCTGACGATCGTCGGCAACGTGCTGGACGCGGTGACCGCGCTGGGGTCCTGGCGGGAGTTCCTGCCGGCGCACTGGCAGTTCGCCTGGGCCGACGCCCTGCAGCCGCAGCTCGAGTGGGGCGGGATGATCAAGGGGACGGTGGTGTCGGTGTCGTACGCGGTGGTGCTGTTCGCGCTCGCGTTCCGCGGGTTCGCGCGCAAGGACATCGTGTCCTGAGGTTCGGCCGTCGGGGGCCGACCCGGGCGGCCCCGCGTGTGCCTGCCGCGCCGACGGCCCGTACCCCCGAAGAATCGCCTCGGTCAGGACGTACGGACGCGTCCGAACGGCACCGAGGGGTACGACCCATGGACAGAGCAGGACTTCCGCCGCGCAGGTTCGTGCTGACGGGTGGCCTCACGGCCGCCGCGGCCCTGCTCACGGGCTGCTCGGCCAAGAGCGCCCCGAAGGCGACGACGGCCGCGCCCGAGCCGCGGCCGAGCACCCCCGAGGGCGCGTACAGCCGCCTGATGGAGGGCAACAAGCGCTGGGTGAGCGGCAGCCTCAACCACCCAGACCGGGACCCGGACCGCCGTGGGCTGGTGGCGCAGGCGCAGGATCCCTTCGGCGTGATCCTGGCCTGCATCGACTCCCGGGTGCCGCCGGAGCTGCTCTTCGACACCGGGCTCGGCGACCTGTTCGTGCTGCGCACGGGCGGGCAGGCGGTCGGCCCGGTGGTGACCGGGTCGGTGGAGTTCGGGCCCATGACGGCGGGCACCCCGCTGATCATGGTCCTCGGGCACCAGCGCTGCGGGGCCATCGACGCCTCGTACAAGGCGTTGCGGGAGGGCAAGCCGCTGCCCGGCAACCTGCGGGCGATCGAGGAGGCGCTGGTGCCGGCGTACGAGCTGACGATCAAGGACCCGGGCGCCGACCCGGTCGACACGATGATCCGCAATCAGATCAAGGTGACGGCGGACGACCTGCGGGGCAACGCGGATCTGGCGCCCCTGGTGGGGAAGGGCTCGCTGGCCGTGGTCGGCGCCTACTACTCGCTGGACACCGGCCAGGTGGAGATCCTGACGGGGGCGCCGACGGGGAGCGCTTCCGCCAGCCCGTCGGCCAGTACCTCGGCCAGTACCTCGGCCGATGCCTCCGGGAGCGCCTCGCCGAGCCCGTCTGCATCGGATTCCGCGTCCGCATCCCCGTCAGCGTCCGCATCCGCGTCCCCGTCCGGGTCTGCTTCTGTCAGTCCGTCGCCCGACGCCTCCTGAGGGCGGGACCGGTCAGCCCGCGGCACCTCCCGCGACGGCGTCGACCTCCGCCAGGAGTTCGGCGTCGAGCGGCCGGTCCGCGACGGCCGCGTTGGCCCGTACCTGCTCGGCGGACGTGGCACCCGCGATGACGGAGGCACAGCCGGGCTGGGCGGAGAGCCAGCCGATGGCGAGTTCCAGGACGGTGCGCCCGTGCTTGTCGGCCAGCGCCGCGAGCGCCTCCACGGTGTCGAGGCGCTCGTCGGTGAGGTAGGCGTCGCGGCCTTCGAGGCGGGAGCCCGCAGGGACGGGAGCGCCGCGGCGGATCTTTCCGGTCAGCAGCCCGTTGGCCAGCGGGAAGTACGGCAGGACGCCGACTCCGTAGTGGAGGGCGGCCGGGACGAGCTCGCGCTCCGCCGATCGCTGGAGCAGCGACCATTCGTTCTGGGCCGATACGAAGGGTGCCGCGCCGGTCTCGCGGGCCACGTGGGCGGCTTCGGCGAGCTGCCAGCCGCTGAGGTTGGAGTGGCCGATGTAGCGGATCTTGCCTTCGGTGACGAGTTCGGTGAGCGCGGCGAGGGTTTCGGCCACGGGAACGGCAGGGTCCGGGCTGTGGAGTTGGTAGAGGTCGATGTGGTCGGTCTGCAGGCGGGTCAGGGACGCTTCGACGGCGCGCCGGATGTAGGCGCGGCCGCCGCGGGAGCCGGCGGCGGGTCCGTAGCCCATGTCCACGCCGTCGTAGCCGAACTTGGTGGCCAGGACGACCTGGTCCCGGCGGCCCTTGAGGGCCTCGCCGAGGTGGGTCTCGGAGCCGCCGGCGCCCCCGTAGATGTCGGCGGTGTCGAGGAGGGTGATGCCCGCGTCGAGGGCGGCGTCGACGACGGTGCGGGTGGCCCGGGCGTCGAGGCGACCGCCGAAGTTGTTGCAGCCGAGCCCGATCGCCGACACCTGAAGACCTGAACTGCCCAGGGGGAGATGGCGCATTTTCTTTGTTCCTCCGCACTCGTCCGGCACATGATCGGCAGGACGGCAGTGTAGAGCGCACCCGTCCCCCGTCCCCGGGACGGGGGCCCGCACCGGTGGAGAATTTCACACGATCGCAAAAGACTTCGCGTGACCATCGGGACTTCGGATCTCACCGCAGGAGCCGCCAAGTGACCCACCCCGCCTCCGACTCCGTCCTCTCTCCCCTTCCCGCGCCCCGTCGGCCGGTCACCGTACTCGCCATGAGCGCCCCGACCCGGGCCGCCGTCCTCGGGGAGCGGATCCTTCCGGAGCTGGTCCGGGTCGCCGATGTGGACCCCGGGCTGCTCGTCACCGACTTCGGCTCCGCCCGCTCCGAGGACGCGCTGCGGCAGCGGCTGGCCGTGGCCGAGGTCCTGTTCACCGGGTGGGGCTGCCCTCCGCTGGACGCGCGGGCGCTGGAGCTGATGCCGGAGCTCCGGGCGGTCGTGCACGCCGCCGGCAGTGTCAAACACCATGTCACCCCGGCCTGTTGGGAGCGGGGGCTGCTCGTCTCCAGCTCGGCCGCCGCGAACGCCCTGCCGGTCGCGGAGTACACGCTCGCCGCCATCCTGTTCGCCAACAAGCGGGTCCTGGACTCCGCGCACGCCTACCGGGCCGCCCGCGGCCCCGTCGACCCGCTGCGCCACTACCCCGCCGTCGGCAACTACCGCCGTACCGTCGGCCTGGTCGGCGCCTCACTGATCGGCCGCCGCGTGCTGGAGCTGCTGCGCCCCTTCGACCTGCGGGTGCTCGTGCACGATCCGTACGCCGATCCGGCCGAGCTCGCCGCCCTCGGCGCCGAGGCCGTCGCCCTGAACGAACTGCTCTCCCGGAGCGACGTGGTGAGCCTGCACGCTCCCGAGCTGCCGCAGACCCGCCGGCTGCTGAACGCGTCCCGGCTGGCCCTGATGCGGGACGGGGCCACCCTCGTGAACACCGCGCGGGGCTCGCTCGTCGACACCGCGGCGCTGACCGGGGAGCTGGTCTCGGGGCGGCTGCACGCCGTGCTCGACCACACCGAGCCGGAGGTGCTGCCCGCCGACTCCCCGCTGTACGACCTGCCCAACGTGCTGCTCACCCCGCACGTGGCCGGTTCCCTGGGCGGGGAACTGGACCGGCTGGCGCTGTCGGCGGTCGAGGAAGTGGAGCGCTACGCCCGGGGCCTCGGCTTCCGCCACACCGTCGACCGCGACCGGCTCGGCCGGTCGGCCTAGGTGGTCAGACACCCGCCAGAACTTGATCTCGGCCTGCTGAGTGCCTGACGCTGTCGGGGATCTTGGCGATGACGGTCGGCCATGCCCTCGCCATCCCAGTCTCCAAGATCCCCGACCTCGTCACCCGCGATCAGCTCTGCGTCTCCTCGCGGCGTCCGACAGCGGCCGCACCGGGTACGACGAGCAGCTTGCCGGTGGTACGCCGAGCCTCCAGATCGCTGTGGGCCTGGGCGGCCTCGGACAATGCGTAGCGGCCCGTTACGGCGACCTCGAGCGCCTTGGAGCGCACCCACTCGAACACATCGGCGGCCCGTCGGAGCAGTTCGGACCGATCGGCGATGAAGTCCCCGAGGCTGGGCCGGATCAGGGTCAGCGAACCGCCGTGGGCGAGCCGAATCGGATCGAACGGCGGCACGGCACCACTTGCCGCGCCGAAGAGCACGAGATGGCCGCGGGTTCGCAGGCTGGCGAGGCTCGCATCGAAGGTGTGCGCGCCGACGCCGTCGAAGACAACCGGCAGTCCCTCACCGCCGTTGAGCCGCCTCACCTCGGCTGCGAGATCGTCGACCGCGGAGGAAAGGATCACCTCGGCGGCCCCGGCACGCTTCGCCAGCTCGGCCTTCGCCGTGGTCGACGTCGTGCCGATCACCCTGCCGCCGAGATGGGTGATGAGCTGGGTCAAGAGCAGCCCCATGCCACCGGCAGCCGCATGCACGAGCACCGTGTCGCCCCCCTGAACCGGGTAGGCGTCCTTGATGAGATAGTGCGCGGTCATGCCTTGGAGGAGCACGGCGGCGGCTGTCTCGAAGTCGATGTCGTCGGGCAGCGGCACCAGCCGGGAGGAGTCCACGACGGCCCGCTCGGCATACGTGCCGGGAATCTCCACCCAACCGACCCGGTCCCCGACTGCGACGTCGGCGACGCCGGGTCCGACTTCGACGACCGTGCCGGCGCCCTCAGCGCCCGGGGTGAAGGGCAGCGGCAGGCTGTACCGGCCTTCGCGGTGGTAGACGTCGAGGAAGTTGACCCCGGATGCGGCGACCTCCACGACCGCCTCGCCCGGACCCGGCCGCGGCTGGTCCACCTCGACCTCCTGCAACACCTCGGGACCGCCCACTTCGTACACCTGAATCGCTCGCATGGCTCTCCAATAACAGCTCGTCCCCCGCCACCCCGTTGATGGCGATTAACGGCTCATCCCCCACCAACCCCGTTGATGGCGATCCGATTCCCGGCAAGCAGACCAGCCCATGCGCACTGACCAGCCGTTTGAGACGCGGTACGCAAGCCGCGTCCCCAGCCCAACGAGGCAATGCACCTAGGCCGTCTCTTTCGGCTCCTGCCCGGTCCGCGCCGCGCGGACCAGTCGCTCCAAGTACGCGCGGCCCGGCCCGAGACGCTCCGGCAGTGCGCCGGCGGCGGGGTACCAGCGCTTCTCGTACTCCCAGCAGAGCCAGCCCCCCGGCGGTGCGAGGGCCACCGCCTCGGCGAGTGGCAGCGCTCCCCCGCCGAGCCCGAGCGGGGTCAGCTCCTGCGCGGACGCCACGTCCTTGACCTGGACGTACCCCAGGTGCCCGGCCAGGGCCCGGCTCGACTCGGCCGGCGCCTCGCCCCCGAGCCAGGTGTGCAGTACGTCCCACAGCGCCCCCGCGCCCGGATGCGCGACCCGGTCGAGGACCCGGGCCGTGGCGGTCCCGGTGCGGTGCGAGTCGTGGGTCTCCAGCAGGATCCGGACCCCGTGCCGCTCGGCGAAGGGTGCGGCGGCCCTGAGCCTGCGGACGGCGTGGTCGTCGGCGTCGGCCCGGGGTGATTCGCCTCCGCCGGGGAAGACCCGTACGTAGGGGGCTTCGAGGTCGGCGGCGAGCCGGACCAGGGCCTGGATCTCGGCGAGGACGGGCTCGTCGGGGCCCGGCGCGGCGACCCGGGCGTAGCCCGCGACTCCGAGGACGGTGACACCGGCGGCGGTCAGGGTGCGCAGGCCGGCCGCGCGGTCGCCGGCGGAGCTGGCGGGATGCAGGGGCTCCTCGGGGTGGGCCCGCAGTTCGAGGCCCTGGTAGCCGTGCGTGGAGGCGAGCTCCGCGCTGCGCTCCAGCGGGGTGCCGGGCAGGCCGAGGGTGGAGAAGGCGTACCTCACGGACGGCCCCCTTCGGTGGCGGTGGGCCGGGCGGCGGGCGGCGGTGCGGTGGAGGCGCGCACCGTCAGCTCGGCGGGCAGCGTGGTGATGCCGCCGGGGGGCAGCGCCCTGCGGCCCGTGACGAGCTGGGCCGCGAGCACCCCCGCTTCGCGCAGCGGCACCCGGACGGTGGTGAGGGTGGGTGCGGTGTCGACGCAGACGGGCAGGTCGTCGAAGCCGGCGACGGAGACGTCCTCGGGTATCCGCAGGCCGGCCTCGCGCAGGGCCGCGGCGACCCCGGTGGCGACGGTGTCGTTGGCGGCGGCCACGGCGGTGAAGGGCGCGCCGCGGCGGAGCAGTTCGCGGGTGGCGTCGTATCCGGCGGACCGCTCGAACCCCGCGTGCACGGTGAGGCCTGCGCAGTGCGCGGGCAGTTCGGGGTCGTGGTCGCGCAGGGCGTCCTGGTGTCCGGCGAGGCGCTCCCGGGTGGTGCTCAGCCCGGGCGGGCCGGCCACGTAGGCGATGTGCCGGTGGCCGAGCGTCAGCAGGTGCTCGGTGAGCCGGAAGGCGCCGCCCCGGTCGTCGAACATGACGGTGGCGACGGGAAGTCCGGCGGGCAGGGGCAGCGGGGGCCGCCCGCAGAGCACCACCGGGGCGCCGGTGGCCGCGATGCGGGCGAGGCGGGCGGCGAGCGCCCGGGTGTGCTCCGGATCCTCCACGGCGCCGCCGGTCAGGACGACCCCGCCGGCCCGCTGTCCTTCGAGGAGGGCGAGGTAGTCGAGCTCGGCGGCCGGGGCGCCCTCGGTGTTGCAGACGACGGCGAGCCGGCGCGCGCCGCCCTGCCCGCCGGGGGCCAGGGCGCTCTGCAGGGATCCGGCGAGGATCCCGAAGAAGCTGTCCGCGACATCGTGGACGAGGACGCCGATCAGGTCGGAGGTCGCGGCGGCGAGGGCCCGCGCGGGGCCGTTGGCGATGTAGCCGAGGTCCTCGATCGCCCGCTCCACCCGGGTCCTGGTGCCGCCCGCCACCGGATAACCGCCGTTGAGCACGCGCGAGACCGTGGCGGGCGATACGCCCGCGTGCGCCGCCACTTCGGCGAGTGTGACCGCCATCGTCCCCTCCTTCCGTTCCGTCCCGGGCCATCGTCTCACCCGGTGTGTGGATCTCCATAGTCGCCGATGAAGAAAGCGCTTTCTATCACCCGTAAGAGTCTTGCACCGCGACACCGAGCGGCCCTAGCCTGAACGGAGAGAAAGCGCTTTCTACGCTCTTTCCCGGAAGCTCCGCACTGAGGAACACCGCAACAAGACGAAGGAGGGGGACACCGTGCAGCGCAGGACGATCAAGATCGCCATGAACGGCGTCACCGGGCGGATGGGATATCGCCAGCACCTGGTCCGCTCCCTGCTCGCACTGCGCGAGCAGGGCGGGCTCGACCTCGGCGACGGCACGGTGCTGTGGCCGGAGCCGGTGCTGGTCGGTCGCCGCGAGGAGGCCCTGCGGGCCATCGCGGAGCGGCACGGCCTGGAGCACGTGAGCACGGACCTGGCCGCGGTGCTGGCCGACCCCGAGGTCGAGATCTACTTCGACGCCCAGGTCACCGGCGCCCGCGAGGCGGCCGTGCGGCAGGCCGTGGCGGCCGGCAAGCACGTGTACTGCGAGAAGCCCACCGCCCTCACCTTCGAGTCCTCGCTGGAGATCGCGCGACTGGCCGACGCGGCCGGCGTCAAGCACGGGGTGGTGCAGGACAAGCTGTTCCTGCCGGGCCTGCTGAAGCTCAAGCGGCTCATCGACGGCGGCTTCTTCGGCGAGATCCTGTCCGTGCGCGGGGAGTTCGGATACTGGGTCTTCGAAGGCGACTGGCAGTCCGCCCAGCGCCCTTCCTGGAACTACCGCTCCCAGGACGGCGGCGGCATCGTCGCCGACATGTTCCCGCACTGGGAGTACCTGCTGCACGAGCTGTTCGGCCGGGTCCGCACGGTGCAGGCGCTGACGCGCACCCACATCGGCCGCCGCTGGGACGAGGAGGGCAAGCCGTACGAGGCCACCGCGGACGACGCGGCGTACGGGATCTTCGAGCTGGAGGGGGGCGCCGTCGCGCAGATCAACTCCTCCTGGGCGGTACGGGTCAACCGCGACGAGCTCGTGGAGTTCCAGGTGGACGGGACGCACGGGTCGGCGGTCGCCGGGCTGCGCGGCTGCCGGATCCAGCACCGCGCGACGACTCCGAAGCCGGTGTGGAATCCGGACCTTCCCCTGACCGAGAACTTCCGCGACCAGTGGCAGGAGGTCCCGGACAACACCCCTGCCGACAACGGCTTCAAGGCCCAGTGGGAGCTGTTCCTGCGCCACGTCGTACGGGACGAGCCCTGGCAGTGGGACCTGCTGGCCGGGGCCCGCGGGGTGCAGCTGGCCGATCTCGGGCTGCGTTCCTCCGCGGAGGGCCGACGGCTCGTGGTCCCGGAGGTGGCGCTGTGAGCATCCGGCTCCCCTCCGCGGACGGAAGGCTGCGCCTCCACGCGCCGGTGACCGCTCCCCTGGCGCCGCTCACCTGCGGCCCGGCCCGCAGCCGCACCTTCTACTCGGCCGCGCACGTGGTGGCCGACCCCCTCTCCGCCTCGGCCGAATCCGGGCCTGTCATCGACTGGGAGTCCACGCTGGCCTTCCGGCACACGCTGTGGGCGCAGGGCCTCGGGGTCGCCGAGGCCATGGACACGGCGCAGCGCGGGATGGGCCTGGACTGGCCGGGCGCGGCGGAGCTGATCCGCCGTTCGACCGCCGAAGCCCGGTCGGTGGGCGGCCGGATCGTCTGCGGGGCGGGCACCGACCAGCTGGCTCCGGACACCGCGCACACCCTGGCCGCCGTCACCGCGGCGTACGAGGAGCAGCTGGCGCTGGTCGAGGAGTGCGGGGCGACGGCCGTGCTGATGGCCTCCCGGGCGCTGGCCGCTGCGGCGCGCGGGCCGGAGGACTACCTGGAGGTGTACGGGAGGCTGCTGCGGCAGAGTTCCCGGCCCGTGGTCCTGCACTGGCTGGGCCCGATGTTCGACCCGGCGCTGGAGGGGTACTGGGGGCACGCGGACCTGGACGCGGCCACGGACGTCTTCCTGAAGATCATTTCCGAGTATCCGGAGAAGGTCGACGGCATCAAGGTCTCGCTGCTCGACGCGGGGCGCGAGGTGGACATCCGGCGGCGGCTGCCCGCGGGCGTGCGCTGCTACACGGGCGACGACTACCACTATCCGGAGCTGATCGCCGGGGACGGCGAGCTGGCCAGCGACGCCCTCCTGGGGATCTTCGATCCGATCGCCCCGCTCGCGGCGCGGGCGGCGCTCGCCCTCGACCAGGACGACGCGGCCGGATTCCGGGAGCTGCTGGATCCGACGGTGGCGCTGTCCCGGCACCTGTTCGCTCCGCCCACCCGCTACTACAAGACGGGCGTCGTGCTCCTGGCCTGGCTCGCGGGACACCAGGAACACTTCACGATGGTCGGCGGGCTGCACTCGGCCCGCTCGCTCCCCCATCTGGCCACCGCCTACGAACTGGCCGACAACCTGGGCCTGTTCCCGGACCCGGAGCTCGCCGAGGCCCGGATGCGACAGCTGCTCGCGCTGCACGGGGTGGCCGCGTGAGCCCGGCGGGGGCGCCTGCCCGGTTCAGTCTGAACCAGGAGACGATCCGCCAGTGGTCCCTTCCCGAGCTGGTGGCCGGGTGCAGCGCGGCCGGGGTCGGCGCGGTCGGGCTGTGGCGCGATCCCGTGCAGCGGTTCGGGGTGCGGGAGACCGCGAAGCTGGTCGCCGGGGCCGGACTGCGGGTCAGCTCGCTGTGCCGGGGCGGCTTCTTCACCGCCGCCGATCCGGACGGGCGGGCGGCCGCCCTCGAGGACAACCGCCGTGCCGTGGAGGAAGCCGCCGAACTGGGCGCCGACGCGCTGGTCCTGGTCTCGGGCGGCCTGCCGGACGGCGACCGGGACCTGGCGGGAGCCCGGCGGCGGATCGTCGACATCCTGGGCGAGCTGGTCCCGTACGCCGCCGGGCACGGGGTGCGCCTGGGGATCGAGCCGCTGCACCCGATGTACGCGGCGGACCGGTGCGTGGTCTCCACCCTCGGTCAGGCCCTGGACATCGCCGAGGAGTTCCCGGCGACGCGGGTGGGGGTGGTCGTCGACTCCTACCACCTGTGGTGGGACGAGCGGCTGCCGTCCGAGGTCAGGCGGGCCGGAGAGGCCGGGCGGATCGTCTCCGTCCAGGTCGCCGACTGGGTGACGCCGCTCCCCGAGGGCGTGCTGCTGGGGCGGGGGCAGCTGGGCGACGGCTCGATCGACCTGAGGGCCTTCCGGGAGCTGACCGACTCCGCGGGGTACCTGGGGCCGGTAGAGGTGGAGATCTTCCATCCCGGGCTGTGGGCGCGCGACGGTGAAGAGGTGCTGCGGGAGGTGATCGACCGCTACCGCGAGCACGTCGCATGAGGTGAAGGGGGGTGCGTGAACCGAAGTGCACGGGGGGGCCACAGCGTTTCGGGCCGAGCAGCGTCTCGGGCGAAGCAGCGTTCCAGTCAAAGGAGACTGTGATGACAGATGTGTGGAGCCGCCGTGCCTTCCTCACGGCGGTCGGTGGCGGCGTGGTGCTGCTCGGCACCCCCGCCTTCCCCGCGACCGCCGGGACGGTGACCTCGGTGCACGCCGCCATGCGCGCGGTGTGGCAGGGCCTCCTCCTGGGGAGCGTGTCCTCCCCCACCGCGGAGCCGTTCCGTACGCGGCTGACCGCGCTGGGCGCGCAGGCCGGCCAGTGGCGCTCCTCGATGGCCCCGGCGACCGGTTCGCTCTGGCCCGACCAGGTCTTCACCACCGACCCCGAGTGGATGGCGCAGAGCTACTACCGGCTGCGGAGCATGGCGGAGGCCTACGTCAGACCGGGGACGGGGCTCACCGGTGACGCCGCGCTGCGTACGGCCGTGCTGACCGGACTGGACCATCTCCACGCCCAGGTCTACAACGCCGGGCAGGCGCGGTACGGCAACTGGTGGTGCTGGCAGATCGGCGCCCCCCAGGCGCTGCTCGACACCGTCGTCCTGATGTACGGCCAGCTCACCGCGGCCCAGCTCACCGCCTACTGCGCCGCCGTGGACCACTTCGTCCCGGATTCCTCGGTCGGCTCGTACACGGGGACCAGCACCGGGGCGAACCGGGTGGACCTGTGCCGGGTCCTCGCGCTGCGCGGTGTGGTCGGCGGCGACGACGCGAAGATCGCCCTGGCCCGGGACGCGCTCACGCCGGTGTTCCCGTACGTCACCTCCGGCGACGGGCTCTACCGGGACGGCTCCTTCATCCAGCACACCTACGTCGCGTACACCGGCTCGTACGGCTCGGTGATGCTCGGCGGACTGGGCATGCTGTTCGGCCTGTTGAAGGGGACGGCCTGGGAGGTCACCGACCCCGGCGCGCAGATCGTCTTCGACGCGGTGGAGCAGGCGTGGGCGCCGTTCCTCTACAACGGGCTGATGATGGACGCCGTATCGGGCCGGGCACCGAGCCGCGGGGTCCAAGTGGCCGATCCGCTCCAGGCGCAGCTTGACGACCACACCCGCGGGCACTCGGTCCTCGCCGCGATCCTGCTCCTCGCCGAGGGCGCGAGCACCGCCGAACGGACGCGCTGGCGCGGACTGGTGAAGGGCTGGACGGCGCGGGACTACTACGGCCCTCCGCTGTCGGACGCCACCCAGAGCCTGTCGGCCCTCGCCCGGCTCTCCGAGGTCTCGGCGGACGCCGCGGTCACGGCGGTGCCCGAGCCGGTGGCGCACCGGCTGTTCCCCTCGATGGACCGGGCCACGCACCGCAGGCCGACGTGGGCGGCCTCCCTGTCCATGGCCTCGAAGCGGATCACGCACTACGAGACGGGCAACGGCGAGAACCTGCGCGGCTGGCACACGGGCAGCGGCATGCTCTCCTGGTGGGGTTCCACCTACGGGAACGGCCAGTACTCGGACGCGTTCTGGCCCACGGTCGATCCCTACCGGCTGCCCGGGACCACCGCCTCCCGCAAGGCGCTGGCCGACGGCGCCGGGGGCGACTGGGGTGCCTCCCGGCCGGACGTCACCTGGGTGGGCGGCACGACCGACGGGGAGTTCGCCTCGGTGGGCCAGCACCTGAAGGGGCTGGGCAGCACGCTCACGGCCCGCAAGTCCTGGTTCTTCCTCGACGACACGGTGGTCTGCCTGGGCGCCGGGATCAGCTCCACGGACGGCGCCGCGGTCGACACGGTCATCGACAACCGGAACCTGGGCGCGACCGGCGCCCACGCCCTGACCGTGAGCGGTACGGTCCAGCCGGCCACGCTGGGCTGGACCGCCTCCTTCCCCGGGCCCGGCTGGGCGCACCTGGCGGGCTTCGGCGGCTATGTGATGTCGGGTTCGGGCACCTTCCGGGCGCTGCGGGAGGCCCGCACCGGCCGGTGGAGCGACATCAACCGGGGCTCTTCCACCACGGTTCTCACCCGGCGCTATCTGACCCTCTGGTACGACCACGGGACCAACCCGGCCGCCGGCAGCTACACCTACCAGCTGATGCCGGGAGCCTCGGCGGCCCAGACCTCGGCGCGGTCCGCCGCCGGCGGATGGCTCACGGTCCTCGCCAACAACCCGACCGCCCAGGGGGTGGCGGTGGGCTCGCTCGGCTTCACCGGGGTGAACTTCTGGCAGGCCGCGACCATCGGCGCCCTGCAGGCGAGCGCGCCGTGTTCGGTCACGGTGCGGGAGCTCGGCGACGGCACGGCCGTGGTCTGCGTCTCGGACCCGACCCGCACCCTCTCGGGGCTGACCCTCGTGTGGAACCGGCCCGTCGCCCAGGTGCTGTCCCAGCCGGCGAGCGTGGTCTCGGCAAGCACCGGGACCGCGCTCCAGCTCGGCTTCGGCAGCCTCACCGCCCTGGCGGGAGCGAGCCAGGTGGTGAAGGTGAGGCTGGGGTGATCTCCGGCCGCCCCGATGTCAGGCCGCCCCGATGTCGTGCCGCCCCGATATCCGGCCGGCCTGATCCCCGGACACGCGCGGGGCGGTAAAAACAGAGCCCACGGGGTGACATAGCGTGACCTGCATGGATCAGGAGCACATATCCGGGGACGGCGAAGGCGCGGGCAGGCGGCGGTTCCTCGCCCTGGCGACGGGGGCCGCGGCCACCGCCGCCGGGCTGGGGGCCGTGGCCGGCTGCGCGGGCGGGGACACCGGGACGGCGGACGGGGCGGGGCCCGGCGAGAGCCCGGAACCGTCCGGTCCCCCGCCGAAGAAGGAGGGGCCGCACGGCTTCGACGTACGGGCCGAGAACGCCCGCCCGGGGAACGCCGACTGGCAGGTCGCCAAGGCCGGCCCGGCCCGCGCCATCGAGGGCTTCGCCGACCGTGTCAGCGTGCTGCCCGGCGAGCCCTTCGGCCTGCACGTCTCCACCACTGCACCCCGGTTCACCGTCTCCGCCTACCGCATGGGCTGGTACGGCGGCGCCCGGGCCCGCCTGGTCTGGCGCTCCGAGGCCCTGCCCGGGGTGCGCCAGCCCGACCACACGGTGGACGCCTCGACGCGTACGGTCCGCACCCGGTGGGCCCGTAGCACCACCGTCGAGACCAAGGACTGGCCCGAGGGCTGCTACCTGCTGCGCCTCGACGCGCAGGGCGGCGAGGGCCAGCGGTTCGTCCCCGTCACCGTGCGGTCCGCCGCCACGGCCGGGCGTACCGTCGTGGTCAACGCGGTGGCGACCTGGCAGGCGTACAACCGCTGGGGCGGCTACGGCAGTTACGACGGCCCCAGCGGCGGATACGCCTCGCGCTCGCTCGCCGTCACCTTCGACCGGCCCTACGAGTACGACGACGGCGCGGGTCTCTTCCTGGTGTACGAGGCTCCGCTGCTCGCGCTCGCCGAGCGGCTCGGCATCCCCCTGGCGTACACGACGACCACCGACCTGGCCCGGGAGAAGCGACTGCTGGAAGGAGCCTCGGCGGTCCTCTCCCTCGGGCACGACGAGTACTGGTCACCCGAGCAGCGGGCGCACGTCACGGCGGCCCGGGACGCGGGCACCAACGTCGCGATCCTGGGCGCGAACTGCTGCTACCGCCGGATCCGGCTGGAGGCCTCCGAGCTCGGACCGGACCGCACGGTGGTCTGCTACAAGTCCTCCTACGAGCAGGATCCCGGCTTCAAGCGCGGACACCCCGCCACCGTCGACTTCCGTTCCCCACCGGCCGCCGACCCGGAGAGCTCGCTGCTCGGCGTCATCTACGACGGCTACCCGGTGGACGCCCCGTACGTGGTGACCAACCCGGGCCACTGGCTCTTCGAGGGCACCGGCGCGAAGGCCGGCGACAGTTTCCCGCACCTGGTCGGCGTGGAGTACGACAAGGTCAACACCGGTTTCACGACCCCGCGCCCGATCGAGATCCTGGCCCACTCCCCCGTGGTCTGCGACGGCCGCCCCAGCCACCAGGACACGGCGTACTACACGACGCCGAGCGGCGCCGCCGTCTTCGCGACGGGGACGATGCGCTGGGTGGAGGCCCTCGACGCCAAGGGCGACGGCCGCAGCGGAGCCAACCACGGCCTGGACGCACGTTCGGGCGCCCTGACCACGCGGGTGACGGAGAACCTGCTCCGCACCTTCGCGGCGGGCCCGGCGGGACGGACGCATCCGGCGCAGGACAACGTGAAGTCGGTGTACGGGGGTCCGGGCGCATGAGGCCCGCCACCCCACCGCCCCCGCTCTCCACCGCTCCATCCAAACGCACTGGACTCATCCCGTAAGGGCTGTTTAGGATCATGTCGCGGCATCGCGTGTCGGTCACCGGCTGGGTGAGGCATGGAGGTGCCGAGACATGCCTTTCGGAGGCATCCACTCATGACGGTTCAGCTCAACCACACGATCATCCACTCCCGTGACCACCGGGAGTCGGCCGAATTCCTGGCGTACTTCCTCGGCCTGGAAGTCGGAGCCCCCTGGGGCCCCTTCATCCCCGTCGAGACCGCCAACGGCGTCACCTTGGACTTCGCGAACATGGCCGCCGAGTCCATCACCCCGCAGCACTACGCGTTCCTCGTCTCCGATGCCGAGTTCGACGAGGCCTTCGAGAAGATCAAGCGGGCGAGGATCACCTACTTCGCCGACCCGCACGGGCAGCGCCCCGGCGAGATCAACCACAACGACGGCGGCCGCGGCGTCTACTTCCAGGACCCCTCGGGCCACGGCATGGAACTGATCACCGTCCCGTACGGCGGCTTCAAGCAGTAGGACCCGGGCCCGCCCGGCCTCGCCGGGCGGGCCTCCTCCGCCGTCACCTCAGAACCCCGTCCGTGCCCCGTCCTCCGGAAGGTAGACGATGTGCGGCGCTCCCGTCGTCGGGTGGGCGGCGATGCGGGTGCGTACCCCGTAGACCTCCGCCAGCAGGGGCTCCGTCAGCACCTCCGCCGGAGTGCCGCAGGCCGCCACGCGGCCGCCGGCCAGGACGTACAGGCGGTCGCAGTACATCGCCGCCAGGTTGAGGTCGTGCAGGACCAGCAAGGCGGTGGCCGGCAGGGCGCGGACCAGGCCGAGGATCTCCAGTTGGTAGCGGATGTCCAGGTGGTTGGTCGGTTCGTCCAGGGCGAGCAGGCCTGGGTCCTGGACGAGGGCGCGGGCCACCAGGGCGCGCTGGCGTTCGCCGCCCGAGAGCCCGTCGAAGCGGCGGTCCGCGAGGGCGGCCGCGCCGACGGTGTCCAGGGCCAGCGCGACGCGGCGTACGTCGTCGGGTCCGTCCTGCTCCCAGAACCGCTTGTGCGGGCTGCGCCCCATGGCGACCACCTCGCGCACGGTGAGCCCGAACGTCCCGGCCGCGTCCTGGGGCACGACCGCCACCCGCCGGGCGCGGTCCTTGACGCCCAGCGAGACCGCGTCCGCGCCGTCCAGCAGGACGCGCCCGCCGGTCGGGCGCAGGGCGCCGTAGACGCAGCGCAGCAGGGTCGTCTTGCCGCTGCCGTTGGGACCGACGACCCCGACCGTCTCGCCGGGACGGGCGGTGAGGTCGATCCCGTGCAACAGCGGCTGCCCGTCGATCGCGTACCGCACGGCCTCGACGGCGAGTTCCGCAGGTCCAGCCTCCCCCGCAGATCCCACCTGTCCTGCCTGCCCCACCTGCTGTTCTGCCCGTCCCATCGTCATCCCATGACCCCTTCGGTACGCGTGGACCTGCGCAGCATCCACAGGAAGAACGGCCCGCCGACCAGCGCCGTGACCACGCCCACCGGGATCTCCTCCGGTGCGGCGGCGGTACGGGCGATCAGGTCGGCCAGGGTCAGGAACACCGCCCCGCCCAGCGCGGCCACGGGCAGCAGCGCCCGGTGCCCGGCTCCGACCGCCATCCGGGCGGCGTGCGGGACCATCAGCCCCACGAAGCCGATCGCCCCGCTGTAGGCCACCAGTACGCCGATGACCAGCGAGGTGAGGACGAACACGGCGGCCCGGAACCGGCCCGTGTCCAGGCCGAGCGTCTGGGCGCCCTCCTCCCCCGCGAGCAGCAGGTCGAGCGGCCGGGCCAGGGCGACGAGCAGCCCGGTGCCCAGGAGCAGGGCCCCCGCGGGCAGGGCCAGTTCGCTCCAGCGCGCCCCGCCCAGCCCGCCGAGGGTCCAGAACAGCACGCTGCGGATCTGATCGGGATGGGCGGCCAGCACCAGGATCAGGCTGGTCAGGGCGGACAGCACGTACTGGACGGCGACTCCGGCGAGGATCAGCCGGCCGGTGGTCATGGTGCCGCCGCGCCGGGCCATCGCGTAGACGGCGACGAGCGCGCCCATCGACCCGGCGAACGCGGCCAGCGGTACCGCGGCGCCGCCCGCGAAGCCGAGGAACCCGGCGCCGAAGACGATCACCAGCACCGCCCCGGCCGAGGCCCCGGAGGAGGCCCCGAGCAGGAACGGGTCGGCGAGCGGATTGCGCACGAGGGCCTGGAGCACGGTTCCCGCGACGGCGAGGCCCGCGCCGACGACGGCTCCGAGCAGGACGCGCGGCATGCGGACGTCCCACACGATCGCCCCGAAGGCGCCCGCTCCCCCGCCGGGTCCCGGCCCTGCGAGCACGATGTCGAGCACCTGTCCCGGAGGGATCCGTACCGGCCCCAGGGCCAGGCCCGCCAGGGCCGACACGGCCAGCGCGGCGGCGAGCAGGGCCAGTACGACCGGGGTACGGGTGAACGCGCGGGCGGCCCGGAGCCTCACGGGGCGGCGGGGTGGAGCTGGCCGCCCAGCGATTCGACGGCGTCGGCGACGCGTACGCCGAGCACGGCGGAGGACAGCGGCAGCACGACGAACCGCTGGTTCTTGACCGCGGGGACCTGCGCGAGCGCCGGGTCGTTCAGCAGGCGCTGCTTCTTGGCTTCGACGGTGGTGCCGCCGTAGTCGTAGATGAGGACGACCTCGGGCTTGCGCTCGATGACCTTCTCCCACGACACGTCGCCGAAGGTGTCGTCGAGGTCGGCGAACACGTTCGTGCCGCCCGCCAGCGCGACGATCTCGTTGCCGATGCCCTTGCCGCCCGAGGTGAAGGCGGAGGCCTCGCCCGAGTCGTAGACGAAGACGGCGGGCTTGGCCCGGTCCTTCACGCGCGCGCTGACGGCCTCGATGCGGCGCTGTTCGTCCGCGATGAGGCGTTCGCCGCGCTCGGGCACGCCGAAGGTCCTCGCCACCTCGGTGATTTCGGTCCTGAGCTGGTCGAGTCCGACCTTGCCCTCGGTGCAGTACTCCACGCTGAGACGGGAGTTGATGCCGGACTTCGCGAGTCCCTCGCGGTCGCGGCCCTGCGCCTTGTCGAAGGCGCTGGAGTAACCCCCGTACACGAAGTCGGGGTTGGCTCCGAGGAGGATCTCCTTGGAGGGGTACTCCTTCGCCAGCACCTTGATCTTGTCGTACGCGGGCCGGTAGGCGGGCAGTACGGCGTCGTCCAGGTAGGCCGTCCCGACCGTCTTTCCCTCCAGGCCGAGGGCCAGGAGGATCTCGGTCGCGTGCTGGTTCATCGCGACCGCACGCTGCGGCGGTGCCTGATAGGTGCTGGTGACACCGCAGTTGGTGACCGTGTACGGGAATCCGGGCGCGATGCCCGCCGCCGCCTTCGCGTCCTGCGCCGCGGGTGATCCTCCGCACGCGGCCAGCGGTATCAGGAGGGGGACGGGCAGGAGCGCGCGCAGCAGCGCACGGGGGTACGAAGACATGGTGAAGCCTCTCCGGGGGATCCGCGTCCCCTGGTCGAACCGAAAGAGGCGGTGCGTCAGTGTCTGACTCCCGGGTCCCCGCGCGGGGGGTGTCCGGTCACAGTGGCGGGACCGCACCGGATTCGCACCGGTTTCCTGTCCTGCACCGCCTGGATAACCCGGCCCAGTGTGCCAGAAGGGCGACGTCAGCGGTGCGCGCGCACCGCACCGGCGGCCCGGGAGGCGAGGGTGCGCAGCGCCTCGTCGGAGGGTGATCCCGGCTCGGCGGTGTAGAGGTAGAGGGTCTGGTCGGGGTCGTCGGGGAAGGCGAAGGACTCGTACTCCAGGGCCAGTTCGCCGACGACGGGGTGCCGGAAGCGCTTGGTCCCGTGGGTGTGTTCGAGCACGTCGTGCCCGGCCCACCAGCGTCGGAAGTCCCCGTCGAGCGCGCCCAGTTCCTCGACGAGCGGGCTCAGATCCGGATCGTACGGGTGCCGGCCCGCGTAGAACCGCAGCGCGGCGACGGCTGCGCGCGCGGCGCCCTCCCAGTCGGCGAAGAGCCCGCGGGCGGCGGGGTCGAGGAAGAGGAACCGCGCCAGGTTGCGCCCGCGTCGACCGGGCGCGCCCGGCTCCGGCGCGTCCGACTCCGGGGCGCGGGGCGCTGCCGCGCCGAAGTCGGCGTACAGGGCCTCCGCGAGCCGGTTCGCGGCCAGGACCTCGAGCCGGCGCCCCATGATCATCGCCGGGGTGCCGTCCTCCAGGGCGTCCAGCACCCGGTACAGGCCCGCCCGGACCCGCTGCGGGCCGGCGGCGTCCGCGGGGCCGGGAGCTCCGGCCGCCGCGCCGGCGGCGCGCCCGGGCCCGGGGGCCCGCTGCGGACGGGCCAGATCGAAGAGGTGGGACCGCTCGGTGGCGTCGAGCCGCAGCGCCCGGGCCACGGCGTCCAGGACCTCATCGGAGACGTGCTGGGTGCGCCCCTGCTCCAGCCGCGTGTAGTAGTCGACGCTGACCCCCGCAAGCTGCGCGACCTCCTCCCGCCGCAACCCGGGCACGCGCCGCCTCCCCGGGTGAGCGGCGACCCCCACCTCCTCGGGACCGATCCGGGCACGCCGGGAACGCAGGAAGTCCCGCAGGTCGGAACGGGGCTCGCGCCCGGCGGTGGCGTTCATTCCCCCAGGCTAGGCGTTCCCCCGGACTTCCTCCGCCATCTACCTGGCCGCGCCGAACAAGATCGGCCCCGAGATCGCCAACGGCCAGGGCCCGGCCAAGCGAGTGGCCGGCGCGGACCAGCACTGCGCTAGGCAGTGTCTGACAAATGATCACGGACTGGTTTCGCGGAGCCAGAGGATCAGCGAGGCCAGGACGACTCCGGCGCGGTAGCGGTCGGCGAGCTTGTCGAACCTGGTCGCGATCGCGCGGAACTGCTTGAGGCGCGCGAAGCATCGTTCGACCACGTTGCGGTCGCGGTAGACCTCCTTGTCGAAGGCGGGCGGCCGGCCGCCGAGGCGCCCTCGGCGCCGGCGGTTGGCCGCTTGGTCGCGGCGCTCGGGGATCGTGACGGCGATGCCCCGACGCCGCAGCAGGTGGCGGATCGCCCGGCTGGAATAGGCCTTGTCGCCCAGAACCCGGGTCGGTGTCGTGCGCGGGCGGCCGGCGTCGGCTCGCGGAACGCGGATCCCGTCGAGGACCTCACCGAAGGCGGTGGCGTCGTTGACGTTGCCGGGCGTGAGCACGATGGACAGGGGCAGGCCCCGGCCGTCGACGGCGAGGTGGACCTTGGTGGTCAGCCCGCCTCGGGACCGGCCGAGGGCCTGGCGCGTCTGCGAGCGGCCCGAATCTTCCAGTTCGTCCCCGTCTGTGGCCCCTTTTTGCGTGCGCCCGCGGCGTGCTGGTGGGCGCGGTTGACGGTGGAGTCGACGGCGACGGTCCACTCCACCCGGCCCACCGCGTCGTCGCGGACCTGCACGTGCTCCAACAGCCTTGCCCACGTGCCGTCCGTCTCCCAGCGGGCGAACCGCTCGTAGACGGTCTGCCACGGCCCATACCGCTCGGGCAGGTCACGCCACGGAGCCCCGGTCCGCAACCGCCACAGCACACCATTGACCACCTGCCGGTGGTCACGCCACGGCCGACCACGCCCGTCCACCTGCGGCAACAAGGGCTCTATCCGCTCCCACGCCGCGTCCGCCAACTCACCTCGACCTGCCACAAGATCAATTATCAGACAGGCCTTAGAAGAGACCCTTGTAGCCGCCGAACCCGCTGGCGATCTTCGTGGTCGCCAGCAGACCGCCCTTGCCGTCGCCGCTGTTCCGCAGCAGCTCGCCCGCCTTGTTCCGGGATACGACGTCGGCCTTGCCCTCGCCGCTGATGTCGCCGACGCCGATGAACTGCACCCGGCCGTCGGCCCAGCCGGCCTCGTTGACCTGCACCCGCGCCCTGAAGGTGCCGTTGCCGACCCCGTCGATCCGCCACAGGGTGTTTGCCGCGTCCACGGTCAGCAGATCCCCGTGACCGTCGCCGTTGAGATCACCGGCCCCGACGACCTGCTTGTACGCCTTCCAGCCCCCGGGGAGCTTGACCCGCGGCTTGAACACCGCACCCGCGTCCTGCGCGAAAAGGTAGAGGTACCCGGTCGCGCTCTCCCGTGCGAGCAGGTCCGCCCGCCCGTCGCCGGTGAGGTCACCGGCCGAGGTCAGGACGTCGTACGCGTCGAAGCCACTGCCCAGCGACTTCGAGCCCAGCGAGGCCGGCACCCCCGACCCGCAGGCCGGCTGGTACAGGCGCAGCGTGCCGGCCGAGTTCCGTACCAGGACGTCGTTGCACCGGTCGCCGTTCATGTCCCCGAACGGTACGGCCGTAGACGTGGCCGGCCATCCGGCACCGGTCGCCCTCGTCCTGGTCAGACCGCCCTTGCCGTCGCCCCCGTGAAAGGCCAGCACACCCGCGGAGTCCAGCGTCGCCAGATCACCGAACCCGTCCTTGCCCGTCAGGTCACGGTAGGCCGCGCTGCCACCGGTGAGCTGCACCGTTCCGGTGGAGTGCAGGACGCCGTCCTTCTCCCATGCCACGAAGCCGTTGCCCAGACGGGCGTCGTTGTGCTCCGGGAGCGCCACCTTGGCCTTCGAGGAAGTGTCGTAGACGCCCGCCTTCGCGTCGCACTTCCAGTAGACGGAGCTGCCCCACGCCTCCAGGGCCTTGATGTCGCAGTTCGCGACCGTGTGCGTGCGCACCACGGCGCCGGTCCGCGCATCCACCGCTTCAACGGTGCCGTTGGACTTCTCCCGCCACAGCCAGTGCCCGGACAGTGAGAAGACACCGTCGGGCACCGGGACGGGGCCGACGTGCTTGCGTCGGTCCAGGTCGACGACCTCCACCGGCCGCGGCTTCGGCCCCGATCCCCGTACGTACGCCGCGAAGCGGCCCGACGCCTGCACGGAGTAGGGGTCGGTCGCGACGCTGTCCGTCGACCGCTTCCCGTCCGCGGTGAAGTGGTCGACCGACTGGTTGGTCGCCATCACCACGCCACCTTCCCCCGTGGCCACCACGGGGTGGACGGAAAGGCTGTAGTAGAGGCTGCCCTTCGGGTGGCGACGCCAGCTGCCGGCCTGCGGAGCGCCGGTGGCGGGCATGGCGTACTCGAGGAGCCAGGAGGGCCTCAAAGGGGTGTGGTCGACAGTATGGAGACGTCCGTTCTCCATACTCATGTTCGACAACGAGATCTTCAGCGGCGGAGCGTCCCACTGCGGCACGGCTGCGGACTTGCCGTCCTGGCCCACCTGGACGGCGTAGATGGTCTGCTCAGGGCCGTGTTCCCGCCGTCGACGACGAGGCGGTCCCCGATCACCGGGAACAGCGCGGAACCCGTCCTGTTCAGGAGCTTGCGGGCAGGACCCCCGTTCAAGGGCCGAGCGAACAGGCCTCCGGACTCGTGCACCAGCAGTTCGTTCGCCACCACGCCACCGACGGTGGGTCCCGAGTCGGAGTTCGGCTCGGCTTCCCACGTCAAGGACTTCCCGTCCGACTCGGCCAGGGACCCCCTGGTGTCCCAGGCCTTCGCTTCGATCGTGGTGGTGGTCGACTGCGAGATGGATTGCCGGACCAGCCAGTCGCCCTTGACCCGGGCCCCGGGCGGGGCGGGTCGGGCGTCCTTGCCCGGCGCCAGCCAGGTCCGTTGCCCACCGACGCCCGAAGAGAGCAGCAAGGCGCCTGCGGCACTACTGGTGTCCACGTATGAACTGGTGGAGACCCCGGCGATCAGCCGGTCGACCAGACTGCCGTTCTCCAGGGTCAGCCAGTGCCAGCCCGGATCCCCGGAGAAGCTCAGCGTGAGCAGTGCGTCGCCGACCACTGCCTTCAATGACTGGGTTTCCGGGAGCGTGATGGTCTTGGTCGATCCGTCCCGCATGTCACGGAAGGCCACATGGTCGTCCGAGAGGTCCCACCGGGTCACGGCGATGGTGTTCGGGCCCGCCTCGAACGGCTGCCGGCCGGGTATCACGGAGAATTCGGTGGCCCGAGTGCTCCCGTAGGCGCGCCAGACGAACGCCTCCGAGGTGGCTCCCTGCATCAGGTAGCCCGACTGCGTCGCCAGATAGGCACGCGCTGCCAGGTCCGCGGTCGTCCGCCCGGGTATCACGTACTCGGCGAGCGGCGCCGGATTCTCTGCGGCGGCCGCCGATCCGAGTGCGACGGTCGGCAGAGCCGAGGTGCCCAGGACAGCAGCGAAGACGATGGCGGCGGCCGTACGCCTTCTGCCCGCTTTGGAGGTGCTTGCGCCCATCAACAGATCCCCGATACCCATACAACCGCTTGGTTGCCCCGGGGGGAGGGTAGTTGGCGTCCTGCGCGTCCAGTCAGCTGGGGTGTTGGCCGGTTCATCGGGAGGATCCTGCTGCGGCCCGGTCCGCGGCCGGTAGCCGGCCGGGCTCTGGCGCGGTCCGCACAACAGCCGTGAACACCACCGATGGCAAGGCGTTCCCCGCCGACATACCCGGCCTGACCCGCGCCAGGCCACCATCCTGACCCACTGGATTCCCGGTACGAAGAAGCCCCCCGGCCGATCACGGCCGGGGGGCTTGGAACAGGTTTTCACCTGTTGCTTGCTCTTGCAGGGGCGGCAGGGCTCGAACCTACGACAACCGGTTTTGGAGACCGGTGCTCTACCAACTGAGCTACGCCCCTTCGGTGAGACCAACCATGCCATGCCGCACTCCGAAGATCCACTGAATTCGGTGGTCACCCATTGAGAATTTCTTCCCGCGTGCGGGCGCCCGCCGATGTGAGCCAGTCGATGAGCGGATTGTCTTCGCTGGTCAGGGCCATGTCGAGTGGGGTCCGGCCGCCGTGGCCGATCCAGTTGATGTCCGCTCCTTGAGACAACAAGTATTGCGCCGTGGACAGTTGGCCCCCGTGGCACGCCCCCCAGAAGGCGCTGGTGATCTCATCCTGATCCGCCCCCGCCTCTACGGAGTCCTCGACCGCGGTGAGGAGTCCCAGGGTGGCCGCGTCCTGGAGGGTGGGGCGGGCTCCGAGTTCGAGGAGTCTGCGCGCCGCCCTCCATTGGCCGAAGCCGCTCGCGTCGGCCAGGGGGGCGCCGCCGCCCAGGACCGAGCCCGGGGCCTCGAGGTCGGCCCCGGCTTCGACCAGGGCGTCGATCGCGGTGACGTCGTCGTTGCTCGCGGCCCAGTGCGGCGGGGTTTCCCGGTGCGCGCCGACGAAGCGGGCTCCGGGATCGGCTCCGGCGGCGACGAGGGTGCGGATCACCTCCGCGGTCCGCGGGTAGTGGCCGGGCCAGTCCACGGCGAGGTGGAGCAGGCTCCGCTCCCCCGCCGCCTCGCCCCGCTTCACGATCCTGCTCCCCGCCAGCCCGGGGTGCGCGGCCAGCAGGCGCCGGAGTCCGTCCAGGTCGCCGCCCCGGATCGCGGCCGTGACGGCTACGGCGAGCGGGTCCTCCGATGAGAGATGGAGCATGCGGCCCAGCCTACGAGCCCCCGCAGCCCAGGAGGCTCAGGGCGCTCAGGGCGCTCAGGAAGCCTGGTCGGCGCGGGTCGCGCGCCCGGCCTCCGCGGAGGATCGTGGGATTGTGGACGGGGTGGCGAGTGGTGCGGCGACGGCAGGTTCCGACCGGCACGGGGCGGCCCGGTCGGGCCCCGCCGGACGACGACGCCCGCACACCCTCGCCGCCCTCGCTGCCCTCGCGATGCTGACGGTCGCCGCCCTGATTCTCGGTCCCGCGCCCCCGAGTTCCGGCACCGGTCCGGGGCCGGACAGCTCCGGCGAGACCGTGTCCCTCACCGGAACCGCCCCCGGCGCGCGGCTCGACGCGACCCTCGTGCGCGTGGCCGACCCGGCGGGCCCCGCGCCCGACGACGCGGACCGGCTGGTCTCCGTACAGCTGCGCCTGGAGAACACCGGGACGGCCGTGTACGAGGATTCCCCGGCCGCCGCCACTCATCTGCTGGATGCCGAGGGGCACCGCTTCACCGGCCTGGGCCCGTCGACGGATCCCGGCGTGGCGGGCTTGGCCGGGGTGGCCGGGGCCGTCTTCCCCGAGACCGTCACCCTCGACCCCGGATCCGGGGCGACCGGCCTCGTCGTCTTCCGGCTGCCGCGGGACGCGGGCCTCGCCGCGGTCCAGTTCGCCCTCGACGGCGGACTCGCCAACGACGTCGCCCAGTGGAGCCTTGCCTGACCCGCTCCCCGCATCGGGCGCACCCCCGACACCCTCCCGTCCGCACCGACTTGCCCCGCCCCCTTGACCCACTCTGGTCCAGACCAATAGTTTCCGCATGCACAGCGCACGCGCCCCGGCACCATTCACCGCATCCGCAAAGGAAGCCCATGCGCCGCAGCATGCTCGGCAGGCTGGCAGTCGCCGCCTGCTCCCTCTCCCTGCTGACCGCCTTCGCCCCCGCCCACGACGGCTCCGGCCACGAGGACTCCGGGCACGGCCGCTCGTACAAGAAGGTCGGCTACTTCACCCAATGGGGCGTCTACGGACGGGACTTCCAGGTCCAGGACCTGGAGAAGAACGGCAGCGCGAGCAAGCTCACGCACATCAACTACGCCTTCGGCAACATCAGCGCGGACGGCAAGTGCTTCACCGGCAACATCCCCGGTGAGGCCGACGCCTGGGCCGACTACGTCCGCCCCCTGGACGCCGAGAACTCGGTGGACGGCGTCGCCGACGACTGGGTGCAGCCGCTCGCCGGCAACTTCAACCAGCTCCGCGAGCTCAAGGCCAAGCACCCGAACCTCAAGGTGCTGATCTCGCTGGGCGGTTGGAGCTGGTCCACGCACTTCTCGGACGCCGCGCTCACCCCGGCCTCTCGCAAGGCCCTCGTCTCCTCCTGCATCGACCTGTACATCAAGGGCAACCTCCCGCAGGACGGCAGCCGCGGCGGCGCCGGTTCGGCCGCCGGCCTCTTCGACGGGATCGACCTCGACTGGGAGTGGCCCGGCTCCTCGGGCGACACCGACACCACCTACCGCCCCGAGGACAAGAAGAACTTCACCGCGCTGGTGAGCGAGTTCCGCACGCAGCTCGACGACTACGCCCGCAGCCAGAAGCGGAAGGCGAAGTACGAGCTGTCCGCGTTCGTCCCGACCGCCCCAGCCAAGATCGACGCGGGCTTCGACGTCCGCCGGATCATGCGCGACCTGGACTTCGTGACCCTCCAGGGCTACGACTTCCACGTCTCCGGCGAGGCCACCACCGCCCAGCAGTCCGCGCTGTACGCACGGAACGACTTCAGCGTCGACGCCACCGTGGACGCCTGGGAGCGGCGCGGCGCACCCGCGCACAAGCTCGTGATGGGCATGCCGTTCTACGGGCAGGGCTGGACCGGAGTCAGCGGCGGCGGGGACGGCATGGGGCAGCCCGCGACGGGTCCGGCTCCGGCCAAGTGGGCTTCCGGGTACGCGGATTACAAGGAGCTCAAGGAGCTCGCGGCGTCCGGTACGTACAAGCTCCACCGCGACCGCCGCAACGGCAGTGCCTGGCTGTTCGACGGCACCACCCTGTGGACGTACGACGACCCGCAGGTGCTGCGCACCAAGACCCGCTACATCCGCGAAGAGGGCCTCGGCGGCGCGATGTTCTGGTCGCTGGACGCGGACACAGACGACGGTGAGCTGATGACCGCGGTCGACGAGGGCCTGCGCGGACGCCACTGACGGCCCCGCCCCCGAACAGCGCCGCCGGGCCGCGGAAAACGACCCGTCCCGGCGGCGCCCCAACCCTTACGCTCCCCGCATGAAGACGCAGACGGTACGAGCGGTCAACGCGCTCACCTCCCACTGGGCCGGGCACGCGGCGGACGGAACAGGCACGGTGTTCACCGCCGCCGGGGTCTGGCCGCTGCTGGCCCTGCTCGCCGACGGCGCCGCGGGCCCCGCCCGCACCGAGCTGGAGCAAGCCCTCGGCATACCCGCCGACACGGCGGCCGAGGCCGCCCGGGAGCTGCTGACCGCCATGGACGCCGTACGGGGCCTGCGCGCCGCCACCGGCTTCTGGGCCGCGCGGGACCTCCTCCTGGAGGAGGCGTGGTCGGCCCTGCTCCCCGCAGGGACCCGGGGCGCCCTCACCGGCGACGCGGACACCGACCGCAAGGCCCTGGACGCCTGGGCGGCCGAACGCACCGACGGCCTCATCGAGCGGATGCCGATCCCCGTCGACGAGGAGACGCGCTTCGTGCTCGCCTCCGCCCTCACCCTGCGCACGCGATGGATCCAGCCCTTCGAGGCCTGGACGACCGAGATCGACGAAGGCCCCTGGGCGGGGCAGGAGGTGCAGGGCCTGAGCCGCAGTACGACCCTCCTCGACCGGGTCCGCGTGGCCCGGGCGCCCGGCGGCCCGGTGACCCTGCTGGAGGTGGTGGGCGACGGCGGGGTCGACGTCCACCTCGTCCTGGGCGAGCCGCAGGCCACGCCGGGCCGGACCCTCCAGGCGGGCATCGCGGCCGTCACCCGGGCGATCCCGTCCACGGACGCGAGCCTGCTGCCCGAGGGGAACCCGGGACCGGGACTGCGCATCGGGAGCGTCCTCTCGGAACGCCGTGAACACCGGCTGAACGTCAGCACGGTGGCCTTCGAGGTGACGGCGGCCCACGATCTCCTCGACCCCGCCGCGCTGTTCGGCTTGCAGAGCGCCTCCGACACCCGGACCGGCCACTTCCCCGGCATCAGCGGCGAGCCGCTCGCCGTCGGCACCGCCCGGCAGTCGGCCGTGGCGCGCTTCCACTCCGAGGGCTTCGAAGCCGCCGCCGTGACGGCGATCGGGGTTGCCGCCGGCTGCGCGATGCCCCGGCTGAGGTACCGCGTCCGACAGGCCCAGGTCGCCTTCCACCGCCCCTTCGGCTTCCTCGCCGTCCATCGGACCTCGCGCCTGGTGCTCGCCGCGGGCTGGGTGGCGGACGCCCTCCCGCCCGAGGAGTGGGATCACGAGGCGGAGGAGGCGGAGGCCTGGGCGAAGCTCGATGCCGAGGAACGGGATTGAGCCGCTCCCGCTCCGCCCGGCCCTTCCCCGTACGCTCGGCCCCATGGACAACTCGACGGTGGAGGCGGTCAACCGCCTGACGGCACGGTGGGCGGCACGATGGTCGGCGCGGTCCGCGGACGCGGCCGTAGGCACGGTGTTCACGGCGGCCGGGCTCTGGCCGCTGCTGGCCCTGCTCGCGGACGGCGCCGACGGGCAGGCCCGTACCGAGCTGGCGGAAGCCCTCGGCATACCCGCCGACTCGGCGGCGGAAGCAGCCCGGGAGCTGCTGACCGCGCTGGACGGCGTACGGGGCCTGCGCGCCGCCGCCGGCCTGTGGGCGCGGCGGGACCTCCCGCTGGAGGCGGCCTGGGCGGCCCGGCTCCCCGCCGGGACCCGGTCCGTCCTGACCGGCGACGAGGACACCGACCGCAAGGCCCTGGACGCCTGGGCGGCCGAACGCACCGACGGCCTCATCGAGCAGATGCCGGTCGAGGTGGGCCCGCACGTCGAGCTGGTCCTCGCCTCCGCGCTCGCGCTGCACCTGACCTGGGAGCGACCCTTCTCCGAGCGGCCGGTGCAGCCGTCGCAGGGCCCGTGGAGCGGGCGCTCCCTGCGCGGGCTGACCGTCAGCCACGCCTTCCCCGAGCGGATCCGGGTGGCCCGCGGGCCCTCCGGACCGGTGACCCTGCTTCACGTACCGGGCGCGTCCGGTGCCCGCGGTGCGGACGTGCACCTGCTGCTCGGTGAGCCCGGGGCCGCGCCCGGGGAGGTCCTGACGACCGGGATCGCCGAGGTCACCGGCGCGCTCGCCTCCTCGACCGCGAGGGAGCTTCCCGACGGCGAAGCGGGGCCCGGGCTGTCGCTGCGCACGGTGGAGTCGACCAGCCCCGACCCCGTGGCCCGGATCGGCACGGTGGCCTTCGACATCCGCGCCGAGCACGATCTGCTGGAGCACGCCGAGTCGTTCGGGCTCGTCTCCGCGGCCTCCGCAGCCGCCGCCCCCGGCTACTTCCCCGGCATCTCCTCCGTCCCGCTCGCGGTCCGCTCCGCCCGCCAGTCGGCCGTGGCCCGCTTCCACGCGGAGGGGTTCGAGGCCGCGGCCGTCACCGCCGTCGGCATGTTCCGCGGGGCCGCGAGGACCCGGTCGTACCGGGTCCGACAGGCCGAGTTCGAGGTGGACCGGCCCTTCGGCTTCCTCGCCGTCGACCGGGAGTCCGGTCTCGTGCTGTTCGCGGGCTGGGTCACCGACCCCGCTACCCTCACCTGATGACTTCCGACAAGATCAACGCCGTCGACTCCGGCACCTGGCTCCTCGGCGACCTCCCGGTCCGCCGCATCGGGTTCGGCGCGATGCGCCTCACGCACCTCGCCGACGGCTCCCCCAGCGACCGCGACCGGGTGACCGGGGTGCTGAGGCGGGCCGTCGAACTGGGCGTCAACCACATCGACACGGCCGCCTTCTACTTCTCCGCGACCCGCTCCGCCAACGAGCTCATCAACCGGGCCCTCGCCCCGTACGCCGACGAGCTGGTCATCACCACCAAGGTGGGGCCGGGCCGCGATGCCGCCGGCGAGTGGTGGTGGGCCACGCCCGAGCAGCTGCGCGGACAGGTCGAGGAGAACCTGCGCCAGCTCGGCCGCGACCACCTGGACGTCGTCAACCTGCGCGCCCCCCGCCAGGCGACGACCGGTTCGATCGCCGAGCACTTCGGGGCGCTCGCCGAGCTGCGCACGGCCGGACTGATCCGGCACCTCGGCGTGTCCAACGTACGGCCGGACCACCTCGCCGAGGCGCAGGCCATCGCTCCCGTGGTCTGCGTACAGAACGCGTACGGGATCGGTTCGCCGGCCGAGGAGCACGCGTTCCTCGACGCGTGCGGCGAGCAGGGCATCGCCTTCGTCCCCTTCTTCGCGATCGCGGGTGCGGGCAAGGAGGCCGGAGGGGTGACCGAGGAGGGCCCGGCGGTACGCGATCTCGCGCGGGCCCACGGCGTGTCCCCGGCCCAGCTCCGCCTGGCGTGGACCCTGAGCCGGGGCGGGCACGTCCTCGCCATCCCGGGCACCGGGAACCCGGAGCACCTGGACGAGAACGTGGCCGCCGGCGCGCTGCGGCTGTCGGCAGAGGACACCGCACTGCTCGCAGCCGGGTAGCCCCCGGTGCGCCGGCGGCGGCCGGTCATGTCCTCGCCGGTCCTGTGCCGCGGAGGTGTGCGCGGTGCGCGGCTACCAGGGCTGCCGTCTCGGTGAAATCGGGGATGCGTCCGGTGCCGCCGCGGCCGGACACGGAGAGGGAGGCGGCTGCCATCGCGTGGGCGACGGCGTCCGCGAGGGTGTCGCCCAGCGCGAGCCGGGCGGTGGCGGTGCCGGTGAAGCAGTCCCCGGCGCCGGTCGCGTCGACCGGGTCGGGGTTGACCGGGACGGGCAGGTACGCCGGCTGCGTGCCGTCGTCCAGCAGCAGCCGGTCGGCGCCCGCGGTGACGGCGACGGTACGGGCGCCCAGGGCCCGGTAGCGGGCGGCGGCCTCGGCCGGGTCGTCGGTGCCGACCAGGGCCAGCGCGTCGGCCGGGCAGGAGGTCTTCAGCAGCCCGGCCAGCGGGGCGATGCGGGCCAGGAGGGTGCGCGCTTCGCCCCGACTGGTGAGCCGGGAGCGGAAGTTGGGGTCGTAGGAGAGGTGCCCGCCGGCCTCGTGCGCGGTCCGGGCCGCGAGCAGGACGGCTTCGCGGCTGCTCGGCGAGAGGGCGCCGGTGATGCCGCTGGTGATGAGGGCCTTGGAGCCCGTCAGCAACTCCCGCCAGGACTCGACGTGTTCCACGGAGAGGGTGGAGCCGGCGCTGCCGGTGCGCCAGTACACGAACGCGCGGTCGCCCTCGGTGTCGGCGCAGAGCAGGTAGGCGCCGTTCGGGCGCGGGGAGCGGCGTACGTGGGAGACGTCCACGCCGAGTCCGGCGGCGCGGGCCAGCAGCGGGACGCTCAGCTCGTCGTCTCCGACGACGGCGAGCAGGGCGGTGCGGGCTCCGGCTGCGACGGCGGCGGCCGCGGCGTTCAGGGCGTCCCCGGAGAAGGAGACGCGGGCGGGGGTGCCGTCGGCGGCGTCCCGCAGGGCCGTCTCGGCGTGGATCTCGACGAGGACCTCGCCGAGGACGAGGACGTCGTATCCCTGCGGGACGGACGTGCTCCGGCTCGTGTTCCCGGCCCCGGTCACGGACGCCGCTCCGTGCCCGCGCAGTCGCCGCAGCAGGGCTGGGCGAGGTCGGCGAAGACGGCGGCCAGTTCGCCCGGGTCGGCGGGCAGGCCGCTGCCTATCCCGACGGCGGCGGCCCCGGCGGCGAGCCAGTCGCGGACCTCGCCGGGCGCGATCCCGCCGGTCGGGATGATGAGGGCCTCGGGGAGCACGGCCTTGAGGGAGCGGATGAACTGCGGGCCGCCCACGTGGGCCGGGAACACCTTCGCCGCGCCGGCGGACCGTACGGCCGAGGCGATCTCCCCCGGGGTGAAGCCGCCCTCGATGAAGACGGCCCCGCGCTCCTCGGCGACCTCGCGGACCTCGGGGGCCGGGTAGGGCGAGACGAGGAAGGCGGCGCCCGCGTCGAGCGCGGTCCGCGCGGCCAGGGCGGTGGTGACGGTGCCGACGCCGATGAGGGCGGGCCGCCCCTGCGCGTCGGTGAGCGGCACGGTGCGGGCCACGGCCTCGGCCCAGCCGGGGGTGGAGGTGGTGAGTTCGACGGCGCGGCAGCCTGCGGCGAGCAGGGCGGTGGTGTGGCGGACGGCCTCGTCCGCGTCGGCGTTGCGCAGGACCGGCAGCAGTCGCTGCGCGGTGATGGCCGCGTACGGGTGACAGGACAAGAGACCCTCCATTTGTTCCACGTAGTGGAACTTGGTATCGTGTACCGGAACTACTGGTGCAGACCATACCCACCCCTGGAGGTCCCTTGTCCATGGATGGACGGCCCGAGAACGCAGAAGCCGATGGCACGGCACGCGGCGGCCGGACCTCCGCCGCGGGTACGGCGCTGGAGAAGTCGATGCGGATCCTGGAGGCCGTGGCCGCGCCCGGCGGCCCGCACCGGCTCACCGATGTCATGGCGGCGGCGGCCGTGCCGAAGTCGAGCACCTTCCGCATCCTGGCCTCGCTGATCGAGCAGGGCTTCGTACGCTCCGAGGGCGAGAGCCGCTACGGCGTCGGCCCCCGGCTGCGCGCGCTGTCCGCCCTGGTCGCCGGCGGGGAGCCGGCCAGCATCGAGCGGATCCTGCGGGAACTGCAGGAGGCCACCGGGCAGGCGGTCCATCTCGCCCTGCACAGCGGGGAGACCATCACCTACATCCGGAAGCTGGAGAGCGAGCAGCCCTTCCAGACCGCCTCGCGGGTCGGCATGCGGATGCCGCTGCACACGACCGCGATCGGCAAGAGCATCCTGGCCCACCTGCCCGGGGCGGAGGCCCGCGAGCTGGTCGCCTCGGCCGGGCTGCCGCGCCGTACGCCGAACACGCTCACGACGCCGCAGGACCTGGAGGCGGAGCTGGCGGCCGTACGGGAGCGGGGGTTCGCCCTGGACGACGAGGAGAACGAGGCGACCATCCGCTGCATCGGCGCCGCGATCCTCGACACCGGGGGCCGCCCGATCGGCGGCGTCAGCATCACCACCGTCACATTCCTGGTCTCCCGCACGGAGATCGAGGCCTACGCACCCGCCCTGCTCGCGGCCACCCGGGCACTGGCCCCGCTGCTGTAGGCCATGGCGGAGGCGGGGCCTAGTCCGCCGTCGGGGCCCGGTCGGTGGCCCGGGCGAGCAGCTGTCGGGCCGTCCGCAGGTGCCGGTGGCCCGGTTCCAGGACGGACTCGGCCCGCGCCAGGGCGCCGGTCAGTACCGCGGCCGCCTCGGGGGCCCGGTCCCGGGCGAGCAGGGCGCGGGCCCATTCCAGGCGGGAGTAGAACGCGTGCGGATGGTCCTCGCCGAGCACCCGGGTCCGGTCGGCGGTGAGCTCCGCCCAGGCCTCGGCCGCCTCGGCGGTGCGCCCCGCGCGGGCCGCCAGCGCCGCCATGCTGCTCCGGACCGCGAGCGTGTGCGGGTCGTCGGGCCCGATCCCCTCGGCGGCTTCGGCTTCGGCCAGCAGGCGCCCCAACTCGGCTTCGGCGGCCTCCGGTTCCCCGGTCCGGAACCAGATCAGGCTGCGCCGGGTCGCCAGCACCTGGGGATGCCCGGCGCCCTGGACCCGTAAGCGGTCGGCCAGCAGCAGGTCCAACAGCCGGGCGGCCGACCGGTGATCACCGCCTTCTCCGGTGAAGTAAGCCAGCTGGTGACGGGCCGCCAGGGTGTCCGGATGGTCGGGCCCCAGCACGTCGGTGACATCCACGAGCAGCTCCGCGAACTGGGCCGCGGCGGCCAGATGGTTCCCGGACTCTCCTACGAAGAAGGCCAGTTGATGCCGCGCTGCCAGGGTGTCGGGGTGCCGGGGCCCGAGCCGGCCGGCGCGCCGGTGGGCGATCCCGGCGAGATCGGCGGCGGCCCGGCGCGGCTTCCCGGAGTCTCCTATGGCGATGGCCAGCGGCAGTTCGGCGCCGGGGACCCCGCCGCGCGAGGCGAGGCCGAGGGCCTCGACGGCCCGCGCGAGGCGGCCCTCCTGATGGGCGACGAGCCCCATGTCGTAGGCGTCGGCGGGCTCCACCAGGGGCAGCAGCCCGCGCCACAGGTGGTCGGGCACGGGGCCGTTGCCCGGCGCGTTCAACAGGTAGTCGAACGCGGTGAATCCGGCCCCGAAGTTGCCGATGAGCAGCCCGCTCGTGGCGTAGGCGGCGGCGCAGGCCCAGTCCATCGCCTCCGCGAACGGCTCGGGCTGGAGGTCCCCTCCGCCCCGGGCCTCCAGGTAGGGGGCGTGCAGCTCGCGCAGCCACGCGCGGCTCACGGGGCGGCGCAGTCCGGCCCGGCGGCAGTCCACCGCCGCCGCGACCACGGCGGCGCCGCGCGGATTGGCGCCCGGGGCCCAGGCGTTCTCCCAGGCCGCCAGGAGTTCCGGACCGGCCGCCAGCACCTCGGCGACCCCGAACCGCTCGCCCGCCCGCAGCGCGGCCCCGATCCGCGGATCGCCCCGGTGGGCGGCGGCCCGGCCGCGCTCCGCCCGGGACCAGTGCCGGGGCAGCCTGACGACCACCGCCTGGTGGAGCAGGTCGCGCTGGGCCCGCCAGGCGTCCCGGTCGGAGCCGGTGAGCCGGCTCTCCTCACGGGCGTCGTAGCGCCGGTACTCCTGGACCCGCATGGTCGCGATGACCACCGCCGTTCGCAGGGAGGCCAGTTGGGCGGTGCTGAGGCCGCCCGCCCCGAGGTAGTCCTCCAGGTCGTCCAGCCACAGCACGGCGCGGCGCCGCCGCCCGGCGATCCGCACCGCTTCGGGCAGTGCGGCGCGGGAGAGCGGGCGGACGAAGGCGTGCCGCGGGTAGCGGCTGCGGGCCACCTCGTAGGCGAGCCGGGTCTTGCCCGCCGTGGACTCTCCCACCACGAGGACGAAGCGGCTCTGCTCCAGGGCTGCGCGCAGCCCCGGTTCGGCGTCGCGCCGGATGTACGCGGGCGGGGCCGCGGGCGCCTCGGCCGGGTGGGCCCCGGCCAGTTCGGGGCGGTCCACGCGGCGCAGCAGCGGGATCCGGCCCGCCGCCGTACGGAGCACCTCCCCGGCGGTCCGGGGGTCGGCGCCCTCCCCGGACGGCCGCATGAGCTCGGCGGCGAGTCCGGACAGCGTGGTGACGGCCGCGCCGATCCCGGCGGCCCAGGGCCCCGAGGTCCACACCGCCGCCAGCGCCACCGCACCTGCTCCGAGCCCTACCGAACCGAGGTATCCGGCCCAGCCCCTCGCCCGGCCGGATCCCCTCAAGAGCAACGCCGACATGCCGCCCCCAACACGTCCCGTGGGAGCCCCATTGTCACCCCGGACCCGGACGACGGAACCCCAACGGACCTACTGCGGAGGGATGTTCGTCAGTAAGTTCAGCGACTTCAGCGAGTTCGGCGAGTTCGGCGAGTTCGGCGGGATCAGTACGTGACGAAGATCCGGCGGGCCGGGCCGTCCACCCGGATCCGGCCCCCGACGGGGATCACGATCTGCGGGTCGGTGTGCCCGAGGTCCACGTCGAAGACGGCCATGGTGTCGGGTGCGTACTCGCCGAGGGCCCGCAGGACCGCCTCGCGCTGCTCACGGCGGTAGCGCTCCCGCTCCTCGGCGTCGAAGCGGTTCTCGAAGGACCAGCTCTTCGCCCGGCCCATCAGAAAGGCGGGGAACTGCCGCAGCAGTCCACGCTCCCCCATGTTGCGCAGGATCCAGTAGACGTCACGGGCGCTCGGCATGTCCTCCGAGGTCTCCAGGAAGAGCACCCCGCCGGCGTACTCCTCGACGGGCCGCACCGCGCGGTCGGCCATCAGCAGCCAGGAGAGGATCTCCAGGTTTCCGCCCCAGCCGTCGCCCTCGACCACCCGGTCGGCGTTGTGCCAGGTCCAGCCTCCGGCGGGCTCCAGATCCGGTTCGGCGTCGAAGGTGCGCGGGTCGTCCCAGGGGCCGTTGACGTCCCCGCTGGCTCCGGCGGCGGTCAGCTCGTACTCACCCGAGGTGAACAGGGCCGCGCGCAGGGACTCGGCCGTGAGCGGGTTCATGGCGCCGGGCCGTCCGAGCTCGACCATCACCGAGCCCCCGTGGTAGGCGACCAGCCCGAGGTTCCTGAGGTGCAGGAGCAGGTTGGTGTTGTCGCTGTACCCGAAGAACGGCTTGGGGTTGGCGCGCAGGAGATCGGCGTCGAGGTGCGGGAGCAGCGTGATCTGGTCGTCGCCGCCGATGCTGGCGATGACGGCCTTGATCTCGGGGTCGGCGAAGGCGGCGTGGAGGTCGGCGGCCCGCTCCCGGGGCGTCGCGCTCATCTTCCGGGTGGTCGGGTATTCCACCGGCTCCAGGCCGAACTCCTCCCGGAGCCTGCGCAGCCCCAGCTCGTAGGGCTGCGGGAAGAGCTCGGGCAGACCGGCCGAAGGGGAGAGCACCGCGACGCGGTCTCCGGGGCGGGGCTTGGCGGGGTAGCGAGGATCCGTCATCCGAAGATCCTAGGAGCAGGCCCGACCGCCACCGAAGCGGTTTTCCGGGGCCCTCGCCCCTCTCGACGCAGGCGGCACCATGATCGAATCGGCGGCATGACAACCACCGAGTTGATACCCGTCGCCGACGGGGGCCGCATCCGGGCCGAGCGGGCCGGGGACGGCCCCCCGCTCGTCCTGCTCCACGGGGCGGTCCACGACAGCCGCATGTGGGAACACCCCGAGCGGGTCCGGTCGCTGACGCTGATCGCATCGTCCGTCGGCGGGTACGAGTGGCCCCGGAGCGCCGAGGCGGAGGCGTACGCCGCGGCGCGCCGCGGATCGGTCGGCAGCCGCATCGCCGAGCTGGAGCTCGCGCTCTGGGCGAGCCTGGGCGACCGGGCCCCGGGTTTCGAGGTCATCGAGCCCATGGTGCGCGAGAACGCCGAATCCGGAGCCGCCGCGGAGAAGGGGCACGCCCTCGACCCGGCCGAGGCTGCGGTCGGCCGGCTGGACCGGATCGGGGTGCCGACGGTGGTCGTCGTCGGCGATCACGACCGCCCCGAGATCGGCGTCATCGCCGACCGTCTCGCCGACGGCATCCCCGGCGCGCGGCTGGAGGTGGTCGCGGGCGCCGATCACTACCTACCGCTGCGGGCTCCCGAGCGACTCCTCGAACTCCTGCTTCCCTATCCTTCCCTATAAGCATGCATACGCACCTCATGGGGTAGGATTCGGAGTCATGAGTGACGAAGGACGCGAGCTGTACTCGGTCGGCGAGGTGGCGGAGCTGCTCGGGCTGCACGTGCGCACCGTCCGGAACTACGTGCGCGACGGCCGGCTCAAAGCGGTCCGGATCGGCAAGCAGTACCGGATCAGCCGGGCGGACTTCGAGGCCCTGACGAGCCTTCCCGCCCCGGCCGCCGAGGATCCTTCCCCCGCCGGGGAGGCGCCGCGGCGGCATCTGGAGGTGTCGAGCATCGTGCAGATCGACGCGATCGGTCCCGACGCGGCGAACCGGCTCGCGACCCTCGTCACGGCGAGCGCGCAGTCCCCGAGGGACACCCCGGCCACGCTGCGCGTCCAGACGGTCTACGACAAGGAGCGGGCCCGCATGAAGATCGTGATCCTCGGCGACGCGGCCACGACCGCCGATCTGCTGCACCTGGTCGACGGGGTGCTCGGGCCGGGCAACGGCATGGGAAACGACCCGGACCACGGCACCGGCCGCGGCACCGGCCACGACGCGGGGGCGGCACACCGTGGCTGACCTCCTCGTGGAACACCACGGCGTACCGGTCCTGGTCTGCGCGGCCGACGGCCCGCCCGTCGTCACCGAGCAGGACGCGCTCGACCAGCTGATCGGCGGAGCCTTCTACCGGACCGACATCGTCGCCGTCCCCGTGGAACGCCTGGACGCCGGCTTCTTCGACCTGCGCAGCGGGCTCGCCGGGGCGATCATGCAGAAGTTCGTGAACTACCGGGTCCGCCTGGTGGTCGTGGGCGACCTCTCGCACCACCTGGAGGCGAGCTCGGCCCTGCGCGATCTCGTACGGGAATCGAACGAGGGCCGCCACATCTGGTTCCTGCCCGATCTCGACGCCCTGGCCTCCCGCCTCGCCCCGGCCGGGAAAACAGGGCCGGGCGCTCCGGATTCCGCATCCGCGGAACCGATCGACGGATAAGCGTTATCGGAGTCCCCCTCGACGGTCTCCCAGGTATTGGGCATCATCGAGCGCCGGTACGGACAGGGACTTTTCTATGAGCACTCAGCACACGGCAGCACTGGTGGCCGCGGCCCGCGCGGGCGATCCCCGCGCCCAGGACGACCTGGTCAGCGCCTATCTGCCGCTGGTCTACAACATCGTCGGGCGGGCCCTGAACGGATCCGTCGACGTGGACGACGTGGTCCAGGACACGATGCTGCGGGCACTCGACGGGCTGGGCGGCCTGCGCGACGACCACAGCTTCCGGTCCTGGCTGGTCGCCATCGCCATGAACCGGGTGCGCGCCCACTGGCAGGCCCGCCGGAGCGCCCCCGGCGAAAGCGGACTGGAGGCCGCCTGGGAGCTCGCGGACCCGGGCGCCGACTTCGTGGACCTGACCGTCGTACGGCTCCAGCTGGAGGGCCAGCGGCGCGAGACGGCCCGTGCCACGCGCTGGCTCGAGCCCGACGACCGGGCGCTGCTGTCCCTGTGGTGGCTGGAGTGCGCCGGGGAGCTGACGCGCGCGGAGATGGCGCAGGCGCTGGAACTGTCCCCGCAGCACACCGCGGTACGGGTGCAGCGGATGAAGGCGCAGCTGGAGGCGGCCCGGGTGGTGGAGCGGGCGCTGGGTGCCCAGCCGCCCTGCGAGGACCTGCGGGCCATGGCGGCGAGCTGGGACGGGGTGCCCTCGACGCTGTGGCGCAAGCGAATAGCCCGGCACGCCCGTGAGTGCCTGCGGTGCGCCGGGCTGTGGAACGGCCTGGTCCCGGCCGAAGGACTGCTGGCCGGGCTGGCGCTGCTGCCGGTCTCGGCGGCGCTGCTCGCGGGCGTACGGGCGGCCCTGGACTCCGGCTACACCTCCGTCGGCCTGGCCGGCGCCGCTTCGGCGTACGGTCCGGACGCCGGTCACGCCGGTCACGCCGACGGCGGCAGTGGCGGCAGTGGCGGCAGCAACCTCGAAGCGCAGTTCGCCTCGGCGGGCGGCCCCGGCGACGGGCGCGCCTCGCTGCGCAAGCAGCGGCGCACCCGCGGCCGGCGCCGGGTGATCGGCGGCGCGGTGCTCGCCGCCTGTGTCGTGGGAGGCGGGGTGACCTACCTCGCCACCCGCCCCGGCACCGGATCCCCCGAGGTGCCTCCGGCCGCGCTCGTGGCGCCGGAATCGGGGACCGCGCTGCCGCCGGAGGCCGCCTCCCCCACCCCGAGCCCCTCGGAGTCCGCCTCCCCGAGCGCCTCGCCGAGCCCCAGCCCGAGCCCGACTCCGACTCCGAGTCCGACCCCCACGCCCACCCCGAAGCCGACCCCGAAGTCCACCCCGCCGAAGAGCCCGGCTCCCGCCCCGCCGGGCGGCAGCATGGCCGCCCAGGTGATATCCCTGGTCAACTCCGAGCGGGCGAAGGCCGGCTGCGGGCCGCTGAAGGACGACGCGCAGCTGCGTACGGCCGCCCAGGGGCACTCCGACGACATGGCGCGGCGGGACTTCTTCTCGCACACCAACCCGGACGGCGCGGACCCGGGCAAGCGGACCACCGCCGCCGGGTACCGCTGGTCCACCTACGGGGAGAACATCGCGAAGGGGCAGCGGACCGCGGCCCAGGTCATGGATTCCTGGATGAAGAGCCAGGGACACCGCGAGAACATCCTCAACTGCTCCTTCAAGGACATCGGCGTGGGCATCCACCAGGGCGCGGGCGGCCCGTGGTGGACGCAGAACTTCGGCGCCCGGATGTAAGACCTCCCGCCGCGGGCCCCACCCGGTCCCCACCCCGGCCCCACCCCGGCCCCCGCACCCCGCTCCGCCACGCTCCGCCCCCGCCTCGCCACGCTCCGCCGCACCCCCGTCGACGCGATCTCCCCGCAATGATTCAAAATGGGGGCAAGATAGGAGCTGGAAGCAAACCGGCAGATCACGGTGGAGGTGGGGCGCATCAGCAGGCAGAAACTCCGTCCGCACCAGCGCGAGGCCGTCGACGCCGCCGTGCGGGCGCTGGAACTGCCCGCCGGGCGCAGGGTCCCACGGACCGGGCTCCGTACGCAGGTCATCATGGCAACGGGCTCCGGCAAGTCGCTGGTCGCCGTGCACACGGCCGAGGAACTGCGGGCCGGACGCGTCCTGGTGCTGGTGCCCTCCCTGGACCTGCTCGTGCAGACCGCGGCGGCCTGGCGCGAGGGCGGCCGGACCGGCCGCGCCTTCGCCGTGTGTTCGCTGCGCGGCGAGGACGCGGGAGTGCCCACCACCACCGACCCGGCCGAACTGGCCCGCTGGGCGGGCCCGCCCGTCGACCGGGTCACGGTGTACGCCACGTACGCCTCGCTCGGCCTCGGCACCATCGAACGCGCGCACCGCGAGGGGCTGCCCGGCTGGGACCTGATCGTGGTCGACGAGGCGCACCGGACCTCGGGGCGCATCGGCAAGCCCTGGGCGGTGGTGCACGACAACGTGCGGATCCCCTCGGTCCGCCGGCTGTACATGACGGCCACGCCCCGGGTCTGGCAGTCCGCCGAGGATTCCGCGCCCGCCGAGGGCGAAGAGTCCGCCGAGGGCTCCGACCGGCCGGAGGGGGTGCGCGGCCGGGGCGACCTCGTGGCCTCCATGGAGGACGATCCCGACGGGCCGTTCGGCGCGCGCTGCTACACCCTCACCCTCTCGGAGGCCGTCGACCGGGGCATCTGCGCGCCCTACCGCGTGGTCTGCGTGGACGTCAGCGATCCGGAGTTCCAGGCGGCCGTCCTGCTCGGGCCGGACGGGCGCTCCGACTCCGTGCGCGGGGTGCGGCTCGCGGCGCTCCAGACGGCGCTGATGACGGCGGCCGTGAAGCAGGGGTTCCGGCGCACGCTCGTCTTCCACCACCTGACCAAGGAGGCCGAGGCCTTCGCGGCCGGTCTGCCCGCGGTCGCCGCCCGCCTGCGCGCCACGAGTTGGGCCCCGCGGCCGGTGTACCCCCGTACCGTCTGGGCGGACTGGCTGTGCGGGCAGCACACGGCGGCGCACCGGCGCCGGGTGCTGGGCGCCTTCGCGGACGACCGGGTCGCGGACAAGGCCTTCCTGGGCAGTGTCCGGGTGCTGGGCGAGGGTGTGGACACCAAGGAGTGCGACTCGGTCTTCTGGGCCGATGTACGGGGTTCCATGCCCGACCTGGTGCAGGCCGTCGGCCGGGCGCTGCGCATCCGGCCCGGGGAGGGCAAGGTCGCCTCCCTCGTGGTGCCGGTGCTGCTGGGGCCCGGCGAGTCCCCCGAGACGATGCTGACCTCACGGGCGTACGGGGACCTCGCGCGGCTGCTGGAGGCGCTACGGGCGCACGACACCCGGGTCGTCGAGTCCCTGGCGCAGCCCCAGGCCCCGAGCCGGCGCGCGGGCACGGGCGGCGCGGAGTCCGTGGGCGGCTCCGGGCTGCGCGGCGGCGCGGAGTCCCTGCTGAGCTTCTCCACCCCCCGCGACCCGGCGCTGCTGGCCGCCTTCGTCCGGCTGCGCGTCCTGCACCCGGAGCACGAGCACTGGCGGCGCGGGGTGGAGGCCGCCCGGATCTACGCCGGGCGCGCCGGGGACCTCAAGGTGCCGTTCGCGTTCAAGGTGCCCGCGGACACGGAGGCGAAGGCGGATGCGGATGCGGCTGCGGCTGCGGCTGCCACCGACGAACAGGGAGCCGGGGCTCCGTGGCCGCCGGGGCTGGCCCGTTTCCCGCTCGGCCAGTGGATCGCGGACGCCCGGCGCACCTACCGGCGCGGGGCGCTCGGCCACCGCCGGGTGGCGCAGCTCGACGAACTGGGCATGGTGTGGAGCCACTTCGACGTGGCGTTCGAGGAGGGGCTCGCGGCGGCGAGCGGCTGGGCCGCCGAGCACGGTCACCTGCTGCCGCCCGTGGACGCCACCTGGCGCGGCGCCCCGGTCGGGGTCTGGGTCAAGAACCAGCGGGCGGCGGCCCGCCGGGAGGGCCCCGGAGCCCTGTCCGAGGAGCGCCGGGAGGCCCTGGAGGCCATCGACGCCTCCTGGTGTCCGTCCTGGGAGATCTCCTGGCAGCGGGCCTTCCACCTGACCCGGGTCCACCTGGACGCGGGCGGCCCGCTGCCGACGCGCCCCGGGGAGGCCGTGGTCCAGGGCGAGGACCTCGGTGTGTGGCTGCGGGGGCAGCGCGCGTCCTGGGAGCGCCTCGCCTGGGCGCAGCGCTGGCTGCTGGAGCACGCCCTCGGGGTGACCCCGGCCGAGGGTGCGGACCGGCCGAGGCCCCGGGTCGCCCACGCGGACGCGTGGGCGGCGCACCTGGAGGCGGCCCGGCGGTTCCACGACCGCGAGCGGCACCTGCGGGTGCCCCGTGCCCACGTGGAGCGGGTCGGCGACCGGGACCTGCGCCTCGGCTCCTGGATCGCCAACCAGCGCTCCCGCGCCGCGTCCCTCACCCCGGAACGGACGGCCGCGCTGACGGAGCTGGGGATGCGCTGGTCGGCGTCCTGAGCGCCGGCCCCGCCCTTCCGGGGCGGGCCCGGATGACCAGGTCCGGATCAGCAGGCCCGGATCAGCAGGCCCGGATCAGCAGGCCCGGTCCCCGTCGCCCCCCGTCAGTGGTGGAAGCCGGACCGGGGCGGCGCCGCGGGCACGGGCTGCGGGTGCGCGACGAGGTGTTCGACGGCGGCGCGCAGGTCGGAGACCAGCAGGGCGATCTGGTCCCGGGTCACCCCGTGCCGGATCAGGACCCGTTGGATGACCGTGTCGTCCCGCTCGGCCGGCAGCGGGTACGAGGGCACCTGCCAGCCGCGCATCCGGAGCCGGTCGGAGAGGTCGTAGAGGGTGAAGCCCGCGCCCTCCGGGTCGGTGAGCCGGTACGAGACGGCGGGCAGCGCGCCCTGGCCGTCGTAGAGGAGGGTGAAGGGGCCGATGGTCTCGATCTCGCGGGCCAGGTACTGGGCGGTGTCGGCGCAGGCCTGCTGGACCCGGCGGTAGCCGCCCCGGCCCAGGCGCAGGAACAGGTAGTACTGGGCGATGATCTCGCCGCCCGGCCGGGAGAAGTTGAGGGCGAAGGTGGGCATGTCCCCGCCGAGGTAGTCCACGGAGAAGACGAGGTCGGCCGGGAGCAGGTCGGCGGTGCGCCAGACGATCCAGCCGACGCCCAGCGGGGCCAGGCCGTACTTGTGCCCGGAGGTGTTGACGGAGGCCACGCGCGGCAGCCGGAAGTCCCAGACCACGTCGGGGTGGAGGAAGGGGGCCACGAAGCCGCCGCTGGCGGCGTCCACGTGGATCGGCACGTCCCAGCCGCGCTCTGCCTGGATCCGGTCGAGTTCGGCGGCGATCTCGGCGACGGGCTCGTAGACGCAGGTGTAGGTGACGCCGAGGATGGCGACGACGCCGATGGTGTTCTCGTCGACGTTGGCGGCGAGCTGCTCGGGGCGCAGGCCGTTGGCTCCGGGCAGCAGGGGGAGCTGGCGGAGCTCGACGTCGAAGTAGCGGGCGAACTTCTCCCAGCAGACCTGGACCGGCCCGCACACCAGGTTCGGCCTGTCGGTGGGCAGTCCGGCGGCGCGGCGGCGTTCGCGCCAGCGCCATTTGAGGGCGAGGCCGCCGAGCATGGCGGCCTCGCTGGAGCCGGTGGTGGAGCAGCCGGTGCCTGTGGTGCCGGCGGGGGCGTTCCACAGGTCGGCCAGGATGTTGACGCAGCGGCTCTCGATCTCGGCCGTCTGCGGGTACTCGTCCTTGTCGATCATGTTCTTGTCGAGGCACTCGTTCATCAGCCGGTGGACCCCGTCGTCCGACCAGGTGGTGCAGAAGGTGGCCAGGTTCTGGGCGGCGTTGCCGTCGAGGAGCAGCTCGTTGTGGAGGAGCTGGTAGACCACCTCGGACGGCGAGTGGTCTTCGGGCATCCGGTACTTGGGGAGGATCTCGCCGCTGAGGGCGGACGCGAACACGTCCGTCTCGGCGTCGCGGGCACGCAGGTCCTTCGTCTCATGGAGAGCCATATCGGGACTATAACGGGATGGAACCGGACAGATCGCCCCGAAATTCACTTCAGAACACCCCCCGGGACCGGACCTCTGAGGCAATTCCGGCTGCGGCTTCCGGCCGACTCCGCGGTGTGATCCCTTCCATACCCACCCCGTGTCACCGCAGGATTTCCTGTCCATTAAGCTTTTTCACACAGGTCTTCCCGTCCAGATCGCTGGAGCCAGTCCGGACGGGAAGATCATCCAACTAGTTCGACCGGCAACTTATCCGCGCATGTCCGGATAACAGCCCTGGGTTCTCGGCGCCCTGATACCTCTTCGGGCCATGAACAAGATCACCCGCCGACAGGCCTTAGGCGCCACTGCCGGCGCACTCACCGCCCTCGGCCTCGCAGGCGCCACCGCGCACGCAGCCGTCACCGGATCCCGTACCGCCGCACCCGCCACCCCCGCGGGCGGCGTCGACGAGGTCTACCAGGGCCGCCGCATACGGATCGTCCCCGCCTCGGGCGGCGGGGACGACCACGGCGGCCACCACGGGGGCCACCAGTCCCCCGGTCTGCCGACCGTCCTCATAGACGGCCGCGAACTGCACGTGATGCGGAACGCCGACGGCAGCTGGATCAGCGTGGTCAACCACTACGAGACCTTCTCCGGCCCGCTCCCCCTCGCCCGCGCCGCCGTGCGCGAACTCCAGGGCGCCGCCCTCGTCCCGATGGGCGGCATGTGATGACGATCCGCAAGAACCAGGCCTCGCTCACCCCCGAGGAGAAGCGGGCGTTCGTCGCGGCGCTCCTCGAACTCAAGCGCACCGGCCGCTACGACCGCTTCGTCACCACGCACAACGGCTTCATCATGGGCGACACCGACTCGGGCGACCGGGTCGGCCACCGCTCCCCCTCCTTCCTGCCCTGGCACCGCCGGTTTCTGCTGGAGTTCGAGGCGGCGCTGCAGGAGGTGGATCCGGCGGTGGCCCTGCCGTACTGGGACTGGACGGCCGACCGGACCGCCCGCTCCTCGCTCTGGGCCGCCGACTTCCTCGGCGGCACCGGACGGGCCCGGGACGGGCAGGTGCTCGACGGACCGTTCGCGTACGCGGGCGGCAAGTGGGAGATAGCCGTACGGGTCGACGGGCGCTCCTACCTGCGGCGCGCGCTCGGCACCGGCGTGGCCCAACTGCCGACCAGGGCCGAGGTGGACTCCGTCCTCGCCATGCCGGTGTACGACGCGGCGCCCTGGAACAGCTCCTCGGGCGGCTTCCGCAACAACCTTGAGGGCTGGCGCGGGGCCAACCTGCACAACCGGGTGCACGTGTGGGTGGGCGGCCAGATGGCCACCGGGGTCTCCCCCAACGACCCGGTGTTCTGGATGCACCACGCCTTCATCGACAAGCTGTGGGCCGACTGGCAGGCGCTGCACCCGCAGTCGACGTACCTGCCGGCCGCCGGCACCCCGAACGTCGTGGACCTGCACGACACGATGCGGCCGTGGAACGACGTGACCCCGGCGGACATGCTGGACCACCGGAAGTTCTACACCTTCGACACCGAGCCGGTGCCCGCCCCGGCCGGGGCGGCCGCCAGCCAGCGGTAGTGCAGTTCGGGACGGCCGACCTGGCCGTACCGGGGGGTGCGGTCCGCGCGGCCGGTGTCCACCAGGTGCTCCAGGTACCGGCGGGCGGTGATCCGGGAGATCCCGGCCGCCTCGGCCGTCCCGCCTGCGGTCAGCCCCTCGGGGGCCGCCCGCAGCAGCGCGGCGACCCGGTCCAGGGTCGGGCCGCCGATCCCCTTGGGGAGCTCGGCCGGCCGGGGTGAGCGCAGGGCCGCCATCGCGCGGTCCACATCGTCCTGGCCGGCCGCCTCGCCCGCCGCCGTCGCGCGGAACTCGGCGTAGCGCAGGAGCCGTTCGCGCAGGGTGGGGAAGGCGAAGGGCTTCAGTACGTACTGCACCACCCCGAGCGAGACGCTCTCGCGGACGACCCCCAGGTCCCGCGCCGAGGTCACCACGATCACGTCGGCGGGGTGGCCCGCGGCCCGCAGGCCGCGCGCGAAGCGCAGCCCGTGGCCGTCGGGCAGGGTCAGGTCGAGCAGCAGCAGGTCGATCCGGGTCCGCTCCAGGACCCGGGTGGCCTCGGCGAGGGAGTGGACGACCGCGACGGCGGTGAAGCCGGGCACCCGCCCGACGTAGAGCGCGTGCGCGTCGGCGGCCACCGGATCGTCCTCGACGACGAGGACCCGTACCTCGGGCGTGCTCATGCGTCCCCCTCCCCGCGCGCCGGCAGTCGTACGGTGAACCGGGCGCCCCCGTCCGGCAGTTGGTCGGCGTCCGCGCTTCCGCCGTGCCGGTGCGCCACCTGCCGCACCAGGGCGAGGCCCAGGCCCCGCCCCTCCCCCTTGCCCGACCAGCCGCGCCGGAACACGTCCGCGCCCTCGGGAAGTCCGGGGCCGTTGTCGGCCACGCCGATCAGCACCCCGCGTCCGTGGGGTCCGGCCGGGCCGTCGGGGCGGATGGTGACGGAGATCCGGCCGCCGGGCACGCCGGTGAGGGCGTCGACGGCGTTGTCGACGAGGTTCCCGAGGACGGTGACGAGGTCCCGCGCGGGCGGGCCGCCGGGCCCGGCGCCGATGGCTCCGCTGTCCGGGGTGACGACCAGCTCGACCCCCCGTTCGTGGGCCTGCGCGGCCTTGCCGAGGAGCAGGGCGACGAGCACGGGCTCGCCGACGGCGGCGATCACCTCGTCGGTCAGGGCCTGGGCGAGGGACAGTTCGGCGGTGGCGAAGTCCACCGCCTCCCGGCTGCGGCCGAGTTCGATGAGGGAGACCACGGTGTGCAGCCGGTTGGCCGCCTCGTGGGCCTGCGCGCGCAGCGCCCGGGTGAATCCGCGTTCCTGGTCCAGTTCCCCGGTCAGCGACAGCAGTTCGGTGTGGTCGCGCAGGGTGATCACCGTGCCCCGGCGGCCGCCGCCGGCGACGGGCGCGCTGTTGAGCACGAGCACGCGGTCCACCGTCAGATGGACCTCGTCCACCCGGGGCCGGTCGGAGAGCAGGGCCCCGGTGAGCGGGGCGGGCAGGCCCAGGTCGGCGACGCCGGTCCCCTTGACCTCCCCGTCCAGGCCGAGGAGTTCGCGGCCCGCGTCGTTGACCAGGGTGATCCGGCGCCGGCCGTCGAGCATCAGCAGCCCTTCGCGGACCCCGTGCAGGGCGGCCTGGTGGTAGTCGTACATCCCGCTCAGCTCGGCCGCGTTCATGCCGTGGGTGTGGCGGCGCAGCCGGGCGTTGACCACGTAGGTGCCGGCTCCGCCGAGGGCGAGGGCCCCGCCGGCCACCCAGGCGAGGGCGGAGAGCCGCGCGGCGAGGCGGGCGCTGACCGCGCGGACGGTGATGCCGGCGGCGACCATGCCGATGACCCGGCCGTCGTCGGTGATCGGGGTGACCACGCGGAGGGAGGGGCCGAGGGTGCCGGTGTAGGTCTCGCTGAAGGTCTCGCCCCGCAGGGCGGGGGCGGTGTTGCCGAGAAAGGGTTCGCCGATGCGCATCGGGTCGGGGTGGGTCCAGCGCCGTCCGTCCGGAGCCATGATCGTCACGAAGTCCACGCCCGCGTCGACGCGGACCCGCTCCGCGTAGGGCTGCAGGGCCGCGGTGGGCCCGCCGGGGCCATCTGCCCCGCGCCCGGTTCCCCGTACGGCTTCGGGGACGGGCTCTCCTCCGGCTTCCCGCGCCCTCTCCTCCTGCCGCTGCGCACGCGCCGCGTCGCGTACCGACGGGGAGTCCGCGACCGCGCGGGCCACCGCTCCGGCCTGTCGCCGGGCGGCCTCTTCGGCCTGGTCGCGGGCGGTCGCGTACGCGAAGACGGCGCAGCCGGCGACGACCACGGCGACCAGCACCACCTGCATGGCGAAGAGCTGGCCGGCGAGGCTGCGCGGCGGCCGGGGAAAGCGGAACATGGCGCTCAGTGTGCACCCGGGCGTGAACTCAATGAACGCAAGGGTGACCGGGGTCACAGCGGCGGGCGATGGTCCTCCCGGGACGCCTTCGCCATCAGGGAGGCGAAGGGCACTACCAGGAGGCATCGTGGCCGCCAGGCGCGACAAGACGCATTATCTGTACATCGCCGTGATCGGCGCGGTGCTGCTCGGCATCGCCGTCGGGTTCGCCGCACCCGGCACGGCCGTGGAGCTCAAGCCGCTGGGCACCGGGTTCGTCAATCTCATCAAGATGATGATCTCGCCGGTCATCTTCTGCACGATCGTGCTGGGCATCGGCTCGGTGCGCAAGGCCGCCAAGGTCGGCGCGGTGGGCGGGCTCGCGCTCGGCTACTTCATGGTGATGTCCACGGTGGCCCTGGCCATCGGGCTGCTGGTGGGCAACCTGCTGGAGCCGGGCAGCGGGCTGCACCTGACCGAGGCGGCCCGCAACGCGGGCGAGGCGCAGGCCAAGGCGGGCGGCGCGGAGAGCACGCCGGAGTTCCTGCTGGGGATCATCCCGACCACGCTGGTGTCGGCCTTCACCGGGGGCGAGGTGCTCCAGACGCTGCTGGTGGCGCTGCTCTGCGGGTTCGCGCTGCAGGCCATGGGCGCGGCGGGCGAACCGGTGCTGCGCGGGATCGGGCACGTGCAGAAGCTGGTGTTCCGGGTACTCGCGATGATCATGTGGGTGGCGCCGGTGGGCGCGTTCGGCGCGATCGCGGCGGTGGTCGGGGCGACCGGGATGGACGCGCTGAAGTCCCTCGCGGTCATCATGATCGGGTTCTACACGACCTGCCTGATCTTCGTCTTCGTGATCCTGGGCACGCTGCTGCGGCTGTGTACGGGGATCAGCGTGTTCGCCCTGCTGCGCTATCTGGGCCGGGAGTTCCTGCTGATCCTGTCCACCTCCTCCTCGGAGTCGGCGCTGCCCCGGCTGATCGCGAAGATGGAACACGTGGGCGTCTCGCGGCCGGTGGTCGGCATCACGGTCCCGACGGGCTACTCCTTCAACCTGGACGGGACCGCGATCTATCTGACGATGTCCTCGCTCTTCGTCGCGGAGGCGATGGGCAAGCCCCTCGCCCTGGGCGAGCAGATCTCCCTGCTGCTGTTCATGATCGTGGCCTCGAAGGGCGCGGCCGGGGTCACGGGTGCGGGTCTCGCCACGCTCGCCGGAGGACTCCAGTCGCACCGGCCGGAACTCGTCGACGGCGTCGGCCTGATCGTGGGCATCGACCGGTTCATGAGCGAGGCGCGGGCGCTGACGAACTTCGCGGGCAACGCGATCGCGACCGTGCTGATCGGCACCTGGACGAAGGAGTTCGACCGGGCCCGGGCCACCGAAGTCCTCGCGGGACGGCTGCCGTTCGACGAGAGCACGCTCACCGACGACGCGCATGAGCAGGCCGCGGCCGTACCGGCCCAGCCTGGCGTCGCCAAGGACGGCGTACCCGTCTGACGGGGGCGCCCCGCGGACCGGCCGGGCAGGGCTCGCCCCCACGGTGCCCAGCCCGGCCGGTCCCAACACCTCGGGCGGTAGTCGATTTCCAGCCAAGATCGGTTGAACCGTCTAGCTGTAAAAGGTACTTCCATATCGGGGCACGCGTCTGACATCTTGCGTCCACCACTCGTTTCGTACGGCCCGGTAGGTGCCACCCGCACCGCAGGGCCGTCTTCGGAGGACGCATTGATACCCCACATATCCAGCCGACCTCGACGCACCCTCGTACTGGCGGCCGCCCTGGGCGCCCTGGCCTTCGGGGCACCGGCCGCGCTCGCCGGCACGGCGCCGGTCTCCCCGGCCGGCATCCCCGGCACCTCCGCCCCCGCCAAGGCCCAGGCCCCGGCGCCGACTTCCCAGAGTGCGACCTGGGCTGCCGGCACCCGCGCCTACGTGGTGATCACCGCTGCCGGTGACAGCTCCGCGGTCCGTTCCGCCGTCGCGGCGAACGGCGGCACGGTCTTCTCGTACTTCGACCAGATCGGCGTGATCGTCGCCCACTCGACCTCCTCGACCTTCGCCGCCACCATGCGCGGCGTCAGCGGGGTCCAGAAGGTCGGCGCGACGCGCACCTCGGACGTACCGGCGGACGCCTACAACCCGGCGCTGCCCGCCAACCCCTCCCAGTCGACGACCCCCGCGGGCGAGCCCGCACGCGCCGACATGACACAGATCAAGGCCGACCAGGCCTGGGCCGTGAACCCCGGCTCGGCCTCCGTCAAGGTCGGCATCCTGGACACCGGCGTCGACGACCAGCACCAGGACCTGGCGCCGAACTTCAACGCCGCGGACTCCGCCTCCTGCGCCTACGGCAAGCCTGACACCCGGGCCGGCGCCTGGCGTGACGTGGGCACCCACGGCACGCACGTCGCGGGCAGCGTCGCCGCCGCCAAGAACGGCAAGGGCGTCGTCGGCGTGGCCCCGGGCGTGAAGATCTCCTCGGTCCGCGTGGCCGAGCCGGGCACCTCGCTGTTCTTCGCCGAGAACACCATCTGCGCCTTCGTCTGGTCCGGCGACCACGGGTTCAAGGTCACCAACAACAGCTATTACACGGACCCGTGGCAGTTCAACTGCCCGGACAACATCGACCAGGCCGCGATCATCGAGGGCGTCAAGCGCGCCCAGGAGTACGCCGAGAGTAAGGGCTCGCTCCAGGTCGCCGCGGCGGGCAACGAGAACTACGACCTCGCCAACAAGACCACCGACTCGGCGAGCCCCAACGACTCGACCCCGACCACCCGCACCATCACCAACGCCTGCCTCGACATCCCGACCGAGCTCCCGGGCGTGGTCACGGTCGCGGCCAACGGCACCGGTGTCACCAAGGCCTCGTTCTCCAACTTCGGCCAGGGCGTCATCGACGTCGCGGCGCCGGGCAGCAACGTCTACTCCACCGTGCCGGGCGGCGGTTACAGCTCCATGAGCGGTACGTCGATGGCCTCCCCGCACGTCGCGGGCGTCGCGGCGCTCATCGCCAGTGCCAACCCGACCTTCACCCCGGCGCAGATCCGCACCGCGCTGGCCACCCAGGCCAACGACACCGCCTGCCCGTCGGACACCCGCTGCAAGGGGACCACGGCCAACAACGGGTTCTTCGGCGAGGGCCAGGTCGACGCGCTGAAGGCGGTCGGCGGCTCGACCCCGCCTCCCGGCAAGTACTTCGAGAACCTCACCGACGTCGCGATCGCCGACAACACGACCGTGAACAGCGCCATCACCGTCAGCGGAGTGACCGGCAACGCGCCGGCCACCCTCAAGGTGGGCGTGGACATCAAGCACACCTACATCGGTGACCTCAAGGTCGACCTCGTGGCTCCGGACGGTTCCGTCTACGTCCTGAGCAACCGGGCCGGCGGCGGCACGGACAACATCATCCAGACCTTCACCGTCAACGCCTCCACCGAGGTCGCCAACGGTGTCTGGACGCTGCGCGTGAACGACAACGCCAACCAGGACACCGGCAAGATCGACGCCTGGAACCTGACCTTCTGACCCGTGGGCCCCGCGGCCCTCTGATCAGTGACGGCGCCACGGGGGGCCATCGGGGAGCGGTACGCCGCACCTCGGTGGCCCCTGCGGCATGTCACCCCCTACGTGGTCCGCAGGACGCAGTCCCCGCAGAGTCCGCCGCCCGGCACCTTGTAGTAGAGGCAGCAGCTGCGGCGCACGAAGGCCACCCCGAGGCCGGGTTCGTGGACGAAGGTGCCGCTCCCGCCGAGCGGGCCGCCGTCGGCGAGCAGCCCGGCGGCGAGCGTGGCCGCAGCCTCCCCCGGCACCCGGTCCGTGAGCACCCGGACGGCGCCGACCAGCCCGGAGGCGGCATTGCCGCGCAGCACCAGCGGCGAGACGCCGAACCTCTCGCGCAGCGCCGTGTCGAGCACCGCGAGGTGGCCGAGCACGGTGTCCGCGAGGGCCCGCGCCGGGGTCTCCCCGGGGAATTCGGCGGGCTCGGGCAGCCACAGCTCCAGGGACCCCGCCCCAGGCAGCCGCCACCACAGGCGGTCGGGTCCGAGGTCCGGCACCCGCCCGGCGAGCACGGCGCAGCCGAGCCCGAGCGACCAGAGCCGCGAGGCGATCCCGAACTGCGCGGTCGAAGCCGCCACCCGTCCGGGTCCGCTCCCGATGCGCCGGCCGACCTCCCCCACGTAGGCCCCGAGCCGCTCCCCGTACAGCTCGTCGAGCGGCCGGAAGCCGGGGCCGGGCGGCTCTTTCCCGTACGCCACGGTGAAGAAGGGGCCGACGGAGCGCAGCTCCCGCAGTACGCCCTCCACCTCAGGCTCCGTAGCCGTCGTCGGGCAGGCACGGGTCCGGCTCCGGACAGGCGCCGTGGTTCAGTCCGTACGTGCCCGCCTTCTCCATGGGCCAGTCCGCCGTGACCGGATCCCCGTCGTCGGGCGCGACGAAGACGAACTCGGCGACGATGCCGGGAGCCGGGTCGGTCAGGAGCGTGCGCTGGTCCGGCAGCGTCGGCGACCACTGCGTGCGCCAGGCGATTCCGGCGGCCGTGAGGGCGGCGGTGAACCGCGATTCGGTGACCGGTGCGGTGACGGTGTATCCCGGTGCGCGGCCGGTCCCCGGGATCTCCAGCCCGTCGCGCCAGACGGGTACGAACATCCGGTCCAGCAGTCGGCACCGGCAGAAGACGATCTCCAGGCCGCCGTAGCAGAACCAGTGCGGCCAGCGCTGTTCGGCCTGGATCCGCCCCGACCACTCGGGCTCGCCCCTCGCCGCGATGAGATCGGGCAGCCGGGCACCGACGAAGAAGTCTCCGAACCTGCCGGTGGCGGCGAGGCGGGCGAGGTCGGTCGACAGGGAATCCATCCGTGCATGATCCCAGGCCGCCCGCGCACGCCGCGGGTCCGGGAGCGGTGGGGTGCTCCGGAGGCCGACGCGCACATGCCACGGCCCGCGGGATCCGCAGGATCCGCGGGCCGTGGGGTCTGCCTGCCGGGACTCAGGCCTGGGTGAAGGCCGCGACCTCGAAGTCGGACATGTCGAGGCCGCCCTGCTTGGTGTCGTCGTTGGCGAAGACGAAGGACTCGATCGGAACGTCCCGCTCGGCGCTGAGCTGGGCCACCAGCTCCTGCAGGACCACCGTCTCCAGGACCACCCGGACCGCGTCCGCGACCTCGGGCAGGCGGACGACCGACAGGCTGTCCGCCGGCTCCACCTCGGCCGTGGTCATCAGCAGCGTGAGGTGGCCGGCGCCCGCCAGCGAGCGGGCCAGCTCGATCTCGCGGCCGTCGCCGTAGACGAGGTGGAGGGTGTTGCCCGCCGACTCCATCTCACCGTGCAGGTAGTTGCGGGTCGCCGAGTGGGCCGCGGTCATCCGCACCACCTCGCGCAGCAGCAGTGCGCCCTCCTCGGCGGAGGCCCGGGAGGCTCCGGCGGCCACCCCGTCGGAGGCGATGCAGCGGGCGCCGCGCTCCCGCAGGCCGGCCACGACGGCGGTGGCCTGCGAGTGGACCGCGGTGGTCTGCTCGGCGATCTCGCCCCACGGGTCGCCGTCACGGCCCGCGACGGCCCCGGCGATCAGGTCGAGGGCGACGACGGTGCCGGTGTAGCCGATGGTCGAGGCGTACGAGTCGGGCTCGTTGCCGAGGTCCACGGTGAGGTCGGCGAGGTCGCCGAGCGGCGAGGGGACCACGTTGAGCAGCGCGGTCTTCGTGATGCCGGGGGCGGCGCACTCGAAGGCGGCGATCGTCTCGGAGCTGCGGCCGCCCTGGGAGACGGCGATCAGGCAGTCGGTGTCGAAGCCGGCGGTGCCGGTCTCGATCTCGCTGGACAGCACGCGCTGGGTGACGATCCCGGCCTCGCGGAGCTGCTGCACGGGGACGGCGAGAGCGGCGTACGAGGCTCCGATGCCGGTGAACAGGGGGCGCTCGGCGGCCCGCAGCCCGGCGAGCTCCGGGGAGGCGAGCTGGGTGCGGACGCGGTCGGCGATCCGGGCGAGGGCTGCGCCCTGGTCGGCCTGGCCTTCGAGGAACGTGATGCGGGATCCGGACATGGTGGGGGGTCCTTAGCGAAGTCTGGGGGTCGCGGGCCCCCGCCGGTACGGGCGGGCGGGGGCGGGCGATCGTGCGGAGCTGTCGTGCGGGGCGACGGACGGGGCGGGGGGGGCCGGTCGGCGGGAGCCGCCGGCCGGGGCTCAGGAGGCGTCGGCCTTGGTGAGCGGATTGCCTTCCTCGTCGCGTTCGCGGCCCGGTGTGGGGAGGTCGAACTTCACGATCGCCCAGCGGAAGAGCACGTAGTAGATGGCGGCGAAGGCCAGGCCGATCGGTATGAGCAGCCAGGGCTTGGTGGCGATGCCGAAGTTCACGATGTAGTCGATGGCTCCGGAGGAGAAGCCGAACCCGTCGCGGATGCCGAGGGCGTAGCAGACGGCCATCGAGACGCCGAAGAGGAAGGCGTGGATCGCGTAGAGCAGCGGGGCCACGAACATGAAGGCGAATTCGATGGGCTCGGTCACGCCGGTGACGAAGGAGGTCAGGGCGACCGAGATCATCATGCCCTTGACCATGGCCCGGTTCTCGGGGCGGGCGGTGTGGGCGATGGCCATGGCGGCGGCCGGCAGGGCGAACATGTAGATCGGGAAGCCGCCGGTCATGAACTGGCCCGCGGTCGGGTCGCCGGCCTGGAAGCGGAAGATGTCGCCGTGGACCATCTCGCCGGTGGCCGGGTTGAGGAAGGAGCCCGCCTCGAACCAGGGGAAGAACGAGAAGAAGTGGTGCATCCCGATCGGGATGAGGGCCCGGACGACGAGGCCGAAGAGGCCCGCGCCCCAGGCGCCGGTTCCGACGAGCCACTCACCGAAGTGGAAGAACCAGTTGCCGACGGTCGGCCAGACCACTCCGAATACCACGCCCATGCCGACACCGGCGAAGGCGCTCAGGATGGGCACGAGCCGGCGTCCGCCGAAGAAGCCCAGCCAGTCCGGCAGCTTGGTGCGGCTGTAGCGCTGGAAGAGGACCGCGACGACCAGGCCCATCACGATGCCGCCGAGCACCTTGGCGTCCAGCCGCTCCCCGTCGGCGCCGGCCGGGAAGGCCTTGCTGGCCAGGACCGCCTTGAAGACGAGGTAGCCGACGACCGCGGCCAGGCCCGTGGAGCCGTCCGCCTTCTTGGCGAAGCCGACGGCCACGCCGACCGCGAAGAGGAGCGGCAGGTTCTCGAAGACCGTGTTTCCGGCGGCGGCCAGCACCATCGCGAGCTTCTGCACGATGAGCGGGAAGTTCTCGCGGCCCAGCAGGTCGGCCCCGCCGAGGCGGGTCAGGAGGGCCGCTGCCGGCAGCGTGGCCACGGGCAGCATCAGGCTGCGGCCGATGCGCTGCATGACCGGCATGATCCGGCCCGGCTTCTTTCCGGCGGCTGGTGTGACCGCGGCGGTGGCCGTACTCATCGTGGTGCTCCTCGTCGAGCGGGGTGGTGGGGACGACTCGAAGGTAGCCAGTGGTTTTACATTGGTCAACAGTGGTCTTCAGTGGTCTTTAAGAAAACGTCAAGATGAGGCCCTAGGTCCCGACAGCTCACGGTCTGACGTCGAATGGAGTGGTAGCAAGTGGTATGGTCATCCTCATGACCGACGACGCTGCCATCGCCGACGCCACCTCCTCGCACACCCGCGCCGCGGACCCCCTGTGGGCCCAGGCCGCGGACCGCATCCGCGAGGAGATCGCCCGCCGCGGCCTGTCCGAGGGCAGCAAGCTGCCGCCCGAGCGCGAGCTGTGCACCCGGCTGGACGTCTCCCGCGTCACCCTGCGCCGCGCGCTCGCGCGCCTCGTCGAACAGGGCCTGGTCACCGCCTCCCACGGGCGCGGCTGGTTCGTCGCGGCGCCGGTGGCGCCCGCGCCCGCCCGCGAGTGGCCCAAGGACCTGGAGTCCTTCACCGCCACCGCCCGGCGCAAGCACATGCGCGCCAGCTCGGTGGTCCTGCGCCACGACACCGTCACCGCGTCCCTGGACGACGCCGACCGCCTCGGCGTGCCCGCCGGCACCCCGCTGCTGCGCCTGGAGCGCGTCCGGCTGCTGAACGACGTCAAGATCGCCGTCGACCGGACCCTGGTCGTCGCCGAACTCGCGCCCGACCTCGCCCGTACCGACTTCCGCGAGACCTCCCTCTTCGAGGAACTGCGCCGCTGGGGCGTCGAGCCCGACCGCGCGGAGGCCACCATCGAGGCGCGCAACGCCGACGGGGAGCTCGCCGGCCACCTGGGCATCGCCGAGGGCGCGCCCGTGCTCGTACTCGACCAGACGGTGTACACCAAGGACCAGCGGCCGCTGCTGCTGTCCACGGTGGAGTACAGCGGGGACCGCTACCGGCTGCGCACCACCCTGCAGACAGACTGACACCGCCCGTCCGGGGCCCGGTAGCCCCGTTCGTCACCCTCCGGGAGCCCCGTTCGTCACCCTCCGGGAGCCCCGTTCGGCACCCGCCGGGCAGCCGAAAGCCCCGGCCCGGGCGGTCGTCCGCCCGTCCGGGGCCCGTGCGCGCCGGTCAGATTCCCGCGAGGAACTCCAGCAGTGCCCGGTTGAAGGCCTCCGGCTGTTCCACGCCCGGCAGGTGCCCGGCCCCCTCCACCACGGCGAGCACCGAGTGCGGGACCAGTGCGTGCAGGGACTCGGCCTCGGCGACCGGGGTGTAGACGTCGTCGCGGCCCACCACGATCAGGCAGGGCACCTCGGCCGGCAGCGCCGCGAGCACGGGGGCGTAGTCGGGCCGCTCGGCCCGCCCGCGCAGGGCGGCGGCCGCGCCCTCGGGGTCGGTGGCGTACATCATCCCGGTGACCTTGGCCGCGGCCTCCGGCATTCCGGTCACGTTGTACGGCGCGAGCATCTTGTCGATGACCTCGTCGGTATAGGGCTTCATTCCCTCCGCGAGGAGCCGCTCGGCAAGGTTTCGGCGGAAGGTTTTGCCGTCTTCCGTTTCCGGCGGAGCGGAGGTGTCGGAGAGGACGAGGGCCCGAACGCGACCCGGGTGGCCGAGCCGCATCTCCATGGCGATCTGGCCGCCCATGGACACACCGCCGACGACCGCCTGTTCGACGTCCAGATGGTCGAGGAGAGCCACTAGATCGTCGGCGAAGTCCGCGAGCAGAGTTTTCCCCGGAAGCACCGGACTCTTCCCGTATCCCCGCAGGTCAGGGGTAATCACGCGGTAACCGGCCGTGGTCAGTGCGGCCGTCTGGGGGGACCACATCGAGTGGCTGAACGGATGTCCGTGGATCAGGATTACGGGGGCTCCGTCGCGGGGACCCAAGTCCTCGAAAAAGAGTGTCACGCCATTGCCAATTTGGGGGTTCATGAGAGGACCCTAAGGGGCTACATTGAGCCACTCGCGTTCACCTGACAGCCCGTTGCCTTTCACCCGTGTTTTGCACGGGGGGCGACGTCAGGGACGCAGACTGTGCAACCACCCCACCGCCCAGAAGGACCGAAGGCTCCGTGCCCGTACCCGTACTCCTCGCCGGCCGCTCCGTGCGGCTTGAGCCCCTCGCCCCCCACCACACCGAGGCCTTGGCCCTGGCCGGGGCCGAGGATCGTACGACTTACGCCTTCACTCCCGTACCTCACGGGTTGCAGGCGTCACACGAGTACATCGACCGTGCCCTCGCCGATCAGGCGGCGGGTCGATCGCTCCCGTTCGCGGTGGTCAGAGCCACCGACGGTCGGGTGGTCGGTTCGACCCGGTTCCTGGAACTCGACTACTGGCAGGGGCCGCTGGTGTGGCCCGCCGTGCCGGGGGTCCCGTTCGGCGATCCGGCAACGGCGATCCCCGATGCCGCCGAGATCGGCAATACCTGGCTGTCCCCCGCGGCCCAGGGCACCGGCATCAACACCGAGGCGAAGCTGCTCATGCTCCGCCATGCCTTCGAGACCTGGGGGGTCCGGCGGATCTCGCTGCGCGCGGACGCCCGCAACGGACGCTCGCGCGCCGCGATGGAGCGGCTCGGGTTCACCAGCGAGGGGGTCCGCCGGGCTCATTCGCGGGGCCTGGACGGCGCCGTTCGCAGTACGGCCTTCTACTCGATCCTCGACGAGGAGTGGCCGACCGTGCGGTCGGTCATCGAGCTGCGGCTGTCGGCCGCGGCGCAGCGCAAGCGGCGCCGCAAGACGCTCATCCCGGCGTAACGGTCCTGCTCCGAGGTCCCACAGGCCCCGGCCCGGCCCTGCCCCGCCCCCTCTTCCCGGTGTCAGCCGAGGAAGGCGGGGGCGAGGGCCGAGGTCATCAGCCGGGCCGGGGCCCCGCCGCCGTCGGCGGGCAGGGAGTACAGATCGGCGCCGAAGTCCCCGGGCAGCGAGTAGACGACGGTCCCGTCGTCGGTCCACACCACCTGGTCGTCGACGCTGCGCTCCTCGGCGAGCGGAGCCTCGGCCATCGTGGCGAGGTCCAGGACGTACAGCCGCCACGGCGCGTCCGGCGACAGGCCCGGCACCCGCTTCTTGAACACCAGCCGGGTCCCGTCGGGCGAGAGGGACGGGCATTCCAGGTTCTCGCGCAGCGTGGTCACCGTGCGCGCCGCGAGGTCGCCGCGGACCAGGTGGGTCTGACCGCCGGTGGCGAGCGTCGCGTAGAAGGTCCGTTCGTCGGCGGCGAAGGTGACCCCCCAGAAGTTGACGTCCGCGTTGCGGTAGGTCTTGCCGTCCTTCTGGATGGTGAAGTCCTCCAGCGAGGCGTCGTACGTCCCGCTGCGCAGGTCCAGCAGGGAGGTCCGGGTCGAGAAATTCGTACCGGCGTACGAATCCCCGCCCACGAAGACCGTCCAGGCGACCAGGTGACCGCCGGGCGAGACCCTGGCCCGGGTCGGGATGCCGGCCAGCGGGCGGGTGGCGACCTCCTTCAGCCGGGCGTCGAGGACCACCGCCTTGTAGGCGTCCTGCACCCCGCCCTTGTCGGCCTGGAGGCAGACCCCCGTGCCGGCGGCCGCGTGGAAGCGCAGGCAGCTGATCCCGGAGGCGGTGCGCGGGCCTTCGGGCGCGCCGGCCGCCGCGGTGGCGAGCTCGTCGCGGTGCGGCCCCCAGGCCATGTTCCGGAAGACGATCCGCCGATCGCCGTCGCCCGCGGCGAGGGAGACCTCGCCGCGGGTGATGGGCGGCCCGCCGGCCTGGACCCGGTTCTTCTCCTCGGCGCGCGAGGAGGCCCGTACGACGGCGAGCGCACCGATGGCGGCGAGCAGCACGACGGCGGAGACGAGGATCAGGATCCGGCGCTGGAGGGGCATGGGTGGCGGCCCTTTCGGAGACTACGGGAGGGGTGAGGCGTCACCAGGGCGCGGTCAGGACGTCCAGATCCCCGTGATGTCCTTGGCGGTGGCCGCGTTCCCGGCGTGGGTGGTCAGGCCGGACAGCCCCTCCAGGGTGCGCAGCACGTCGTAGTGGTTGTAGGTGGTGGAGGTGCTGGAGCCGGGGGTCACGGACTGGCCGTAGAGCACGGTCGGGATCTTGTTCCCGGCCAGCCGGTTGTCCTCGTCGAAGGTGACCACGAGCAGGCTGTTGTGGGTCTTGGCCCAGTCCGCGTAGCCCTTGATCTTGTTCTTGAGCCAGGTGTCGCCGGTGCCGACGGAGCAGTCGTGCATGTCGTTGCAGAGGTCCGGGACGACGAAGGACACCCGGGGCAGGGTGGTGAAGTCCGTGGGGAACTGGGTCATGGTCTTCGCCGTGGAGGTGGGCACGTTGGAGAACGCGAACCAGGGGTTGTGCTTGCGCGCGTACCTGCCGCTGGAGCAGGTGGTGGAACCCTCGCCGGGCAGCCCCTCGTTGTAGCTGGCCCAGGTCTTGCCCGCGGCGATCAGCTCGGAGGCCAGGTTGGGCGCGGAGCTGAAGCCCGGCGTGTAGCAGCTGTCGCCGGTCACGCCCTGGTTCGAGCCCGAGAAGAGCTGCATGTAGTTGGGCTGGCTCGGGTGCGTGATGCCGTACGAGCGGGTGAGGTTGGCTCCCCCGGCCTTCAGGGAGTTGATGTACGGGGCGCTGGAGCTTCCGATGACCTGGCTGTAGGCGTGGTTCTCGAAGACCACGACGACTATGTGGTCGGGTGCGGGCAGCCCGGCCGCGTGCGCGGGCTGGGCGGCACCGATGCCCGCCCACAGCGCGGTGCCGGCGGCGGTGAGGCCCAGGGCGGCGGCGAGGGCGGCCTTGCGGCGGGACCGTAAGAGGGACAGGCCGAACACGGAAGTTACCTCCGGGCAGGGGGGTTGGGGGCGGCGCGGAGGTACCGTACCGACCGGCATGTGCAGAGGCCAGGGCTAGTCGGCGAACAGATCGGGAACTCCGCAGAGCCTTTTCGCGCCGGGCAACGTGCTCCCCTTCGGAACACCAAGAGACGTAAAAATCGGGAACCCGTGAGCACGTACGCTCATCTTTCGAACGAAAGCAGTCCCACCCCGCCCCCACGGGGCAGCACCAGCCGGAGAGCCACCGCACATGTCGCACGCACCCGACGGACAGCAGCAGCCGTACCGACCCGCGGAGCCGTACGGGCCCGCGGGAACGTACGGACCCGCGGAGCCGTACCGGCCCGAGGAGCCGCGCCGGCCGTCCCGGGTCCGGCGGTGGGTGATCGCGGGTGCCTCCGTCCTCGCGCTCGCGGCCGTCGCCTCGCTCGTGATGAGCCACTACGAGATACCGCCCTTCACCGACAAGGGCGACTCCGTCTCCTTCGGGCAGCTGCCGCCGTCCGGTTCAGCCGGGGGCGACACCGGTGGAGCGGCGGTCACCCCGCCGCCCAACTCGAAGATGTCGATGCCCACCGGACCGGCGGCCGACTTCAAGAACTCGATGACCCTGCCCGACGGCACGCACGTCGCCGTCACCACGATCACCGGCAAGAAGTCCGGCTTCAAGGGCAAGGTCTGGGTGTGGGCGCCCAAGGAGTACAACGACCCGAAGTTCGCCAAGAGCGGCTTCCCGGTCATGATCGCGCTGCCCGGCGGCGCCGGTTACCCGAACAACTACTGGATGGGCACCGACCTGGGTCTCCAGACCAGCATCAGCAAGTGGTACTCCGAAGGCAAGAGCAAGCCCTTCATCCTGGCCATGCCGGTGCTGAACCCGGGCCCGGACGACAAGGGCGTCTACTGGGACGGCTCCGACATCCCGGGCCAGCCCAAGATGGGCACCTGGCTGACCGAGGACGTCCCGGACCTGATGCGGGAGAACTTCCGCACGGTCAAGTCCCGTGACGGCTGGGCCTACATGGGCTCCTCCACCGGCGGCTTCGCCAGCCTGAAGGCCGTGCTGAAGCACCCGGACAAGTTCAAGGCCGCGATCTGCTCCGGCCCCGACATCGTCCCCGACTCCTCCCTGTGGACCGGCCACGACAAGGAGAAGGCGGAGAACAACCCCGAGCTGCTCGCCAAGGCGCTGATCGACAAGAAGGGCAGCCCGGACGTCTACCTGGCCTTCCAGGTCGGCACCAACGAGAGCAACAAGAACACCCTGCCGAACGTGCAGAAGTTCATCGCCACCTACGGCAAGGGGCCGATCCACACCGAGCTGAAGGTCATCCAGGGCGGCCAGCACAACGCCAAGACCTACGTGCCCAACATGGGCGAGGGGCCGATCCAGTTCATCAGCAAGGTCATGGAAGGACCCGTCGAGTAGTCACCGCGCCCGCGCGCACCGGCTCCGCACCCTCCGGCCCCTCACGCACTGGCCCGCCGAACACCTTCGGCGGGCCGTCGCCGTTCCAGGGCACCCAGCCCGGGTCCCCGTCGACGGCGAAGCGCACCCAGGCCGCGTGCATCTCCCCGGCCAGCTCCTGCGGGGCGTCCGGCCCGGCCAGCCGGGAGGCCTCGGGTACGTCGAGGGTGTCGAAGACGAAGCCCAGTTCCAGGGCGTGGCAGGACCCGAGGCCCGGGATCCCGGAGGGCCACGCGAACTCGTACACGAAGCTCGGCGCGCTCCGCCCCTTCGCGCCCGCCAGCGCGCGCAGCGGATCGCGCAGCAGCCGGTCGGTGAGCAGGTGTCCGAGGAGGTCGGCCGGTCCCGCGCCGGGCCGCTCGGCGCGCAGGGCCCGTACGGCGGCCCGGTCCTTGCCGGAGCGGATCCGGCCCAGGGCCACGGACAGCGGCCCCAGCCGGTCCAGCAGCCGCATCGTGCCGGTCGGGGCCAGCCAGAGCCGGTACTCCTCGGCTGTCCAGCCCAGCAGCAGCGGTACGTCGCCCCGCGCGGCCGCGGCTTCGAGCGGATCGGGCGGCAGCGTCCCGGGGTCGGCGACCAGGCCGAAGGCGGGGCCGCCGAGCAGCGGGGAGGAGCGGCGCAGTACGGCCGCCTGGGCCGCGAGCAGATCGGGCAGGGCGGCCCCGGCGAAGGCTTCGGCGGTGGCGGGGACCTTGAGCAGCGCGGCCATCCGCCGGACCATGGTGCGCACCCGGTCCCGCGGCAGCACTTCGGGGGCGCCGCTCTGCAGGACGGCCTGGTGGAAGAGGCCCGTGGCGCGGGGTGCGGCGAGCAGGGCGCCGATGCTGATGGCGCCGGCGGACTCGCCGAAGACGGTGACCCGGCCGGGGTCGCCGCCGAAGGCCTCGATGTTGTCCCGCACCCAGGCCAGGGCGGCGATCTGGTCGAGCAGCCCGCGGTTGGCGGGGGCGTCGGGGAAGAGGCCGTAGCCGAGGACGCCCAGGCGGTAGTTGACGGAGACGAGCACCACGCCGTCGCGGGCGAAGGCGGAGCCGTCGTAGACGGGCACGGCCGAGGAGCCGCGGGTGAGGGCGCCGCCGTGGATCCACACCATGACGGGCAGCGGGGCCGACCGCGTCTCCCGGTCGACGGGGGCGGGGGTCCACACGTTGAGGTTCAGGCAGTCGTCACCGGGGACCTCGGGGTCCGGCAGCAGCGCGGCGAACGCCTCGGGGTAGGGCACCTTGGGCGCGGTGGGGCCGTACGCCCCCGCGTCGCGCACGCCGTCCCAGGCCTCGGGCGGCTCGGGCGCGGCGAACCGGCGGGCTCCGACGGGCGGGGCGGCGTAGGGGATGCCCCGGAAGACGGCGATGCCGCCCGGCCCGGTCCTGCCCTCGACCACGCCGAAGGCGGTCCGGACCCGGGGGCGGGGCCGGCCCCGGTCCGGGGTCCCGCTCGCGGCTGCGGCCATCACGTCCTCCTGGGGTCGGGCCGCTGAATCCGGTGATCCGCAGTGCCGGTCGCACGGTCGCACAGGCATGCGCGGGGTGACAAGGCGTGACCCCGCCCCGGGCGCGCCGGGTTGGGCCGGGCATGCGATCCCTGTCTCTCCCTCACACCATTCGGAGCATCGTCCGGGCCGGATCGGTCCCCGTCCTGCTGCTCGCGGCCACGGCCGGAGCGGCGGCCGGCGGCAGCGCGTACGCGGCCGACGGCCCGACCGCCGCCCTCGGCACCCCGACGGCCGTCGGGCCAGCCTTCCAGTACCTCGGCACGGACGACCGCCCGCACGGCATCGACTCCCCCAGGGGCTGCGTGGAAGCCCTCGGCGGCGGCGGGCGGGCGGTGACGAACAAGACCGGCCGCTCGGTGGCCCTGTACCGGGAGTCGGGCTGCGTGGGCACACCGGTGGAGGTACTGGCTCCGGGCACGGTCAAGCCGGTGCCCCGGTACTTTTCCTCCGCCCGCTTCTCGGCCGGCTCGTAGTCCGCCGGGACATCCGAGATCACCAGCGGCCCATCGGCCGTGACCCTTGGGCGCTCTCCGCGTTGTATGCCATGTCAAACGCCGCAGCTTCTGTTCCCTGCGGCACCCCCATTCCTCTCTAGGAGATCTTGATGTCGCGTATCGCGAAGGCATTCGTCATCACCGCTGCCGCCGGTAGCGCCCTGGCCGCCGGCGCGGGTCTGGCTGCTGCCGATGCCGGAGCGCACGGTGCGGCGGTCGGCTCCCCCGGTGTCCTGTCGGGCAACCTGCTCCAGGTTCCGGTGCACGTCCCGGTCAACGTCTGCGGCAACACCGTCAACGTGATCGGCCTGCTGAACCCGGCGTTCGGCAACACCTGCATCAACGCTTCGGGCCACGACGGCGGCCACCACACCGAGGGCAACTACGGCGGCTGAATCGCCTGGTGACCCGAAGGGCCCCCGCCGGACGGCGGGGGCCCTTCCTCGTGTCCTGGTGTTCTGATGTCCTGCTGTCCCTGTGTCCTGGTGCTCCCGGCCACGGCCTGCGCGCCGCCGGGGCTCACTCGTAGCGGTAGATCCCCTGGTGGCCGAGCATCTCGCGCGGGGTGACGTCCCACGGCGGCATCGGCTCGTCGAGGGCGATCACCCGGCCGCGCTGGAGGTCACCGAGTGCGAGCGGGGCGGCGGGCAGGTAGCCGGAGGCCGGGTGCCGCTGCTGCCAGCGGTCCCAGAGCAGGTCCACGAAGGCGTGGTGCAGCCAGAAGGCCGGATCGTTGGGGGCCGTGCCGCCGGTCATGTGGCCGCCGATCCACTGGTGCACCTTGTTGTGGTTGCGCCACTTCTCGCTCTTCGGGGCGGCCCAGCCCTCCAGCTTGTTGCGGAAGCCGCCGCGCCCGGCCGTCGAGTCCCAGGGGGAGCTGTCGTACAGCGGGTCGTCGATCGCCCATTGGAGCTCGGCCGGGGTCGGCAGGCTGATCGGGTTCTGCGGCCGGCCCAGGTTGCGGGTGAGGAAGGCGGCCTCCGTGATGCCGACCGTGACCGTCCAGTTGCCCGTGCCGTAGGCGAACGGGCCGGTCATCACCTGGCGGTCGCTCGCGCGGCCGGTCCCGCCGAGGAAGTCCTCCGCCCACAGGGAGGAGGCCGGGCTGTTGTCGGTGGTCCAGTCCCAGTAGGGGATGGTGACGCCCGGGTCGACGGCCTGGAGTTGCCGTTCGAACTCCAGCAGGTAGCGCCGGTGCCAGGGGAAGAAGGACGGCGACATGTGCCCGACGCGCAGCTTGCGGTCCCGGTCGGGGACGAAGTACTTGTCGTGGGTGCGGACGAACGCGTCGTAGGTGCCGTTGCGCTTGAGCTCGATCACGGCCGCGGTGAAGCGCTTCTTCTGCGCACTGGTCAGGTTCTTCTGGTTCTGCCGGATGTACACGCCCTGCTACTCCTGTCCCCCGTGGTGCGCGGCGGCGAACGCCAATTGTGTGGTGCCCAGTTCGTCCACGGCTGCGCGTGCCAGCTCCAGCGGGGTCGCGTAGGACTGGAAGTGGTTGATCCCGCTCAGGTACGTGCCGTCGGAACGGCGCATGACGTGCAGGGCGCGGCCGTCGATGCGGACGGAGGTCCCCGCCGGGTCGACGGCGATGTGCCGCCCGCGGTACGTCTCCTCGCCCGCCGGGGTCAGCGGGGCCGGTGTGAGCGTCTGCCGGGGACGGCGGGCCCTCAGTACGGGGGCCAGCGCCGCGGCCGTGCCGGCGAACACGGCCGCGGTGAAGGCCGTACGGAGGACCGCGCGGCGGGTGAGTGGTGCGGCGAGTGCTGCGTACATACGGTCTCCCTCGCTCGGTGGCCGGTGGCTACGGGTCTAACGCGGCGCGGCGGGCGAGGTCACCGGGAGCACCTACTCCTGTTCGGTGTGTTTGTAGTAGAGGGTGGTCGCCACGAGGCGGCCGGCCGGGTCGGTGGCGTAGTCGGGGATGGAACCGGCCTCGGTCCACCCGGCGGCGCGGTACACCCGCTCGGCCGCACTGCCGCTCTCGGTGTCGAGGAACAGCAGCAGCACCCCGGCGCGGGCCGCGGCGGCCTCGGCTTCGGCAAGCAGCGCGCGGCCGGTGCCGCGGCCGCGGGCCCCGGGGTGGACCATGAGCTTGCGGACCTCGGCGCGGTGACGGCCGTTGGGCTTGGTTTCCCGGCTCCAGCTGACCGTGCCGTCGACCCGGCCGTCCGGCCCCCGGGACACCCACAGGGCGAGCGAACCCTCCTCGACGGCGGGGCGCAGGGAGTCCCACCAGGCGGCGGCCTCCCGGTGGTCGAGGTCGGCGAGGAAGCCGATGGAGGAGCCGCCGCGCACGACGGCGAGGAGCAGGGCGGCGAGCTCCTCGCGGTGTGCGGTCAGGGCGGCGGCGTCGTCTATCCGGGTGAGGGAGGGGTTCATCCGACCGAGGATAGGGATCAGGCGGTGGTGCGCTGGAGCCGGGGCAGGTGCAGATCGCGGAAGATCGCGGTCATGCGCAGGGCGAAGACGAGGCCGGCCGACACGACGATGTTGCCGGTGTCCGGGACGCCGGCCCAGTGCAGGCCGAGGTAGGAGAGCGCCCCGGCGAGGGCGGCGGTCGCGTACACCTCTTCGCGCAGGAGCAGCGGCGGGAACTCCCCGCAGAGCACGTCGCGGACGACCTCGCCGGTGACGCCCGTCAGGACGGCCAGGATGAGCACGGCGACGGGGGTGACGTGCGCGTCGATGGCGGCGCGGGCGCCGATCACGGTGACCACGGCGAGGCCGACGGCGTCGACGACCATGAGCGCGCGGTGCGGGAGCTCGCGGCGGCGCAGGTAGAGCATGGTGGCGACGGCGACGGACCCGATGAGGACGAGCAGCACCCAGTCGTGGGTCCAGTAGAGCGGGTGCCGGCCGAGGATGAGGTCGCGCAGGGTCCCGCCGGAGATGCTGGCCGCGAAGGCCAGCACGAGCCCGCCGAAGGGGTCCATGTTGGCCCGGTGGGCGGCCAGGACGCCGGAGGCGGCGAAGGCGGCGATGCCGAGGAGGTAGAGGGCGTGCAGCATGGCGCCTCCTTCGAGAGGCTGGGCGAGGGGACCCGTAGAGGTTGCCGGATCCGCCGGCGCGCCCGCATCGGCCGTTCGGCCAGAGCGGCGGTGCGGACGCACCCGGGCGTCAGGCGCCGTCGCCGAGCCGGTCGCGCTGGATCCGGTGCGCGAGGGTGCGGCGCACGGAGGCCGGGGTGTCCGCGGTGGCCACCGAGGGGACGTCGAGGCCGCGGCTGATCGCGTCGTAGGCCTCCCGGTAGCCGCCTGGCAGGTCCTCGCGGTGCAGCCTCAGGTCCTCCTCGACGAGGCGTCGCAGTTCGTCCACGTCCCGGGGCGTGAAGCGCTTCTTCCCGCGGGCGATGGCATCGACGTGGCGGGCGCAGCGCGCGGTGTCCGGGTACGCCTCGGCGATCTCCTCGGCCAGGCCCCACAGGCGCCCTTCGAGCCACGGCGCGTCGCCCTGGTCGAGGGAGAGCCCGATCGGCGGGAGCGGGTCCTCCGCCTTGTACTTCGCCACCTGCTTGGACACGGCGGGCTGACTCATGGCGGTGAGCTGGGCGATCTTGTCCTGCGTCCAGCCGAGACCGGTGAACACCTTGATCATCTCGGTGCGCAGCTTGCGCATCTCCTCGCCCGCGCGGATGACCTCGTTCATCTCCGCCAGCATCCGCCCGGCCTGCTCCTCCGTCAGCGACTCGGGGATCCGGCGCGCACCCTCTTCACCTGTCATAGCTCGGTTATACACGGAACCGCGCTCCGGAGGAACGTCAGCCATAACCAGGTTGTACAACCTGGTTATGGCTGGCAGGCTACGTCCATGCCCACCTTCTGCGCACCCGATGGAACCCGGCTCGCCTACCGCACGATCGGCGACGGCGACCCGCTCCTCTGCATCCCCGGAGGCCCTGCGGACGCCCGTTACCTCGGAGACCTCGGCGGCCTGTCCCGCCACCGCCGGCTGATCCTGCTCGATCCGCGCGGCACCGGCCGGTCGGCGGTTCCCGAGGACACCGCCTCCTACCGCTGCGACCGGCTCGTCGAGGACGTGGAGGCGCTGCGCGCACACCTCGGGCTCGCCCGGCCGGACCTGCTCGGCCACTCCGCCGGGGCGAACGTCGCGATGGGGTACGCGGCCCGGTACCCCCGCAGCATCGGCAAGCTCGCCCTGATCGGCCCGGGCACCCGGGCCGTCGGGATCGAGATCACCGGCGCGACGCGGCTCGAACTGGCGCGGCTGCGCAAGGACGAGCCGTGGTTCCCGGCGGCGTTCGCCGCCCTGGAGGCCGTCTCCGCGGGAACGGGCAGCGACTGGGACGCCGTCACCCCCTTCTTCTGCGGCCGGTGGGACGACGCGGCGCGCGAGCACCACGCCGCCAGCCTGCCGGTCAACCGGGAGGCCGTCGCCCACTTCGGCGCCGACGGCGCCTTCGCCCCGGAGGCCACCCGGGCGGCCCTCGCGGCCTTCGGGGCACCCGTCCTGCTGCTCACCGGGGAGTTCGACCTGAACAGTCCCCCTCGGTCGACGGCCGAGCTCGCGGCACTGTTCCCCGACGCCACGCTCTCGGTGCAGGCCGGAGCCGGCCATTACCCCTGGGTCGACGATGCCGGACGGTTCGCGGCGGCCGTCTCGGCGTTCCTGGGGTGATGGCCCGCCGGGTGACGACCCGCCCGCCGCCTACGGGGCCGCAAGCTCCGCGAAGTCCGCGACCAGGCCCCGGTGGTGGCCGGCCGTGCCCAGGGCCAGGGAGTCGGCCTTGGCCCGCTTGAGGTACAGGTGCGCCGGGTGCTCCCAGGTCATGCCGATGCCGCCGTGGAGCTGCACGCACTCCTCGGCCGCCCGGACGGCCACGCCCGAGCAGTAGGCCTGGGCCACCGCCACCGTGAGCGGCGCGTCGGCGGCGCCGGTCGCGAGGGCGTCGGCCGCGGCACGGGCCGCCGCGCGGGCGGAGGCCACGTCCAGCCAGAGCCGGGCGAGGCGGTGCTTGATGGCCTGGAAGGAGCCGAGGGGGCGGTTGAACTGGTGGCGGGTGCGCAGGTACGCCACCGTCTCCGTCAGGCACCACTCGGCGATCCCGAGCTGTTCCGAAGCGAGCAGCCCGGCCCCCGAGAGCAGGGCCCCGGCGATGGCCGCGCGGGCGGTGGCCGGGTCGGCGAGCCGGGTTCCGGCGGCTCCGTCGAGGTGGACGGTGGCCAGGGGGCGGGTCAGGTCCAGCGCCACCAGCGGGGTCCGCGAGACCCCCGCCGCGTCGGCCGGTACGGCGTACAGCCCGGTGTCGGCGAGGACCAGCAGCACGTCCGCGCAGACGGCGTCGGCGACGGAGCCGACGCTCCCGCTCAGCGAGCCCGCGCCGGAGTCCCGTACCGGTGCCGGCAGGGGCGCGCCCGGGGCCAGGGTCAGGGGCAGCGCGGGCACGCAGATCCGGCGGCCCGCCGCGAGTTCCCGCAGGAGGTCGGCGGACTCCGCGCTCTCGCAGCCGAGCAGGATCTCCGTGGCCAGGACCGAGCTCGTGAGGTACGGGGCCGGCGCCGCGGCCCGGCCGAGCTCCTCCAGGACCACGGCCGCCTCCCGGTGGCCCGCGCCCTGCCCGCCCAGCTTCTCCGGTACGAGGAGTCCCGCCGCGCCGATCCCGGCGGCGAGCACCCGCCACAGTTCCGGGTCGTGGGGCTCGGCCCCCTCGATCCGGGCGAGGACGGCCGCGGAGTCGCAGCGGGCGGCGAGCAGGGAGCGTACCGCCGTGCGGAGTTCCTCCTCGGTCTCGGAGTACAGCAGGTCCAGCGGAGCCGCGGCGGGAGAGCTCATCGGGCCAGGTCCTTCCAGGCGAGGTCCTTGTCGTCGCGCGGCTCGGCGGGCAGGCCGAGGACGCGTTCGGCGACGATGTTGAGGAGGATTTCGCTGGTGCCGCCCTCGATGCTGTTGCCCTTGGCGCGCAGGTAGCGGTAGCCGGCGTCGCGGCCGGTGAAATCGACGATCTCGGGGCGGCGAAGGGTCCAGTCCTCGTACAACAGGCCCTCTTCTCCGAGGAGTTCCACCTCCAGCCCGCTGATCTCCTGGTTGAGGCGGGCGAAGGTCAGCTTCATGCCCGAGCCCTCGGGCCCGGGCTGGCCCTGGGCGAGCTGCTGGCGCAGCCGCTCTCCGGTCAGCCGGGCGACCTCGGCCTCGACCCACAATTCCAGCAGCCGCTGGTGCAGGTCGGGCGTCCGCAGCTCCGGCCGCTCGCGCCAGGCGGCGGCGACCGGGGCGATCATGCCGCCCTCGCGCGGGATCCGCATGCCGCCGATGGAGACGCGTTCGTTCATCAGGGTGGTGCGGGCCACCGCCCAGCCCTGGCCGACCTCGCCGAGGCGGTGGGCGTCGGGGATCCGGACGCCGGTCAGGAAGACCTCGTTGAACTCGGCCTCGCCGGTGATCTGGCGCAGCGGACGCACCTCGACGCCGGGCGCGGTCATATCGCACAGGAAGTAGGTGATGCCCTGGTGCTTGGGCAGCGCCGGGTCGGTGCGGGCGATCAGGATGGCCCAGCGGGCGGTGTGGGCGCTGGAGGTCCACACCTTCTGGCCGTCCACCACCCAGTCCCCGTCGTCCTCGCCGTCGCGTACCGCGCGGGTGCCGAGGGCGGCCAGGTCGGAGCCGGCACCGGGCTCGCTGAAGAGCTGGCACCAGACTTCCTCGCCGAGCCACAGCGGGCGCAGGAAGCGCCGCTTCTGCTCCTCGGTGCCGTACGCGAGGATCGTGGGCGCGGCCATGCCGAGGCCGATGCCGATCCGGCGCGGGTCGTTGTCGGGTGCTCCGGCCGCCTCCAGCTCGGCGTCCACGACGGCCTGCAGGGAGCGGGGCGCACCGAGGCCGCCGAGGCCTTCGGGGTAGTGCACCCAGGCGAGTCCGGCGTCGAAGCGGGCACTCAGGAACGCCGCGCGGCCGGTGGTGGCGGGCGGGTGCGCGGCGAGCAGTTCCCGTACGCGGGCGAGCAGCCGGTCGGCGGTGGGCGCGGCGGCCGTCATCGGGAGCCCCCTGCGGGGGAGGCGGGCAGCGTGGCGTCCAGGGCCGGTACGACGACCAGCCGGCCGGTGGTGGTCCCGTCGGCGAGGCGTTGCACGGCGTCCGCGGCTCCGGCGAGCGGTACCCGCTCGCTGACCAGCGGTTTGATGGAGCCGTCGGCGGCGAGCCGGGTGAGCTCGGCGTGGCAGGCGGCGATCGCGGCCGGGTCCTTGGCGGCGTACAGGCCCCAGTGGAGGCCGAGGATCGCGTAGTTCTTGACGAGGGCGTGGTTCAGCGCGGGGGTGGGGATGGTGCCGCTCGCGAAGCCGACCACGACGATCCGGCCTTCGAAGGCCACGCACTTGGCCGAGGCGGTGTAGGCCTCGCCGCCGACCGGGTCGTAGACCACGTCGGCCCCGCGTCCGCCGGTGAACTCCTTGACCCGGGCGACCAGTTCCTCGCTGGTGCGGTCGATGACGAGATCGCAGCCGAGCTCCTCGGCGGCGCGCACCTTGGCCTTGCCGCCGACGACCCCGATGACGGTGGCTCCGGCGGCCTTGCCGAGCTGGACGGCGGCGCTGCCGACCCCGCCGGCGGCGGCGTGCACGAGGAGGGTCTCGCCGGCCCGGATCCCGGCCCGCCGGTGCAGGCCGAACCAGCCCGTCTGGTAGCCGATGTGCAGGGCGGCCGCCTCGGCGTCGTCGAGGGTGTCCGGGGCGGGGAGCAGGGCGCGCGCGGGGGCGGTGACGTACTCGGCGAAACCGCCGTGCGGCAGGCTCGGGTTGGCGATGACGCGGCGGCCGTCGTCGGTCTCGCCGCAGATCTCGACGCCGGGGGTGAAGGGGAGCGGCGGGCGGATCTGGTACTGGCCGCGCACGAGCAGCGCGTCGGGGAAGTTGACGTTGGCGGCGAGCACCTTGAGCCTCACCTCGCCCTCGCCGGGCACCGGTTCGGGAACCTCTTCGAGGCGCATGGCCTCGCGGGGCTCGCCGGGGGTGTGTACTCGCCATGCCTGCATCCGGGGCCTCCAGCCGCCGACGGGGAACCACGCCTCGCGGGCATACTAAGCGGTCGCTTGCACTGCTGTGAACCGGTGGGACCGGACGAGATCCACGAACGCGGTCCGTGGCTCCGGGAAGATACCGGTACCGGGGCATCCGGCGCCCGGCACCTGCGTCCCGGACACGTGCATCCAGGACACCGCGCCGGCGCAGGGGGTCCTGGACCCGCCTCCTCCCCCGGGTGCCACAGCCGCGGGCCCGGTCGAGCGGCGTTTGTCCGGGCCATGGCGCTCTGAGCGTTCGCACGCTATCGATGGCCGCATGAAAAACATCGATGGCCGACCGGAAGACCCGCTGCGCGGCCTGCCCGCGCCCCCGCCGCTCGGTTCGGCCGCCCTGCCGCCCGGTACCTTCACCGGCCGGGCGGTGCTCGTGACCGGCGGCGGGACCGGGCTGGGCAAGGCCATCGCCACCGAGTTCGCGCGGCTCGGCGCTGATCTGGTGATCGCCGGCCGCCGGATCGAGCAGCTGAAGTCCGCTCAGGAAGAGCTGGCGGCCGTCCCCGGGGCGGGCCGGGTGACGGCCGCCGTCTGCGACATCCGCGACCCCGAGCGCGTCGCCGAGGTCTTCGACGCGGCCGGGGCGGCCTTCGGCGGGGTCCCGGACGTGCTCGTCAACAACGCCGCCGCCAATTTCCCCTGCCCGGCCGAGGACTTGTCCCCCAACGCCTGGCGGGCGGTGGTCGACATCACCCTGACCGGCACCTGGTTCGTGACCCGGGAGTTCGGCCGCCGCCACCTCGCCGCGGGCAGTGCCGGGTCCATCGTGAACATCGGCGCCTCGTACGCCTGGACCGGCGGGCCCGGCTATGCGCACAGCGCAGCCGCCAAGGCCGGGGTGAAGAACCTCGTCGAGACCCTCGCCGTCGAGTGGGGACCGTACGGCATCCAGATCAACGGCCTGGTGCCGGGGTTGTTCCCGCACGCGGACATGACGCAGGACATCCGGGGTGGCCTGGAGCGGGCCGCCCCGGACGACAAGGACACCAGACAGCCCGCCCTGCGGGTCGGCGCACCCCGCGAACTGGGCTGGGCCGCCACCTTCCTGGCCTCGCCCTACGCCCGTTTCATCACCGGCCACACCCTCGTGGTGGACGGGGCGAACTGGCAGCGCCGCTCCCTCGTGAACCCCGAAGTGATACCGGTACGCGACCAGTTGGGTCGGGGGCCGTTCATCCCGTGACGTGCCGGGTGGCGTGGACGTACGCGCCCTTCCGGCCCGTTACGTCATTTCGGCGCGACACGCCATGGTGCGATCGTGTGACACATTGACCCCGTCCACAGCCCTCGTCCACCCCTTGGAGGTGTCGCGGTGAGCACGGTGAGCACGGGCCGCCCGTCCTTGACTGCACGGCGCAGGGAGGCCACGTGGTACGAGATCGCGGAGGCGGCTGCCGACCTCTTCTCCGAGCGGGGGTTCGAGGCCACCACGGTCGACGACATCGCGCGGGCGGCGGGCATCTCGCTGCGCACCTTCTACCGGTACTGCCCGACGAAGGAGGACGCGCTGACCCCGGTCCTGACCGCCGGCGTCTCCACCCTGGTCGAGGAACTCGCCCTGCGCCCCGCGTCGGAGCCCCTGACCGAAGCGGTCCAGGCGGCCTTCACCACGGCCACGGCGGGCACCCGCTACGAGGGGCCCGGTCAGACGGCCCGCCTGATCCAGGTGATGGGCGGCGTCCCGGAGATCCGCCTGCGCTGGCTCGCGGCCGCCCGCGCGATGCAGGACCGTCTGGTGCCGGTCCTCGCGGTGCGCACGGGGCGCCCGGAATCCTCCCTGGAGACCCGCGTCCTGGCGGCCGTCCTCATCGACGCGGTCACCGTCGCCCTCGAACACTGGGCCTCCGAAGGCGGCCGGGAACCCCTCCCGGCGGTCTCGGCGCGCGCTCTGGCCCTCCTGCGCCTGGAGGAGTAGCGGCACGGCGGCGGGGGCCTCGGGGACCGGCGGCACCCGGGCGGTGCCCCGGTTGTCAGTGGTCCGGGGCACCATGGACCGCATGTCCCACGCTGATCTGACCCTTGACCGGTGGCGCTCGTTCACGCTGCCGGATGTCCACCGGTTCGCCCGGGAAGCCGCCGGCCTGGTGGGTGCCCGGGTGAGCCTGATCGATGCCGCCGAGCACCTCGGCGGCCCGCTCCACCGCGTGTTCGTCGAGCGGGACGGGCGGGAGTTCGCCCTGATACCCGGGGGAAGCGTCCGGCTCGGGTTCGATCTGGAGGCCTGGGAGCCGACGCCGGAGCAGACCGAGGACTTCGAGCGGAGCCTGGCCGAGGAGTACGGCTACGGCCCCGATCTCAAGTCCCACCTCGCCGAGTTGCTGAGCCCTCCCCGGACCGTCACCCTCCCGACGGTGTTCATGGCCGTGGAGAACGAGCCGCTCGAGGAACCCCCCGCCGACATGCCCGCGGTGCTCGCGGGGCGCGGACTGCGGATGCCCGGCGCCGACGAGTGGGAGCACGCCTGCGGGGCCGGGGCGCGCACCCTCTTCCGGTGGGGCGACACCTGCCCGATCGGTGAACCCTCCTACGGCAGCGGCACGTTCGCTCCGCGGTGCGAGCCCAACGCCTTCGGCCTGCGCATCGCCTACGACTCCTACGCCGCCGAGCTGAGCGGCGACCGCGGCGCCGTCCACGGCGGGGACGGCGGCGAGTCCGTGTGCGGCGGGTACGGGGACCTGTGGGCCTGGCTGACGCTGGCCACGGCGAACCGCAACCCGGCGATGGCCGAGTTCGTGCACGGCCCGGAGGGCGAGTCCGCCTGGGAGGCCTTCTCCGTCCGGCCGGTGCTCAGCCTCCGGTGAAGTGCGGAGGGCGGCGCTGCGCCTTGGCGGTGTAGCCCTCGCGGGAGTCCTCCGAGGTGAGGGTGAGGGCCGCCGTCATCGCCACCCGGTCGAGGGCCGCGGGCAGGGCGGCGTCCGCGTAGGAGTCGATCGCGCGCTTGATGCCCTGGACGGCGAGCGGGGCGTTGGCCGCGATCTCCGCCGCGAGCGAGCGGGCGACCGCATCCAGCTTCTCCGCGGGGACCACCTGCTGGACGAGGTTCAGCCGCTCCGCCGTGCGGGCGTCGATGCGGCGGCCGGTCAGGGCCAGGAACTTGGCCCAGCCGGCGCCCGCCTCGCGGGCGATGCGCAGGTCGCCGCCGGCGTCCACCGCCACGCCCAACTGGGCCTCGGGCAGGGCGAAGACGGCGTCCTCGGCCGCCACCCGGATGTCCGCCATCAGCGCCAGTTCGAAGCCGAAGCCGAGGCAGTACCCCTGCACGGCCGCCACCACCGGCTGCGGAAGCCGGGCCAGGACCGCGAAGCGTTCGTGGACCCAGCGGATGCCCTCGTAGTAGTTTCGGTTGCGCTCGGCCGCCGAACCGCCGGTGATCGCGCCGCCCGGGGCCGTCACGTCGATGCCCGCGCAGAACGCCCGGCCCTGGGCCCGCAGCAGGACCACCCGTACGGCGGGATCGAAGCGGATCCGGTCCGCGAACAGGCCGAGTTGGCGCGTGGACTCCCAGCTCCAGCCGTTGAGCTTCTCCGGCCGGCAGAGGGTGAGTTCCGCGATCCCGTCCGCGACGTCCAGACGGATCCGTTCCTCACCCTCAGCGATCTCCGTGCTGATGGTGTCGATCACGCGGACACCATAGGGGGCTCCGCCTAACGCGGGAAGACCTCGAAGGCCACGGCCGGACGCCCGCCGAAACGGGCCGCCGCCTGCTGGGCGTTGCCCGTCAGGAAGGAGCGTACGTACGTCTCCGGGTCCTCGTCCGTCAGCGCGGCGATGTACGCCTTGTGCTCCATCAGGGACTTCACCGAACGCTCCAGGCCGGGGCCCGCATCGGCCGCGTGCGTGGGCGTCGTGGTGCCGGACACCGCCACCCAGCGGACCCCGTTCCACGGCTCCAGGCCCTGCTCCGTGAGGAGTTCGGGGAAGATCCAGCGGTTGCCCGCGTCGCCCGCCGCGTCCAGGGTGGCCCGGCCGACCGCCTTGTGGTCCGGGGTGTTCCAGTAGCCGCCGCCCTCGGCCCCGCCCCAGGTGTCGCGGTGGTTCATCGTGATCACCAGCTCGGGGCGGTGGCGCCGGATGGCGGCCGCGATGTCCCGGCGGAGGTCCAGGCCGTACTCGACGACCCCGTCGCGGTGGTCGAGGAACTCCACCGTGGGCACGCCGACGACGGCCGCGCTCGCACGCTGCTCCGCCTCGCGCAGCGGGGCGCACGCGGCGGGGTCGATGGTGTCGATGCCGGCCTCGCCGCGCGTGGCGAGCAGGTAGACGACCTCGCGGCCGCCGTCCGTCCAGTCCGCGATGGCCGCCGCGCAGCCGTACTCCAAGTCATCCGGGTGCGCCACCACGGCCAGCGCACGCTGCCAGTCGGTGGGCATGGGCTCCAACAGGGCGGGCCCGTCCAGTCGTTCGTTCATACGTCGCACAATAGGCGAATGGAGACACAGGGGCAGGTGGTGGCCCTGCTCGACGCCACCGGGTCGTTCTTCGAGCCAGCGGTCACGGCGTTCCCGGGGGCGGGCGCCGCCGCCTGGGAGCGGGCGGCGCTGCTGGACCCGGGCGCGGCCGGGCCGGACGGCTCCTGGCGGCTGGACTTCCGGTGCTTCGCCGTGTCCCGGCCGGGCGGCCGCTGGGTGCTGATCGACGCGGGGGTCGGACCGGCACAGGGCCCGGCGGCCGGCTGGGCCCCGGTGCCGGGGCGGCTGCCCGCCGCGCTCGGGGAGGCGGGGATCGCCCCGGCCGACGTGGAGGCGGTGGTCCTGACCCACCTGCACGAGGACCACACCGGCTGGACTCAGGACGCCGCGGGCCGGCCGTTCTTCCCCGACGCGCGGTACCTCGTACAGAGCGCGGAAGTGGCGGCCCTGGACCGGGCGGATCCCGTGTGGGACTGGACGGTGGCCCCGCTGCGGGCCACCGGACAGCTCCACGAGGTGACCGGCGAGCACCGGCTCGCCCCCGGCATCACCCTGCTGCCGACGCCCGGGCACACGCCCGGTCACCAGTCGGTGCTGGTGGAAGGGACGGCCGGGCCCGGTGGCGGAAGCGGGGGCCGGGGCCGGGACGTCCTGGTCACCGGTGACGTACTGGTCCACGCGGTGCAGCTGGCCGATCCGGCGGTCCCGTACTCCCACGAACGCGACCGGGCCGCTGCCCGCGCCTCGCGGGAGGAGCTCCTGGCCCTGGCGGTCCGCCGCCGCGCCCTCCTGGCCACCGCGCACCTGACCCGGGCCTTCGTGGAGCCGCCCGAACCGGGCCGTTGAGGACCCCCGGCGCCCCCGCCCGCAGCCGACAGCCGACATGCGACCGCCCGGGAGGCGCCCTAGCATGAAGGATGGCGTTCCGAGGGAGGAAGCCATGGTCCCGCTCTCAGGCAGGCACACCCCGGGTGGCGCGAAGCGGCGGCCCGTCCGGTCCGTTCGCCTCGTCCGGTTCGTTCGACTCGCGCCCGCGGCCGTACTGGCCTCCGGCGCCATGCTCCTGACGAACGGCTCCCTGCCCGCCGCGGCCCAGGTCCGCGCCCCCGCGGAGGTCACGGCCGCGGCCGTGACGGCCCTTCCGGCGCGGGCCGACGACGAGCGGCTCGCACTCGACACCCTCGACGAGGTCGTGCGGGGCGACTTCGCCGCCGTCTCGGCCCGCTTCGACGGGACGCTCCGCCACCAGGCGTCTCCCGAGGCGCTCGCGCAGGCGTGGAAGGACTACCAGGAGCAGTACGGGCCCTACCGGTCGCACGGGGACCCCCGGCAGGTCACGTCCGTCCACGGGTCCGTGGTGAACGTGCCCCTCCACATGGAGAAGGGGACCGGAGAGTTCCGCGTCACCTTCAACGAAGGCGGACACCTCATCGGTCTGTACTTCCTCCGGACGGGCATCCCGGTCCCGTAACTCCCTTGGATTCAGGGGGGTCAGGCCTCGTCGGAGGTCAGGCCTCGTCGCGTACGAGCGCCAGCAGCCGGTCCAGGACGCGCGGGCCTCCCGCACGTACCCCGTCGTGCTCGAACTCGTCCGTCACCCATGTCTTCAGGCCGCGGATCGCCCGGGCGGTGGCCAGGGAGTGCGCGGTGTCCACGTACATGTCGTCGTGGTAGACGGCCGCGGCCACCGGCACCTCGTTGACGGCGAGCCGCGCCCGGTCGTACAGCGGGGTCCAGCCGGTGCGGGCCAGCAGCAGCTCGGCGGTCTCGCGCAGCGGGGCGAGTGCCGGGTCGCAGGCGAAGTGCCAGGGGTGGATGGTCTCGCCGGTGAAGTACAGCGGCTCCGCGCCCGCGAGGGTCTTCGCGGCGTCGAACCGCGGGAGCCCGGAGCGCACCCGTTCGGCGGCCCAGCCGATGGGCGCGCCCGGGTCCTGGGCGTAGATCGCCTCGTGGACCAGGGCGTAGAGGGGGTGCCCGGCGAAGGAGAGCTGGGCGTGCACGGCCTCCAGGAAGGCGTCGGAGAGGGCGGGTCCGGCCGGGGTGGGCACGAAGGCGTCCTCCAGCAGGTAGTGCAGCTGGTGGCTGCCGTCGGATACGCCGAGGAGCAGGCCGAGGGACTGGAAGGCCTCGGCCGTCAGCAGGTATCCGCCGGGCAGTTCGGCCGGGCGCTCGACGAGGTGGGCGGCGATGCGGCGGGCACGCTCCACGTCCATGGGGTAGCGGGCGTAGTGCGCCCGGTTCTTGCGCTCGATGCGGGGGTACGCGGCTTCGTACACCTCGGCGGCGGTGGCGTCGAGGGAGGGCAGCCCGCCGGTGATGAGGGCGGCGGCCAGCCCCTCGGGGGCGGCGCCCAGGTAGTGGGTGACACAGAAGCCGCCGAAGCTCTGGCCGAGGACCGTCCAGGGGGCGCCGCCGGTGAGGAGCGGGCGGATGGTCTCGGCGTCGCGCACGATGGAGTCGGCGCGGAAGTGCGCGAGGTACTCGGCCTGCTGCGCGGGGCCGCCGCGCAGCGGCAGGGTCTGCCGGTTGACCGGGGTGGAGCGGCCGGTCCCGCGCTGGTCGAGCAGCAGCACCCGGTACTCCGCGAGGGCCCGCTCCAGCCACGCCTGCCGGCCGACGAACCGGCGGGCACCGAAGCCGGGTCCGCCCTCCAGGTAGAGCAGCCAGGGCAGGGACTCCGGGTCCTTGCCGGTGGCGACCAGTTCGCGGGCGTACAGCTCGATCCGCTCGCCGTCGGGGCGGGCGTGGTCGAGCGGAACGGTGAAGTGGTGGTCGGTGAGGACGACGCCGGGCTGGCGGTAGCTGCCGGAGGCGGCGCTCTCGGAGGGCACGGGGTTCACGGGGGTCACGGGAGGTCCCTGGGGTCGGCGCGGTGCGGTGGTGTACGCGGCAGCCGTCCCGGGGCCAGTGGGTGGTGACGAACCGGGACGACGGGCCCGCCCGAGCTTACGCGAGGCCTCCGGCAGAGGTCGGACCTGCGGATTGCCCGACGACCGATTCGACTCCGTCCAGCATCCGCGCGAGCCCGAACTCGAACAGGGTGTCGAGGTCGAACTGCTCCTCGCCGAAGAGCGTGGACAGGATCGGGAAGGACCCGGCGGTCTGGATCGTCTCCATCCGCGGCTCGTTGGAGGCCATCCACTCCTCGGGGGTCATCCCGGTGTCCTGCCGGGCCTGCGACTCCAGCTCGACGGCCGCCGCGACCCCCTGGGCGTATCCGAGGAGAGCGAGGTGGATGTGGATGATCTGGGTCGGTGTCAGCCCCAGGCCGTTCAGGGCACTGAGAACCCGTTCGGTGTACCGCATCGCGTGGGGCGAGGCCATCGGCCGGGTGAGGGCGGCCATGGCCCGTGCCAGCCAGGGATGCCGCTGGTACAGGACCCACAACCACCGCACCTCCCGCTCCAGTTGCGCACGCCAGCCGAGCGGCGGCGACCCCGGCGGCTCTCCGGCGAAAACCGTCTCCGACATCAGCCGTACGAGCTCGCCCTTGCTCGGGACATGACGGTAGAGCGCCATCGTGGAGACACCGAAGTCGGTTGCGATGCGGCGCATGGAGAGCGCGCCCAGCCCTTCGGCGTCGACGAGGGCGATCGCGCCTCGGACGATGCGATCCCGGGTGAGTCCGTGAGCGGGAGTCGAGGGCCGTTCCCGTCCCGACTCGGCGACGACGGTGCCGACGCCGGGGCCCCGTTCCCTCCTGTGCATGGAGAACACACCCGGCCCCCGCGCGGGGCGCAAGGAATGGACTGCCCTCGGCGTCCTGATGCTGCCCCTGCTCCTCGTCTCGATGGACGTCTCGGTCCTGTACTTCGCGATCCCCTACATCAGTCGGGAGCTGGAACCGAGCGCGACGCAGCAGTTGTGGATCCTCGACATGTACGGCTTCGTCCTCGCAGGGCTGCTCATCACGATGGGTGCGCTCGGCGACCGGATCGGCCGGCGCGCGCTGGTGCTCTCGGGAGCCGCTCTCTTCGGAGCGGCCTCGCTCGCCGCCGCGTACGCGGACACGGCTGAACTGCTCATCGCCGTGCGCGCCCTGCTGGGGCTGGGCGGCGCCGCCTTGATGCCCTCGACCCTCGCCCTGATCCGCAACCTCTTCCACGACGAGGAACAGCGCGGCAAGGCGGTGACCCTGTGGACCGCCGTGATGACGACGGGCATTTCGCTGGGGCCCGTGGTCAGCGGTCTGTTGCTGGAGCACTTCTGGTGGGGCTCGGTCTTCCTGATCAACCTGCCCGCGATGGTGCTCCTGCTCGTACTGGTGCCCTTCCTGGTACCGGAGTTCAGGTCGGCGACGGGCGAGCGCTTCGACCTGCCGAGTGCGGCGCTGTCGCTCGGCGCGGTGCTCCTGGTCATCTACGGCATCAAGGAATGGGCCCGGCACGGGTACGAGCCGCTGCCCGCGCTCGCCATCGGCACGGGGCTGGTGCTCGGCCTCGTCTTCGTACGCCGCCAGCGGCACCTCGCGCATCCGGTGATCGACCTCGGCTTGCTCGGCCGACGCGCCTTCGGCGGTCCGGTGTTCGCCAATCTCCTCGCGATGTCCGCCACGGTCGGGATGGCCGTCTTCCTGACCCAGTACCTGCAGTCGGTCCTCGGTCTGAGCCCGTTCGACGCCGCCCTGTGGAGCCTGGTGCCGGCCGCCGGAGTGGCCGTCGCGGCCCCGGCCGGAGCGGCCCTCGCCCAACGCGTCGACCGGGCGTACGTCATGGGCGGCGGCTTCCTGCTCTCCGGCTGCGGCTTCCTCTGGCTGACCCAGGTGCGCACGGACTCGGCGCTCTGGTTCACCCTCGCCGGCGTCTCCCTGTACGCGGGGGGCCTGGTCGCCGCCATGACCCTCGCCAACGAACTCGCCCTCGGAGCGGCCCCGCCGGAACGCGCGGGATCCGCCGCGGCCGTGCTGGAGTCGGGCCAGGAGCTCGGCGGAGCCCTGGGCATGGCGATCCTGGGGTCCATCGGGGCCGCGGTCTACAGCCGGGACATGGCGGCGGCACTGCCGCCGGGCGTGCCGCGGGCCGAGGCCGTACGCGAAACGCTCGGCGGGGCGACGGCTGCCGCGGCCGAGCTGTCCTCGGGGCCCGCGGATGCCGTACTGGCGGCCGCGCGCGAGGCCTTCACGCACGGGATGGGCTTCGCGGCCGTGGGCGCTGCCGTCACCATGACCGGCGCCGCCTTCTTCTCGTTCACCTGGCTGAGGGGTGTGGGCACGACGGGGCGCCCGGTGCCTGCACCGGCCGCCCCGCGGTCCGCCACCCGCACCCCCTGACGGCCGGCTTCAGCGGGCGTCGCGCCACCAGTAGCGCCCGACGACGAGCTCCTCCAGCGAGCGGAGCCGGTCCGCGGCCATGCGCGCGTGGACCTCGGGGCGTTCCAGTGCGACACGGAGATCGGCCGCGAGGTGGGTCGCTTCGCGGACCTCGCAGCCTGCCCGAAGGGTGTCCGGGGAGGTATCCGTCGCACGGGCGACGACGTCGAGGACGCTCTCCATGTGCGGGCCGCTGAACCGGATCAGGAAGAACCAGTCGTCGACCGGATCCCCGAGGCGGGCCCATTCGAAGTCCAGCAGGGCCGTCACGGTCCGGCCGTGCGCGAGCCAGTTGTCCCAGTGGCAGTCCGCGTGGACCGGGACGACCGTACGGGCCTGCGGGGGCGCGTCCCGCGCGATCGCCCTCAGCCCGTCGAGCAGGCGGGGAGGTACGGTTCCGTGCCGGTCGCGCTCGGCCAGGCCCTCGATCTCGGCGAGGAACTCGGCCCGACCGGTGAACCCTCCGTGGTCGAGGGTTTCCCTCAGCGTCCGGTCGGCGTCGCCCTCGGGCACCCAGGCGTGGAGTCGGCCGAGCCGCTCGACCGCCTCCCCGGCCAACGCGCGCGCGGTCGCCGCGTCCACGCCGGGCATGCCCATGCCGGGAGCCGTTCCCGGCACGCGGGTGTAGCAGGCATAGCGGAGGTCGCCCGACTCCAGCCGGTGGGTCCCGCTGTCGAGCAGCGGGGCCGTCAGGCCGGCGGGCAGGTGGGGCGCGAGCGCGATCTCCCGGTTCAGCCGCGTGTGGGAGGCCGCATCGATGATCTTCACGACCACGTCCGGGCCCACGTACACGTGGTGGGAACCGCTCGCGGCGGTGGCCATGGGGCCGGGATCCCGTCCCAGGGCCACCACCGCGAGCGCGCGGGCGGCGGCGTGCGCCCGGCTCGGGTCCGCCATCGGTTCGCGGGCGGTCAGAGGCCCCTCGGTTGCCGGAGGTACTTCGGTGGTCACCGGTCCTTCGGTGGTGGTCACGGGGCCTTCGGTGGTCGCGGGTCCGTGGATGCTCAGAACTCGACCACCGAGCGGAGCACCTCACCCCGTTCCATGCGGGCGAAGGCCGCCTCGACCCCGTCCAGGGCGATCCGCTCCGAGACGAACGCGTCGAGGTCGAGCCGGCCTTGCAGGTAGAGGTCGATGAGCAGCGGGAAGTCCCGCTCGGGCAGGCAGTCCCCGTACCAGGAGGACTTCAGGGCGCCGCCGCGTCCGAAGACGTCCAGCAGCGGGAGTTCGAGCTGCATCTCCGGCGTCGGGACGCCGACCAGCACCACCGTGCCGGCCAGGTCGCGCGCGTAGAACGCCTGCTTGTACGTCTCGGGACGGCCGACGGCCTCGATGACCACGTCCGCCCCGTTGCCGCCGGTCAGCTCCTGGATGGCCTTGACCACGTCCTGCGTACCGCCGTTGACGGTGTGCGTGGCGCCGAGTCCCCGCGCCCACTCCAGCTTCCGGTCGTCCAGGTCCACGGCGATGATGCGGGAGGCTCCGGCCAGCCTGGCCCCGGCGACGGCGGCGTTGCCCACTCCCCCGCAGCCGATCACGGCCACGGAGTCGCCGCGGCCGACGTTGCCGGTGTTCAGGGCGGCGCCCAGGCCGGCCATCACCCCGCAGCCGAGCAGCCCGGCGGCCGCCGGCGAAGCGGCCGGGTCCACCTTGGTGCACTGACCGGCGGCGACCAGGGTCTTCTCGGCGAAGGCGCCGATGCCGAGGGCCGGGGAGAGCGGGGTGCCGTCCTCCAGGGTCATGGGCTGGGTGGCGTTGTGCGTGGCGAAGCAGTACCAGGGGCGGCCGCGCTTGCAGGCCCGACAGCTCCCGCACACCGCGCGCCAGTTGAGGACGACGAAGTCGCCGGGGGCCACGGAGGTGACGTCCGGGCCGACGGATTCGACGACACCGGCCGCCTCGTGGCCGAGCAGGAAGGGGTACTCGTCGTTGATCCCACCCTCCCGGTAGTGCAGGTCGGTGTGGCAGACCCCGCAGGCCTGGACCCGTACGAGCGCCTCGCCGGGGCCCGGGTCGGGCACGAGGATCGTCGTGGTCTCCACCGGTGCGCCCTTGCTCCTGGCGATGACCCCTCGTACGCGATGCGTCACGTGCTACCCCGATCTCGATCACGGTCTCGTCGACTGCGCCGGAGGCCCCCCGAGGGTTCCACCGGTCCCCCGCCAACGTACACGCGCTGTCCCGTGTGCGGGAGTTGCACCGCGCCCTGGCGGGCCCGTCCTAGGCGTGGTCCCCGGACAGTCCGGGCGGCAGCGCCGCCCGTAGGGCCGTGCCGAAGGCGGCCACGGCGGGGTGGGCTGCGGCGCCGCTGCGGAAGGCCACGTTGGTGCGGCGCTCCATGACGAGGCGGGTGAGCGCCACGGCCGGATCCGCGTGTCCGGTGATCCCCAGCTGCGGCACCACTGCCACCCCCTGGCCGGCCGCGACCAGCGCGAGCACGGTGGCGAACTCGTCCACCTGGTGGCGGATCCTCGGCATGAACCCGGCGTCCTCGCAGGCGCGCACGGTCATGGCGTGGCAGAGCGTGCCGGGCGTGGCGGTGATCCAGGGCGCGTCGGCGTGCGTACGGAGCAACGCCCGCTGCCCGACTCCGCCCTCCCCGACTCCCCCCTCCCCGACTCCCTCTGCCGAAGCGACGGACCCGGCCGGCCCGCCGGTCCACTGCGCCGGTGTCGCCAGGTACATCGCCTCGCGGTAGAGCGGTTCCGTGGCGAGGCCCGGTTCCTCCGGCGCGGGGACGAAGTCGTAGGCGTGGATCAGGGCCACGTCCAGGTCCCCGGCCCGCAGCGCGTGGGCGACCGCCGCCGGGTCGGTTTCGGACACCATCGGCTCCAGTCCCGGGTGCCGGCGGGCCAGCTCCGCCAGGGCCGCCGGGACGATGGCCCTGGTCGCGGTCGGGAAGGAGCCGATCCGCAGCGCTCCGGCCAGTCCGCCGCGCGCCTCCGCGAGCTCGGCGTCGGCCCGCTCCAGCAGGTCCAGCACCGCGTCGGCGTGCCGGACCAGGTTCTGGCCGGCGGGCGTGAGCCGGACCCGGCGCCCGGTGCGCTCCAGCAGCGGCAGACCGGCCTCGCGTTCGAGGACCGAGAGCTGCTGGGACACCGCCGAAGGGCTGAAGGAGAGCGCCTCGGCCACCGCGGCGATGGTCCCGCGGTGGGCGAGTTCGCGCAGGAGGCGCAGGCGTCGTACGTCGAGCATCGGATCAGCTTACGGTTCAGGTAAGAAAGGCGAACTGGATTCGATGCTCGGGGCGGGTCAGGCTCGTTCCATGACCCAGACGCTCAGCACCTCGTCCACACCCGCCGCCGCCCCCTCCGCCACCCCTGCCGCCTCCGGCCCGTACGCCCCGCACGGGATCCACGTGCCGCTGATCACCCCTTTCACCGCCGCCGGCGAGGTCGCCGCCGACGCCCTGGAGGCGCTCGCCCACGAGGTGCTCGACGCGGGAGCCACCGGGATCGTGGCGCTGGGCACCACCGGCGAGCCGGCCGCCCTCGACGAGGCCGAGCGCGACCTCGTCACCGACGTCTGCGCCCGGGTCTGCCGGGAGCGGGGGGCGGCGCTGACCGTGGGTGCCGGGGCGAGCGGGACGCGGGCCGCCGAGGAGTCGCTCGGCCGGCTGAAGCGGTGGCCCGAGGCGCGGGCCGCGCTGGTGACCGTGCCCGCGTTCCTGCGGCCCGCGGCCTCCGGGGTGCTGGCGCACTTCGAGCGGCTGGCCCGTGTGAGCCCCGTACCGCTGATCGTCTATCACGTCCCGTACCGCACCGGGCAGCCGTTGGACGCGACGCCGCTGCGGGCGATCGGTGCGCTGCCGGGGGTGGCCGGAGTGAAGTACGCCGTCGGCTCGCTCGACGGGGAAGCGGTGGCCCTGCTCGGTGATCTGCCGGACGGTTTCGCGGTGTTGGCGGGCGACGACGTCTTCCTGTCGCCCCTGCTCGCGCTCGGCGCGGCGGGCGGGGTCCTCGCGTCGGCCCATCTCGCGACGGGCCGGTTCGCCGAGCTCGCGACCGCCTGGCGGGCGGGCGAGGCGGACCGGGCCCGCCCCCTGGGCCATGCGCTGGCCCGGCTCTCCGCCACTCTCTTCGCCGAGCCCAACCCGACGGTGATCAAGGGGGTGTTGTACGCGCAGGGGCGCATCCCGACCCCCGACGTACGCCTCCCCCTGCTGCCCGCGGGCGCGGAATCGGTCGCCGCGGCCCTGCGGGAGCTGGCGCAGCTTCCCTGACCTCCCCCCCTGCCCGTTACCACAACCTCGCCCGCCGCGTGCCGAGTTGACGATGCCGCGGCGGCCCGTCGGCAACCGGGCCCAGACTGCTCGCCATGAGCAGCGAGGTACCCCCCGGGCGCGAGCACCTCTACATCAACGTCGAGCCCGCGGAGCATCCGGTGGCGGCCGCGCAGGAGGCCGACGCCTCCGACGCCGCGCAGCGGTACACGCGCTGCATCATCCGGGGCCCGCTCTTCGGGATCGCCGCCCAGGAGGAGGGCGGCGGGCACCGGTGGCAGGTGCTGGCCCCGGTCACGTGCGGGTACCCGCAGGACGCCCGGGACCGGCTGAACTCCGCCCTGTGGTTCCGGGCCAAGGACGACACCGACGACCGGGCGGTCCGCCGGGAGTTCCTGGCCGCCGTCGCGCGGCTGGAGACCGAGACGGTCGACGAGGTCACCGCGGCCGGCACGCGCTACCGCGTGGTGCGCTGCGAGGAGATCGTCTACAGCGACGGGGACGGCCCGGAGCCGCCCCGCCCCACCGATCCGGAGCCGGTCGTGCGCGACTGGGAGCTGGGGACCCGGGACCCGGAGATCGACCTGGGCTTCGTGATCGACCACATCGCGGCGGCGAGCGTCATGGAGGCCTCCGAGCGGCTCGCGCTGATGGGCCTGCACTACCGCAGCCCCCGCTACCCGGCCGCGGTACGGGCGGACTCGCGGCGCGCGCTGCGCACGCACGCCGGGACCGTGCTGCTGCCGACCGGCTACCGGGTGCTGGAGCGCACCGCGACGGGCTGGCAGCCCGCGTCCGCGGTGCTGCCGAGCCCGCACGCGGCCCGCAGGGCACTGGTGCACATCCTGACCTGGCTCTGGCCCGCCACGTCCGCGCTGCAGGGGGCCGAGCTGCCGGAGGCCCGGCGGGCGGGGTACGAGCGGGCGGCGGCGGAGTTCCGGGCCGCCGGGGACGCGAACGCGGCGCGGCTCGACGACGGCCGCGAGCTGCGACTCGTCCGGATGCGCCGGCTGGTGCGGATCGGGCCGGACGGGCCGGAGGGCCCGCGGCCGTCGGACGAGGAGGAGAACGGGGAGGGGCCGACCAGGATCCACCCCGCGATGGACGAGGACGGCACGATCACCTACGAGGACTGAGGGCTGATTGACCCGGGATGGGCGATTCGCCGCCAACGGGCGGGTCGCCCGAATCGGCCCCGGCGACGGGCGACTTGCCCGAATTGGACCGTCGCCCGCCGGCCCGTGATGTGAGTCACGCCGGAGGCGTCAACATCATTTCCCCGAGAGGGACGATTCCCTTTTCCCGGTTGGATATTCGCGAATTCCCGGATCTCTTTCCAAGGTCATCCACCGGGCCGAATGCGGGAAGTTGATCTCCCGGTCGAATTCGTGTCTTGTTCCGGCCCGGCGGGCTCGCCTACGGTCACCTCATTCCCGGTGGTCAGCTGCCGAATCCGGCCTCCGCCAGGGCTCTTCCGTCCCCCACGTGAGGAATTCCGCCATGCCCGCACACGGAAAGCACCGTCGGCCGAAGCAGCACCACGCACTCACCCGCAAGCTGGCCCTCGCCGGTACGGGCAGCGCCGCGCTGGCCCTCCCGCTGATCGGCGCGACCACGGCCGGGGCGGCCGAGGTGGCCGTCGCCCCGACGACGTACTCCGTGGTCAGCGGCGACACCCTGAGCAAGATCGCGGCCGAGCACTCCATCGGCGGCGGCTGGCAGCAACTGTACGAAGCCAACAAGAGCATCGTCGGCGCCAACCCCTCGGCCATCCGCCCCGGCCTGAAGCTGAACCTCACGGCGGCCGCCCCCGCCGCCGCGCCCGCCGCGGCCAAGGCCGCCACCGGCTACGCGAACAACCTCGACGGCTGGATCCGCGAGTCACTCGACGTCATGGCGCAGCACGGAATTCCCGGAAGCTACGAAGGAATTCACCGCAACATCATGCGCGAATCCTCGGGGAATCCGCTGGCCATCAACAACTGGGACTCCAACGCGGCGGCCGGCATCCCCTCCAAGGGGCTCCTCCAGGTCATCGACCCGACGTTCAAGGCCTATCACGTCCCCGGCACCCCGATGGACTCCTACGACCCGGTCGCCAACATCACGGCCGCCTGCAATTACGCGGCGGCCCGCTACGGTTCGATCGACAACGTCAACGGCGCCTACTGAACGAGCTCGCGGTGAGCCGCTCCCGGCCACGTCTCCGTCAAGTCGAAGTCGTGCGCGGGCGGCACGTCCCGGGAATCAGGCGGCGGTACGCGGCCTGCGGGCCCTGGCGCGCACCAGGGTGCGCAGCGGCGCCGTGAACCCGTAGCCGACGTCCTTGCGCAGAGCCCCGGCACCGGCTCGCTCCACCGCCGTGAGCTGGTGCTCCATGAGCTCCGTCATCGTCACGGCGACCGCCCGCAGCCCAGGTGCGGTGAGGTCGAGGATGCCGTCCGCGGCGGCGAGCGCCGTACGGGCCCGTCCGCATTCGGCGGCCAGCAGTTCCCGTACGGCCGGGGTGTCGCGGGCCTGTTCGAGGTCGGCGCGGGTCACCGCATGCTCGGCGAGGCGGGCCCGCGGGATGCAGAGCCGGCCGGCGGCGAGGTCTCCGGCGAGGTCGGCGAGGAAGTCGACCCGCTGGGCGGCGTCCACGAACCGCCGCCAGCCCGCGGCCTGTTCGGCGTCGGGCCCGCCCTCGTACTGCAGGCCGGTCAAGACGAGCACCCCGGGCCAGGCGTAGGCGTCGAGGTAGGCCTGGAACTCCTCCTCGGCGGCGAACCCGTCGAAGACCGCCTCCTCGGTGGCCGCCCCGTCGAGGAACCGGAACACCCAATCGGTGGGCAGACCGCGGGAGTCGACGGCGTGGGCGTAGGCGCGCAGCAGCGGGTCGGGGCTGTCCCCCGTCTCCAGGGCGCGGCGCACCTCGCTGCCCAGTTCCTTGAGCCCCGCGGCCCGCCGGTCGGCGGAGCCGGTCTCGGCGACGTCGTCGACCCGGTTCATGAAGGCGAGGCCGGCCGCCAGCCAGGGCACGAGCGGGGGTGCGGCCAGCAGCCGCAGGGCGAGGTACGGCGCGGGTTCCCGGCGCAGGACGCGGCGGGCCGCGTACGTGTAGTCGGCCCGGAGCCGGGGGCCGGTGATCCCGGCGGTCGTGAGCGTGCTGCGCCAGCTCGGCATGGTGGTGGTTCTCCGCTTCCCCGGGCGTCAGCTCCGGTAGACCTTCTTGACCTTGAAGTCCGTACCGGCGAGGACGTAGCCGCCCTGTCCGTACTCGTCGCTCATGTAGGGCCGGACCGCGGGGGCGTTCATCCAGGGCGAGACGTTGAGGTAGCGGGAGCTCGGGTTGTCGACGCCGAGCTCCTTCGTCGACTCGGCGAGCAGGGCGGGCAGGGCGTCCCAGTCGAGCGCCGCCATGTCCATGAGCGGCTCGCCGGGCTTCACGGTGCCGGACGGGCCGGTGCGCTTGGCGACGCCGCCGCGGTACTGCCAGGAGTCGACGGTCTTGGCTCCGGGTGCGGTGGGGATGTCGGCGAGCACGTACTCGTCGTAGACCCTCATGTCGACGAAGGTGGTGGTGCCCGTCTGCTGCTTGAGCGCCTCGACGGCGGTGCGGATGTTGGCCGGGTCGATCAGGCTGCCCTTGGGCGGGGTGACCGGCTTGGGCGTGCTCGCCTTCGGGGCGGGGGTCAGGGCCACGGCGGTGCCCTGGGCCGGGGAGGCCGGGCCGGAGGCGGACGGGGTGTCCGCGGCCTTCGTGTCGCCGCCCTTGCCCGCGGAGCCGCCCGCGTTCCCGTCGGGCAGCCACTTCACGAGGCCGACGACGCCCGCGGCCAGGACCACCGCGAGGAGTCCGGCGAGCAGGGCCGGGCGACGGCGCCGGCGCGGGGAGGGCGGTGCGGGGAGGCTCACGGGGACGGTGAACGCGTACGGGTTGCCCGCGCCCGGAACGAACGGGGTCGGCGTCGGCATCGGCGTCTGCGGTGTCTGAGCGGGGCCGTGCGCCGCCGCCGGTATCGGTACGGGTCCCATGGCGGGACCGGGGACCGGGGTGGCCGGCCCGAAGCTCCCGAAGGCGACCGCCGGTACCACCGGGGAGCCACCACCGAGAGCACTGCTCGCACTGCGGAGCAGCGCTTCCAGTTCCTCGGCGTCGGGCCGCACGGACAGGTCCCGCACCAGCAGCCGTTCCAGTACGGGTCCCAGCGGGCCGGACCGGACCGGCGCGGGGATCGGCTCGTCGAGCACCGCGACCACGGTGGCCAGGCTGGTGGCCCGGCGCAGCGGATGCACCCCCTCCGCGGCCACGTACAGCAGCATCCCGAGCGACCACAGGTCGGAGGCGGCGAGCCCCTCCTCGCCGCGCGCCCGCTCGGGCGCGATGTACTCCGGCGAGCCGATCAGGGCTCCGGTCGAGGTCAGCCCGGTCGCCCCGTGCAGCGCGGCGATCCCGAAGTCGGTGAGCACCGCGGAGCCGCCGGGGCGCAGGAGCACGTTGGCCGGTTTCACGTCGCGGTGCAGCACCCCCTCCGCGTGTGCGGCCCGCAGGGCGGAGAGCAGGTCGAGCGCGAGGCGCAGCACGTCCGCCACCGGCATCGGTCCGGCCTCCAGCCGGTCGGCCAGGGAGCCGCCCCTGACGAGCTCCATGACGATCCACGGGTGGCCGTCGGAGCCGGGCTCGGGCTCCACGATGTGGTGGATCGTGACCACGTTCGGGTGGGCGAGCCGGGCGAGGGCCCGGGCCTCGCGGACGGCCCGTTCGCGCAGTTGGACGACGAGCCCGGGCTGCGCCGCGGCGGTCGCCGGGTCCGGCGGCCGCACCTCCTTGAGGGCGACCTCCCGGTCGAGCGCGATGTCGCGGGCGAGCCACACTGTCCCCATACCGCCGCTGCCCAGGGGGCGGGCGAGTTCGAATCGCCCGTCGATCAACCGTCTGCCGGCCTCACTGCTGTCCATGGCCGGTCATCGTAAGCGCCGCCACCGACGCCGGTGCACCCGTACCGGGACGTGGACGTCACGGCCCCCGGCCCGGCCCCGGCCCGGGCCCCGCGCGTGGGCGCCGCACACCGTGGGTAGTGTCCCTGCCCGATGACCCCGAGGGGCCGAGGCCCGGACGGAGGTGGAACGGTGTCCGTGTGGCTCCCGCCCGCCGAGTACCTCAAGACCATCCCCCGGGCGACCGGTTACGCCTGCCTCTACTTCACCGACACCGGCGGCCGCCCGGTGCAGCTGCGTGCGACGTACGCCACGGAGACCTGGCAGTGGCCCGGCGGGAACATGGACCACGGCGAGACGCCCTGGGAGTGCGCGCTCCGGGAGTGCCTGGAGGAGACGGGCATCGCCTTCGAGGGCGAGCGGAAGCTGTTGGGCACGCAGTTCATCGCCCACCGGGGCGAGGCCTGGCCCGCGAACCACATCGGCTTCCTCTTCGACGGCGGCACCCTCACCGACGAACAGATCGCCGCGATCGTCCTCGACCCCGAGGAGCACAGCGAGGTACGGGTCCACTCGGTGCGGGAGTGGCAGGCGCTCATGACCCCCGTGAACTTCGCCCGCCTACGGGAGATCGACGCGGCCCGCCGTACCGGCACGGTGGCCTACATGGAGCACTGACCCGGCCCGCCGGTCAGTTGCGGGAGTTGCCGAAGAGGAGGCGGCAGGCGACGAGGAGAACGAAGGAGCCCGCGATGGCGGAGCCCCAGGTCGCGAGGTCGAAGAAGTCGTTCTGGATCGGCCGGTCCAGGAACTTGGCCGAGAGCCAGCCTCCGGTGAAGGCGCCTGCGATGCCGATGAGGGTGGTCCCGATCAGGCCGCCCGGATCACGGCCGGGCAGCAGGACCTTGGCGATCCCGCCCGCCAGCAGTCCGAGGATGATCCAGCCGATGATGCCCATGCCCGTTCACTCCGCTTCGATGTGCGCGCGTCGTCCATTCAGGTCCTGCGCGCGACGTCCGTTCAGGTCTCACGAGGAGAGACGCGTGAACAGGTGAAACGGTTCTCAGCCGGGCCGGCGGACCTCGGGGGCGGGCCGCAGGACGGCCACCGCCGCCAGGCCGAGCACGGCCGCTCCCGCCGCCAGGAAACCGCCGCGGGAGCGCCAGGACAGCACCGACCACGTCGACTGGGCGGAGGCGAACGAGCCCGCGCTCAGTACGGATCCCACCGAGGCGGCCGACAGGGCCGAGCCGATCGAGCCGACCGACAGCACGCTGCCGACCGATCCGATGGACAGGATCGATCCCACCGAACCGATGGAGAGGATCGATCCCTTGGAGCGGAGCGAGAGGAACGAACCGTAGTCGGCAACCATGCGGATCATGCTGCCACACCGGCCATCGGCGCCGGCTGAGGCGCGGAAGGAGGCGCGGAAGGAGGCGCGGAGGGAGGAGCGGAAGGAGGCACGGGCTTGGACGCGGTCTGAGGCGCGGGCTTGGACCCGGACTGGGGCGCGGCGGTCGCCGTCTGCCGCGGGGCCCGGGTGAGCAACAGCACGCCCCGGGCCGCCGCGAGCGCCCCGGCCACGGCCAACAGGACCCCGAAGGCGCCGCCGTGGATGCGTTCGCCGAGCAGGATCATGCCGATCGCGGCCGCGGCCAGCGGGTTGGTCAGGTTGACCACCGCGAGCGGGGCGCCGAGGCCGCCCCGGTAGGCCCGCTGGGACAGGAGCATCCCGCCGACCGCGAAGACCACCACGAGCAGCGCCACCGAGACGACGCGGACGCTGAGCAGGGACCCGCCCCGGCCGCCCGCCACGGCGACGGTCTGGGTCAGGGCGGAGGCTGCCGCGGAGGCCAGCCCGGACGCCGTCGCGTGGCGCAGCCCCGAGCGGGTGTCGCTCCGTGCGGTCAGCAGCATGATCACCGCGGCCGTGGCTCCGGATACGGCGAGCGCTTCGGCCAGGGTCAGGGTCTCGTCGGGGGACGGGCCGGAGGCGGGCAGCAGGAGCAGGCCGAGGCCGACGACGGTGGCCAGGGTGCCGCGCCATTCGCTGGCCACGACCCGCCTTCCGGCGCCGCGGGCGCCCAGCGGTACGGCGGCGACGAGGGTGAGCGCGCCGAGCGGCTGGACCAGGGTGAGCGGCCCGTACCGCAGGGCGGCGGCGTGCAGGAGCGCGGCGGCGGCGTTCAGGCCGGCCGACCACCACCAGGCGCCGTTGCCGAGCAGTGCCGCGGTGCTGCGGGCGACCGCGCGGCGGGCGAGGCGTTCCTGGGCGACGGCGGCGGCCGCGTAGGTGACGGCCGCGGCGAGGCAGAGCAGGACGGCGAGGACCGTGGCGTTCACCGGACCGCTCCTACGGGCTCCATCGGCTCTGCGGGCCTCGGGGCGCCCGGACCGGCAGCCGTCGGCACGGGCAGCGCCGCGGAACGCGGGACCGGCACGCTCCGCCGGGCGACGAGCGACCGGCCGACCGGGCGCGGGACCAGCAGCAGGGCGGCTCCGAGGAGCAGCGTGGCGACGACGGCGTCGAGCCAGTAGTGGTTGGCCGTGCCGACGACCACGAGCAGGGTCACCAGCGGGTGCAGCAGCCACAGGGCGCGCCACCGCGAGGAGGTGGCGGCGATCATGCCGAGGGCCAGCATCAGCGCCCATCCGAAGTGCAGCGAGGGCATCGCGGCGAACTGGTTGGCCATGGTGTCGGCGGCGGGCGCGGCTCCGTAGACGGTCGGGCCGTAGACCTGGCCGGTGTCGATCAGGTGGGCCTCGCCCAGCATCCGCGGGGGTGCGAGCGGGAAGGCCAGGTGGATGACGAGGGCCGCGCCGGTCAGGACGGCCAGGACCCGGCGGGTCCAGAGGTAGTGCGCGGGGCGGCGTACGTAGAGCCAGACGAGGAAGAGCACCGTGGCGGGGAAGTGCACGGCCGCGTAGTAGGTGTTCGCGGTGTGCACGAGGGCGTCGCTGTGCAGGAGCAGGCGCTGGACCAGGCCTTCGCCGGGCAGGTGCAGGGTGCGCTCGGCGTCCCAGATCCGGGTGGCGTTGCGGAAGGCTTCCTCCGTGCGGCCGGTGGCGAGCGTACGGCCGCACTTGTAGACCGCGAAGAGGCCCACGACGAGCAGGAGCTCGCGTATGAGGCGGCGGCGGGCGCCCGGCCCCGCGCCGGCCCCGACGGGTGTGGTGTGGGAGGTCATCCCCCGGTCTCGCTTCCTGTACACAGCTCTGGCTCACAATCGACACACCAGTGTATCGATACATTCTCGTATCGATACGAGTGTGTACCGATACGCTCGCGTTCCCGTAGACTTTCACTAGAGCCCACTGCCCCGCGACCGAAAAAAATCGGCCATCATGACGAGGGCCCACCCGGCCACACCGGCCGGAACGCAGCATCGAGGAGAGCCGCCCCATGACGTCGCCGACGCCGGAAGCCGCCCCGGCCCCCGCGCGCCGCTCCAAGATCACGCCGGAGCGCGAGCAGCAGCTCTACGACGCCGTCCTGGAGCAGCTGCGCGAGGACGGCTACGAGGCGCTGACCATGGAGAAGATCGCCGCCCGGGCCACCTGCGGAAAGTCCACGCTCTACCGGCAGTGGAAGACCAAACCGCAGCTCGTCGCCGCCGCCCTGCGCGCGGACCGGCGCGGGACCCTCGCCGCGGTGGACACCGGAACCCTGCCGGGCGACCTGCGCGAGGCGGCCCGGATCGCCGCCTGCACCTCGGGGAACGACACCCGGCTGATGCAGGCCCTCGGGCACGCGGTGCTGAGCGACGAGGAGCTGAAGGCGGCCCTGCGCGAGGCTCTGGTGGAGCCGGAGCTGGCGGCGTTCGACTCGATCGTGGCGCGGGCCGTGGCCCGGGGCGAGCTCGCCCCCGGACACCCTGCCGTGGAGTTCCTGCCGGCGCAGCTGATGGGCGTGCTGCGCATCCGGCCCGTGCTGGAGGGCCGCTTCGCCGACGCCGAGTACCTCGTGCGGTTCGTCGACGCCTGCCTGCTGCCGGTGCTGGGCGCGGCCCCGCCGGAGGCGGACCGGGCCCCTGAACCGGGCGCCTGAACCGGGACCTGAACCAGGCCCCCTGAACCAGCGGGCCGCCGTCCTTGATGACCGGACGGTGACCCGCTCGCGCTGCCTCGTGGGGACGGTGGCAGCGCAGCCCCCGGACCGGACGGCGGGCACTCCCTCGCGGAGTGACCGCCGACCGGTCCGTGTGGCTTTCCCGCCGGCTTTGCCGCCGGCTTCGGTGCCGCCCTTCCGGGCGGCTCTCCGTGTGGAGCCCGCTCAGCTCCGGGCAGCGCCCATCGCCCGGGCGAACTCCTCCGGGTCGGCGTCGAAGCCCCGTAGGGTCGGGTCGATCGACCAGACCCCCGCGGCGTCGCGGGTGAACTCGGCGACCGTGACCCCGCTCGCGGCGCCGAAGCCGGTGAGGTCGTCCACGGCGAGGTCTTCGTAGCCCTCCCGGATGCGCACCCCCTTGCCCGCGACCTCGGCGAAGGTCACCGCCGGGCCGCCGCCCGGCCGCTGGATCACCACGCCCACCACGACCCGGGTCAGCTCATCGGCGATCCGGGTGAGTTCGATGGTCATGACCTCGTCGAAACCCAGCCCCAGTCCGGTCCTGCTGTCCCGGTTCAGCGTGATGGTGCCATCGGGCGACCGGCTGCCGAAGTGGACCAGGTGGACGGGGTCCCCGTACGGGTCCGCGGCCGGGTAGACCGCGGCGATCAGGTCGAGGTCGTGGACGGGCGCTCCCGCCGGGCTGGGATCCCACCGCAGCGCGATCTCCACCTTGGCCAGGCCCTTGCGTACTCCGCTCACCGAACTCCCCCTCCGAACACCGTGTGTTGCCCTCCCATGCTGTCACGGGTCCCGCCCCGGGGCTCGAACGACCGTACGTTCCCGGCCAGTCCGGGGACCGGACGGAGACGGCACGGGGGTTACCAGTCGCCGTCCTGGACCGGCTTGCCCGGCCGGGGAGCGTTCCCCAGGGGTGCGACCTGGCCGGGAGCGGGTTCCGTCCACGGAGCCTCGTCGGTGCCGAGCCATTCGCCGACCGGCTGCACCCGGCCGAGGGTGTCGGAGGCGGCGAGGTCGGCGGCATCCTCGTCGTAGTAGTCGAACCACGGCAGCCCGGCCTTGGTGTACGCGGCCCGGTCCACCGGCGAGGGCGGCGGCTCCTCCCCGGTGATCCGGCGCCATGCGGGCGGGGTCACCAGGTGGACGAAGACCCGCGCGGCCGGCTCGGACGCCCAGTCCTTCGCCTTGCGGTCGTCGCGGTACACCTCCTGCCGCATGGAGCCGCCGACGCCGAGTCCCATCGCCGGGGCCGCCTGCGGGGCCGGCCCGCCCCTCGAGCGGCGCAGCGGGCCCCCGGCCGAGGCCGGAGCCGGAGCCGCGGGCGCTCCGGGAAGCCCGCCCGGCGCCGGAGCCGCCATCGGCGCCGGCATCGGCGCCGGCATCGGCATCCCCGGGGCCGCTCCGTAGCCGCCGCCCCCGTAGCCGCCCGGCTGACCGCCCGGCGGCACGATCCCGTAGGGAGCGCCGCCGACCCGGCCGGCCCCGGCCGTGCGCGCCCGCTCCTCCTCCCGCCACCGCTCCAGTGCCTTCGCCCCGAGCGGGAAGGCCTGGAGCTGCACGCCGCCCGCGGTCTCCTCGCCGGTGACCTGGCCCTCCACCGTGGCGCCGAGCCCCAGCGGGACGGCGACGAACTGGCGGACCGTACCCGTGCCCGAATTGATCCCGTCCAGCCACGGCTGGCGCGGCAGCACGAGATAGTTCTGCGGCCTGCGCCCGAGCGCGCCCGTCCACCGCTCGCCGGAGACGGCGCACACCTTGCCGACGCCGACCTGGAGCGCGGTGGGCTCCCGGGTCCCGCCGAAGCTGAGCCACATCGCCTCGCGCAGGTACACGGGGAGCATCACCCCGCCCTTGGCGAGCCAGTCCGCCGGAACCGTGTCCGGATAGTCCTCCACCCGCCGCAGCGGGAACTCCCCCAGCCCCGGGGGCAGATTGTGCGTACCGGTCTCCGGCAGCCGCAGCGTCCGCATGAACCGGACCTGCGCCCCCTCGCCCAGCAGCAGTGCGTTCCCCTCGACCCGTACCCCGCCCTTGGCCACTCGACCGGCTCCTCTCCCGTTCAGAACCGGATTCGCCGCAGGATCTGCCGCCGTTCCGGATCGTTACCCTCAAGATTTGCTCAGATGCCGTGACACTGTGCCCGACACCTTCCTAGCTTCCTCATATACGCGTCCACCAGCCCGTGCGGTTCCCCCGCGCCACGGGCCGGTCCCGGTGCGCTCCGCGCGCTCCCGCGCGGCACCGCCCGCCCGCGACCCCGCGTATCCGCGTACCCCAGGAAAGAGTGCAGCATGAAGGTTCCCAAGGCAGGCGTCATCGCCGCAGTGATCGGTCTCTCCCTGACCGCATCGGCGTGTGGCGGTGACGATGACCAGGGAACCCTCGCCGTCGGCATCAAGTTCGACCAGCCGGGCGTCGGGATGCGGGAGCCCGACGGGAGCTTCACCGGTTTCGACGTGGACGTGGCGACGTACGTCGCGAAGGAGCTCGGCTACTCGAAGGACCGGATCGTCTTCAAGGAGGTCCTCAGCAACGACCGCGAGCTCCTGATCGAGTACAACGAGGTCGAGATCGTGGCGGCCAGCTACTCGATCAACGACAAGCGCAAGCTGAAGGTCGACTTCGCCGGCCCGTACTTCCTCGCGCACCAGGACCTGATGGTCCGCGCCGACGACCCCACGATCACCAAGGCCGAGGACCTCAACAACCCCGCCAAGCGGCTGTGCTCGGTGACCGGATCGACCTCGGCGGAGAACGTCAGGAAGAACCTGGCTCCCAAGGCGAGCCTCCTGGAGCTCGGCGGCTACTCCGAATGCGTCGTCGCCCTCAAGGACGGCCTGGTGGACGCCATGACCACGGACAACTCGATCCTGGCCGGCTACACCGCCCGCAAGGGCAACGAGGGCAAGTTCCGGCTGATCGGGCTGAGGCTGAGCAGCGAGAACTACGGGATCGGCATGAAGAAGGGCAACACCGAGCTCCAGGTCAAGATCAACAATGCGCTCCGCAAGATGGTCGAGGACGGCACCTGGGAAGCGGCCGTGAAGAAGAACTTCGGCCCGGACTACAAGTACGAGGCGGCACCCGCCATCACAGCGGGCAGCTGACGACCGTCGAGGCGGTGGCCGGGTCCGACCAGTCGGCGTCGAAACGGGCGTTGACCACGTAGAGCCGGCCGCCGTACACCGCCGCCGTCGTCGGCTCGTCGAAGCGCGGGTCGGTGATCTGCTTGACGAAGCGGGCCCGGCGGCCGTCCCCGCTCAGGGTGAACACGTCCACCGCATAGGCCCAGTTGCGTACGACGTACAGCGTGCGCCCGTGCACCACGAGCCCGTCGCCGTTGCGCGCCGAGCCGCCGTCGAGCACGGTCCGGGTGGCGGCGCCGGTACGCGGGTCCACGCGGAACAGCGCCTCTGCGGTGTCGTGCACCACGAGCAGGGCCTGGCCGTCGGGGGTCCGCGCGATCCCGTTGGCGCCCCAGTGGTCGCCGCCGGGCGGGACCGGGTCCCACTCGCCGCCGAGCTGCAGGGCGCGGGGGGCCGCGCCGGGGCCGGTGAGGTCCCGGCCGACGGGCAGGAAGTACAGGACGTCCGCGAAGGAGTCGGTGAACCAGGCGCCCCCGCAACCGACGACGGCGTCGTTGACGAAGGCGGCGCCCGTCGCGGCCTGGTGGGTGGCCAGAACCCGCCCGTCCCCGGCGTCGATCACCCGGATCTGCCCGCTGGCGCCGCCCGCGACCAGCAGCCGGCCGTACGGGTCGAGCTTGAGGCCCACCGACATCGGCCCCTCGCCCCGGGTGATGATCCGCCCGGCGCCGGTGGTGAGGTCGAAGCGGTAGACCGAGCCGTCGAGCAGCGAGCCCGTGTAGGCCGTGCCGCGCGCGGAGACGGCGATCCCTTCGGGCTGGAAGCCCGCCGGGATCGCCACCGTGTCGGGCCACGGCCTGGCCGCCTCCTGGGCCCGGGCGAGCGGCGCCCCGGCTCCGACGAGCGCGGCGCCTCCCAGCGCCGCGGCCGCACCGATGAACCCGCGCCGTCCCCATCGTCCCGCCATGACTGACCCCTCTCAACTGCCGTGCGCAATAGGTGGGTTGACGCCCACACCCCACCACATCGATTGCGCTCCCCGGCAGTCCCCGGCAGTCACGGCCTAGATCCTTCACAAGGGGACGGCGGAGCTCAGGCTCCCGAGACCGGGGCCTTGCCGCGCAGGACGGTCAGGAACTCGCGCATCCAGGCGGAGTGGTCGGGCCAGGCGCGGGCCGACACCAGCGTGCCGTCGACCACGGCCTCGGAGTCCTCGAAGGTGGCGCCGGCCGCCTTCACGTCCAGCTCCAGCGCCGGGTAGGCCGTGACCCGGCGGCCGTCGAGCGCACCGGCCGCGGCGGCGATCAGGGGGCCGTGGCAGATCTGCGCGATCGGCTTGTCGTCGCCGGCGAAGGCCGACAGGATCCGCCGCACCTCGGGGTCGTTGCGCAGGTACTCCGGGGCGCGTCCGCCGGGCACGACGAGCGCCGCGTACTCCCCCGGGTCCACGTCGGCGAAGGCGATGTCGGCGGGCCAGGTGTAGCCGGGCTTCTCGGTGTAGGTGTCGAAGCCGTCCTCGAAGTCGTGTACGACGAACCGCAGCTTCTTCACCGCCGGGGCCGCGATGTGGACCTCGTACCCCTCCTCGATCAAACGCTGGTAGGGGTAGAGGACTTCGAGGGATTCCGCCGCGTCGCCGGTCACGATGAGGATCTTCGGTGCCATGGGCTGCTCCTGGTAGGGCTGTTCACGGTGTGGCCTCCGCCACCGTGCCCGCACCGCCCCGTCCTGCATAGGGATTCTTCCGCCAATCACCCGCATGACGCGCGTAGAAAATCCTGCCTCCCGACACGTGCTTTTTACCTGTAGGGCACATGACAATGTGAATCTCGCTCTGCCACCTGATACCCCGCCAATTCCCCGGGCGGGAGCGGTGCGTGTGGAGAGGTACCCCCCACGTGATGAGAATCTCGCGCCTTACTCCTTGGGCAGCCGGCCTCGCGGCCGCGTCCCTGATACTGGTCCCGGCCTCCGCCTCGGCCGGCCAGCGGAACACGGCCGCAGCCCCCGCGGCGGCCCCGGTCTCGGCCTCCGCCGTCGACACCTACTACGCCACCGCCGAGGGCAAGACCGGCGCCGCGCTGAAGACGGCGCTGCACAACATCATCAAGAACCAGTCCAAGGTGACGTACGACGGGGTCTGGAACGCCCTGAAGGTCACCGACCAGGACCCCGCGAACTCCAACAACGTCATCCTGGTCTACTCGGGCCGCTCGCAGTCGAAGTCCACCAACGGCGGCGGCGTCAACGACTGGAACCGCGAGCACGTCTGGGCCAAGAGCCACGGCGACTTCGGCACCGCCACCGGCCCCGGGACCGACCTGCACCACCTCAGGCCCGAGGACGTCACCGTCAACAGCACCCGCGGGAACAAGGACTTCGACCTGGGCGGCGGCCCGGTCTCCGAGGCCCCCGGCAGCCTGACCGACGCCGACTCCTTCGAGCCGCGGAACGCGGTCAAGGGCGATGTCGCGCGCATGCTGCTCTACATGGCCGTGCGCTACGACGGCGGTGACGGTTTCGCCGACCTGGAGATGAACGACAAGGTCAACAACGGCAGCGCGCCCCTCTTCGGCCGGATCAGCCTCCTGAAGCAGTGGAACCTGCAGGACCCGCCGGACGCCTTCGAGCAGCGCCGCAACCAGGTCATCTACGACACCTACCAGCACAACCGCAACCCGTTCATCGACCACCCGGAGTGGGTCAACTCCATCTGGTAGGCGCGCGCCGGGGCCCCTCGGCGCCCTACTGCGCGCCGAGGGCCATCCACTTCTCCGGTGCCGCGAGCGGCTCGAAGCCGGCCTTCGCGTACACCTCGTGGGCGTCCGCGGTCGCCAGCAGGATCCTGCGCAGCCCGTACGGGGCGAGGTGGTCCCGTACCGCCCCCGCCAGGGCGGTGCCGAGCCCCTTGCCCCGTACGCCCCGGTCCACGTACACGTCGCAGAGCCAGGCGAAGGTGGCGCGGTCGGTGACGACGCGGGCGTAGGCCACCTGGAGGCCGGACACGGAGTCGTAGACCCCGAAGTTGAGGGACCCCTCGATGGCGGCGTCCTGCTTCAACCGGCTCCGGCCGAGTGCCCAGTAGGCGTCCTCGGACAGCCATCGGTGGATCAGCTCCCGGTCCAGGCGGCCGGGGTCGGTGGACATCTCGTAGCCGGTGGAAATCTCATGCCCCTCCGGCGAGGGGAGCGCGCTGTCGTCCATGCCCGCATCCAAGCAAAGCGGAGGGGGCCCGGCCAGTGTGTTTCGACGGCCGAGACGCGGATGCGCGGATACGCCGGTACGCCGGTACGCCGAGACGCCGAGACGCAGCCGCGCTACAGCCGGTCGGCCAGGGCCTTGAAGGCCGGCCAGTCCAGGGCCGGGGTGCGGGAGTCCCAGACCTTCTGGGACAGGGCGGCGAGGGGGAGCCGGATGCCGGCCGCGACCTGGGCCTGGGTCTGGGACCCGGCGAGATCGCACCAGACGGCGAAGCGTGCGCCCAGGATCTGCCCGGCGTACCGCGCGGGCACGGCCGTGGTGCCGCGCAGGACGAGCGGGGTCCACTGCTCGTAGATGCGCCGGCCGTCGGGGTACGTGAACTGGTTCGGCTCCCCCAGCACGTAGTAGAGGTACTCGTCGTTGAGGTTGACGACCTTGCGGCCCTCGCGCAGGTACTCCAGCGGCGGCCGGGCCCCGATCTCCTTGCCCGTCCAGTACTCGACCTGGATGTCCCGGGCCGGCTGGGCGAGCCCGCCGGTGAAGAAGCCGTCGTTCCAGGCCGCCGGCGCCCTGCCCGCCGAACGGACCACGGCCGAACGGTCGTTCAGCCAGCCCGTCGCCAGGTCCTGGACCCGCGCGGTGGGCCCGTACCGCTGCCGGGCGGCGGCGGTGAGCTGCGGGAAGGAGGTCTGCGGATCGCGGTAGACCAGGGCCTGGTACTCGTCGGCGCCCACGTTCCAGATCGCGCCGGGGAACAACGGCAGGTACTCGCGCAGGAGTTCGTCGACGAGTTTCGCCGCCGCCGGGTTCGAGATGTCGACCGCGCCCTTGACCGTCCGGCCCTGGACGTCGCGCAGCTGCAGCCCGGGGTACGCGCGCAGCACCGCACCGAGGTGGCCGGGCGAGTCGATCTCGGGGACGACCGCGATGTGCAGACGGGCGGCGAGCGCCGTGATCCCGCGCACCTGCGCCTTGGTGAGGTGGGGGGTGGAGACGATCTCGGGATGGGTGTCGGACTCGATCCGGAAGCCCTGGTCGTCGGAGAAGTGCAGGCCGAGCTGGTTCAGCTTCAGGTCGGCCATCTCGCGCAGCCGGTCCTCGATCCAGTCCGGGGTGAAGTGCTTGCGGGCTATGTCGAGGTTGAGCCCGCGCTGCGGCTTGGCCGGGGCGTCGCGCACGGTGCCCTCCGGGGCCGAACCGCCGCCGCTCACCTCCTGTTTGAGGGTGCGGGTGCCGTAGAACACCCCGGCCTGGTCGGGTCCGGTGATGCGGACCTGCCCGTTGCTCACGGTGAGGGTGTACGACTCGGGGGTTCCGGAGCCTTTGGGCCCGAGGGCGAGTTCCACGTCCCCCTTGCGCGGGGTGGCCGATTCGGCGAATCCGATGCGCAGTTCCCCGGCGAGCAGCTTGCCCTCGTCCGCCAGGGCCGCACTGTCGGCCGGCGGTACGACGACCCGCGCCTCGGGGACGGGCCGCCAGCCGAGGCCGCGGGCCGGCACGTGTTCCCGTACGGCGGGGATCGTGCGCGGGGCCTTGGACAGCGGAAGGGCGGACGTCGGCGAGGGCTCCGGGTCTTGTGGGGTGGAGGGGGCGGCCGGGGTCGCGGCGGGTGCCGCCGCGCTCGGCGGGGTGCTCGGCGGGGTGCTCGCCGCGGCCGGGGCCCGGGCGTCCCCCGGGCCGGGCGCCCCGGACGCACAGCCGGGGACGGCGACAAGGGTGACCAGCGCGGCGACGGTTGCCGTCGCGATGACGTGGCTCCGCCCGTACTGCTTCGTCTGCCGCATCATGCACCTCTCCCCCGTACCAACGTGGCACGGGGGACGGCGGTGCGCGACCGGGGGCCCGGGGCGGGCCGGGAGGCAGGGGGTCAGGCCAGGACGCCGAGCGCGGACTCGGCGAATCCGTGGTCCTGGGCCGGGGCTCCGCCGCCGACGCCGATGGCTCCGACGAGCCGGCCGTCGCGGTGGACCGGCAGCCCGCCCGCGATGAACAGCAGCGGCCGGTCCAGGGCGGTGGGCAGCGTGTGGAAGGGGGCGCCGGGCTGGACGGCGTCGACGAGATCGGCGGTCGGGGCGTCGAGCTGCAGCGCCGTGAAGGCCTTGCGGGTGCTGGTCTCGCCCGAGATCAGGACGGCCCGGTCGTCGCGCCGGAAGGCGAGCGGGTGGCCGCTCGCGTCGAGCACGGTGACGCTGACCGCGACCCCGGCGGCTCCGGCGGCGGCCGTGGCGGCGGCGACGAGCGCCTCGGCGTCCGCGGTGGTCAGCGGGGCGACGGCGGTACGGGTCGGGGTGGGGGTGGGGGTGGACATGCGGGTCTCCTGCGGTGTGGGGGGATGCGGGTGGGTACGAGAGGTGGTGGATCAGTGGTGGGCCGGGACGGCGGCGGCTGCCGGGGCGCCTGCCGCGATGACCCGGCTGCCGCCTTCGCCGCCCGCGCGGGTCCCCGTGCGCCGTTCCAGCGCTCCGGACAGCAGGGCGAGGGCGAGGGCGGAGGCGGCCAGGGCCGCGCCGACCCAGTTCGGGGCGGTCCAGCCGAGTCCGGCGGCGATGACGAGTCCGCCGAGCCAGGCGGCGAGGGCGTTGCCGAGGTTGAAGGCGCCGATGTTGACGGCGGAGGCCAGGGTGGGGGCGCCGGAGGCCTGGTCGAGGACCCGCTTCTGCAGCGGCGGCACGGTGGCGAAGCCGAGGGCCCCGATGAGGAAGATCGTGACGGCGGCGCCCACCCGGTCGTGGGCGGTCAGGGTGAACAGGGCCAGGACGACGGCGAGCGCGCCCAGGGAGGTGTACAGCATCGGCATCAGTGCGCGGTCGGCGAAGCGGCCGCCGACGAGGTTGCCCGCGACCATGCCGAGGCCGAGGAGGACGAGCAGCCAGGTGACGGAGGTGTCGGCGAAGCCGGCGACGTTGGTCATCATCGGGGTGATGTAGGTGATGGCGGCGAAGACCCCGCCGAAGCCGAGGACGGTCATGCCCATGGCCAGGAGCACCTGGACGTTGCGGAACGCGGCCAGTTCGTGGCGGATCCGCACCCCCTCGGGGCGGGGCAGGTCGGGGACGAGCCGTGCGATGCCGAGCAGTCCGAGGAGGCCGAGCGAGGCGACGATCAGGAAGGTGACGCGCCACCCGAGGTGCTGGCCGACCAGGGTCCCGAGCGGGACGCCGACGACGTTGGCGACGGTGAGGCCGGTGAACATCATGGCGATGGCTCCGGCCTTCTTCTCGGGGGCGACGAGCTCGGCGGCGACGACCGCGCCGATGCCGAAGAAGGCGCCGTGGGCGAGGGAGGCCACCACCCGTCCGGCGAGCATGACGCCGAAGGCGGGGGCGAGCGCGGAGACCACGTTGCCGACGATGAACAGGCCCATGAGCAGCATCAGCATGCGCTTGCGCGGGATGCGGGTGCCGAGGACGGTCATCAGCGGGGCGCCGAGGACCACGCCGAGGGCGTAGCCGGTGACCAGGAAGCCCGCGGTGGGGATCGAGACGCCGTACGTGCCGGCGACCTCGGGGAGCAGGCCCATGATCACGAATTCGGTGGTGCCGATCCCGAAGGCGCCGATGGCGAGTGCGAGGAGTGCGAGAGGCATGAGGGGTGCCCTTCAGGAGCTGCGGGAGCTTCAGGGGGAGGGGAGACGGAGGCGGCGGGCGCGGCGATTGCCGCAGCGGGTTGCCTGCGTCCACATTAATTGCAGACGCGGGATATTTGCAAGCGCGGGCAATTGCAGACGTGCCCTATCCTGGAGTCAGCCACACGCCACCCGGCCTTCGAGGAGGACCGCCCATGACGGCCACGGACAGCGCACTCACCGCCCTCTCCCAGGGCTGGTGCGCCCTCTCCCTCCTGCACGGGCGCATCGAGACGCACATCGAGCGCGCACTCCAGGCGGGACACGACCTGAGCGTGCGCGAGTACTCGCTGCTCGACGTCCTCAGCCGCCAGCACAGCGGCCCGGGCGGCCACCTGCGCATGCACCAGGTCGCGGACGCGGTGGTGCTCAGCCAGAGCGCGACGACCCGGCTGGTCAGCCGGCTGGAGGACCGCGGACTGCTGAGCCGCTACCTGTGCGACACGGACCGCCGGGGCATCTACACCGACGTCAGCCCGGCCGGCCTGGCGCTCCTGGCCGAGGCCCGCCCCACCAACGACACCGCCCTGCGCGAGGCCCTGGACGAGGCGGCGCGCACTCCGGAGCTCGCCCTGCTGGTGGCCGCGGTGAAGAACACCCCGGCGGGGGTCCCGGCCGTCTAGGCGCAGCTGCGAGAGCGAATCTCGTCATGCGTGACCGCCCCGCGCCGCTCCGACGACAGGCGGCCCCGGGCCGCGGCGCCCGGGGCCGGTCGGATCACTCCGCCGCGTCGATGGCGGGGTGGCGCAGCTGCACCTCGGCACCCGTCTGCTTGAACGACTCCGCGGAGACCGGCACCAGCAGGGCATCGCGGTGGAAGTCCCGCAGGCTGGTCGACCCGCAGCTGATCATCGTCGAGGTGAGCTTCGCCCGGGTCCGCTCCACGTTGTCGTACAGGCTGCCGGCGTAGGGCACGTAGCCGTCGACGCCCTCTTCGAAGACCATGCGGCCGCGCTGGCCGTAACGGGCCGCGTTCTGCGCGCGCCGCGAGCCCTCGCCCCAGTACTCCTTGTACCACTGGTCGCCGATCTGCAGCTTCCGCGACGGGCTCTCGTCGAGCCGGGCGAAGTAGCGGCCGAGCATGATGAAGTCCGACCCCATCGCCAGCGCCATCGCCATGTGCGAGTCGTTGAGCAGCCCGCCGTCGCAGCACAACGGCACGTACACACCGGTCTCCTGGGCGTAGGCGTCGCGCGCCTGGACCACATCGATCAGCGCGGAGGCCTGCCCGCGGCCGATGCCCTTCTGCGCCCGGGTGGTGCAGATGGCCCCGCCGCCGATCCCGACCTTCACGAACGCCGCGCCCGCATCGGCGAGGTAGCGGAAGGCCCTGCCGTCGACGACGTTCCCCGCGCCGACGAGAACATCGTCCCCGTACGCCTCCCGCGCGAATTCGAGGGTCCTCGCCTGGTGCACGGAATAGCCGTCGGAGGAGTCCAGGCACAGCACGTCCGCGCCGGCCTCCGTCAGGGCGGGAATGCGGTCCTTGAAGTCACGGGAGTTGATGCCGGCACCCACGCGCAGACGCTTCTCGCCGTCCACCGTCGCGCGGTGATGCGTCGCGCCGGTCCGGACGCCGGCCTCGTGCCGCTTCACCGCCAGCACGTCGGCGGCCTGGTCCTCGATCAGCTGGTTCTGGTGGATGAACGACAACCCGCCGGCCTGCGCCAGCGCCACCGCCAGCGTCGGTGACGACACCGCCTGCATGATGGCGCTCACCATGGGAGTGGCGATCCGGATGCTCGGCTCCTCGCCGACGCGGTGGCGCACCAGCGGCGCGCCGAGGTCCACGTTGTCCGGCGTGCAGTCTTCCGTGGTCAGGCCCGGGATGAGGAGGTATTCGCTCAGCGTACGAGAAATCTCGGGGAGGATTTTCACATGGTCTCCGGCAAGGAGCCTGCGCCGGTCGACGACGGATCGGCGAGGCTCGTACGGGCAGTGCGGATCGATGCCGACCAGTGGCGCGCTATCGGAAGAATGCGCTCTGGACATCCTCAGAGCGGGCGCAACCGGCGGAGCAGTGCTCGCACGCGCGGCCGAATCGGCGGCGAGGCAGGGCAGGCCCTGATCCTCCGCGCGGTGCTGCACAGGCGCTGACTTCCATTGCGCCATGCGTGATCTTAACGCACTGTCCTGTTCACCCGTCCGAGCAGAGCGTCGAGAGCGGCAGCACCGAAGTCGGCTTCCCCTCCCCGCACTTGGCCGGGCCTGACCCGAAGGACACGCCCTAGACCCGCTGTGCCAGTACCTGGCCCGGCCAGCTGCCGGAGAGGAACGGGTCGGTGCGGGTGAAGCCGTTGCGCTCGTAGTACGCGACCAGTTCGCCCGTACCGCCCGCCCAGCAGTCGACCCTCAGCAGCTCCACGCCGGCCCGCCTGGTCTCCTCCACGGCCCGGGCCAGCAGGGCGGCGCCGACGCCCAGGCCGGCGTACCGCCGGTCGGAGACCAGCAGCCGGACGTACCGCTCGGGTTCCCCGGCGGGCGGGATCATCGGCATCTTCGGGCTCGGCCCGGTGTCCAGTACCAGGGCTCCGACGGGGACCCCGTCCAGCTCCGCGAGGTACGGGGAGTTCTCGGTCGCGTACCCCTGGACCCGCTCCACCCCGCCGGGGGTCTGCGAGTAGGGGATCGTGCCCCACTGCTCGGTGTTCCCGCGGGCGTTCATCCAGGCCACGGCCGCGTCGAGCATGTCCAGAACGGCCGGTACGTCCTCCGGGCCGCCCGGCCGGATCCGTATGCCGTGTGCGATGTCGTTCATGGAACGAGCCTAGACGCTGCCCTGGTGCGGACCCCCGGCGCTCAGCGCACGGTACTCCGTGGGCGTGAGCCCGTACGCCTCGCGGAACGCCCGGCTGAAGACCACGGGTCCGCCGAAGCCCCATCGGGCGGCGATGGACTGCACGCGGTGGGCGGCGAGTTCGGGACGGCCCAGCTCGGTGCGGCACTGTTCCAGGCGGCGTCGGCGGATCCGGGCCTGGACGGTCTCCCCCTGTCCCCGGAAGAGCTGGTGGAGACCGCGCACCGAGATGTTGTGGCGGGCCGCGATCGCGGGCGGTCCGAGCTCCGGGTCGCCGAGGTTGTGCTCGATGAAGGCGTGGATCCGCCGCAGGAGGACCTCCGCCCGGGCTTCGGAGGGGATCCGGTCCTCGGCGTCCAGGTGCTGGGCCAGGCAGGCCGTGGCGAGGTCGACGGCGACCGTGCCCAGCCGGGCCAGTTCCCCGGGCTCGCATTCGGCGGCGTGGTCCTCCAGGGCGGCCATGAAGGAGGCCAGGATCGCCGCGATTCCGCGGTCGCCCGGTATGCGCCGGGCCAGCAGCCGTTCCAGCCGTTCGGGACGCAGCGGCAGGACGTCCCGGGGGAGCATCAGGATCGTCGCCCGCACCCGGCCGCCGTCCGCGTGCATCGTGTTGTCGGAGGGGAGCGAGGTGTCCCACAGCATGAGGTCCCCGGCCCCGACCGTGCACGCGTTGCGGTGCTGGGACATCGACGTGACGCCCGTGCGCAGCAGGGCCAGTTGGTACTGCTCCGGATCCCCGCGCCGGATCAGCGCGGGCGTGCGCCGCGAACGCAGGGGCGACAGCGTGAACTTGGAGGCGCGCAGGGGCCCCAGGTCCACCACGGCGGCCTCGCCCTGGAAGTCGGCCGGCCGTTCGCTGCTGAGGGCGGCCGGCATCACCTCGCGCGAGATGATGTCGGCGTACCAGTCGAACCGCTCCCCCGCCGGGACCCCGCCCGACGACACCACTGACCACATCTCGCGCTCCCCGTTCGCATGCTTCGGCAGGATCCAAGGATGCGGCCAACGGATCACCACCGGCGCATGGTTCGGGCCCGCGGGCCGCCCCGCACCCTCAGCGGCGGCCCGGCGAAGCGGTGGGCGGCGGGGACGACGGCGAGGCCGAGGGCTGCGCTGCGGCGGTCGCCGAGGACGGCGGACGCGAGGGCGTGGAACTCGGCTGTGGCGCACCCGTACCGGACTGCGGAGCCCGCGACGGGCTCACGGTGGGCACGTACGAGGTCGTGGGCCCGGCCGAAGGCGAAAGCGGCGACGGCGACGGCGACGCGGACGGGACGACGGACGGGGACGGACCGTCCTGAACCGGCCCCGGATCAGAGCCGGTCGGCGAGGCCGACGGCGGCGCGGCGGGCGGCACGGGCACCGGGCCCGGGCGGACCGGGGCGTCCGGCGCCAGTACGGCGTACCCGACCACCACCGCTGCGGCGGCCGCCAGCCCCGCCAGGGGCAGCGTGAAACCGCGCGGCCAGGCCCACGGCAGGCGCAGCCCGCCCGGCACCGGCGGCTGCGCAGGGCGCAGGTCGCGCACGGTGATCCCGGCCGCGCGGGCGTCGAGGGCCTGGCGCAGCCGGTACTCCACCGGCCGCCCGGCCGGCGCCCCGGAAGGCACGTGTGCTTCGGAGGGCACGTGTGCCCCGGACGGCCCGTACCCGTCCGACGGCTCCCGGCCCGGCCCCGTGGGCGGCTCCTGTCCACGCGTCATATCCGACCCTCCAGAATCCGTTCCAGCGCGTCCAGCCCACGGCTCGCGTTCGATTTGACCGCCCCCCGGCTGATCCCCAGCGTCTCGGCGATCTCCGCCTCGCTGAGGTCGGCCCAGTAGCGCAGCACCAGGACCTGCCGCCGCCTCGGCGTCAGCCGCCCCAGCGCGGCGAGGACCTCGCGGTGTGCCTCGTCGAGGACCACGGACGCCTCGGCGGAGGGCACGTCGGCGGGTGCCTGCGGGGTCCAGGCGCGGGCGATCCGGCGGCGGCGCAGCACGGAGCGGGCCGTGTTGACGACGGCCGTGCGCAGGTAGCCCAGCGCGTTGTCCACCTCCGTGATCCGCTCGCCGTGGCGCCGGTACAACGCCGTGAAGGCGTCCTGCACCACGTCCTCGGCGGTACCGAGGTCGTCCACCAGCAGCACCGCCAGCCGGACCATCCGCAGCCGGTGGGCGTGGTAGAGCTCGGTCACGGTGGGCGGCGGGCCGCCCGCCTCGGTGGGGTGGCCGTACGTGTACGCGTGCCGGTACGGCTCCGACGGCGCGGGCGGGGCCGCCGCGGCGGAGGAGCGCTCACGGCGCAGCAGGAACGACCACAAGCCCCGCCGCGGCCGGTCGAAACCGGACGCGACGGGGCCCGCGGGGAATGCGAGGTGGAGCACGGGGGTCCTCAGCCGTTGGCGCGACGCCGCACGGTGTACAGGGTCGCGGCCCCGGCGGTGATCAGCACGGCGGCCCCGGCGCCGTATGCGGCCGTGGTGGCGGAGGAGCCAGTATGCGCGAGTTCGGGCTCTCCGGGCGAGGACGGGGCGGCGCTCGGAGCCCCGCTGGGTACGGCGGTCGGGGTCCCGTTCGGCGCGCCGCTCGGAGACACGCTCGGGACGGAGCTGGGCGAGGCGCTCGGCTTGGTGCCCGGAGGCACGCTCACCGAGGGCTGCGGCTTCGGAGCAGAGGGGACCACGCTCGGCGCGGTGCTCGGCGCGGTGGTCGCCGGGGCGGGGGCGGGTGCGGTCGGCGAGGCGGACGCTCCCTGTGCGGCGGAGGCCGGCCCGGCGAGCGCGAGGGCCACGCCTGCGGCGGCTACGGCGAGGCCCGCCGCCCTGCGGACGGACAGCGGGGCGCGCTTCAGGTTCTTCACGGTGGTTCTCCACGGTCGGCTGCGGGGCGCGGGATCACGCCCTTCACCCCCGCACGACGCGCGAGTCCCCGGGAGGTTGCCGCCGTTCCCGAAAAACTTTTCGCGGGCCCGGAAGACGGCCCGGCCGCGGCACGGCGCGGGCCCGGCTACCCCCGTAGCGCTCGCAGGGCCGTGCCGAGGGTGGCCACGCCCTCCTCGATCTCGCCCACCGAGCCCGCGGCGTAGCCGAGGACCAGGCCCGCGGGGCCCGGGGTGACCCGGTGCCAGGACAGGGGGTGGGCCTTGACCCCGAGGTCCAGGGCCGCGGCGGCGAGGGCGGTGTCGTCGAAGCCCTCGGCGTCCGCCCCCTCGAAGGTGACCATCAAGTGCAGCCCGGCCGCCGCCCCGTGCACCCGCGCTCCGGGCAGTTCGGCGGCGATCGCGCGGAGCATCGCGTCCCGGCGGGCCCGGTGGCGCCTGCGTACGAAGCGCAGGTGGCGCTCCAGCTCCCCCGAGGCCATCAGCCGGGCCAGCACCAGCTGGGCGAGGACGGGATTGCCGAGGTCGGCGTAGCGCTTGGCCTCGATCACGGCGTCCAGCCTGCGCGGCGGAACCAGCAGCCAGCCCAGCCGCAGGGCGGGGGCGAGGAGTTTGGAGACGCTTCCGGTGTAGCAGACGGCCTCCGGGAGCAGGGCCCGCAGGGCGGGGACGGGGGCGCGGTCGTAGCGGTGTTCGGCGTCGTAGTCGTCCTCGATGACGACTCCCCCGGCCGCGGCCCAGCGGAGCAGCTCGCGGCGGCGTTCTCCGTCGAGGACGACCCCGGTCGGGAACTGGTGCGCCGGTGTCAGCACCACCGCCTGGGCCGGGCCGGCCGCCAGGGCGGCGGTGTCGATGCCGCCCGCGTCCACGGGTACGGGCAGGAGGCGCATGCCCCCGTGTTCCAGTTGCCGGCGCGTCCCGAGCGAGCCGGGGTCCTCGACCGCCACGTTGCGTACGCCTTCCGCGCGCAGCACCTGTGCCAGCAGTCCGAGCGCCTGCGCCACGCCCGCCACCACGACCACCTCCTCGGGGTCCGCGCGGATCCCGCGGTTCTGGGCGAGCCAGCCGACGATCGCCTCGCGCAGCGCGGGGGTGCCCTGCGGGTTCCCGTAGCCGAAGTCGGCGGGCGTCAGCTCGGCGAGGACCCGGCGTTCCGCCTGGAGCCAGGCCGTGCGCGGGAACGCGGCCAGGTCCGGCGCCCCGGGCGAGAGGTCGATCCGGCCCGGGGCCGCGCGCAGCGCGTCGACGAGGGCGCCCCATTCCCTCGTGCCGAACGGGTCGGCCGGATCCGGGAGCGCGGGGCGCGCGGGCCCTGACGGGGGCTGCACTCCGGTCGCCGGCGCGGCCACCACGACCGTCCCCGCACGGCCGCGGCCGGCCACCTGGCCGGTCTCCGCCAGCCGCTGGTACGCCTCGGTGACCAGCCCCCGGGAGACCCGCAGCTCGGCGGCGAGGACGCGGCTGGCCGGGAGGCGGCTGCCCACGGCGAGCGTGCCGTCGGCGATGGCCGCACGGAGGCGGTCGGCGAGCCAGTCGGTGCGCCCGCCGGCCGGGGCCCGGCCGATGTCCAGCTGGAGGAAGTCCGACCCCCCTGCTTCGGACCCCGCCGCTTCAGAACCTGCTGTTACGGACCCCTCGAAGGCGCTCTCTTTGGACCTGTCCATGGGGCCATTGTGGCGCCAGGCTCGACGGTATGAACACCTCAGCCCCTTCACACGCTTCGCACCCTTCACCACCTGCACAGCCTTCGCCGCCTTCGCCGCCTTCGCCGCCTTCGCCCCGGCAGGTGCGCGACCTCGCCCCCGGCATCGTCGGCATGGCACTCGTCGGCAGCAGCGTCACCGTCTCCCGCTCCCTCGTGGACGCCCCGCTCTTCGGCGTGCAGGCCGTCCGCTACACGATGGCCGCGCTGCTCCTCTTCGGCCTGGCCCGCCTCGCCCGGGTGCGGATCACCGCGCCGCGCGGCCGGGAGTGGCTGTGGCTGGCCGGGGTCGCCGCGACCGGGCTGGTGCTGTTCAACGTGGCCGTCGTACGGGGCGTCGCGCACGCCGAGCCGGCCGTGATCGCCGTCGCCGTGGCCTGCGTACCCGTCCTGTTCGGGGTGGTCGGCCCGCTGATGGAGGGCCGCAGGCCCAGCCGCCGGGTGCTGCTGGCCGCGCCGGTGGTCGTCGCCGGGGCGGTGCTGGTGGAGGGAACGGGCCGGACGGACGCGGCCGGGGTCGGTTGGGCCGCGCTCGCGCTGGGCTGCGAGGCCGGGTTCACCCTGCTCGCGGTGCCGGTGCTGCGGCGCCACGGGGCGTGGGGGGTGTCGCTGCACGCGGTGTGGATGGGCGCGGTGATGCTGGCGGTGCTCACGGTGTGCGTCGAGGGGCCCGCGGAGCTCGTGTCCGTGAGCCCGCGCCAGTGGGCCGCCGCGGGCTACCTCGCGGTGATGGTGACGGCGGTGGCCTTCCTCCTCTGGTACCGCACGGTGGCCGCGGTGGGCTCCGGCCGGGCCGGGCTGCTGACCGGGGTGGCCCCGCTCGCGGCGGCGGGCGCGGGAGCCGTCACGGGCGGCGGGGTCCCGGGTCCGGCGGTGTGGCTGGGCCTGACCGTGGTGGTCGCCGGCCTGGCGGTGGGGCTCCGGCCGGAGCGGGCACCGGGCGGGCCGGCGGTCGCGCTGCCCGCGCCGGTCGCCCCGGGCGCGCGAAAGCCTCGTAACGCCCATGAACCCGCGGCCCCTTGAGCACTCCCCTTGAGCACGCCCCGCCTTGTGGATCACAATCCGCAGATGGCAACGCCTCCGTACAGCAGTTGGATGCGGTACTTCTCGCCGACCGCCAACCACCGCCGGCTCGGTCTGGTGTGCCTCGGTGTGGGGGTGCAGCAGGGCGAGCTGCCGGTGGTCGGCCCGCGCGTGCTCGACCACCACGTCGCGGTGGTGGTGTGCGCCGGCCGGGGCTGGTTCAGCCACGGCGGGCGGGCCCCGCAGCCGGTGACGGCCCCGGCGCTGCTGTGGCTCGTGCCCGGGGTGGAGCACCACTACGGCCCCGATCCACAGACCGGGTGGGACGAGTGCTTCGTGGATTTCGCCGGCCACAGCGTGGAGGCGTACACCGACCTCGGCTACGTCACCCCCGACCGGCCGCTGGTCCCGCTCAGCGGCACGGCCGGGGTGCGGCACGTGGTCGACGGGATCGTCCGGGCGGCCCGCCTCGGCGGCCCCCTGCTGGAGGTGGAGGCCGCCGCGGCCGTGCACGGGCTGCTCGTCGCGCTGCGCTACGCCCGGGCCGGGGTGTCGCGGCACGGGGACACCGTGATGGACACCCTGGCCCGGGACGCGCTGCTGCCGATCTCGGTGGCCGAGCACGCCGCCCGGCTCGGGATGAGCCTCCCCGAACTGCGCGGGGCGGTGCGGGGCAGTACCGGGGAGGGGGTCAAGGAGTACCTCCTCGGTATCCGCCTGAGCCGGGCGAAGGAGCTGCTGGCCCGGACCGACCTGCCGGTCGCCGGGGTCGCCCGGCGGGTCGGTTACGAGGACGCCGCCTACTTCAGCAGGCTGTTCAGCCGCCGGGTGGGCGTGGCGCCCGTCCGGTTCCGCCAGCAGCAGTCGGTGCAGCAGCAGTCGGCGCGATGGCTCCTCTCTCCCCCGACCTCTCCCCCGGACTCGCCCCCGGAGCCGTCGCCGTGGGAAGGACCCGTCACGGCAGGTAGCCGATGTTGAGTTCCGCGACGGCCGTCCACGGATTCCCCGAAACCTCCCTCGTGGCCTTGAGCTTGACGTAGCGCGCGGTGCGCGCCGTGAAGGCGACGTCCTGCTGGGCGGTGGTGTTGGCGAAGGTGCCGGAGGCGGCCGCCGTCCCCCAGGTGACGCCGTCGGTGGAGGTGAGGACCTGGTAGTCGGCGATGCGTCCGTTGCTCTGCGTCTGCCGGGGCAGGTAGTGCAGGGCGGAGACGTTGTACGAGGCGCCGAGGTCGAGGGTGATCTCGTGCGGCATCGGCGCGGTGGCCTGGTACCACTGGGTGTGCCAGATGGTGGCGCTGTCGCCGTCGAGCACGTTGGCCGCGGCGCCGTTCTCGCCGGCGGTCTCCTGGCTGTCGACCGCCCTGACGCTCATCTGTGCCTGCGGGACGAGGAGTTCGCCGCCGCTCCCGGAGCCCAGGTCGTCGACGGCGAGGTCGTCGAGGATGAAGTCGGCCTCGTTGTGGGAGCCTTCGCCGGTGACCTTCCGTACGCCGATCCAGGCGTCGGTACCCGCGGTGAAGGTCTTCGTGAAGGTGGTGGCCGTCCGGGCCTGGTCCAGCGCGGTGGCCGTCTCGGTGCTGCCGGAGCCGGTGATGAACTGATAGTCGCCGCTGAAGCCGTTCTCGTAGCTGAAACTGACCTTGTACGAGCGGCCGGGCGTCAGCCGCAGGGTCTGCGGGAGGGTGCGGTAGACCAGGCCCTGGCGTTCCTCGTGCGATTTCAGCGAGTTCTGCCCGCTGATCACGTCGTCGACCAGCTTTCCGTTCCAGCCCGCCTGGGTGTACGGGGCGTTGCGCTGGGCGATGTGGGTGCGCGGGTCGGTGGCGGAGCCGCCGGCGCCGCCGAAGGCGAAGGGGCCCCAGCCCGCGTCGACGTTCTCGAAGTCCTCGGTGAACCAGTGGCCGTTCAGCGGGGTGCGGGCGGAGCGGACGACCCGTACGTCGTCCAGGTAGACGGTGCCGGAGCCGGATGCCGCGGACAGCTTGAGGGTGGCCGCCGACTGCCCCGCGGGGACGTCGAAGAGCACCTTCATGCGCTGCATCTTGGTGCCGTTCTTCTCGCTGCCGCCGAGGTTGTTGGTCAGCGTCGAGGAGTCGGCGTGGACGGAGGCGGCCGTGCCTCCGGCGGGGGTCACGGTGAGGGTGGCGGCGCGTCCGGCCGGGGTGGAGACCCAGACGGAGGCGGCGTAGGTGCCGGGGGCGAGTCCGGTGAGCTGCTGGGAGACGGCGGGGGCGGTGCTCGCGGCCATCGTGAGCTCGTTCTGCCCCTGGGCGTTGCGGGTGACGGCGGCGCCGGAGCCGGTGACGGTCCAGGCGTTCAGGTTGCCGGAGAAGAAGGAGGGGTCCTTGACGGGGGCACCCTGGCCCCAGTTCGGGTCGGCCTGGGCGGGGGCGGCGCCGTTGGTGACGACGTAGGCGGTCCTGGCGGCGGCGTTGAGGGTGACCTGCCCGCCGGTGACGGCCAGGTCTCCGACCAACTGGCGTCCGGTGTCGGTCAGTTTGTAGAGCTTGGGCGAGGACCAGCCGGCCGGCAGGGTCCAGGTGGTGGAGGCCGCCTTGTCGTTCCAGTGGTAGAGCTTGCCGTCGCGCGGGAGCAGGTAGGCGGAGCCGTCGAGGACGGTCCGGCCGGCCGTGGTGATCTTGCGGGTGTTCCCGGAGGTGGTGACGGTGGTGCCGTTGGCGAGGGTGACCGTGTTGGCGGTCCACTTCACGATCGGGGATTCCTGGAGGTACTTGGTCGGCAGGTTGGTCGCGAAGGTGGTGTTGAGGAAGGAGGTGAAGTCCCGCTTGCCCTGCCAGCCCTCGTAGGCGGTGATCTCCGCGCCGCCGAGCAGCGGGTTGGCGGCGATCCAGTCGTCCTTGGTGTGGTTGGCGATGAACCGGGCGATGTTCGAGTTGATGCCCTTGAGGTCGGTGCCGCCGTAGTTGACGTCGGTGGCCCAGTGGTGCCAGAGGGACTGACCCGTCATGGAGGCGGGGAACTCGGTGGCGAGCTGGTAGCCGAGGCCGCCGATCTCGCGTTCGAGCTTGCGCGAGAGGTAGCCGTCGCCGTACCAGACGTCCACGTAGAGGAAGTCCAGGCCGGGGGCGGCCGCCTTGAGGTCCTGGAGCCGCTTCAGGCGCCCGCCGGACTGTCCGTCCTTGCGGGTGTCCACGTAGTACGACTGGTCGAGCCAGTCCCAGCCGAGGCCGCCGGTCTGGTGCGCCGGGTCGAAGGTGGCCGAGACCGGGTACTCCTCGGTGGCGTTGATGTGGACGCCGAAGTCGGCGTTGTAGGTGTGGCCGACGGTGGTGAGGGTGTTCAGGTCGGTGGCGCCGCCGAGCTTGGAGCCGATGTTCTTGTAGTCCATGTGGGCCGAGTCGTGGCCCTCGGAGGCGTACCCCTTGAGCAGGACGAACTGGCCGAGGCCGTCGGTGGCGAGGTTGACCCGCTTGGTCTCGTCGAGGGTCTCGGCGAAGGGGTGGGTGGCCGCGGAGGCGAAGTTGAAGGGGATGCGCTGCACGACCCGGTCGGCGGTCTGCTGCCAGCCGGTGGGAGCGGTCCAGATGTCGCGGTAGGCGACCGCCGCGTCCTGCCAGTCGACGGTGGAGTCGGCGTTGCGGTCGGCCGTGATCGCGACCCGGACGTAGGGCAGCGGCTCGGTGTCGGTGTCGGCCGCGCCCGAGGCCCGGTAGAGCCAGGATCCGCTCCACAGGCCGGCCCGGCGGTAGGTGCCCTTGTCGGTGACCTGCTTGCTGATCCGGCCGTTCTCGTTGGCGGTGCCGCCCGAGGGGGCGTCGTAGTACGAGTTGGAGTCGATGGCCGCGGCCAGTTTGCCGGTGTTGGCCAGCCCGTACATCACGGTCGCCGCGGAGGCGTCCACCGGGGTGTTCACGGTGATCGGGGTGAAGGTGTCCCCGGTGCCGGTGGTGGCGGTGTGCATCTTCGCGGTGGAGAGCGCCGCGCCCGTCTGGTTGCTGCGGACGCTGACGAGGTTGTGGTTGGGGATGGAGAAGCTGCGGACGCGCAGGGCGGCCGTGTCCTCGACCGCCGTGACCTTGAACTCCACCACCGAACCGGTCACCGAGAGCCGCGACCTGATGGTCACTCCGGAGAAGGCCAGCGCGTAGTCCACGCCGGAGGCGGAGGGGGTGGCGGTGACGGTGGGGGTGTAGGTGGTTCCGTTGACGACGATCGCGCCGATGGTGTCCTCGTTGCCGTTCAGCACGTCCCCGGTGGCGGTGCGGGTGTAGCTGATGACGCGGGGGAAGGCGCTGTCCACGCTGACGGACAGCTCGGGCGAGGTGATCGTCACGGGGCCGGCCGCCACGGCGGGGGCGGCGGGCACGGCCACGACCAAGGTGGCCACGAGACCGGCCACCGCGGCTGCGGCCGGCCAGAGGGGGGTTCGCATCGGACCTCCGGGAGTCGGCGCTTCCTGGGCGGAAGACCGCACACCGTGGAGGCCGGCGGTCCGCTCACTGACCTGACAGCCTGCGGACCACACCCCGGCAGGCCCATGGACAAAGCCGCACCCCGTCCTGGACTTATGTGCCGGGTGGGTCGGGTGGGTGGACAAGGACTCAAGATCACGTCGGCCTCGCCCTGATGACCGAAAGCTGACTCACCGCGTGCGGCGCGGTCAGTCCCTCCTGCGAGCATGTCGCCATGACGACCGGATCACCTGCTCAGCGGCCCGACGAGGCCGCCCTGGAGTTCCTGCGCTCGGCGTTCGAGCCGGAGTGGCGCGAGCCGGCTCTCGGATACGAAGCGGTCGCGGAGTGGGAAGCCGAGCACGGGGCCGTGCTCCCAGAGCCGTACCGGAGTTTCGTAGCGGAGATCGCCAACGGGTCCTCGCTCGGGCCACCGGAGGACGGTGGCCTCCTCCCCCTTGGCCGGCTCACGCCGGGCTGGCCCTACCGGACCGCCCGGAATCCCGCCGCGCCGTTCCCGCTCCAGGAGACCTGGGCATGGGAAGGCGAACCTCTCACCGCAGATCACGACGAGCGCGTCGCCGATGTCTACGGCAACGGCTCCGTCGTACTGGGCACCGACGATGAACTCTCCTACTGGGTGCTCGTGGTCAACGGGCCCCAACGGGGCAAGATCTGGCTGGTCAGCGACGTCGGCGCCTACCCCTATCCGGGGCCGGAATCCTCCGGCTTCCTCGAGTGGATCCAGCGCTGGCGAACCGGCGACGGCTGGTGGGACTGACCGCCATCACCGAGAGCGCGTCGGGACCGAACGACGCGTGAGGGAGCCACCGGCTGCCCGAGCACGCGAGAATCACCCCGTGAGTACACCAACGCAATCCCAGCGAGTCGTCGGACGCGGCGTCAGCACCCTCATCCCGCAGAGCGCCACGGATCAGGCCATGGCCGCGCTCACCGGACTGGCGACCGTGCCCGTGCACATCGGTCTCCTCCAGGCGGCCGCCCTCCTGCTGGAGGACGCCGCGCGAACCGCTGCCGACGAATCGACGAAGGCCGCCATGACCAAGACCGCGGGGATGCTGCGGTCCGCCATGTAGCCGCGGGGACCCTCCGGGACGGCTCCGCGGACGGGGTGACACGGACTTTGCGCTCTCCCCCGGTCTCCTCCGGTGTGCTCGTCAGGCCGGCTCGGGTTCCTCCGCCTCTCGGGGGGTCGGGTACGGGGCTGCGGGGGCGGTCTGTCGGGTCCATAGGAGGGCGCCCGCCAGGAGCAGTGCGGCTCCCGTCAGCCAGGGCAGCGGGCCGCGGGGCAGGATGCCGACGAGCAGGCCCGTGAGTGCTCCGGTCAGTTGGAGGGCGAGGGACTGGACGGACAGGGCTGTGGCTCGTCCCGTGCTCGGCACCCGGCGGTGCAGGAGGTCGTTCTGGCTCGGACCCGCCGCGCCGAGGCCGAGGTACACCAGGCCGTAGCCGAGGATCGCGAGGGCAAGCGCGGCCGGGCCCGCCGCCACGGCGGTGACGCCGAGCAGGAGCAGTCCGCCCGCACCGGCGCCCAGGCCCAGCAGGACCGCGCGCTCGCCGCTGCCCGCGAGCCGCGCGGTCAGGGGTGCGAGGTGGTTCCCGAGTCCGGAGCAGAGGAATCCGGCGCAGGCGAGCACGGCGAAGAGCATCGCGCCCGATTCCGGCGCCCCGGTGAACGACGCGGCGCGGCCCGGTGTCAGCAGTTCGAGCGCGGCGAGCGCGCCGCCCGCGGCGGCCGCGCTCAGGAGCACCCGGCGGATCAGCGGATCGCGGCCGCCCAGCCGTACTCCCTCGGCGATGGTGGCTGGGATGCCGTGGAGGACGGAGCGCAGGGTGCTCGGCGGGCGGGGCGGTTCGGGGAGCGCGGTGAGGACGTAGAGCACGAAGGCCGTCTCCACGACGGCGCCCAGCAGCGGTGGTGTGGAGAGCGGGAGCACCAGCCCGGAGGTCGCCCGGCTCAGCCAGGCGGCGGCTCCGTCGCTCCGGGCGAGCAGCCAGGGGAGCGCGCCCCCGAGCAGCGTGCCCGCCGCGAGCGCGGCGGAGACCGCGGAGCCGCCGCGGGCCAGTCCGGTGCGCAGTTCGGCGTCGGGGCCGGAGTGGGCCTGGACCGTGTCGACGTACCAGGCCTCGGCGGGTCCGCTGGACAGTGCGCGCCCCGCGCCCATGAGGGCCATCCCGAGGGCGAGGACCCAGGGTGCGGTGCCCAGGCCCTGGAGGGTGAAGGCCGTCAGGTTGAGCAGGCCCGCCGCGGCCAGCACGGCGCGGCGGCCCAGCACGTCGGAGAGTCCGCCGGTGGGCAGTTCCAGTGCGGCGGCGGTGACGGAGTGGGCGACGAAGAACGCGGCGACGGCGGTCAGGGACATGCCGCGCTCGGTGAAGAGCAGGATCAGCGGGCTGACGGCCAGGCCCACGGGGAACCAGTAGAGGACGCAGGCGGTCACGTAGCGGCGTCCCGCGGTGCGCGGGTCCAGGGGCCCGGTCACGTCGCGGCTCCGGCGGCCCGGGAGACGGAGATGGCCGGCTCGGGTTCGCGTGTGCGTTTGAATTCTTCGCAGATCATCACGGGAGGTTAGAGCCCCGTCGCGGTGATCGCCAAGGGTGGGTCGGCGGAACGCCCTTCGGCGCCCACGTGCTCGCCCGGGTGCTGGTCCGGGGGCGTGCCCAGGTGCTGGTCCGGGGGCGTGCCCAGGTGCTGGTCCGGGGGCGTGCCCAGGTGCTCGCCCGGGTGCTCGTCTAGGTGCTCGCCGGCACCAGGACCACGGCCGTTCCGTACGCGCACACCTCGGTGCCGACGTCGGCCGCGTCGGTCACGTCGAAGCGCATCATCAGCACGGCGTTCGCGCCGCGCGCCTTCGCCTGCTCGATGAGCCGTTCCATGGCCTGGTTGCGGGTCTCCACCAGGGTCTTCGTGAGGCCCTTCAGTTCGCCGCCGATCATCGATTTCAGACCGGCGCCGATCTGGCTGCCCAGGTGGCGGGAGCGGACGGTCAGGCCGAAGACCTCTCCGATGACCTGCTCGACCCGGTAGCCGGGGACGTCGTTCGTCGTCACGACCATCACACCGGTCTGCTGTGCGCCGGCGCCGCCGCCGTAATCGTCGATACCCATGGCATCCACTCTGGCGGCGCCGCGCGGTACCCGCATCCGGAGGAGGAGGCAGAGGAGGAGGAAGACGGGGAGGAAGAGGAGGGGGCCGGGGCTTCGGAACCGCCGGGTTGCGGCCCCGGGCGGACCCGCGTATTGGGCATATCGGGCGAAGTCACGGTGCGTCAGCGGGACCTCCCGGCCCTCCGTCGCCATAGTCGTCCCTGGCAACCGCCTGGTTGCCGCCCCGCGCCGCGTGCCGCGGCCGGGCGGACGTCTTCTCGGAGGAGCCGGCTCATGCTGAAGCCCACCAGGACCATCCTCGCCCTCACCGCCGGAAGCATGGTGCTCGGCCTGGTCGGGGCGGGCACGGCCGTCGCGGCCGACCACTCGGTACCGCGCGGACCGGTCCTGACGACTCCCGTGGACGAGGAGGACGACTACGGCCGGGACGACGAGGACGGCTACCGCAAGCACGCCCGCGGCGTCGTCATCTCGCGCGGCCCCCTGACCGTCCGCAGCAGGCCGACCACCCACTCCCACAAGGTGGGCCGGGTGCACCCGCACGAGAAGCTCTCCATCGAGTGCAAGACGCGCGGCGAGCGGGTCGACGGTAACAACCTCTGGTACCTGCTGGAGGAGCGGGACGACCACGACTCCATGGACGAGGACCGCAAGAACGCGACGACGCCGATGACCCCGAAGTCGGCCAAGGCCGCCAAGGACCGCGACGACCGCTGGGTCTCCGCCCGCTACGTCAAGAACCTGGGCGAGGTCCGCTACTGCCGCTCCTAGGCACCGCCCCGCGGCCGGCCCGGGGCCGCATCTACGGGCGTACGGTGCGCGGTCCCACGCACCGCGCACCGTACGCCCGTACCCGTGTCCGCAGTTCCCGGTCCGCCGTGACCACGACGCACCCGCCGCGCTCCGCGCAGGCGGCCGCGAGCTCCACGATCCGGTCGTCGCCGCTGCCCGGCGCCTCGTCCACCCGTACGCCGGGCACCGAGGCGACACCCCGGGCGGCGCCTTCGACGACGAGGACGATCTCCTCGCCCTCGTCGCGCAGCGCCAGCCGGTCGCGCAGCCGCTCGGCGGCGCCGCGCCGGTCCCGCCACCAGCCGTCCGGCACGGACCCGACGACGTTGGCACCGTCCACGATCAGTACGTTCGGCTCGTCCAGTGCGTTCGGCTCGTCCATCCCTTCAGTATGGCGAGCCGGGCGGAAGCCGCCGTACCGGCCTCGCCACCCGTACTAGAAGTCGCCGTAGTTGACCTGCCAGGTCGCCAGACCCATCCGGCGCCAGATCGCCACCACGCGGTCGCGGTCGTCCAGGGAGACCCGGACCGCGTACCGGTCGCGCACGTGCGCGTTGAACAGCTCCGCCTTGACGATGTCGTCGCGGCGCGTGTCGCCCGCCGCCCGCATCCACAGTTCGTCGTACGGGACTTCGTGCTCCCGCAGCCAGGCCTCGGTGGGCTCCCGGTGCTCCTCCCCGCGCCCGGACAGCAGGACGATGGTGTCGCCGTCGGCGCGCCGGAAGGAGTCCAGCGCGTCGCGCACCGGGGTGTTCAGCGTGTCGAGGCCGCAGCGCGAGAAGTCGTACGGGTTGCGGTCGCCGGTCATCGCGAGCGTGCCGTCGATATCGCACATGACCGCCGCGGGCAGCGCCGGGTCGGGGACGTACGGGGACACGTCCGGCTGGTCGTTGAGCCAGTCCGCGGTGAGCCGCCAGCCGCCCTTCCGGGCCTTCGCGTGCTTGTCCGCGAGTATCCGGATGATCTCCTCACCGACCTGGCGTTCGCGCGCGGCGTCGCGCCGCAGGCACTCCTCCACGGGCACGTCGGTGAAGTCGTGCACGACGAAGGTGGCCCGTCCCGCCACGGCCGCCTTGAGCCGCTTGGGGATGTGCGAGGTCAGGTGGGTGTTGTCGACGACCACGTCGAAGCCGCCCTCGACGGCCGCGCCGACGGCCGCGTCCTGGATGTCCAGCACGGTCTGCTCGTGCTTGTACGAGCGCCCGCGCTCGGGGTCCGGCACGTCGAGCATGGCCCGCAGGTCGTCGAGGTTGACGCGCCGCATCCGGCCGCGTGACTCCGCCTGGAGGGCGCGCGCGGCGGTGGTCTTCCCGGAGGCCGGCAGACCCGTCATGACGTGGACCACCGGAAGCGCGGGGGGCGCGACCGGGGATGCGGGGGTCTCGGTTTCGGGTGCTTCGGACACGGTTTCAGTTCTCCTCGTCGTTCGTGAAGGGGTCGGACGCCTCGGGCCGCACCTGCCGCCAGGTGACGAGCTCGGTCGTCCTGCCGTCGAGGCGCTGGAACAGCGCGCCGCGGATCCCGCTGTCGCGGATCGCCGCCTTGGCGGCGCGCGCGAACGCGCCCCGGTCGCCCGCCAGGTGGGCCAGCGAGGCGTACGCCTCGTCGATGGCGCGCTCGCGGAGCGCGGCCTCGGCCTCCAGGCGTTCGATCACCGAGCGCACCCAGTGGTCGAACTCGTCGGGCACCTGCTCCAGCAGGGCGTCGAGCGGCTTGCCGCCCGAGGCCTCGATCTCGGCGACGGTGCAGTTCAGGCCCTGGGCGAGCTGCTTGACGGGCAGGCCGGCGAACCGCTGGATGCCGTGTCCGCGCCAGATGTCCCGCTCGGTCGCGCCGGTGAGCACCTTGTGGAGGCGTACGTACTCGGCGATCTTGGCCTTGGCCCGGATGCCGGAGGCGAAGCGCAGGACGAAGCCCTCCGCGTCGGTGCCGGTCGCGGCGGCGCCGCCCGGCAGGGTGCTGGACCCGGTCAGCGCGAGCAGCTCGTCCAGCGGCATGGCGGGCCATACGGTGACCACGGAGCCGATGCCCTGCCAGTGACCGGCGGCTTCGGCGAGCGGCACCTCGGCGCCGTCCGCTCCGTACGCGGCGAGCAGGACCAGGTCGCGGCGGTCCCCGTAGTCGACGACGATGCGGTTCTGCGGGTACACGATCTCCGCGAGGTAGGTGGTGCCGGGGACCAGGGCGGAGGTGTCGCGTCCGTCGAGGCGGCGCTGCGTCCAGACGGCCTGTGTGCTGGTGAAGGAACCCCTGGTGGCGGCCCGCCACTTCCCCGCGTAGTGGAAGAGCACTCCGAGACTGCCGTCGACCTTGTCGTACACCTCGAACGGCTCGTCGTCCGGCAGGGCGGGCGCGTACGGCCGGCCCGACTCGTGCTCGCCGACGTTGAAGAACTTGGGCAGCGGCAGCGCGACGACCTCGCCGGTGACGTCGTCGGCGACGAGTCCGCGGCAGCGCGTGGTGACCTGGTTCCAGACCTGGTCGTACTGGGCGGTCCGGGTGTAGCTGTAGAGGGACAGCGGCAGCTCGGGGTGTGCCTTGCGGGCCACGTATCCGGCGTCGATGGCCTCGGTCAGCGCCTGCGCGGGCATCAGGTCGTGCAGAGTCAGGCGGTCCTGGCTCATGGGGTTCCTCCCGGTTCGAGATGCCTCATTCTCGGGTCCGCAGGGCCCTGGCCGAAACCGAATTTCCGCCCGTTACCGCAGGTCCGCCGCCCCGTGCGGGTGTGGGCCGCCCAGCCGGTTGATGTCGCGCGGCCGCAGGATCCGCTGGGTGCGGGCGTCACCGGGTCCGGCCGCGGCGACGGTGATCATGGCGCGGCCGAGTGCGCCGGTGGTGGTCACGAGGTGCGGCGCGAAGCGGCGCAGGACCGGGAAGAGCGGTGCGGTGACGGCGTAAGCGGCGCGGTAGAGCGGGGTCTTGGAGGGAATGCCGCGGTCCGGCTGCACGATCCCCGGCCGGAACATGTACGCCTCGAAGGGCAGCTTCAGCAGGTCGTTCTCGGTCTTCCCCTTGACCCGGGCCCACATGGAGCGGCCGTTCTCGGTGCTGTCGGTGCCCTCGCCGGAGACGTAGGCGAAGGTCAGCCGCGGGTTGGCGGCGGCGAGGGGGCGGGCGGCGGCGAGCGTCAGGTCGTAGGTGATCCGCCGGTACTCCTCCTCCTTCATGCGGAAGGAGGAGACACCGAGGCAGAAGAAGCACGCGTCGTACGAGGCCAGGTCCGGGCCGGGCACCGACAGGTCGGTCGCATCCGCCCGGACGAGCTCGCGCAGCTTGGGGTGGGTGACGGCGAGGGGGCTGCGGCCGACGGCGAGCACGCTGTCGACGGACTCGTCGCGCAGGCACTCGCGCAGCACGCCGCGCCCGATCATGCCGCTCGCGCCGAAGAGGATGACGTTCACGGGGCCAGCCTAGGCCGTCTCTTTCGGATCTCGCCGGTCAGGCTCGCGCCGTCCGGTGCCGGGCCGTCAGTGCGAGACGCACAGCTCGTTGCCCTCGGGGTCCGTGAGGGTGGTCCAGGTGAAGGGGCCCTGGTTGCCTTCGTGCAGGTGCTTGGCCCCCCTGGCGAGGAGCCGCTCGACCAGGGCCCGCGGGTCCTCGTCTCCGGTGCGGACGTCGAGGTGGAGGCGGTTCTTGACGGTCTTGGGCTCCTCGATGAACTGGAAGAGGATGCGGGGCGCCCGTTCGAGACCCTCGGGGTGGCGGATCCCCTGGCCCGCCTTCCAGGCGAGGACGCCACGGTGGGTGGTGGTGTCCTCCTCGGTCGCCCGCCCGTCGGCGATCATCTTGCGGATGAACTCCTCGTCACTGGGCTCGACTTCCCATCCGAGGGCCTCGGCCCACCAGTCGGCGAGGGCGTGCGGGGTGGCGGAGTCGACGGTCAGCTGAAACGTGTAGGCCATGCCTGAACCCTACTGATCACCTCTGACAATCTGCCACCGGAAGGGGTTCGTAGTGGGAGCCGACGGCGGGCTGACCCGTGTAGTTGGGGCCGGCGGCCGGATCCGCGCCGAGGTACCGGAACGGCAGCCGCACCGCACGCCCCGGTCCGTCGAGCGCGACCCGGTGGTGGCGGGCGCTGTAGCGGAACCCGGCCGCCCGCAGCGCCGCCACGGCGGCCCGCCCGGCCGGTGCTCCGTCGGCGAACCGGAGCGCGTCGGGGTCGAGGTGCGCGATCAGCAGGCCGCCGGGAGCGAGCCAGCCGGCGGCGCGGGCGAGCAGCCCGAGCGGGTCGCCGACGTAGTGCAGGCCGTGCACGCAGGTGATCAGGTCGTACGTGCACGAGCGCGGCGGCGCCCACCGCCCGGCCGGGGCCGTGACCAGCTCCAGGCCTGCCGGTACGGGGAGCCCGGCCGGCGGCCCGACCAGGTCCACACCGGTCAGCACGGCCCCGGCGGGCAACCGCGGCAGGGCCTCGCGCAGGGCGCGCCCCTCCCCGCTGCGCAGGTCGAGCCAGGCGGGCGCGGCGGAGCCGCGGGCGAGGAGGTGGGCGACCGGGTCGAGGCCGAGCTCCCGGGCGTAGCTGTTCACCCCGGTGAGCCCGCGCTCGCGGTTCATCGTGTTGTTCGCGACCACGGAGGTCCGCTCCAGCGCGTCGGCGGACAGCAGGTGAGGAACCGTCATCCGGCCATTGTCCTCGGCGGCCGCCGCGGCGCGCGAGGGCCCGGTGCGCGGCATCGTGCGCACCGGGCCCTCGGTCGGGTCGCGGGGGTCAGGGCGAATCGGCGCTCACCTCCTCTCCCTCCGGCGCGGCTTCCTTCGGCATCCAGGACGGCTTCTTGAACCGTTCCAGGATCAGCGGCGCCGAGCTGAAGATCACGGCGCCCGCGGCGACCAGGCCCACGTACAGTCCCGGACTGCCGATGGGCAGTTGAGCCGGCGGGACGAAGGCCAGGACGAAGGCGAAGGCGACGGCGAGGAAGCCGAGGCCGCCCACCAGCCAGATGCCGGGCTTCCCGCCGGGGATGCGGAAGGCGCGGGGCAGGTCGGGCTGGGTGTAGCGGAGCCGGACGGCCGACGCGTACAGCAGCATGTACACGATGATGTACAGGCTGACGGCCATGGCCGAGATCAGGAAGAAGACGGTCGAGACGTTGTCCACGACCAGGTAGAGCGAGGACAGCGCGGCCACCACGACGACCTGTACGAGCAGGATGTTCTTCTGGACTCCGGCCCTGTTGGTCTTCTGCATGAACGGCGGCAGCAGCCCGTCGCGGGCGGTGGCCAGCACGCCGCGACTGGGGCCGGTGATCCAGGCGAGCACCCCGCCGAGGGCCCCGTAGCAGATCAGTACGGCGAGCACCTGCACCGGCCAGCCGACGCGCATCAGGCCGGTGGTGGCGTGCGTGAGGGCGTCGAAGACACCGGTGTTGATGTCGATGTCCTCGTACGGGAGGATGCCCGCCACCGCGAGCGCGCCGAGGGTGAAGATCACGAAGGACAGCCCGGCGGCGACCATGATGACGACCGGGTAGCCGCGCTTGGCGTCCTTCAGCTCGGTCGCGTGCACGGCCTGGGACTCGACGCCGGCGAAGTTCAGCAGGATCCCGGCCAGGAACGACAGGCTGGACAGGCCGGTCAGGTAGGGCAGCCAGCGCGGGCCGGAGTGCCCGTGCGAGACGACGGCGACGGCGTGGTCCGTGGCGGTGGACCAGCCTGCGGCGTGGCCGGTGACCAGCCAGGCCAGACAGAGCGCGATGAGGACGACGCCGGGGACGACGGTGCCCAGGAGGAAGCCGTACTTGGTGACCTTGCTCGCGAAGTGCGTGCTCACCAGGGCGGCCCCGGTGCACAGGCAGAAGGCGACGACGATGAAGAGCCCGACGTAGACGTTGTTCGCGGCGAGGTCGGGGCGGCCGATGGCGAAGGCCGCGGCGGTCGCGGCGAAGGTGAGGCCGGTGGGGTACCAGACGATGTTCTGGACCCAGGTCAGGAAGATGGCGACGAATCCGGTGGGCTTCCCGAAGGCCTCGCCGACCCAGACGTAGAGTCCCCCGGCGCGGTGGCCGAAGGCGCCGCCGAGCTCGGCGGCGACCAGTCCGGCGGGAACGAGACGGAGTTGCCCTTGACGTCGAGGCCGGGTCCCCAGGCGACGGCGGCGCACCGGTCGGGGACGACGGCGAGGATGCCGCCACCGACTCCGCTCTTGCAGGGCAGGCCGACGCGGTAGGCGAACTCGCCCGCTTCGTCGTAGGTGCCGCAGGTGAGCACGAGCGCGTTGATCCGCCGCGCTTCGGCCCGGCGGATCAGCCGGGTCCCGTCGGCGCGCTCGCCGTGCCGGGCGAACAGCAGTCCGGCGCGGGCGAGTTCGGATGCGGTGATCATGAGGGAGCACTGCCGGACGTAGTGTTCCAGCACCTCGGGAACGGGGCCGAGCATGTTGTCGAAGTCGGCCATCAGGTAGGCGAGGGCGCGGTTCCGGTCTCCGGTACGGGCCTCCGACCCCTCGGTGACCCCGTCCAGGTGGAGGTAGGGGTTCCCGGTCTCGGCGCGCAGCAACCCGCGTACGGCCTCGAAGGCGTCACCCGTGTACGCGAGCAGCTGGTCGGTGACGACGATGGCGCCGGGGTTGATGAACGGGTTGCGGGGGACGCCGAGTTCCAGTTCGAGCTGGATCAGGGAGTTGAAGGGCTCCCCCGACGGTTCGCGGTGGACCCGGTTCCAGATCATCTTGTCGTCGTGGCCGAGGACGAGCGCCAGGGAGAAGAGCTTGGAGATGCTCTCCAGCGCGAAGGGCACGTCCGCGTCCCCGCCGGAGTGGAAGTCCCCGTCCACCGTGGCGACGGCGAAGCCGAACTGGTGGGGGTCGACCCGCCCCAGGTCCGGGATGTAGTCGGCCACCTTGCCCGCACCGATGTGCGGGGCGACCGCGCTCATGACCCGGCGGGTGATCTCCGCGTAGTCGGGGGTGCACTCGAAGGCCGACCCGGCGCCGGCGGTCATGACGCGACCTGCTCCGCCCGGATGCCGGCCGGGCTGAGCTCGGCGACCGCGCGACGGATGTCGGCGAGCAGCAGGGAGGCCTTGTCGCGGCTGATCTCTCGGCGCACCAGGATCCGGTGGATCACGGTGGGCTCGCCGGCGCAGGGCAGCGGGTACGCGGCCACCTGCCAGCCCCGCAGGCGCAGCCGGTCGGAGAGCTCGTACAGGGTGAAGGGGCTCCGATCGGGGTCGGCGAGGGTGTAGGAGACTCCGGGCAGGGCTCCCTTCCCGTCGTACAGGATCCTGAACTGGCCCATCGCGGCCATCTCTTCGCCCAGGTGGACGGCAGTGTCGGCGCACGCCTGCTGGATCCGGCGGTATCCCTCGCGGCCGAGGTGGACCAGCAGGTAGTACTGGGCGATGATCTCGCCCCCGGGCCGGGAGAAGTTCAGGGCGAAGGTGGGCATGTCCCCGCCGAGGTAGTCGACCCGGAAGATCAGCTCGGGCGGGAGCAGTTCGGCGGTGCGCCAGACGACCCAGCCGACCCCGAGGGGGGCGAGGCCGTACTTGTGGCCGGAGCTGCTGATCGAGCCGACGCGCGCGATCTCGAAGTCCCAGAGCAGGTCGGGCTGGAGGAAGGGGGCGACGAAGCCGCCGCTGGCGGCGTCCACGTGGATCGGGACGTCCAGTCCGGTGTCGCGCTGGATGGCGTCGAGTTCGGCGGCGATCTCGGCGACGGGCTCGTAGTCGCAGGTGAAGGTGACGCCGAGGATGGCGACGACGCCGATCGTGTTCTCGTCCACGTGGGCGCGGAGCTGCTCGGGGCGCAGGCCCGTGGCGCCGGGCAGCAACTCGACCTGGCGCAGCTCCACATCGAAGTAGCGGGCGAACTTCTCCCAGCAGACCTGGACGGGACCGCAGACCAGGTTCGGCCTGTCGGCGGGCAGTCCGGCGGCCTTGCGGGCCTTGCGCCAGCGGGTCTTGAGGGCGAGACCGCCGAGCATGCAGGCCTCGCTGGAGCCGGTCGTGGAGCAGCCGAGCGCGGTGTCGGGCTCGGGCGCGTGCCAGAGGTCGGCGAGCATGGTCACGCACCGCTCCTCGATGGCGGCGGTCTGCGGGTACTCGGCCTTGTCGATCATGTTCTTGGCGAGGTTCTCGTCCATCAGCTTGCGGACCTGGGGCTCGGCCCAGGTGCTGCAGAAGGTGGCGAGGTTCTGCTCGGCGTTGCCGTCGAGTGCGAGCTCGTCGCGGATGAGGGTGTACACGGCCTCCGGATCCGACGGTTCGTCGGGAATCCGGTGTTCGGGCAGGGAGCGCCGGGCGAATTCACCCGCGTAGACGTCCCTGAATCGCAGGGTGTCCTCGGGTGCACCGGCGGCTGATTCGGACATGGAATTTCCTTACCTGGAATCTCGCTTCGACGACTGGACTGGTTGCTCTTGTCCCTCTGCTTGGACCTCTGCGGGTCGCTCCTTCTATCGTCCGCGGTGGATGGCTAGCATTTCTGCGGGACAAAGCCCCCTCCGCTCCGCCCCCTTTCGGGGTGTGCGGGTCCTTTCACTTCTGACGAAGGTCCCGTTTGCCCGCCTGCCACGGACCGGCCCGCGCCACGACCGGAGGCACCCCTTGACCTCACCCCCACCGCGGCGGCACGGGATCCTGCCGCCGCTGGCCGACCTGCTGTTCCCGCCGGAGGCGGACGGCGCCGGGTCTCCCCACGGGGTGCTGCCCCCGCTGCTGATCGCCCTCACCTTCGTCAGCGGTGTGGTCGACGCGGTGAGCTACCTGGGCCTCGGCCACGTCTTCGTGGCCAACATGACGGGCAACGTGGTCTTCCTCGGCTTCGCGCTCGCCGGGGACCGGTCCCTGTCCGCCCCGGACTCCCTGCTCGCCGTCGGCGCCTTCCTGGCCGGGGCGGCGGCCGCCGGACGGCTACGGCGGACCACCGGGGCGGCCAGGATGTTCGCGCCGCTGGTGGCGGTGCAGACGGTCCTGGTGGGCGGGGCGCTCGCCCTGACCGCGCTCGGCGCCGGGCCGCCGGGCATCATCGCCCTGCTCGCCCTCGGCATGGGCCTGCAGAACGCCGTCGTGCACCGGCTCGCCGTCCCCGACCTCACCACCACCGTCGTCACCAGGGCCCTGACCGGGCTGGCGGCCGATCCGTGGGGGCCGGGTCCGCTCCGCCGCCTCGTGACGGTCGTGGCCCTGCTCCTCGGAGCCCTCACCGGCGGGGTGTTGACGCTCCGTCACGGTGCGCTGTGGGCGCTGGCCTTGGCCGTGGCTCTACTGGGCTGCGTAGCCCTCTCCCCCCGGTGGGACGGCACCGGGCGACGGACGTAGGGGCCGGACTCGCCCCCGCTCACTTCGGCGGACGGTCCTGCCCGCGCTCCACGAGGAAGGCCGCGAAGGTCAGCACCCACGCCCCGACCGCCACCCAGAGCAGCACCGTACCGAGGGGCCGTAGCCACCCGACCCCGGTCGGGGCGGCCGCCGAGAGGCAGGCGGTCGCCGTCATCCCGAGCGGGAAGACGCTCGACCAGCGCCGGACGTCGTAGCGGGGCCTCGGCCGGACCGCCTCGGCGGCGAGGAGCACGGCGTACCAGGCCAGGGAGAGGCCGAGAGCCGCCAGGGTGACGGTACGCAGCCCCGTGTGCGCCCATCCCGTCCACAGCGGTGACGCCGTGAGCCCGGTCCCGGCGAGGGCGGTGATGGAGAGGGCCCCGCCGGCCACCCAGTGGTCGCCCGCGCCCGAGACGACCTGGCGGAAGTCGAAGCGCACGAGGGCCTCGGCGTAGAGCAGCAGCCCCAGGCAGAAGGCGGCCAGCGCCGCCCGGCCGAGCCAGTCACGGCCGGTGGGGGCGGCCAGGGTGCCCGCCAGGACGGCGAGCCCCTGGGTGGCCACGCAGACGAGGAACGCCGCGCCGGGCATCCGGTAGCCCCAGTGGCGCAGGACGGCGACCAGCAGTCCCGGCCAGAGCACGGCGGCCAGCACCAGCAGCCCCACGGCCACGGGAACCCACCCGAGTACGGCGAGCCGGGAGCCGAGTACGGCGGTGGCGGCCACGGCCGTGAGGGCCGCCGGGGTGTCGGCCTCCGCGCGGAACCGCCGGCGGTCACCCAGGAGCCGGGCGGTGAAGTCGGCGGCGAGGACGAGCCACAGCGCGGCGGAGACGACCAGTGCGGCGATCGACAGCGCGTCCCGGCCGATCAGGTGCAGGCCGGCCGAGATGATCCCGGCCGCCATGACGGCGGCGCCGGCGGCCGGCGACAGCTCCGCCCACCACCGGGCACCCGCAAGGACTCGCACCCTGCCAAGGGACACCACCGCAGCGGGCCGGGCCGCCGCGGCGCGCCATCGCGGCGGCGGCGATGACCCTTCCGGGTGCGGTGAAGGGCCTCTCCCCCACCATTCACTATTCGATATTCCGATCCTATTTCCGTCCCCGGGGAAAGGGAATGACGAGCACATTTATGACAACCCGGCCGCATTCTCCCGCTCATCCCGACACGCCCATGCCCAGGCGGAATTGATCCGATTCACCGGTACTGTCGTCGTCAACGCACCGATGATTCGCGGGCCCTTCAGGGCCCTCTCTTTTTGCACCAGGGAGAATGAAATGCAGGCCTTGGCAACGGAGCCCGCCCGCCAGGCCCCTCCCGCCCAGCCGGCGAGCTTTATCCAGGAAGTCCTGCGCGGTGTCGCCCAGGTCGACTTCATGCCGAGCGCGATCACGGGCATCTTCTTCCTGGCCGCCCTTGCCGCCGCGGGCTGGCAGTACGCCCTCTACGGCCTCCTCGGCGCGGTCGTCGGCACCGGCACCGCCTACGCGTTCGGCATCGACCGCGAGATCGTCTCGGCCGGCCTGCGCGGTTTCAACGGCACCCTGGTCTCGCTCGGGTTCGCCGTCTTCCTCGGGTGGGACCACCTGTCCACGCTGCTGCTCGCGATCGGCGGAAGCATCACCGTGGTGGTCGTCACCTCGGCGCTGGCCACCATCCTCGGCACCTGGAACATCCCCACGTTCACCGCGCCGTTCTGCATCATCGCGAGCGTCATGACCATCGCGGCGCCCGGCTTCTCCCGGGTGTGGCACACCGGCCCCGATCTGGCGGCGCTGCCCGCGGCCGCGAGCGGGACCACCGCGCTGGACTGGGGCCAGCTCTGGCGCGCCTTCTTCGCCAACGTCGGCCAGATCTTCTTCATGCCGCAGTGGTACGTCGGCCTGATCTTCCTCGCCGGCATCTTCGTGGCCAGCCGGGTCGCCGGGGTCATGGCCTGCGTCGGCAGCGTCACGGCGATCTTCGTCGCCTGGGCGATGGGTTCACCGTCCGAAGGCGTCTCGCAGGGGCTCATGGGGTACAGCAGCGTGCTCGTCGCGATGGCCCTGTGCGGGGTCTTCCTCGTCCCCTCCAACTGGAGCTTCGCCTTCGCCGTCCTGGGCGCCGCAGCGGCGACCGGGCTCACGGCCGCGATGACCGCCTTCTTCGCGCCGTTCGGCGGTCACACCTTCACCTGGCCGTTCGTCCTGACCACGGTCGTCTTCGTCGCCGCCGTCCCCCAGATCCCCCGGCTGCAACGGACCTGACACCGCCTCAGCCCGAACCGGCGCACCAAGAGCACCAGCACCGGCAGCACCTGAACCACCTTGAGAGCCGAAAGTGAGTGACCGATGAATCTCGCTCCCCGTGAGATGGACAAGCTCTGGATCTACGTCGTGGCCGACCTGGCGCGCAAGCGGCGGGACCGGGGCGTCAAGCTCAACTACAGCGAGGCCTGCGCCCTGATCAGCGAGGGCATCCTCGAAGGCGCCCGTGACGGCAGGACCGTCGCCGAGTGCATGGAGCTCGGCAAGCAGATGGTCTCCGCCGCCGACGTCATGAAGGGCGTACGGGAGATGCTTCCGCTGCTCCAGGTCGAGGCCGCCTTCGTGGACGGCACCAAGCTCGTCTCCTGCCACGACCCCGTCGGCGCCTGAGCGGTGGCGGCCATCGCACCCGAACGGCCCGGCCGGGCAACGCAATCGGCGGCCCGCGTCATCCTGGCCGGCGGCCACGAGGGCGGCGCAGCGGCCGGCGCCGTACACCCCGGCCGGCCGCTGGCCGAAGCCGTCCGCGCGGGGCTCGCCGCCTCGTCCGAACCGGTGTGCGTGGTCCCGATGACGCTGGGGCGCGACCCCGGGCTGATCGCCGACTGCGCCCGCGCGCTGCGCTGGCTGAGCCGGGAGGAGGAGCCCGGGCGGCTCGTGCTGGCGCCGCCCTTCGCCACCGTGGACCACCTGACCGCGTGGCTCCGTACCGCCGCCCTCAAGGCGGTCCGCGAGGCTCCCGACACCTCCGCCGTGCTGGTCACCGCTCCCGCCGCGGGTCCCTTCGAGGACGCCGATCTGTTCCGGGTGGCCCGGCTGGTGCGCCAGTACGGGCACCACCGCTGGGTCGAGGTCGCCTTCGACGGCGGCGACCCGGACCTGGCGGAGGGCGCGGAGCGGTGCCGCCGGCTCGGCGCCGGCCACGTCTCCCTGGTCCGGGCCGCGTTCGCCCCGCCCGCCGAACTCCCGTCGGGGGTCCTGGACACCGGTCCGCTGCTGTCCGACGCGGCGATCGCCCAGGTCGTACGGGCCCGCTCGCAGGAGGCCCTGCACCGGCTGGCCCACGGGCAGGACGGCGTGGCCGAGGGGCTGGACGCCGAACACGGGCACGGGTACGCGCACTCCCACGGCCCCGGCGGCGACCACGGCCATCACCACGGCCACGCGGACCCGGACGCACACGACACGGACCCGCACCACACGCACGCGCACGGCGAGGGCCACCGGCACGCGCGCGGCCAGGGTCACGGCCACCCGCACGGCCATTCCCCCCACTGATCCGAAGGAAGGGAAGTACCACCATGTCAGGTGGCGCCACATACCTTTACGGCGAAGGCACCGTAGAGATCAACGCCGGCCGCCGCAAGGCCAAGGTCACCGTCTCCAACACCGGTGACCGTGCCGTCCAGGTCGGCTCGCACTACCACTTCTTCGAGGTCAACCGAGCCCTCGACTTCGACCGCAACGCCGCCTACGGCATGCACCTCGACCTCCCCGCCGGCACCGGCGTCCGCTTCGAGCCGGGCGACACCCGCGAGGTCGAACTCACCGCGTACAGCGGCCACGGCCGGCTGATCGGCTTCAGCTCCCTCGTCAACGGCGGCCTCGGCTCCACCGACACCCGCGTCCGGGCGATGAACCGGGCGGTCGAGCTCGGATTCCTGGGAGCCCGTGCGGAGACGGCCCAGCAGGCCGCGGCGGCGCAGGCCGCCGCGCCCGCCGTGGAGGCCCCCTCGAAGCCGGGGTCCAGGCCGGGGTCCAAGCCGGCCTCGAAGCCCGCCGCCCGGCCCGCTGCCCAGCAGGCCGGCAAGCCCGCCGCCAAGGCACCCGCCAAGACCGCGGCCGCCAAGAAGGCCAAGACCTCCAAGAAGGGCGACAAGTAGCGATGGCTGTCCTGAGCCGCAAGCAGTACACCGACCTGTTCGGGCCGACCGTCGGCGACCGCTTCCACCTGGCGGACACCAACCTGGTCATCGAGGTCGAGAAGGACCACAACGAGGGCCACTACGGCGACGAGGCCGTCTACGGCGGCGGCAAGGGCATCCGCGACGGCATGGCGCAGGACCCGCAGGCCACGAACCTGCAGGGCGCCCTGGACCTGGTCATCACCAACGTGGTGGTCATGGACGCGATCCTGGGTGTGGTCAAGGGCGACCTCGGCGTCAAGGACGGGTTCATCGCGGGTCTCGGCAAGGCCGGCAACCCGCACACCCAGTCCGGGGTGCACCCCAAGCTGGTCATCGGGCCCGGCACCGAGGTGATCTCGGGCGAGCACATGATCGCCACGGCCGGCGGCATCGACACCCACATCCACTTCATCGCCCCGCAGCAGGCCGAGCACGGCCTGTCCAACGGCATCACCACCCTCATCGGCGGCGGCACCGGCCCCTCCGACGGCACCAACGGCACCACGTGCACCCCGGGTCCGTGGAACATCGGGCGGATGTACCAGGCGGTCGAGGACCTGCCGGTCAACGTCGGCCTGCTGGGCAAGGGCAACGGCTCGCTGCCGGAAGCGCTGATCGAGCAGGTCGAGGCGGGCGTCTGCGGCCTCAAGGTGCACGAGGACTGGGGCACCACCCCGGCCGCGCTGAGCAAGGCCCTGGACGTGGCCGACGCCTACGACGTGCAGGTCGCGGTGCACACGGACACCCTGAACGAGTCCGGCTTCTTCGAGGACACCCGCTCCGCCATCGACGGGCGCACCATCCACACCTTCCACACCGAGGGCGCGGGCGGTGGCCACGCCCCCGACATCATGCGGGTGGCGGGCGAGCCCAACGTCCTGCCGTCCTCGACCAACCCGACGCTGCCGTACACGGTGAACTCGGTCGACGAGCTCCTCGACATGGTGATGGTCTGTCACCACCTGTCGCACGACATCCCGGAGGACGTGTCCTTCGCGGACTCGCGCGTGCGCGCGGAGACGATCGCCGCCGAGACCGTGCTGCACGACGAGGGGGTCATCTCGATCTTCTCCTCCGACTCCCAGGCCATGGGCCGCATCGGCGAGTCCTGGACCCGCGCCTTCCAGACCGCGCACCACTGCAAGGACCAGCGCGGCAAGCTCGACGGCGACACCGAGCGCAACGACAACTTCCGCGCCCTGCGCTACCTCGCCAAGATCACGATCAACCCGGCGATCGCCTCGGGCACCGCCGAGCACATCGGCTCCCTGGAGACGGGCAAGCTCGCCGACATCGTGCTGTGGCCGATCGGCTCCTTCGCCGCGAAGCCGAAGATGGTCATCAAGGGCGGCCTGATCAACTGGGCGCTGATGGGCGACCCGAACGCCTCCCTCCCGACCCCGCAACCGGTCTACTACCGGCCGATGTTCGGTGCCTACGGCAAGGCCAAGCAGGCCACCCGGGTCTCCTTCATGTCGCAGGCCGCGATCGAGCTCGGCGTACCGCAGAAGCTGGGCCTGGACAGCAAGGTCCTGCCGGTCCGGCACTGCCGCACCGTCGGCAAGCAGCACATGGTCCGCAACGACGCCCTCCCGGTCATCACGGTCGACCCGGAGACCTACAAGGTCACCCTCGACGGGGTACCGGCCACCATCGAACCGGCCCGCGAGCTGCCCCTGAACCACCTGTTCTACCTGGCATGAGCACTGCCGCCAACGCCGCCGTGTCCAGCCCCGCGGCGGCGACGCCGGTACAGGCCCTGCTGGTCAGCCTCCAGCTCACCGACTCGGCCTTCCCCAGCGGCTTCTACACCCTCTCCCACGGCCTGGAGGGCTACGCCCAGGCCAAGGCCGTGACCCCCGAGGGCGTACCCGTACTGCTGGCCGACCTGCTGCGGCACGCGGTGGGGCCTTCCGACGCCACCGCGCTGGCCCTGGCCCACCGGGCGGCGCTGGCCGGCGACTGGGAGGCCCTGGCCGAGACCGACCGGCGGCTGAACGCGGGCAAGCTGAACGAGGGCCTGCGCCGCGCCGCCACCCGCACCGGCCGCCAGCTGCTGGACCTCGCCCGCGAGTGCGTCGGCGGCGAGCCACTGGAGCGGTACGCGGAGCTCGTGGCGGCCAAGCGGGCCCCCGGCTCGCAGGCCGTCGCCGCCGGGGTCGCGTACGCGGCCGCCGGCGTCCCGGCCGAACAGGCCGTTGTGAGCGATCTGTTCGCCTACTCGGCCAGCTTCACCGGGGCCGCGCTGCGGCTGCGGCTCACGGACCATCGCAAGGCACAGGTGGTGCTGCGCGGGATCGCACCCGTCATCGAGGAGGTGGCGCAGGCGGCCCTGCGCCGCGAACTCGGGGATCTCGGCGGGTGCGTTCCGATGGCCGATGTGATGTCGGGCCGTCACGAGCGGGCCGAGGCAAGGCTGTTCGCCACCTGACCTGGTCCATCGATGCTCCTCCCCCTCTTTCCTGACCCCTTTGTCCAAGCTCTCCTTTCCCCAAGGTGCGTGACTTTGATGACCGAGGACAACGTCCTGCGCGTCGGCGTCGGCGGCCCCGTCGGCTCCGGCAAGACCGCGCTGATCGAGGCCCTGGTACCGGTGCTGATCGCGCGAGGCCACCGGCCCGCCGTGATCACCAACGACATCTACACCCAGGAGGACGCCCGCCAGGTCCGCCGCACGCTGGCCGGGGTGCTCGACCCCGAGCGCGTCGTGGGCGTGGAGACCGGTGCGTGCCCGCACACCGCAGTGCGCGACGACCCGACGATGAACCTGGCCGCGGGCGCCGAGATGCTGGAGCGGTTCCCCGATGTCGACACCCTGCTCTACGAGTCGGGCGGCGACAACCTCACCCTCACCTTCAGCCCGGTCCTGGTCGACCTGTTCCTCTTCGTCCTGGACACCGCCGAGGGCGAGAAGATGCCCCGCAAGCGCGGTCCGGGCATCACCGAGTCCGACCTGCTCGTGATCAACAAGATCGACATCGCCCAGTACGTCCGCTGCGACATCGGCGTCATGGAGTCCGACGCGCACCGCGTGCGCGAGGGGCGCCCCGTGGTCCTGACCAACTGCCTCACCGGGCAGGGCCTGGAGGACGTGGCCACCTTCATCGAGTCCTTCCGCCGGGTGCCGGCGTGAGCGTCGTGGCAGATCCGCCCCGCACCCCGCCGCAGGCTCCGCCCCCCGCCCCGCCCCGCGCCCTCCTGCCGCCCGGGCGTCTGGAGGCCGCGCACTACGAACCGCCGCGCGTCCCCCTGGAGGTGCTGCGGCACTCCTCGGTGCCCGACACCCTCGGTGTCGGGCGCCCCGGCAAGGTGGGGCTGCTGGAGTTGGGCTTCGAGCTGGTCGGCGGGCGCACGGAGCTGGTGCGGCACTACCAGAAGTCCCCGCTCCAGATCATGCGGCCGCTCTACTTCGACCCGCACCGCCCCGACCTGCCCATCACCTTCCTGATGTCCACGGGCGGCGGGGTCATCCAGGCCGACCGGCTGCGCACCGACCTGTCCTTCGGCCCCGGCACCTCGGGGCACGTCACCACGCAGGCGGCCACCAAGGTCTACCGGATGGAGCACGACTACGCCGTCGCCCAGACCTTCTTGACCGCCGGCCCGGGCGCGTACGTCGAGTACCTGCCGGATCCGGTCATCCCCTACGTCGACTCCCGCTTCTACCAGCGCACTGTGATCACCGCCGCCCCCACGGCCACCGTGCTGGCGAGCGAGACCGTCCTGGCCGGCCGGCTGGCGCACGGCGAGCGCAACGCCTACCAGGTCTTCGCTTCCGACCTCGAACTGCGCCGACCGGACGGTGAGTTGGTGGCGCTGGACGCCGTACGGCTGGAACCGGGCGGGGCCGGGGAGTCCGGCGGCAGCTCCGTCGACGGGCCCGCCGTACTGGCCGGCCATTCGGTGATGGCCTGCTTCTTCGCGGTCAGCCCGCTCGCCCCGGCCCGCGAGCTCGCCGACCTGCTGCACACGACCCTGGCCGGCCGCGGACTCCCGTACGGGGTCAGCGTGCTGCCGCAGGACTGCGGGGCCTGGGTGCGGGTGCTCGGGGAGCACACCGAGGCCGTGACCCGGTCGCTCGCGGCCGTCTGGGACGCGGTGCGGCGCAGGTTGATCGGCGTCCCCGCACCGGACCTGCGCAAGACCTGAACTCCCCACTCCCTCCTGCCTGTTCACGACCAGAGAGAGCTCCACCAGATGCCCAGTGGCTACGATACGGGTAATACCGCCTGGATGATGGCGAGCACCGCCATGGTGCTGCTGATGACCCCCGGCCTCGCCTTCTTCTACGGGGGCATGGTCCAAACCAAGCACGTGCTGGTGATGCTCAAGATGAGCTTCGCCTGCCTGTCGCTGGTGACCATCCTGTGGGTCGCGGTCGGCTACTCCCTCGCCTTCGGCAAGGACTCCGGCGGCGGCATGATCGGCAATCTCGACTACGCCTTCTTCCGCGGCATCGGGATGGACTCCCTGCACGGCTCCATCCCGACGGTGATCTTCGCCTGCTTCCAGATGTCCTTCGCGATCATCACGGTGGCGCTGATCAGCGGCTCCATCGCGGGCCGCGCCACCATGAAGGGCTGGCTGGTCTTCGTCGTCGCCTGGACCATGCTGGTCTACGTGCCCACCGCGCACTGGGTGTTCGCCCCCGACGGCTGGATCAACAAGTCCCTGGGCGCGCTCGACTACGCCGGCGGTCTGCCGGTCGAGCTCAGCTCGGGGGCCTCGGGCCTCGCGGTGGCCATCGTGCTGCGCAAGCGCAAGGACTTCGAGCGCGAGACGATCCGACCGCACAACCTGCCCCTGGTCATCATCGGTCTGGCGCTGCTGTGGTTCGGCTGGTTCGGCTTCAACGCGGGCTCCGCGCTCCAGGTCGAGGGCAGCGCACCGACCACCTTCTTCAACACCCAACTGGCCGCCGCGGGCGCGATGATCGGCTGGCCGATCATCGAGAAGTGGCGGCTGGGCCACGTGGAGATGCTGGGCGTGGCCTCGGCCGCGGTCGCCGGCATGGTGGCCATCACCCCCGCCTGCGGCGAGGTCTCCCCGCTCGGCGCGCTGATCATCGGCTTCACCGCCGGTGTGGTCTGCTGCTTCGCCATCAACATGAAGTTCAAGATCGGCGTCGACGACACCCTCGACGTGGTCGGCGTGCACGGCTGGGGCGGCATCGTCGGCGTCCTCTCCATCGGCTTCTTCGCGACGGCCGCGATGAGCGGCAAGAAGGGCCTCTTCTACGGGGGCGGACTGGACCAGTTGTGGCGTCAGGCCGTCGGGGTCCTGGCGGTCGGCTCCTTCGCCTTCGTCATGACCTGGCTCATCGCCAAGGCGATCGACAAGGCCGTCGGCTTCCGCACCTCGGAGGAGTACGAGAACGTACCCGGCCGGGACGAGGAGGTCGCCTACGACAACGCCACCCTGGACGAGATCCGCGACCGGATCGGCGGAGCCGGTGCCGCGCCCCGAGAGCCCGCCGCGGTGGGCGCCGCCCAGGGCGCGTCGGAGCGGCAGGACGCCGCGCTGCTCGCCGAAATCGTATCCGTGCTGGACCGACGAGAGCGTGACAAGTGACCGCGCACACGATTGCCGACACCGTGTCGGCGGTCTCCGCCGCACCCGCCGTCGCCGACTCCGGCAACGCGTCCTGGCTGATGATGGCCACGGCGCTGGTGCTGCTGATGGCTCCCGGAGTGGCCTTCTTCTACGGCGGCATGGTCCGCACCGGCCAGATCGTCGCCATGCTGAAGATGATCTTCTTCTGCATGGTGATCGTCACCGTGCTCTGGTTCGCGATCGGCTACTCCCTGGCCTTCGGCCCGGATGCCGGCGGGCTCGGGGTCATCGGCACGCTCGACCACGCCTTCCTGCGCGGGATCGATGCCCGGTCGCTGACCGGCTCCGTGCCCACGGTCACCTTCGTGGTCTTCCACCTGTCCTTCGCGGTCGTCACCGTGGCCCTGATCGCCGGCTCCATCGCGGGCCGCGCGAAGATGGGCGGCTGGATCGCCTTCGTCATCGCATGGACCCTGCTGGTCTACATCCCCATGGCCCACTGGGTGTTCGACCCGGCCGGCTGGGTCGCCAAGCAGCTCGGCGCCGTCGACTTCTCCGGCGGCACCGTCGTGGAGATCGGATCGGGGGCCGCCGGACTCGCCCTCGCCATCGTCGCGGGAAAGCGGGCGGACTTCGACCGCCAGGGCATCCGGCCGCACAACCTGCCGCTCGTGGTCATCGGGCTGTCCCTCATGTGGTTCGGCTGGTTCGGCTTCAACACCGGTTCCTCCCTGGAGACCCCGGGCGGCGCGGCGATGGCCTTCCTCAACAGCCAGCTCGCGGCGGGCGCGGCGATGGCCGGCTGGGCGGTGACCAGTTGGTGGCGCACCCGGCAGGTCGGCCTGCTCGACATGTGCATGGGCGCCGTCACCGGACTGGTCGCCATGACCCCGCTGGCCGGCGGGGTGAGCCCGGTATGGGCCACCGTCATCGGTTTCCTCGCCGGGCTGACCTGCGCGTTCGCGATCAGCTGGAAGTACCGGCTGGGCGTGGACGACACCCTGGACGTGGTGGGCATCCACGGCTGGGGCGGCATCGTCGGCATGGTCATGGCCGGCCTCTGCGCGACCGGGACGCTGACGGGCCACAAGGGCCTCTTCTACGGCGGCTCCTGGGACCTGCTGAGCAAGCAGCTCACCGCCACGGTGGTGCTCGGGCTGTTCTCGTTCGTGATGACCGCACTGATCGGCAAGGCCATCGAGGTCACCATCGGGCTGCGCCAGCCCGGCGCCATGGTGGAGAAGGAACAGGCCTACGCCGACGTCCTCTCCGACAACCTAGAGCAGCTGTCGGGCGCCGCCCCCCGCGCCGAGGGCGCCGGTGCAGAGCCGGAGAGCGCCTCCGCGCTGGTCGCCCGGCTGCGCGAGGTCCTGCTGACCGCCCCGCAGGGCGGCGGCGACCGGCAGGACGGCGACGACCGCGGCTGAGCACGGCCGCACACGGGCCGCGGACCCGGTCGCGTCATGCGGCCGGGTCCGGGTCATACCGCCGGGTCCGGGTCATGCCGCCCGCCGGAGCAGGTCTCCCGCGTCCAGGGGCCGCCGCCACACGATGCGGCGGCGTACGGCGTCCAGGTCGGCCCGCAGTGGCCCCGGCGGCACGGCCAGTACGGGACAGGGTGCGCGCCTGACGCAGTACCGGGACACCGACGGCCGTAGCGCGCGCAGCAGCGGGCCGCGCGGTCCCGTACCCACCACGAGCAGGTCGCCGGGGTCCCGGACGGCGCTCACCAGGGCCGCGCCCGGGGTGCCCCGGACCGCCAGCCCGGCCAGGGTCACGCCCGTCGGCGCACCCCCGAAGGCGGTGTCGAGGACCTCCCGCAAGCGCTCGACCGCCGCCTCACGCGAGGCGGTGAGCAGCGCGGTCCCTCCCCCGCCGCCCCGGGCGCCCGGTCCGGCGAGCGGCGGCTGCCAGGCCAGTACGACCCACAGTTCCGCCTCCCGCGCCCGGGCCTCGGCGTGCGCCGCGTGCAATGCCGTCAGGCTCCCGAGGGATCCGTACGCCCCCACCACCACTCGTCCCCGCACTGCGCCGTCCTCCCCGTCCGCTGTTCCGACTTCTCCATGGAACGGCGGCGAAGAGGTTTTCGGTCCTCCTCCGTACAGACTCCTGACGTGCCCCTGACGCGGAACGCGGGGGCCCTGACGGGTCCTTGACGCAGGGCCCGGCGCACGCGCGGTCGGCCGGTGTCAGCCGGTGAAGCCGAGGCCGCCCAACGCCTGCTCGATGCGCGCGCGGTGCTGCTCCTCCCAGGCGTCCAGGGACTCCCCCGCCTCCTTCGCCAGCTTGTCCAGAGCGGCCCGCAGGATCTCGTCCTGCCGGGCGGCCGGGGTGACGACGATGCCCTCCTCGTCGGCGACCACGATGTCACCGGGGTGCACGGTCACTCCGCCGACCCGCACGGCTTCGCCGAGGGCGCCGAGCTTCTTCTTGCCGCCCGGGATGGGGATGACACCGCGGGCGAAGACCGGGAAGCCCGCGGCGCGCACCTCCGCGAGGTCGCGCAGGAGCCCGTCGAGCACGAACGCGGCGATGCCGCGGCGCTGGGCGACGGCGCACACGTTGCCGCCGGCGAGCGCGTGGTCCAGGTCACCCGATTCCACGACGATGACCGAGCCGGGCTCGGCGCGGTAGATGGCCGCGTGCAGCATCAGGTTGTCCCCGGGCTCGCACCGCACGGTGTACGCGGGTCCCGCGATGCGCGGCGCGTCCCACAGCGGCCGGATGCCGATGTCCATGACCTGCTCGCGGCCCAGGAAGTCGGCCAGGGTGGTGGGCGGGACGCCCTCGAAACCGTTGTGCATGTCCGTCCTTGCTCTCAGTGGCGCCCGCCCGATCGGCGGGCCCGCCCGGGGCAGCAAGATCGTAGGTCACGGCGCCCCGGGAAGGCGCGAAGGGACCGCGGGGCGGACGGGCGGCGGCGGGTGGGAGCCCTGCGCTGTCGGTGAACGGTCTCGGAATCCGGCGCGCGCAGTGCTTGGCTGGAGCGATGGAGATCCTCATTCTGGGTGGAACGGCATGGCTGGGACGCGAGTTGTCCCGGCAAGCGATCGAACGGGGTCACCGGGTGACCTGCCTGGCGCGCGGCGAGAGCGGCGCGGTCGCGGACGGGGCCGGGCTCGTGGTGGCCGACCGGCAGAGCCCTTCGGCGTACGAACCCCTCCTGGACCGCGCGTGGGACGCGGTCGTCGAGGTGTCCTGGCAGCCGGGGTTCGTACGCGGGGCGCTGGCCGCGCTCGCGGACCGGGCCGGGCACTGGACCTACGTCTCCTCCATCAGTGCCTACGCCTCCCACGCGGCCCCGGACGCCGACGAGTCCGCGGCCCTGCTGGCCCCGGCCGAGGCGAGCGAGGCCGACCGCTCGGTGTACGGCGAGGCCAAGGTCGCCTGCGAGCAGGCCTCCGCGGCCGCCGTCGGCGACCGGCTCCTGATCGCCCGCGCCGGCCTGATCGGCGGCCCGGGCGATCACAGCGACCGCTCCGGTTACTGGGCGGCCCGCGCCGCGGCCGATCCGGTGGGGCCGATGCTGGTCCCGGACGAACCGGACCTCGCCACCCAGGCCGTCGACGTACGGGACCTCGCCGGCTGGCTCCTCGACTGCGCGGCGAACGGAACCACCGGCACCTACGACGCGGTCGGCCCGGTGGTTCCGTTCGCGGAGTGGATCGCACTGTCCCGCGCCGCCGGAGGGCACACCGGTCCGACGGTCCCCGCCGGCTCCGAGTGGCTGCTCGCCCAGGGCGTGGCCGAGTACATGGGCCCCGGTTCGCTGCCGATGTGGGTCGTCGAGAAGGGCTGGGAGGGCTGGGCGGCGCGGAGCGGGGCGGCGGCGCGCGCGGCGGGCCTGCGCCACCGCCCCCGGGCCGAACTGCTCGCCGACACCTTGCGCTGGGAGCGTGCCCGGGGCCTGGACCGGACCAGGCGCGCGGGGCTCGGCCCCGGACGCGAACGCGAACTGCTCGACGCGCTCGCGGCCGAGGCCGGCTGAGACCGGGAGCCCGGAACTCGGCATCCGGCACCCGGCACCCGGCACCCGGCACCCGTTCGGGCTACCGCGTGCGTTCCGCCCGGTAGCCCGCGGTGGCGATCGCCGCGATGACGGCGGCCGGGTCGACGGGCCGGTCCGTATCGACGACGGTGCGGCCCGTGCGCAGGCTCGTCGCGCTGGCGACGGGCTTGGGGAACATCGGTACAGCCGTTAACGCTAAGCATTTGATCATGGTCGACGCGTCGTGATCGCCTAGCACAAGCGATCCGTTCCACGGGGACCTTCGGCCAAAGATCCACGCTCTGTCGTGGCCGGGTGGTTGGCTCCCACGCATGCCAGTGGAGTTCTTATCCGACGAGCAGGCCGCGTCGTACGGGAAGTTCAACGAGGAGCCGACTCGGCTGGAGCTGGAGCGGTTTTTCCACCTCGACGACGAGGACCGCAAGCTGATCGCGAAGCGGCGCGGGGACCACAACCGGCTCGGGTTCGCGCTGCAGATGTGCACGGTGCGCTTCATCGGCCGGTGCCTGCCGGATGGTCCACTCGATGTGCCGTGGGTGGTGATTGAGCACATCGCCGAGCAGCTCGGCATCGAGGACGTCTCGTGCGTCAAGGCGTCCACCGAGCGCAAGCCGACGGCGTACGAGCACGCGTGGGAGATCCGGGACGCCTACGAGTACCACGAGTACGACGACCCGGAGTGGGGGCGGAAGTTCCGGACGTTCCTGCACGGGCGGGCGTGGACCGCGCATTCGGAGGGGCCGAAGGCTCTCTTCGACTATGCGGTGGGCTGGCTGCGTAAGCACCGGGTGCTGCTACCTGGTGTTTCCGTGTTGGCGCGGCAGGTGTCCGAGGTCCGCGGAATCGCGGACAAGCGCCTCACACCACGGTCGCCAGGGCGGCCTGGCGGGCGGACCGGTCGCTGCCCGCCGACCTGGTGGCGCTGCTTCAGACGCCGGAGGGCAGGCGCTACTCGTACCTGGAGACCTTCCGCCGGCCGCCGACGAAGACCACCGGTACGGCGATGAAACGGGCGCTGGAGCGGGTGGACGAGATCGCCGTGTACCGGCTGGGGAGGGTGAAGCTGGACAAGCTCCCGCCGAACCGGCTTGCCGCGCTGGCCCGGTACGGCCTGGGGTCGAAGGCGACGAGCCTGGAGCGGGCGAGCGAGCCGAAGCGGACCGCGATGCTGACCGCGGTGATGCGCCACCTGGAGGCCAAGGCGATAGACGATGCGCTGGAGCTGTTCACGGTGCTGATGTCGACCAAGCTGCTCAGCACCGCGAAGCGGCTCACGAACAAGGATCGCCTCTCCACGCTGCCGCAGCTGGAGAGGGCGTCGCGCATCACGGCCCGCATCTCGAAGGTGTTCATGGAGGAGCTGGAGCACCTCGAGGAGAGCGGCAAGGCGGTGGATGCGGCCGCGATGTGGAAGGCCCTGGAGGAGGTCGCGCCGAGGGCTCAGCTGTGGAGCGCGGCCACCACGGTGGCGAGCCTGGTCCCGGAGGACGACGACTCCGCCGAGATCGCGATCCGCGAGGCCCTCGCGAACCGCTACGACACGGTGCGCCCGTTCCTGTCGCTGCTCGGCGACACCAAGATGCTCGGCGCGGCCCCGGCCGGGGAGCGGGTCCTGGCCGCGGTCAAGGGCCTGCCCGCGCTCAGCCGGCGCCAGGTGACGAAGAAGCCGCTGCTGAAGCGGGAGGGCGACGACAAGGTCGTGCCGCCGTACTGGCGCAAGGCGGTGTACGCGAACAAGGACCTGCCGCAGGGCGCGGTGGACCGCGACGCGTATGTGGTGTGCGTGCTGGAGCAGCTGTACCGGGCGCTGGTCAGCCGCGCCATCTTCGCTTCCCCCTCGCACCGCTTCTCCAACCCGCGGGCCCGGCTGCTGGACGGCAAGCCGTGGTTGGCGGTGCGCGAGGAGGTACTGGCGGGCCTGAGCCTAGAGGCGCCCGTCGAGGAGCATCTGGCGGAGCTGCTGTTCGAGGTGCACTCCTGGACCGGGTTTCTGGATGCCTTCGTGCACCTGGGCGACGGCAAGACGCGCATGAAGGACCTCACCACCTCGGTCGTCGCGCTCCTGGTGAGCGAGGCGTGCAACATCGGCATGACCCCGGTGACCAACCCCGGTCACGAGGCGCTGACCCGCTCCCGCCTCGTCCACGTCGACCAGTACTATCTGCGCGCGGACACCATCGCCGCGGCCAACGCCGCCCTGATCGAGGCTCAGGCGAAGGTGCCGATCGTGAAGTTCTGGGGCAACGGGCTGCTCGCCTCCGTCGACGGTCTGCGCTTCGTCGTCCCGGTCCGCTCCATCAGCACCGCCCCGAACCCGAAGTACTTCGGCTTCAAACGCGGCATCACCTGGCTGAACGCCGTCAACGACCAGGTCTTCGGCATCGGGCAGATGGTCGTCCCGGGCACGCCGCGGGACTCGCTGCACACCCTGGACGCCCTGCTGAACCTTGACGGCGGGGTGAAGCCGGAGATGGTCGCCACCGACAACGCCTCCTACAGCGACATGGTGTTCGGCCTGTTCAAGATCCTGGGCTACAACTTCTCTCCGCGGTTCAAGGACCTGGACGACCAACGGTTCTGGCGGGCGGAGATGGACGGGATCGAGACCGGCGCCTACGGGCCGCTGGGCGATCTTGCCCGCGACAACAAGGTGAACCTGAAGAAGGTGACCGCAGAGTGGGAGGAGATGCTGAAGGTGACCGGCTCCCTGGTCACCAATCAGGTGCGGGCCTACGACCTGCTGCGGATGTTCGGCAACCATGGACGGCCCACGACGCTGGGGCAGGCGTTCGCCGAGTACGGGCGGATCGCCAAGACCCTGCACCTGCTCCAGGTCGTCGACCCGGTCGGTGACACCTACCGGCGGCAGATGGGCAAGCAGCTGTCCGTCCAGGAGTCCCGCCACACCCTCGCCCGGGACATCTGCCACGGCAAGCACGGCACCATCCACCAGGCATACCGGGACGGCATGGAAGACCAACTAGGGTCGCTGGGACTGGTATTGAACGCCGTCGTGCTCCGGACCACGAAGTACATCGACGCCGCGGTCGCCCAGCTGCGCGCCAAGGGCCATGAGATCAGCGATGATGATGTCGCCCGCCTCTCCCCGTTGAAGTTCAAGAACCTCAACGTCCTGGGCCGCTACAGCTTCACCCCCTCCACCCCACCCCAGGGCCTGCGCCCGCTGCGCGACCCCGACGCTCCCGAACTCGACGACGACGAGGACGAGTGGGCACCCTCGGAGGCCAGATCGGCCCCGGCGCCGCCCCACGGGGGGGAGGGCGGCACCCGGGCCGACGGTTCCATCACCCTAGCCGGATCGCTCACCGGCCCTGGGAGAGGCTGTACAGCTCAGCGTAGATTCCGCCGACGTCAGTCGCGGCCGAACAGCTGTACCCAGGAGCGGCTGGTGAAGCGCCAGCCGACGTCGGTTCGGACGAAGCAGTCGTGGTCCTCGCCGACCACCCATGGCGTGCTGGTCGTGCGGCCGTTGGCGTCCTGGAGGAAGACCGTGAGAACGGTCGTGCCCTCAGCGGTGTCGCGGCCCTCGGCATCGGTGCCAGTGGCGACAAAGCGCATATTCGATACCAGGTGCCGGATGCCGGGGTACGGGTTCGTCATGTCGAGGTTCTCGCCCCAGAGGCGGATCTCGTCGCGGCCCTTGAAGGGCTGGCCCACCACCAGCTCGCCGTCGGCGGTGAACAGTTCGTGCAGCGTCTTGGCCTCGCCGAGGTCGACGCGCCAAGCGCTCTCGGTGACCAGCCGGGACAACTGTGCATGGTCCCGGTCGGACACCAGGCCCGGCAGGAATGCGCCGGCCGCGGGGCTGTCCACGGACGCTTGCTCGGCGCTTTGCTCAATGTTCTGCTCAGTCATGATTCTCACCAGCTCTGCTCGGCGGCGCGTACCAGCATTTCGTTGACTGCGACTCGACGGTCGCGGGTGACCATGTACGCGATGGCGTCGGCGATGTCCTGGGGCCGGAGCATCTCCATGCCCTCGATCATCTTCGCGACGCTATCGCGGACGCCTTCACGCTGGTGCGAGGCCAGTTCGGTGTCGACGGTGCCGGGTTCGACGACGCCGACGCGGACACGCCGGGGCTGGAGCTCCTGGCGCAGGGACTCGGAGAACGCGGTGACGCCGAATTTGGTCAGGCTGTAGACGGCCGTCCCCGGTCGGGCCACCCGGCCCGCAGTGGAGCTGACGGTGACCAGGTCGGCGACCCCGCGTGGGCCGTCCTGCGCGGCGTCGATGAGATGTGGCAGTGCAGCCCGAGTCATGTGCAGCAAGCCTTCGACGTTGACCGCGAGCATGCGCTCCCACTCGACGTCGGGAGCGTCGGCGACCGGGCCGGTGTACATGGTCCCGGCGTTGTTGACCAGGATGTCGAGGCGGCCGAGCTCGGCCACCGTGCGCTCGACCGCGGCCCGGGCCTGTTCCGGGTCGGTGATGTCGGCGTCCAGCACGAGCGCCGTCGCACCGTCAGCGCGCAGGTGCTCGGCCAGTTCGGTGAGCCGGTCCACGCGACGGGCCAGCACGGCCACCGCGGCGCCCTGGGCGGCCAGGGCGCGCGCCGTCGCCTCGCCGATGCCGCTGCTCGCGCCGGTGACAAGCGCCACTGTCCCCTGGAGTGTGCGCTCGCGGGTCTCCTCCATGGTGCACGTCCTCGTTTCGCTACGATGGTTAAGCGGAGCATGGTCCGCTTAATGTCGAGAGTAAGCGGACGGTGCTCCGCTTGCAAATGGAAGGAGACTCGCATGGCCGACGAGACCGGGAAGAACCTGCGTGCCGATGCGCGCCTGAACCAGGACCGCGTGCTCGAAGCGGCTGTGCGCGCCTTCGCCCGCGACGGTGTCGACGCCTCGCTGCGGTCGATCGCCAAGGACGCCGGCGTCGGCATCGGCACGCTCTATCGCCGATTCCCGACCCGCGAGCATCTCGTGTGGGAGGTGTACCGGAGCGAGGTGGACCAGATCAGCGCCGCCGTCGGACCGCTGCTGGCCGCACAACCGCCAGCGCGGGCGCTGCGCGCGTGGATGGAGAGCTTCCTCGATTTCCTCACCGTCAAGCAAGGAATGGCGCGCGCACTCAAAGCCGCCCTCGAGAGCGACGAAGGCCAGCGGCTGCACACCCGGGCCCTCATCACCGGCGCGCTCGCGACCCTCGTGGAAGCGGGAGCCGCAGACGGCACGATCCGGGCAGACGCCAACCCTCTCGACGTGATGATGGCGCTCGGAGGGATCTCACTGATCGCCGGAGACGCCGACCAGCGCGGGCAGGCCACACGCTTGCTCGACCTGCTCATGGACGGCCTGCGGCCGCAGGCCGCCGACATCGGCGAGCGCGAGAGGCGGCCGACTTGAGGCAGATCCGCACGGATCTGCCCAAACAACGACGAGCGACTCTCACAGACGGTCCTTTGCCCGAGCAAGATCGAATAGAGGTACTCGGAGACCACCGAATCCCGGATTGTGTCGCAGAAGCCGTTCTCACTCAAAAGTGGCAGGAGTGGGGTTCTGCGACTTGCGTTGTGCGAAAATCCAGGGTCCTGACGGACCCTCAAGAGCCTTCCCCGCCCGCCGGGTCAGAAGCCGATCTCGTCGAACGCCATCCGTGCCCCAAGTGCAAGGCGGCTCCCGGATCGCCGTGCCGCTCACGGTCCGGCGCGGTCGCCTCCGCCTACCACACGGGCCGCTTCACGAAGGTGCCGAAGCTCGCGAAGGAACTGCGGGTGCAGACGACGGCCGACCGCGGACCGGGTCAGCCGTGGCGGCCCGGGGCTCCGGTGCCCGCGGCCGTTGACCCGGACCTGCCGAGCGCGGACATCCGCATCGGCTACGCCCGATAGCCCGGCATGAGACGTGTCCATGCGAGACCGTCTCGCCCGTGCTCGAGGGCTGCTCCTCGGATGGTCAGCGTCGCAGCAGCGGGTTGTGTCTCACTCCGATCCCGACTCGGAGGCGTCTGTCATCGGCTCGTCGTTGTTCTGTTCGTCCAGGGCCGCGAAGGCGTCAATCGCCCGAGCGATAGCCTCGTCGAACTCGGCCTGGCGTGCGGCGGCCGCCTGCACATCGATCCCGGTTCGTACATCCTTGTCAGGTCTGCGGGTCGGTGCGCCCAGCCGCAGCTCCGTCGGGAACGGCGGCAGGCCAGCCAGCAGAGTCGCCAAGCCCGGGTCCTCCAAAGCGGCGAGGGACTCCAACTCCGTCGTCTTGCCGAGAATCCGCCGCAGCTCGATCTCAATGACCCCCAGGTCGAGTGTCTCGCCGGCCACCTCGACGACCCAGCCGCTGTCAACTCTCCGCATCGGCGGTGGTGGAAAGTTCGGCAGTCCACCAGCTTCCACTTCTTCGGCCGTGAAGCGGGGCTGCTCGCCAGTCCACGCGTCAAGGCGCTCGTCGAAATGTTCGCTGGCGTCCCGGACCTTCCGGTCCAGGAGAGGTGATGCGTCGTCCACCCCCAGTAGAGCGCGCAGGCATTCCCCGCGGTACTTGCGCCGGTCGTACGCATCCTGTTTGGGTCCGGCCTTCTTCGGCCGGCCATTGTCCAAGCCGACGGGCTTGAGCATCTTCGAGACCTTGGCGCTGAACATCAGAAAGGTCTCCAACGGGATCCAGACCAGCGGGTCCGGCGGCGTTTGCCCTGCCCGCGTTCGGATCTCCAGGAGCGCGACCTGCGCGTATCGGATGTCTCGTGCCAGCCAGGTCAGGTAAACCCGCTGAGCCCACTCGTCCCAGATCAATTTCTCAGTCACAGCGACCATCCTCCACACGCTCGGTGCTCGACGGCATTCGATTTGCGTCGCCGGACGCTGACAGGTCCTATCTGCTTGGCAGCACGCGGACCCTGGTCTCCGTGGTGGACGCCAGTTCCCGCCGCAAGGCGGTGATCTCGTCGTGCTGGGCGGCGAGGCGGGAGAGCGCCTGTGCTCGGAAGTTTTGGAGATCACCGACTTCGGTGTTCCTCCTGGCAAGACGTTCGCGCAGGCTGGCGACCTCGGCCTTAAGCCGGTCGATCTGGGCGAGGCGTGGGTCGGGACGATGTCCGGCAACCTGGGCAGCGGTCCGCTGGCGATCGAACTCGGCTTTCAGATGCGGGTAGGCGCGGTAGAGGGTCGCTCGTGGCACTCCCGCGAGGGTGCACAGGCTCTTGACGTCGCACTTCAGGCCGTCTGGGACGGGTCCGGCAAGGAGCTGTTGCATTGCTGCCCGGATCCTGGCCTCGGCTTCGTTCTGGCGTTCCTGCGTCATCTCTCAGGTTCCTCCTCAGTGTGTCCGGCGGTGTCGATCTCGGCGACGATGCGGGTGGCGCGATCGAACGCGGCCTGGGCTCGTGCCCGTTCAGGCTTGGAGAGTCTGAGGTTGCCCAAGAAGACGGCCTGGGTGTTCTCGGCATGGTCGGCCCAGATCTGCCGGTGCTGGGAGTGATGGGTGGCCTGCGGGCAGCGCGCCGAGTCACACATCCCCATGAGGGGTTCACCGGCGTCCGGGGTGCCGGCGAGCTTCAGGCACAAAGCCTTCCCCGGATCGGAGAACCAGAAGTAGTTACCGACACCGAGGTGCAGGGTCTTCGCCTTCGCCTTGAGGACACGCTCGACGCGCCGGTCGTCGATGACGGTGACCGGCCCGGCGTCGTGCCGTGCCAGGATCTGGTCGACGGTCTTGAAGGCGGTGATGAGGTCGCGGGCGCCCTGGCCGCTGGGCAGGATGCCGCGCTGGTAGTCCTCGTAGGCGGCGACGGTCAGCCGCAGGTGTTCGGCTTCTTCCTCGGCGGCGAAGGCGGCCTGGTGTCCGCCGGGGCGGGCGGCATAGCCCTCGGCCGTGGCGACGCTGACGTGCTTGAGGTGCAGTTTCACGGCCATCAGGCCGTGCGGGCGCTGGGCGATGGCCATCGCAAGCGTGCGCTGCAGCGCTCGGGGGTTGACCGGGCCGCCGGGGAGGGGCTCCAGGCCGAGCCGCTGTCCGTACTCGCCGTTCACCCATGTGCGCAGGGCGGTGTAGCGGCTGTTGCTGTTGTTGGACGCCTTGGTGAACAACCGCTCGCCCGGGGCGGCGCCGGTGAGGGCTTCGGCGGTGGCGATGGCTCGGTGCACGTCTTCGGTAACCACCCACACGTCCTCGGTCCCGCCGAACGCCTCACCCTTGATCCGACGGGAGACCAAGCGGTAGCGGGTGCCGCCGCGGGGCCGTGCTTCCTGCCGGTGGCAGCCGCTCGCCAGTTCCGCCAGCTCCGAGGAACGCATCCCGGAAAGCGCCGAGGTGAGGAAGTAGGCAGCCGAGGTGACGGCATGGACCGTGGCGTCCAGTTGGTGCCGGGCCATCGGCAGGGCCCAGGGCACCGGTGTGCCGTCATCGTGCCGGGACACCGGGGCCGCATCGCGGCACCAGGGCTGCTCAAGGCCGCACTCGCTCACCCACCGTTCCAGCTCGGGACGGAGAGTCTCCAGGTCCCTGCGGTGCCCCATGGCCCCCGCCGCCTGAACGACGAGCGGATGCCACGACATGTTCAGGAGCGGGTCGCCCGGGTCCCATTCACGCTTCAAGCGCTGAGTGACGGTCGCTTCAGCGGCCCGTGCAGCTGGAAGCCCGGTCTCTCGCCGTCGCTCGATGACCTCGCGCAGGCCATCGACCTCAGTGACCAGCAGGCCCCGCCGCGAGGCGGCCTCATGTTGGTCGGCGGCGCGGGCCGCGGCCGCCTCGGCCACCAGCTGTGGGCCGATTGTCTCCAGCAAGTACAGACAGTTCGCCAGCAGAGGCCGCAGCAGGAGGTCCGGGACCGGCGGCACCCGGTTCTCGTCACTGCGCACATATCCCGTGACCTCGTCCGCGCTGCGGCCCGGCCACGGGGCGAAGCCCGGCTGGTAGCAGTCGCTGAGGATCTCTGCATAGAGGACGAGGAACTGCGGGATGCGGACCATCGCCACCGTGGTCGCGGGCGACAGAAGCCGGTCAGGGTCGGTGGCACTGCGCGAGGCAGCCGCGAGATAGGCGTCGCAGTGATGCTGGCGGACCTGCGACAGCGAGGTGACGCCAACCGCGGTGAGGTGGTTGAACCACAGGGCCATGTGCTTGAGTTCGGACCAGAGAGAGTTGGGGTTCAGTGGGGTGCGGAACGCCTGCGGCAAGACGGCCACGTCCGGATGCAGCGGGGTCAGCCGTGCCATCAGGTACTCGCGGGCGACCTGCCGCCAGCGGGGGTTGATGATGGCGGTGAAGTCCAGGATCTTGCGGTGTGCGCTCATCACCACCGGGGCGTCGGCGAGGCCGGTCAGGTCCCAGACATCCTGGTCGAAGACGGGGCGGGGGCTGCCGGGCTCGCGCCGCAGGCCGGCGGTCTCGATGACCGGCAGACCGTGGAAGGGGCGCCGCCCGGCAAGGGCCGGGGAAGAGGCATGGGCGGTCGTCACTGAGGCTGTTCCTCCAGGTGCAGCGGCAAGAAGGCGGCGCTCTCGGCGCTCTGCCGGGTGGCGGCCTCAATGGCGGCCGGGCCGAACCGGGGCAGGACGTCCTCGTCCAGGCGGGCCGTGTACGGACCGAAGATCCGCAGGAACTGCCCGGTGGTCATCTGCTGGGCCTGCCGGGAGAAGTACTCCTTGAGCCTGAGCAGGACCGGCCGGTCCACCGTTACCGTGTGGCCATGGAGACCCGCACCACCGCACGAACGAAGCCCGCAGGCGGCCATGGCCACCGCGCCTGAGGGCCCGGCCGTGGACGCGCCCCGCCGCGGCGCCTGGCTCCGAGCCGGCATCAGCCGGGACGGCGGCCCGCTCCGGGAAACCGAGCACGTCGTGTGGCTCCAGACCGGCAGTCTGTACGCGGACAGCCGCGGGTTCGCCGGAACCACCTCGTACGACGGCCGGCAGATCACCTTCCACCACCACGTCGGCACCCCCGGCCACGACGTCGGAGTCCTGCGCCCCGACGGCGAGTCCCTGATCGAGACGGGCACCAACCTCGACGGCAGCACCTTCCTGGAGGTGTGGTCCCCGCTGCCCCGCGCCCAGGGCCCCACCGGCTGCTGGCTCGCCGCGGGCACGCAGACCGTGCGGGTGGGCAGCCACGTGGTGCACGTGGACGCCGCCGGGCACGGCACGCACCACGTCCTGCCCCGCTCCGAGGCCGCGCCGCTGCCCCCGCCGCTGCCGACGCCGACGGATCAGCCGGGCTGACCCGGTCCGGTGCCCGCGGCCCCGGCCCCGGCCGTACGGGCCTGCCCGCGGCCGAGCAGTTCCGCCAGGCCGCGCCGGGTGGCGGCCACGACCACGCGGTCCTCGGGCCGCAGGACGTAGCCGGGGCGCAGGTCCCACACCAGGGCGGGCCGCCTGGCCGGGTCGTAGTCCGGCTCCGTGGCGAGGCCGGGACGGCGGTTCGCCGGGGCTGCGGTGTCCAGGGCGACGACCCGCCAGGCGCCGGGCCGGAACGATTCCGCGATGGTGCGGCCCTCCAGCTGGGGATGGCCGGCCACCTCCAGCACCGCGAACACCAGCACCCTGCGCTCCACCGGGATCGCACCGAGCACCTGGCGGCCCATCATCGCCCCGGCGAACGCGGGCGCGGCCAGGTGGGAGACGCTGCGGCTCCGGGTCAGGGCCGCCGGGTGGGCCTCGCGCAGGGTGCGGTAGACGGCGGTGGCGAACTCGTTGTCGTACAGCCGCATCACCACCCGTACGTCGGGTTTCACCGAGCGGGCGTAGAGCGCGGCCTCCAGATTGGTGGTGTCCGAGCTGGTCACCGCCAGCAGCGCGGCGGCGCGGTGGATCCGGGCGGCCTCCAGGACCCCTTCGTCGGTGACGTCGCCGAGCACGACGGGCACGTGCAGGCGGCGCGCGAGGGCGATCCCGCGGGCCCCGGGGTCGGACTCCACGCACACCACGGGGATCCCCAGCTCCCGCAGCCGCGCGAGCACCCGGGCGCCGACCTTGCCGAGGCCGAGCAGCACGACGTGACCGGAGAGCCCGCGCGGCGGCCTGCGCAGGGCCGTGGCGGTACGGAAGGCGCCCAGTGCTTCGAGCGCGGCCGCGACCAGGACGGGCAGCAGGAGCAGCCCGACGAAGCCGGCCAGGATCTGCAGGAGTTGCCGCTCGGTGGGCTGGTCGAGCGCGGGGTCGTTGATCGCGAAGACGTCGAGCAGGGTCAGGTAGACGGCGTGCAGCGGGGTGTCGCCCGTGACCAGCGAGGAGGCCACGGCCAGGGCGCCCACGGCGGCCGTGATCCCGGCCAGCGACCAGCGGAGCCTGCGGGAGAACAGCGAACCCACCGGCAGGGAGACCTGGTTGAGCCGCCGCCCTTCCGGTGCGGCCGTGGCGTGGGAGACCGCTTCCAGTGCGACGATCCCGCGCCCGGTCGCGGCCGCCACGGACCGGGCGTCCGGCAGGAGTTGCGGGCCCCGGTCTCCGCCGAGCTCCGATCCGTCGGCGCCGGCCGGGTCCACGGCGGTGGCGGAGAGCAGGGCCAGGGTGCACAGGCCCGGGTCGGCCACCTCGCCGGGGCCGGGCGGCGTGCGTTCCACCGCGCGCAGGAGCAGACCGTCGGCCTGGATCACCTTGCTGGTGCCGGCGACGGCGGAGGCGACGAGTGCGGGGGCGGCCGTATCGGCGTCGGAGAGCACGGTCGTGGCGGAGTCGAGCCCCCGCCGGTCGAGCCCGGGTTCCGCGACGAGCGCCGCCTGGTCGAGCAACTCCTCCAGGTGCTGGCCGAGTTTGCGGTTGTAGAGACGGATGACGAGCCGCAGCCTGGGGTTCAGCCGCCGGGCCGTCAGGGCGGCCCGTACGTTCGTCTCGTCGTCCTCGTAGACGAGCGCCAGCGCCGCCGCCCCGGCCACCCCGGCGGCGGAGAGGGCCTCTTCGTCGGGGGCGGGAGCCTCCAGCACCCGCAGTTCGGGTACGGGCACCTCCCCCGCGCCGGCCCGGTCCGCGGCGGCCGGACGGATCCGCGCGGCCGGAAACCGTCCCAGCAGCGCCCGCCCGGCGCCGACCCGGGTGCGGGTGCGGCCCTGTCCGACGCCCGCCCCGGGGCGCACCTCGCGGGCGGCCGGCACGACCAGCGTCACGCGCTCCTCGTACACGTCGCGGAGTTCCGCGGCCAGCCGGTGGGCGAGCCCGTCGTCCCCGCAGACGACCATCAGGTCGGCGGATTCGGGCTGTTGAGGATGCGTGGAAGGAGAGGACACCTCCCCAGCATGCCGTGCGTCAGTGGATGACGGTGAAGCTGCGCCAGGGCAGGGCTTCGGGGGCCGTGACGTTCGAGAGGGTCGTGGCCACGTAGGTGCCGTCGCCCCGGTCGAGCTTGCGGCAGTCCTCCGTCTGGTACAGGACGACGTCCACGAGGGTGTTGTTCTCCACGTGGGTCGCCCCCTTCGGCAGGGCGATCTTGTGGCAGCCCTTGACCGAGGTGTTGCTGTAGCTCACCTCGACCGGCGAGTCGTGACCGCGGAACTCGAGCATTCCGACGGTGCTCCGGCCCAGGCCCGAGCAGGCGGTGGCCGTCAGCAGCAGCGCTGCCGTTCCCGCGATGATGCTGATACGCCTGCTGTGGGACATGGCGCGGTCCTCGTCTGTGCGGTGGTGGCGGTCCTACGCACAGACTGCCCCGGCACGGCGCGCGCGGCCCCCGCTGCTCCGCCGTCCGGGTGAACGCGGCCCCGCGGCCCCGGCACGTGCCGGGGCCGCGGACGCCGGGATCAGACGAGGTCGAACCGGTCCAGGTTCATGACCTTGTCCCAGGCGGCGACGAAGTCCTTGACGAACTTCTCCTTCGCGTCGTCGCTCGCGTAGACCTCCGCGAGCGCGCGCAGCTCGGAGTTCGAGCCGAAGACGAGGTCGGCCCGGCTGCCGGTCCACCGGACCTTGCCCGAGTCGTCGCGGCCCTCGAAGGCGTGGGCGTCCTCGGAGGTCGCCTTCCACGTCGTGCCCAGGTCGAGCAGGTTGACGAAGAAGTCGTTGGTCAGGGTGCCCGGGCGGTCGGTGAGGACACCGGCCGTCGACTGCTGGTGGTTCGCCCCGAGCACGCGCAGACCGCCGACGAGGACGGTCATCTCGGGTGCGCTGAGGGTGAGCAGGTTGGCCTTGTCGAGCAGCAGGTACTCGGCCGGGAGCCGGTTGCCCTTGCCCACGTAGTTGCGGAACCCGTCGGCGGAGGGCTCCAGCGCGGAGAAGGACTCGACGTCCGTCTGCTCCTCCGTGGCGTCCACGCGGCCCGGCGTGAACGGAACCTCGACCCGGACACCGCCGTCCGCGGCGGCCTTCTCCACGGCCGCGGAGCCCGCGAGCACGACGAGGTCGGCCAGCGAGACCTGCTTGGCCCCGGAGTTGAAGGAGCTCTGGATGCCCTCGAGCGTGCGGAGCACCTGCGCGAGGTCGTCCGGGTTGTTGACCTCCCAGTTGCGCTGCGGCTCCAGGCGGATGCGGCCGCCGTTGGCGCCGCCGCGCTTGTCGCTGCCGCGGAAGGACGAGGCGGCGGCCCAGGCCGCCGAGACCAGCTGGGAGACGGTGAGGCCCGAGCCGAGGATCTGCTCCTTGAGGGAGGCGATGTCCACGGCGCCGACCGGCTCGCCGGAACGCGCCGGGAGCGGGTCCTGCCACAGCAGGGCCTCGGACGGGACCTCGGGGCCGAGGTAGCGGACGACCGGGCCCATGTCGCGGTGCGTCAGCTTGTACCAGGCGCGGGCGAAGGCGTCCGCGAACTGGTCCGGGTTCTCGTAGAAGCGCCGGGAGATCGGCTCGTAGACCGGGTCGAAGCGCAGCGACAGGTCGGTGGTGAGCATGGTCGGGAGGTGCTTCTTCGACGCGTCGTACGCGTCGGGGATGATCGCCTCGGCGTTCTTCGCCACCCACTGGTTCGCGCCGGCCGGGCTCTGGGTGAGCTCGTACTCGTACTCGAAGAGGTTCCTGAAGAACTCGTTGCCCCACCGGGTCGGGGTGCTGGTCCAGGTGACCTCGAGACCGCTGGTGATCGCGTCGGTGCCCTTGCCGCTGCGGTAGGTGCTGGCCCAGCCGAAGCCCTGGGCCTCGAGCGGGGCGGCCTCGGGATCGTCGCCGACGCTCTCCGCCGGGCCCGCGCCGTGGGTCTTGCCGAAGGTGTGGCCGCCCGCGATCAGGGCGACGGTCTCCTCGTCGTTCATCGCCATCCGGTGGAACGTCTCGCGGATGTCGCGCGCCGCGGCGAGCGGGTCCGGGGTTCCGTTCGGGCCCTCCGGGTTGACGTAGATGAGGCCCATCTGGACGGCGCCGAGGGGGTTCTCCAGCTCGCGGTCGCCGGTGTAGCGCTCGTCGTCGAGCCAGGTGGTCTCGGGACCCCAGTAGACGTCCTCGTCCGGCTCCCAGACGTCGGCCCGGCCGCCGCCGAAGCCGAAGGTCTCGAAGCCCATCGACTCCAGGGCGACATTGCCCGTGAGGATCATGAGGTCGGCCCAGGAGAGGCTCTGGCCGTACTTCTTCTTGACCGGCCACAGCAGACGGCGGGCCTTGTCGAGGTTGCCGTTGTCCGGCCAGCTGTTGAGGGGGGCGAACCGCTGCTGGCCGGCTCCGGCGCCGCCGCGGCCGTCGCTGATCCGGTAGGTGCCCGCGCTGTGCCAGGCCATGCGAATCATCAGCGGGCCGTAGTGGCCGAAGTCGGCGGGCCACCACTCCTGCGAGCTGGTCAGCACCTCCGCGATGTCCCGCTTGACCGCCGGGAGGTCGAGCGTGTTGAACGCCGCGGCGTAGTCGAATTCCTCGCCGAGGGGGTTGGCCACGGCGGGGTTCTTGGCGAGGATCTTCAGGTTGAGGCGATCCGGCCACCACTGGCGGTTTCCGCCGCCCTGGGTCGGGTGCGCGGCCCGCTCGTGCGCGACCGGGCAGCCACCGCCGCCCTCCGCCTTCGCATCGGTGACGATTGCATCATGGTTCTCAGACATGGGAATCCTTCCGGACCGGACCGGGGGTCACGGTGATCAGGAACTGCATGTGATGGAACATTTTTGGGGCACGGGGCCCGGCAGCGGGCCTCGGTTTCACGGTCGTCCTGACGCCGGGGCGGTCACCGTCGCGGACGGGCTCGCGTCCAGTCTCGCGCTGCTCCGGACCGTTCCTGTCCCTTGGCTATCAACACGACCGATCCTACGATGGACGCAATCCAAGTCAAGAACGACACCAAGCCCGTATCCAGTCGGATCCCGGACCGTAGGCGGTACGTTTCCGGGGCATCCCGCCGACCTGCCCCGCCGAACTCGAAAACGGTGAGCCAATATGAGTGACCTGCTGGAGCGGCTGCGCGAGCGCGGCTGGCGGATGACCTCCCAGCGACGTGTGGTCGCCGAGGTGCTCGACGGTGACCACGTGCACCTCACGGCCGACGAGGTGCACGCCCGCGCGGTGGCGCGGTTGCCCGAGATCTCCCGCGCCACCGTCTACAACGCCCTGGGCGAGCTGGTCTCCCTCGGCGAGGTCATGGAGGTCACCACCGACGGCCGGGCCAAACGGTACGACCCCAACGCGCACCATCCGCACCAGCACCTGGTGTGCTCCGGCTGCGGCCTGATCCGCGACGTGCACCCCACCGGCGACCCGCTGGCCGGCCTTCCGGCCGAGGAGCGGTTCGGTTTCACGGTGTCCGGGGTCGAAGTCACCTACCGGGGGCTCTGCGCCTCCTGCGCATGAGGAACGGGCCGGGCCCGCCGCACGGAGCGGCGGGCCCGGCCCGAATGCGCCCGTACGGTTTTCCGCGCACGGTGCACGAGGTGGACGCTCCGGCCTGCCCGGACTCCCGCCTGCCCGGACGCGTCGGCCCGGCCGGAAGTCAGCCCCGGCGGGAGGTCAGCCCAGCGGGAGGTCGGAGTCGGGCTGGGCGACCTTGAACAGCGCACGGGCGATCACCGCGGCGTCCTCATCGGTGAGGTGCGCGGAGAAGTGCTTCTGGATGCTGCGCATGTAGACCGGGGCGGTCGCCCGATGGGCCTCGGCCCCCGCCGGGGTGATCACGGCCCAGGAGGCCCGCTTGTCGTGGGGGTCGGGCAGCTTGTCCACGAGGCCGGCGCGCACCATCTCGTCGATCAGGCGGCTGACCCGGGTCCGGCTGAGGACCACCCTGTTGGCCACTTCCTGCATGCGTAGCCCGTGCTTCCCGGCCGCCTTGAGTTCGAGCAGTACGTCGTACCACGTCAAAGGGATCCGGCCGTCGCGCTGCACATCGTTCTCGATGGCGCGCACGGCTGTGTTGTGCGCGAGGAGCATCGCCCGCCACGCCTCAAGTCGATCATCCTGTCCGGTCACACCGTGATCCTACTCCCATTGCGTGCGCCCGCACATACTTGTTAAGGTGCGTGCGTACGCACTTATTGATCCTTGATTTTCGGAGGCTGGCTACATGGCGGTTCAGAACCTCTCCCGCGACGAGGTCAAGCAGAAGCTCGACAGTGGCAAGGCCGCGGTCGTCGAGGCCCTGCCCGAGCAGTACTACAAGGAGGCGCACCTGCCGGGCGCGCTGCTCCTCCCCGTCGACGACGTCGACACGCTGGCCCCCGGCCTGTTGCCCGACAAGGACGCCGAGGTCATCGTCTACTGCACCGGTACGACCTGCTCCAACTCGGGGATCGCGGCCGAGCGGCTCGCGGAGCTCGGCTACTCGAAGGTCTTCACGTACAAGGACGGCAAGGAGGACTGGATCGGGGGCGGCCTCCCGACCGAGTCCGGCGTCTGAGCGCAGCGCCCACACACGAGCAGGAGGAACGGACGATGACCAGTAGCGCGACATCCCCGACCCGCACCGTCGACGGGGTCGAACTCCCCGCCGTGGGCGACTGGAAGGTCGACCCGGGGCACGCCGAGGTCGGCTTCCTCGGCCGGCACTTCATGCTCACGAAGGTGCGCGGCCGGTTCACCGGCGTCGACGCCACCGTCTACATCGGCGAGCGGCCGGAGGACAGCAAGGTCACCGCGGTGATCGACATGGCCAGCGTCAACAGCGGGGACACCGCCCGGGACGACCACCTGCGGTCCGCCGAGTTCTTCGACGTGGCGGAGCACCCCCAGGCGACGTTCACCTCGACGTCGGTGAGCTGGAACGGTACGAGCGGCACGCTCGCCGGCGACCTCACGATCAAGGGCTTCACCCGGCGCGTCGAGCTCGACGTCGACTACCTGGGCCACGCCAAGGACCCGTGGGGCAACGACCGTACGGTCTTCTCGGCGCGCGGCAAGATCAACCGCGAGGACTGGGGCCTGACCTGGAACATGGCCCTGGAAACCGGCGGGTTCCTGGTCTCCAAGGAGATCGAGCTCTCGCTGGAGATCGAGGCGGTCAGGGAGGTCTGACGCCCTGCGCGTCGCCCTGCCGGTCCCGGTACGGCCCTCGCCGTACCGGGACCACCCCTGCCCGCGAACGGACCGCGTCCGCCGGCGGCGCGCGCCGGTCAGGCCTCCAGGACCCGCCGCACCATCTCGCCCAGCGCCCCCCGGATCCGGCCGGGAGTGAATTCGCTGCTGCGCAGCGCCTGTTGGAGGTCCGCATCGACCATGGCGAGCAGCAGGTGCGAGGTGCCCTGCGCGTCCAGCTCCGGCCGCGCCTCGGCCAGCAGCTCGGACAGGTGGCGCTGCCACAGGCAGTAGGAGCCGATCTGGTAGCGCACGCCGGGCGCGGTGGTCTCCGAGAGCCTGACCAGTTCCAGGTTCGTGTCGAGCAGATCAAGATAGGTGTCGAAGAAGGCGGCGATCCGCATGCGCGCATCACCACCGGGCCCCAGGGGCGGCGGCCCGTTGAGCATCTTGTCCTGCAGCTCGCTCTCCTGCGCGTCGAGCAGGGCCACGGCCAGCCCGGACTTGCTGCCGAACCGGCGGTACAGGGTGCCCTTGCCGACGCCCGCGCGCGCCGCGATGGCGTCGAGCGAGACGTTGTCGACGCCTTGTTCCCTGAACAGTTCCGCCGCGACCACGAGGATGCGGCTGCGGTTGCGCGCCGCGTCCGCCCGCTCGCGAGCCGGCCGCTGGATGAGTTCGGGCACTTCGGGTGACCCCGCGCTCATGCTGTGCCTTCGATCGTGACCTCGCAGGTGTGGGTGGTCGTGAGTGTACTCAGCACGGACACGAGCCGTGCCGGAGCGGGCCGCAATGGCATCTAACCCCTCCCCCGGTCTTCGCCGTTCGTTTGCTTGCTCCCGAGAACACGATGTGCCAGGGTCATCCTAACCGGACCGCAGTCCGGTTACGGGGGATCACCGTGACACACGTCGAGGGCGACCGCACCTCCTCGTCACCGGCTCCATCGGAGTCATCGGGTCATCGGGTTCCGCGACCGTGACGCACCCGCACTGCGCGCACTCCCCCGAGGTACGCCCGTTCCTGATCGGAGGAAGCATGACCACGCACATCAGCCCGACCAGCCCGGACAACCAGCTCCTGGACCTGACCCAGCACGAGATCCAGGCGCTGCGCACCCGGTTCAACCTCGCCGACGCCCACACCCACCAGCAGCAGTCGGACAGCCAGCGCGAGATCGTCGCCCGGCTGCCCGAGCTCTGGTACGAGGCGGAGCGCGGGCTGCAGGCGACGGCCGAGGAGCGCTTCATCGAGGCCTTCTTCACCCTGCACCGCCAGGACACCGCCCTGGCCAAGAAGAAGACCCTGCTCTCCTACGCCGCCTCGATCTCCACGATGGTCGCCGGCATGTACCTCAAGCAGCAGCGCAAGTCGGTCACGCTGGTCGAGCCCTGTTTCGACAACCTCTACGACGTCCTGAACAACATGGGCGTGCCGATGTACCCGATCGAGGAGTCGGCGCTCCACGATCCGGACCGGATCTACTCCGAGCTCAAGCGCCTGGTCCGCACCGACGCCCTGTTCCTCGTCGACCCGAACAACCCCACCGGCTTCACGCTGCTCCAGCACGGCCGCAAGGGCTTCGAAGAGGTGGTCCGCTTCTGCAAGGACCACAACAAGCTGCTGGTCATCGACTTCTGCTTCGCCTCGTTCACGCTCTACGACGAGAAGCTCGCCCGCTTCGACATCTACGAGCTCCTCGAAAGCTCCGGCATCTCGTACCTGGCCATCGAGGACACGGGCAAGACCTGGCCCGTCCAGGACGCCAAGGCGGCCATGATCACGGCCAGCGACGACATCCGCGAGGACGTCTACAACCTGCACACCAGCGTGCTGCTCAACGTCTCGCCCTTCGTGCTCAACATGCTGACCCAGTACGTCCAGGACTCCACCCGCGACCAACTCGCCTCCGTCCGCGAGGTCCTCACGCAGAACCGCGAGGCGATACGCAAGGCGATCGACGGCACGATCCTGGAGTACCAGGAGCCCGTCGCCGGAGTGAGCGTCGCCTGGGCGCGCATCAACCACCCGGACCTGACCGCCACCGAACTGCAGCGCCTGCTGGCCGAGGCCGAGGTGTACGTCCTGCCCGGCCGCTTCTTCTACTGGAGCCAGCCCGACCGCGGCGAGGCCTTCGTCCGCTTCGCCCTCGCGCGAGACCCGCAGGTGTTCTCCGACGCCATGACCCGGATGCGCGAGGTGCTCGACCGCCATGCCGTCTGACACGACCGCCCCCGGCGAGCACGTCGACGAGTACGCCGACGCCGCGCTCTTCCTCGGCATGAACAGCGAGGACGAGGACGTGCGCCGCGCCTGCAAGGCCTTCTTCGTGGAGCGGCTCGACGGCAGCATCGTCATGAGCCTGGAGCAGGTGGGCCGCTGCGACGACATCATCTGGGGCTTCTCCCGCGAACTCCAGGACGCCTACTACCCGTTCATGGACAACCTGCACACCGTCATGGACATCCGGCGGCTCGGCTACGAAGAGGCCGACGTCCTGCGCGCCACCGGCGCGGAGCTGCCCCGGACCCTTCCGGTGCACGAGCGACTGCTCCTGGGCATGGTCCGGGGCCGCAAGGGGCTGCTGCACACGGCCAGCCCGCGCCTCGCGGCCACGACCGGGTTCGCGCTGCGCGCCGTGGCCGGCGCCGACGGGCCGGAGGCCCTCTTCCCCGAGCCGCTGGAAAGCCTCTACCAGCAGTCCCTCGCCCTGCGCGTGCCGGCCGAAGCCCTGTGACGGAGGACCGATGATCACCGGAATGACCACCGCGCTCGTCACCCCGGTCGACGCGGCGGGAGAGATCGACGAGAAGAGCACGGCCCGCCTGATCGCGACCGTACGTCCTTACGCGGACGCGCTGTTGCCCGCGCTGAGCACCGGCGAGGGAGGCTCCCTGTCCGACCGGCAGTGGCGGGACACGCTGACCGCCGCCGTCCGGTACGCCGACGGCTTACCGGTCCTCGCCGGCATCCTGCGGCCCACCACGGACGCGGCCCTCACCCTCGCCCGCAGCGCGGGCGGACTCGGCGCCGCCGCGGTCGTGGTCACCACCCCGTACGGGGCGGAGGTGACGCAGGAGGAGATGTACCGCCACTTCGAGGCCGTGGCCGGAGCCGGGCTGCCCGTGATCGTCTACCACGAGTCGGCCGTCTCGGGGAACGCCCTCGAACTCGGCACCCTGCTGCGCGTCTGCGCGCTGCCGGGCGTGGCCGGGGTCAAGGACTCCGCCGGGGAGCCCGAGTTCACCAGGACACTGCTCGCCGCCGGCCCGGGCGTACCCGTGGTCCAGGGGCTCGAACACCTCCTGTTGGACTCCGGACCCGTCGACGGCTGGGTCGTCGCACTGGGCAACGTCGAACCGGAGCTCTGCAAGGCCCTGCTGACCGACCGCGGCGAGGAGCGGACGGCACAACTGCACGCCGCCTACGCCCGGTACGGCCTGGACCGGGACGACTGGTACCGCTCGCTGAAGACCGAACTGCTGCGGCGCGCCGTGATCGAGACCGACCGGGAGGTCCCGTGCTCAACGTGACACCGAAGCCCACCGACAGCTCCCTCAAGCGGCTGTTCCTCCTCAACCGCTCCCTCCACAACTCCACGGACCTCGCCCTGATCGAGGATCTGGAGGCGGCCTGGATCGAGCCCCTGGTCGAGGACCTCACCGACCGCACGCCGCCGCTCGCCGGCCGCGCGGAGTGGAAGGCACGCCTCGACGGACTGCTGGCCCTCGAACGCGAGGGCAGCGCGGCCGGAAGCTTCCTCGCCGAGAAGGCCACCCGGGAGCAGTTCGCCCACGTCGTCAGGGAGTTCGCCCTCGACGGACTGACCGAGGCGCAGAACTTCTTCCCGGCGATACCCCGGCTCCCCCTCCGCGCGCAGATGGCCGTGATGCGGGTGCTCATCGACGAGTTCGGCTGCGGCAACCTCCAGCAGACCCACTCCAAGCTCTACCTCGACCTGCTCGCCGAACTGGGGCTCCCCCAGGAGCTGGAGAGCTTCGTCGACACCACCTCCGACGAGACGTACGCCTTCCTCAACGTCTTCTACTGGCTCACCCAGCGCGCCGCGCACGTCGAGTACTTCCTCGGCGCCCTCGCCTACCTGGAGGCGAGCATCCCCGACGCCTTCACCGTGCAGGCCCGCGCCTGCGCCCGGCTCGGGATCGCGCAGGGCCGGTACTACACCGAGCACCTGCACATCGACACCTTCCACATGCGGGAGATGCAGACCGCGATCAAGGAGTACGAGGCGGCGCGCGGGCTCGACGCGACGAAGCTCTGGGTCGGGGCGCAGCTGCTGTCCGGGCTGATCGGGGGCGCCTTCGACACCGCCGTCGCGCGTGCGCGGGAGCTGGCATGAGCGACGCCGTACTGGAAGAGCTGCCGGGCGACCGGGTGCGGGTCCGCGTCGCGGGCCGGGAGTTCGTGATCGACGCCGCCTGTACGCACCGGCTCGGCCGGCTCGTGCACGGGCAGGTCAATCCGCGCACCCTGCGCATCACCTGCCCGCTGCACGGCACCGGCTTCGACCTCGCGACCGGCTGCCCGGTGTCCGGCGCGGCGGCGGAGCCGCTGACGGTGCACCATGCGGGCGTCCTCGGGCAGCTGTACGCGCCGCAGGACGTCTGGCTGCCGGCCTCCGAGCGGCTCCTCGAATGGGACGACGGCTTCCACGACCTCATGCTGGGCGACCGGCTGCGCATGGCCGCGTACAAGACGGCCGTCACCGAGGCCGTGCGGCCCGGCGCCACCGTCCTCGACCTGGGCACCGGTACCGGCATCCTGGCCCAGTGGGCGCTGGAGGCCGGAGCGGCCCGGGTCTACGGCATCGACCTCAACGAGAACATCCTGCGGACCGCGACGCGGCGGCTCACCGAGGCCGGGTTCGGGGACCGCTTCCATCCGCTGCGCGGGTTCTCCTTCGACATCGAGCTGCCCGAGCGGGTGGACCTGATCATCTCCGAGATCATGGGAAACCTCGCCGACAACGAGAACTGCGTCGCGATCCTCGACGACGCCCGCAGCCGTTTCCTGCGGCCGGGCGGCGCGATGCTCCCGGTGGCCGTGGAGAGCTATCTCGTACCGGTCACCGCGGAGGCGGCGCACGGCGCGGTGCGCGACGGCTCGCCGCAGGACGCCGGGAGCCCGGCGGAGTTCGCGGAGCTGCTGAAGGGGCGCGGGGCGCGGGACGCCTTCGACCTCTACTACGACGCGATCATCCCGGTCGCCGGCCAGCTCTCGGCGCCGCGGCTCCTGCGCCGGTACGCCTTCGAGGGGACGCACGGCGCGCAGGAGACCTCGTACGAGGTTCCGCTCGTGTACACCGTCCAGCGGGCGGGGCTGTTCACCGGCTTCAAGGGCTACTTCGTGGCCACCCTCTCGGACACCGTGGCCCTGGACATCTCCGGTGACGAGGTCGCGCCGGAGGATCCGCAGGCCCGTACGACCTCGGACAGCTGGAAGCACGCCTACCTGCCGGTCCGGGACGCCGTCCCGGTGCGGCCGGGCGACCGGATCGCGCTCACCTTCTCCAGGCGGCACCCGGCGGACACCGGATCCGGATCCTTCGGACAGGTCTACGGCTGGGAGGGCTCGGTCGTCTCCGGGGACGTCACCGTGGCCCGCTTCTCGCACAGCACCCGGCCCGAACAGGAAGGCTGAACCCTGTGACCACGACGACCGCGACGGCCACCACCGGAACGACGAGCAGCGGGGTCGCGGACCCGCGGCTGCCCGCGACCCCCGACACGATCAGCGTCTACACCGATCTGAACTGCTCCTTCGCCCACGTGGCCGTCCACCGGCTGCACGAGACCCGGCGCAAGCTGGGTCTGGAGGGCCGGATCTGGTTCGACTTCCGGGCCTTCCCCCTGGAGTTGTTCAACCGGGAGGTCAACGCCCGGCCCGGCGTCGACTCCGAGATCTCGGTGCTCGGCGCGCTCGAACCGGAGGCGGGCTGGCGGTTGTGGCAGGGGCCCGACTGGACCTACCCGGTCACCACCCTGCCCGCGCTCGAAGCGGTGCACGCGGCCAAGTCCCAGTCCCTGGAGGCCAGTGAGCGGCTCGACCGCGCGCTGCGCCACGCCTTCTGGGCGGAGGGCCGCTGCATCTCGATGCGCCACGTCATCCTGGAGGTGGCCGCCGCGACGGGCGCCGTCGAGGTGGACGAGCTCGCGAACGCCCTGGACACGGGCTCGGCGCGGGCGGCCGTGACGGCCCAGTACGAGTCGGCGCGCGAGGGACGGGTCAACTGCAGCCCCCACGTGTTCCTCCACGACGGCACCGACATGGCCAACCCCGGCATCGAGGCGCACTGGGTGAACGGCGATTTCGGACAGGGCTTCCCCGTGATCGACCGGGACCGCCCGGAGGTCTACGAGGAACTCCTCGCGCATGCCGCCCGGCTGCTCTGAGCCTCGCCCCGTGGCCGGGCCCGTCCGTACGACGGGCCCGGCCACGGGCGTTCCTCAGATGCGGTCGGCCGCGATCAGGACGTACTGGAAGGAACCGTCCTTGTAGGACTCGATGAACGCCTCCTCGATGCCGGTGACCAGCGAGGACGTGGCCCGCAGCTCCCAGTAGGGCAGCGTCGCGGGCGTCAGGTCGATGACGGCCTGCGGTACGAGGCGGTTGTCCGCCATGGCCTTCAGGTACTCCCGGCGGGAGTGGATGTTGCACTCGAAGTGCGCGTTGATCTGGGAGACCCACTTCGAGGGCTGGCCGTACCGCGGGTTCCAGCAGCCGGTGATGGTCACGTACCGGCCGCCGACCTTCAGGACGCGGGAGTGCTCGGCGAAGAGGTCGTCCAGGTCGACGTACATGCTCGACTCGTTGTTCCAGGACGCCGTGGCCTGCCCGGTCTCGAAGGGCGTGCCGAGCATGTTGCAGACGCGGGCCCGGACGTGGTCGTCGATGCCGAGCTCGTGGGCGCGCTGGTTGGCGAAGTCGGCCTGCTTGGCGGACAGCGTGACGCCCTCGACCTTGCATCCGAAGCGCTGGTGGGCCATGACCATCGAGCCGCCGCGGCCGCAGCCGGCGTCCACGAGCGTGTCCTCGCGGCCGACGGGGCCGAGGTGGTCCAGGAGGAGTTCGGCCTGCGCCGACTCCAGCCGGTGGAGCTCGGCGACCAGCTTCTTCTCGTATGCGCTGTCGTCGGTGTCGCCGAGGGCGGAGTGGTCGACGTCGCCGATGCCGTAGTGGTGGTGGTAGAGGCCGTCCACGTCGCCGAGGCGCAGGTTCACAGGCCTGGCCTCGTTGTTCCAGTAGCGGGCGATGTCCCCCTGGTAGGGGGTGGCCGGCCCGGGAATGATCACGGGGGCCGGGGTCGTGCCGTTGGAGCTGGTGGTGCCGGTGGTGAGATCAGTGCTGGTCACTAATAGATCCGTCCTTACCAGAAGTCGGGCAGGCTGTAGCGATAGGTATTGGTCTGGTGCCAGTAGTGGTTTCCGTCGACCCAGACGGCGACTCCCCGCAGGAAGCGCAGCACGCTCGGGACGGGGCAGGCCGCGGCCAGGGCGGCGGCCTCCGCTTCGAAGGCGTGCATGAGGTCGTTGTGGACCTCGACCGCCTTCAGGTAGCCCTCCTTGTCGGAGGTTCCCTCCCGGTCGGCGATCACCACGGGAAGGTTCATGTGCCGTACCGGGGCGGCGAGTTCCTTGGTGTAGGAGTACAGGTCGTTGACGATCGTGGTGGCGTTCCCGGCGAGCGCGATGACCCGCTGCATGGCCGCCTGGGCGTGCAGATCGGCCGGGAGCTCGTACCCGCCGACGGTGTCGGTGATGGTGGGGCAGGGGCGGAAGTTGTTGAACTGCCGCATGGCCAGGTACTCCCACACCTCGGGGACGTACTCCGTCTGGCTCCAGGCCGCCTCGGCGAGGTACCCCAGGTGCAGCCGGGCCATGTCGTGCCGGTAGCGGTCCGTCTGCGAGGGGCTGGCCTGCCGGACGAAGTACTCCATGGCGGAGGTGTAGGCGCGCCGGGGCGCGTCCGACCGGAGCGACGCCGCCCACTGCGGCTCGTACTCCTTCGTCGTGTGGAGGGGGTCGATGGCGGTGTGCGCCAGCAGGAGGCGTCCGCCGAGGCCGATGGGCGAGCCGCCGTGGTCCTCGCAGTAGCAGTCGTCGACCGCGTTCTCGGCGACCATCAGCCGGGTGGCGACCATCAGGTGCTCGATGGTGGGAGCGTCCGGGTGGCAGGCCACCATGTAGCGCCCGACGTGGAAGCCGTCGAACTGGTTCTCCCAGGCATCGGGGAACAGGTCGACCTCCTCCACCGCCCAGGCCTTGATCCGCCGGCTGACCTCCGCCACGCGCACCGGGTCGGGCTCCGGCACGGGGTGGTGGTAGAGGCCCGGGATCGGGTTTCCGGCCGCCGGAGCCCCGGGCTCCGGGGCCGCCACGGGTGCGGGTACGGGGGGCGATTCCCCCCTGCGGGCCGGGTGCAGGCCTTCCGTGCCCAGGCCGCTGGGTCCGCCCAGGAGCCGGAGCAGGGCAGGGCTGGGGGCGGGCGGGGCGGGCGCGACAGCGGATGCCGACGGAACGGATGGGCCCGGCAGGCCGGCCGGACCGGGTAGGGCGGGCCTGCTCGGCACGGCGGGGCGGACAGGCGCGGCGGGCCCCTGTACCGCAGGTCCGGCCGGTACTGAGGGTTCGGCCGGTACTGAGGGCCGGCCGGGTACCGCGGGCCCGCTCGGCAGGCCGCCGGTCGCGTGGGCCTGGGCGCTGCCGAGGACGTGGGCCCCGAACTGGACAGCGGCGCCGGGCAGGCTCGACTGCAGAGGGGAAGGCCCGGGCTCGGGCATCCGTGACTCCTTGGTGAGGTGGGTGGTCTGTCCCGGATCCCGGGCGCGCTCGGCCGGCCCGGGAGGGTCCGGGCTGTCGTCGTACGGGGCTTCCGGCCGCTCAGTCGCTCCGGCGGGCGATCTGGACGTTCTCCAGGACGCCGAGGGCGTCGGGCACCAGGATCGCGGCGGAGTAGTAGGTGGTGACCAGGTAGGAGATGATCGACTTCTCGTCGATGCCCATGAAGCGGACCGACAGGCCCGGCTCGTACTCCTCCGGCAGGCCGGTCTGGCGCAGTCCGATGACGCCCTGGTTGTCCTCACCGGTGCGCATGGCGAGGATCGAGCTGGTGTTCTCCTTGGTGATGGGGATCTTGTTGCACGGCAGGATCGGGACCCCGCGCCAGGCCGGGACCTGCTGGCCGCCCACGTCCACGTGGTCCGGGTAGAGCCCGCGGGCGTTCATCTCGCGGCCGATCGCCGCGATCGTGCGGGGGTGGGCGAGGAAGAGCTTGGTGCCGCGGCGGCGGCAGAGCAGCTCGTCCATGTCGTCCGGGGTGGGCGGGCCGGAGTGGGTCTGGATCCGCTGCTTGAAGGCGGCGTTGTGGAGCAGGCCGAACTCCCGGTTGTTCACCAGCTCGTGTTCCTGGCGTTCGCGCAACGCCTCGATGGTGAGGCGGAGTTGCTCCTCGGTCTGGTTCATCGGGCCGTTGTAGAGGTCGGCGACCCTCGTGTGGACCCGCAGGACGGTCTGGGCGATGGAGAGTTCGTACTCGCGCGGCTTCGATTCGTAGTCCACGAAGGTGCCGGGCAGTTCGGCCTCGCCGGTGTGGCCGGCCGACATCGCGATCTCGGCCTCGCCGTGCTTGTTCTGCCGCTGCAGGGGCAGCGAGCTGAACCGCTGGATGTGCTCCTGGAGGTGCGGCGCCGAGTTCAGGATGCCGGCGAAGTCGGCGCGGGAGAGCGTGAGGAGGGTGCCGGGGGTCTCGGCGGTGGCGGTGTAGTCCCACCGGGCGTCGGCGTCCAGCAGGGCGTTCTCGCCGAACCGGTCGCCGTCGGCGAGCACCGCGACGGAGATCTCGTCGCCGTACTTGCCCGCGGAGGTCTGACTGATCCGGCCGTGGGCGATCAAGTGGATCTGCTCGGCGGGAGCGCCCCGTTCGACCAGCACCTCACCGGCACGGAAATCGCGCTGGACGCAGCGGCCGGCGATCGCCACCAGCACTTCCTCGTCGTCGAAGCCGCGCAGCAGGGCCAGTTCGCCGAGTTCCCGCGGGATCACCTGGACCCGGGCACCGTCCTGGACGAACTCGATGCTCCCGTCGCCGACGGTGTAGCTCAGCCGGCGGTTCACCCGGTAGGCGCCGCCCTTGGTCTCCACCCACGGCAGCATCCTGAGCAGCCAGCGGGAGGTGATCTCCTGCATCTGGGGTGCGGACTTGGTCGTGGTGGCAAGGTTGCGGGCGGCCGACGTGCCCAGGCTGGACTGCTTGGGCGGATCCAGCTGTGCTTCCGGGCTGGTGTCAACAGTCATCGGTCGAGCTCTCCTTCATCAGCGGGGACAGGAAGGCGAACGTCAGGGCGTCCGTCCAGATCCCGGGGAACCGTAACGGCGGAGATCCCCGGCCCACCGTGAAAAAACGTTGCCGTTGCTTCGTTCTGGTGATCCTGTCCCGCCCGGGGTTTGATCGACGGATCAACGATTTCCAGCCGGGCCCGTACGGCCCCGGCGTGTGCGCCGCACCGTTGTGCCGGAGGTCTCAGCAGCGCGAACGCACTGGCCTGGCATCTACGAGGCAATTGAGGCACGCATGCGTGCAGGTGCTGGCCCTACTGGCCGATTTGCCTCTTGGGTGATTGACTGGCTGCGTACACCCGCTCCCTGGGCTGCTTGCGGCTCTCGCGGTCACGGGGAGGGTGTGAAGGAAGCCCCCTGCCCGGCGATCGCGGTGTTCGCCGAGCGGGGGGCTCCGTCGTGAAGGTGCCTGTCGGGCCGGCCGAGCTGGTCAGACGTACATGTCCTTCTCGTCGTACGAGGGCCCGTAGTAGCGCTCCAGCGCCTCCAGGGACTCGTGCGTGCGCTCCAGGCTCTTGGAGATCCTCGCCCGGGAAGGGGCGGCTTCCGGGTTCCAGGTCTCCGGCTTCCACAGGGCGGAGCGCACGAAGGACCTGGAGCAGTGGAAGTAGACCTGCTCGACCTCGACGAGGAGGGCGAGGGCGGGCCGGTGGCCCTTGACGGTCAGGTCGTCGAAGAAGGGCGCGTCGCGCAGCAGCCGGGCCCGGCCGTTGATGCGCAGGGAGTCCCCGCGGCCCGGGATCAGGAAGAGCAGACCGACGTGGGGGTTGGTGAGGATGTTGCGGAAGCCGTCCGCACGGCGGTTTCCGGGACGGTCCGGGATCACGAGGGTGGTGTCGTCCAGGACCTTCGCGAAGCCGGCCGGGTCGCCCTTGGGCGAGACGTCGCAGGTGCCGTCTGCGGCGGAGGTGGAGATCAGGCAGAGCGGGGAGCGTGCGAGCCACTCCACGTGGTGCTCGTGGAGGGTCCGGCGTTCCTTGCCCACGGCCACCGCGTTCGGCTCGCCGAGGAGTTCGCGCAGCTCCTCCTCGGTGGTGATCTCGTCGAACGCCCCTGTTTCCAGAGTCACTTGTCGCCCCCACATGCTCGTCCGCGGCCGCCTGTCGCCGCCCTGCCTGCGACTATGCCACTGGTTGCGCGTACGAAGGAGCACCCCGCGCGAGCGGCCGCCTTCATGGAATCGTCCTAAATGGTGCTTGACCGATCAAGCTGCGGCACGTAACTTCGACCGCACCAACTCGAGAGCCCCTGGAAGGAGGCGAAGCCGGATGTCGACCATCTCCGCACTGCTTCGCCTCGCTCACCAGACCGCTTGGGCTCCGGGTCGTGTAGCACACGGCTGCTGAACGGCCCCCCTTCCCGGCGTGCCCGATCGCGGCCCCGGAACGTTTCCATCACTCTGTCACCCTTTACGGCACCTCCTTGCGTGCCGGTTCGCCGCGCTCGCGGGACATCGAGCTGCGGCCACTGAACGAGAAAGCTCCTGCCATGGCGACCAGCACAGTCCGATCGACCGCGCCCCGAAACGAGGACGCACCGTGGTAGCGGCGCGGATCACGGTCAACGGGAAAGAAACACCGATCGCCCCGGCCGCAGCCCACACCACGGTGCTGGACTTCCTGCGCGACCGCGGCCTCACCGGCACCAAGGAGGGCTGCGCCGAGGGCGAATGCGGCGCCTGTTCGGTGCTCGTGGCCCGGCCGGGCGTGCACAAGCCCACCGACTGGGTGGCGGTCAACGCCTGCCTGGTTCCGGCCCTGGCGCTCGACGGTCAGGAGGTCATCACCTCCGAAGGCCTCGCCACCGTCGACGAGGCCGGCGCGGCCACCGCGCTGCACCCCGTGCAGGAGGAGATGGCCGTCCGCGGCGGCTCCCAATGCGGTTACTGCACACCGGGGTTCATCTGCAGCATGGCCTCCGAGTACTACCGGCCCGACCGCTGCGCACACACGGAACCGGATGCCGGACAGGCCGCCGAACCGGCCGCGGATTCCGCCGCCGACGCCGACGCCGAGCACGGCCCGAACGGTTTCGACCTGCACGCGCTGAGCGGAAACCTGTGCCGCTGCACCGGCTACCGTCCCATCCGCGATGCCGCGTTCGCCGTCGGTTCGCCCACCGAGGACGACGTGCTGGCGCAGCGCCGCGAGCAGTCGCCGCCCGCAGCCGCCGCCACCGAATACACCCGGGACGACAGCGCGTTCATCCGGCCCGGCACCCTCGCCGAGACGGTGCGGCTGCTGGGCGAGCGGCCCGATGCGGTGGTGGTCGCCGGCAGTACCGACTGGGGCGTGGAAGTGAACATCCGTTCCCGTCGCGCGAGTTGTGTGGTCGCGGTCGACCGGCTGCCCGAACTGCGGGAGCTGCGCGTCGAGTCCGATCACATCGAGATCGGAGCGGCGCAGACGCTCACCGAGATCGAACGCCGTCTCGACGGCAGTGTCCCGCTCCTGGCCGAGCTGTTCCCGCAGTTCGCGTCCCGGCTCATCCGCAACAGCGCGACCCTCGGCGGCAACCTGGGTACCGGCTCCCCCATCGGCGACAGCCCGCCGGTGCTGCTCGCACTGGAGGCCTCGCTGCTGCTGGCGGGCGCCGACGGTGAGCGCGAGGTCCCCCTGGCCGACTACTTCACCGGCTACCGGCAGAGCGTGCGCCGCCCCGGCGAGCTGATCCGCGCGGTGCGCATCCCGCTGCCGCTGTCGCCCGTCACGGCCTTCCACAAGATCGCCAAGCGGCGCTTCGACGACATCTCCAGCGTGGCGGTCGCCTTCGCGCTCGACATCGAGGACGGGATCGTCCGCAAGGCGCGCATCGGCTTGGGCGGCGTGGCCGCCACCCCGATCCGCGCCCTCTCCACCGAGGCGGCCCTGGAGGGCAGGGCGTGGACGGCGGAGACCGTCGACGCCGCGGCCCGGGTCCTGCGGGCCGAGGGCACCCCGATGGACGACCACCGCGCCAGCGCCCTCTACCGCTCCGCGATGCTCGGCCAGAGCCTGAACAAGCTGTACGCGCAAACCACCGAGGCGGTGTCGTCATGAGCCAGTTGTCCGAGCGTCCCGAAAAGCCCGTCGTCGGTCTGTCGATGCCGCACGAGAGTGCGAACCTGCACGTCACCGGTGCGGCGCTCTACACCGACGACCTGGTCCACCGCACCAAGGACGTCCTGCACGCCTACCCGGTCCAGGTCATGAAGGCCCACGGCAGGATCACGGCGCTGCGCACCGAGCCGGCGCTCGCCGTGCCCGGGGTGGTCCGCGTACTGACCGGGGCCGACGTGCCCGGCGTCAACGACGCGGGGATGAAGCACGACGAGCCGCTGTTCCCCGACACCGTCATGTTCCACGGCCACGCGGTGGCCTGGGTCCTGGGCGAGACCGTGGAGGCGGCCCGGCTCGGTGCGGCGGCCGTCGAGGTGGAACTCGACGAACAGCCCTCCGTGATCACCCTGCGGGAGGCGATCGAGACCGAGAGCTTCCACGGCGCCCGGCCCATGATGGTGACCGGTGACGTCGAAGCCGGCTTCGAGGACTCCGCGCACGTGTTCACCGGGGAGTTCCAGTTCTCCGACCAGGAGCACTTCTATCTCGAAACGCACGCGGCGCTCGCCCTCCTGGACGAGAACGGGCAGATGTTCGTCCAGAGCAGCACCCAGCACCCCTCGGAGACGCAGGAGATCGTCGCCCACGTACTCGGCCTGCACAGCCACGAGGTGACCGTGCAGTGCCTGCGGATGGGCGGCGGCTTCGGCGGCAAGGAGATGCAGCCGCACGGGTTCGCGGCCGTCGCCGCGCTCGGCGCCAAGCTCACCGGCCGGCCGGTCCGGGTACGGCTCAACCGGACCCAGGACCTGACCATGTCCGGCAAGCGCCACGGGTTCCACGCCACGTGGAGGATCGGCTTCGACGCCGAGGGCCGCATCCAGGCCCTGGACGCCACCCTGACCGCCGACGGCGGCTGGAGCCTGGACCTTTCCGAGCCCGTGGTGGCCCGCGCGCTGTGCCACATCGACAACACCTACTGGATCCCCAACGCGCGCATCGCCGGCCGCATCGCCAAGACCAACAAGGTCTCCAACACGGCCTTCCGCGGCTTCGGCGGACCCCAGGGCATGCTGGTGATCGAGGACATCATGGGCCGGTGCGCGCCGCTGCTCGGCCTGGATCCGATGGAGCTGCGCGAGCGCAACTTCTACCGCCAGGGCCAGTCGACGCCGTACGGGCAGCCCGTCCCCCACCCCGAGCGGATCTCCGTCATCTGGCAGCAGGTCCGGGAGGACGCCGCCCTGGCCGAGCGCACGCGCGAGATCGCGGCCTTCAACGCCGCGCACCCGCACACCAAGCGGGCGCTCGCGATGACCGGGATCAAGTTCGGCATCTCCTTCAACCTCACCGCCTTCAACCAGGCCGGTGCGCTGGTGCTGGTCTACAAGGACGGCTCCGTCCTGATCAACCACGGCGGCACCGAGATGGGGCAGGGCCTGCACACCAAGATGCTGCAGGTGGCCGCGACCACGCTGGGCATCCCGCTGCACAAGGTGCGCCTCGCCCCGACGCGCACCGACAAGGTGCCCAACACCTCGGCGACCGCCGCGAGTGCGGGGGCGGACCTCAACGGCGCGGCGGTGAAGAACGCCTGCGAGCAGATCCGCGAGCGGCTGCTCCAGGTGGCCGGCACGCAGTTGGGTACGAACGCCTCGGACGTGCGCATCGTCGAGGGCGTCGCGCGCGCCCTGGGCGTCGACAAGGAGCTGGCCTGGGACGACCTGGTGCGCACCGCGTACTTCCAGCGGGTCCAGCTCTCGGCGGCCGGTTTCTACCGGACCGAGGGGCTGCACTGGGACGCGAAGGCGTTCCACGGATCGCCGTTCAAGTACTTCTCCTACGGGGCCGCCGCGACCGAGGTGGAAGTGGACGGCTTCACCGGCGCGTACCGGATCCGGCGGGTGGACATCGTCCACGATGTCGGCGACAGCCTCTCCCCGATGATCGACATCGGGCAGGTCGAGGGCGGTTTCGTCCAGGGCGCGGGCTGGCTGACGCTGGAGGACATGCGCTGGGACTCCGGGGACGGCCCGAACCGCGGCCGCCTGCTGACCCAGGCCGCGAGCACCTACAAGCTGCCGAGCTTCTCGGAGATGCCCGAGGAGTTCAACGTCCGGCTGATGGAGAACGCCACCGAGGAGGGCGCCGTCTACGGGTCCAAGGCGGTCGGTGAGCCCCCGCTGATGCTGGCCTTCTCGGTGCGTGAGGCCTTGCGCCAGGCGGCCGCGGAGTTCGGGCCCGCCGGAATCAGCGTGGAGCTGGCCTCGCCGGCCACGCCGGAGGCGGTGTACTGGGCGATCGAGGGAGCCCGCCGGGGTGGCGCGCCGGGCAGCGGGATCCTCGCCGATAGCCGCGCCGGCGCCGGCGCCGGCGCCGATGCAAGCGCCTTGAGCAATGTCTGACATGAGCTGGGTCGCCGCGGTCGCGCGGTTGCGGGCACGCCGGGAAGCCGGCGTGCTCGTGACCGTCGCGACCGTGCGCGGCCACGCGCCGCGCAGGGCCGGTGCCAAGCTCGTCGTGGGGCGGACCGAGACCTGGGGGTCGATCGGCGGGGGCAACATCGAGGCCGTCGCCATCGACCGGGCGCGCGAGCTGAGCGGCGCGGCCGATCCGGAGCCGGAGCTGATGGAGTTCGCGCTGAACGACAAGGTCACCAGCCGGCACGGCGTGCAGTGCTGCGGCGGAGCCGTCACCGTGCTGCTCGAACCGCTGCCGGTGGTCCAGGCGGTGGCCGTCTTCGGAGTCGGGCACGTCGGGCTGGAGCTGGCGCGCATCCTGGCCCGCCAGGACCTCGACCTGCACCTCGTCGACAGCCGCCCGGACATGCTCACGGACGAGCGGCTCGGGGTGCTCTCGGACGCGGTGGCGCAGGTCCACGTGCACCACACCCCGCTGCTGCCGGAGACGGTGCTCGGGGAGCTGCCGCCCGGTACCCACGTCCTGATCATGACGCACGATCACGCCGAGGACGCCGCGCTGTGCGACGCCGCCCTGCGCACCCCCGGGCTCGGTTCGATCGGTCTGATCGGCTCGTCCGCGAAGTGGGCGCGGTTCCGGCAGCGCCTGGCCACCGAGGGCGGTCACGACGCCGGCACCATCGACCGGATCACGACGCCGATCGGGTTGACCGAGATCACGGGCAAGGAGCCCGCCACGATCGCGGTGAGCGTCGCGGCGGACCTGCTCCGCACCTTCGAGCGGGACCGGCAGTGGGCGGTTCCGGTCCCGGATCCGGATCCGGATCCGGATCCGGTTCCGAACACCATCGCCCAGGTGACGTACCCCACGGCCGCCGGCGGCGCGTGAACCCTCGGCGGCCCACGCGCCGCCGGGCGGCCGGGCGGTCCCGCGCGCTCAGTTCGCGGCGGCCCGCGCCGGTCGCCTGAGCAGGTAGCCGGCCGCGCCCAGGACGAGCACCGCCATGCAGGCGATGAACACCAGTCCCGCGCCCTCCAGCCCGAGGGGGCCCTCCAGTACGCCCACTCCGATCACGGGCAGCGAGATGCCCGTGCAGGCCACCAGGAACAGGGTGGAGATCACGGCCGCCCGCTGGTCCGCGGGGGACGCTCCGGCCACGGCGGACAGTGCCCCGCGGAAGGCGAGCCCCTGACCGACTCCGCTGACGAGGGCGCTCAGCACCACCAGGACCAGCAGGTCCCACCACAGTGCGCCGGCGAGCAGCGCCAGCCCGGCGAAGAGCACGGCGCACCCCAGCGGCAGCGAGCGCTCCACCCCGATGCGGCCGACGGCCAGCTGCCCGGCAGTGGAGGCGAAGAAGGCCAGGGCGACCACCAGCCCGCTCACGGCCCGGTTGTGCACGTCCAGGGACTCCGCGAGGAACGCCGGGCTGACGGAGGTGAACACCCCGAAGAGGGCGAAGCCCACGAACGCGGCGATCGCGGCCGGCCCGAACACCGCCCGCACCTGCGGGGGCAGGGCCGGCTTCTGCGGTCGTACGGTGCTCAGCGGCCGCCGCTCGCGCACCGTCTCCGGAAGCCGCAGCAGGACCACGGCCGCGGCAGCCACGAGCGCGAGGTGCACCACGAAGGGCAGGTACAGCGGCCAGGAGGCGTACTGCGCCAGGATTCCGGCGAGCAGCGGACCGCAGCCCAGTCCGCCCATGTTGGCGGCCGTCGCGACGAACGTGGCCCGGGAGGCGCCGCCGGGCGGTGCAAGCTCCATCACGTACGCCGTGGCGGCCCCGGTGAACAGGCCTGCGGACAGGCCGGACAGCAGCCGTCCCGCGTACAGCCAGGGCATTCCGTCGGCGCACAGGAAGCAGACGGCGCTCGCCGCGGCGAAGCCCAGCCCCGCCAGCAGCACCGGCCGCCGGCCCACGGCGTCCGAGGCATTGCCCGCCAGCAGCAGTACGCCGATGACCCCGAAGGCGTACACGGCGTACACCACGGTCACCATCAGCGCGGAGAAGCCGAACTTCTCCTGGTAGAGCCCGTAGAGCGGGGTCGGCAGCGTGGTGCCGGCCATGCAGACGACGAACACCGCACCGCTCAGCAGGCACCGGCGCCACGCTTGTCGATCAAGGTCCATGGGGCCGACCGTATCCCGTGGGGAGCTCGGGGCTCGCGTCAGTACACCAGCTTGTAGGTCACGTCCTTGGGGACGGGGTCCGGTGCGGTGTCGGTGTAGAGGAGCCGGATCATGGTGAAGCGCCGGAGGTCGGGGTGGTCCGGCCAGGCCTGCGGATGGCTCAGGGTCACCGTGACCGGGTAGGCGCGGAAGCGGCCGGCCGCGCAGTACGGGCGGCAGTCGTTCACCATGTCGGTGCCGGTGGCCGTAGCGCTGCCCGGCCCCCAGCTGTCCCAGCGGAGACCGACGAGCCGGTTGTTCCCGTCGCCGCAGGCGAGGATGTACTCCGTGGGGCGCGTCTGCGCCTGCGAGAAGCAGTCGACGAGCACGACCGGATCCTGTGGATCCGGTGTGCGGGCGGACGAGGCGGCGCCGCCGGTGTGGGCGGAGGAGGAGGCGGAGGCCGGGATCACGGCGGCCGTCAGCGCGGCCACCGCGCACAGCAAGGTCGCCGTCCGCACCTTGCGCCGGGATGCGCGTGCGGGGCGGCCACCTGCGGAAACGTTCACGGAAGAGACCTTCCTCGCGGCTCTGCGCTCCGCCGGCACCACCGGCGTCCTCCCAGCTTCCCCCATGGGAGTGGGGCCCGCACCCGCGGGAACAGCGCGGGTGCGGGCGGGTCACGGGGGCGGGCGCCGGGTCACTTGCGCAGCAGGGCGCAGACGAAGTCCTCCTGGACCTCCCGGACCTGTGCGAGCAGGTCGGGGTTGCTGGTCAGGGAGGTCTGAGCGGTGATCGAGAAGGTCAGCGAGCGGCGGCCGTCCGCCGTGGCCGCCGCGAGCTGCGTGTAGCCGGCCGTGTTGCCGGTGTGGCCGTACACCGTTCCGCAGCGCGTGGTGTAGCGGAAGATCGCCAGGCCCGCCTCGGAGCGGCCGGGGCCGGGGGGCTGGGACAGGGCGCCGGGGATGAACCTGAACTGCTCGCGCCGGGTGCGCTCCGAGACGAGGGCGCCGCCCGCGTAGCCCCGGATGAAGGCGGTCAGGTCCTTCGGCGTCGAGACGATGCCTCCGGACGCCCAGGCCCCGGAGGCGCCCACGGCCTCGCTGACGTCGATGGGCCCCTCCTGCGGATCGATCTGGTAGCCGTGGAGGAAGGGGGTGGGCAGCCGGTATCCCTGGGGCAGGCTCGTGGCCCGCAGGCCCAGGGGTTCGTAGACGAACTCGCGCAGCAGTGTCTCGTACCGGCGTCCGGTGGCGGCCTCGGCCATGAGGGCGACGGCGATGTTGTCGGAGTTGGAGTACTCGTAGCGGCTGCCCGGGGGGAAGGCGAGGTCCTCGTCGGCTACGAAATCCAGCAGGCGGCGGGAGTCGAAGCGGTGACGGGGGTCCTCGGAGATGATGTCGCGGAACCCCTCGGAGGCCGAGTAGTCCGGCAATCCGCTGGTGTGGTTCAGCAGTTGGCGGAGCGTCACTTCATGCCAGGCCTCCGGCTGCCCGGGGAGCACCTCACCGATCGTGTCGTCCAGGTGCAGCCGGCCTCGGTCGACGAGTCCGAGGGCCACCGCTCCGCTGAAGGCCTTGGCCACGCTGGCGATCCGCATGTGGTCCGTCGCCCGCGGCGGCCGGCCGCTCTCCACGTCGGCCACGCCGGCCCGGTAGACCTCCGTGCGCTCGCCGTCGCGCAGGACGGCGATGACCCCGGGGGGCCCGTCGGGCCGCTCCACCAGCTCCCGCAGTTCCTGGTGGAGGGCGGCCCCGGGGGGCGGGTTCCGGTCCGCTCCGGCCTGTGCGGGCTGCACGGAGACGGCGAGCAGGGCGCCGCACGCGGCGGTGGCGGCGGCCAGGCGCAGCGACGGACGGATGCGACCGGAGTGGCCGTGCGGGCGTCGGGACACGGAGGTACCTCCCGGGGAAGACGGACGCGGTGGCCCACGATGGCAGGGCCCGCTCCGGCTCCGGCGGCGACGCGGCCGCACGCCCGCGCTCCGTGGCCCATCCGGCCCTGGCGGGCTCGCGCGGCGCCTGGGGCCTGGGGCCTGTCGCGGCTACCAGACGGGGATGGGCGCGGGCGCCTCCGTGCCGAGGTCCGGTGCGTCGCGGAGTTCGACGGTGGTCCCGGGCCGGTGGAGCTCGAGGATCACCAGGGTGTTCCCGCCCGCGCGCCAGAGGGGACCCGGTGCGTACAGGGTCTTCTGCGGGCCGCGCTCCCAGAACCTGCCCAGGGCGAAGCCGTTCAGCCAGACCATGCCCTTGGTCCACCCGGGGAGGGCGATGAACGCGTCGGCCGGGGCGTCCAGTTCGACGGTGACCCTGTGGAAGGACGGGCCGTCCGGGAGCTCACCGGGGCCGAACCGGAGTCCCGACAGGTCGTCGAGGGGCAGCGGCCTGATCTCCCAGCCGAACTGGTACTGGTTGTCCAGCCTGACCCCGTCGCGGATGCCCTTGCGATCGGCCAGCAGGGGGCCGTAGTTGATGCGCCCCTGGTTCTCCACGAGGATGTCGAGCTCCGCTCCCCCGTCGGGTACGGCGACGGTCAGCGCGGCGAGCGGCTCGTCGCGTTCCAGCAGCCCGATCTCCCGTCCGTCCAGGAAGACCTGGGCGCGGTCGGCCAGCCCGTCGATGCGCAGCGCCGCCTCGGGCAGGGGTCCCCGTAGGCGGGTCCGGTAGTGGATCAGGCCCAGGGACTGGCCCGCTTCCTCCATGGTCAGCGGCTCGACGTGGTGCACGGGCTTGGCGAGCGCGTCCAGGGAGTCGGCCAGCGAGACGTGTTCGTCCACGGTGAGCACCCGGGGAACGACCCGCGGGGGCAGGGCGGGCGGTTCGTGGGTGACGGGGGCGGTGTGACGGCCGATGACCTCGCGGAAGAGGTGGAACTTGTGGGTGAGTTCGCCGGCCTCGCCGACGGGGGCGTCGTAGTCGTAGCTCGTCACGTCGGGCTGGTAGGTGGTGCCGTCGTGGTTGGCGCCGTTCCACCAGCCGAAGTTGGTGCCGCCGTGTCCCATGTAGATGTTCACCGATGCGCCCGCGGCGAGCAGGCTGTCCAGGGTGGCGGCGGCTTCCTGCGCGTCGCGCGTGTGGTGCGGCTCGCCCCAGTGGTCGAACCAGCCGTGCCAGTACTCCACACAGACCAGCGGGCCTTCCGGCTGGTACGTGCGCAGGGTCGCGAGCGAGCTCTCGGGGCGCGAGCCGAAGGTTCCGGTGGTGAGGACGCCGGGGATGCGGCCGCCGAGCTGGAACCCGTGGTCGGCCCCGTCGGTGGTGAACAGCAGGCAGTCCAGGCCCCGTCGGACCAGGCCGTCGCGGAGGTGTTCCAGGTAGCCGGTGTCGTTGCCGAAGCTGCCGTACTCGTTCTCGACGCCCACCGCCACCACCGGCCCGCCCCGGCTGCCGAGCAGGGGGACCAGTACGGGCGCCAGGGTGTCGAACCACGCGTCGACCGCGGCCAGGTAGGCGGGGTCGCGGCGGCGGAGCCGGATCGTGCGGTCGGCCAGCAGCCAGCCGGGCAGTCCGCCGAAGTCCCATTCGGCGCAGATGTAGGGGCCGGGCCGGACGATGACGTCGAGTCCCAGGTCGCCGGCGGTGCGGATGAAGGCCGCCACGTCGTTCGGCCCGTCGAAGGTGAACGTGCCGGGCCTGGGCTCGTGGACGTTCCAGGCCACGTAGGTCTCGATGGTGTTCACGCCCATCGCGCGCAGGCGCAGCAGGCGGTCGGCCCAGAGGTCGGGGTGCACCCGGAAGTAGTGGATGGCCGCGGAGACGATCCGGTGCGGGCGGCCGTTCCGCAGGAAGCCGGTCTCGTCCGTGGTCAGCGTCGTGATCGGCGTCGCGACGGGCGGGTGGGGTGGCTGCACGTGTGCGCTCTCTTTCGGTGCTCCGGGTGCTGCTCGACTCGTCGACCGACGGGGCTCCGGCAGGAGGGAACCCCGCATAGAAAGCGCTTTCTACGGCCGCGGATCACGCTAGGCCGAACCAGCCCGGGGGGTCAAGGGAGATCGCGCATGCGGGAGCGGCGGTGGGCTCACTCGTCGAGGAAGAAGGCGGTCCTGCGGACCGTGAGGGAGCGGGTCATCGTGCGCAGGTCGTCGTCGGAGACCGTGGGGCCGCCTCCGGTGAGGACCACGATGGCGCCCTGGCGTCGCGCGATGTACCGGACGGAGTCGTACGTGGGCGAGCGCCAGGTGTCGGGGGCCACCTGTTCGCAGGGGCCCGTGTCGCGCTGCGCGCTCGCGGACTCGACCTCGCACGTGTCCGGAGGCGCGAAGCCCGGCAGCTGCGGTGCGACGGTCACCCGGATGCCGCGCGCCTCGCGGTCGGCGGCGCTGGTGGGAACCGAGGACGGCAGGATCAGGTAGCCGAAGGTGCCGCCGTACGTGCCGGCCTCCGCGAAGTGCACGCGGTAGCCGTCCAGGTCGGGGGCCAGCAACGGGACCTGGGAGGCGGCGAGTCGCTGCTCCCGGTACTGCGATATCTGCCGATCGTCGAGCACGCCCGTCAGCGGCCACAGCAGGACGAGGACCCCCGCGAGCACCCCCCAGCGCCTGCGGGAGCCGACGCCGGGAAGAGCGACGGCGGCCGCGGCCGCGTACGCCGCGGCCAGCAGGAGCGGAGCGGTGAACAAGAGCCATGGCCCCGAGGGACCCGCCCGGGCGGACAGGACGGCTGCCAGCACGCCCAGCACCCCGCCCACTCCGGCCACCCGCCAGGCAGGACGGACGCCGACCACCCGCAGCACCACCCACCCGAGCAGGGTCGCCACCACGGGCACGGCCGCCATCAGCGTGAGGAAGAACCCCACGCACCCCCAGCCCTCGCTCTGGCAGAAGTCCTCCAACTCCCAGGGCAGGAAGGGAACCAGGATGCGCAGGCCCCCCAGCAGCGCGCCCACACCGGCGGGCCGGACCAACGGCCGGAGAGCTTCGCTGCCACTGGTACGGCCCGCCCCGCCGCCCTTTTCCTCGACCGTCACGTCCATGCCCGCCGCCCCTCGGTGAACACCCAACCAGGCCACCCATCGTGGTGGCGCTGCCGTGCTCACACCATGAGTACGGATACTCATTCGCCCGGGCCGAGGGCCTCGGGCTCGGCCTGTCCATCGTGCAGGCCATCGCCCACGCCGCGGCGCGGGCCCCGGTCCCCCGGACTGGAACTCGTTGGGGCTGGCACGCCTTGTCGGCCGCCTTGAAGACCGGGCCCCGCGGGTCGACACCCAGCGTGTCGCCGTTGAGGTCGAGCCCGCCCTCGGAATTAAGGTCGGGGAACCTGGGGACTCCGTTCTCCCGCATGCACTTCGCATACGCGAGCGTGCTCTTCTTGTCGCCCGCGGCCGACTTCGAGGCGCCCGGTGCGGCGGAGTCGCCGTCATCACCGCCGGCTCCGCCGCACGCGCCCGCTAGCAGAAGGACGGCCGCCACCCCCGGCCGCGGAGGCCACCGGCGACCGGGCCACCTCGGTCGCCGAGTGCTCGTGCTGTGCGGGCGACCGTGGCCAGAGGCACCGCGCATGTCAATCTCCGTCCCTCGTGGAGGTTCCTGTCGGCTTCGCCGGCGACGGGCGCGGACGAAGCCCGGACTCTTGATCCCACGCTAGGGACCAGGGGGTTTCGGGGAGCTATCGCCAACGCCGGGACCGCGGCCCGGTCGGCGGACCGAGGGCGTCCGCTCATCCACCGGACACGCCTCCCGTGGCAGTCGCAACGTCGCGCGCAACGACCGACCTCCGCGCGGCGGTCCATCTGCCGCCAGCTGCTTGAGGGTTGATGAACTGTCAGGGATGAGCACACCTGCGGACTTTGGGTGGACGTCGGTGGAGCTCGGCCCGTACATGGTGGTTGATTCCGGGCCATGGACGGCTCTTGACGGTACATGGGCGTTGTGCGAATCTCTCGACAGGTCTGGACCAATTGTCTTCATCGGGTGGGGGCCCGAGCTGTCAGACGTCTCCGGCGATCCTCGGATTTCCGGCGGTCCCGACCACTCACGGCCATCGGCCGGTCCCCGGGGGAGGGCCGGACGTCCACGGTGGCCGGTGCCGTCACCGAACCCGTTCGCCGCAGCCTGCCGTTGACCTCTGAAGCCCTGACGCGCGGTACTCCGCGCCCCATGCTGCGTCCGCACGTTGACGTGCGCTGCTCTTCCACCCTGCTCCGACGTCCTAAGTGAGCCGCCGATGTCCGAAGTACTCCCCTTGCCCCCCTGCAGACCGGCCTCGCCGGCCCAGCAGGGCGTCTGGCTGACCGATCGACTGGGACTGGCCCGCGAGGCGTTCCACATGCCGGTGCGGATCTCCTTCGACCGGATCGACGCGGAGGCGCTGGCCCGCGCGGTGCGCGCCGTGACCAGGCGTCACCCGGCCCTGGCCGCCCGGCTGGTGGAGCGTGACGGCCGGGTCTGGCAGGAAGCGGCGGCGCAGCGGCCCGAACTGGTGCAGCTCGCAGCGCCCGCGGACGAGGCCGACTTGGAGAAGCGGCTGGAGGAGGAGACCGCCCGCCCGTTCACCCTGGAGACCGGCCCGCTCAGCCGCTTCACCCTGCACCGGCGCGCCGACGGCAGCGCCGAGCTGCTGGTCACCGCCCACCACGCGGTCTTCGACGGCAACTCCAAGGACGTCCTGACCCGGGACCTCGCAGCCGCGTACGGCTCGGCGCTCCTGCCCGAGCCCACCGCACCGGCCACACCGGTCACATCGCTCACACCGGGAGCCTCGACGGCGGATCCGGGCACCGTACGGAGGGCCTCCGAGTGGTACGGGCCGCGTTGGGCCGCCGCCACCGACCCGGTACTGCCCGGCGCACCGCGTACGCCGACCGCGGCCGGGGCCGGTGAGGCGGTCGAGTGGCGCCTCGACGGCGCCGAGGCCAGGGAGTTGGCCACTGCGGCCGCCCTCGCCGGCACCACCGTCTTCGAGTTCCTGCTCGCGGCTCTGCACGGACTGCTGCGCCGCTACGGCGGCGAAGCCGTGCCGGTGTCCGTCCCGCTCTCCACCCGGACGCCAGAACTCGCAGATGAAATAGGGTTGTTCGTCAACGAGCTACCCGTCCATGCGCCCGCGGCCGGTGCATCGGAGACCTTCGCCGCCTTCGCCTCCGCCGTACGGACCGAGCTGCGGGCCGGCTACCCGTACCGCGGCGTGCCCTTCGGCAGCGCCGTCGCCGGACTGGGCCCCCGCGTCGGCCTGACCGCGGTCTCGCTCGGCTACCGCAGACGCGGCCCGGACCCGGACTTCGCCGGCACCGGCGCCCGGATCGCCTGGGCGGTGCACAACCGCACCGCCCGCAACACCCTCCACCTCCAGGTCGTCGAAGCCCCCGCCGGCCACGGCCCCCTGGGCGGCGGCATCGACTTCAGCCTCCAGTACGACCCGGCCGTGCTCGCCCCGGACACCGCCCGCCGGATCGCCGGCCACTACGGCACCCTGCTCGCCGGGGCGGTCGCCGCGCCCGAGACCCGACTGCCGGACCTTCCGCTGCTGGACGCCGCCGAGCTCCGGGCCGTCACCACCGCGCCGAACGCCACCGCCCGGCCCTATCCGGCCGACCGGACCGTGCTCGACCTGGTCCGCGCCCAGGCCGCCGCCACTCCCGAGGCGATCGCGGTCAGCGCGGCCGACCGCCATCTCGGCTACCGCGAACTTGTCCTCCGTACCGATCACTTGGCCGCTGCACTGCGCGCTGCCGGCGTCGGGCCCGGCGACCTGGTCGCCCTCCACCTGGACCGCACTGCGGACCTGCCCGCCGCGCTGCTCGCCGTCCTCGCCACCGGCGCGGCGTACCTGCCGCTGGACCCCGGCTATCCGGCCGAGCGCCTCGCCCTCGTGCTGCGCGACTCCGGAGCCGTTCTGGTGCTCGCGGACCGCGAGCCCTCCCCGGAGGTCGCCGCAGCCGCCCCCGCGGTCCTACGGATCCCCGCGCCGTCGGCGCAGGACCCGGCCGAGGCCTCCACCGCCGCCGTCTCCGCCACGGACTCCGACTCCGACCCCGGTCCGGACGACGTGGCGTACGTCCTCTACACCTCCGGCTCCACGGGCCGCCCCAAGGGTGTTTCCGTCGGCCACCGGGCACTGGTCAACCTGCTCACCTCCTTCGCCGACCGGCTCGGCTCCGGCCCGCAGCACGCCTGGCTCGGCTTGACCTCGCTCTCGTTCGACATCTCCGCGCTGGAGCTCTACCTGCCGCTCATCACCGGCGGCCGCCTGGTCCTGGCCCCGGACGGCCTCGCCGTGGACGGCCCCGGCCTGCTCGCGCTGATCGCCGCCGAGGGTGTCACCCACGTCCAGGCCACCCCCTCCGGCTGGCGGGTGATGCTCACGGCCGGGAGCGGCTCCGGCCCTCTCACCACCGTCACGGGCCTCGCCGGCGGCGAGGCACTGCCGCTGCCGCTCGCCCGCGACCTGCGCGCGCGCACCGCCCGGCTGTTCAACGTGTACGGGCCCACCGAGACCACCATCTGGTCCACCTGTGCCGAACTCCCCGCCGAGCCGGAGCAGGTCAGGATCGGCCGCCCGATCGCCAACACCCAGACGTACGTGGTCGACGAGCAGCTGAACCCCACCCCGCTCGGCATCCCCGGCGAGCTGCTGATCGGCGGGGACGGCGTCGCCCACGGCTACCTCGGCCGACCCGGACTCACCGCCGAACGCTTCGTGCAGAGCCCCTTCGGCCCGCCCGGCGCCCGGCTGTACCGCACCGGGGACCGCGCCGTGTGGACGCCCGACGGCGAGCTCGACTTCCTCGGCCGGATCGACGACCAGGTCAAGATCCGCGGCCACCGGATCGAACTCGGCGAGATCGAGTCCGCCCTGCTGGAACACCCCGCCCTCGCCCAGGCCGCCGTTGCCGTCCACACCGAGGAGGACGGGGAGCCCTTCCTCGCCGGCTACCTGGTCCCGGCCGCGGGCGCCCCGTCGCCCGCCCCGGCCGACCTGCGCGACCACCTGATGCGCACGCTGCCGGCGGCGATGACACCGCAGCGCTGGCTCACCATGGAGCGCCTGCCGCTCACCCCGAACGGCAAGTTGGACCGGCGGGCCCTGCCGGTACCGCCCCGCGAGGCTCCGACGCCACGGGCCGACGACACGGGCGACACCACCGACATGGGCGACGCAGGCGACGCGACCACCGGAACGGTCCGCCGGATCTGGGCCGAGGTGCTGAACCTGCCCGATGTCGGCCCCGAGGACGACCTGTTCGACCTCGGCGGGCATTCGCTCACGGTGATCCAGATCGCCGCCCGGATCCGCGACGCGCTCGGCGTGGAGCTGGACTTCGACGTCTTCTTCGACGTCCCGACCCCGGCCGGCATCGCCGCCGCCGTCCGCGCACGCCAGTAGGTCCTCCCTTACGGACCGCGCCGGGCCCGCGCCGCCCGGTACGCCGGGTACACCCGGCACGCCGGGCAGGGGCCGCTCGGCCCTGCCCGGCCCCACACGGCCCCACTCGACGCCGCTCGGCCGTGCCGGGCCCGGCCTCACCGTGCCCCCGCCCCGTGCGCCCGTACCCCCGCCCCCGTCCGTCCGTACCCCCGCACGCTCCGATTCACCCGCCGCACGCCCGAACAGGAACTCGATGACGGATACCCAGGACCTGCCCACCGACTGGTCCGCAGCCAAGCGCGCCCTTCTCAGCCAGCGGCTGCGCGGCGCCTCGGCCCCCGCCCGGGTGGTGAACCCCCGCCCGGCGGACACCGCACCGCCGCTGTCCAGCGGCCAGGAACGCCTCTGGTTCATGGACCAGCTCGCTCCCGGCTCCACGGCCTACACGCTGGCACCGGCCCGCCGGCTCCGGGGCCCGTTCGACCGTGCCGCCCTCGACGCCGCGCTGACCGACCTCGTGGCCCGGCACGAGAGCCTGCGGATGACCTTCCGCACCACCGAGGCCGGTACCGCCGAGGTCCTGGTCGCCGAGCCCGCGCCGTTCGCCGCCCAGCACCTGGACGCCAGCGCTGACCACGACCCGCAGGCGCGCGCCGCCGCCGAGCTCGGCGCGCTGATCGCCGTCCCCTTCGACCTCCAGGCCGGCCCGCTGCTGCGCGCCCTGGTGGTCCGGATCTCCGAGGACGACCACGTCCTCGCCCTCGTGATGCACCACATCATCTGCGACGGCTGGTCGATCGACCTCCTCAACCGCGAACTCGACCTCCGCTACGCCCACCACGCCCACGGCGCTCCCGGCGAACTGCCGCCGCTACCGGTTCAGTTCGGGGACTACGCGGCCTGGCAGCGGGACCGTCTGGAGAACGGGCCGCTCGCCGCCTCGCGCGAACACTGGCGCACGGAACTCGACGGCGTCCCGGCCCTGGAGCTGCCCTCCGACCGACCCCGCCCGCCGCTGTTCACCTTCGAAGGTGCCGCGACCGAGTTCCGCTGGAGCGCCGAACTCTCCCGCCGGGTCGGCGAGGTGGCGCAGGCCTACGGCGCCTCCACGTACATGGTGCTGATGGCCGCGTTCCAGGCCCTGCTGAGCCGGCACACCGGCCAGCGGGACTTCGCCGTCGGCTCGGCCGTCGCCGGCCGCCTCCACAGTGAACTCGAAGGCGTTGTAGGCGCGTTCGTCAACATGCTGCCGATCCGCGCCCAGCTCGGCGGCGACCTCGACTTCGGCCGGCTGATCAGCCGGGTCCGCGAGACCACGCTCGACGCGTACGCGCACCAGGAGGTGCCGTTCGAGCAGATGGTCAACGACCTCGCGGTGGAACGCGACGTCAGCCGCGCCGCCGTCTTCCAGACCACCTTCGCCTTCCAGAACTACGGGGACCACGCCGCCGCCCCCACCGCGGGCCTGGACTCCGAGGGCTTCGGCTACGAAGCCACCACCACCCACGCCGACCTCGCCCTCTACATGCGCGAGGAGCCGGACGGCGGCCTCTACGGCCTGCTCACCTACCGCACCGACCTCTTCGACGCCGGCACCGTCGAGCGGCTCGCCGAACGGTTCGAGCTGCTGACCGCCGCCGGGTGCGCCGACCCCGCGCTGCCGGTCGACCGGCTCCCGCTGCTGAGCGCGGCCGAGCGGACGGCCGTACTGGGGACCTGGGCCTCCGGTCCCGCGCTGCCGGACGGTGGTCCCGCCACGCTCACCCGGGCGCTGGCCGAGGCCGCATCCCGGACGCCCGGGGCGCCGGCCCTGGTCTTCGAGGACCGCACCCTGACCTACGGCGACCTCGACCGGCGGGCCACTGCCATGGCCCGGCGCCTGCGGGCGCTGGGCGTGGGCGCCGACGACCGGGTGGCCGTCTGCCTGGAGCAGTCCGCCGAGCTGGCGGTCGCCCTGGTCGCCGTGCTCAAGGCCGGCGGCGGGTACCTGCCGCTCGACCCCGAGCAGCCGCCCGCCCGGCTCGCCCACCTGGTCGCCGACGCCGGAGCCAAGGCCCTGATCACCGACTCCGTGCTGCGAGCACGGTTCGGCGACCACCCGGCGATCGACCTGCTGACCGGCGACGGCAACGACGACGACCACAACGACAACGACGCGACCGAAGGGGACGGGGCGCCGCTGGAGGAGGTCTCCGGCGCCGACCACCTCGCGTACGTGATCTACACCTCGGGCTCCACCGGCACGCCCAAGGGCGTCGCGGTGCAGCATCGCCAGATCCTCAACTACCTTGCGGGCGCGGGCGAACGGCTGCGGATCGAGCCCGGGGCCTCCTTCGGGCTGCTCCAGTCGCTCTCCTTCGACTTCAGCATGACGATGCTCTACCTGGCGCTCACGACCGGCGGCCGGGTCCATCTGCTGCCGCGCCGGATCGCGGGCGTGGAACTGGCCGCGGAGATGGAGCGGGCGGGCATCGACTACCTGAAGATGACGCCGTCCCACCTGGCCGCGCTGACCGCCGACGCGCCGCTGGAGCGGCTGCTGCCGCGCCGTGCGCTGGTCCTCGGCGGCGAGGCCAGCAGCTGGTCCTGGGCGGCGGGCATCGCCGCACTGGGCCGGTGCGCGGTGTTCAACCACTACGGGCCGACCGAGGCGACGGTGGGGATCACCGTCCACGAGGTCACCGCCGACGGGCTGAACGCGCCGGGCAGCACCCCGATCGGCAGCCCGCTGGCCGGCGGTCGCTGCTACGTGCTGGACGAGTCCCGCAACCCCGTTCCGCCGGGCGTCACCGGTGAGTTGTACCTGGGCGGGGACCGGCTGGCCCGGGGCTACCTCGGTCGCCCGGACCTGACCGCCGAGCGGTTCCTGCCCGATCCGTACGCCACCCCGGCCGGCGTGGACCCGTACGCCGTCCCGATCGGCGTGGACCCGTACACCACCCCGGTGACCGGCGGCCCGCGGATGTACCGCACCGGCGACCTGGCGCGCTGGCGCGCCGACGGGACCCTGGAGTACCTCGGCCGCAGCGACGACCAGATCAAGGTCCGCGGCTACCGGGTCGAGCCCGGCGAGATCGAGGCCGCGCTGACCGCCCTGCCCGGCATCACCCAGGCGGTGGTCCTGGCCCGCGGCGAGGGCGTCAAGCAGAACCTCGTCGCCTACCTGGAACGCCCCGCCGGCGGCGAACCGCCGGCCGCCGCCGAGCTGCGCGCCGCCCTGGGCGAGGTCCTGCCGGACTACATGGTCCCGGCCCGCTACGTGGTGCTGGAACGGCTGCCCCTGCTCGCCCACGGCAAGGTCGACCGGAAGGCACTGCCCGCGCCCGCGGACGGCCCGGCCCCCGGCGCCCACGTCGACCCCGAGGCCGGGACCGAGCAGGTGATAGCCGCCATGTGGGCGGACCTGCTGGACCTCCCCCGGGTCGGCGCCCTGGACGACTTCTTCGAGCTCGGCGGCCACTCGCTGCTCGCCACCCAGGTGGTCGCCCGGATGCGCCGGGCCTTCCCCGACCTGGCCACCCCGGTCAGCGTGATGGACCTCTTCAAGCACCCGACGGTCCGCCGGCTCGCCGAACTGGTGGCCACCCCCGAGGGCGACCGCGGCCCGCGCCGGCTGCTGCACCTGCTCACCCCCGAGCGCCGCAAGACGGCCGCCAGTGTGGTCTGCGCCCCCTACGGCGGCGGCAGCGCGCTGATCTACAAGCCGCTCGCCGACGCCATGCCGGCGGACTGGGCCCTGCACTCCATCGCCGTCCCCGGGCACGAGCTGGGCGAGGAGGCGATGGACGTCGACGAGGTCGCCCGGCTCTGCGCCGAGGAGATCGTCGCCAACGTCGCCGGACCTCTGGTGCTCTACGGGCACTGCGGGGTCGGCGTCCGGCTGACCGTCGAGATCGCCCGCCGGGTGGAGGCGGCCGGCCGGGAGATCGACGCCGTGCACCTCGGAGGCATCTTCCCGTTCGCCCGCCCGAAGGGCCGTGGCGCCGCGCTGGCCGAGCGCTTCGCCGAGCTGGCCGCCCGGCTGCGCAGTGACCAGGGCATGATCAACGCCCTGGCCGCGGCGGGCCTGGACGTGGACGAGGTCGACGAGGAGCAGTTGCGGCTGATCGTGCACAACCGCCGGGTCGGCACCAAGGGCGCCGAGCGCTACTTCGGCGACCTGTACGAGAGCGAGGGCGGCACGATCACGGCGCCGGTCATCGCCGTCTGCGGGGACCGGGATCCCGCGACCGAGTTCTACGAGGAGCGGTTCCGCGAGTGGCACCGGATCGCCCGGACCACCGCCGTGGTGGTCCTGGACGAGGCCGGGCACTTCTACCTCAAGTACCGCGCCGAGGAGCTGGCCGGAATCCTGACCGGGGTGCACCGCTCGATCGCCGCCGGCGAGGAGGCGCGCCACGAACGCACCGCCGACGCCACCTGGTGGCTGGCCGGCCTGTCCCGCGACGTCGCCGGGGCGGAGCCGGACACCGAGCCGGGCCTCGTAGGGGAGCTCGTACGGGAACCCGTGCCGGAACCGGGGCCGGAGGCAGGGCCGGAATCCGGGCCGCCGGGGCAGCCGGAGCGGTCCGGTGCACCGGGGAAGGCACGGAAGGCCGCCCGCAAGGCCCGTACGCGCCGCCCCGTCCGCCCGACCATGGGACGCTTCCTGGCCATCGCCACCGGCCAGCAGCTCTCGATGATCGGCTCGGCGCTCACCGAGTTCGCCCTGCCGATCTGGATCTACCTGCAGACCGGCTCGCTGTTCCAGCTCGGCCTGCTCGCCGCCTTCGGCCTGGTGCCCGGCATCGTCGTCGCCCCGCTGGCCGGCGCCATCGTCGACCGCGGCGACCGGCGCCGGGTGATGCTGGGCGGCGACATCGCGGCCGGCCTGACCCAGGCCGTCCTGCTGGCGCTCTTCCTCAGCGACTCGCTGGAGACCTGGCACTGCTACGTGATGATCTCCCTGCTCTCCACCGCGCTCGCCTTCCAGCGCGTCGCCTGGGGATCGGCGGTGCCGCAGCTGGTGCCCAAGCGCTTCCTCGGCCGCGCCAACGGTGTGGTCCAGATGGCCCTCGGCCTCGCCCAGTTCCTCGTACCGCTGATCGCGGTCGGCATCCTGCACGTGATCGGCCTCGGCGGCATCCTGGTCTTCGACGTCGTCAGCTACCTGATCGCCACCGGCGTCACCCTGGCCGTGCGCTTCCCCGACGTGATGGCCGCCACCCGCCGCGAGAGCGTCGGCGCCGAGATCCGGGCCGGATTCCAACGCGCCCTCGGTAGCCGCCACTTCAGGGCCATGCTGTTCTGGTTCGCGGTACTGAACATCTTCCTCTCCCCGCTCTTCCTGCTCATCACCCCGCTGGTGCTCTCCTTCTCCACGACCGCCGCCGCCGGCTGGGTCTCCACCGCGGCCGGTCTGGGCGCCGTACTCGGCGGCCTCACCCTGCTGATCTGGGGAGGGCCGCGCCGGATGCGGCTGCGCGGCGTCCTGTTCGCCACCCTCGGCCTCGCCGCCGCCTGTGTCGTCACCGGCCTGCGGCCCTCGGTGACCGTCGTCGCCGTCGGCGCGTTCGGCATGACCTACGGACTGGCGCTGCTCAACGGCATCTACGCGACGGTCATCCAGACCAAGGTGCCGATGCGTTTCCACGGCCGGGTGATCGCGGTGAACACCCTGGTCGCCTGGTCCACCCTGCCGATCGGCTTCGCCCTGGTCGCCCCGGCCGGCCCCGAACTGCTCCAGCCCCTGATGGACGAGGGCGGCGCGCTGGCCTCCAGCGTCGGCGCCCTGATCGGCACCGGCGACGGGCGCGGCATCGGCCTGCTCTACCTGGTGTTCGGCCTCGCCATGGCCGCACTGGTCCTCATCAGCCTCTGCATTCCCGTCCTGGCGCGCTTCGACCGGGACGTCCCGGATGCCGAGTCCGACGATCTGATCGGCCTCGAGACCCTGCAGGCCCGCGCGAAAGGCGAGACGAACAGATGACCTCCCCGACCCCGACCCCGACCGCGAACGCGGCCCCGGCCCCGGCCCCGATCTCCCGTCATCCGCTGACCGACGAGCAGCGCCGCCTGTGGTTCCTCCAGCAACTGAGCCCGCAGGACGCCGGGTTCAACATGTACCTGAACCGGCGCTGGAGCGGCCCCATCGACCCGCGGGCGCTGGGCGCGGCGCTCACCCGGCTCACCGTGCGGCACCAGGTCCTGCGCACCCGGTTCGCCCTGGACGGTGAACAGCCCGTCCAGCTCGTGGAACCCGTACGGGACGTCGCACTCGCCCTGGTACCGATCCCGGAGGCGACGGAGGAGGCCTTCACCGCGGCCTGCGCCCCCTTCGTCAACGCCCCCTTCGACCTGGGCGAACGGCCGCCGCTGCGGGCCGTCCTGGTCAGCGCCGGCGAGCACGAGCACGCCCTCGGTGTGGTGGTCCACCACATCGTCTCCGACGGCTGGTCGTTCACCGTGCTGTGGCGCGAACTGCTCGCGCTGTACCGCGAGGAGATCGGCGAGGGACCGGCCGATCTACCCGAACTCAAGCTCCAGTACGGCGACTTCGCACTCGCCGAACGGACCAGGCTGGACGGCGGCGCGGCCGAGGAGGCGGTCCGGCACTGGAGCGGACGCCTGGCCGGCGTCGGCGCCCTGCGGATGCCGCTGGACCACCCCAGGCCCGCCGAGCCCACCCACCGGGCCGGCTTCGCCGACCTCGCCCTCGGCCCCGACCTCGTCGCCGGACTCGACGCCCTGGCCCGCGAGCAGCGCTGCACCCCGTTCATGGTGCTGCTCGCCGCCTACCAGAGCGTGCTGGCCCGCTGGAGCGGCACCTACGACTTCGCCGTCGGCACCCCGCTGGCCGGCCGCAACGAGACCGCCCACGAGGCCCTGCTCGGCTACTTCTCCCGCACCGGGGTGATCCGCGCGGACCTCACCGGCGAGCCCGATTTCCGCACCGTGCTGCGCCGGGTGCGCTCCGCCACGATGGCGGCGCTGAGCCGTCAGGACATCCCGGTCGAGCGGGTCGCCGCCGAACTGGGGCTGCCCGTGCTGCCCGGCGTGGGGCCGCTCTACCAGGCGGTGTTCGTCCACCAGAGCCAGTACGAGCTGGCCGGCGCCGACGAGCGGACACCGCTGCCCGCGGGCGTCCGCACCGAGAGCATGGACTCCGGTTTCGACCGGGCCAAGACCGATCTGCTGCTGGACAGTTGGCGCACCCCGGGCGGCGGGATGACGCTCTCGTTCTGCTTCGACCGGGAGCTCTTCGAGCGCACCACGGTCGAGGCCCTGGCGCGCCGGGTCCGCGACCTGCTCGCCCGCGCCGTCGAGGACGTCGAGGTCCCGCTGCACGGCGACTGGCTGCTCACCGGCGAGGAGCGTGCCGCGCTCCTCGCGCTCGGCGCCGGACCTGCCGTCACCGAGGACGCCCGCCCGATCCTGCGCGGCTTCGCCGACCAGGTCGCCGCCCGCCCCGACGCACCCGCTCTCGAATGCGCGGGCAGCACCCTCAGTTACGCCGAACTCGACCGTGCGTCGGATGAGTTGGCGGGCCGCCTGGGCCCGGTGGCCGGCCGCACCGTGGGCGTCCTGATCGAGCCCTCCTTCGCACTGGTCATCGCCCTGATGGCGATCTGGAAGGCCGGCGCCGGCTACCTCCCGCTCGACCCCGCGCACCCGGCCGAGCGCCGGCGGCTGATGCTCGGCGAGGCGGACGCCGCCCTGCTGCTCACCGGGGGCGAGCGCCCGGACCTGGGTGTTCCGGTGCTGGGGGTCGCGGTATCGGGGGCTCCGATGGCCCCGGCTCCGATACCCGGGGCTCCGATGCCGGGGATTCCCGTACCGCCCGTCGGCGGTCCGGACACCGGAGCCGTGCTGCCCGGGACCGATCCGGGCTGCCTCGCGTACGTCCTCTACACCTCGGGCTCCACCGGGGTGCCCAAGGGCGTCGCCGTCGAGCACGCCGCTCTGGCCGAGCGCGTCCGGTGGATGGCCGGACCGGAGGGCTACCGGCTGCGGCCGGGCGACCGGATCGTCCAGTTCGCCTCCATCGGCTTCGACACCCACGCCGAGGAGATCTGGCCCGCCCTCACCGCGGGCGCCTGTGTCGTCCTGCTGCCCGGAGGCGGCCGGATGCTGCCCGACCTGCTGCGCAGCGAGGCCGGACGGTCCGTCACCGTACTCGACCTGCCCACGGCGTACTGGGAGGAACTGGTCTCGCTCGGAGACCAGGCCCCGTGGCCGCCGGCGCTGCGCCTGGTCGTCCTCGGCGGCTCCGAGGCGCGCGCCGCGACCCTCGCCCGGTGGCGGGAGCGGCACGGTGACACCGTCCGGCTGGTCAACACCTACGGCCCGACCGAGGCCACCGTCATCGTCACCGCGGGCGACCTCGGCGGCGGCCCCGTCGGCCAGGCCGGTGGCGGGCCCGCCGGCGAGCAGCGCCCGCCGCTCGGCCGTCCGCTGCCGGGGGTGCGGCTCTACCTCCTGGACGAGCGCGGCAGCCTGCTGCCCGCCGGTTCCGAGGGCGAGCTCCACATCGGCGGCCACGGCCTCGCGCGCGGCTACCCGGCCCGGCCCGAGCTGACGGCGGAGGCCTTCCTCCCGGATCCGTTCGCCGGGGTCCCGGACGGCCGGATGTACCGCACCGGCGACCGCGCCCGGTGGCGTGCCGACGGGCAGTTGGAGTTCCTCGGCCGCGCCGACGGCCAGGTGAAGATCCGCGGATACCGGATCGAGCCCGCCGAGATCGAGGCCGCCCTCACGGCCCACCCGGCCGTCGCCCGAGCGGCCGTTCTGGTCCGCGACGGCCGCCGGCTGATCGCCTACGCCGTCCCGCAGCCGGCCGCGGCAGAGGGATCCGCAGCCGCACCGTCGTCCGCGGCCGCGCCGCAGGCGGCCGAACTGCGCGAGCACCTGGCGCTGCGCCTGCCGGCCTTCATGGTGCCGGACGCCGTGGTGCTGCTCGACACGCTCCCGCTCAACGCCAACGGCAAGCTCGACACCGCCGCCCTGCCCGATCCGGACCCGGCGGGCGCCGCCACCGGGTACCTGGCACCCCGTACCGATGCCGAGGCCCTGGTGGTCGGCCTCTGGCAGGAGGTGCTCGGCCTACCGAGGGTCGGCGTACTGGACGACTTCCTCGCCCTCGGCGGGGACTCGCTCCTGGTCACCCGGGTCGCCGCCCGCATCCGGGCCGGCGTCGGCCTCGACGTGTCGATCCGCGACGTCTTCGAGAGCCCGACCCCGGCAGCCCTGGCAGCCCGGATCGAGGCGCTCCTGATCGCCGAGATCGATGCCCTCAGCGAGGAGGAGGCCGCCGAGCGGCTGGACTGACCCCGCCCCGCGCACCCGATCACCTGCCCACCACCCGCCTCGCCCGTCCACCACCGAATCCCACCGGAGACCGCCATCACCACCACCGCGCCGCCCGCCGCCCCGACCGTCCCGGAGCTCCTCGACGCTCGGGCCACCGAACACCCGGACCACGTCGCGCTGCAGGTCGTCGGCGGCGGGGAGATCAGCTACCGCCGCTGGCGCGAGGAGGCGCTGCGCGCTGCCGCCGGGCTGGCCGCCGCCGGGGTCGGACCGCACGACCGGGTGCTGTTGCGTTTCTCCAACGCACGCTGGGAGCGGTACGCCGTCGGCTTCCTCGCCGTCCAGTACGCGGGCGGGGTGCCCGTCCCGGTCCGCGAGGACCTGACCGAGTCCGATGCCGCCGCCCTGGCCGCGCTGGCCGGGGCCGGCACGGTCCTCCGGGACGGGGACGACGGGGGCGACGGGTACGGCGCGGAGGAGGGGGAGGGTGAACCGCCCGCCCTCCCCGGACTGGTGGAGCTCCGTCTGGACGCCCTGCTGGCCGCCCACCCCGAGCCGCCGGCGGTCCCGCCGTACCGGGTCGGTCCGGCCGACCCGGCGCAGGTGATCGGCACCTCCGGCACCACCGGCGCGCCCAAGGGCGTGCTCGCCGCGCACGCCAACCTGACCGCCGGCCTGACCGCCCACCCCCGCCGCCGCGCCTACGCGCACTCGCGGCACGCCCTGCACGCCTTCCCCATCGGGACCAACGCGGGCCAGGTGATGCTGCTGGGCGCGCTGACCGCCGCGCCCACCACGCTCAGCCTGCCGCGCTTCGACGCGGACCAGTTCGGCATCGCCGTCGAGAAGTTCGGGATCGGCACCGCCTTCCTCGTGCCCTCGATGGCGATCGAACTGGTCAACGCGGGCACCGCCGGGCGGTACGACCTGAGCAGTCTGCGCCTGGTCAACTCCTCCGCCGCCGCACTGCCCGTACCGGTGGCGGCCGCGCTGGCCGCGGCGCTGCCGGGCGCGACGCTGGTCAACACCTACACCTCCGCGGAGGCCTCGCCCGCGCAGATCTCCACCGTGGTCGACACCCGCCGCCCCGGCTCGCTGGGCCGCCCGGCGGACCCCGGTGACCTGCGGATCCTCGACGCTGACGGGCTGCCGCTGCCCGCCGGGCAGGTCGGCGAGGTGTGGCTGCGCCAGCCCGGACCGCCCCGCGGCTACCTGGGCGCCGCCGGTGAGAGCGGCCGGGTGTTCCGGGACGGCTGGGTGCGGATGGGCGATGTCGGACGCCTCGACCCGGACGGCTACCTGTACCTGGTCGACCGGGAGAGCGATGTCATCAAGAGCGGTGCGCTGAAGGTCTCCACGCTGCGGATCGAGGAGGCGCTGTACGAGCACCCCGCGGTCGCCGACGCCGCCGCGCTCGGCCTGCCGCACCCGGTGATGGGCGCCGTCCCGGTGGCGGTCGTCGTCGCCGGGCCGGGCGGTCTGGACCTGGACGATCTCCGGCTGTTCCTGAGCGGCCGGTTGAGCCGACCCGAGCTGCCGGTCCGGATCCTGCTCGCCGCCGGCCTTCCCAGGAACCCGAGCGGCAAGGTGGTCAAACACCTGCTCCGTCCCCTGTTCGACGCGCCCGCGGAGTCCTCCGGTCCCCCGGTCGCTCCGGCCTCCCCGACGGAGCTGCGGCTGGCCGCACTCTGGCGGCGCCTGCTCGGCCGACCGGTCACCGACGTGGCCGCCGAGTTCTTCGCGCTCGGCGGGGACTCGTTCCGGGCGGTCCAGCTCGCCACCGGCATCAGCAGCGAGTTCGGGGTCCGGGCGGGCACCGCCGTGGTCTTCGAGCGGCCCTCGCTGCGGTCCCAGGCCGCCTGGGTGGACCACCCCGACCGCCGGCAGGGCGCTGCCGACGCGGCTTCCGCCGGGACGGACACCGTGACGCCCTACCTGGCCGCGCTCCGGGCGCAGCCGCACGCCATCGCGCTCACCTCTCAGCAGGAGAACTTCTTCCGCTGGATGGCCGAGGCACCCGGGCGGGACGCCGGAGCGGTGACGGCGCTGTTCCGGGTGGCCGACCGGCTTGAGCCGGAGACCCTCGGCCTGGCGCTCACGGAGGTGGTCCGGCGCCATCCGGCGCTGCGGACCCGGTTCGAGGCGGTGGGTGAGGGGGCGGGCGAAGGGGTCGTACGGGCGGTGCTCGACGAGGAGCCCCGGGTGCGGATCACGCTGACCCGAGCCCCGGGGGCCACGGACGCCGAGGTGGACGCCCTGCTGCTGGCCGAGCGCGACCGTCTCACCGACCTGGGCCGCGACCCGATGGCGCGCCTCCTGGTGGTCAGCCGGTCGGAGACCGATCACGTGGTGCTGGTCGCGGTGCACCACATGGTCTCCGACGGCTGGTCGGTCGGCGTGCTGCTGGCCGACCTCGGCGTGTTCTACTCGGCTCTGCGGCGCGGCCGTTCGGCCCCGCCGGCCCGATCGGGCCCTGGGTACCGGGAGTTGGTGGACTGGGCGAACGGGCACTGGCCGGCCTCCCGGGCCCACTTCCAGGCCGCACTGGCCGGGGCGCCGGAGGCCGTCGAACAGTTCGCCGGCCGCCGGGCCGTGGAAGAAGTACTCACCCAGGCGCACGAGTTCGAGGTGCCGGCGCCGTTGGCCGAAGCCCTGCGGGCCCGGGCGGCCGAACTGGGCGCCACGCCCTTCCTGGCCGTCACGGCAGCCTGGACCGGACTGCTGGCGAGCCGCAGCGGCCGCCCCGACCTGGTGGTGATGACCCCGGTGCCCGGCCGCCCGCGCCCGGACGCCGAGCGGACCGTGGGCTGCTTCGTCCAGTCGCTGCTGCTGCGGGTGGACGCGAGCGGCGGACCCGGCTTCGCCGAGCTGGTGGACCGGTTGCGGACCGTCTACAGCGAGGCACTGGACCACCAGCTGTACCCGTTCGCGGAGTTCAGCCCGTCCGTGCCGTTCGCGGCCTGGCTCCGCTACGAGGCGTGGGCCGCGCCCGCACAGCTGCCCGGCCTGGCCTGCGCTCCCTGGGAACTGCCGCGCGGGAGCACCGTGCCCTGGCCCCTGCCGGGCGGCGACCGGGGCGTCCCCGAGCTGACCGTACTGGAACAGCCGGACGGCAGCCTGCGCTGCTGGCTGCAGTACAACGCGCGGGCCTTCGACCTCCCCGTGATCACCGAACTGGCAAAGGAGTTCACAGCGGCACTGACCGCGGCCTGCGGGTGACGCGGCGGGGCTCCGGACGCCTGGCGCCTGGCGCCTGGCGCTCAGCCGGGAGCCAAGAGCCGGGAGCCAGGAGCCCCCGTCAGTGATCCGTATGGACTCGGCCCGTCACCGTCAAGGTCCCGTCATGGGGTGACCACAGGTGCCCGGAGCCGGGGATAGCTTCGATGTCGCGCCCCGGACTGCCTCCCCGCACCCGGGGCCTCCACTGCCGTTCGTGGTTCCCCTTGGAGGGCCCCATGTGTTTGTTCCAGTACGCAGACGACCCCGAGCCCGAGGAACGGGTCCCGGCCGGGCCCCTGTACGTACCGGCCCGGCCGGGTACCGCGCCGGTGGTGGTGCGCCTGTTCCGCACCCCGCTGGGGGCGCGTACCGCCGTCGGCTTCACCAGCGCCGGGCGGCTGGCGGCCACCCTGGGCGCCGGGCAGCCCTGGATCCGGCTGTCCGCGACCGCGCTCCGCGCGCTGGCCGAACCGCTGGGAGCCTCCCTGTTGACGGTCGACCCGACCCTCACCGCTCCCCCGGTCACTCCGACGGCGGCCACCGGCCCCGTCACGGCGCGGGACGCCGCTCCCGTTCCACAGACCCCCGACACCACTGCCCGGACCGCCTGAAGGGGATCGCACCATGACCATCGCCGCCCTCCCGGAGATCCTGACCGGCGCCGACGACCTGTCCCCGTGGCCCGCCTCCACCACCCTGCTCCCGCACGGCGGCCTGGCCGTCGGCGGGGTGGCGCTGACCGAGATCGCCGAGCGGTTCGACACCCCGGCCTACGTCCTGGACGAGGGTGAGGTGCGCGGACGCTGCCGTACCTACCGGGACGTCTTCCCCGACGCCGAAGTCCTCTACGCGGCCAAGGCCTTCCTCTCCCGCGCGATGGTGCGCTGGGTCCGGGAGGAGGGCCTCGGCCTGGACGTCTGCTCCGCCGGGGAGCTGGAACTCGCCGTCACCGCCGGGTTCCCGCCCGAGCGGATGGTGCTGCACGGCAATGCCAAGTCGCCCCGGGACATCGCGGCCGCGCTACGGCTCGGGGTGGGGCGGATCGTCATCGACAGCCCGTCCGAGATCGCCCGGATCGCGGCCGCCGTCGGCCCCCACGGACACCAGAAGGTGATGGTGCGGGTCGTCCCGGGCGTCTCGGCCGGCGGCCACGACAAGATCCGCACCGGTACGGAGGACCAGAAGTTCGGCCTGTCCCCCGCCGACGGGGGCGCCCAGCACGCCATCGCGCGGATCCTGTCCCAGCCGCAGCTCGAACTCACCGGCCTGCACTGCCACATCGGCTCCCAGATCACCGAAGTGAAGCCCTACCTGACGGCCCTGCGCCGGATGGTGGGGCTGATGGCCCACGTCCGCGACACCCACGGGACCGCCCTGCCCGAGCTGGACATGGGCGGCGGCCACGGCATCGCCTACCGGCCCGGCGACCCCGTCCTCGACCTCGCCCTGCTCGCGCGGCAGCTCCGTGGCGAACTGGCCGAGAGCTGCGCCGCCGTCGGGCTGACCGTGCCCCGGCTCGTCATCGAACCCGGCCGGGCGATAGCCGGACCGGCGGGAGTCGCGCTGTACCGGGTGCTCGCCGTCAAGCACACCGGCGAGCGGGTCTTCGTCGCCGTGGACGGCGGCATGAGCGACAACCCGCGGCCCGCCCTGTACGGGGCGCGGTACGCGCCCCGGCTGGTGGGGCGCCGCTCCGCGGCCGGATCCCGTACCACCACGGTCGTCGGCCGTCACTGCGAGGCGGGCGACGTCCTCGCCGCCGATGTCGAACTGCCGGGCGACATCCACCCCGGCGACCTGCTCGCCGTCCCGGTGGCGGGCGCGTACCAGCTCTCCATGGCCTCCGGCTACAACATGGTCGGCCGCCCTCCGGTCATCGCGGTCCACGAGGGCTCGGCCCGGGTCCTGGTGCGGCGCGAGACGCTGGACGACTTCCGCAGCCGCGACATCGGTCGCTAGCGCCGCGTCAGAAGAGCGCCTGGACGGTTTCGGCAGCCGTTTCGCGCAGCCAGGTGTGGGCGCGGTCGTCGTCGTAGCGCTGGTGCCACAGCAGGTACAGCGGAACGTCGGGCAGCGGGAGCGGCAACGGCAGGGCGAACAGGCCGAGTTGGTCCCGGGCCGCGCGGGTGACCGCGTCGGGGAGGGTGACGACCAGGTCGGTGCCGAGGGCGAGTTGCAGGGCGAAGGCGGTGGTGGGCCCGGCGGAGACGACGCGTCGTTCGAGGCCGCGTGCGGTCAGGGCGTCATCGATCGGGTCGCGCAGGCTTCCGCGCCGCGAGACGGTGAGGTGTTCGGCGGCCGTGTAGCGATCGAGGCTCAGCGGGCCTTCGGCGAGCGGGTGGCCCGGACGGACGGCGACGACCAGCCGGTCCCTGCCGACGAGGCGGTGGCGGATGTCGGGGAGCGCCGGCCGGCTGGAGCTCGATTCGAGGTCGACCTCGCCGCGGCGCAGCTCGGGGGTGTCCGTGCCGGGTTCGGCGGGCAGCCGCAGCTGGACCCCGGGGGCTCGGCGGTGGACGGCGGTGATCAGGGCGGTGCCGCACGCGGCGGCCAGGGCGTCGTGCCAGCGCACGGTGAAGACCCGTTCCAGAGCCGCCAGGTCGAGTTCCTGTTGTGCGGAGAGAAGCCGGTGGGCCTGCTGGACGAGGGTGTGGACCTCGCGGGCAGGGAACGAGCCGCCCGCATCGACCGAATCCAGGGAGCCCGCCATGAGCACAGCCATGCCTTTCGCCGCCGACACGACGCTCCTGCCCGAGGTGACCGCCGCGGTGAAGGCCGCCGGCCGCACGTTGCGCGACCGCCATACCCCGTACGCCCGAGGAGTGAGCCTCGACGAGGTCGTCGAGGAGATCCACGCCAACGACGACGCGGTCCTGGACGTACTGCGGGAGCCGCTGCTGCGGGCCCGGCCTGGATCGCAGTGGGCCGAGGACGAGCTGGCCGGCGGCGCGCTCCCGTCCGGGGAGTGGTGGGTCGTCGACCCCGCCGAGGGCAACATCAACCACGTCCACGGCATGGACGACTGGTCCGTCACCGCCACCCTGGTCCGCGACAACCGGCCGGTACTCACCGTCGTCCACCTGCCGCTGACCGACGACACCTACACGGCCGTCGCCGGCGGTGGCGCCCGGCTGGGCGGCCGACCGCTGCAGGTGTCCGCCAAGACCGACCTGGGCGCGGCACTCACCGGCACCGGCCAGGCCAGGCCAGGCGAGGACGAGCGCACCTTCCGGCGGATCGGCGACTCCGTCACCGCCATGCTCGTCAACGGCCTGGTCGTACGCGTGTCCGTGCCCGCCACGATGCAGCTCATCCACGTCGCCGCCGGGCGCATGGACGCGTTCTGGCAGTTCTCCGACGTCCGCTCCGGCCTGGTCGCCGGCGCGCTGCTGGTCTCCGAGGCCGGAGGCACCGTCACCGACCTGGCGGGCGAGCCCTGGACCACCGGCAGCCGCGACTTCCTGGCCTCCGCCCCCGGCATCCACACCGCCGCCCTGAAGGTCCTGTCGCCGATCGCCTGACCGACGACCTCCGCCCTTCCCGCCCGACAACGCAAGGAGCATCACCTCATGACCAGCATCGGCATCCTGGGCGCCGGCCGCGTCGGCGCCAACCTCGCAGGCAAGCTCTCCGCGGCCGGACACCATGTCGCCCTCGGCCGCCGGAGCCCGACGGAGCAGCCCGCAGCGGTTGCCGAAGGCACGGGCCCCCGCGTCTCCTTCGCCGACCAGCGCACCACCGCCCGCACGGCGGACATCGTGATCAACGCGACGCCGGGCGACAGCGCCCTCGACCTCCTGGCCGGCCTGCGAACCGAACTCGCCGGCAAGATCCTCATCGACGTCTCCAACGCCACCCACGACCTCGGCGACATCACCACGGCCCGCGCCACCGAAGCCATGATCCTGGTCGTGCCCCACGTCCTGCGCCGACACGGCTTCAGGCCGTTCGCCGTCTCCCTCGCCCGCTGAACCCCATCGCCGCGGTGTGAGTACGGTCTGCTCATGCAGAAAGTGGAATGGGGACAGCGGGGGCATGTCCTTCTCATAGCGGGGGACGGCGCCGTGCGCCGTCGCGCTGTTCAGGTGGCTCCGAGTGCCAACCTGGCCGCGCTCGGGGTCGTTCCGGTTTCGCTGCTCCTGAACAGTGGCGTCTCCTGCGATACGACCTACCTGGACGGGGCCCGGGATCCGAACCTGGTGGTGACGCGGTTGCGGACGGCTGCGGCTACCCGGGGTCCGCTGCTGGTCTATCTGTCGGGCCGCCTCACCGTCGACCGCCGTGGCCGTCGGCTGCACCTGGCCCTGGCCGGTACGACGGCCGGGTCGGTTCGCTATACGGCGCTGCCCTGGGAGTGGCTGGGCAGGGAACTGCGGGGCCGTCCGGCCGGGCTGACGACGGTGGTGCTGGACCTGGTCGCGGACAAGGCGGCGTGGCCGCTGCTGCAGGAGTACGGCAGCTTGCCCGCGTCTCCTTCCGCCGAGGTGTACGGGGTCGTCTCGCCGCCGGATTTCGCCGGCAGCGGGACTGCGGTGAGCAGGTACACCCGGTGCTGGATCGCTCAGCTCGCCGCGGGTCCGGGCCGCCCGGCGAATCTTCAGGTGCACGCTCTGGCCGTTGGTGCGGCGGCGCTGCCGCCGGGCACGCTGGTCGTGCCGACCGCGCGTGAGCTCGCCGCCCCGGCTTCCCCAGTGAGCGGGGCCCCCGTCATGGGCCGGCAGGAGGTGGCCGCTCGGCAGCCGACCGCCGCGGACGAGGTGGTGCGGGATCCGCGGCCGCAGATCCATGCCCTGGCCCTTGCGGGCCGGCACGCGGAGGCCGCGGGTCTCGCCGAGGCCTGGGAGCAGTACGTGCTGCAGCGGTCGGGGTACGGGTCGCCCGGAGCCATCAGCTGGCTGGAGATCCGTGCCGATCTCGCGCGGATGGCAGGTTCCTTCGAGCTCGCGACCCGGCTGTGGACCAAGGCGGGCCGGATCCGGCTGGGCAGTCAGTCTCCCGATGCGCCGGAGGTCCACGCGGCCGCGGACGGCGCCCTGCACTGCTGGACCAGGCTCAGAGAGCCGGCGGCGGCCCTCGACACCGCTGCGGAGCTCATCCGCCTCCTGCACGACCTGCCGTCCCTCGACCCCCGGAACGTCAAACTGGCCGAGCAGCGCCTGGAGTTCCTGCACGGTCCTTCGGGCAGACCCGGATAGCCCCGATCGGGCGTCTTTCCGGTACCCGGGTCCCGGGTACCGGAGACGCCCCCCGCTACGCAAGCGATACGAAACGGACCGTTGCGTGATCAGTGTGTGGCTGAAACTGGCGACTGTCAACACGAGACGTAGCGTTGCGCTCGGATAGAGTTGGTCCGTGAGTCCCGCAACCCGCAGCGAAGAGTCCCGGCAGGCCATCATCGAGGCCGCTCTCGGCCTCTGTGTGGAGAGGGGATTCACCTCGACCACGATCGAGGGCATCGCCGCCCGGGCGGGGGTCGGCAAGACGACCATCTACCGGTGGTGGCCCTCCAAGGCCGCCATCCTCATCGAGGGCGTCGAGAACGCCCGGGACGCCGCCGCAGGCTTTCCCGATACCGGTGACATCCATGCGGACCTGGTCGCTCAGACCTCCAGCGTCATGCGACTGTTCAACACCGAGTTCGGCGAGATCTGGCGAGGACTGATCGGCGCCGCCCAATCCGACGAGGTGGCCGCGGAGGGGGTCACCCGCATCCTGCGGGTCTCCATCGACGCATGCGTCGAGCGCCTCGCCACCGCGCGCGACGCCGGGCAGATCCGCGCCGACCTCGACCTCGAGATGGCCGTCGAACTGCTCTACGGGCCGATCTACCACACCTGGCTCCTGCGCACCCGCCCCCTGCCGGAGGCGTACATGGAATCGGTTCTCGCCATGCTGCTGCCCGCGCTGGTACCTGCGCCCGACGGGCACTGAATTGTCCCGGCACGTTTCCTCGTGTCGCAGGCTGGGGAGGGCTCGGGCGTCGTGCCGTGCTCGCCGCCCGGGGGATCAACAGGGGTGGGCGGGTGCGTCCGGCGCCGTGTCAGTCCGAGAAGACAGGGGAGATCTTCTTGATGCCCGTGGTGGTTTCCGCGTTGTTATCCGTGATGGTGGCGCCTTCCGCGCTCTCCGCGCCCTCCGGCGCTGCCGTCTCGATGTACGAACTGCCGCTCCTGGCAGGCCATTCCAGTAGTTCGGCCCAGGCGATGAACGACGCCGGCGACGTCGTGGGGCTCTCGCTCGACGAGAACGAGGACGGTTACCTCGTACGGTGGGGCGCCGACGGCTCCCTCACCCGTCTGCAGGCCGTCTCCGGTGGTTCGGGCGGGCAGGCGGTCAAGGTCGTCGAGGACGGCACCGTGGCCGGCTTCACCGCGACGGCGGACGGCGTGCGCCATGCCGCCCGATGGGACGCGTCGGGTGCCCTCACCCGGCTCGAGGAGCCGGCGGGCTACGTCGACGGCGAAGCCCAGGACATCAACGACTCCCGCGTCGCCGTGGGACGTCTGTCGACGGCCGCCCGCACGCGCCCGGTGCGCTGGGGGCCGGACGGCCGGGCGACCGTACTGCGCCTGCCCCCGAGGGCGGAGGGGGGCGTCGCCACCGGGATCAACAAGCGCGGGGAGATCGCCGGTTACGTGTTCGTGCCGGGTGAGAAGACGCGGGCCGTGCGCTGGGACACCGCGGGCCGGGTCCACGATCTCGGCTCGCTCGGGGGCTCGTACAGCGAGCCGGCCGCGATCAACGACCGCGGCACGGTGATCGGCCGGGCGACCGACGGGGCCGGGGAGTGGAAGGCCGTCCGAGCCGCGCGCGGGAAGAAGTTCGAGGCCCTGCCGTCGCAGGGGATCGGCGCGCGGTCCGTGAGCGTCAACAACGCCGATGTCATCGTCGGGAACGTCAAGGACCACGCCGTGCGGTGGGACGGGAACGTCACCACCGAGCTCGCGGTACTGCCCGGCACGGGCCGGGTCTTCGTGAACGGGATCAACGACGCGGGGACGGGCGTCGGCACCTCCGACGAGCGGGCCGTGACCTGGGACCCGCTGGGGCGGGTCACCGCCCTTCCGCTGCCCGCCGGCATCGACACGACCCAGCCGCTCGCGATCAACGCGAAGGGGAGCGTCGCGGGCGACGTGGGCAGTTCGCGGAGCTGGCCGGTCCGCTGGCGCGCCGTCGTCTGGCGGTAGCCGACGCGGCGCCCGCCCGCGGCGCCCGCCCTCCTGCGCCCGCCCGCCCGGTCGGGACCGCCCGTACGGCGGTCCCGGCCCGGCCCCCGGCGGGCCGTTCTTGACGATCACGTGAACGCATCCGATCTTCCTGACGCATGCGGGACCGATCGGGTTCTCCTTGCCCGAGGCGACGTGGACGTCCGTCCGTCGCCGGTACACCATCCCGGTGTACCGGAAAGGGAGTTGGCACATGAAGCAGCAGCACTTGCGGGTCCTGGTCGCGGTCGGGGTCCTCACGCTGGGATCGGCCGGCACGGGGAGCGCACACGCGAGCCCGGCCTCGCCCCCGGGCTGCCCGGCGGTGGCGGAGGTCTTCGCCACCGACAACACGGCGATCATCACGGACCCGGCGGACCCCCGGCTGCGGACCCGCCTGCACCGCTTCGACCACGAGGTGCGCGGCATCATCCGGGCCCACGGCGCGAAGCCCGGCTCCTCGACCTTGCTGGACGGAGTCTTCTGGTCCGACGAGCTGAAGCAGACCACCTACGAGCGCTCGCGCGAGTTCGAGGTCAACCGGGTCGACCCGGCGGGGCTGCGCCACATCGCCGACGTCATCCGCAAGCAGTACCACCAGGAGTCGGTGCTGACGTTCCGCTGCCTGCCGCGGAACGCGCCGGACACCGACGCCGTGCAGATCCAGGCCCCGGGAGTGAGCCCGACCCGCCTCCATGACGCCCTCCTCGCCGACCCCGAGGCCCGCGAACGCCTCGGCGGGGGCTCCGTGACCGTCGACGGCAGGCTGATCCTCATCGCCCCGCTCACCGACCTCCCCCTCGCCAAGAAGCTCACGGCGGAACTGGGAGTCGACTGGGACACCGCGGAAGTGCGCTACGGGGACGAGGAGTTCGTGGGCTGACGCTCCACACCTCCCTCCCCCCTCCCCCACCGCCTTTCATTCATTGCAGATTCATGAATTGAACCAAAGATTCGAAGGTAGCTGGACGAGTTCGATCTACGATCCAGCTATCCCTTCGTTTGACTCTTCCTCTGCACATGGATCACACAATGATTTCTGCACTGCCGCGTCGACGTACCCTGCTCGCCGCGTCCAGCGCCGCCGTTCTCGCCCTCCTCCTGTCCGGCTGCGGCGCCGGAGGCTCGGACGACCACCGCATCCGGGTCGGCATCTCCGGAGACTCCCCGGAATGGGACGTCCTCGCCAAGGAGGCCAAGAAGGAGGGCCTCACCGTGGAGACGGTGGTGTTCGACGACTACTCGCTGCCCAACAAGGCCCTCAGCGCCGGTGACATCGAGCTCAACGCCTTCCAGCACCTGGTCTTCCTCGCCCAGTCGAACACCGAGAACAAGACCGACATCGCCCCCATCGCCGCGACCACAGTGGTCCCCCTCGGCCTCTACTCCAGCAAGCACAAGCAGCTCGCGGACCTCCCCGACCGGGCCGAGATAGCCCTGCCCAACGACCCCGCCAACCAGGGGCGCGGCCTGCGCGTGCTGGAACAGGCGAAGCTCATCGAGCTGCGGAAGGACGCGGGGCTCTTCGCCACTCCCGACGACATCACCGCCAACCCCAAGCACGTCAAGCTCACTCCGGTCAACGCCCAGCAGACCCCCCGGACCCTCCAGGACACGGACGCCGCGATCATCAACGACGGCGTGGCCGAGCTCGCCGGCATCAAGGCCGACACCGCGCTCTTCAAGGACGACCCGGCCGGGCCGCAGTCCGTCCCCTACCTGAACGTCATCGCCGCCCGCGCGGACCGGAAGGACGACGCGGACTACCAGAAGATCGTCAAGCTCTACGCCTCGCAGGTCGTGCAGGACGAGGTCCGCCGCACCAGCAACGGCACCGCCCACCACATCGAGCTGCCCGCCGCCGAGCTGCAGGCCGAGGTGGCCCGCATCCAGAAGCAGCTGAAGCGATGACCGCCGCCGTGGAACTGCGCGATGTCGCGAAGGAGTTCCCGGGCGGAGCGCGCGCCGTGGACGGAGTCAGCCTCACCGTCGAGGCGGGCACCGTCTTCGGTGTCGTCGGGCACAGCGGTGCGGGCAAGTCCACCCTGTTGCGCCTGGTCAACGGGCTGGAGGAGCCGACCTCGGGCAGCGTGCTGCTGGACGGCCAGGACCTCTCGTCCCTCGGCGAGCGCCGGCTGCGCCCCATCCGCCGCGAGATCGGCATGATCTTCCAGCAGTTCAACCTCTTCCGCTCGCGCACGGTCCTGGGCAACGTGCTCTACCCGCTGCGCCTCGCCGGGATGGACCGTACCGCGGCCCGGGCCCGCGCCGAGGAGACGCTGGAGTTCGTCGGTCTCGCCGGCCACGGGAAGCGCTACCCCGAGCAGCTCTCGGGCGGCCAGCGCCAGCGCGTCGGCATCGCCCGCGCGCTCGCCACCCGCCCGAAGGTCCTGCTGTGCGACGAGGCGACCTCCGCCCTCGACCCGCAGACCACCGGCGAGGTGCTCGCCCTGCTGCGCCGGGTCAACCGCGAGCTGGGCGTCACGATCCTCCTCATCACCCACGAGATGGAGGTCGTCCGGACCCTGTGCGACCGCGTCGCGGTCATGGAGGACGGCAAGGTGGTCGAGAGCGGCGAGGTCTACGAGGTCTTCGCGCGGCCCCGCCACGCGACCACGGCCGCCTTCGTCCGCTCCGCGCAGCACGCCGAGCCGGACGCCGGGCTCCTGGAACGCCTTCGCGCCCGACACCCCGGCCGCCTGGTCACGGTGCCCGTCGTCGACGGCGGCCCCGCCCTGGACGGCCTCTCGGAGCTCCTGCGCGTCCACGGCGTCGACTTCACCTTCGTCCACGGAGGCGTCGCCGAGGTGCGCGGACGCCCGTTGGGCAGTGTGACGCTGGAACTGCGCGGCGAGCCCGGCGCGGTCGAGGCCGTCGCCGCCGGGCTGGGCGTACCCGACCTCGCGGAAGCGGGTGTCCGGTGAAGGCGGACTGGAGCACGTTCTGGCCCAAGGTCCTCGACGCCACGGGCGAGACCGTCTACATGGTGCTGATCACCCTGGCGCTGTCGACCCTCAGCGGCCTGGCGGTGGGGCTCACCCTCTACGCCACGCGCAAGGGCGGCGTCCTGCCGAACCGGATCGTCCACACGGTCCTGGGCCTGCTCATCAACGTCATCCGGCCCGTGCCGTTCATCATCGCGATCGTCGCGCTGGCACCGGTCACGCGCGGGGTGGTCGGCACGATGATCGGCACGAACGCCGCGATCTTCCCGATGACGGTCGTCGCGACGTTCGGGGTCGCCCGGATCGTGGAGTCCAACCTGCTCTCCGTCGAACCCGGCGTGATCGAGGCGGCCCGCTCCATGGGCGCGAGCCCGCTGCGGATCCTGCTCACGGTCCTCGTCCCGGAGGCGCTCGGACCCCTGGTCCTCGGCATGACCTTCATGCTCGTCGCACTGATCGACTTCTCGGCGGTGGCCGGCACGGTCGGCGGCGGAGGCGTCGGCAACCTGGCGATGACGTACGGCTACCTGCGCTTCGACACCTCGGTGATGGTGGTGACGGTGCTCGTGCTGATCGCCCTCGTGCAGTCGGCGCAGCTCCTCGGCAACGTGGTCTCCCGCAAGGTGCTCCGCCGCTGACGCACCGCACCGTGGCGGGCCGCCGTCCCCCGTCGGGGGAGGGGACGGCGGCCCGGCCGGTCAGACGCGCGGGCGGCGGCGCAGCCGCGGGTCGCAGAGTGCGGGCGGCACGTATCCGGCGCCCCGGGCGGACAGGTTGGTGCCCGGCGGCACGATCTTGTCGATGCGGTCGAGCACGTCGGCGCTCAGCCGCACCCGGTCGGCGCCCAGCTGGCTCTCCAGCTGCTCGAAGGTGCGCGGCCCGATGATGGCCGAGGTGACGGCGGGGTGCTCCAGCACGAAGGCCAGGGCGAGTTGCACCAGGGTCAGTCCTGCCTCCTCCGCCAGCTGGGCCAGTGCCTCGGCGGCGTCCAGCTTGGCCGCGTTCTCCGGGTCGGCAATGTCGAAGCGCTCGGCCTGCCGGTCGATCCGGCTGGAGGTGGGCTGGTCGGCGCCCTTGCGGTAGCGACCGGACAGCCAGCCGCCGGCGAGCGGGCTCCAGCTGAGCACGCCCAGCCCGTACTGCTGAGCGATGGGCAGGACCTCGCGCTCGATGCCCCGCGCGAGCAGCGAGTACGGGGGCTGCTCGGTCACCACTCTTTCGCGGCCGCGGCGTTCGGCGATCCACTGGCCCTCGACGATCGCGGAGGGCTCGAAGGTGGACGTGCCGATGTAGCGGATCTTGCCCTGGTGGACGAGGTCGCTGAGCGCGCCGAGCGTCTCGTCGAAGTCGGTCTCGGGCTCGGGCCGGTGCACCTGGTAGAGGTCGATCCAGTCGGTGCCGAGCCGGCGCAGGCTGTTCTCCACCTCGCGGATGATCCAACGGCGGCTGTTGCCCTGTTCGTTGGGGTCGGAGCCGAGGCTGCCGTGGAACTTGGTGGCCAGCACCACGCCGTCCCGCCGGCCGCCGGCGAGGGCCTTCCCGACGATGGTCTCCGACTCCCCCGCCGAGTACACGTCGGCCGTGTCGACGAAGTTGATGCCCGAGTCGAGGGCCCGGTGGATGATCCGGACGCCCCGAGGGCCCGCGGTCTCGGGGCCCTCCCTGACCAGCCCTCTGTCCAGCAGTGCCCCGCAGTGCCCGCTGACCGATGCGGGCGAAAGTCCGGTGAGCCGGGCGATGGTGCTGCGGGCGACGGGACCGTGGTCGAGGACGGCGCCCAGCACCGCTCCGGTACCGGACACCCTCCGCAGCGGGTTCGCACCGGCCGGCGGGATGTCGGCACGGCGCAGCGGAGCGAGTCGGCGGTCGGGGGAGGTCTTCGATCTGTCCACGGGGGCCTTCCAGGTCCTGTGCGGTGGCACGCGAGGCCCGGCCGCCGGGACCGGCCCGTGACGGGCGGCCGGCTCCGGGCAGGGGCGTGCGCGGGAAGCTCCACGGAGGGAGCACTGTTCACCAGAACGCGGGGACGGTGCGGGAGTTCAGGCTCCGGACCCGCCGACGGGCAGGACGAAGACGAGGGATCCGCGCGGTCGCCGTACGGTCAGGACCACTGACACGCGGCGGAGCAGACACGCTTCAGGTCGACGTGACCTCGTGTCGTCAGCAGCGCGGATCGGTACATGGCGCGCAACATAGCCGGGGCGGCGCGAGCCGGTCAATCGGCTGCCCGCACCGTGGACGCCCCTCCGCCGCACCCCGCCCGCAACCGCGGGGCCGGGAATCCCCGGCGAACACCGGGCCCGTCCGACGCCCTGGGCCGAATCAGCCGGCGGCGTCCCGGGAGCGGGCGATGAGCCCGGCGGCGATCACCGAGGCGAGCTCGTCGAGCAGGATCTCGTCCACCGGCAGGTGGAAGGCGAACAGCGCGAGGAACAGCGGTCCGCCCAGCAGCAGATGAGCCACCGTCGGGTCCAAGGGACCCGGCAGTTCACCCCGCTTCTCGGCGCGCTCCAGTATCGCCGTGAGGTCGCGCCGCTCCTGGGCGATGAAGGTGCCCTGGAAGCGGGCGACCAGCGCAGGGTCGCGAGACATCTCGACCATGAGCGCGGGAGTCAGCATCCGGGCCGCGGGCGTCGAGAGACGCTCAAGGGCGAGGCCCGCCATCGCGCGGACATCGCCGCGCAGCGAGCCGGTGTCCGGCGGCGGCTCGATGTCCATACCGTGCACGGCCGAGGCGAAGAGCAGCTCCGCCTTCGAGCCGAACCTGCGGTAGATGGCAGCCTTGCCCACGCCCGCGCGGGCGGCGATCGCGTCCATGGCCACCCCGGCGTAGCCGACCTCCGCGAGCAGTTCGCGCGCGGCTCGGAGCACAGTGCTGTCGATCTGGCTGTCCCTGGGTCGCCCCAGTCGCGGTGTCGGGTTCGGCATGACTCCAGTTTACGATACCCGAGTTCCGGAACTCGGGTATCGTAATCGCCGCGGGACGCTCGGCCGGCTTCCCGCACGCACCGCCGAGTGGGACGAGGGTGCGCTTCGCCGGGCATGTCTCCGAGCCGGCGAGCGCGGTTCTCATCGAGGGAAGGGACGAGAGGCGACGTCATGCGCGGTCACAAGACAGATCCGAAGGTGGCCAGTTGTGACAGCTGGCTGCCGCAGTACCAGTGGCGCACCCACCACGGCCGGAGCATGCCGGCCGACCCCGGGGTGGTCGCGCGGGCGGTGCGCGAGGTGCGGCCCGCGGAGATGTACGCGCTCAGGCCGCTTGTCTTCGTGCGCAGCATTCCGGCCCGCCTCACGTCCCCCGGAGAGGAGCGGTATCTGGACCGGGACGCGCCTGTCGTCGACGGGCTGCACGAAGGGGTGGGCGCCTTCCAGCTCCAGGACGACCCGGGTGGGGATCTCGTCGTCGGCTTCGTGGGACAGCCGTGGTCCCTGCGGCAGAAGTGGCTCACGCTGACGCCCGACGAGTACCTGGAGTTCGACGAGCCGGGGCACATCAAGGGACTGATGGCCTTCTCGGTCGCGAGCCAGGGCGCCGGGACCCACCTGCACACCGAAACCAGGGTCCATGGGACCGATCAGGCGTCCGCACGCCGGTTCCGACCCTACTGGCTGCTGATCGAACCCTTCAGCAGCCTGATCCGCCACGACTGGCTGGCCGCGGCTGCCCGCAGAGCGGGGAGCCGGCCACGGGAATGAGCGGCGTACGCCGGACGCGGACGCGGAGCGGATTCTTCAACGCGTCCGTGGACTTCGCCCACGCTTGCACCGCGAGCCAGGTGGTGCCGGTGGTGCCGGTGCATCCGTAGGGCGTACGCCCCCTCGGCGGTGGCGGACCGATCAGCGGTCCCCGAAGGCCCGCATGCCCCTGGCGCGGGCGGTGTTCCATGCCGGGCCGGAGCCCAGGAAGTCGAGGACTTCGCGGGCGCGGCCCGGCTGGGTGGAGGTGGTGAGGACTCCCCCGCCGAACGTCGAGCTGATCGCGTGCTCGCCCGGCAGCGGGCCGGCCACGACGACGCCCGGCAGGTCCATCAGCTCGCTGTGCTGCTGGAAGGCCAGGTCCGCCCGGCCGGACGACAGCAGGCTGCCCGCGGGCACGCCCGGTGGCGCCTGGACGAGCCGGTCCCCCAGTGCGTCGGCGAGCTCCAGCCGGGTGATCAGATCGACGAGGGCCGTGCCGCTGGGGCCGGTCGAGTAGGCGATCCTCTGCGCCGACAGCAGCGCGGCCCGCAGGTCGGACGCGGAGCGCAGCGCCGGGACCGGTGTGCCGTCCGGCACCGCGGCGACGACCTGTGAGACCCACAGCGGGCGCAGCGAATCACGGAGGACGTACCCCTCCTCGGCCAGCCCGGCCAGCGCCCCCTCCGCGAGCACGAGCACGTCGGCCTCGGCGCCCTCGCGCACCCGCCGCGCGATCTCGACGCCACCCGCGGAATCGAAGTGCACGGCGAGCCCTTCGGCACGCCGGATGTGTTCGGCCAGCTCGGCGAGCACGGGCCGCGTCGCCATCGAGGACAGCCCTGAGATCTCTCGTTCCACGTCTCCTCCTTGGTGTCCGGCAGATGGTACGGGCGAGGGCGCGGCGCGCGGCCGGGGGGCTCGGCGCGGGTCTGCGAGACTGGCCGCGTGAGCACAACCCGGAACACCGCGGCCGGAAAGGTCCTTCTGGTCCTGTCGGCCTTCGACCGCGAACACCCGTCGCAGACCCTGTCGGAGATCGCCCAGCGGACCGGGCTGGCCCTCAGCACCACCCACCGCGTGGTGGCGGAGCTCGCGGCGTGGGGGGCTCTGGAGCGGGTCGAGGACGGGACGTGGCACGTCGGTTTGAGGCTCTGGGAGATCGCCTCCGGCTGTCCGCGCACCCAGATCCTGCGGGACACCGCCCTGCCGTTCATGCAGGACCTCTACGAGGCGACGCACGAGAACGTGCAGCTCGCGGTGCGCGAGGGCCTGGAGCTCGTGTTCGTGGAGCGGATCGCCGGGCACCGGTCGGTGCAGCTGCTGACGATGGTCGGGAGCCGGTTCCCCATCGGTTCCACCGGAATGGGCCGGGTGCTGTTGGCGCACGCGCCGCGGGAGGTCCAGGAGGAGGTCCTGGAGTCGCCGTTGCGGGCCTGGACCCCGCACACCGTCACGGACCCCAAGACGCTCCGCGCCCAGCTGGACGTCATCCGCCGCGAGCAGGTCTTCGTCAGCGACCGGCAGCTCTCCGAGGACACGGTCGCGGTGGCCGCGCCCGTGCGGATCGGCCGGAACGGGCCCGTCAGCGCCGCCTTGGGGATCGTCGTGGCGGCGCGTAGTGCGAACCGTGCGCGGGGACTTCGGGAGCCGCTGCTCAGGGCCGCGTACGGCATCTCCGACGAGCTCGGCCGACGGGCGCGCACGGCGGACTGACTCCGAAGGGCTTCCGCCTGGCGGAAACACCGGCGACCGGCACGGGTGCCGGCTGCCAACGTTCGGGGTGTTCCCGACGTTCGCAGCCGCTCAGGAGATGCCATGGCCGACACCCCCGTCGACACCGTTGTCTCGGTACCCGTCGCCGTCGTCGGGGCCGGTCCCGCCGGCCTCATGCTGGCGCACCTGCTCGGACGGGCGGGAGTCGAGGCGATCGCCGTCGACACCCGCACCCGCCACGAGATCGAGACGACACAGCGGGCGGGCATCCTCGAGGCCGGTGCGGCCCGCGACCTCGTCGAGACCGGGGTCAGCGACCGGATCCTGCGCGAGGGCCACGAGCACGAGGGCATCGAGCTCCGCTTCGGCGGCCGGCCGCACCGCATCCACTTCAAGGAGCTGGTGGGCGCCTCGGCGTGGCTCTACCCGCAGACCGACGTGTTCGTCGATCTGGCCGACGCCCGGGCCCGCGACGGCGGCACGGTCCACTTCGGCGTCAAGGACACCGAGGTTCTCGCCATCACGACCGACACTCCCCGCGTCCGCTACACGGCGCCCGACGGGTCCCGCCACGAGATCCGGGCCCGGTACGTGGTCGGGGCCGACGGCTCGCGCAGCATGTGCCGCGATCTGGTGCCCGAGGAGCGGCGGGTGCGCTACGGCAAGGAGTATCCCTTCGCGTGGTTCGGGATCCTGGCCGAGGCGCCGAGGAGCGCGCCCGAGCTGGTCTACGCCCACTCCGAGCACGGCTTCGCGCTCATCAGCCAGCGCACCGAGAGCGTGCAGCGGATGTACTTCCAGTGCGATCCCGGCGCCTCCCCCGACGACTGGCCGGACGACCGCATCTGGGAGACGCTCCAGGCCCGCGTGGCCGGCCGGGACGGCTTCCGCCTCCATGAGGGGCCGGTCCTGGAGAAGACGGTGCTGCGGTTCCGTTCGTTCGTCCAGGAGCCGATGCGCTGGGGGTCCATGGCCCTGGCGGGCGACGCCGCGCACACCGTGCCGCCGACCGGTGCCCGCGGGCTCAACCTCGCGCTGCACGACGTGAAGGTGCTCGCCGACGTCCTGCTGAAGGCGCTCGGCGGCGCCGGCGGGGCCGCGCTGGACGACTACCAGCCGCGGGCCCTCCAGCGGATCTGGCGGGCGCAGAACTTCTCCTCCTGGATGACCCGGCTGCTGCACACGACGGCCGGAGCAACGCCGTTCGACCTGCGACTCCAGCTCGGCGAGCTCGACAACGTGGTGGGCACCCGCGCCGGGCGCACCTACCTCGCCGAGCAGTACACGGGCTGGCCGGCCGGCTGCTCGGGCTGACCCCGACCACACCACCTGGAGCACCCACATGATCATCGACTGCCACGGACACTTCACCACCGCACCGCCGCAGCTCGCCGGGTGGCGCGACCGCCAGGTCGCGGCGGTCGGAGCGCCCCGGGACGCGCCCCACCCCGACGACCTGGTCATCACCGACGACGACCTGCGCCACGCGATCGAGGACAACCAGCTACGGCTCATGGACGCACGCGGCTGCGACCTGACGGTCTTCTCCCCCCGGGCCAGCTTCATGGCCCACCACATCGGCGACTTCGCCGTCTCCTCGACGTGGGCGCGGATCTGCAACGACCTGGTCCACCGCGTCGCCGCGCTCTACCCCACCCGCTTCGCGATGGGCGCGATGCTGCCGCAGTCGCCCGGCGTCGATCCGGCGACCTGCCTGCCCGAGCTGCGCCGCGCGGTAGAGGAGCTCGGCGCGGTGACGGTCAACCTCAACCCCGACCCGTCGGGCGGCAGGTGGACCGCGCCGCCCCTGACCGACCGCAGCTGGTACCCGCTCTACGAGGCCATGGCCGAGTACGACATACCGGCCATGATCCACGTCAGCACCTCGTGCAACCCGGCCTTCCACACCACCGGCGCCCACTACCTCAACGCCGACACCACGGCGTTCATGCAGCTGGTCCAGGGCGACCTGTTCGCCGACTTCCCCACCCTGCGGTTCGTGATCCCGCACGGCGGGGGTGCGGTGCCCTACCACTGGGGCCGCTTCCGCGGTCTGGCGATGGCGCTGGGCAGGCCGGATCCCGAGACGCTGCTGGACAACGTCTTCTTCGACACCTGCGTCTACCACCAGCCCGGCATCGACCTGCTCACCCGGGTGGTGCCCAGCCGTTCCGTCCTGTTCGCCAGCGAGATGATCGGCGCCGTCCGCGACATCGACCCGCGCACCGGCCACCACTTCGACGACACGAAACGGTACGTCGAGGCCACCCCGCACCTCTCCGACGAGGAACGCACCGCTGTCTACAGCGGCAACGCCCTTCGCGTCTACCCCCGACTCGCCGCCCGCCTCGCCGCGGCCGGCCACTGAACTCCCAGGAGAAGAACGCATGGAACACACCGAGATCGGTGTCGTCCACACATCGATCACCCGCGCCGATCCCGAGGCCGTCGCCGCCCTGTCGGCCTTCGGTGTCGCGACGATCCACGAGGCCATGGGCCGGGTGGGGCTGATGCGTCCCTACGTGCGCCCCGTCTACCCCGCCGCCCGGCTGTGCGGTACGGCGGTGACCGTGCTGCTGCAGCCCGGTGACAACTGGATGCTCCACGTCGCCGCCGAGCAGATCCGGGAGGGCGACGTCGTGGTCGCGGCCTGTACGACCGAGAGCGAGGACGGCTTCTTCGGTGATCTGCTCGCCACCTCGTTCCGCTCCCGGGGGTGTGCGGGCCTGGTCATCGACGGCGGCGTGCGCGACGTGGCCGACCTGGAGGCGATGGACTTCCCGGTCTTCTCCCGGGCGATCAACGCCAAGGGCGCGGTCAAAGCCACGCTCGGCTCGGTCAACGTGCCGGTGGTCTGCGCCAACGCCCTGGTCAGGCCCGGGGACGTCGTCGTGGCGGACCGTGACGGTGTCGTGGTCGTGCCGCGCGAGCGGGCGGCCGAGGTCGCCGAGGCCTCGGCCCGGCGCGAGGCCAACGAGGAGGGCAAGCGCGCCCGGTTCCGTGCGGGCGAGCTCGGCCTGGACATGTACGCGATGCGCGGCCCGCTGGCCGAGCTCGGCCTGCGGTACCAGGACTGACGTGACGGACAGGACTGAAGTGACGGACAGGACGCACAGGACGGGCAGGACGGACGGTACCGAGATGACGACCTACGCGAAGACCCCCGGCTGGCTGGACTGGTACGCCGACCCGAGCCGGCCGGGGTTCCGGGTGCCCGACGGCGCCGTCGACGCGCACTGCCACGTCTTCGGACCGGGGGCGCAGTTCCCGTACGCCCCCGAGAGGAAGTACACCCCCTGCGACGCGTCCAAGGACCAACTGCGCGCACTGCACGACCGGTTGGGCTTCACCCGCACCGTGGTCGTGCAGGCGACCTGTCACGGCGCCGACAACAGCGCCCTGCTCGACGCCCTGGAGGCGTCGGGAGGCCTGGCCCGGGGCGTGGCGACCGTACGGCCGGGGGTCTCGGACGCCGAGCTGCGGAGGCTGCACGAGGCGGGCGTCCGTGGCGTGCGGTTCAACTTCGTCAAGCGGCTCGTCGACGCGGCGCCCCGCCAGGACCTGATGGACGTCGCCCGGCGGATCGCCCCGTACGGCTGGCACGTCGTCGTCTACTTCGAGGCGGCCGACCTCGCCGACCTGCGCGCGTTCCTGTTGTCGATCCCGGTGCCGCTGGTCGTCGACCACATGGGCCGCCCCGATGTCACCGAAGACCCGTACGGCCCGGAGTTCGAGGCCTTCCTCGACTTCCTGCGGGCCCGGCCCGACATCTGGTGCAAGGTGACCTGCCCCGAACGGCTCACCGTGAGCGGCCCGCCCGCCCTCGACGGGGAGCGGCACGCCTACCGCGACGTGGTCCCCTTCGCCCGGCGCGTGGTCGAGGAGTTCCCCGACCGGGTGCTGTGGGGCACCGACTGGCCGCACCCGAACCTCACCGGCCACATGCCGGACGACGGCCTGCTCGTCGACTTCATCCCGCACATCGCGCCCACCCCGGCCCTGCAGCGGGGGCTCCTCGTCGACAACCCCATGCGCCTGTACTGGCCGGACGCCGACTGATCCACCCACCACCGGAGGCCACCATGTCGCTGGACAAGACCTACAAACTGGTGCCGGGGACCACGGTCTTCGACGCCGAGCAGTCCGCCAAGGGCTACCACCTCAACCAGTTCTGCATGTCGCTCATGACGGCGGAGAACCGGGCCCTGTACCTCGCCGACGAACGCGCCTACCTGGACTCCTGGCCGCTGCGCGAGGACCAGAAGCAGGCCCTGCTCGACCGCGACCTCAACGCCGCCGTGCGCGCGGGCGGCAACATCTACTTCCTCGCCAAGTGGGGCGCGACCCTGGGCTTCTCGTTCCAGCAGATGGCCGGTTCGATGACGGGCATGACCGAGGAGGAGTACCGCGCCATGATGGCCGGCGGCGGCCGCTCCGTCGAGGGCAACCGCATCGACCACGCCGTCCTGGAGGCGGCGCACGCCGACCCGGCGCCCCCGGCCGAGCACGCCGTGGTCACCGGAGCGGTCTTCACCTCCCACGTCCCGGCGATCGGCGCCGCGATGGACCACGGCAAGACCGACGAGCCCTACTGGCGACCGGTCTTCGACGGGTACGCGTACTCCCGGCAGTGGGAGCGGGAGAACCTCCCCGACGTCATCTTCCTGGTCTACAACGACCACGCCTCCGCCTTCGACCTGTCCCTGATCCCGACCTTCGTGCTCGGGACGGGCGCCGCCTTCCCCACCGCCGACGAGGGGTACGGGCCGCGCCCCGTCCCCGGCGTAGAGGGCGACCCGGACCTGGCCGCGCACATCGCGCACACGCTCATCAGGAGCGACTTCGACCTCACGCTCGCCAACGAGATGACCGTCGACCACGGACTCACCGTCCCGCTGTCGCTGATGTTCGGCGACGTCGAGAAGTGGCCGTGCAAGGTGATCCCCTTCCACGTCAACGTGGTGCAGTACCCCGTCCCCTCCGGGGCCCGCTGCTTCGAGCTGGGCCGGGCGCTGCGCCGGGCGATCGAGTCGTACGACCGGCCCCTGAAGGTCCAGGTGTGGGGCACCGGAGGCATGAGCCACCAGCTCCAGGGGCCCCGCGCCGGCCTCATCAACCGCGCGTGGGACAACGCCTTCCTCGACCGTCTGATCACCGACCCGGCCGGCCTGGCGCAGGTCCAGCACCTCGAGTACGTCGAGGAGGCCGGTTCGGAAGGCATCGAGCTGGTCATGTGGCTCATAGCCCGGGGCGCGATGAGCGACGTGGACGGCGCCGGCCGGGCCGAGGTCAAGCACCGCTTCTACCACGTGCCGGCGTCCAACACCGCCGTCGGCCACCTGATCCTGGAAGACCACCCGGGGGCCGAGACGCCCGCCGTGAAGGAGTGACATGTCTGACGACCGAATCCTGAGGGTCGCCCTCGCCGGAGGCGGCGCCTTCGGGGCCAAGCACGCCGCCGCGCTCCGGCGGATCGAGGGCGTCGAGGTGGCCGCCGTGGTGAGCGGATCCCTCGACAGTGCGCGGAAGTTCGCCGAGGAGCAGGGCGTCGGCCGCGGCGTCGCCACCCTCGACGAGGTGCTGGCCATGGACGACATCGACGCCGTCGTCCTCGCCACGCCCACTCCGCTGCACGCCGAGCAGACGCTGGCCTGTCTGGAGGCGGGCAAGCACGTCCAGGTCGAGATCCCGCTGGCAACCTCCCTGGGTGATGCCGAGGCCTGCCTGAAGGCCCAGCGCAGCAGCGGGCTGGTCGGGATGGTCGGGCACACCCGGCGCTTCAACCCCAGCCACCAGTGGGTGCGGGGGCGGATCGGGGCCGGTGAGTTCTCGCTCCAGCAACTGGACGTGCAGACGTACTTCTTCCGCCGCACGAACCTCAACGCCCTGGGGCAGCCGCGGTCCTGGACCGACCACCTGCTGTGGCACCACGCCGCGCACACCGTCGACCTCTTCGCCTACCAGACCGGTTCGCCGATCGTGCAGGCCAACGCCGTTCAGGGCCCGATCCACCCCGAGCTCGGCATCGCGATGGACATGTCCATCCAGCTGCGTGCGGAGAACGGCGCCCTCTGCACCCTGTCGCTGTCGTTCAACAACGAAGGGCCGATCGGCACCTTCTTCCGCTACATCGGCGACACCGGCACCTACCTCGCCCGGTACGACGACCTCGTCACGGGCAAGGACGAGCCGATCGACGTCAGCGGCGTGGACGTGTCGATGGACGGCATCGAGCTCCAGGACCGCGAGTTCGTCGCCGCCATCCGCGAGGGGCGCGAGCCCAACTCCTCCATCGCCCAGGTGATGGCCTGCTACCGCACGCTGGCCGCTCTGGAGCAGCAACTCGACGCCTCCTTGCGCCCGGTGGGCTGAGACGGAAAGAGGGAGCGGTACCGACCCGGTGGGTCGGTACCGCTCCCTCGTCGTGCGGCGCGGTGTCGTCAGGCGTAGTGGCGGTAGACGGCCCGGGCGACGCAGGGAGTGCGGGGCAGCGCTCCGGTCACGACGAGGGACCTGGGGATCTTGTACGGGGCGAGCCGGCCCCGCAGGTGGCCGAGGATCGCGTCCTCATCGGCGCGGGCGTCCGGCGCGAGGACGACCACGGCGCGGCCGACCTCGCCCCACACCGGGTCGGGCACGCCGATGACACGAGGCGGGTGTCCGTGAAGAAGTGCGGCACCCCGGCGGAGCCCGCCTTGGCCGAGGTCTGCTCGCGGTCCAGGAAGAGGACCCCGGGGGACGCCTCGGGCCGCGTAACCCCACCCGTCACACGTGTATCAACACCGGCGTTTCGGCCAGCGCCCTCCCGGGCGAGACCCGCACGCCTCAAGGGTGGATGCACCCTGCACGAGCAGCCTTCCGCGCTCCTGTACGGGATCCGCTTCGTCTCAAACACGCGTGTTCGATCCGGTGCCCCCGGTCGTTGACCCCGGCACCATCACGTGAACACAACACAGCGTGTGGCGAATGCAGTTGACCTCGTCCGGCAGCACAGGCACGTCCTTCGGCAGCCGGGCTCCCCCGTCGAGAGGTATCCCCATGACGCCCGCTCGTCCCGAACGCCTCGACCTCGTCCGACGGGAAGCGGGGTGGACCGTATGACCGACCGGCGGCAGGCCGGCGAAGAGCCCTCCGCGGTGGACGAGGAGTCCTCCGCGGTGTCGGAGTCGGAACGACTGCTGTTCGGCGGGGAGCTGGCGTACGACGTCGGTTGGGAACGGCACGAAGGCGCCTGGCTGAAGCTCGGCCTCGTGACCATGGCCAAGGCCTTGCCCCGCATGATCGGCACCGGATTGAAGCTCGCGCACCTCGCCGACGCACGCGCCCTGCGCGTGGTGCTCGGTGCCGAGGTCGGGCGGGGCGTGGCCCAGGCGGTCGGGCTGGTCGCGGTCAACGGCGTACTGGGCCACGTGCTGGCCGGCGGCACGACCAACCAGCGCCTGGCCCAGGCCGTCCCCTCGCTCGTCCTGGTCGCGGTCACGGCGTTGCTGGGTTCGCTGCTGCGCTCCGCCTCGACGGCGGCCACCGGCGAGCTCGAACCCAAGGTCCAGCGGGTCGCCACGGAGCGGTACCTGGGACTGGTGCACCGGGTGGAGCTCGCGGCGATCGAGGACGACGAGTTCCACCGGCTGCTGGACGCGGCCCGCTACGGGGCCGACTCCGCCCGCCGGATGATCCGGTACTGCACCAACACGCTGAACTCCGGGATCTCCCTGATCGCGGCCGCCGGCGTGCTCACGGTGCTCCACGTCGCGCTGCTGCCCCTCCTGGTCCTGATGACCCTGCCGAGCGCGTGGAGTTCGCTGACGATCTCCAAGCAGCGCTACATCAGCTTCCACACCTTCGTGCAGCACGCGCGGGCCGGGCACCTGCTGGGACAGTTGCTGACCCAGCGGGAAGCCGCCGCCGAGGTCCGGGTCCACGAGGTCGGACCCTTCCTCCTCGGTCACTTCCGGCAGATGGCCGAGACGAGCGAGCGCGAGCAGACCCGCCTGGCCCGCAACGCCGCCAGGATCGGGCTGATCGCGGACGGTGCTTCCGGGGCCGCGACCCTCCTCACGTACGGGGCGCTGGGGCTGCTGCTGTGGAGCGGCCGGATGGACCTGGCGGTCGCGGGCACCGCGGTGCTCGCCATCCGCGCCGGCTCCTCCAGCCTCGACGGCCTGGTCCTGCAGATGGCGGACCTGCACCAGGAGTCGCTCTTCGTCGCCGACTACGAGCGGCTGTGCACGGAGGCCGAGGCGCGCGCGATCCCGGAGACCGGGGAGGACCTGCCCGAGCAGGTGCGGGAAGTCCGCTTCGAGAAGGTCACGTTCACCTACCCGGGCTCCGGCGGCGAGACCCCGGACCCGACCCTGCGCGAGGTGTCCCTGTCCTTCCCGATGGGCAAGGTCATCGCCTTGGTCGGGGCCAACGGCTCGGGCAAGTCCACCGTCGTCAAGCTCCTGGCCGGCCTGCACCTTCCCGACGAGGGCGGCGGCACGATCTGGTGGGACGACGTGGACGCCGCCAAGGCCGACCGGGGACAGATCTTCGCCCGCATCGCCCTCATGTCGCAGTCCTTCTTCCGGTGGCCGTTCACCGTGCGGGTCAACATCGGCATCGGCCGGCCCACCGTGCCCATCGAGGACGCGGCGGTGCAGGACGCGGCGGCCTTCTCCGGCGCCGACAAGTTCATCGCGGCACTGCCCCGGGGCTTCGGCACGCTCCTGGGCCGGGGATACAAGGGCGGGCGCGAGGCGTCCGGCGGGGAATGGCAGCTGACGGGCATCAGCCGCGCCTGGTACAAACGCGCCGGGATCCTGGTGGTCGACGAGCCCACCAGCGCTTTGGACGCGGTCGCCGAGCAGCGGGTCTTCGATCAGATCCGCGCGCTCGCCGCGACCGGCCAGACGATCATCTTCATCACCCACCGGCTGCATTCGGTGCGGCACGCCGACGTCATCCACGTCATGAAGGACGGCCGTCTCGCCGAGTCCGGGACGTTCTCGGAGCTCATGGACGAGGCCACCGGCACGGGGGACTTCAGGGATTCCTACCTCATCCAGGCGGCCGCGTTCGCGGAAACCCTGCCCGCCCAGCGCGCCCCCGCGGCGGACACCAGGACGGAGGAGCGCGCGTGAACTCCGCGGTGCGCATCGGAACCGGCCGTCCTGGAACCGGCCGCCCCGAATCCGGCCGCCCCGGAACCGGCCGCCGCCCCGGGGTTGCCCGGTGAGCGGCGGCGCCCGGCACACGGTGCCGGTCGACGTCCACCTCATCCTGCGCCGCGACACCGAGAACGGCCCCGAGGTGCTGCTGTCCCGCCGCGCCGGACCGGTGTACGCGACGGGGCTGTGGCACCTCCCGTCCGGGCACCTCGACCCCGGCGAGACCATGGTCGAGGGGGTGATCCGAGAAGCCCGTGAGGAGACCGGCGTGCTCATCGACCCGGAGGACGTCACCGCGGCCGTCACCGTCCACCACCGCCCTCCCGTCGGCGCCAACTCCCGGATCGGCGTGTTCTTCGAGGTCCGGCGATGGTCGGGACAGCCCCGGGTGAGGGAGCCGGACCGGTGCGACGGCATGGGCTGGTACCCCCTGGACGGGCTGCCGGAGCCGATGGTCGCGTACTGCCGGGCCGGCCTGGACGCCTACCGCGCCGGGCTGCCCGCCGCCGTGCACTTCCAGCACCCCGGCGACCCCGTCCGGCACGCCCCGGCCGGCCCCGACCGCACCCGCCTCCTGCCCGGCCCGCCCACCGGGCACCCGTAGCCCGCCACCGGCCGCTCGTGAACACCGACACGAAAGGGAACACCTCCCCGATGAAGCCGACACCCACCGCGCAGGACTGGCACGCCTCCTCGGGGGACATCGCCGCGCTCCCCGCCCACGACAGCCGGACCTACGAGGTGATCACCCTTCGCCGGGTCTTGGCGCACCTGCCCGACCGCGCCCGGACCGTCGCCGAGCTCGCCGGCCTGCTCGCCCCTGACGGGATCCTGTGCGTGATCACCCCGCACGCCGACCGGCAGCCCGAGAAGCTGCGCGGGATCAGTCTGGACGACGCCGAGATCGCCCTGCTCACCGACGGCTGGGAGCACACCGACCGGATCGAGGCCGGCAACTCCACCGTCCTCCTGCTGCGCGGACCCACGTGCGTCCCGCGCTCGCCCCGATGACCGCGGGTTCAGGCCGCTTCCAGGCAGGTGCCTGCCGCTCGCACTTCCTGCCAGCGAAGATCTCTTCCACCTCCTCGGAACGCTCAGCAAACTGGTGATCACAGGGCAGCGGGAGTCCCGGAAACGGGCTCCCAGCCCGCCTCGGCGCAAGGGCGCATTGCCGCCACCGCTCAGCTTTCCGACGACGTGCCCGGCCCGGGCGTCGTAGGCGCACGACCCGGATCACACACCAGCACCAGGAGTCCCCTCCCATGAGCGGTATCAACGACCCCCGTCTGAAGGCCGAGCAGCTCACCGTCGAGACCATCGACTCGATCGACCACGAGGTGAAGGTCCTCGGCTCCAAGAGCTACACCAACCGGCAGATCGCCATCGCGGCCCTGGCCGCCCTCGATGGCAAGGTTGGTGTGATCGACGGCGCCCTCGTCTCCGACGACACCATCTTCTTCGCCAACGCCGTCGCCTCCTTCGGACACGTCAGCGTCGAACTCGACCACGACAACCACCGCTTCATCCTCACCCCCACCGGCAAGCCGATGGTCGCCCCCGAGGCCGACATCTTCGTCGGCGGCGCCGGCACCCCGCTGCGTTTCCTGATCTCGATGGCCGGCCTCGCCGAGGGCGTCACCACCATCACCGGCAACACCCGCATGCAGGAGCGCCCCTTCGGTGACCTGCTCGCGGCCCTGCCGGGCCTGGGCGTCCAGGCCGTCGCGGTGCGCGGCAACGGCTCCCCGCCGATCCAGGTCACCGGCGGCAACTTCGTCGGCGGCAAGACGAAGATCTCGGGCGCCATCTCCTCCCAGTACACCTCCTCGATCCTGATCAGCTCGGTCCTCGCCCAGCAGGACACCGAGATCGAGATCGTCGACGAGCTGGTCTCCAAGCCGTACGTCGAGATGACGCTGGCCACCCTCGCCGAACACGGCATCACCGTGGAGCGCGACGGCTACCGCACCTTCAAGGTCGCGGCCGGCCAGTCCTTCAAGGGCGGCCGCGCCGTCGTCGAGCCCGACGCATCCGGCCTGTCCTACTTCATCGCCGCCGCCGCGATCCTGGGCGGCCGGGTCACCGTCCCGGGCATCGGTTCCGCCTCCCACCAGGGCGATGTCGGCCTCGCCGGGGTTCTGGGCCGGATGGGCGCCGACGTCGAGATCACCGAGAGCTCGATCACCGTCCGGGGCGGCGAACTGCACGGCATCGAGGTCGACATGGACGCCATGCCCGACGTCGTCCCCTCCCTCGCCGCGGTCGCGGCCTTCGCCCGGGGCAAGACCCACATCACCAACATCGCCAGCCTGCGCGTCAAGGAGTGCGATCGCATCGCGGCCGTCACCACGGAGCTCCGCAAGATGGGCATCACCGTCGACGAGTACGACGACGCGATGACCATCCACGGCGGCACCCCGCACGGTGCGGTCATCGACACCTACGACGACCACCGCATCGCCATGACCTTCGCGATCATCGGCCTGCGCACCCCCGGCGTCGTCATCAACGACCCCGGCTGCGTCGCCAAGTCCTTCCCGGCCTTCTGGAACACCCTGGACACCCTGCGATGAACATCAACGAGGCCACCCACGGGATCCTGCTCGTCCTCGACGGCTGGGGCCACGCCGCCGCCGGGCCCGGCAACGCGCTCACCGAGGCCCGCACCCCCGTCCTCGACTCCATCGCCGCCGAGCACCCCTCCACCTTCGTGGAGGCCTCCGGCGAGCACGTCGGCCTGCTGCCCGGCACCGTCGGCAACTCCGAGATCGGCCACATGGTCATCGGGGCCGGCCGCCCGCTCGACTACGACAGCGTCCTGGTCCAGCGGCAGATCGACAGCGGGGAACTCGGCGGCAACCCCCGCCTCACCGAAGCCCTCGACCGGCTGGCGTCCGGCGGCGGCGCCCTCCACCTGGTCGGCCAGGTCTCCGACGGGATGATCCACTCCCACGTGGACCACCTCCACGCGCTCCTGGGCATCGCGGCCTCCCGCGGTGTGCAGCGCGTGTGGGTGCACGCCATCACCGACGGCCGGGACGTCGCCGACCGAACCGCCGGCCACTACCTCACCCGCGTCGAGGAGTTCTTCGGCTCGACCGGCGTGGGGGCGCTGGCCACCGTCTCGGGCCGGGGCTACGGCCTCGACAAGAGCGGCGACCTGGAGCTGACCGCCAAGGTCACCGAAGCCATCGCCTACGGCAAGGGCGCCACCGCCCGGGACTACGGTCAGGTACTGGCCGCAGCCGAGAACGGGGACGTGTGGGTCACCCCCACCGTCCTCACGGGCGCCGACGGCGGACCGCTCGCCGCCGTCCGCGACGGGGACACCGTCCTGTTCGCCAACTTCCGCAGCGACCGGATCCAGCAGCTCGCCGACGACCTCGTCCGGGTCCTCGCCGCCGCGGACGTCGAGGTCCTGTCCCTGACCCAGTACGACACCGAGGCCGCCATCCCCGCCCTGGTCGGGCGGGCGGACGCCTCCGGCGGCCTGGCCGACGTACTCGAATCCCACGGCCTGCGCTCCGTACGCATCGCGGAGCAGGAGAAGTTCGAGCACGTCACCTACTACGTCAACGGTCGCGACGATCGCGTCCGCGAGGTCGAGGACCACGTACGCATCACCGCGGACTCCGCCCCCGACTACGTCGCCCGGCCCGAGATGAATCTCGCCCGGGTCACCGAGGCCATCACCGCCGCCGCCCGGCGTGACGACGTGGCCCTGGTGATCGCGAACCTCGCCAACATCGACGTCGTCGGCCATACCGGCGACCACGCCGCCACCGTCAAGGCCGCCGAGCACACCGACCGCGAGGTCGAGAGGATCCTGACGGCCGCCGCGGCAACAGGCCGCTGGGTCCTTCTCGTCGGCGACCACGGCAACGCCGAGCGCATGGTCAAGCCGGGCCCCGACGGCGCCCCGCTCCCGTACGGCGGTCACACGACCAACCGCGTACCGGCCGTCGTCGTACCGGCCCCCGGTCAGTCCCTCGGAGACCACCTCGCCGAGGGCGGCAGCCTCGCCGACATCGCGCCCACCGTCCTCCACCTGCTGGGCCGCCCGAGCGGCCCGGCCATGACCGGCCGGAGTCTGCTGTGACCGCACCCCCCGCCGACACCCGCCCCACTCCCGGCGGAGCCGCCTTCGCCCCCGCCTTCCGCGACGACGCGGACGTACGCGCCGTCGATGCCGGCAGCCCCGCCCTCGATGCGTACGTCGCGAGCGGCGCCGACGGCGGGGTGCACGTCCTGACCGTGCGCAACGGCACCGACCAGGATCAGGAGCTCTTCCCCGAGGCACTGCTGCCGGACGGCGACGACCCGCTGTTCTTCCTCGGCGGAGCCTCCACCACCGAGGAGCGCGACGGCCGGCTCGTCGCCCGCCTCGCCCCGCACGGCCACGTCCACCTCGGACGGATCACCCGCTGATCGGGCCGACGGTCCTGATCGGCCTGGTCCACGTGTCCCTCGCCCGGCGCGGGCCACCTCGCGGGGGTGCCGTCGCGCCCCGTCACGGCAGCAGCATCCGGGCGATCGCCTTCGCGGCCTCCCGCGCCGGGCGGCCGACTCCGATGAGGGTCGCGGAGGCGGGGCCGGTCCAGTCTCCGTAGCCGAGGAGGTGGAGGCGCGGCTCGCCCTCGGCCTCGGTGCCCCGGGTGGGGACGGGGCCGTCGGGGCCGTCGGGGCCGCCCAGGCCCAAGGGTTCGAGGTGGGCCAGAGCGGGGCGGAAGCCGGTGCACCAGATGATCGCGTCGGCCTCGGCGGTCATGCCGTCGGCCCAGGCGACTCCGGTGGGCGTGACGCGCTGGAACATCGGCGCGGCCTTCAGCAGTCCCGCATCCCGGGCCTCGCGCACGGGCGGTACGGCGACGATGTCTCCGAGCGCGGAGACGCCGCCGGTGTCGGGGAGACCGGCCTCGAGAGCACGGCGGCGGGCGGTGGCGGCGTCGAAGAGGACGCGGCCGTCGACGTCGTCGGGGAGGTAGCGGGGTTCGCGCAGGGTGACCCACGTCAGGTGGGTGCCGGGTGCGAGGTCGGCGGCTATCTGGGCGGCCGAGTTGCGGCCGCCGACGACGATGACGCGCTGCCCCGTGAATTCCTCCGGGCTGCGGTAGTCCACCGTGTGGATCTGCCGGCCGGAGAAGGCCTCGCGGCCGGGCACCGCCGGCAGGAAGGGGCGGGACCAGGTTCCGGTGGCGCTGATGACCGCCCTGGCCCGCCATGAGCCGGAGTCCGTCTCCACACGCAGGAGTTCGCCGTCGCGGTGCACTCCGGTGACGCGTACGGGGCGGTGGATGGGGAGTTCGTAGCGCTGCTCGTAGTCGGTGAGGTACTCGACCACGTGGGCCGCCTCCGGGTAGGTCTCGCCGGGCTGGGGCGGCATGAGACGGCCGGGGAGGGAGGAGTAGGCCGCCGGGGAGAAGAGACGCAGGGAATCCCAGGCGCTCCGCCAGGCTCCGCCGGGCGCCGGTTCGGCGTCGAGGACGACGAAGCTGAGCCCTGCCCGGCGCAGGTGGTAGCCGGCGGCCAGACCGGACTGGCCGCCGCCTATCACGACGACGTCGAACTGCCTGCTCATGGTGGGGTGTTCCCTTCCTCGTACCGGCCTCCCGCCGACAGACGACGGGGGTCAGGGGTGGCGCCGCGGCAGCCTGCTCCGACAGACTGCGACGGGTCGCACGGGTCAGTTGCCGACGGTGCGGCCCGCCAGGCCCGGCGGGGCGATCTCCAGGGTCACGGTCGCGGGGCCGCAGCAGCCACTACCACCACTACTGCTACTGCTTTCCTCGACGGGCTCGTCGAAGAGTCCCGAGCCTCCGCACACGCCCGTCTCGGGAAGGGTGAGCTCGACGCGCTCGGCGGCTTCGTGGTCGCCCGCGAGTGCGGCGGCGATGGAGCGGACCTGCTCGTACCCGGTCATCGCGAGGAAGGTGGGGGCGCGGCCGTAGGACTTCATTCCGACGAGGTACACGTCCTTCTCGCCGTGCTTCAACTCCTTGGCCCCGTGCGGGTAGACCGTGCCGCACGAGTGGGCGTTCGGGTCGATCAGCGGGGCGAGGCCCACGGGCGCCTGGAGGCGCTCGTCGAGGTCGAGGCGGAGTTCACCGAGGAAGGAGAGGTCGGGGCGCAGGCCCGTGAGCGCGATGACCTCGTCCACGGGTTCGGTCCGGGTTCCGTCCTCCGAGACCAGCGTCAGGGTGCCGTCGGCGTCGGCCTGCACTTCAGCGGTACGGAAGCCCGTGACGGCATCGGCGTGTCCGGCTTCGACGGCCGCCCTGGCCGCGCCGCCGAGGGCTCCGCGGGCCGGAAGCTGGTCGGCGCTGCCGCCTCCGAACGTCGTGGAGGTGACGCCGCGGCGCACGACCCACAGCGCGTGCGTACCGGGCTCGCTCCCGGCAAGGTCTGCGAGTGCCACGAGCGCCGTGAACGCCGAGGCCCCGCTGCCGACGACGGCGGTACGCCGGCCCGCGTAGCGGCTGCGGACCGCGGGGTCGCGGAAGTCGGGCACCCGGTAGACGATGCGCGACGCGTGGGCGCGCTCGCCGAGGGCCGGCAGTCCGTTGCCCCCGACGGGGCCGGTCCGGGACCAGGTCCCGGAGGCATCGATGACGGCACGGGCGAGCAGCCGGAGCTCCGTTCCGTCACCGGTCACGGCGTGAACGGCGAAGGGCTGCTCGTTCCGGTCGGCGTCGACCACGCGGTCGCGGCCGACTCGGGAGACGCCGGTGACGGTGGTGCTCAGGCGGACACGGCTGCCGAGGGCGGATGCGAGGGGCGCCAGGTACGACTCCGCCCAGTCCCCACCGGTCGGGTAGCCCTCCCGGTCGGGCGGGGTCCACCCCGTTGCCGCGAGCAGCTTCTCGGCGGCGGGGTCGATGACCTCGCCCCAGGTGGAGAACAGCTTCACGTGCGCCCATTCACGGACGGCCGCACCGGCCACGGACCCGGCCTCCAGAACCAGCGGTTCGAGGCCCCGGCCGACGAGGTGCGCAGCGGCGGCAAGACCCACGGGGCCGCCGCCGATGACGACGACGGGGAGTGAAGCGGCATCGATGTCGGCCATCGGAGCTCTGTCCTTCGCTGTCGGCGGGAGTGGTACCACCCCCTCCACTGATTAGACGGATATCTAATCCCCTCCACCCTGCCGCGCACATCGACGGATGTCAACATAGACGAATGTCGAACTCGGGGCGAAGGAAGCGCCGGACCAGGGAACCGGCTGCTCCCGCCTCACAGCCGACGCCTGGCTCCGTCACCGCGGATTCCTTCGAGGAACTGCGCACCATGTCCGCGTTGATGACAGAAGCAGGCGCCGTGAACAATCGATGCGGATATGTCGGCATGACGCACAGGATGGCGCGACCCGACCCCCGAGCGCATCCGGTTTCGGATTCCGAGCCCGCACCAACGGAGCCCGCCACACCGTTGCAGGCGTGATTCGATACATGCAAAAATAGAGGAATGTCGAACCCGAGTGCGGTTCCTTCGGTTGCTGATTCCCAGCAGGGCGTCGTGCCCTGCTGTTCCCCCCTCATTTCAGCGGAGTTGTCCGCTCTCGACGCGGAGCGGCTGGCCAACCTGTTCAAGGCGCTGTCCGATCCGATCCGCCTGCGGCTGCTCTCGCGCGTGGCGTCCCATCCTGCCGGCGAGGCATGCGTGTGCGACATCGCCGATGTCGGCGTATCGCAGCCCACGGTCTCCCACCACCTGAAGAAGCTCCGCGAGGCCGGACTGCTGACGTCCCAGCGTCGCCGCACGTGGGTGTACTACCGGATCGACCAGAGCGTGCTCGTCGCTCTCGGCGCTCTCCTGGGGCTTCCCGCACGTTAGCTAGCGCCGCGCGGGCCCGCCGGTGACGAGGCAGGGGTACCTCCCCGAACATGTCATCGCCCCAGGTGTGGGCGGTCGTTGCCGAGCCCGATCCAGACTGACTCGCACCGGCGGGCACCGTCCAGGGCTTCGTACGTGCCGGGCACTTCGGGGTCGTGCCCGCCCGCGGTCTCAGCGGCGGCCGACGGGGTGCACTCTCGTGCCGGCGAGGCCGGGGCCGCGGAAGGGACGGACGTCCGGTTCCTCGGACGAGGTGTACACGTCCAGCCACAGGGGGGCGGCCACGGACGCCGCCTCCCCGGGCGCCGGCGCGTAGGACAACAGCAGTGTGGGGTCGGCGAGTTCCTCGAAGCGGACCACCCGGTCGGCCTGGTGGGATCCGCTTCCCGGCTCGACCAGCTGTCCCGGTACGGCGACGAATCCGAGGCGTGCCTTGAAGCTGAAGAGGCCGGCCTTGACCACGTGGCCGTAGAGGTTGATGTCGCGGCCGAGGGTCGCCCAGCGCCGCCCCCTGAGCCTCGCCTCGCGCAGGGTTTCCACGTACAGGACCCGGGTGAGGCTGTCGCCGCGCCCGCCCGCCGTCACGGCCGAGAAGCGTGCCCGCATCTCGTCGTCGGCCGGCAGGTCCTGGTTCAGGCAGGCGCCCACCAGGGCGCCGCCGGAGCGGACGGTGACGACGCGGTAGGTCTCGGCCTCCGCCAGGATCTGGGGTCGCTGCCGGAGGGCTATCGCCAAGCCGTTGCGCATGGCCGAGACCTGCTGCTCGTAGAGGTCCATGAAGGCATCGAGCAGGGAGACCGTGAGCGGCTCCGTGCTCACGTGCAGGCCGGCCTCGGCCACCTTGCGGTAGGCCGACCTGATGTCGTACCTGTCCTTCCCCGACAGGGCAGCGAGGTACTTCTCCTCCGAATCCAGCGCCTCCGCCCGCCACATGACGACCTGGGGCTTGGGCAGGAAGCCCGCCTCCCGGAGGGCCGGCCAGGTGTCGACCGGCGGATCCTGGACCCGGACGATGTCCACCGCGTCCTCGTACCGGCGCCACTGGCCGTTCAGGGCCTGGTCCACGTCGACGAGCGCCATGGGCAGGCCCATGGAGCTCACGATCACGAGACCGCCGCCGGGCTGCGGTGCGCCTGAGGGAGGGGTTCGGCCGCGCCCGTGGTCTTCTCGCCTCGTGATGACGACTTGAACCCGCGCAGTCTCAGGCTGTTGGTCAGGACGAAGATGCTGGAGAGCGCCATGGCGGCGCCCGCGATCATCGGGTTCAGTACGCCGGAGGCCGCCAGGGGTATGCCGGCGAGGTTGTAGATGAACGCCCAGAACAGGTTGCCCTTGATCGTCGCGAGCGTGCGCCGCGAGAGGCGGACCGCGTCGGCCGCGTCGCGCAGGTCCCCTCGGACGAGGGTGATGTCGCTGGCCTCGATGGCGGCGTCCGTGCCGCCTCCGATGGCGATGCCGAGGTCGGCCTGGGCGAGCGCGGCGGCGTCGTTGATGCCGTCGCCGACCATGGCCACGTTCCGGCCCGCTTCCTGCAGGCGGCGGACCACGGCGGCCTTGTCCTGGGGCAGGACCTCCGCCTCCACCTCGGTGATGCCCATCTCGTCCGCGATGCGGCGGGCCGCGCCCTTGCTGTCGCCGGTGAGGAGGATGGGGTTCAGCCCGAGGCTCCGCATCTCGTCGACGGCGCGGCGGCTGGTGGGCTTGGCTTCGTCCGCGACGAGGAGCAGCCCGCGGAGTTCTCCGTCCCAGCCGACGCCGACCGGCGTGTGGCCGCTGCCGTCGATCTCGGTGAGGCGCCGGCGCAGGTCCTCGGGAACGGACATCCGTTCGCCGACCCAGCCGGGGCGGCCGACCATGATCTCGCGGTCGGCGATGGTGCCCACGACTCCGAACCCGGCGCTGGCCTTGAAGTCCGTCGCCGGGGGCAGGTCCGCGGTCACCTCTCGGGCCGCCGTGGTGACGGCGGTGGCGATGGGGTGTTCCGAGGAGTGTTCCAGGGCTCCGGCGAGGGTCAGCAGCTCCTCGCGGCTCGTTCCCTGGGCACACACCGTTTCGACGAGCCGCATCTTGCCCGTGGTGACCGTGCCGGTCTTGTCGAGCAGCACGGTGTCGATGCGGCGGGTGGACTCCAGGATCTGCGGTCCGCGGATCACGATGCCCAGTTGCGCGCCGCGGCCCGTGCCGACGAGCAGCGCGGTGGGCGTGGCGAGGCCGAGGGAGCACGGACATGCGACCACGAGGACGGCCACCGCGGCGGTGAGCGCGATCACCGCGTCTCCGCCGTTGCCGACCCAGAACCCGCCGACGCCGACCGCGACGGCGATGACCACCGGGACGAAGACCCCGGCGATGCGGTCGGCCAGTCGCTGTACGGGCGCCTTGCCGGCCTGCGCCTCGGAGACGAGCTTGCTGATGTGGGCGAGCTGCGTGTCGGCGCCCACCCGTTCGGCGCGGACGGTCAGGCGACCGCTGAGGTTGACCGTGGCCCCGACGACGGCGTCGCCCTCGGAGACCTCCACGGGGACGCTCTCCCCCGTCAGCATCGACGCGTCGACGGCGGACGCACCGTCCACGACGACCCCGTCGGTGGCGATCTTCTCCCCCGGGCGGACCACGAACAGGTCCCCGACGCGGAGTTCGCCGATGGGGATGCCGACCTCCTGGCCCGCGCGCAGGGCGGTGACGTCCTTGGCGCCGAGTTCGAGCAGTGCGCGTACGGCGCTGCCCGCCCGGCGCTTGGCACGGTGCTCCGCATACCGGCCCGCGAGGACGAAGAGGGTCAGGGAGGTGGCGACTTCGAGGTAGATGTGGTGCAGGCCCTGGCCCGGGGTCGGGGTCATCAGGAAGGGCATCTGCATGCCGGTCACGCCGGCGTAGCCGAAGAAGAGGGCGTACACCGACCATCCGAAGGAGGCGAGGACGCCGATGGAGACGAGCGTGTCCATGGTCCCGGCGGCCTGGCGGAAGTTCTTCCAGGCGACCGCATGGAAGGGCCACGCACCCCAGATGGACACCGGGGCGGCCAGGGCGAACGACAGCCACTGCCAGTTGTCGAACTGCAGCGGCGTGATCATGGCCATGGCGACGACCGGCACGGTGAGCGCGAGGCACACCAGGAGGCGTTGCCGCATGGTGGCCAGTTCCCGGTCGGCCGCCTCTTCGGCGGTCTCACCGGATCCGGCCGCTGCCTGGGCCTCCTGGGGCGACGGCGGCAGGGCGGCGGTGTAGCCCAGCTTCTCGACGGTGTCGAGGAGCTCCTCCAGCGTGTGGCGGTCGTCGTAGCTGACGTGGGCGCGTTCGAGGGCGAAGTTGACCTCGGCGGTCACACCGTCGAGCCGGTTGAGCTTCTTCTCGATACGGGCTGAGCAGGCACCGCAGGTCATGCCACCGATGTCGAGCGTGACTACGGCTGGTGCCGTCGTGGCAGTGCCGGCCATGACTGCACTCTCCTTTGGAATAGGCGGGCGGGGCGGACGGGGCTACAGGGGCTGGAGCGCGCTGCCGAGGAGGAAGGAGGCCCCGAAGCAGACCGCGAGCCCGACGGCGAAGAGAGCGAGTTTGAGGGGCGGGTTCACGCGGCGGTGCCGACGAACTTGTAGCCGGCGCGCTCGACGGCCGCCTGGACGGCATCCGATCCGAACTCTCCGGTGGAGCTGACCGTGACCCGGCCGGCCTTGTGGTCGACGGTCACCTCGGTGCCCTCTCCGAGGTCCGTCACGATGGCCGTACGGATGCGCTTGGCGCAGCCGCCGCAGGTCATGCCGTGGACCTCGAAGGCGGTGGCGTTGCTGCTCATGGAATTCTCCGATCGTTGATGGTCTTCAGGTGGGTGCTGATGCGGTGCAGTGCCTGGGAGATGTCCTCGGCGCCGACCGCGTACGAGAGGCGGACCAGGTCCGGTGCCCCGAAGTCGCGGCCGGGCATGACCGCGACCCCGGCGTGCTCCAGCAGGTCGCGGGCGACGGTGCCGGCATCGTCGTCCGGGTGCCGGTAGAGGCCCCGTACGTCGACCAGGGCGAAGAACCCGCCCTGCGGTTCCGCCGCCAGACGCAGGGGCGGCAGGGCGGCCAGGCCGTCCCTCATGAGGGTCCTGCGGGTGTTCAGTTCGGCCGCTCGGCGGGCCAACTCGACGTCGGTGTCGCCGGTCAGTGTGGCGAGCGCCGCGTACTGCGAGATCGAGGACGGGGCGGAGCTGGTGTGACCCTGTACGGCGGTCAGGGCCGCGGCCACCGGCAACGGGGCGGCTGCGAAGCCGATCCGCCACCCCGTCATCGCGTACGTCTTCGAGAAGCCCCCGACGGTGACCGTGCGCTCGGCGATGTCCGGCCCGAGTGAAGCGACGCTCGTGAAGGTGGCGCCCTCGTGGACGAGGTCCCCGTAGATCTCGTCGCTGACGATGACGAGATCGTGCTCCACGGCCACGCGCGCCAGGGCGAGGAGCTCCTGCCGGTCGTACACGACGCCCGTGGGGTTCGAGGGATTGTTCAGGAGCATGACCCGGGTGCTCGGGGTGATGTGCGCCCGGAGCAGTTCGGGGGTGAGTTTGAATCCGGTGTCGGCGGTGTCCACCACGACCGGCGTGGCCCCGGCGAGCCGGATCATGTGCGGGAAGCTCACCCAGTACGGCGCTTGCAGGATCACCTCGTCGCCGGGATCGCACAGGACGGTGAAGAGCTGGGCGAGGGCCTGCTTGGCGCCGTTGGTGGTGACGATCTGCGCCGCTGCGTAGGAGCATCCCCAGTGGGTCTCCAGCCGCCGGGCGACGGCCTCGCGCAGGGGGCCGATGCCGGCGACCGGGGTGTACCGGGTCAGCCCCCGGGAGATCGCCTGCCGGCCCCCGTCGCACGCCTGGTCCGGTGTGGGGAAGTCGAGTTCGCCGCCGGTGAGGTTGACGACGTCGGCGCCGTCCGCCAGCAAGCTCTTGACGTGTGCGTCCAGGGCGGCGGTGCTGGAGGCGGGCAGGGTCCGCGCGCGGGTACTGAGCACGGCCCCTACTCCGCCTTCACGTTGAACACCGTCGTGGAGGCCTGGCCGGACGCCGGGGTGACGACGACACTGATCCGCCAGTCGCCGGGCATGCCCAGGACGAGCTTGGACTCGTACCCGTCGCCCTTCGCTCCCGCGGACTGCTTGCCGCCCTTCATCTTCATGTTGGGCATCTCCGAGTTGACCTCGACCTTCGCCCCCTCCACGGCCTTGCCCGCCGCGTCCTTGACGGTGACGGAGGCTTGGCCCGCCGAGCCGCCGCCCTTGGCCGGGCAGGGGCTGACCGCCAAGGTGACCTCCATACCGGCGTCGGTCTTGGTGCTGCGGCAGCTCGCGTCGAGGTCGTGCGGTCCGGTGGCGGCCGGAGCGGCGGGCTTCGAGGGGCCGCATCCGCTCGTGAGCACGGCGGCCAGGACTGCACCGGTCACGGCTGCAAGGCGCACCACTCCCTTGTGGGTGCGGGGTCCAGCTCGTCGCGCCGCCTTCTCGTGCCACGCGGCAGGCTGGGTGGTGGCCGTGCGCCAGGTCATCGGTTCTCCTTCGGAGGACGGGTGGTGGGGGTCAGCCGCAGCAGGACTTCTTCGCCGGCTGCGCCGCGGCGGGCGCGTCGGTCTTCGCCGCCGTCTCGGTCTTCGCGGCCGCATCGGCCGCCGCGGCCTCGGGCTTGGGGCCGCAGCAGGAGGACTTCTTCGGGGCCTCGGCCGCGTCGGCCGCGGGCTTCGGGCCGCAGCAGGACGACGCCTTCGGCGCGTGGACGTGGACGGCCGGTGCGGCCTTCTCCGCCTGCTCGGCCTTGTCGGCGGCCGGCTTGGGGCCGCAGCAGGACGATGCCTTCGGGGCCTCGACGGGCGCGGCCGGCGTCTGCTGGGCGGCGTCCCAGAACATGCTTCCGAGGTTCGTGTCAGACATGGTTGACGTCCTTTCCAGTGGTGTTCTTGTGGGTGCGGCCCTCCTGGGCCTGGCACAGTTCGGTGAGTCGGCCGCCCGCGGTGAGCAGCTCGACGGGGCGCCCGGATTCGACGATGCGTCCGTCCTCCAGGACGAAGACCTGGTCGAGGTCCTCGACGAGGGTCAGCCAGTGGGCGACGACGATCGCCGTACGGCCTTCGAGGAGGCGGCGGATCGCGGCGAAGACGATGCGCTGCCGGTCGGGGTCGACGCTGGAGATGGCCTCGTCCAGGACGATGACGCGGGGGTCCGCGAGCATGGCCCGGGCCAGGGCGATGATCTGCCGTTCGCCCACCGAGAGGCGCGAGCCGCGTTCGCCGACCCGGGTCTGGAACCCGTTGCGCAGGTCGGAGATGACCTCGTACGCCCCTACCGCCCGGGCCGCCTCCACGACCTGCTCCTCGGTGGCCTCGGGCCGGCCGAAGAGGATGTTCTCGGCGACGGTGCCGTCGAAGAGCTGGGCCTCCTGCGTGACCAGGAGCACCTGGGAACGGACGGAGGAGCTGCTCATGTCGGTGAGGTCGTGTCCGTCGATGCGGACGGTGCCGCTCGTCGGTGTGTAGAGCCGGACCAGCAGCTGCATCAGGGTGCTCTTGCCGGCGCCGCTCGTGCCCACGATCCCGATGTGCTGGCCGGGCTCGGCGCGCAGGGTGATCCCGTGGAGGACCTCGGGTCCGTCGGCGCCGTAGGCGAAGGTGACGTCCTCGATGGCGACGGCTCCCTCGACCGGCGGCAGGGTGCCGGAGCCGCCCTGCTCTTCCTCCAGGTCGAGCACGTCGAGGATGCGGGCCGCGGAGGCGGCCATGTCGGACGACTGGCCGATCATGCCGGCGAGGTCCCGTACGGGGTTGAGCATGCGCTTGACGAAGAGCGCGAAGGCCGCGAGGGTACCGGCGGCCAGGGCCGTGCCCGAGGCCATGCCCATGGACGCCATCATGGTGTCGGTGCCCAGGAGCATCCACGTCATCGGCATCATGCCGGAGGCCATGTCGAAGAAGAATCCGGAACCAAGCTGGTGTCCGTTGATGATCTGCAGGCCGCCGAAGAAGATCAGCAGGGCCAGGGCGAGGAACACGCTGAAGCCCAGGTGCGACGTGAGCCAGAGCCGCTTGCGGGAGAGCCGGTTGTGGACCGTGCTGTACTCCTCGGAGCGCCCGCGCAGATCGGCGAGGACCGCCTCTTCCTGGCCGAAGGAGCGGATGTCCTCCAGGCCGTCGATCCGCTGGTTCATGTAGCCGACCATCTGGTCCCAGCCCTCGCGCTGTGCGTGGGTGTCGGGTCGCAGGCGCACGGTCCACTTGACCGAGATCCACGTCATCAGGGGGATGATGACGAGGGTGGGCAGGGCCACGGCGGGGCTGAGGGCCAGCAGGAAGACGGCGAAGGCGATGAACCAGATGACGCTGTTGGTGACTTCCATCAGGGTCTTCGTCAGGAAGCCCCTGAACCGGTTGGCCTCGAAGAGGACCCTGGTGACCCACTCGCCGCTGGCCTGGGACACGTGCCGCGAGAGCTGCACGTTGTGCAGGCGGGCCACGAGGTCGTTGCGGATCGTCACCGTCAGGCGCTCGTTGACCCGGATCATCGCCGAGTTGTAGGTGATGCGGATGACGTTCTCGACGACCGTCAGCAGGACGAGGTTGAGCGCCGTCGACCGGACGGCTTCCATGTCGCCGATGACGATGTGCCCGATGCCGGCCATCACCGTGTACATGACCGCGATGGTGGCGATGGTGTTCACGACGGCCATGGCCGTGGCGACACTGAGCCAGAACCAGTGGGGTTTCAGGTAGGGAAGGAACCGCCGGACGGCTCGCAGGAGCGTCCGCCAGGTCTCCTTGCCGTCCAGGACTTCCGCGGGCGCGGTGGTGGTCATGATTCCTTTCCTCCCTCGAGGGTGGTCGCGCCGGCGAGCGTGGCCGTGGCGTCCACCGATGACTCCCGGGAGGCGAGGCTGACGGTGCGGTCGACGTAGCTGCTGACCGCGGCCTGCTGCGAGGCGATGATCAGGGTGCGGCCCCGGCGGACTCGCAGGACGGTCTCCAGGAGTTCGGCCTCGGTCTCGGCGTCCAGGTTCGCCGTGGGGTTGTCGAGCAGCAGGATCTCGGGGTCCACGAGCAGGACGCGGGCGAGGCCGATGCGCTGGCGCTCCCCCGCCGACAGGTCGAGGGTGCTCGCTCCGAAGCGGCGGTCGAGCGGTATGTGGGAGAGTCCGGCGGCCTCGACGGCGTCGGCCGTCTCCGCGCGGGTGGCCTCGGGGCGGGCGAAGCGGACGTTGTCCTCGAGGGTTCCCTCGAAGATCCACTGTCGCTGCGGCAGGCAGACGATGCGCCGGCGCAGGGCGCTCGGTGCGTACGAGCGGGCGTCTGCGCCGTCGTACGTGACGGTGCCGGAGTCCGGGTCGCGCAGGCGGGCCAGTACGTGCAGGAGGGTGGACTTGCCGCTGCCGGTGGGACCGGTCAGGGCGACGGTCTCGCCCGCCTTCACGTGGAAGTCGACCTTGTCCAGGATCCGTCGGCCGGCGATGTCCACCTCGATGCCGGTGGCGTGGAGCGCGCCCAGCGTCGGGATCTCCTCGCTGCCCTCACGGGTGCTGAGGACGGAGGGGGCGTCGATGATGCGCAGCAGACGCTGCGCGGTCACCACGCTGCGGAACGCCCCGTTGGTGTGCATGGCGAGCATGTGGATGCTCATCTGGAACATCATGACCAGCGCGACGACGGCGACGAGGTCACCCACGGTGCTGGTGCCGGCAAGGACCGCGTTGCCTCCGGCCCACAGGGCGATCGGGGTCGGGAGACCGCCGATGACGTTGAGGGCGGCTTCCCAGCGGCTGTACGTGCGCTTCATCTGGCCGTCGCGGGCCGAGTGCGCCTCGTTGACCTTGTTCAGGCGGTCCGACGCGTCCGTCTCGCGGCCGTACGACTTGACCACGTTGATGTTGGCGAGGGACTCGCCGACGCCGGCGAGCAGCTTGGTGAACTGGCCCTTGAGTTCGATGAAGGCCCGCTGCAGGCGCAGTTGGACCGTGAAGTTCCCGATGGCCACGAAGACCAGGGGGATGAGGGCCAGCAGGGTCGTCCGGGCGTCGATGATCAGCGCCGTGATCAGCATGGCGAGCGTGACCAGCACCTGGTTGAGCAGCTCCAGGAGACCGCCGTTGGTCAGTCCGCGGACGGCGACCGCGTCGGAGATGAGCCGGGTGAGCGCCCGGCCGCCGGAGGCTTCCGCCACGTCGGCGGGGCCCAGGTGCACGAGCTTGCGGAAGAGGTCCTCCCGCAGGTCGTTGACTGCCTTGCTGGCTACCGAGAACCGCATGCGCTTGCCGTAGTGCAGCAGGGCCGTGGTGACCACACCGGCGGCGAGTACGCCCAGCGATGTGGTGAGCAGGCTGCCGGACTCTCCGCCCAGGACTCCGATGTCGATGGCGGACCGCATCAGGAGCGGCACGGCTATGTTGCCGAGGAGGCCGAGGAACATGACCACCGTGGCGGTGATGATCTCGCGGCGGTAGCGCAGCGGGTAGCCATAGATGAAGCGCAGGGCACGAAGCGATTCGTTCAACGTCGACCCCCCTCTGGGTGTCGTGGGTTGATGGTGGGAGCGGGCCGCACTCCGACGGAGCGCGGCCCGCCGTGTGCCCCTGAGGGGCTACTCGGAGGGCTAGTCGCAGCAAGCGCAGGCGCAGCCGCACTCCTGGCCGTCCTCGGCGACGTCCTCGACACCGCTGCTCTCGCAGCAGCCGGATCCGATCATGTCCTCAGCCATGGGTTCCTCCTCTCCACGCTTGTTGATTCGATACTTTCAAAAGTATCGAATCACGTGATCTGGTTGACCGTCAACAGGTGTTGCAGAAGCCCCAGTTGTCAGTTGTCAGCAGCAGCTGGTGTGCGCACGATCCACGGCGGCGGCAGCCGCCGTGTCGTCGACCAGCCGGACCGCGAGCTGCTCCATGACCTTGGCGTAGTCGCGCTCCAGCTGCTCTGCGCTCTCGCCGGCCAGCACGATGCGCCCGAAGGCTCCGCCCCGCGGATGCTCCACGGGCAGGACCGCGTCACCCGGTGCGACGTCGAACTCGACGAACGGCGGCGATACGGACTCCAGGCCGGTCAGCGAACCGACGGCCTGCGCGTTGTAGTCGATGCGCCCGCCCACGTCGAAGACGATGCTGCGGTACAGCCCGAATCCGAACTTGGCGGCCCGGGGCTCCGCATGGCGTCCGAGAGCGGCCTCGGTGGCGATGAGGCTGGGCTCGTAGCCGGTGGTGGACCGGATCATCTCGACGGCCTGCCCGCCGGGAACCCTGGGGTTGATCTCGCCGGCACGCCAGCCGTCGGAGGTGAGGGTGAACTGGAGGGCCGCGACCCAGTCGTCCAGTCCGACGGCCGCCAGGACGCGGTCCGCGAGCTCGTCGAGCTCCGCCCGTCGCACCTCGTCGAGCCGGCTGGGGAAGTACCCGCCGACCTTCACGAAGGTCGGCGGTGGCCCGACCTCGCCCTCGACGACCCAGACGACCTGGGTCCGCCCCCCGATCCGGGCGGCGAACACTCCGAACTCGGGTCCCGTCACGTACTCCTCGATGAGGGCCGAGTCCCGTCCGGCGGCCAGGATGTCGCCCACCGCCCCCTCCACCTCGCCCCGGGTCTCGCAGTACTTGAGGCCGGCGGCGCTGGAGGCGTCGCGCGGCTTCACCACGACGGGAAGCCCGAGTTCCTGGGCGGCCTCGCCGCCTTCCAGGATTCCGCCGACCACCCGGTTACGGGGCACGGGGACATCGGCGGCCGCAAGGAGCCGATGGGTCTCGGCCTTGTCGATGCAGGCGCGGGCGGCCTGCTCGGTGATGCCGTGTTCGAGCTTCAACTCGGCGCGCAGACGCCCTGCGAGGGGCACGAGGCGTTCGACTCCGGTGACGACGGCGTCGATGGGCTGGTCCGCGTGAGCCGCGGCCACCAGGGCCGTCACCTCGTCCCAGTCACCGAAGTCGACCTCCAGCGGGTAGTCGGCGAGCATCACCTGCTCGATCGACATGTTCTCTTCGGCGAACACGACGTCGTAGTCGGTCTGTTCCTTCAGCTGCTGTACGGTGCGCTGTCCACTGAGGACGAGGACGCGAGGGGGCACGGAACCATCACCTACTGGTTGTCTGGCTCGACGCGGGGGCCGAGCGATTCGAGGATGGTGCGGTATCTGCTCTCCAGCTCCGCGGGGTCGTCGCCGTAGACCACGATGCGGCCGTAGCTGCCGCCCTGCGGGTCGTCGACGCTCCGGACGCGGTCGCCGGGGTCGACGTCGAGCGTGACCGCGGGAGCGTCGATGCCGTCGAGGTCGTACCAGGCACGGCCGGGCCGGTCGAAGGTCACGCACCGGTACAACACGCGCGTCGCGCCGGGGGTGCTCCGCGTGACCGGGAGCCCGAGTGCGATCTCCGCGGCGGCCCGCGTCAGGTCGATGCCGCTCACGCGCTCGGTCGCGGCCCACAGCTGGCCGCCGGGCGGGCGGGCAGCCACGTTGATGAGGACGGGGCCGTCCTCGGTCAGCCGCACCTGGGTGTGGGAGACGCTGTGGTCGAAGCCGAGTACGGCCAGGGCCTCGGTGACGAACACCGCCAGTTCGTTCTCCACGTCGTGGGAGAGCCCGCTGGGAAAGTCGTAGCCGGTCTCCGCCTGCCGTGGGCCCGGGCCCACGTGCTGCGCCAGGATGCCGACCACTTCGGTCCTTCCGCCGCTGGTGATGCTCTGCACGGCGTACTCGGGTCCTTCGACGGCCCGCTCCACGATGAGCGCGGCAGGACCGAGCACATCGACGGCGTGGGACACCTCCTGGAGGCTCCGGCACAGCATGCTGCCCCGGCCTCCGGATCCGGTCGCCTTCTTGACGACCACGGGCAGGCCCAGCCTCTTCGCGGCAGGCAGCGCGTCCGCCGGATCGGCGGCCGGCAGGTGGTCCGGGACCCGCACTCCCCCACTGGCGAGGGCCGTTCTCATGCGGATCTTGTCGTGACAGGTCAGAGCGGCCCGGAGGTCGAGTCCGCGGACCCCGAGTCGCGCGGCGAGGTAGCTCGCCAGCGGCAGGTGCGCGTCGTAGACGCTGAAGACCGCGTCGAGGGGACGGGCGGCGTGCAGCCGGCGCAGCGCCGCCTCCGCCGCCTGCCAGTCCCCGAGGTCGGTGTCGAGCGGGACGTCGACCTGGCACGCCAGGTCCAGCGGGGTGGGGTCGCCGAGGAGGACCGACCGTACGCCGAGGTCGTTGAGGACATCGACGACGCGGCGGCCGGAGACGCATGCCACGGTGGGGCGCGTATCCGCGTCCATCAGCAGCACCTCTTGCTCATGTCGAGTTGCTCGTCGGGGCCCTGACACCGCTGTTCGAGCCGTTGGCACGCCGCGTGCAGTGCAGCCCTGTCGCCCCGGTCGGAGGTGTTCAGCGCCAGGTGGAGGGGTACGGGGTGGGCGCCCAGCTTGCGCTTCTCCGGCCCGTTGGACCGGCCGAGGTCGATCGACGCCACGTCCCCGGCGACTGCACCGTCCACCAGGCGCGCCGCCATCGCCCGGTACGGGACGAACGAGGACAGCCGCTCCGTGTCGAGCCCCGCCAGCCACATCGACAGCGTCGATCCGAACTGCCAGCCGGCGAAGATCCCCACGGTCTGCCGATCGTCGTCGACGGCCGTGAGGGTGTGCTCGAAGGGTGCCAGCCGGGTCTTCATCGCCTTCAGGAACGCTTCGGGGAGCACGTCGGTGGGAGTGCCCCGGTCCTTCAGGAGGGAGTGGACCAGCCGGACGAGCGTGTCCGCGTCCGCGTCCGCCGCGTTCTCCGCCACCGTGATGCCCCGCCCCGAAACCCGGCGCTCCTTGGCGAGCTTCCGGCGCAGGCGCCCTTCGGCGAAGTTCCAGTACTCGGCCGCCGAGGGAACGTTCGTGGTGCAGCGGTACGAGGTCGTGATGTGCGCCGTGGCGTAGCCGTGCCGCATCAGCAGCCCGATCGGATCACCCGCGGCGGCGTTGGCCACGCCCCAGGTCCGCGCACCGCTTTCCCGGGCTGTCGTCTCCAGCGAGGTCACGAGCGACACGATCGCGTCCTCGTGGCCGGGGACGGCCAGGGGCCCGCCTTCGAGGGCGGCGAGGCTGTGGGCCAGGAGAACGGGACCGTCCAGAGGGAGCCGGGCCAGCTCCGCGAGGTAGGAGAGGCGGGGACACGTGTGCACCAGGAAGCTGGGGCACACGGCCACCAGCCTGTTGTCCTCGTAGGCCAGGAGGTGGCGGGGCTCGAAGCTGCCGGGCGGGGCGTCCTCGAACGCGGCGAGCCACTGCCACGTGTGGAAGATGCTCCCGCCCGCGAGAGCGACGACGCGGTTCCACTCCTCGGCATCGGCCTCGTGGATCGTGGAGAGGACGTCGATCCTGTGCCGCCCCGACGCTCCGAGGGCGGGCTGGGTGAGGGTCATGTGGGCCACCTCAGCAGCACGACTTGAATTCGCGGCTGTCGGTCGCGGCCGGTTCGAGGCCGTCCGTGAACACGACCTGCAGGTTCAAGGCGGCGCGGACGCCCTGCTCGGCGCGGTCGAGCTCCTCGGCGGTCTCGCCGTAGACGACGATGCGCCCGTAGACGCCGCCGTTGGGGTGCTCCTTGGGCTGTACGGTCTCCCCCGGAGCGACCTCGACCTCGACGATGGGACTCGACGGTCCCGGATCGGGCGTGTACTCGTCGTACAGAACGGTGCCGGCCGTGTCGAACACGATGCTCGTGTAGCGGGCGAACGGCACCGTGGGCCCGGCAGCGGCCTGGGGCAGGCCCAGGACCTGGCGCGTGACGGCCTCCGTCATGTCGACGCCGCTGACCGCCGTGGTCATCTCCACCAGCCGGCCGCCGGGACGGCGTGCGTTGACTTCGATGACGCGGAAGCCGTCGGGACCGCGACGGATCTGGGTGTGGCTGATCCAGTCCTTCAGGCCCAAGGCGGCGAGCGCGTCCTGCATCAGCTTCGCGAGCTCGTCGTGGTCCGCGCCCGACAGGCCGCTGGGGTGTTCGTAGCCCAGCTCGACGAAGACCGGCGGGGGCGTCATGTGCTGCCGGAAGACGCTCAGCACGGTGGTGTCGGCGCCATGGGTGATCGTCTGGACGGCGTACTCGGCCCCGTCCACGTACTCCTCGACCAGGACTCCCGGCAGGGGCCCGGGGGGTGCGTCGAGCAGCGCGGCGACCGCCTTGCGCAGGGCCGACTCGTCCGGGCAACAGCGGACGCCGAAAGCACCGGCTCCGTCCCGGGGCTTGACGACGACGGGATACCCGAAGTCGGTTGCCGCGGCTGCCGCTTCGGCCACCGTGTCGGCCCGCGCGAAGCGGGGTACGGGCAGGCCCGCTTCACTCAGCACGGTACGGGTGAGCCACTTGTCACGGCAGTTGGCGGCCGCGGTTTCGTCGAGGCCCGGTGCGCCGGGGGCGAGCCGGCTGTTCAGCCGGGCCATGAGCGGCAGCCGCGGTTCGGTGTGGGTCAGCACGGCCGCGAGGGGCGCGTCGCCCAGTTCCCCGCGTATCGCGTCGGCCACCGCGTCCCCGTCGTCGAGGTCGACGTCGAGATGGGCGTCGGCCCAGGACATGCAGTGCCAGGGCACCTGCTCGTCCACGAGGAGCACGCGGTAGCCCAGGTCTCGTACGACGCCGAGCTCCCGTTCGCTGCGGCCGCCGAGCACGACGACGAAACCGGCACCTGTCTTGGATGGGTCAGTCACTGCCGCGATCCTTCGAGATGAGGGTCGGAATGGATCAAGAGCGCTGCTAGCAGCAGGTGTTGGCCTTCTTGGCCGCGGCGGCGACTGCCTGGACGGCGGGGCGCTGCAGGGAGTCGAGCTTCATGGCCTCGACGATGCCGGCGATCTGCCCGATCTCCTCGTTCTTCAGACCCAGCTTCTTGGCGGCGGCCAGGAAGGAGCGCACGGTCTCCTCGCGGTCCTGCATGAGCGCTGCGCACAGGGCGACCGCCGCACGGGTCTTGGGCTCGAGGGCGTCGTGGTCGAACACGGCGCCGAAGAACTCCTGGTAGCCCTTGGAGAACGTCGCGTGGAGCTCCCCGACGGCGGGGGCGAGCTGGATCAGCTGGGTGGAGACGGACTGCGGGGCCGCGGCCATGGCGAAACTCCTCAAGAAGAAAAGGGGGTGGTGAATGCGGATCAGTTCTGGGTTGCAAGGTGGTGCACGGCGGCCAGCACGAGATGGCCGGCCTTGCGAAGCGCCTCGGGTTCGATCCGGTCCGGGGCGTCGAGGGGCGAGTGGTAGTGCGCGGCCCCGAAGCCGATGCCTGCGGCGGGGAAGCCCGCCGAGGCGTACCGCCGGTTGTCCGACGAGACCGTGCCCGCGTACAGCTGGATCCCCAGGCGTCGTCCCGCGCTGTCGAGCGCGGCGATGACGCCCGTGGGGCTGGGGTCGGCCGGTCCCAGTTCGACCGCGACCTTCCCGTTGTCCTTTCCGGCCATGTCGACGTTGAGGACGTCGGGCACGATGCCCTGCTCGCGCAGACGGCGGGCATGATGGCCGGAACCGATCGTGCCGATCTCCTCGGCGTCGACCAGGGCGAAGACGACCGGCCGGGCCAGAGGAGCCGCTGAGGTCAGCACTCGGGCCACTTCGCACAGCACCGCGGTCCCGCTGGCGTTGTCGCCCGCACAGGGGAAGTGCAGCTCGGGGTCGGCCCCCACACCGTCGTAGTGCGCGGTGAGCAGGATGGGGCGGGCGTCCGGGTCCGCTCCGGGCAGGGTCGCGATGATGTTGGTGCCCGTGGCAGGCTCGCGCACCAGGGGTACGTGTGCGGTGACCGCGCCTCCGATGGAGGCCGCGAGCACGTCAGGGCGAAGAGCGATCACCGGGAGGCTCACCGGGGGCGGGCCTTGGACCCGCTTGGTGAGGTACCCGGAGGCGTCGGCGTTCTGCGCGGTCAGGATCCCGATGGCGCCGCGCGCCACGAGCTCGTCGGCCAGCGCTGCGAAGGCGTCGCCCTGCGGGACTTTGAGCAGGGCGGCCCACTCCCCCGTCCCGGCGGCTTCGGACACGGTGCCCGTCAGCGCCGCCGGCATGGGGCCCGAACGGGGATTCTCCGCGAACTCCGCTCGGTGGACGAGGTCGCGGGTGAATCCCGACCCGTCCACGCGGCAGGAGGGCTGCGCCGCGAGTCTCATCACCTCGCGGATGGGAAAGGTGTCGAGGCCGGGCGACAGGCCGTGGGAAGCCAGCGTCGATGCGAGGAACTCCGTGGCCAGCGCGTGCCCGGCACTGCCCGGCGCACGACCGGACATGTCCGGTGCGCACAGGGCCTGGAGCGTGGTCAGGGCGCGTTCCGTGTCAAAGGCGTCCAGCAGGTGCGTCGCCGTATCGGACTCTTGGCCCTGGGCAGTGTCGGTCATCGCGAAGGCGCCTTCCTCAGCTGTCGCCGGCGGGCTCGCCGCAGCAGCCACCGCTCTGGCCGCCCTGAACCGCTCCGGTCTCGTCGGCGGGCTCGCCGCAACAGCCGCCCTGGGAGACGCCGGCCGTGGCCGTCGGGTCGGTGATGAAGCCGCCGACGGGCTCCTGCTCGGCAGCCTCGGTCGAGTTCGTGGTCATGACCATTGCTCCTCTCTCACGCTTGATTCGAACTCTCTTTACTTACACAAGTATCGAATCAGAGAGATCGTCGTGTCAATGGTCGCGACGACCGCCGACGGTCGACATCTCGCCACAACCAGCCGCTGTTCAGGTGGAGTTACATGACGACGGACGCCGCCGTGGCCGTACGTGGGACACCGGAGCCCGCCCGTTCGGCAACGGCAGCCAGGAAACCCCTGATGAGCGGGTGCAGTTCGTCGGCCGTGGACGACAGCTCGGGCTGGAACAGGCTGCCGATGAAGAACGGATGGCCGGGCAGCTCGATCGCCCGGGGCGCCTTCTCCGCGTCCCAGCCGCTGATGCGGAGGTCGCTGTCGAGGATCGTCTCCTCGTAGTCCGGATTGAGCCCGTACTTGCAGTGATAGGTCTCCACCGTCGACTCGCGCCCCGGGTACACGGAGGCCAGCCGGCTTCCGGCGGCGAGCTCCAGGGGCGCGGTCTCCCCCACGAGCGAGCACGCGAGGGGGACGATCAGCGGCGTCGACGCATCCGCGTCGTACTGGACGTCCTCCGCGTCCTCGATGCCGAGGACGTTGCGGGTGTACTCGATGAGCGCGTGCTGGAAGCCTCCGCAGGTCCCCAGGTAGGGGATGCCCAGCGTGCGCGCCGTACGGATCGCCAGCAGGACGTTCGCCTGGCTCTCGTAGGGCGATCCGGGCACCACCCAGATGCCGTCGTACTCGGCGATGGCCTCGGTCACGGCGGCGCTGGGGATCCAGTCGACGTCGACGCCGAAGCGGGGTGCGACTTCGTCCAGCTTGGCGTGGGCGGGCACGCGGTCACTGCGGTCGCCTACGAGAGCCAGTCTCGGGCGAGGTGTCATCGGGAGATCTCCTGTCCTTGTACGGTCATCGGGTGGCACGCTCGGCGCAATGCCGGCGAGGGGGGACGGGGTTCCCTCGGTCACAAGGTGCTCGTGGTGCCGTCGTGCAGCGAATCCAGCACCCGCCAGAAGGTCGGGAACGACTTGGCGACGCAGCCGGGGTCCGTGATGACGACGCCTTCGGTGCGCAGTCCGGCGATGGCGAAGCACATGGCGATGCGGTGGTCGTCGTAGGTGTCGATGACCGCGCCGTGGGGTGTTCCGCCGGTGATGGTCATCGCGTCGGGGTGCTCCTCGACGGTGATGCCCATCTTGCGCAGCTCGGCGGTGACGGCGGCGATGCGGTCGCACTCCTTGATCCGGAGGCTGGCGATGTTGCTGATGTGCGTGGTGCCCCGGGCGAAGGCGGCGACGACGGCGAGGGTCGGGACGACGTCGGGCATCGCTTCCATGTCGATGTCAATGCCGCGCAGTTCGCCGCCGGTCAGGGTGATGGAGTCGTCGCCGATCTCGGCGGTACAGCCCATGCGGGCCAGTGCGGCCACCAGGCCCACGTCGCCCTGCTTGGACCCCTTGCCGATGCCGGGGATGGTGACCGTACCGCCGAGGACGGCGGCGGCTGCGAGGAAGTACGACATGCCGGAGGCGTCGGGCTCCACGGTGACCGTGCCACCGCGCAGTTTCTGGCCGGCGGCCACGGTGAAGCGGGTGTAGCCCTCCCGCTCCACCACGACCCCCATCTCGGCGAGCGCGGCGATGGTCATCTCGACGTAAGGCTTGGAGACCAGGTCGTCGACGACGTGGACTTCGGTGTCCTGCTCGGCCCGCGTGGCATTGATCAGCAGACTGGAGGTGAACTGCGAGCTCACCGCCCCGCTGATGCGCGTCGCGCCGCCGCGGAAGCTCGGGCCCGTGACCTTGACGGGCGGGCTGCCGTTGCCGCGGACGGCCTCCGCGGTGACCCCCAGAGCGGGCAGCGCGTCGAGGAGCGAGCCCATCGGGCGCTCCTGCATCCGCTTGGTTCCGGTCAGAACCGTGGTGCCCTCGGCGTGTCCCGCCATGGCGATCAGGAGCCGGATCGGGGTACCGGCCGCGCCGACGTACACCTCTTCGGCCGGGGCCCGCATGCTGCGCCCGGTGGGGGTGACCGTGATGCGCTCGGCGGCCGGGTCGATCTCCACCTCGACGTGCCCGAACTGGCGCAGGGCGCCGGCGAGGTACTGGGTGTCGTCGCACACCAGGGCGCCCTCGAGGGTGGTCGGTTCCCCCGACAGGGCGGCGAGTGCGAGGTAGCGGTTGGAGTAGCTCTTGGAGCCGAGGAGCTTGACCCGCTTGTCGAAGGTCTGCAGCGGTCGGATCGTGACACTTTCGGCCTTCAGGCGCGGATCGATCTCGAACGAGCTCAATGCCTTCTCCCCATGATCGTGGCGTCGCAGCGCCGTGGTGACGCCGACGAGCCTGCGGGGCAATCACGGCAGCGGGGAACCTCCTTCGTCGGGCAGTTAGTTGCCGTGCAACATGCTGCCTCGCGTGATCGAAGTTGACTGGATCTGAACCTGACCTGAACACCCTCCGTGTTATCTTGAAGAACTTCGATTCAGCAACACACCCTGGGGGCGCGGATGTTGCAGTCACTGGGATTGGACGAGCTGGCGCACGAGATCTACCGCTTCGCGCTCAGCCGGCAGGGCTGCCGACTGGAGTCCCTGCTGGGCGGCATTCGCGCCCCCGAGGACGCGATACGCCAGAGCGTGGACCGGCTGCTCGAACTCTCCTTGCTCCGCCCCGTGGGCGGCACCCTGGTCCCGGCCCGGCCCCCGCTCACCCTCCGGACGCTGCTGCAGCGGGAACACTCCGAAATCCTGCGCCGCCACCAGGAGTTCGTGGACCTCAAGGCGGCCATGGACCGACTCTCCGAGGAGTTCGAGGACGCCCAGGGGCAGGGTCCGCACGCAGGCTGGGAACGCCTGGTGTCACCCACGGAGATCCACGCACGGATGGAACACCTCGCCGCGAAGACCACCGGCGAGTGCGTGTACCTGCTGCCCTCGGACATGAACGGCACCGAGTCCCTGCAAGCACGGCGCCCGCTCGATCAGGACATGCTGGCGCGGGGTGTCTCCGTCTGGAACATCTACCGCGAGAGCATCTACAACCACCGGGCCGGCCTGGCCTACGCCCGGTGGCTGTCCCGGAGCGGAGGCAAGGTGGGCACGCTCCCGACCGTGCCGCTCTGGTTCGTCGTCTACGACCGCACGACGGCACTGGTCTCGGTCGACCCGGAGGACCCCGCCGCAGGAGCGGTCCAGGTGACGGGAGCCGGCTATCTCGCCTGCCTGGTCGCGTTGTTCGAGCGGCTCTGCGAGAGCATGACGCCGCTGGACGCCCCGACCCAGCCGGAGTTGAGCGAGCCCAGCCCCGTGGAACGAGAGCTCCTGCGCCTCATGGGGCAGGGACTGACCGACGAAGCGGTGTGCAAGAAGCTCGGCGTAGGGCTGCGCACCGTGCGGCGCATGATCGCCGACGTGATGGAACGGCTCGGCGCCCGCAGCAGGTTCGAGGCCGGGGCCAAAGCCGTGGAACTCGGCTGGTACCGCCCGTGCTCCTGCAACGACGACCGGCCCCAGCGGGGCAAGGAGCCGAGGTCCGCCCGGCGCACGCCCGAAACCGAGCCGTCTCCGACGGTCGCCGCCCTTGTTTAGGGCGGTCCGCCCCGAGCCGGGCTAGGACGCGGCCGGAAGGGCGCCCGTGTCGGGAACCGCGAGCATGTCGGAGAGCCTGCCGAGCCGGTCACGGCGGAGGCTGTAGTAGACCCATGTGCCCCGGCGGTCCGAGGTCACCAGACCGGCTTCGCGGAGGATCTTGAGGTGGTACGAGATCGTCGGGGCCGACAGCTCGAAGGGGCTGGTCAGATCGCAGACGCAGACCTCGCCGTCCCCGGGCGTGGACGCGATCATCGACAGCAGGCGCAGCCGGATCGGGTCCCCGAGGGCCTTGAACATTTTGGCCATGTCCGTGGCACGTTCGGCGTCGAGGGGTGCGGCTATGACGGGCGTGCAGCAGGACGACTCGATCACCTCAAGCTGTGACATGTCCCTAGTTTGACAGTTGTCAAATCTTTGCGCAAGGAGTCCCAGGTAGGCTGGTTTTCGCTCTTGCGCGGACGGCGAAAGGTGCCCCGCCTCCGCACGGTGGGGTGTGTCGCGCGGAGGCGGGGCGGGTCGCCCGGCGGGGACGTGGTGCAGAGGAGGATCGCCGGGCGGGCAGGTGGTTTCAGTCCGCGGCCTTCGAGACCCGGCAGGCGAAGCACTTGTACGCCTGCTGCCCGGACAGGTTGTCGTAGTAGCGGTCGTCGGTGAGGGTGTTCGCCGCCTCGTAGCGGACCCCGCCCAACTGCTGGGCCAACTTCTGTGACGGGCCGAAGGTGTTGGGGAGGAACACGGTGTCCTGCCGGATGCCCGGCCAGTAGAGGGCCGTGGCCCTGACGCTGCCGCGCGGGCTCTCGACGACCACCTCGTCGCGGTCGCCGATGCCGAGACGCCGCGCCGTGTCGGGGTGGATCTGCAGGAGCCGGATGCCGTTGAGCTGCGCGCCGCTGGGGGTCCAGTGCGTGACGGAGGCGAAGTGCACGACGCCGGGCCGGCCGCTCATGCCCATGAGCGGGTAGTCCCGGTGGACGGCCCCGTCACCCTTCACCCCGAGCTTCACGGGGTGGGTGAGGGCCTGCGGGTTGATCGGGCTGACGACGAAGCGGTCCTCGTACGCGATCGTGGGGTGGGCGCCCGTCACCTCGGGGTGGGTGTAGAAGCCGGGGAGCGCGGCGTGCCCGGCGGTGGCGAGCTGCTTGTCGAGTTCCCCGGTGTAGATCTCGATCTTCCCGCTCGGGGTCAGGAAGCGCCGCCCCTTCGCGGCGCCGAGCGACTCGGCGGCCTCGTACCAGGACGGGTGGTCCTGGTACAGCGCGCTGACACCGGGATGCTCCGCCGTGGGACACGGCCAGCGCAGGGGCTCGGTGCGCTTCTGCATCCGCCGCCTGGTCATTCCTCCCATGCCGGGGGTGTGCTTGACGAACTCCGCCCACAGCGTGGGGTAGTCCTTCCAGGCCACGGGGAAGGCGTCGGTCCAGTAGGCGGGTGCGTTGCGGCGGTCGTGACGCGCCAGGGCGTGGGCGAGATCGATCCAGATCTCCCAGTCCGGCTTCGCATCACCGCACCGGTCCACGGCCGCCTCCTGCCAGCGGATGGCCCGGTCGTCGCGCCGCATGTAGACGCCGTCGTACTCCAGGGCCGAGCTGACGGGGAGGATCACGTCCGCGTAGAAGGCGGCTTCCTCCATGAACAGGCCCGTGTAGACGTAGAACTCGAGCTTGCCGAACGCCTCCTTGACCCGTTCCGTGTTGGCCGAGGAGATCAGGGGGTTGCCCTGGGTGATGATCGCCTTCAGGCGGTACGGCTTGCCGGTGAGGATCGACTCGGCGAAGTAGTCCGGGCCGACCGGCAGCGCGTGGGTCACCTTGGGGGTGCGCACCGAGAGTTCGGGCAGGTGCAGATCGCCGGGCCAGGTGTTGTGCATGAAGTTGCACCCGGCGCCGAGCTTGCCGATGTTGCCCGTGACGGCGGCGAGGAAGGTCAGGACCCGGTAGGTGTCGAAGGCTCCGAGCTGGTGCGAGATGCCGGCGTTGCAGAAGATGGCCGCGGACTCGGCCCCGGCGTAGTCGCGCGCGATGCGCCGGATGGTCTCGGCCGGCACCCCGGTGACCGAGGACGCCCAGTCGGGCGTGTAGCCCGAGGCCGCCATGTGGGCCTTGAGTTCCGGGAAGCCGAGGACCCAGCGCTCGACGAACTCCCGGTCGTACAGCCTCTTGTCGAGGATGTGGTGGAGCATCCCCAGGACGAGGGCCAGGTCGGTGTGCGGCTTGGGCGCGACCCACTCGTCGGCGAGGGCGCCGGTCGGGGTCTCCCGGGGGTCGACGACGACGAGCTTGGCCTTCGTACGCGCGCGCCCGCGCAGCAGGTAGTCGAAGGTGACGGGGTGGGTTTCCGCCTGGTTGGTCCCGAGGAAGAGGAAGTATCCGGCCGAGCCGAGGTCGTCCTTGCCGGTGGCGCCGTCCGTGCCGTACCCGTTGGTGAAGTTCCCCATGCCGAAGGTGGCCTTGAGCGCGTTGCCGCCCGCGTCGTTGCACACGGGCCCGACGTCCGTGTTGTTCGGGCTGCCGAGCAGGGCGAAGAGCCGGCCGACCAGGGAGCCGGTGCCGCGCGGGAGGCGCCCGTTGGTGCGATTGGCGATGGCCGCGGCCTCACCGCCGTCCCGCAGGGCGAGGAGCCGCCGGGCGATCACGTCGAGTGCCTCCTCCCAGGAGGCCTCGCGGAAGGCGGAGTCCTTGGACCCCTTGCGGCCGCCCGTCCGGATCAGCGGTTTCTTCAGCCGCAGCGGGTTGTGGACCAGCTCGGCCATCATCGGCGCCTTGACGCAGATGTTCCCCTGCTGAACCGGGTCTCCGGCAGCGCCCTTGACGCTGATGATGCGCTCGGCCTTCACGCCCACGGAGAGCGCGCAGTTCGAGTTGCAGAACTGGCAGGCACTGGTGACGGTCCGATCCGGCTGCATCGCCGCCGAGCCCTCGGTGTAGTTCAACAGACGACCCTCGCCGACGGTGTTCCGGACGGTACTCGAGGCGGATCCGTCGGCTGCTGCGGCCGACGGGATGTTCACGGCCAGGGCCGCGCTGGTGAGCACGGCGCCCTGGACCAGGTTCCGCCTGGAGACCTGCTTGTTGCTGTCTGGCACGTCCGACTCCCCCTGTGATGGATCAGGCGCGGTGAGCCTAGGGGGACCGACACCCGGTGTCTAGATATTCATCTAATCAAGGCGCTACAGTGAGCCCGCCGTCGACCGGATCCGCATCGACTGGCCTCGTGAACACGCTGATTGACGCACCGTCGGCTCCCGTCCGACTGCCGTCACGCACTCTCCCGCGCACCCGAGAGGGGGTGAAGATGGACTCCTCCGCATACCCGCGACCGCTCCGTGGATCGTGGTTGATCCGCGCCTTCGTGTTCGCCTGGGTCGCCGTCCTGCTGTCGGCGTTCGGCCACAGCCTGGCGACCGGCACGACCCCCTCGGCCGGCACCCTGGCCGCAGGGGCGGCAGCGTCGTCGCTCCTCTTCGCGCCCCTCGCACGGCAACGGCTGTCGGTGCCCCTGAGCGCGGGGACGCTGTCGGTCCTCCAGATCGGGCTGCACCTGTTCTTCTCGGGCACCGGGGCCTTGGGCACCGGGGCTTCGGGCACCGGGGCTCCGAGCCCGATGCCCCACTCCATGCCCGGCACCGCGCACATGGACATGGCGGGCGCGCCCGCCTGGGGCGCGTTCGCACCGACGGTCCCCATGGCCTGCGGCCACATCGCGGCATCGGCGGGCATCGCGTGGGTGCTCCACCGCGGGGACACCGCGGCGGGGCGGATCCTCGAACTCGCCCACCTGCACGCGGCCCGGACGGTCTCCACCCTGCTGCAGGCGCTCCGGATCCGCCTCGGGACCGGGCAGTGCTGCCTTCCGGACGTGGTGACCGGGTTCGGGTGTGCTCCGCGCAGGCGTGACCCCGAAGCGGCCGGATCGATGCCGCTCCTGCTGCACGAGGTGACCCGTCGCGGCCCGCCCCAGGGGACGGCCGTACTCGTCTGACGCCGCCCGGCCGGCGCGTCGACCGCGTACGGGACTCTCACGCCACCCCGTGTCTTCTCCCCTTCATGCACCGGCCGTTCGCCGTCCGGTTCGTGCGGGGGTCCGTCCCCCTGGAGTCATTCCCATGCGTACGTTCTCCCGCCTCGGCTTCGTCGCCGCTACGGCAGCGGCCGGTCTCATCGCACTGGCGACGCCCGCCCTCGCCCACGTCTCCGTACAAGCGGAGGGCACTGCCGCCAAGGGCGGCTACGCCACCGTGAACGTCAAGGTCCCCAACGAGCGGGCCGACGCCTCGACGGTCTCGGTCGAGGTGTCGTTCCCCACCGAACACCCCCTGGCCTCGGTCATGCCCCAGCCGGTGGCCGGCTGGGACATCGTGGTGACCAAGGCCAAGCTGGACAAGCCGCTGACCGTCCACGGCAAGAGCATCACCGAAGCCGTCAGCAAGGTGACCTGGACCGCCAACGGCAAGGGCATAGAGCCCGGCTACTTCCAGAAGTTCCCGCTGTCCCTCGGGAAGCTGCCGGAGGACACGGACCAGATCGTCCTCAAGGCCCTTCAGACCTACAGCAGCTCGGAGGTGGTGCGGTGGATCGACCCTCCGGTCGCGGGGCAGGAGCCGGAGCACCCGGCTCCCGTGCTGAAGCTGTCCGCTGCGGCCGACGACCACCACGGTGCGGCAGCAGCCACGAACGCGCCCTCGGCCGAGCCCGCCAAGAGCGGGGGCCACGACGACAAGGGCACCACGGCATCCGCCGAGGCTGATGACAGCACGGCACGGTGGCTCGGCGGTCTGGGGATTGCCGTCGGCGCGGCGGGACTCGTCGCGGCCGTGCTCGTCGGGCGCCGGCGCGGCAACGCCTGATCCGGCGGAGGTCGTTCGATGACGGTCACCACTTCCCGGGTCTGTTCCTGGATCGTTGCCCTGGTGGCGGGCTTGTGCCTGATGGTGGGAGGCGCGTCGCAGGCGGACGCGCACGCCGTTCTCACGGGCAGCACGCCGGCCCGGGGAGCGGTGACCGCCGAGCCGCCCTCCCGGGTGACGCTCGTCTTCACCGAAGAGATCGCCGTGACCTCCGATGCCCTGCGGGTCCTCGACCCGCAGGGGCGGAGGGTGGACGATGCCCACCCCGTGGCCGAGGGCGGCAACACGTACGCCGTGGCGCTGCGCGGTGAGTTGCCGCACGGGACCTACACCGTGGCCTACCAAGGGGTCTCCGCCGACAGTCATCCCATCGCGGGAGCCTTCACCTTCTCCGTGGGTGCGCCGTCGGCGACGGCGGTGGCCCCGAGCCTGGGCACGCGTGATCCCGACGCCGGGTTCGTCGGCCGGGCCTACGCGGCAGGCAGGCTCGGCGCGTACATCGGCGTGATCCTGCTGATAGGTGCGGCCTGCCTGCTCCTGTGGTGCTGGCCCGAGGGGCGGGAGAACCGCCTGCTGCGCGGCGCGCTGGTGGCCGGCTGGGGGACGACCGTCCTCTGCACGCTCGCTCTCCTGGTACTCCGTAGCGCCTACACGGGCAGCGGCCGGGTGGCGGAGACCGCCGACGTCGCGCAGCTGGGCGATGCCCTCCGTACGAAGACGGGCGCGCTGCTCGGCGTGCGCCTGGCGCTGCTGGCCGGATGCGCCGCCCTGTGGGCGCCTCGGGGTACGTCATGGCCCGCCGGCCGACGGCCGTCCGGAGCACTGCTCGGCCGGGCCGCCCTGACGGCTGCCGGCCTCGCGGGGACCTGGGCCGGTGCGGAGCACGCCTCGGCGGGTCTGCAGCCCCTCGTGGCCGTGCCGGTCGATGCCGTACACCTGCTGGCCGCCGGTACGTGGGTCGGCGGGCTGTTCGTGCTGGCACTCCTCCTCCTGCGGCGCACGGATCTTCCGGCCGGCGCCCTCGAGCGCTTCTCGCAGGTGGCCTTCGTCAGCGTCTGCGTCCTCGTCGTCACCGGGCTCTACCAGACCTGGCGACAGGTGGGTTCGCCGTCCGCCCTGCTGGAAACCCGGTTCGGTCTGCTGCTCGCGGCCAAGGCGGCCGTCGTGGCAGTGCTGCTGTGCCTGGGCTACCTCTCGCGGCGCTTGACGCGGCGGATCGCACAGGCGACTCCCGAGGGTCCCGGCACGCCCGTGCGACGGCTTCGCCGAGGGGTGGCCGCCGAGGCCGCGCTCGGCCTGTGCGTGATCGTCGTGGCCGCCGTACTCACGTCGACGGAGCCCGCGCGATCGGAGGCTTCGGCAGCCGTTGCGGCCTCCCGTCCGGAAGGCCCGGTGAGCATCGAGATCCCGTTCGATACGGGAGGGCCCCAGGGTGCGGGTACCGCCGCCGTCATCCTCGACCCCGGGCGGGCGGGGCCCAACGGCGTCCACGTCACCCTGACGGATCCGGCTGACGCGCCTCTGGACGTCCCGGCGGTGGAGGTGTCCTTGACCTCGCCGTCCACCAGGATCGGCCCGCTTCCCGTACCGCTGGCCAGGGTGTCGGAAGGCCATTGGACGGTCGCCGGTTTCCAGGTGCCGATGCCCGGCGACTGGGAACTGACCCTGACCGTGCGGACCTCGGACATCGATCAGATCACCGTGCGCCGTACGGTCGGGCTGCGGTGAACCGAGGAGTGGACGCACCGGTCCCGCGCATGAGATCTTCGGCGGATGCTGACATCAGTTGACGGTGACGTCTTACGCGTACTGGCCGAGCCCCTGCGCCTCAAGATCGTGACCCTTCTGGCGGGCGAGGCCCTCTGCACGACCCACCTGGTCGAGGAGACCGGGGCGCGGCAGACGAACCTGTCGAACCACCTGAAGGTCTTGCGGGAGGCCGGCCTCGTCGAGACCGACCCTTGCGGGCGTTGGACGTACTACCGCCTCAAGCCCAGCGGGCTGGCGATGCTCGCCGCCGAGCTGGGACGGCTCGCGGCCACCGCGCAGGAGACCGCCGACAGCGGCCGCAAGCGCGACTGCTGATCCGGGTACGGAAAGGCCGATGGGCAGCCGGCGCCTCGTACGCCGACTGCCCACCCGCACCGCGTTCTTGTGCCCCGTACGTCTCAGGTCGTCATGACGACCTGCTGGGGCAGGGCGACCGGCGGATCCAGCATGACCTTCCTGTCGCAGAGCCGCTCCACCTGCGCCGGGTCGTGGGAGACGAGCAGAACCGTCCGGCGCCCGCGCAGAGCGGCCACCGACTCCTCCACCGTGTCCCTGCTCCGCTCGTCCAGGGCGCTGGTGGGTTCGTCGAGGAGGAGAGCGGCCGGTTCCAGCGCAAGTGCCCTGGCCAGGCACAGCCGCTGACGTTGGCCGGCGGACAGCGTCTGCGCCGGCGCGTCGAGCCGGTCGCAGACCTCCTTCCACAACCCTGCTTCGTTCAGGGCCTGTTCGGCACGTTCCTCCATGACCTGCCGCGAGGCGCGCAGGACGTGCCGGATGCCGAAGAGGGCGTTGTCGAGGACGCTCCCCCCGAAGACCACCGGGGTCTGCGGCACGAGGACGACCTTGGCCCGCAGGTCCGCGTCGCCCTTGCCGGCGGCGATCGGCCGCCCGAGCACCTCCAGGTCGCCGTCCCGTGCGAGACCTGCGGGCAGCAGGTCCACGAGTACGCGCAGCAGCGTCGACTTGCCCGCCCCCGAGGGCCCGCACAGGCCGGTGGTCGACCCGTGTTCGAGCCCGAAGGAGACCGGTCCGACGAGGGTCTTGTCGCGGTCGCGCACGCGGAGGTGCCGCACCGTGATTACGTGGTCCATCGCTCTCCTTCAAAGCGGTTGCGCAGCGCGACGGCCACGCACAGGAGTACCGCGGTGATGAGCACCAGGACCATAGCGCTTCCCCACGCTTGCGCAACCGCCTGGGGATCGCCCGAGTCCTGGGACAGGGTGAAGATGTGCGTGGGCAGGGACTGCACCGGTGACGCCACGATGCCGCCGGGCAACGCCGGAGCGCCGAAGAACACCGTGGCGGTGAAGATCAGCGGCGCCGTCTCCCCCGCGGCACGGGCCAGACCGAGCAGCAGGCCGGTGATGGTCGCGGGCCAGGTGTACGGCACGACGACCGACCGGATGTACTGCGCGCGGGTCAGCCCGAGCGACAGGGCGCTCTCCGTAGTCTCCGTCGGCATGCTCCTGACGCGGCCCGCGGTGGTCAGGGCGACCACGGGGACGACAACGGGGACCAGGACGATGGCCCCGGCCAGCCAGGACCTCCCCCAGCCCATGGCGGTGCAGAGGATCACGAACCCGGCCAGGCCCAGCAGGATGGTCGGTGTACCGCCCACGACGACGGTCACCGTCTGGAGCACCCGCGCGGCGCGCTTCGAGGCGTGGACACCCAGCAGGATCCCGGCACCGAAGCCCAGGGGCAGGGAGATGAGCCCGGTGGTGACCACCAGCAGGAGCGTGCCGACGATCTGACCGCTCACTCCGCCGCCGGCCGCGCCCACCGCGGACGAGAACCAGAACGCCGGATTGAACGCGACGCTCCCCCGCGTCGCCAGGATGCCGAGCATGCCCAGCAGCAGCACACCGGGGAGGAGCAGGGCCGCGAGCCGCATGGAGCCGACGACACGGTCGAGTTCCCCGCGCATCCGGGCGGCCTGCCGGTGCCCGCCCCGGCGCCGAACGGACTCGGACCGCGTCTTGCCCCGCGACCCCCACACCGTCGCCGCTGCGACCAGGCCGAGGAGTACCAGGCCCAGGCCGCAGATCGAGGCGAAGTACGGGCCCGAGGTGCCGGCGAGCACCGGCTCCGGGCCTGCCAGCTTCGTGGTCAGGGTCTGGCCGGGGTGGACCAGCGAGTCGAGTACCCCGCCGAGGGAGGAGGGCAGGCGCCCGTCGGCCCGTCCCACCACCAGGAACACGGCGATGGCCTCGCCGAGCGCACGCGCGAGCCCGAGCAGGACTCCCGCCCGCATGCCCGACCGCGCGAGCGGCAGGACCGCGGAGCGGACCACCTCGCGGCGGGTGAGGCCGAGGGAGAAGGCCGCCTCCCGGTAGCGGTCCGGGACCGCGGAGAGCGCGTCCACGCTCACGGCCACGATGGTCGGGGTGATCATGACCGCGAGCACGATCCCGGCCGCGAGGAGGCTGTCGCCACCCGGCACGTCCGCCAACGACGCGATCACCGGCCTCACGACGAGGATGCCGATGAGCCCGTAGACGATGGACGGCACGGCCGCGAGCAGCTCCACGCTCATGCGGAGCGGCCGCGCGAGCCTCGGAGGCAGGTACTCCGACAGGGCGATGGCCGCCGCCCAGCCGACGGGCACCGCGAGCGCCAGGGCCACCAGGCAGACGACGGCCGAGCCGTAGATCATGGCCAGCCCGCCGAAGACGGAGTCGACGGGGTTCCAGGACGCTTCCGTCAGAAGCTCATGCCAGTCGATCTCACCGCCCGCGACGCCCACACCGAGGTACCCGATCAGTACCAGCAGGACGCCGGCCATGAAGAGCGCGCCGGTGAACACCCAGGCCCAGATCCACCTGGACCGGTAGGGACGTGGCGATGCCTCCGGCTCCGGTGCGGCCGGTGGCCGCTCCAGGGTCTTGACGGCCATGGGCTACTTCCCGATTTGCTTGAGGGTCAGGTAGCCGTGCTTCGGCAGGAGCTCCTGGCCCTTCTCGGACACCAGGTAGTCGATGAGCTTCCTCGAGGTGTCCTTGGGCTGGCCGTTCGTGACGAGGAACAGGGGCCTGGTCATCGGGTACTTGCTGGAGGCGACGTTCTCCATGGTCGGGGCTATGCCGTCCAGGGAGACGGCGACGAGCTTGTCGCGCCCGTCGATGAATCCGGTCGAGAGCGGGCCGACGGCTCCCGGGGTCGACTCCAGCTTGTTGCGGGTCTCCAGGTTGCCGCCCACGATGGCGAAGTGGTCGGAGTTCGGCGGCGGCGGGGGCTTCTCGCCGTGGTAGAGGTACTTGTCGAGCACCTCGCGCGTGCCTCGGCCGGGCTCCTTGTCGTAGACGAAGACCTCCAGGTTCGGGCCGCCCACCTGGTTCCAGTTGGTGATCTTTCCTTCGAACAGGCCGCGGACCTGTTCGGCGGTCAGGTTCTTCACCCCGGCGTCGGCCACCTGCTTGCTGATGATCACGCCCACCGCGTCCGAACCGATCTGCGTCGAGACGAAGTCGGCCTTCGGGTTGTCGGCGCGGTCCTTGTCACCGATGGGCTTCGAGCTGAGCGCGACATCGATCTGTCCTGCACCGAGCTGGGAGATCCCGCCGGCGGAACCGCCCTGCGTGGCGACGGTGATGTTCAACCCCTGCGCCTTGAGCGCCTCTGCGGCGTCCGCGACCACCGGTGCCACGGTGGTGGAACCGCTGGCTTGCAGGGCCTTGCCGCCGCCGGCGGCGGCATCGGCATCGGCGCAGGCCGTCGCGAGGGAAGCGAGCAGGGCCACGGCGAGGGCGACGCTGGTCAGGCGCCCCTTCCCGGTGGCCGACCGCGACGACCGCGCCCCGTCCGACATCAAGTCCTGCGCCTGTTCTGACGATTCGGCAGTGCGGGACATGCGGGATCCTCCCCCAGTGAGCCTCTGATTTGAGCGGAGTCTAAGCAGGCAGCGAGGCGGCTGGAAACCCTTCATCAACTACCCGTCGTTCAAGTGGCGTTCACAATTCCCCTACTTTCCGTACATCCCTCGTTTCCTTGATCGACCCTTTAGGTTCGCCGGGCCCTGGAGGCGCCCGGAAGGACGCCAACTGACGCCTGAACCATAGAAGTTCCCGATCACTCTTGCGGGGATCCGCGCACGTCACGCACTCATGTCCTGGACAGGCCCAGGGGCGGTCCCGCGATGGCGGCGGCCCGGGTCCCGGCGGGCCGAGAGCGGGAGCTCCTCGCCGTAACGGCTGCGGCCGTGACCGCCCAGGGAGCCATGTACACGGGCCCGGGCCGAGGGCGCCCGGCCCTGACCCAGCTACCCGACCACCACGTCTGCGTCCTGCGTGAGGAGCAGATCGGGCCGGGTCGGGGACGTGATCGATTCCAGGTGAGCGGGAGCCTGTGAGCCACCGTCAGAGCCAGGGAGCCCACTCGGCCATGCTCAATGATGCTCGGTGGAGCCGACTTTCAATCCGATATTGACACGGCGGGTGCGCTGCGTTGCACTTGTGCGCAATTCGCCACCCGCCGGAGGACGCTATGCGCATCCGCTCCGCCCTCACCGCTGCCCTGTGCGCCCTCACTTGTGCCCTCGGCGTTGCCACGCCCGCCCGGGCCGCGGACTCAACCTTCTACCTCGACTGCGCCGCAGGCAGCGACACCGCGGCCGGCACCTCACCCGCCACCGCGTGGCGCTCGCTCGCCAAAGTGAGCGCCACCGTCTTCGCGCCGGGCGACCGGATTCTGCTCAAAAGAGGGGCGGCCTGCACCGGGACCCTCGCCCCGCAGGGCTCCGGTGTCCCCGGCCGCCCCATATCCGTCGACGCCTACGGCAGCGGTGCGGCCCCACTGGTCGCGGGTGCTGGCGCCCCACGCGCGGTGGTGCTGCGAAACCAACAGCAGTGGGAGATCCGCAACCTGGAGATCACCAACTCCGGAGCGACCAAGGGGAATCGCCGCGCCGTTTCGATCGAACTGAGCGACTACGGCACCGCGAGCCACTTCGTACTGGAGAACCTCGACATCCACGACGTCAACGGTGACGACACCAAGGACCTCGGGGGCAGCGGCGGCATCTACCTGACGGTCGGCGGCACCGCCGTACAGACCCGGTTCGACGACGTGGCGATCCGTGGCAACAGCATCCGCACCGTGGACCGGGAGGGGATCTTCTTCGTCTCCACGTGGAACCGCTCCGGCTTCGAGGCACCGAGCGCCGGCACGTTCATTCCCTGGACCGGCGTGACGGTCAGCGGCAACCGGCTGAGCGACCTCGGCGGCGACGGCATCGTGGCGGGCAACACCGCCGGTGTCCTGGTCGAGCACAACACCGTGCAGGGCTTCCAGCGACGCTCGGCCGGCTACAACGCGGGCATCTGGGCGTACGACTCCGACAACGCCCTCTTCCAGTACAACGAGGCGAGCGGCGGCGTCTCCACCCGGGACGGCATGGCGTACGACATCGACCAGGGCAGCGTCGACACGGTCTTCCAGTACAACTACAGCCACGACAACGCGGGCGGCTTCTTCCTGCTGTGCAACGCCAACGGCATCCTGCGCGGGGCCGTGGTGCGCTACAACATCAGCCAGAACGACGCCTACCGCGGCATCGAGAACTGCTCGGGCCCGATCGAGTCCGCCGACGTCCACAACAACACGATCTACATCGGCCCGGGTGTCAGCCAGTCCGTGATCCAGGAGAACAACACCACCACCCGGCAGGTCAAATTCCGCAACAACGTTGTGGTGAAGGCTGGTTCGGGCACTGCCTCGATGACCCTGCGCAGCGGTGGCTACCAGCTCGACCACAACCAGCTGGTCAACATCACCGGTGCCCCTGCCGGCGCCGGCGGCACCAGCGACCCGCTCCTACGTGCCGCCGGCACCGCCACCGACCGCGCGCACGCCGACGGTTACCGGCTCTGCGCCGGTTCGCCGGCGCTGGCGGCCGGGGCAGCGATACCCGGCAACGGCGGGTACGACTACTTCGGCAACCCGGTCCCCGCAGCCGGTGCACCGGCGATCGGCGCGGCCGAAGGCCCGGGCGTCAACTGCACCGGGCCGGTCAACTCCGGTGCCACCTACCGGATCGGACGCACCGGAGGCGCCCAAGTAGTGGACGTACCCGGGGCGGTCGGCACCGGTGGTACCCAACTGATCCAGTGGACCTGGCACGGCGGCAACAACCAGCGCTGGACCTTCACCGCCAATGCCGACGGCAGCTGGACGGCGCGCAACGTCCAATCCGGACTGTGCATGGACGTCAACGCCAACTCCACCGGCGCCGGAGCAGCCGTCATCCAGTGGACCTGCACCGGAAACGACAACCAGCGCTGGCGGATCACCCCGACCCCCGGTGGCGGCCACACCCTGACCTCCGTCCGCAGCGGCCTGCTGCTCACCGCCGCGGATGCCACCGACGGCGCCCGGCTCACCCAGCAGCTCAACTCCGCTACCGCCAACCAGAACTGGACCTTCACCCTCAGCTGAGCTCTCTGGAGCGCGCCTGCGCCGACCAGCAACAGGTCCAGAGCGCCCCATCGACCTACGCCGCGCCGGCTTCGGCTGGTTCACGATCGCAGAAACCCAACTGCCGACCGGATGCCACGGGGCGCGCCCTCTCGGCCAACTCCGGTGCACCGCGGTGGAATGGTCTTACAGATCAGGTTTCGTGTGGAGTGTTCGTGGCGAAGTACTTCAACCATGGGCTTATCACCGGTTGCCGGTCATCCTGCTGTCGCTGTCTTCCGAGACCCTCAAGGTGGGCGGCCCGTCCCGGTGTTGGGCCCACGCGTCGATGCCGAGGCGCATCGGACCGCGCGCGTGCTGGCCTCGGTGTCGACCCATGCCAGACCTGTCGAGCGCACCCTCGCGCTGCGGCAGGCCACCACGGTTGCCGGTGAGTTGGCGGCCGCTCTGTCGGAACTGGCTCCGGCCGTGGTCGGTGAGGGCCTGCCGGCGGAATCGACCAGTCAGTCGTTCTTCCGTGTCCGTGAGGGGGAGCTGTCGGATCAGCAGGCCGCCCTGCACGGCGCCCTGGTCATCCACCGCGGTCTGGAAGACCTGTGTGATGCTCCTCTATCGGGCTCCGACTTGGCGCTGGAGGTTGCCGGGATGCGGCAGTCGGTGCTCGATCTCACCGGTGCAGCGCCGGGCGCCGACCCTGGCTCCGTCCCGCCGATGGCCGGCCACGAGACCGGTGCGGGGGCGTCGTTGGAAAGTGTGTGGAGTGCTCGGTGGCTCATCGGTCACCAGGTCCATGTCCTGTTCAACGTCTGCGCCGCCGTCGCCGTGGCCGACGCCACCCACCATCTGCGGCTCGGCGACGGCGATGCCGCGCTGACGCGGCTGGCCGATGCGACGGTGTATGTGCGCGGCTTCCCGGCAGCGATGGCCCACGCCAGTACGATCCCGGCCGACTACTACATGGCGGCGATACGCCACACGATGGCGCCTCCGGCGGTGGACATCCCGTTGAGCGGGCGCCAGCATCGCGGATACAAGCTGTTCCGGGCGGCGATGAAGGACCTGCTGTCCGTGGTTCCCGACTCCTACGAGCACTTGGCGGCCCGCGCCCCGGAGCTGGCCGAGACACGGGGTGCTCTCCTGGAAGCCGACATCGTGGACGGTGAACGGCACGTCACCCTCGCGTACTCGATGGTGCATCTGCGTCGTTCCATCGCTCAGAAGGCCGAAGGCCCCGACAACGCCGTGGCCGAACTACGGCTCATGCGCCATCGCCGCGCGGCCCAGTACGCCTCGCTGATCCGATTCGGTGACCACTACATCGCCGATGCCGTGGCCGGCCTGCGCCACTCGTGAGTCCCCGCTTCCGCAGTCCGCGCTTCCGCAGTCCGCGCGTCCGCAGTCCACGCCCCGGCAGGAGACCCTGATGCCCGAGACCACGCCCGACACGACCCGGAGCAGCGTCGTCGCCGCGGATCGGGAGCTGGATCCGGCCGATGCCGGCGCGTGCGAGCGGCTGGCCCGCACCCTGTGCACCCGCGGGGACGACCGGGTCGACAGCCCCGAGTGGGTGGCACGGGCCCGGGACCTCTGGGAGGACCTTCCGCTGCTGTTGCGCCGCGAAGTGCGACGGTTCCGACGGCATTCCGGCCCGCACGGGACCTTGGTGATCGGCGGCCTGCCCGTGGATCAGGCGGGCCTGCCCGCGACGCCGACCGTACCCGGCTCGGTCCAGCGCCAGGCCACCATCCCGGCTGCGGTGCTCGCCATGGTGGCCTGCGGGCTCGGCGAGCCCCTCGCCTACCTCGCGGAGAAATCCGGCGCCCTCGTGCAGGACGTCGTGCCCGTCCCCGGGCAGGAGACCTTCCACGGCAACGCCGGATCGGTGCCCCTGTCCTTCCACACCGAGAACGGCTTCCACCCCCACCCGCCCGACTATGTGATCTTCCTGTGCCTGCGTGCCGACCACGACCGGATCGCCGGCATGCGCGTCGCCGGCATCCGCCAAGCGCTGCCGCTCCTCACCCCGGCCAGCCGCGAGGCCTTGTTCACATCGGAGTTCGTCACCACACCGCCGCCCTCCTTCGGCCCCGGCGCCGCCACGGCCGACCCCGCTGCCCGGCCGCGACCGGTGCTGTCGGGAGCAGTCGAGGATCCCGACATCCGCATGGCTCAACTCGTCACCACCCCGCTCACCCCCCGAGCCGCCGCGGCACTGGCCGAATTCGGCCGCGCCTGCGAGGCGACCGCCCGCACCCTGCGCCTGACACCCGGCGACCTGGTCGTCATCGACAACCGCGTCACCGTCCACGGCCGCACCGCCTTCCACCCCCGCTACGACGGAGCCGACCGCTGGCTGCAACGCACCTACGTCACCACCGACCTGCGCCGCTCCCGCGACCACCGCCCCCACGACGGCCACGTACTCGCCCGCTGACCAGCCGTGAACAGGGACGCCACGTGAGGCGCTGGCTCCCCTGACGGTACGTGAGCACAGAAGGGCAACCGGCCGTCTGCGCGGTGACAGGTAGGAGGGGGCCCTGTCATGGACGCCCCTGAACTCTCGCAGCAGGAACTGAAGCTCCTGAGCGACATCGAACAGGAGCTGCGCGCCGATCAGCTCCTGGGCCGCCGACTGCGCACCCTGCGCCGTGGCTTCCGCCCTTGGACAACCCCAGGGGACCGGCACCGCCCCCATAGGCTCGGTCTGTGCACCGCGCTGCTCGGAGTCGCCTGCGCGATGCTCTTCGTACGGGCCGTGGCCACCTCGTCGAACAGCACCAGCCCACGGCGAAGGCTGGGAGTCGGGTTCGGGCGGCCGCTCACACCCCCAGCAGGGGCGAACGCAACGCGCTGCGCCCCTGGTCCCAGGCCTCGCGGATGTGGTGTGCCAGGCGGTCTTCCAGGAGGACGGTCGCCGCGCAGCCGAAGGCGACGTCCGCCTCCAGCTCCGGCTCGTCGGCCAGGAGTCCGCCGATCACCTCGCGGCGTACGACCTGTTCGTGGACGGCGTCGGCCTCGACGTGCTCGGCGTAGAAGTGCTCGGCGGCGGGTCCCGCGCCGCAGCGCCGCATGGCCTTGGCCAGGCGTCGGGACCCGGGCGAGGAGGTGACCTCGACGCAGGCGAAGTGGCCGACGAGAGCGCCGCGCAGGGCCCGGTGCAAGCCGAAGAGGGACATCAGGTTCACAGTCGCGAGCAGGGGCGCGGGCGCTCGGTCCAGGTACAGGCCGTAACGGGGATCCAGGTGGAGGTCCGCCATGAGGTCCGCGAAGAGCCGTGCGTGGACGCGGTCCGCGCGGCCGGCGCCGAACTCGTCGTACTCGATGGCGGCCAACCCGGCCTTGGCCCGGCCGGTGAGCCGGGGGATCGCCCAAGCGTGCGGGTCCGCTTCCTTCAGGTGGTAGAGGGATCTGAGGGCCGCGTACTCGCGTAGCTGCCATAGCTCGCCCTCGGTTTCGAGGTAGTGGGTGAGGCTGCCGGAGAGGGCTATCGGCTCCACGAGGAGCGGCGCGAAGGCTTCCCCGACCGATCGGGGCGCGTCGGACAGCTCCGTGCGCAGGGCGTGGAGGAAGCGGGTCTCCATGGCTTGGCGGAGCCGGAGCAGGTCGGGGTCCCATTCGCGTTCGTCGTCCACGCCTTCGAAGCCGCGGTAGTGCAGTTCGTAGAGCAGGTACAGGGCGAGCTGGAGGTCCTCGCCCGCCGGGTCCGCTTGCAGTATCGCCTTGGGGGCGTAGACCGGCGGGCCGCCGTAGCGCAGGGCCTGGGTCACGGCCCGGGACAGCTCGCCCCGGCCCGCGACCAGCCGGGGGCCGGCGGTGGCCGACGTCGTGGTCGGGCTGGGAGTGGTCGGGCTGGGAAGGGTCATGAAGGGTTCCTGTCCTCGGGCGGCGCGGCGGGCCGCTCGCGGTCTCGGTGGCTGGTGTCGCACCACGGGTACGTACGGCTGCGGCGGCAGGTGCACACCGCGACCATGAAGCGGTCGGACCGGGCGACCGTCCCGTCGTCGAGGACGACCTCGACCGGCCCCTCGACCAGGACCGGCCCGTTCGGTTCCAAGGTCACCCGGCGGGCGGGCCCCGCTGCGGAGACCGGGCATGGGTCACGTTCAGGCGGGCCGTGCACGGATGATCACCAACTCTTCCCATTCCTGGGCTTCGGCCGCCAGCCCCCGCTGCTCGAGCCAGGACCGTCGCGAACGCAGTACGGGACCCCACGGCACGGAGACCTTCGCGGTGACCTCGGCGGCCAGCCCCACCCTGGCCAGGCTCTCCAGCGTCTCCTCGGCCCGGCACATCTGTGAGTGCACGAGGAGCAGGACGCCCCCGGGACGCAGCAGGGCCGGGGCCCTCCCGCAGATCCGGTCGAGGACCGCGCGCCCGTCGGGGCCGGCGTCCCAGGCCCGCTGCCGACCGTGCGACGGAAGCCGGACCTCCGGCGCCGGTACGTACGGCGGGTTCGCCACGACGAGGTCGAAGCGACGGCCCGCGGTGCGTGCCGCGAAGTCGCCGTGCAGGACGCGCAGGGGCAAGCGGCGGCGCAAGGAGTTCAAACGAGCCGTGACCACAGCGGGCCAGGAAACATCGACGGCCATCACCCGGGCTCCCGTGGCCGCGGCCTGCAGCGCCAGCGCTCCGGTGCCCGTACCGATCTCCAGCACGTCACTCTGCGGCCCGAGCTCCTCCTGGTCGAGCGCCTCCGCGAGGAGAAGGGTGTCCGGCTGTGGCCGGTAGACGCCGGGTAGGGCCATCAGTCCGGCGGGCAGCAGGGGCAAGGACAGAGCCGAACCGGACATCGCGCACCTCCTGGTCGTACCGCACTTCCTGGCCCCATCGGGCGTGCTCAAACCCGGGGACCGTGGCCGGCGGCGTCGTCGTCCGGTGTCTGCCAGGAGTCCTCACGCTGCCGTGCCGCGGGGTTCTGCTCGGCCGGCCGGACAGGGGCACGGCGCCGTGCGCTCCGCCGGCTGCCGTACCAGAACGCACCGAGCAGAAGCACGACCACCACCACTCCGGCGATCACGAGGAAGAGCGCGCCCTGGCCTTCGGCAGCAAGACTTTCGGTAGGAATCATGGCTGGCGCCTACCCGCGATCGGCGGATCTACGGATCCGTACGCGGTCACCACCCCGTGAGGTACACCCGAGGTCATCTTCGGTGTCCTGGTACGGGTCCCCGCCAAGGTGACCGGCACCGTGTCCTCTTCCTCATCGGTTCGAGGAGTACTCCACAGCGCGTCAGTGCATGGCGGTGGGATCCGGGGTGCGGGCCGCTTCGACGGCTCGGTCGGCGGGGACGGGCAGGTCGCGGCGCTGCTCGGTTCTCGGGGCAGGGGGAAAGGGGACGGTCATGACGATCTGGTCTTCGACGTGCACGGTCAGGTGAGGGAGGTGCGGCAGCCGGTGAGCTCCAGGAGCCGCTCCACGCAGGGGCTGGTGGCGGTGATGCGCAGGCTCCTGCCCGCCCGCCGCGCCGTGGAGCGTGCGACCAACAGCGCGTTCAGGCCCGCGCAGTCACAGAAGCCGAGCTGCTGCAGGTCCAGGAGCAGGTTGCCGCGCTGGGCCGCGAGAGCGGTGAGGAGGGTGTCACGGAGCAACGCGGCGTTGTCGAAGTCGATTTCGCCGCACACGCGGACCTCGACGCTTCCGGGCGGGCCCGCTTCCACGCCGATCTCCAGCTCCTCGACGGTGGTGGTGTCGAGGTCGGTTTCGTACATGAACCCTGTCATGACGGCCTCCCCGAATGTCCTGGGGTTGCTCCTTCAACAGCATGGTCTGCACGGGTGGAACGTACGTCAAGAATTACCTGAAAATATGGACGTATGCACAATATTCGGGCAGGCTGGGGGTATGGGTGATGCAGCTTCGGCTCAAGCGCCGTGGACGTTCCTGACCAGCCACGCACGCGTACTCCTGACCCTCGCCAGGGATCCCACCGTCCGCCTGCGGGACGTCGCGGAGACCTGCATGCTCACCGAGCGGACCGTCCAGTCGATCGTCGCCGACCTGGAAGGGGCCGGATACCTCACCCGGGTACGCGAGGGACGCCGCAACCACTACCGGATCACCCCCGGAGCCAAATTCCGCCACCCCGCGGAAGCCGACCGCGACATCGCCGAGCTCCTCGCCCTGTTCGCACGGGAACCGGGCACGGCCGGGAGCCCCCGCCCGGAACGGCAGCAGGCCTGATCGCTGCGCGCGGCAAGCGACGCCGCCCAGCACGCGAACGAGCCGACTCCGATGACGCTGACAGGGTCGGTTCGGGCACTCGCGCGGCGCCTGATCCGAGGTGGTACACGGCGAAGGCACGGTCGATCACGGGCATCGCCACGTTGCGCACCCGTACCCCGCCGGCCGTCATCCCGTGCTCGGCGACCACCTGCGCCTCTGCCGGCGTGGCGGATGCACCTGGTGTCCGCTTCCCCCGACCTGTTCGACGCCGTGCTGCGGCTCCCCCTGCTCGACTGCGCACGAGCAAGGTCCGAACTCGGCTGGGCGCCCCGGCGTACGGCGCTCGAGGCCGTCGGGGAGTTCCTCGACGGCCTGAGGCAGGAGGCGGGCATGGAGACCGCACCCTGGAGGCCTTAAGCAACGCGAGGCTTCCGCCCGCCCAAGGCGTCAGGGCGCGAGGAGTGCGAAGGCGGGCGGAGGGTACACGCACGACGTGTTCCCGGTGGTCCGGAGCAGGAGCCGGGGGGCCGATCCGTTGCCGCCGGACGCGGCCAACAGCGGTTTCGTACTGAAGGCCGCCCCCGTCCAACAGAGGAGTCCGTCATGCCCCGAGGATCCAGTCCGAAGCGTGAACGGCAGTACGAGCACATCAAGGAGAGTGCGCAGGAGCGCGGCGAGAGCCCGGAGCGCGCGAAGGAGATCGCGGCCCGGACCGTGAACAAGGAGCGGGCCCGCTCGGGCGAGTCCAAGACGGCGAGCAAGAGCTCGATCGAGGACATGTCGTCCTACAAGCGCGGCGGCCAACGCTCCCACAGCGGCGCACAAGGGCCCACGTACGACCAGCTCTACGCAGAGGCCAAACGCCGCAACCTGCACGGCCGCTCCTCCATGAACAAGGCCGAACTCAAGCGCGAGCTCGGCCGCTGACCACCGGGAGCGCGCATGAACCGGGCCGCGCTGTTCGACGTCGACGGCACCCTCGCCGACACCAACCACCTGCACGTCACGTGCTGGTGGGAGGCCCTGCGACAGGGTGGACACGACGTCGCCATGCACGACATCCACCGCGCCATCGGCCTGCCCGGTGGGGACCTCCTCGCACATCTGCTGGGCGAACACCACGACACCGACCGGGACGACACGCTGACCGCCGCGCACGACACCCTCTACGGCACGTACTTCGACCGCTTGCCGCCCCTGGACGCGGCAGCCGACCTGCTGCGCGAGCTGGACCGGCGCGGCTGGCGCGTCGTACTCGTCACCTCCGCCCAGCAGGCCGAACTCGACGCTCTGCGGCGTGCCGTCGACGCCGACGACGCCATCACCGCCACAGCCAGCGCCGACGACGTGGAGGACGGCAAGCCCGCACCCGACCCGGTGCGCCACGCCCTCGACCTCGCCGACGCACCCGCGCGCGGCTCCGTCTTCGTCGGGGACACGGTCTGGGACATGCGGGCAGGCAGCCGCGCCGACGTCACCTGCGTGGGACTGCTGAGTGGCGGCATTCCCCGCGGCGACCTCGAAGAGGCCGGGGCGCGGGCCGTGTACCGGCATCCCGCCGACCTCCTGGCCCACCTCGGCGACAGCCCGTTCGCCGACACGGCCGGCCGTGCCCCGTGAGGAGACGACCGGAAACCCGGCCTGTGCTCACGGCGTCGCCGCGGGGCTCCAGGGAGTACCCATGGTGGCTCCCCTGTAGTGACGGTCACTCCCGGACGGGCCACCCCCGAACAGCGGGGGGGTGCCCGCCGTCCGTATGCACAGGGCCGGTCAGGCGTCGAGCCGGTGCTTGCCGAGCCTCTCGACCATGGCCGGGTCACGGTGGTCGAAGAAGAGCGAGCTGCCGGTGTCGAGGGTGGCGATGGCCGTCATCTGCTCGTCGGTGAGTTCGAAGTCGAAGACGTCGAAGTTCTCGGCCATGCGCTCGGTCCGTACCGATTTCGGGATCGCGACGACGCCGCGCTGGGTCAGCCAGCGCAGCACGACCTGGGCGACGGACTTTCCGTACTCCTTGCCGATCTCTGCCAGGAGCGGGTTGGCGAACAGGTCGTTCCTGCCCTCGGCGAAGCCGCCCCAGGACTGGATCTGGACACCGCGCTCGCGCATCAGTTCCTGATAGTCGGCGCGCTGGAAGAAGGGATGGGTCTCGATCTGGTTGACGGCCGGGGTGATGTCGTTGTTGAGGATCAGGTCGAGCAACCGGTCGGGGTAGAAGTTGGCGACCCCGATCGCTCGCGCGAGGCCCGCGCGGTTGAGGGATTCCATGGCTCGCCACTGGCCGTAGACGTCGCCGAAGGGCTGGTGCACCAGGTACAGGTCGACGTGGTCGAGGCCGAGCTTGGTCAGGGAGGTCTCGAAGGCCCGCCGGGTGTTGTCCTCGGCGGGGGCGTCCTGGACCCACAGCTTGGTGGTCACGAAGAGTTCCTCGCGGGAGATGCCGCTGTTCCTGACGGCTCGGCCGACGGCTTCCTCGTTGCCGTAGGCCGCGGCGGTGTCCAGGAGCCGGTAGCCGGCGGCGAGCGCGTCGGTGACGGCCCGCTCGGTCTGCTCCGCCGGGATCTGGTAGACGCCGAAGCCGAGGATGGGCATCCGGATACCGTTGTTCAGGGTGATGTGCCGCATGGTTCTCCCGTCTCTGCGCAGGTGCGGGTGGGTCGCTGCTGGACCGGTGGTTCTCGGCCACACTCCCGCACCGGGGTCGTCATCGCGCGCCGACGGGGCCCGGGCCCTGAGGCGGAGGTTGCCCTTGATGGTCCGGGCGGGCGGTCTCGAGGGTGTCCGGCGCCGCGCTCGGCGGTCTCAGGCGGGGTGACCCGGGTCGAGATCCCGCAGCTCCCGGTACCGGAGGAGCGGGGGTGGCGGACCCTCGATCGGCGGGCACACCGCCACCGGCGCCAGGAGAAATCCCACGTGATCTCCGCCTTCGATCCGCCCATCGATCCGGCCGGTGAACCAGCTGCACACTTGCTCGAGGACCGGGCTGCCCGCTTCGCCCGGACGCCAGCCGACGGCGCTGAACTTGTCCACCCGGTCGCCCGTTTCCTCTCCGAACAGCTCCGCCAGCGCCCGGTCCTCCCGGCGGAGCAGATGCACGGTGAGGTACTCGGCCTCGCGAGCGACGCGGTAGGTGTGGTTGGCGGTCGACAGCCAGACGGTGAACCTCGGCGGGTCGATGGAGCACTGCGAGGCGAAGCCCACCAGGCATCCCGCGCGCCCGGCGGCGGAGGCGGCCGTGACCACGTACATCGGTCCGTCGAGCACGTCGGTGAAGTGGTCGAACTCTGCTGTCACGGCGCCTCCTCGCGCACTCTCGTGGCACCCAGTCACATGCCGAGGTCGAGGAGCGCGTTCTCCACGACCTCGGTGAGCGCGGGATGGATCCAGTACGGGGACTTGGCGAGGGTGACGGCGTCGATGCCCAGAGTCGCCGCCAGGACGAGGGGCTGGATGAGTACGGAGGCCTGCGCACCCAGCAGGTGCGCGCCGAGGATCCGTCCGGTGCCGGGCTCGGCGAGGACCTTGCAGAAGCCGGTCGTGTCCTCCATCGCCCAGCCGTAAGCGGTGTCGCCATAGCCGGCCGTGCCCACCCGGTAGTCCACTCCCCTGTCGCGGCAGTCCTGTTCGGTGGCGCCGACGGAGGCGATCTGCGGTTGGGTGAAGACCGCCGCCGGCACCAGGTCGTGGTCGGCGGCGATCAGGTGATCCGGGCTGCGGAGATTGTGCGCGACCACTTCCGCCTCCCGGTTGGCCACGTGCTTGAGGGGCACCGGCGAGCAGATGTCACCGAGCGCGAACACGCCTTCCACGGTGGTGCGCTGGTGCGCGTCGACGAGTACGCGGCCGTCGTCGTGGGTGGCGATGCCGGCCGCTTCGAGGTGGAGCCGGTCACTGTTCGGAACACGGCCGACGGCAACGAGCAGCATGTCCGCCTCGATCGTCGATCCGTCGTCCAGGGTCAGCCGCAGCTCGCCCGGTCGGCCACTGACCGCCGTGACCTCCCGACCGAGCCTGAGGTCGTAGCGGGAGCGGACCAGCTCGGTGAACCGCTCGGCGACCGTCTCGTCCTGCGGGCCGAGCAGGCGCTCCTCCTTCTCCACGATGGCGACGGAGCTCCCCACCTCGGCGAACACCTCGGCAAGCTCCGCGGCGACGTACCCGCCGCCGAGGACCGCCAGGCGCCGGGGCGGGGCGTCGATGCGCATCACGGTGTCGGACGTCTCGTACGGCAGCCCCGCCCCTGCGACGGGACCGGGTACCAGCGGCCGGCTGCCCGCCGCGACGACGATCTGCCCGGCACTCACGTCGACGGCACCCTCCGCCCGGTCGATCCGCAGGGTCCGCGGGCCGGTGAACCGCGCCGTGCCCTCGTACACGGTGATCCAGTCCTCATCCGTACGGCCCCTGCGGCCCTGGTCCCGTTCGGCATCCAGCCGTCGGAAGACCCGGTCGCAGCTTCCCGCCAGCGCACCGCTCTCAGCTCGGCGTCCACGTCGAACGTCCCGGTTTCCCGGACGGTGCGCGCGACGTGGGCGGTGTGGGCGAGCATCTTGCTCGGGACGCAGCCGGCGTTCAGGCAGGTTCCGCCGAACCAGCGCTCCTCGACGATGGCCACGTCGAGACCGGCGAACGAGTCGTCGATGACGGCATTGCCGGATCCCGCACCGATGACGACAAGATCATGATGGCGCATCCGGCCAGCCTACGAGGCCCCTCGCCGGACCGGTCCGCCGACGCGCTGGCCCCGGCCGAGGCCCCGAGGCGGCCCGAGGCGGCCCGGCGCGGGAGTCCGGCTCAGGTGGTCAGGAGGCGGTTGAAGAAGGAGCGGTAACGCTGAAGGGCAAGGCGGAGGTCTTCGGTGGCGACTTCCCCGCCGCTCTGCCATTGCTCCTCCAGGGCACCCTTGCGTTCGGCGAAGGTGCCGGCCAGGTGCTGCATGACGGAGGCGACCAGCGCGTCCGCCTCGCGGACGGATTCCCTGGGGTCGTCCACGAAGCCTCCCTGGATCCGGGCCCACTGGTCCCGGAACCCCTCCGCCTCGGACTCCGGCAGCAGCGGAGCCTCGTCCCCGAGCGGGGCGGCTGAGGTACCGGAGGGCGCTCCCGCGACCGCGGACGTTCCGGCCGCTTCCTCGTACGCATCGGTGCCCGCATCGGCGGCGTCCGTGTCGGGGCCGGGGTGCAGGCCCAGGCGGCGGAAGAGGAGCTGCTGGTCCGCGGGCAAGTCGCGGTAGGACAGTTCGAAGGCGGTCGCGACGGCCCGGTTTCCGGCGGCGAGCTTGCCCAGCAGGTCCCGGGCGGTCGTGAAGTCGGTGGTGTGCCGCCCTGGCATCGAGGCCGTCGGGAACCAGCTGCGGAGGTATCCCGCATGCGGTGAGGAGCGAGGCCAGCACCGCGGCAGGATCGGCCTGGGACCGACCGGGTGTGTGGGTGTCCAGGCGGACGAACAACTGCCCGTCGGGGAACCGGTCGGCGAGGAGGTGAGCGGCGTGAACCGCGAGCGCGGTCTTGCCCACCCCTGCCATGCCGTCCATGGTGTAGATGGCCAGTACCCCACCAGCGTCACCGGCCTGCACGAGCTGTTCCAGCTCCGCGTCACGGCCGGTGAACGATGCCACGTCGCGCGGAAGCGTCCGCAGTACCGGAGCCGTGCCCGGCGACGGCGTTTCCAGCGCCCTGGCGCGAGTGTCCGGGCCGGCCGCACTGGGGTCTGGGCCTTCTCCAGCAGGTCGCGCCAGTACCTCTCGTTGGGCCTCTCCCCAGCCCACTCGCTCCACACCTGGACCAGCGCGAGAACCTGCTCGCTGCTGCCGGGGCTGGGCACGGTCACGCGCTTGGGGGGAGCGGTCAACCAGGCGCTGATCGCCTGGAATCTCACGGTCACCTTGTACTTCGTCCGCACCGTCGCGGCCGCAGCCGTACGCCGCGAGCTCGGCAGGTTCGCGGCCTTGCGGGCACGCTCGGCACGTGCCTCCAGAGCGCGTTCGTCCGGAACGTCATCCCGTTCGGACACACGCCCCCGCGGGCCCGGAATCTCAGGTCAGCACCCGGCCGAAGGAGCCGGGCGCCACCACCCGAAGGGGCCCAGGATGAAGGACAAGCGCACCATTCGCCGACTCGGCCGCGCCGCGATGTTCAGCGCCGTACGCGGTGCCGGTACCGCCGCCGGCTCTGCCTTGATCGCCGCCGCCATCTTGTGGATCGGAAACCGCTGACACCGACCGCATCACACTGCGGCTGTGCCATCCGGCCCAGGGCCACACCGCTTCATGCGCACGACGGCTCGCCGTCATCATGGCGCAGGGGATTCCGGGGCCGCGGTCGACGACCCGGATCTCGACGTCGGCGTATCCTCCGCGGCTTCACCACGCGCCTTGTCGCAAAAGCCGGCATCGGGGGCGATCAGGCGTAGTGGCGGTAGACGGCCTGGGCCACGCAGGCCGGCTTGTCGTTGCCCTCGACCTCCACCGTGAACGTCAGCGGCATCTGGACACCATTGCCCTTGACCTCCTCCACGGTGCCGACGGCGCCGTGGAGGCGCATCTTCGCGCCGACCGGCACGGGGCTGGGGAAACGGACCTTGTCCAGGCCGTAGTTGACGCTCATCGTGGTGCCGGTGATGGTGAGGAGCTCGCCGAAGAGCGGGATGATCAGGGCGAGGGTGAGGTAGCCGTGGGCGATCGGGCCTCCGAAGGGGCCGTCCTTGGCCTTCTCGGGGTCGGTGTGGATCCACTGGTGGTCGTCGGTGGCGTCGGCGAAGGTGTTCACCCGGTTCTGGGTGATGTCGAGCCATTCGGTACGGCCGAGGTCGGCTCCACTGAGGGACTTGAGTTCTTCGAGGCCGTTGACGATGGTCGGCATGGAGGGACCTTTCGGTGGTGCGGGCAGCGCTGAGCGCGGCCTGCAAGCGGGGTTTCAGCGGTGGGGGTGGTGGGGGTGGTCTGCGGGACCGTCCGCGTAGGTGTCGCGCACGGTGGGCTTGATGATCTTTCCGGAGGCCGTACGGGGCAGGGTGTCCGTGACGATCACGGACTTGGGGATCTTGTACTTGGCGAGCCTGCCGTGCAGGTGGCCGAGGATGCCTTGCTCGTCGGCGCGAGCTCCGGGCTCGAGGATGACGACGGCGCGGCCGACTTCGCCCCAGACCGGGTCGGGTACCCCGATGACCGCGCATTCGGCGACGGCCGGGTGGGTGAGGAGCGCGTCCTCGACCTCGGCCGGGTAGACGTTCTCGCCGCCCGAGACGAACATGTCCTTGACCCGGTCGACGATGTAGGCGTACCCGTCGCCGTCGGTCCGGGCCACGTCGCCGGTGCGCAGCCAGTGGCCGCCTGCGCCGGCGGTGAAGGCGGCCTCGGTGTCCTGCGGCCGGCCCCAGTACCCGGTCATGACGTTGGGGCCCTGGACGAGGACCTCACCTCGCTGTCCGGGCTCGGCGTCCCGGCCGTCGGGCAGGACCACACGGATGTCGGTGAAGAAGTGCGGCACGCCCGCGGATCCGGCCTTGGCCGAGGTCTGCTCCCTGTCCAGGAAGAGGACTCCGGGGGACGCCTCGGTCATGCCGTAGCCCTGGCTGAAGGCGAGGCCGCGGGCGAGGTAGGCGGCGATGGTGCGTGCCGGTACCGGTGCGCCGCCGCAGTTGAGGGTGCGCAGGCTGGACAGGTCCGTCGTCGCCCACCGGGGCCGGGCGGCCATGGCGTCGTACATGGTGGGGACGCCGAACATGTACGTCACACGCTGGTACTCGATGGTCTCCAGGACGCGTTCGGCATCGAAGGAACCGAGCAGCACCACCCGGCCGCCCTTGAGGAGGGTGGGCAGGCAGGTCATGTTGAGGCCGGCGGTGTGGAACAGCGGGGCGACGACCAGGGTCACCTCGTCGCCGGCGAGGTCGGTGTCGACGAGGACGTTGACGCTGTTCCAGATGATGTTGCCGTGGGAGAGTACGGCGCCCTTGGGACGGCCCGTGGTCCCGGAGGTGTACATGATCATGCAGGTGTCCTGCGGCGCCACGACCTCGTCCAGGGGCACGACAGCGCCGCCGGCGAGGAACTCCTCGTACCCGAGGACGCCCTCGTCGGGACCGTCGAGCGCGATCCGGTGCCGCACCGCGGCCTCGTCGGCCGCAGCGCGTGCGGCCCGGGCCTGCTCCGGCGCGTGGACGAGGACGACGCTGCCCGAGTCGGACAGGTTGTACGCCAGTTCCGGTGCGGCCAGCCGGGTGTTGAGCGGGACGAAGACCGCCCCGAGCAGGCCGGCGGCGAACAGCGTCTCCAGGAAGGCGGGATGGTTGGGGCCGAGGTACGCGATCCGGTCGCCCCGGCCCACTCCCAGCTCCCGCAGGGAATGGGCGAGGCGCAGGACGCGCTGATGGAGCTCGCTGTAGGTCCAGGAGCGGTCCTCGTGGACGAGCGCGACCCGGTCCGGGGTCTTGCGGGCCCGGCGCGTGGGCCACGAGCCGATGCCTTGGTTCAACACGGCGACTCCTTCGATTCCTTCACTTCCTTCGGTTCCTTCAGTCGGTGAGCAGGCCGAGCAGGCGGGCGGCGTTCTCCTTGAGGATCTTCGGCCGGACCTCGGGCTTGATGTCGAGCTTCGCGAAGTCGGCGAGCCACCGGTCGGGGGTGATCACGGGGTAGTCGGAGCCGAAGAGCACCTTGTCCTGGAGCAGGGTGTTGGCGTAGCGCACGAGCTGCGGCGGGAAGTACTTCGGGGACCAGCCGGACAGGTCGATGTACACGTGCGGCTTGTGGGTGGCCACCGCCAGGGCCTCGTCCTGCCACGGGAAGGACGGGTGGGCCAGAATGATCCGCAACTCGGGGAAGTCCACGGCGACGTCGTCGACCAGCATGGGGTTGGAGTGCTTCAGCCGGATGCCTCCGCCGCCCGGTACGCCGGCGCCGATGCCGGTCTGGCCGGTGTGGAACAGTGCGGGCACACCGAGTTCCTCGATGGCCTCGTACAGCGGATAGGCCATCCGGTCGTTCGGGGAGAACGCCTGGATGCTGGGGTGGAACTTGAAGCCGCGGACGCCGTGTTCCTCCACCAGGCGCCGTGCCTCGCGCACGCCCGCGCGCCCCTTGTGCGGGTCGATGCTCGCGAAGGGAATGAGCGCGTCCGCATGGGCGGCGCAGCTCTCGGCGATCTCCTCGTTGGAGATCCGCGGGTGGCCGGTGGCGTGTTCGGCGTCGACGGTGAACACCACGGCCGCCATGCGGCGTTCGCGGTAGTGGGCGGCCATCTCCTCGATGGTCGGCTGCCGGTGGCCGTGCGCCTTGAAGTACGTCTCGGAGGCGCCGAACAGTTCGGGACTCAGCGCCCCGTGGCCGTCCTTGGAGACCTCGGCGTGCGTGTGCACGTCGATGGCCGTCAGCCGGTCCGGGTCGAGCGTGAGGTCACCCATCTCACGCCACCGGAGCCTGGGGCGCCGGAATGCCGTAGGTCTCCGCCTCGGCTCCCACGCCGCCCCGCCAGAGGGCGGCGATCATGTCGGCGCTCCAGCCCCCGTCGGCGAAGGCGACCGCCTTCTCCTTGGGGTGCGCCCACAGGGCCAGCCGGTCGCCGCCGATGCCGATCGCCTGCCCGGTCACTCCGTCGGAGGCGTCCGAGGCCAGGAAGGTGATCAGGCCGGCGACGTCCTCGACGGTGCCGAGGCCCTCGTCCTTGCGCAGCCAGTCGGGCAGGGGGCTGCCCGTGCGCTCGGACTCCTCGATGACCGGCGCGAAGGCCGGGATGGTCTTGGTCATCTCCGTGGCGGCGACGGGCACGACGGCGTTGACGGTGATGCCGGCGCGGCCCAGCTCCATGGCCCAGGTCCGGGCCATGGCGACGATGCCCGCCTTCGCGGCCGCGTAGTTGGTCTGGCCGAAGTTGCCGCGCTGTCCGGCCGGCGAGGAGATGAGGACGAGCCGGCCGCCGGTTCCCTGCTCCCGCATGCGGACGGCTGCCGCACGGGCACAGGTGAAGGTGCCGCGCAGGTGAACGCGGACGACGTCGTCGAAGTCCTCGTCGGTCATCTTCCACAGCACTCGGTCGCGCAGGATGCCGGCGTTGGTGACGAGCACGTCCAGGCGCCCGAACTCCCGCACCGCCGTGTCCACCAGCTCCTCGGCCGCCGCGCTGTCGCCCACCGCCGCCACGACGCCTGCCGCCCTGCCTCCCGCGGCGGTGATCGTGGCGACGGCGGCGTCGACCGCGTCCTGGTCGACGTCATTGACGACGACTGCGGCTCCGGCCGCGGCAAGAGCTCGGGCGTATCCCAGCCCGAGGCCGCGCCCGCTGCCGGTGACTACGGCGACTTTCCCGTGCAGATCCATGGGGGGTGCCTTTCATGAGCGGTTCGGGGGACGTCGAAAGCGCGGCACGAGCCGGGATCGACAGGAATCCTGATAAACGCAGTGTGGGCAATCAACAGGATTCCTGTCAATGCTCTAGGGTGTGGGTACGTGCCGCCGCCCCGGCCGCACCCAACGGGCCGTCACCACGGGAGGACGAACGTGAGCACCTCGCTGCTCTACCTGGTCAAGAGGACGGAGCTGGCGGTACGGGCCCGCCTGGAGGAGCTGCTCAAGCCCGCCGGCATCACGGCGCTGCAGTACACCGCCCTGACCGTGCTGGAGCGGCACGAAGGCATTTCCGCCGCGCAGCTCGCCCGCGACTCCTTCGTCACCGCCCAGTCCATGGCCGACATGGTCCGGGCGCTGGAGAGCCACGGCCTGATCCGTCGTGAACCCAACCCCGCCAACCGGCGCGAGCGCCTCATCCTGCTCGCCGACGCGGGGCGCCGACTGCTCGCCGAGTACGCCGAGCCGGCCCGCCTCCTGGAGCAGCGCATGGTCGCCGACCTGACCGCCGAGCAGGTCGAGCGGTTCCGCGAGGCGCTGAACCGCACGTGGCGATCCCTCGCCTGACGAACGCCTCACGCGGAAGGGGCCTCCCGGACCGCCCGCAGGGGGTCGTGCGCGGTGTGGGGCCGGGCGGACCAGATGCGGGTCGCACGGGTGTCGGGGGTGTACCTCGGCCAGGACGCGCCGGGGTCGAGGTCCCTGATGAACCCCACCCAGGACGTGTGGAGGGCGTCGGCCAGGGGCTGGGGCGGGTCGTCCCCCAGGGCCTCGGCGACGCCCGGGGCGTCCAGGAGGTCGAATACGAACGGCAGGTCCACACAGTGGTGCGCCAGACCCTCGTAGCCGGGAGCGGTGGCGGTCCACTCGAACTGGTAGAGCCAGGTGGGCCGTTCGGCGTGGGCGCGGGCCTCGGCCAGGGCGAGGGCGGGGGCGCGGAAGAGATCGTCCGTGAGGGCGTGGCCCACCTCGGGCCCCATCGCGTGGAACTCGTGGGCGGTGAAGCCGAGCATCAGCGGTACATCCGCACCCGCCGCGCCGTCGACGAGCGCCTGCGGCACCGGCGCGGGGACTAGCTCGCCGTCGGCGAAGGGGGCGAGAACCACCATCGGGAGCCCGTACCGTTCCGGGCCCGGCCAGTCCAGCCGCTCCTGGAGGTCGAGGAGTTCGTCGTCCGTCAGGTCGCGCAGTGCGGCGGCGGTGGCCGGGACCCCGGCGCGGGTGGCGAAGAGCGCCGACACCACCTCGGCGAGATCCCTGTCCTGGGGGTCCATGACCGCTCCGGAGACCGAGATCGCCGCACGGAAAAGGCCCTGGGCCGAGGGCACGGCCAGCAGGGTCTGGACGGCGCCGCCGCCCGCCGACTGTCCGGCGATCGTGACCCGGGCCGGGTCGCCGCCGAAGGCCGCGATGTTGTCGCGGACCCACTCCAGGGCGGCGATCCAGTCCCGCACGCCCCGGTTGTCGGGAGCGTCCTCCAGGTGCAGGAAGCCCTCGACGCCGAGCCGGTAGCCGACGGACACCAGGATCACGCCGTCCCGGCCGAAGGCGGACCCGTCGTACCAGGGGCTGGCCGCCGAGCCCGCCACGTATCCGCCGCCATGGATCCACACGAGGACCGGCAGGGGCTCCGCGGGGGCGAGGTCCGGGGTGAAGACGTTGAGGTTCAGGACTCCCTCGCCCGGGATGGACGGCTCGGGGATGGTCGTGACCTCGGCGAACGGGCGGCGCTGGGCCGTCGGGCCGTACGCCGTGGCGTCCAGTGGCTCGGTCCAGGGCACGGGGGGCACCGGAGAGGCGAAGCGGAGCTCGCCGACCGGGGGACGGGCGTACGGGATGCCGAGGAAGCGGAGGCTTCCGTCGGCGCGGCGCTCGCCCCGCACGGGGCCGTGGCCGGTGTGGACGAGGGGATCGTCTGTCATGGGAGTGCTCCTGTCAGTCGTGGTGCGGCAGCAAGGGGTGCGGCGCCGGAGTCAGCGCCGGGGCGCATCGTTCTCGACGTAGCGCTGGATCTTCCGCAGCGTCCGCGGGTCCGGGGTCTTCGCTCCGTACGTACGGTCGGAGGTCAGCGGTGTCACGGAGATCCGGCCGTCCCGGAAGAGCGCCGCGGAGTCGGCGTCCGCGACGGTTTCGCTGCACGGGTCGCCGGGCCGCTCCCCGCAGAAGCCGAGGCCGATGGCGAAGGAGTCCGCGCCCACCTGCTCGTAGGCGTGCCAGACGACCTTGCCGTGCCCGACGCTCGTCCAGCGGGGCGGGCCGGCGGGCTTACCGGTGCTGATGTCCGGGTAGTCGACCTTGAGCGCGAACTCGGGTGTGAGCAGGCCGCGTTCTCTCAGGCCGGCGACGAAGCGGGCACCGAACGCGGCATGGGCCCGGTAGTTCTCCTGGGGGAAGTAGGTGTTGGTCTCGTCGCCCGCGGAGGAGAAGGCGATGGCCGGGACGCCCTCGTCGATCGCGGCGATCGCGGCTCCGACCGTTCCGGAGTCGTTGACCTGGGCACTCACGTTGGGGCCGGAGTTGATTCCGCTGAGCACGAGGTCGGGGGCGCGGTCCCAGCCGGTCTTGGCCTTCAGGCCGCCGCGCAGGGCGAGTTTGACGGTGTCGGCGGGGGTGGCACTCGGGCTGTCGCCCCCGCACGGGCCTTCGGAGAGGCAGACCCCGAAGACCGCGCCCTGGGCGGGCGCGCCCGCGCAGTCGTTCTCGTAGCCGGCGGGGAGCGCGGTGCGCCGCTGAGCGGTGAGGACTCCTCCGTTGGTGACGGCGGTGCCCTTGCCGGACTGGACCTGCCACGGAGCGATGACGACCACGTCCGCGCCGGCCGCGCACATCGCACGGCGCAGTTCGTACAGGCCGAGACCGTCGGAGTTGCTCTTCTTGGCCGCCTGCATGGAGTCGTCATTGGAGATCAGGACGCGCAGGCCGGCGAGGGGGCGGGCGCCCTGGACGGGCGCCCCTTGGCCGGATGCCGTGTGGCCGGATGCCGCGTAGGCGGTCACGCCCGAGGCGGCGAGCAGCACGGCCCCGGTGGCGGCGGCGGCGAGTCTGCGGCGGGTGGAGGACATGAGCGGTGTCCCTTCGGCTCGGAGGGGTACGCCGGGCGGCGCTGGTCAGGTCACGCCGCCCGGCGTCGCGGTCCCGGCAGGACCGCGGCTGGCTCCGGGTGTCCCGCGCACCGGCCGGTGGTGGCCGGCGCCGGTCACCCGGTGGATCAGAGGAGGATTCCGGCCCCGTACGGGAAGACCGGGTCCGCCGTGTCGTGGGGAACGTCCGGGCGGGAGGCGGCGACGGCCGCCATCGAACGCGGCAGTTCGAACGGAAGGCGCCCTTCGGCCTTGGCCCGGCCGAAGGCCACGTCCAGCAGGGCCTCGTCGCTCGCGCCGTAGTCGGCGATCAGCGCGGCGGCGCACTCGGCGATCTCCGGGAGGACGGCGGGACGCTCCAGGTTGACGCAGACCAGGACCGGAACCGTGGCGAGGAGCGCGAGGATCCGGGCGAGTTCGGGCTCTTCGAAGGCGAGGGTGCCCGAGTGGAAGAAGGACTCGAACTTGTTCGGCCGCTCCTCGTAGGGGGTGCGCAGCCGCAGCACGGCGAACTCGGCCTCGGCCGGGGTGTCGACGACCTCCCCGTACCGTGCGGCCACGGCCGGATCGACGTTCTCGACGTACAGCTTCGGCCGGCCGCTCAGCGGCAGCGGGCCGTCGGTGAGGACGGTGAGCGAGCGGCGCTGGGCGGCGGCGCCCAGCGCCTTGAAATCGGCCCGGCCGACCGTCTCGGCCGCCTCCCACGGGTCCACGTACCGGCACTCGTCGAAGAGGCCGAGGACGAACTTCTCGCGCAGCAGCCGGCGTACGGACGCGTCGATCCGGGACTCCGGGACCCGGCCCGAGCGGACCAGCTCCACGACGACCTCGGGGCATTCCTCCCCGCCGAACTGGTCGCAGCCGGCGTCCAGCGCCTTCGCCGCCCGCTCGGACACGCTCAGGTGCTCCACGCCCCAGGCGCGGGCCGGGTGCATCTCTCCGAAGATCGGAGCGTCGTTCAGCAGGCCCCAGTCGGTGCACACGATGCCCTGGAAGCCGAGCTGCTCGCGGAGCAGGCCGGTGACGACGCCCTTGTTGAAGCCGAAGCCGACCTCTTCCCAGTCGGTGCCGATGGGCTGGCCGTAGTACGGCATCATCTGCGAGCAGCCGGCCGCGATGGCCGCCTTGAACGGCTCCAGGTGGTGCTCGCGCATCCCGCCCGGGTAGATCTGCTCCTTGCCGTGCGCGAAGTGCGGGTCCTCGCCGTCCTTCTGCGGGCCGCCGCCGGGGAAGTGCTTGACCATCGCGGAGACCGAGGCCGCGCCGAGCGTCTCGCCCTGCAGGCCGCGTACGTACGCCTGGACGAGCTCGCCCGTCAGCTTCGCGTCCGAGCCGAAGGTGCCCGACTGGCGGGCCCAGCGCGGCTCCGTGGCCAGGTCGATCTGCGGGTGCAGGGCGACGCGGAAGCCGACGGAGAGGTACTCGCGCCGCATGATGTCCGCGAACTCGAAGACCAGCTCCGGATCGCCTATCGCGGCCAGGCCGATGGCCTCCGGCCAGGCCGAGAAGGGGCCCGCGTGGAGGGAGGCGCCCACCGTGTCGCTGAACGAGTGCCGGGGGTCGGTGGAGAACGTGACGGGGATGCCGAGGCGGGTTCCGGCGGCCATCTCCTGGACCGCGTTGTGCCAGCGGGCCATCTCGTAGGGCTCCGCGGTGTCGACGACGTTGAAGTGGCTCATCGACGCCCGCTGGACCATGTCGGCGAGATCCGCCGAGATCAGAGGGGCGCCGGGCTCCCCGGGGGCGTACTCCTCGTCCTCCAGCGCCGTGATGGTGTGGAACATCAGTCCGGCCTTCTCCTCCAGCGTCATCCGCGCGAGGAGGTCGGCGACGCGCTCGTCCACGGGCCGGGCGGGGTCCCGGTAGGGGTGGCCGGCGCCCTGGGGCGGGGGGATCGTGCTCATGGCTGTACGTGCTCCCGGATGAGGGGGTGGTGTTTCGGGGGCCCGGGGCGGGCGAGGGTGCGGAGGGGCGCCGCGGCGGGAGGAGCGCCGCGGACGGGAAGAACGGTCCCGGCCTTCAGCGGACCGTCCGGATGGGGATCACCGAGGCGGCGCCGAGCAGCGTGATCAGCGCTGCGACGACGTACAGGCCGTCGTAGCCGACCGCTCCGACGAGGAGGGCCGCCAGGAACGGGGCGATGATCTGCGGGCCGGCGTTGGCCATGTTGAGGACGCCCAGGTCGCGGGCGGCGTCGGTGGCGCTGGGCAGCACCAGGGTGACGAGCGCGGTGTCCACGGCCATGTAGCTGCCGAAGGCCAGCCCCGCGAGGACCGTGAAGATCAGCATGCCGGTCCAGTCCGGCTTGATCACCGGCACGAGCATCGCGATCCCGCAGAGGGCGCAGGACAGCGCAACCAGTGGTTTGCGGCGGCCCAGGCGGTCGGAGAGCAGACCGCCGAGGACGGTGGCGAGCAGGGTGACGCCGGCGTCGATCGGGGCGATGAACGCCACGGCCTCGGTGGGGCTGAGCCCTTCGGGCAGCGCGATGTGGTCCTGGAGGATGTAGAGCTGGAAGAGGGAGACGGAGAAGAAGCCGAGCATCATGAGGAAGCGGCCTATGAAGACCCAGCGGAAGTCCGCCGACTTGAACGTGTCCCCGAAGGCGGCCAGCTGCCGCAGGAGCGGCAGCGGCTCACGCGCGGGGGCTCTCTGCTCCCGGACGACCACGGTGAAGACCAGGGCCGCGCCCGCGATCACGGCGCCGAGCACGAGGTACCCGAGGGGAACGTCTCCGGGTACGAAGAGGGTCGCCACGTAGATGCCGAGGGCGACGCCGATCGGGGTGCCGATGCCGACCATCGCGGAGGCGAGACCGCGTCGTTCGACGGGGACCCGGTCGGGGACCACGGCCGTCAGGGCCGCCTGGTAGACGTTCATCGTCGCCTGGACGAGGCACCAGCCGATGGCCACGAGCAGGAGGGTCCCGGCCGCGCCGAGGAGGGCCAGGGCGCCGAGGGCCGCCAGGCCGCCGCCGAGGATCCAGGGGTTGCGTCGGCCCGAGCGGTCGGAGAGGAGTCCCGTCAGGGGGTTGAAGAGGGTGGCGAAGACCGCGGCGATTCCGGCGATGAGGCCGAAGTTTGCCACCTTGTTCGCCGGATCGACGAGTTCGATCTGGACGGGCAGCAGTACCGCGCCGGTCCCCATGTAGACCATGTACATCGCGGTGTTCGCCAGGGCGAGCATCGGCATGAGCCGGCGCATGCCGCCTTTGCCGGGCGCGACGGGGACGCCGGTCGCCGTCGGCGCCGCGATGGCGGGCCGGGCTTCGGATGCGTTCATGTCGGGTCTCCTCGGCCGCGCGCCGCCCGGAAGCGGGGGCGCGGCGGATCGTGCGCGCGTCGGGAGCGGCTGCGGCGGGCGCGGGTCGTACACAAGGAAGGGGAACGGGCGGCGCGGAGGCGCGGCGGCGCGTCAGCTGTCGAAGCCGAGGCCGAAGCGGTCGAGGCTGCGCAGCCAGAGGTTGCGGTGGCCTTCGTTGAGGTCGGCGCGCGCCATGGACCACTTGGTGATGCCGATGCCGAGGGACCGGACGGGCTCGGGCGGGAACGGCAGGGGCTTGCGGCGGACCATCTCCAGGTCGGTGCGCTCGGTGCGCTCGCCCGCCAGGAGGTCGAGCATCACTTCGGCGCCGAAGCGGCTGGCGCCGACGCCGAGGCCGGTGAACCCGGCGGCGTAGGAGACCTTGCCTTGGTGACTCGTGTCAAAGAACACGCAGAAGCGGGTGCTGGTGTCGATGGCTCCGCCCCAGCTGTGGGTGAAGCGCACACCCTCCAACTGCGGGAACGTCGTGAAGAAATGGCGGGCGAGGGTGGCGAAGGTCTCGGGCCGCCGGTCGTGTTCGGCGCGGACGCGCCCGCCGTAGTAGTAGACGGCGTCGTATCCGCCCCACAGGATGCGGTTGTCCACGGAGAGCCGGACATAGTGGAACTGGTTGGCGCTGTCCGCGAAGCCCTGGCGGTGCGTCCAGCCGACGGAGGCGAGCTGCTCCGCGGTCAGCGGCTCGGTCATCAGCGCGTAGTCGTACACGGGGACGGTGTACGGGCGGTGGCGCCGGACGAGGGAGGGGTAGGCGTTGGTGGCGAGCGCGACGCGCCGCGCGGTGATCCGGCCGTAGGGGGTACGGACACCGATCACGGCCCCGTGCTCGGCGAGCGAGATGGCGGGAGTGTGCTCGTACATCCGCACGCCCAAGGCGAGAGCGGCCTTCTTGAGTCCCCAGGCGAGCCCGGCCGGGTTGACCATGGCGACGTCGGTCTTGTTCCACAGGCCGCCGAGAAAGGTCGGGGAGTCGATCTCGGCCCGGACGGCCTCGCCGTCGAGCAGGACCGGCTTGCCCCCGTAGCGGGCGGCGGCCTCGGCCTCCTCCGCGAGACCGGCGAGCTGGTACGGCTCGGTGGCCACCACGATGGAGCCGGTGCGCTCCCAGTCGCAGTCGATCCCGTGGCGCTCCACGGCGTCCTCGATGGCCTGGAGGTTCTCCCGTCCGAGGCGCTCCAGGAGGTCGATCTCCCCGGGCCAGCGCTGGAGGCCGTTGTGCAGGCCGTGGGTGAGGCTGGACTCGCAGAAGCCGCCGTTGCGGCCGGAGGCGGCGCCGCCGGCCTCGTCCGCCTCGATGAGCACCACGTCGGCGGAGGCATCGCGCTCCTTGGCGAGGAGGGCTGTCCACAGGCCGGTGTAGCCGCCACCGACGACGAGCAGGTCGCAGGTGGTTTCGCCGACGAGGGCAGGGACGGCCTGCGGGCGACGGGGGTCGTCGAGCCAGAACGGGCGGGGCTCGGCGTCCCTGAGCGAGGTGAGGTGGTCCATGGGGGTTCCTTCGGATCGCGGAGGCGCCCGAGCGCACGGATCCTCCGAGGTGCCGCCCATGAGACCCTTCGGAACGCATCAAGGTCAATGGTGTTGACATAAGCCCCGCAGGCCGGAACCCGGCGGTCCCGGCTCCCGGCGGTCGTCCGGCCGGGGCCACCGGTCAGCGGCCGTCCGCCGCCGGGCGGAGCGCCTCCATCGCACCGAGCATCAGCTCCAGGGCGAAGGGATAGCCGCTGTCGCGCATGTCGGCGGCGAGCAGCGGGAAGGTCGCCGCGATGTTCGGGTGGGTCTCGGGCGACAGCCTGCCGTACACCGCGTGCCAGACCTCCTCGTCCGACTCCCTCGCCGCCTCCGGCAGGGCGAGCGCGGCGGCGTCCTGGGCGGCGAAGGCCAGGGCCTGGTCGACGAAGGCGTGGTAGATCCGCACGGCGAGGGCGTCCGGGAAACCCCCGGAACGCAGGATGCCCAGGATCGCCTCGACGGCCCGCTTCTCGTGGGGGCGCCCCGTCGTGCGGTGGGCCGTGAGGAGCGCGGCCTGGGGGTTGGACCGGTAGGAGGCGTGGATGCGCAGCCCGATGGCCCGCAGATCGGTCCGCCAGTCACCGGTGGCCGACCAGCCCTCCTGGGCACGCCCGATCAGCTCGTCGGACAGGGCGAGGAGCAGGGCGTCGGTGTTGCGGAAATAGCGGTAGAGGGCACTGGGATCCGCGCCGAGCGCCGCACCGAGCCTGCGCGCCGAGAGCGCCGCGGCACCGTGCTGCGCGACGAGGCGCAGGGCTGTGTCGATGATCAGCCGCTCCGAGAGCACGGCGCCCTGCTTGGTCGGTCGGTGACGCCGACGCCCGCCTTCTGGAATCACTCGTTCGGCCATGGCCCGGACCTTACGTCAACACCATTGACGTGTAAACGGCCGTCCCGCTTCCATGGCTCCACCAACCGTCGCCTCATGTACTGGAGCTCCGTATGGACAAGGCCGATCTGGTCTTCACCCGCGGCCCCGTCTTCACCGTCGATCCGGCCCGCACCCGGGCGACCTCGCTCGCCGTCGTCGGCGACCGGATCACGGCCGTCGGCCACGACGAGGTCCGGGAGCTCATCGGCCCCCGCACCGAGGTCGTCGACCTGACGGGCAAGCTGCTGATCCCGGGGTTCCAGGACGCCCACATCCACGCCGTCTACGGCGGTACGGAGCTGGCCGAATGCGATCTGACGGGGACGGTCGGCGTCCCGGAGTACCTGACCCGGATCCGGGCGTACGCGGACGCCCACCCGGACCACGCGTGGATCACCGGCGGCGGCTGGTCGATGGAGAGCTTCGACGGGGGCCTGCCCACCCGGCAGCTGCTGGACTCGGTACTCCCGGACCGGCCGGTGTTCCTCGTCAACCGGGACCACCACGGCGCCTGGGCCAACACGCGGGCGCTCGAGCTCGCCGGGATCACCGCCGCCACCCCCGATCCGGCCGACGGCCGGATCGAACGGGAGCCGGACGGCCGTCCCAGCGGGGTGCTCCAGGAGGGCGCCACCGCGCTGGTCTCCCGGCTCGTGCCCCCGAGCACCCCCGCCGACCGGCTGGCAGGGCTCCTGCGGGCGCAGGAACTGCTGCACTCGCTCGGGATCACCGGCTGGCAGGACGCGCTGCTCGGCGTGTTCGGCGGCAAGCCCGATCCCTCGGACGCCTACGTGAGCGCCGCCCGGGACGGATCGCTCACCGCGCGGGTGACCGGCGCGCTCTGGTGGGACCGGGACCGGGGTGCCGAGCAGATCGAGGAACTGGTCGCGCTGCGGGAGAAGCTGAGCCACGGCCGCTTCCGGGCCGGCTCCGTGAAGATCATGCAGGACGGGATCGCCGAGAACTTCACAGCCGCCATGACCTCTCCGTACCTGGACGGCTGCGGCTGTGCGACGGCCAACACCGGCCTCAGCTTCGTCGAGCCGGTGGCGCTGCGCGGGTACACCGCGGCACTCGACGCCCTCGGCTTCCAGATCCACTTCCACGCCCTGGGCGACCGGGCCGTCCGCGAGGCCCTCGACGCCCTCGAGGCCGCCGTCGCCGCCAACGGCCATCTCGGCAACCGCCATCACCTCGCCCACCTCCAGGTCGTGCACCCCGACGACCTCCCCCGCTTCGCCCGGCTCGGCGCCATCGCCAACATCCAGCCGCTCTGGGCCGCGCACGAACCGCAGATGGACGAGCTGACCATCCCCTTCCTCGGCCCCGAACGCGCCGCCTGGCAGTACCCCTTCGGGGATCTGCTGCGGGCCGGCGCCACCCTGGCCGCCGGGAGCGACTGGCCCGTCAGCAGCCCCGACCCCCTTGAGGGCATCCACGTCGCCGTCAACCGCAAGGACCCCGAGGCCGGCGCCGACGACCGCGTCTTCCTGCCCGAACAGCGCCTCGACCTCGCGACCGCGCTGGCCGCCTACACGGCCGGCTCCGCCCATGTGAACGGCTTCGACGATGCGGGCAGCCTGCGCCCCGGCCACCTCGCCGACCTGGTCGTGCTGGACCGCGACGTCTTCGCCGCGCCCCCTGAGGAGATCGTCGAGGCCAGGGTGGAGCGGACTTACGTCGGCGGCAGGCTCGTCCACTCCGTCTGAGGGTGCGGCACCGACTGAGGTTCCGGCGCCGCCCGGGGGTCCGCCGCCCGGGGGTCCGCCGCCGGCTGAGGGTGCCGAACCGAGGAGGCCCGTACGTCCAGCCGGGTCGGCACGAGCACCCCGGTCGACTCCCGGCGCCCGTCCTCCAGGACCGCCACGAGGAGCTCGATGCCGGCCTCCGCGACCGCTTCGGGCCGCAGGCTCAGCGTCGTCACCGGTGGTTCGGTGTGCTCCGCCGTCACGTCCTCGCTCACACAGACCAGGAGGAGATCGCCGGGCACCTCGTAGCCCTGGCGGCGCGCCGCCTCCAGGACGAGGGGCGGGCTGGCCTCGGCCGTAACGAAGAGGGCGTCGGGGCGCCCACGGCCCGGCCCCTCCCCGTCACCCGCCAGGGCGGTCTCGACCGCTCGTACGACCGGACCGTTGCCCCGGTCCGCAGCGATGACGATCCGCTCCGCCACGCCGTGCGCGGCGCACCAGTCGGAGTAGGAGGCGAGCACCCCCGCATGGAACCGGGTGGCGCTGTCGGGCAGCACCAGCGCGGGCCGCCGGGCCCCTTGTTCCAGGAGGTGGTCCATGGCCGCGCGCACGGCGGGCCCGGCCTCGACGTCCACCCAGTACGCCCCGGGCCGCCCCTCGACGGAGCGGTCGCTGAACACCGGGATCCGGGCGGCGAGCAGATCGTCGACGATCGGGTCGTCGGTGACGGGGTCGGCCACGACCACCGCGTCGAGCGGCAGGCCGGCCCACTCGCTCTGCAGGGAACCGGCGGGCAGCAGCACCACGGCGTAGCCGCGCTTCAGCGCGGTCGCGGCGGTGGCTCCGGTCAGCCTGGCGAAGTACGGAGATTCCAGGAAGGACCAGGGGGTGTCGGCGAGCTCCCCGACCATGTATCCGATCAGCCGGGCCCGTCCCGTGCGCAGCTGGCGCGCGGTGGCGTTGGGCCGGTAGCCCATGACGCGCGCGGTCTCGCGCGCCTTCTGCCGTACCTCGTCGGAGAGCCGTCCGGTGCCGTTGAGCGCCGCTGAGACGGTCGTCTTGGACAGTCCCGCCTCGCGGGCCACGTCGACGAGCCGGACGCGTCGGGCGGGCTGGGAGGCAGCTCCGTCATGCCCTGAAAGATCGGTCATGGGGTCGATGCTGCCACCCTCGCGACCTGCGCAAAACCGTTCCCGCAAACCCTTGTGCGGGAACGTTCCCGCATTAATACTCGCTCCATCCCCCAGCGCCCGTCACTACACCCGTAAAGGGGTGGGTCTGCATGCGCACGCCCAGGATCACCACGCTTCTCGCCTGTACGGCCGCACTCGCGGCCCTCAGCGCCTGTTCCGGCGCCTCGACCAACCAGTCCGCCGAAGCCGGCGGCTACCAGGTCACCGCCACCTCGCCGCCCGCGCAGGGCTCCCTGGACTCCTTCACCTGGTCGCTGTACGCCGAGCCCTACACGCTCGACTACGCCCTCGCGTACGACTACCCGCCGAACACCGTGCTCGCGAACGTCTGCGAGCAGCTCCTGCGGGTCACGCCCGACATGAAGATCGAACCCGGTCTCGCGGTCAGGTACGCGCAGCCCGACCCCAAGACGCTGGTCTACACCCTGCGGCCCGACGTGCGGTTCCACGACGGGACGGTGATGACCGCCGACGACGTGGTCGCCTCCCTGGGCCGCCACATGGACCCGGAGACCGGATCGCCCTGGGGTTCGGTGTTCAAGAACGTCACCGCCATCGAGAAGACCGGCCCCCTGGAGGTGGCGATCCGGCTCTCCCGGCCGGACATCCTCCTGCACGAGCTCATGGCCGCCTCCCCCGGCACCATCGAGAGCGCGGCCACCCTGGCCAAGGCCGGCAGGGACTACGGCACCCCCAAGGGCACGGTCAACTGCACCGGCCCGTTCGCCCTCGACAAGTGGACCCAGGGCGAGAGCATCACCCTCAAGAAGAACGCCGACTACTGGGACCGGTCGCTGACCCCCAAGTCCGACAGCGTGAAGTTCACCTTCATCGAGGACTCCGCGGCCCGGTCCAACGCCTTCCTCTCGGGCACGGCCGACGGCGGGTACATGGTGCCCTCCTCCTCGCTCGCCCAACTGCGCGCCAGCGGCAAGGGGAGCGTGCTGTTCGGCCCCAACAACGCCGCGTCCAACCTGGCCGTCCTCAACTACCAGGGCACACTCGGCGACCTCAAAGTCCGCCAGGCCCTGTCCCTGGCCCTCGACCGGAAGAACATCGTCAAGGCCGCCGCCGGCGGCATCGGCATACCCGCCAAGGCCCCCGCCGCACGCGGCGCCTGGGCACTGGCCCCGGAGAAGACCGCCGCGCTCTACGACACGCTGCCCGAGCCGGCGTACGACGTCGAAGCGGCGAAGAAGCTCGTCCAGGAGGCGGGAGCGACCGGTCGCACGATCACCCTGGCCACCAGCACGCTCGCGCCCGAGATCAGCGTCGTCGCCAACGCCGTCCAGGCCGCGGGGCGCCAGATCGGCCTCGACGTCCAGCTCAAGGTCGTCCCCCCGGAGGCGTACAGCAGCATCTTCGTCGACCCGAACGCGCGCGCCGGTCTCGACCTCGTCATCACCAACGGGTACGACAACACCCCCGACCCGCTGGAGTTCTACCAGTACCTGCGCACCGGCGACTTCGGGAACTACGGCAACTGGACGAACACCGAGTACGACGCCGTCTTCGACTGGGCCAACGCGGAGCCCGACCCCGCCAAGCGCGCGGAGCGGACCGCCGAGCTCCAGCGGATCGCGCTGCGCGAACTGCCGATCATCCCCGTGTACGAGGCTCCCTACTCGGTCTTCCTCGGCAACCGGGTGACCGGCGCACCGACCGGCATCGTGCAGCTGTACTACCCGTGGGCCGCGAAGATCGGAGCCGCGAAGCGATGACCCGCTACCTCGTCGGACGGCTCGTCGGCCTGGTGGCGGTGCTGTTCGTGACCTCCCTCGTGGTCTTCGGCTCCATTCACCTGGCCCCCGGCGACCCGGTGTCGTTCCTGCTCCACGGCCGCCCCGCGACCCCCGAGGCCGTGGCTGCCCTGCGCTCCCAGTACCACCTGGACGATCCGTTGCCCGTGCAGTACGCGAAGTGGCTCGGCGGTGTCCTGCAGGGCGACTTCGGCCGCTCCGGGCAGTACCACCAGGACGTCGCCGAGCTCATCGGCTCCCGGCTGCCCGGCACCGCCGTGCTCGTCGGGTACGCGGCCCTGCTGGTCGCCGTTCTCGGCGTGGCGGCCGGCATCCTCGCCGCGCTGCGCCCCGGTCCGCTGGACCGCGCGGTGCTCCTCGGCACCGGCGTGGCCACGGCGACGCCCTCGTTCGTCACCGCCATCGCGCTCGTGTCGCTCTTCTCCGTCCAGCTGGGCTGGTTCCCGGGACCGGGCGGCACCCCCGTGGGCTTCTCGGACCGGCTGTACCACCTGACGCTGCCGGCCTTCGCCCTGGCGCTGACCTTCGCGGGCCTGCTCGCGCGGGTGACCCGCTCGGCGATGCTCGACGAGCTCGGCCGCGAACACGTCGAGGTGGCGCACGCCCGCGGTGTGGCCGCGCGGACCGTGGTCCGCAAACACGTCCTGCGCAATGCGCTGGGCCCGGTCGTCACCGTCGGCGGCACGATGCTCGCCGGACTGCTCATCAGCACCTCGATCGTCGAGACCGCCTTCGACGTGCCCGGGCTCGGCTCCCTGCTCGTGCAGTCGGTGTCCGCCAAGGACTTCGCCGTCGTCCAGGCGATCACGCTGCTCAGCGTGGCGGCCTTCGTCCTGGTGAACCTCGCCGTCGACCTGCTCGCCCCCCTCATCGACCCCCGGCTGTCCCTCCGGGGGGAAGGCTCCCCATGACCCTCACCACACCCTCCGCCGCCTCCCCGGCCGGCGCGGCGCCCACGCCGCTGCGCCGCCGGCCCGGCCTGCGCTTCCTGCGCCGGCTCGGCCAGGGCCCGATGTTCACGGCCTCGGTCGCGGTGCTCGCCGTGCTCGTCCTGGTCGCCGTGCTCGCCCCCGTCCTCTCCCCGTACGACCCCGAGGTCCTCGACCTCGCCTCGCCGCTCGCCGGAACCACCGGCGAGCACCTGCTCGGCACCGACCAGTCCGGGCGGGACGTCCTGTCCAGGCTGCTCCACGGCGCCCGCACCGGTCTGCTCGGGCCGCTGCTCGTCGTCGGCGTCTCCACCCTCCTCGGCACCCTGCTCGGGGTCGTGGCGGCGTGGCGCGGCGGCTGGGCGGACTCGGTCCTGTCCCGCTCGATGGACATGGCCTTCGCGATCCCCGGCCTGCTGCTCGCGATCCTGCTCGTGTCCGTCGTCGGCTCCGGCATGACCGCACCGGTGATCGCCATGTCGGTGGCCTACACGCCGTACGTGGGGCGGCTGGTGCGCGGGATCGCGCGCCAGGAGAAGGCCCGCCCGTACATCGAGTCGTACCGGGTGCAGGGCTTCTCCGGCTGGAACGTGTGCCTGCGCCATCTGCTGCCGAACATCGCCCCGACCGTCTTGGCCCAGTCCGCGATGAACTTCGGATACGCGCTGATGGACCTGGCCGCACTCTCCTTCCTCGGCTTCGGTGTGCAGCCGCCGACCGCCGACTGGGGAGCCATGATCAACGAAGGCCAGTCGGCCGTCCAGCAAGGGGCGATGCTGCCCGCCCTGGCTCCCTCGGCGTGCATCGTGCTCGCCGTGGTGGCGTTCGGCATCGTCGGCGAGGGGCTCGCCGACCGAATCGCTAGGCGGGAACGGTGAACGCCATGACCGAGGAGAAGAAACCGGCCGGCGGCCCGCCCGTCCTGGAGATCGACGGGCTCGGCATACGCCTGCCGGACGGCAAGGCGGCCCGGCCGATCCTGGACGGGGTCAGCCTGCGCGTACTGGCCGGCGAGACGGTCGGCCTGGTCGGCGAGTCCGGCTCCGGCAAGTCGGTGGCCTGCCGCAGCGTTCTCGGACTGCTGCCCGCCGGCGCCCGCACCAACGGACAGGTCCGGGTCGCCGGCCGGGACGTGCTCGCCATGAACCGCACCGAGCGGACCGAACTGCGGGCCCGGCAGGTCTCGATGGTCTTCCAGGACCCGCGAGCCTCGGTCAACCCCCTGCGCCGTGTGGGGGACTTCCTCACCGAGGGACTGCGCGCCGCCGGGACCCCCGCCGCCGCGGCCACCGCCCGGGCCGAGGAACTCCTGGACGCGGTCGGCATCCGCGACCCGCGGGGCGCCCTGCGCCGCCGTCCGCACGAGTTCTCCGGCGGCATGCTCCAGCGGGTGGTCATCGCCGCGGCGCTCGCGTCGGAACCCGCCCTGCTCGTGGCCGACGAACCGACCACGGCGCTGGACGTCACGACCCAGGCGGAGATCATCGCGATCCTCACCCGGCTACGCGCCGAGCGCGGCACGGGGCTACTCTTCGTCACCCACGACCTGGAACTGGCCTCCGCCATCTGCGACCGCGTGTACGTGATGTACGCGGGCCGGATCGTCGAGACGCGGGGCACGGACGAGCTCTTCGACCGGCCGCGCCATCCGTACACGGCGGGGCTGCTCGCCTCCACCCCGCGCATCGAACGGGGTTCACCGGCCCCCCGGCCGATCCCCGGCCGCCCCGTCTCCCTCTCCGAAGCGCCGCCCGGCTGCGCCTTCGCCGCGCGCTGCGCCCACGCGCTGCCGCGCTGCTCCGGGGAAACACCCACACTTGCGCGGTACGGCGACGGGCTCGCCGCATGCCACCGCGCCGACGAAGGGATCACGCTGTGACCGCCGGAACCGTCGCGACACAGGGACTCGTCGTCGAAGGACTGTGCAAGCGGTACGGAAACCACGCCGCCGTCGACCACGTGTCGTTCACCCTGGCACCGGGAGCCTCCCTCGCCCTCGTCGGGGAATCCGGCAGCGGCAAGACCACGACGGTCCGCATGCTCGTCGGCCTGGAGCGCCCGGACGCCGGCACCGTACGCCTCGGCGGGCGGGACCGTTCGGCGCGGGTCCGCACCCGAACCGAACGCCTCTCCCGTGCCCGGGAGATCCAGATGGTCTTCCAGGACCCGTACCTCTCGCTGGACCCGCGGATCACGGCGGCCGGATGCGTGGACGAGGTCCTGCGGCTCCACACCCGGCTGGACACCACCGCCCGCCGGGCCCGGGTCGCCGAGCTCCTGGAGCAGGTCGGCCTCGGCGAACGCGAGGCCTCGGCGCTGCCGCGGCGCCTCTCCGGCGGCCAGCGCCAGCGCGTGGCCATCGCACGCGCCCTCGCGGTGGAGCCCAGCGTCCTCGTCCTCGACGAAGCGGTCGCGGCGCTCGACGTCTCCATCCAGGCGCAGATCCTCGAACTGCTCTCCACGATCCGCCGCGAGGCGGGCATCGGCTATCTCTTCGTCACCCACGACCTGGCGGTGGTCCGGCACATCGCGGACGAGGTGCTGGTGCTCAAGTCGGGGAGGGTCGTGGAATCGGGCCCGACCGGCCACGTACTGGACGCACCGCGACACCCGTACACGCGCCTGCTGCTCGAGTCCGTACCCCGGCGCGGCTGGGATCCGGGCGCCGCGGTGTCGGGGCGCCGGTCTCCCGGCTGACCGGCGCCGGGCCGCCGTCGACAGCATCGGCGACAAGCCGCTGAGACCCTGCACACCGCACCCATCACCATGCGCACCACCGTCCGGGGCGCTTCCGGAGGCCTCGTCGACATCCGGCGGGTCTCCAGAAGCGGAGCGGTGGCGTGGCCACAGCACCGGGCCCTACCGCTAGGGCATGCGCACAGTTCAGCGCACTCTTCCCCTGGGCTTCAGGCGAGTTGGGGGAAGTTCCGGGGCCGGAATCGGAGCGCCCTCGTAGCCCTTGACCTCGCCGTAGCGGGTGCCGTTCATCCAGTCCTCGCGGAACCCTTCGATGTCCTCCTGGGACCTTCCGATCCAGTTCCAGAACATCACGATCTCCTCCTCGAACGGCTCGCCGCCCAGCAGCATCAGGCCGGCGTCCGAGACCGCGCGCAGGGGGAGGTCCGTGCGGCCGCAGCCGAGGTAGAGCATGGCGCCCGGGAGGAGGGGTACGCCGTCGACGTGGGCTTCGCCCGACATCGACAGGACCGCGTACTCGAAGTCCGGGTTCAGCGGGAGCCGGGTCTCCGTGCCCGCCGCCAGGGCCAGGTCCGCGCCGACGATCGGGCTGTACGCGGTTCCGGGCGAGGTGGCCGTGTCCAGGGTGCCCAGGATGACCGTCGCCGTCAGGCCGGGGGCGCTGACCTGCGGGAGGTCCGCGTGGTGCTGGAAGTGCGGGTCCACGTCGCGGTGCGCGTCCGGGAGGGCCACCCACAGCTGCGCGCCGTGCAGGAAGCGGGCGTGCGGGCGCGGGCTCTCCTCCGAGTGGCTGATGCCCCGGCCTGAGGTCATCAGGCCGAGCTCGCGCGGGCGGATCGTCGCCAGGCTGCCGACGCTGTCGCGGTGCAGCACTTCGCCCTCGTGGAGCCAGCTGACGGTCTGGAGGCCCGAGTGGGGGTGCGGGGCCACCGCCATGCCGGGCTCGTCGGCGATGTCGTCGGGACCGTAGTGGTCGACGAAGCACCAGGCGCCGACCATGCGGCGGCCCAGGTTAGGGAGGAGCCTGCGGACCTCGGTGGACTCGCCGAGTGTGACGGTGCGCGGGCTCAGGAGCTCGCGCACGGGCTCGGCGACGACGAACCCGCGGCCGCCGCAGGTGGAGAGAGCGGGCTGGCGATCGAGATTGCTCATACCGCACAACTTAGTCCCGGCGCAGCCGCTGCGGTCAGGGGAATGTGCGTACGGATCCCCGTGTTGCAGCAGCCGGACGGAACGACGCGAAGGAAAGAAAGAAAGACGGAGGGCAGAGGGCGCGATGGACGTGATGGGCACGATCGACGCACAGCAGGGCTACCTGGAGCACGGGACCGCCGCCGAGCGCTGGGACCGCGGCCGGCTCTTCTTCGAGGCGAAGGAGTACGCGAACGCCGCCCGCGTCCTGCACGGCGTGGCGGCCGAGGCCCCCGAGCTGCTGGCTCCGCGGCTGCTGCTGGCCCGCGCCTACTACCACTCCGCCCAGCTCTCCAAGGCCGAGCGCGAGCTCCGTGGCGTCCTGGACCGCTGGCCCGTGGAGGACTACGCGCAGCTGATGCTCGGGCGGACCCTGGAGCGCCAGGGCAGGGCTGCCGAGGCGGCTCCGTACCTGCGGATCGCCGCCGCGATGGCCGGGGATTTCCCGGAGTAGCGGTACCGCAGCGGTACGGGATCCGGGTCCGCGGCGGGGCCGTGTGCCCCGCCGCCCACTCTCCCGGCCCCGCCCGTGCGGGACCGGGGCGGTCCCTCGGTTAGCCTGGGGGCAATATGAACCGTCTGACCACGCCCTTCGGCTCCTACGAGCTCGCCCGCTTCCCCGAGGACCCGCGCGACCGGCTCTTCGCATGGGACGCCGCCGACGAGTACCTGCTCCGCCACCTCGAATCCGGTACGGGTGAACGCGGCCCGGTGGATCTGGCCGGCGCCGGGCAGATCACCGTGATCGGGGACCGCTGGGGGGCACTGACGACGGCGCTGGCCGCGCACCACCCCACCCAGATCACCGACTCCAGCCTGACCCGCTCCGCCACCATGGCGAACCTGGACCGCAACGGGATCGGCACCGCCAAGGGCACCGTGACCCTGCTGACCACCCAGGACGCGCCGCCCGAGCGGATCGACGTGCTCCTGGTGCGGGTGCCCAAGAGCCTGGCGCTGCTGGAGGACCAGCTGTACCGGGTGGCCCCGCACGTGCACGCCGGCACCGTGGTCGTCGGCACCGGCATGGTGAAGGAGATCCACACCTCCACGCTGCGGCTCTTCGAGAAGATCCTGGGACCGACGAAGACCTCGCTGGCCGAGAAGAAGGCCCGCCTGATCTTCTGCACGCCGGGCAACCCGGGTGCGACCCGTCCGGCGACCCCCGGACCCTGGCCGCTGACGTACGTCGTGGACAAGGACGGCGGCTCCGGAGCCGGACTGACCGTCGTCAACCACGCGGGCATCTTCTGCGCGGACCGCCTCGACGTCGGCACCCGCTTCTTCCTCCAGAGCATCCCGACCAACACGGACGGGGCCCGGGTCGTCGACCTGGGCTGCGGCAACGGGGTCGTGGGCACGGCGGTCGCGGTGGCCGACCCGCGCGCGGAGGTCGTCTTCACCGACGAGTCGTACCAGGCGATCGCCTCGGCCAAGGCCACGTTCCGTGCCAACGTCACGCACGAGCGGGAGCGGGCGGACTTCCTCGTCGGCGACGGGGTGGCCATGCTGGACCCCGGCTCCGTGGACCTGATCCTGTGCAACCCGCCGTTCCACTCCCACCAGGCGACGACCGACGCGACGGCGCTGCGGATGTTCGCCCAGTCGCGCAAGGCGCTGCGTCCGGGCGGCGAGCTGTGGGTGGTGGCCAACCGCCACATGGGGTACCACACCCACCTCCGGCGTCTCTTCGGCAACAGCGAAGTCGCCGCGAGCGAGCCGAAGTTCGTGGTCCTGCGGGCGGTCAAGCGGCGCGAGCAGCCCCGCGGCGCGTGAGCTGCCCGCAGGTCCTGCGCGGCGATCTTCCTACCGCCCTGCGCTAACCCGCCGGTAGGCCCGTCGCCGCGTCCTACACTCGGCCGCGTGAGCAGTCAGGTGGATCAAGACGCGGCCGTCGGCGGGCACTACCGCCGGGACGAGGTGGCCCGCGCGGCCGGGGTCAAGGTGCGCAACCTGCGCTACTACCAGGAGCGCGGGCTCCTCCCGCCGCCGCGCCGGGAGGGGCGGATCGCCTGGTACTCCGACGACCACCTCACCCGACTGCGCCTGATCAACGACCTGTTGGGGCGCGGCTACACCGTCAACGGCATTGCCGAGCTGCTGGCGGCCTGGGAGCAGGGCGGCGGACTGTCCCAACTGCTGGGCCTGGAGCGGGAGATGACCCGCGACTGGGAGCAGGAGGACTCGGTCGTCATGTCCCGGACGGAGCTGCGGGATCTGTTCGGCCCGACGGCTTCCCCCGAGGACACCCGGCGGGCGGCCGAGTTGGGGTACGTGACGATCGACGGGGACCTGGTCACGCACCGCAGCCGGCGCTTGCTGGAGGCGACGGTGACGCTGGTGCGGGCGGGGGTTCCGCTCGCGGAGGTGCTGGACGCGGGGGAGTTCGTACAGACGCAGGCGGCCGCGGTCGCGGACCGGTTCGTCGCGCTGTTCAGTACGCACGTGATCGGCACGGACGGGCTGGAGCAGCTTTCGGCCACGCGCCTGCAGCACATCACCGAGGCGGTGGCGGCGCTGCGTCCGCTGGCGGGCGAGGTCGTGGCCACCGAGTTCGCCCGGGCGATGGCCCGGCGGGTGGACGCCGAGGTCGCCGGGCTGCTGCGCACGGAGTCTCCCGGGGCGTAACCGACGAGTAGGACTCGGCCTGAAAGGTACGCCCGAGCAACCTTGCCAACCCCCATTGGCACTCTTACATTCAACTCGTCGGTAACAACGGTGCACAGCCGAATATAAGGGACGATCTCATGGCAGATTCCCCCCAGTTACCCGAGTCACCCGATTCACCCGAGGGCCGGGTCCGCTGGCGCCGGTTCGCCGTACTGACCCTTCCCGCCGTGGCCGTGACCGCCGGCCTCGGCATCGCCCTCGCGCAGGGGGCGCTCGCCGCCTCCTTCGCCGTCTCGGGCCAGCAGTTCAAGGTGTCGGCGAAGAGCCTGGAGGGCGAGGGCTTCGCCCAGTACGGCAGCGTCGACGTCAACGCCCGCGAGGAGCTCATCCCGGTGGCCGTCACCGCCATCAGGGAGGCCAAGCTGCACAGCCTCTGCCAGTCCGTGGTGACCACCCTCCCGATCATCGGGGACATCTCGCTCAACCTCACCGCCGGCCAGAAGGCCCCCGTCGAGGCGAGCAACCTGTTCGTGGACGCCACCCAGCTCTCCGGCGACGCGGTCTTCACCAACATCGAGATCGGGCGCGACGCCTCCACCCTCGACAAGGGGCCGGCGGACGCGGTGGGCATGCAGGACCTGTTCGCCCAGCAGGCCGACACCGTCAGCATCACCGATCTCCACCAGACGGCCTGGGCCACCAACGCGGGCACCTTCAAGCTCACCGGGCTCAACATGAACATCAGCAAGGGCAAGAAGGAATGCTTCTGAGCCGCTGGCGGCGCTGGCGGCGCGGCCGGCCCTTCTGGGGCGGGCTGTGCGCCATCCTCGCGGGGGCCGAGATCTGCGCCCTGCCGCTCGCGCCCTTGAAGATCATGCTCCAGCAGGGGGTCGCGGGGATCCCGTCCGTCCTGATGGGCATCGTCATGATCGTGCTCGGCCTGACCGCCTGGTTCTCCCCGCCCCAGCGCGCCCTGGCCGGCGTCCTCACCACCCTCATCGCCACGGCCGCGCTGGTCCTGTCGAACCTCGGCGGGTTCCTGATCGGCACCCTGCTCGGCATCCTCGGCGGCGGCCTGATGTTCGCCTGGCAGCCGTACGCCGCTGCGCGCCCCGGCGCGTCCCCCACGCCCGCTCCCCCACAGCACCACGATCCCCAAGGAGCACAGCCATGAGCCGCACTCGCACCACCACGCTCGCGCTCGCTGCGGCCGCCGCGGCCGGAGCCATGTCCCTCGCCCCGGTCTCCGCCACCGCCACCCCCTTACCCCTGGCCGGGTCGACCACCGTCACCCCGGCCGGGCACGCCTTCAAGGCCACCCTCAGCGGGAAGGCCACACTCAAAGCCGGTTCCGTCACGGTGACTTGTACGGTCTCCGTGTCCACCGGAACGGTGCCAGCCGCCCCCGGCAACACCAACCCGGCGGGCCCCGTCTCCTCGCCGATCTCGCCGCCCACGTACAGCTCCTGCACGTCCAGCATGTGGGGCGTGACCCCCACGGTCACCACGAGCGGCGCCTGGTCGGTGTCGATGCAGAACGGCTCCCCCGTCACCGCCACCCTGACCGTGCCCACGGGCGGGCTCGTAGTCCACACCACCGGGCTCGCCGTCTGCACGGTCACGGCCGCCCCCTCCGGACCGGCGAGCGTCCCCGGCACCTGGACGAACGGCGCCCCGCCCAGCCTGACCTTCACCAACGCCTCGGTTCCGGTGACCGTCACCGGCGGCTTCGGCTGCCCGACGAGCGCCACCGCGTCCACCTTCAACGCCCTGTACAAGGTCACCGACACCACGAACCCCGCGCAGCAGATCACCGTCGGCCCCTGAGGTCCCGTACGCGAGGAGGCCCGCCGGTCCCGGAACGCTCCGGGGCCGGCGGGCCTTCGTGCACCAGGGCCTCAGCGGTGGGCGGGGAACTCGACCACCTGCTGATAGGTGGGCCGGTTCTGCCAGTTGATCTGCGGGTGGGACAGACCGCCCACCGGACGCTGCACGATCGCGTCCGCGCACCACTGGTTGCCCGCGGCGCAGGTCCCGTCCGCCGGGTACACGGCGGCCGGGGTGGCGGCCGCCGCCTGCTTGAGCGTCGCCGCCATCGCGTCCCGGCACGCGGGGAGCGAACCGTTCCCGCAGTAGGCCCGGGCCAGGGGTCCGGACACCGGGCGGCCGAGCAGTGTGCGCAGGTCCTTGTCCACGTAGCTCCACCAGCCGTACTGGAAGGCCGAGCCGGCGTGCGAACCGGTGGGTCCGTGGCCCGCGTTGGGCGCCTCGTCGATGGTGAGCGAGGCGCGCAGGGCATCGTAGAGCGGCGCCCCGAGGCCGGGCTTGAACTCGGCCTCGACGAGCAGCGGCCACCAGGCGTCCATGATCCGGACGGCGTCCGCGTGCCCGTACGTCCTGGAACCGGGCGCGGTCTCCTTGCGCTCGGTGCCCGCGGCCTGCCAGGCGGCGAGCTTGTCGATCGCGGCCGCGACGGCCGGATCGGTGACGGGTGCGCTGCGCAGTACGGCCAGCAGTTCGGGCAGCAGGTTCTCGGCGCGCAGGTCGGTGACCGCCGCGTCGGCCATGGCCCGGGTGAGCGTGGCCCGGGTCACGCCGCCCGCCGCGACGAGCGGTTTGACGCGCTGGTCGAGGAGGTCGCCGCGGTGGACGGATCCCATTCCGAATCCGGCGGCGGCGTATCCCTTGGCCTGCTTGTTGTTCCAACTGATGTAGTAGTCCTGGCCGATGGACTGCGGGTGTTCGGCGGGCGGGGTGTAGGCCGCCGTGTTGGCGGCCGGGTCGAAGCCCTGCCACTCGTACTGCTGCTTGCCCTGGACGGGCAGCGCCGCGTCGACTCCGGCCGGACGGACCGGATTCGACCCGCTGTTGTAGTAGGCCGCTTCGCGCGAGTCGGCGTAGAACCAGTTGAAGGCGTAGCCGATGTGCTGGGCCGCCTCCTGGAAGGTGCGGGCGTCCTTCACGTAGGAGGGGTCGTTGAACATCTGGAAGCCGATGATCGAGTCGGCCTCGTGACGGTACGTGGAGCGCAGTGCGGTGTAGGCCACGGGCTTGCCCGCGATGGTCGCGCGGTGCGTGACGATGCCGTAGTTCGTGCGCCACACCTGCATCCGGTAGGAGCCGCCCGGGGTGGGGTCGGCGACGGACGACTTCCAGGTGTTGGTGTGTTCCAGCTTCTCCATGGGCGTGCAGGTGCCGCGGTAGAGGTACGAGCTGCTCGTCCTGGTGGGGGCGCCGCCGCCGGGCTCGCACAGTTCGACGGCGAAGGTGTCGGTGATGTCCTGGCCGGCCGAGGTGGCGCTCCAGGCGTAGTCCTGGCCGCGGCCGAGCTGTACGTACATGCTGACGCCCGCGAAGGAGGCGCCGCGGGCGCTGATGCCCGGACCCTGGAGCTCCTGGAGCATGAGGAGTTGGGGCGCGAGGTAGCCGGTCTGCGGGCCGAAGACGGCGACCGGGTGACCGCTCGCGGTCTTCGCGCCGGACACGAGCAGGGCGTTGGACATGCTCTGCTTCACCGGCTTGGGCGGGGCGGCCGCGGCGGCGGTGGCGGCCGAGCCCGTACGGTCGTACACGAGCTGCTCGGCGGTGACCGAGCCGGCGTCGGGCAGGGCGGCACCCTGGGGGTCGGCGGGCTTCTGCGCGTAGGGGAAGCTCGTGCCGTCGTGGACGGTGAGCACGGCTTCCGGGTCCTCGCGCTCGCGGAAGGACTCCCAGACGCGGGTGCCCTCCTCCAGCCCGTACGTCTGCTGCGCGGACAACAGCGAGAGCGCGGCCTGCACTTCGCCGCCTCCGCCGCCGCCGAACAGGCCGCCCACGACGGAGGCGAGGGCGATCAGGTCGGTGAGCTTGAAGGGCTTGATCTCACCGGCGTTCGTGATCGAGTTGATGTGTCCGGTCAGCACGTACTCGCCGGGGAAGTAGCGGCCGTTCTTGGACTGCACGCGGTAGGCGTTGATGCCGTCGATGTACGCCTGGGCGTCCTCCATCGCGAGCCTTCCGCGCTCGCCCTCCGCGGTCCGGATCCGGTCCACCTGGGCCTGGAGGTCCGCCTCGGTGTACGGGGCCTGCGGCCAGAACTGCTGCTCCAGGCCCTGGTTGGCGAGGGCGCCGCCCGCGAAGGGGGTGAGGTCGCCCCGGCCGACGTGCCGGAAGAGGTCCATCTGCCAGAGCCTGTCCTGGGCGGCCGCGTAACCGGCGCCGAAGGACGTCCCGTAGCGGGTGGTGCCCTTGATGTGGGGGACGCCGCTCTTCTTGTCCCGGGTGATGGTGACGTCGGAGCGCGGGCTCGTGGTGGATTCGACCTGGTCGGCCGGGACGCCGAAGGAGGCGTCGTTGAAGAACTCGTTGACCTTGGCGTCGGTGAGGCCGGGATAGCCGGCCACCAGCGAGTCGTAGCGCGCCAGTTGGTCGGAGGTGTGGGCGGGCAGCGTGCCGAACGCCTTGTGGGCGAGGATCTGGGCGAGGGTGGCGTTGCCGCTCTGGCCGGGCGGCAGGATGTCCGCGCACTGCCCTCCGCAGTAGTCGGCGGGGTCGGCGTAGGCCGCGATCGGGCGCGGCGCCGGAGCGTCGGCAGCCGAGGCGGCCGGGGTCAGCAGGGCCGCTCCGAGGGCGATGAGTGCGGTGGCGACGGCAGTTCTCGTGCGCGTGCTCGTGCGCGTGGCGGGGCGTCGCATGCGTGCTCCTCCGTGGGGGGCAGGAACCGGTCACGGGGAGGGTACTGGCAGGTGCTACCCCTCAGTAAGATGAACGACCGTCACTTTTGCCCTCGCGGGAAAATCCGTTGCCGCGGGGCGACCGGCCGGGTGAAGCTCCATGGCATGTCACAAAGCACCGTGGAAACCGGCCCGCACACCCGACGCGGCGTCACCGACCTCTTCACCGCCGGCGGCCGCCTCGCGGCCATCCCGCGCAAGGCGGCCCGCCGCGAGCAGCTGCTCGCCCACCTCACCGAGACCCTCTTCGCGCCGGACCGCGCGTACACGGAGCCCGAGGTGAACGGGCTGCTGCTCACCGTCCACGAGGACTGCGCGGCGCTGCGGCGGTACCTGGTCATCGCCGGGCACCTCACCCGCACCCGCGACGGCTCCGGCTACCGGCGGGCCACGACCACCCTGTAGTGGGTCGTCAGCCGGCCGTCCTCGCCGATCACGTGGAAGGCCACGGCCGGCGGTTCGTCCGTGTGGATGTACTCGTTGTCCCCGGACGCCGCCTCCCACGGGAGCCGGGTCGTGGACACCACGCCGGGGGCGACGAGCAGCGGCCGCCCGGCGAAGGTGGTCGCCGCGCCGGTGTGGGCGTGCCCGCACAGGAACGCCGTGAGGTGCGGGTGCCGTTCGGCCAGCGCCGCCAGCCGCTCCTCGCCGAACTGCCGGATGCCGTCCACGTACGGGATGTGCAGCGGGACGGGCGGGTGGTGGAAGGCGACCAGGACGGGCACCTCGCGCGGGGTGTCGGTGAGCACCCCGTCCAGCCAGGCGATCGTCGAGTCCTCCAGGTACCCGCGGTGTTCGCCGGGTACGGAGGAATCGCACACCGCGAGGACGAATCCGTCGCCGCGCAGCACCTGGTCGACCGGGGCCGCGGACGGGCGCCCCTCCCCCAGCAGACCGCGCCGGAAGGCGGTGCGGTCGTCGTGGTTCCCGGGACAGACGACCAGCGGATGGCGGGAGCCGAGGGCCTTGCGGGCCTCCTCGTACTCCTCCGGGCGCGCGTGATCGGCGATGTCCCCGCTCACCAGCACCGCGTCGAGCTCGTACGGGAGCCCCTCCAGGTACTCCATGACGACACGGGTCCGTTCGGCGGCCCGGTCCCCGCCATCGAGGTGGACGTCGCTGAGGTGGGCTATCACGATCACGGGCGCTGGCTCCTTCGGTCCGGAAGCTGGGATTGTATGCCCGCGGTACGAAGGCCCCGAGTTCATGACCCGTAGGTCAAGAATCGATAGCGTGAGGCCATGGGCAGGCCGAGGAACTTCGAACCGGACGCGGTCATCGCACAGGCGATGGAGGCGTTCTGGACCAACGGGTACGCCGGCACCTCCCCCGCCGACCTCGCCGAGGCCACCGGGGTGGCCAAGGGCAGCCTGTACCACGCCTTCGGATCCAAGCGCGAACTGTTCGGCAAGGCCCTTGAGCTCTACGGCCGCACCGGCTCCGAGATGACGGAGGAGTTCCTCGCCCGGCCGAGCACGACCAAGGAATGCATCCGCGACTACCTCACCCTCCTCGTGGACACGGACCTGAACGGCCCGGTCAGGCGCGGCTGCTTCGGCACCAACACCGCACTGGAACTCGGCGGACGGGACGAGGAGGCCACCCTGGCGGTTCACCGCATGGGGCAGCGCACCATCCAGCCCCTCACCGACCGCATCGAGCAGGGCCGCCGCGACGGGGACGTCGCCCCCGAGGTCGACGCCGGGGCGCAGGCGCAGTTCCTCCTGAACACCATCGTGGGGCTGCGCGTCATGGCCAAGACCTTCGACGGGCCGACACTGCACGGGATCATCGACACCGCGTGCCCGCCGGTTCACCGGTCGGCTACGCCGAGGCCAAGGCCGCACTGAACCAGCTCAGCAAGCGGCTCAGCGAGGAACTGGCACCGCGCGGCGTACGCGTCAACACGGTCTCTCCCGGCTTCGTCTCGAGCCCGCTGTGGACCGAGCCGAAGGGTTTCGGCGGCAAGGTGGCCGACGCCTACGGTGTCAGCCACAGCGACCTGCTCGCGAACATCCCCGCGCAGTTCGGCCTCGCATCGGGACGCGTCACCACACCCGAGGAGGTCGCCGATCTGGTCGCCTTCCTCCTGTCCGAACGCGCCGCCAACATCCACGGCGCCGACCACGTCATCGACGGCGGCACCCTCAAGGCCGGTTGACGGACACCCCGTTGGCCCCGCGGAGCTCTCGACGGCTTACGACTCCAGCAGCCGCAGCGCCTCCAGGGCCACGACGCTGCCCCTCGCCACCCCGTCCGCGACCACCTGCCGGTGCGGGTCGTAGCCGCCGGTCGCCTCCTCGTCCACGAGGTCGTCGGCGTTCGCCCCGTCCACCACCAGCACGCCGCCCGCGGTCAGCCCGCGCAGGGAAGCGGTCACCAGCAGCGCGGAGAGCTCCATCTCGATCGCGGCGACACCGGCCTTCTCGTACGCCGGGAAGGGGATGAGGCCCGGCTGGAAGGCGGCGCGCGTCCAGACGATCCCCCGGTGGTGGGGGACGCCCGCCTCGCGCGCCGCCCGCTCCAGCGCCAGTACCGCCTCGGGCGCGGACACCGCGGGATACTCCGGCGGCAGGAGCTGCGAGGTCACCCCGTCGTCGCGTACCGCCGCCTCGGCGATCACCAGGTCGCCGTCGGCGATGCCGGGACGGATCGCCCCCGCCGTGCCGAATCGGACGAGGGTGCGCACGCCCGCGTCGGCCAGCTCCTGGAAGAGCAGGACCGCCCCGGGTGCGCCGACCCCGTGCGAGGCGACGGTCACCGGGAGACCGTGCCAACTCCCGCTGAAGACACGGAACTCGCGGTGATGGGACACCTCCTTGGCGTCTTCCAGCAGACCCGCGACGGCTTCGGCCCGCGCCGGGTCGCCGACGACGAGCGCGGAGGCCGGCAGGCCGGTGCGCGGGATGCGGGTGAGGGGCAGCAGGTCCTGCGTCATACGACAACTCCAGTGGTACGGGCGGCACGGCGGCGGCCCGCCGTGGTCAGGAAGAGGGCCGCGAGCGTGACGGCGTACGGCGCGGCGTCCGTGGCCTGCTGCGGGAGGCCGAGGCCCTGCAGGCGGAAGCCGACCGCTTCGGCGACGGCGAACAGCAGGGCCGCGAGCAGGACACCGATGGGTGCGGCACGGCCGAGCATGACCGCGACCACGGCGATCCAGCCGCGGCCGGCGGTCATGTTCTCGGAGAACAAAGTGACATTTCCGAGTGCTAGTTGGGCCCCCGCCAGACCGCAGAGCGTACCGGCGGCCAGGACGGCGCCGTAGCGGTAGTTCACGGGATTCACCCCCAGCGCCGCAGCGGCTTCGGGTGCTTCGCCGACGCCGCGCAGCCGCAGGCCCAGCACGTGGCGGGAGAGCGTGAAGGCGGTCAGGGCGACGGCGGCCCAGGAGAGGTAGGCGAGCGGTGACTGCCCGCCGATCAGCGGGAGTCCGGCCAGGGCGGGGTCGTCGAAGGTGCCCCGCACCCCGAAGACCGTGCGCAGCAGGAACCCGGTGAGCCCGAGGGCGAGCAGGTTCATGGCCACGCCCAGCACCACCGCGTCGCCGCGCAGTGTCACCGCGCCCACGGCCAGGATCAGGGAGTACGCGGCCGCGGCGAACGCCGCCGCGAGCACTCCGAGCCACGGACTGCCGGTGAACCAGCTCGTGGTGACCGCGCTGAAGCAGCCGATCAGCATCATGCCCTCGAGGCCGATGTTGAAGACACCGGCCCGCTCACAGATCGCCCCGCCGAGCGCGGCGAGCAGGATCGGGGTGAGCGCGCGGATCACCGAGAGGAAGAGGTCGGATTCGAGGGACATCAGGCGACCTTCACGTTCTTGTTCTTGTTCTCGTTCTCGGCGTTGATGTCGTTCTCGGCGTTGCCTTCGTTCTCGGCGCTGCCTTCACTCTCGGAGCTGGTGTCGGCGTCCTCCGTACGCCGGCCCGTCCGCCGGGTCATCCGTGGCCTGGAGGCGAGCAGGACGATGACCAGGGCGTGCAGCACCTGTGTCAGCTCGCGCGGCACCTCGGTGGCCCGCTCCATGCTCAGGCCGCCGACCTGCAGGACCGTGAAGAAGAGCGCCGCGAGCACGGTGCCGAGCGGGGCGGCGTTGGCGAGCAGCGCCGCCGTCAGCCCGGTCCACGTGTAGCCGGGGGCGGTGAGCGCGCCGTCGAGGAAGCGGTGCGGGAAGCTCAGCGTCCCGATCGCTCCCACCAGGCCGGCGACGGCGCCCGAGGTGCCCATCAGGCGCAGGGTCAGCCGTGCCCGGTCCACGCCCGCATAGGCCGCGAACCGTGGGCCCAGACCGGTCATCCGGACCTCGTACCCGGCGCTGGTGCGCGTGTCCACGAAGAAGTGGACGGCTGCCGCCGCGACCACGAGGAGCAGGCCGGCGGTGACCGTGGTCGATCCGAGCGCGGGCAGCGCCACTCCCTCGGGCAGTCTCCGTGTCTGCGGCAGGCTGGAGCCGGGCTCCTTCAGCGGATACCGCGCCATGTAGGAGGCGAAGGAGACCGCCGGGTAGGACAGCAGCAGGCTGCTCACCAGCAGCGGTACCCCGAGGCGGGTCTCGTACACGGCGGCGAGCACGGCGTACGCGGCTCCGGCCGCCATCCCGGCGAGCAGGGACACGACGACGGTGAGCGGCGCGGGCAGGGGTGCGTAGAGGCCGGTGACCGTGGCGGCCAGACCTCCGAGCACCAGCTGACCGTCGCCGCCCAGGTTGATCAGTCCGGCACGGAGCGGCACGGACAGCGCGAGGGCCATCCCCAGGACGCTGGTGCCGGTGGTCAGCGTGGCGCCGATCCCGTCGGGGCCGAGGGAGCCGCTCAGAACGGCCCCGTACGCGGTGAACCGGTCCGCTCCGGTGGCTGCCAGCAGGAGCACTCCGATGAGGAGGGTGCCGGCCACGGAGATCAGGACGGGTGAGCGCAGTGCGGAGGTGAGGGCGGCGCGGGTGGTCTGGACAGTGCGGGTGGTACGGGTGGTACGGGTGGTGCGGGTGGGCAGGGTGCTCATGTCAGGCCTCCGCTCCGGCCAGGGCCAGGCCCAGGGTGTGTTCGTCGGCCTCGTCCCGGGTGTAGGAGGCGGAGATCCGGCCCTCGTACATCACCAGGATCCGGTCCGACAGGCCGCGGATCTCGCTGAGTTCTGCCGAGACCAGGAGCACCGCGTGGCCTTCGTCCCGGTAGGCGATCAGCTGATCGTGGATCTGCTGGATCGCGCCGATGTCCACGCCGCGCGTGGGTTGCTCCACGAGCAACAGAGGCGCTCCGTGCGCGAGTTCCCTGCCCACCAGCAGCTTCTGCAGGTTGCCGCCGGACAGCGCGCCCGCCGCGGCCGCGGGTGAGGGGGCCTTGATCCCGTAGCGTTCGATCAGCGCACGGGCATGCGCGCGCAGGGCCGCCGGACGCAGCAGTCCCCTCCGGGTGGCGAGCGACCGCCGGTGGTGACCCATCGCCAGGTTCTCCGCGACGGAGGCGGCGGGCGCGGTGCCCACGGCGGCCCGGTCCTCCGGTACGTAGGCGAGGCCGGCCGCCCGGCGTGCGGACGCGGACGCGTGGGTGATGTCCTGCCCGGCGAGCTCCACGCGGCCGACGCCGACGGGGCGCAGCCCGGCGAGGGCCTCGATCAGCTCGCTCTGGCCGTTGCCCGCGGGTCCGGGCCTCGATGTGGCCTTCCAGACCCTGCTCGTAGTACGGCTCCCCCGGCCGCCGCACGCCCACCGCCCGCCATCCCGCCGCCCGGGCGGCGTCCAGCTCACCCACGCGGTCGGAGAGGAAGAGCAGCCGGTCCGGGGAGATCCCGGTGTCCGCGGCGATCGCCCGGAAGGACCCGGCCTCCTGCTTGGGGCCCGCGTTCTCCGTGTCGTACCAGCCGCTGACGAGGTCGCGCAGATCTCCCTCCGCGCTGTGCCCGAACCACGCCCGCTGCGCGGCGACCGATCCGGACGAGTACACGTACAGGGCCGTGCCCGCCGCGTGCCAGCGCCGGAGCGCGGGCACCACGTCCGCGTAGAAGTGCGAGACGAGCTCACCCCGCGCGAACCCCTCGGCCCACAGCACGCCCTGAAGGGTTTTCAGCGGTGTCACCTTGCGGTCCTCGTCCAGCCAGGTGGTGAGCGCCCGTACGATCCGTGCCGGGTCCGCGTCCGGCTCGCCCAGCTCCGACCGTACCCGGGCGAGGGCCTGGGCCACCTCCGGTTCTGCGGACCGCTCGGCGATCAGGTCCGCGAACCGCTCGCGGGCGTACGGGTAGAGCACGTCGACGACGAAGCCGGTGGCGCTGGTGGTTCCTTCGATGTCCAGGACGACCGCGTCCACGGCACGGCTCACGCCGCGTCCCCCGCCGTGATCGTGTCGAAGTCGGGGAAGCGCCGGGCGATCCGGCTGCCGGTGAAGGTGCCGATCCAGCCGTCCTCCTCGTGGAAGAAGCGGATCGCGGTGAAGGCCGGCCGGGTGCCCATGTCGAACCAGTGCGTGGTCCCCTTCGGCACGCCGAGCAGGTCGCCCCGCTCGCACAGCACCGCGTGGACCTCACCCGCCACGTGCAGGTAGAAGATGCCCGAACCGGCGACGAAGAAGCGCACCTCGTCGTCGTCATCGTGCGTGTGTTCCTCGAGGAACTTCTCCCGCGCGGCCTTCGCCTTCTCGGCGAAGCCGGGGTCGTCGTCATCGGGGTGCAGGGCGACCACGTCGACGGTGGCGAAACCCTCCTCCCCGGTCAGCCGGTCCATCTCGGCCCGGTAGGCCGCGAAGACGGCGTCGCTGTCGGCGTCCGCCGGAATGTCGTCGCGCACCGGCCACTGTTCGTAGCGGACCCCGAGCGGCGCCAGTGCGGCGGCGATCTCGGCGGGGTCGGCGGTTCGGCGCACGACGGTCTCGGGGCCGCTCTCCGGCCAGGTCGTCAGCAGCGTCACGTAATGCTCCAGGGTGGAAGGGGGCGGGGTGAGGGGGTGCGGCCCCAGCCCCCGGCCGATTCTCGCCTCCGGTTGTTGCCGCAGCGTGGCGGCAACATGGCAGGTGCGCCGTACGGAGTCGTTCCTGGGGAAGCCCACCGGCGGCGCCGGGAACAACCGGCCCCGCCTGAACGGTTGCACCGAACGTGGGGTCGATGCCGTATCGACGCGGTGCGCCCGCCGCACGCTCAGGCCACGACGTATTTCTGCAGGAGGACTGCTTTTCATGACCGACCGGCCCTTGACGCTCATGGCAGTACACGCCCACCCCGACGACGAGGCCACCAGCACCGGAGGGGTCCTCGCTCAGTACGCGGCGGAAGGCATCCGCACGGTTCTCGTGACCTGTACCGACGGCCGATGCGGTGACGGACCGGGGGGCACCAAGCCGGGTGCTCCCGGGCACGACCCGGCAGCCGTTGCCGTGATGCGCCGGCAAGAGCTGGAGGTGAGCCGTGACGTGCTGAAGATCAGCGATCTGGAGACCCTCGACTACGCCGACTCCGGGATGATGGGCTGGCCGAGCAACGACGCCCCGGGAGCCTTCTGGCAGACCCCCGTCGAGGAAGGCGCCGCCCGTCTCGCGGAACTCATGCGGCACTACCGGCCCGACGTGGTCGTCACCTACGACGAGAACGGCTTCTACGGCCATCCCGACCACATCCAGGCCCACCGCATCACGATGGCAGCACTGGAGATGACCGAGCTGACACCGAAGGTGTACTGGACGACGATGCCCCGGTCTGCGATGCAGCGGTTCGGGGAGGTCATGCGCGAGTTCGGGGAGGACATGCCGGAGCCGGATCCTGCCGAGGCCGCCGCACTGGCCGACATCGGCCTCCCGGACGAGGAGATCACCACCTGGGTGGACACCACCGCGTACAGCGGTCAGAAGTACGATTCGCTGGCCGCGCACGCCAGCCAGGGCGAGAGCATCTTCTTCCTCAAGATGGGCAAGGAGAAGTTCGGCGAGCTCATGGGCGTGGAGACCTTCGTCCGCGTCAAGGACGCCACCGGCGCGGCCGTGCCCGAGACCGATCTCTTCGCCGGACTGCGCTGATCCGCCCGTCTGTCGCGCGGGGCCCGGGTGACCCCGCGTGACCTGCGGAGATACCGATCGTTCGGACGTGTCGCGCGATTCCTTCCGGCCGCCCGCAAGGGGGTAATGTCGTCCGGTCACGGACGGCGCTCGGACCGTCTGCTCAACCCAGGGGAACCACCATGCCGACTGATCTGAACTCGCTGCGGGCAAGCCTCGCGTCAGGTGAGCACGCGTTCGCCGACACCTTGGCCTTCGTCGCCGCGCACTACGCGTATCAGCCGCAGGCGTTCCGCAACGGGGACCTGGAGAACGCCGCAGGCGAGAACGAGGGCTCCTGCAAGACCCTGGGACTGGCCCTGCTGGAGGGTCTCGGCGACGAAGAGGCGCTGCTGGCCTTCGGTGAGCACTACCGCAGCGTGCTGGCGACGCCGGACGGCACCGATCACGCGAACATTCGCAACCTGATGGCCCACGGCCTGGCCGGGGTGAGCTTCGCCGGGCAGCCGTTGACCCGCACGAGCTGAACAGCGAAGTCCGGGCGAGCCTGAGCGGTCACTTCGCGGTCTGCGCGACGGTGTCCGAGATCAAGGCCGCCCGGACGGCCACCGGGCCGGCTGGGACGTCGACGAGCTCGTAGCCGAACCGCCGGTAGCTCTGTTCGTGGATCCGCTCGAACACCAGCGATTCCTCGAAGCTGATGCGTCGGGCGGCGGTGGGCTCGCAGAAGCCCAGGGTGCGGACGAAGAAGACCGGTTGCACGTAGACGCGCTCGCGGGTGATCCTCTCGATCTCGGCGGCGAGCGCGTCGGAAACCGGGCGTCCGAGATAGACGCTCAGGGCGTGGGTGCAGATCGGGGACCTGTCGTAGATCTGCACGGTCCCGCTCCCCGATGCGGGCCCCTGCACCTGCCGCCGCCGTTGCAGGTCGACGACTTCGTCGATGAAGGCCTCCCGCGTCCAGGGCTCGGCGTCGCCCCGGGCCTGCTCGCGCGCGATGACCGCGGTCGCCGCCTCCTCCACGACATCGAGCCCTTGCTCCCCGAGCGTGCGGAGGATCGTCGTCTTTCCGGCCCCGGGCGTTCCGGTGAGGACGTACCGCTTCACTGGTGGTCGGGCACGTACTTGTAGCCCACGCGCCGCACCGTGGAGATGCGGCCCCGGTAGGCGGGGCCGAGCTTGCGGCGCAGCCGGGCCACGTGGACGTCGACGGTACGGCCGTCGCCGACGTGCCCGTATCCCCAGATGCCCGAGATGAGCGCGTCCCGGGTGTGGACCGTGTGCGGGTGGGCCACGAAGTGGGACAGGAGGTCGAACTCCAGGTAGGTCAGCTCCAGTTCACGCCCGGCGAGCTCGGCCAGCCGGCGTTCGCGGTCGATCCGGATGGCGTCGTCGGCGTGTACGGGCGCGAGGGGGGAGGCCTGTTCCCGATCGAGGGCCCGCGGCGTCCCGGGATCGAGGGGATGAACCTCCGGGCGCACACCGTGCGATGCCATCACCTCCACCGGGTCCACGTTCGCCGGCAGGAACACGAGGTATCCGACGCGGCCGCCGGCCGTTCCGTGGGCGGGGAGGACGGTCGGGCGGTCACCGACCAACTGGAGTCGGGAGGCCGGGGAACGGCGCGGCGGGGTGGCGGGCGCGGGGAGTGCGGTGGTCACGATGAGCCCCTTCGGCTGCTCGGAGTGAACTACGGATGCCGGGTGTTCGGCCACGACGACAGGGCATGGCGGATCCGCGGAAGACCCATGACGGATCGGACCGTGAGAGCGGGCACGCCGTACGCGCGGCGGACCCCAGGTGTCAGCGGTTCAGCGCGGGAGGCGCAAAGGGCCCGGTGCCACGAGAACCGCTGCCAGGAGCAGGGGAAGGCCCAGCGGGAGAAGCGGCGGCCGGATCGCCTGCGCGCTAGGGGAAACGCCCTGTCGGAGGAGCCCTAGAAGGGTCGGCAGGCGGCGCTGGCGACGAGACGGAAGTCAACGTGCCTGCGGCGTACGAGCAACGGCTGCGACGGGGACATGCGTCCATCGTGAAGTGCTCGACGGGCCCGCGTCAAGGCTTCCCTATTGATTACATAGGAAATACCCAAAGGCCCCTTGAGCCTGCGCCATCTCCCATGGCGAGACGGCACTGTCCGCCATGCGGTCACGCACTTGCCGAGAAGGCCGCTTCGGGCAAGTATCCCTATCAATCCGATGGGAAAAGTGGGGATACGGCGAAGCACGGTCCGGGCGCCTCCCGCGCCACCCAGCGAGCAACCGGCCGAAACCCCAACTACGTTCCGGAGTAGTCGACATGACCACCGCCGCCCCCCATGGCACCGCTGTCCGCCCAGACCCAGCGCCACACAGCGACGCCCGGGCGTGTCGGTGACTCCCGTGCCGACGACACCGAGCACGGTCGGCCGCCGGTCCGCCGACGAGCAGCGCCGGGCGGCACTCCTGCGCACCGCCCACGACGTGGCGGACGACCTCGCCGCGGACGCCATCTTCCGCGACCGGGCGGGCAGGCCGCCGTCCGACGAGGTGGCCCGACTGCGGGAGGCCGGCCTGCTGGCCGCCCTCACCCCGCCGGGGCCGGGCCGGGGAACGGACTGGCGTACCGGATGCACCGTCATACGGAAGCTCTCCGCGGCGGACAGCTCCGTCGGCGACGTACTCGCCCGCCACTACGTGCACGCGTGGAGCGGGCGCTTCTACGCGAGCCACGACCACGCGACCGCCGTCGAAGAGGAGTCGGTGCGCGAGCAGTGGCTGTGGACCGGCGCCACCCGCACTCCGGCACCCGATGACGACACCGGCGGACCGGACCTCACGCTGCAGCCCCGCAACACCGGCTACGTGCTGAGCGGGAGCCGCTTCGTGGATACGGCGGTGGCCGTCGCCGACCAGATCGTGGTCGACGCCGTCTGCGCGGTGACCGGTGACGTCCTGGTCGTACGGATCCCACCCGGCGTTCCGCGCATGACCATCGAACCCGCCCACGACCGCCTCGGGCAGCGCGTGGTCGGCGCCGGCGAGGTGGCCTTCGACCGGGTCACCGTCACGCCCGGCCAGGTGCTGGGCCGCCGCCCGTACGACGAGGAGCCGGCCGCCCCCTTCACCTCGCTCGCCGATCCGGCGCTCCGGCTGGCCCTGTGCCACGTCGGCCTCGGGATCGTCGAGGGCGCCCTCACCGAAGCACGCGACCTCAGCAGGGGCGGTCACGCATACCGACTGCCCGGCGCGGACCCGGACCTCTTCCTGACGTACGGGGAACTCGCCTCCGCCGCCCAGACGGCCACCGCCGTGGTCGACCGCGCCACCGAGGTGATGGCGCAGGCCCTCGACACGGGTGCGCAGCTCGACGCCGAGGAACCCGCGGGCATCGCCGCCCTGGTCGCCACGGCCGAGACGGTGACGTCGAAGGCCGCCCTGCACGTCACGGCGCGCGTGCTGGAACTCGCCGATGCTCCCGGTCTGGACCGCTTCTGGCGCAACGCCCGCATCCTGACGGCCCACCACCCAGCCGCGCACCGCCTGCGCTCCATCGGCGAGCACTACCTCAACGGCTCCCACCGTGCGGTGGCGGCGGCCTTCCACTGACACGGGGCACCGCGCGGGTGACACGGGGCACTGCGCGGGGTGCGGATCCCCGGCCGCGGGGCGGGTGCTCGTACCCGCCCCGCGGGCGGCGGCGCACCCGCGGCGGACGCCGGGCGCCGGCATGCGGGATAATGGCAGCATGCGGATCTCAGCCAGGGCGGACTACGCGGTACGTGCCGCACTGCAGCTTGCCGCGTCGCAGGACGCCGGGCCACTGAAGGCCGAGATGATCGCCGACGCCCAGGACATCCCGCACAAGTTCCTCGAAGGCATCCTGAACGACATGCGCCGCGGCGGTCTCGTACTGAGCCAGCGCGGCGGCAACGGCGGCTACTGGCTGGCCAAGCCCGCCCAGTCCATCAGCATCGCGGACGTCATCCGCGTCGTGGACGGGCCGCTCGTCTCGGTGCGCGGGGTCCGCCCTCCCGATCTGACGTACACCGGCCCCGCGCAGGCTCTCCTCCCCCTGTGGATCGCACTTCGGGCCAACGTCCGCGAGATCCTCGACGGCGTGACCCTGGCGGACGTCGCGTCGTCCGATCTGCCCCCCGACGTGTCCGCCCTGTCCCGGACCCCGGACGCCTGGACCAATCCCTAAGGCTTCCCCTTCCTCTCCCCCCTCCCTAGCCCCTCCCCACCTGCGGTTTCTCACATTTCGATATGTAACCGTCCAGGATGTGGTCAGCATCTTGGGGCGCGTCTTCCTGTCTGCCAATATGCCTACCAACCAGGTGGGAAAACTAGGAATCAGGGGGTGAGACGACCGTGCAGACAGAGCAGCGCGCCGGCCGGATCCCGCCCCTGACCTCCCGCCGGCACATCGACCTGGCCCGTACGTCCAGCGCCATCTGTCAGCCTTCCTGACACCGGCCGCAGGGCCCGGTACCCCGAGCAGGGCCCTGCCGGGTCGCTGAGCAGCCCCGCGCCGTCGGCCGGACCGGCCCCTCGGCCGACATCACCGCCCGCACGCTCCAGTGATCCCGCCGCCCACGGCCGGGAGCCACTGCCGCGCGTGCCGACGGCTCCGCGTCGCCGTCTCCGTACCGCCTCTTCCCCGTACTTCCCCTATCGGTACCTCCCCGACCGTCACCCGTGAAAGGACACCTCCGTGTCTGCCGCAAGACCGCTCACCACCCTGCGTGCCGTCGCCTTGACCGCTGCACTCCCCCTGCTGCTCACCGCCTGCGGCTACGGTTCCGAGGCCGAGAAGGACGACGCTCCGAAGGCGAACGTGGCCGCCGACGCCAAGAAGCTGTCGGCCTCCGAGGTCCGCATCGGCTACTTCCCGAACCTGACCCACGCCACCGCGCTGGTCGGTCTCCAGGAAGGCCTGATCGCCAAGGAACTCGGTGCCACCGCGATCAAGCCGCAGGCCTTCAACGCCGGTCCGTCCGAGATCGAAGCCCTCAACGGCGGCTCTCTCGACATCGGCTTCATCGGCCCCTCCCCCTCGATCAACGCCTACGTGAAGTCCAAGGGCTCCAACCTGCGGATCATCTCCGGCTCCGCCTCCGGCGGCGTGAAGCTGGTCGTGAACCCGGCGAAGATCAAGACCCTGGACGACCTCAAGGGCAAGAACATCGCGACCCCGCAGAAGGGCAACACGCAGGACGTCGCGTTCCTCAACTGGATCTCGGAGAAGGGCTGGAAGGTCGACCCGGAGTCCGGCAAGGGTGACGTCTCCGTCGTCCGTACGGACAACAAGGTCACCCCGGACGCCTTCAAGTCCGGCTCCATCGACGGCGCCTGGGTGCCGGAGCCGACCGCCTCCAAGCTCGTCTCCGACGGCGGCACCGTCCTCCTCGACGAGACCGCCCTGTGGCCCGACAAGAAGTTCGTGATCACGAACATCATCGTGTCGCAGAAGTTCCTCAAGGAGCACGCGGACGTCGTCGAGGCCGTGCTCACCGGCACCGTCAAGACCAACGAGTGGATCAACGCCAACCCCGACAAGGCCAAGGCCTCCGCGAACGCGAAGCTGGCCGCCGAAGGCGGCAAGCCCCTCGACGCCAAGATCATCGACCCGGCCTGGCCCAGCATCCTCATCACCGACGACCCGCTCGCCGCAACGCTGAAGACCCAGGCGGAGTGGGCCGTCGAGGCCAAGCTCATCGAGCAGCCCGACCTCAACGGCATCTACGACCTCAAGCTCCTCAACAAGGTCCTCAAGGCAGCGGGCAAGCCCGAAGTCTCCGACGCCGGCCTCGGCGCCAAGTAACACACGCTCTGCGGTGCGACGGCAGTCCTACCGGACCGCCGTCGCACCGGCGTTCGCGCCGACGCCGTTCGGTGGAACGGCTGGACACGGTCGGCGTTCCCGACCCCGGACGGCTCTACGGCGGCACGGTCGCCGAAGACGGACCCACCGAGCAGGCGCTCGCCCGCCCTCCGTCTCGAAGGAGCTGCACCCGTGACCAGCCCGACCGCCCCCACGTCTCCCGCCGCCCCGGCCTCCGCCGCCGCCACTGCCTCCGCCACCCCGAACCGTCGTGATCCCTACGACGGCTTCGCCGGGCGGGTGAGCCGTACCTTCACCGAGTCCGCGCCGGACTGGCAGCCACCGCGCCGGCCCGCGGACCGCGCCCCGAACGTGGTCGTGGTCCTCGTCGACGACATGGGCTACAGCGACATCGGCCCCTTCGGCTCGGAGGTCCCCACCCCCGTACTCGACGAACTGGCCGAGGGCGGTCTTCGCCTGGCCAACTACCACACCATGCCGCTGTGTTCGCCTGCCCGCGCCACGCTGCTCACGGGTCTCAACCCGCACCGCGTCGGGTACGCGACGGTCGCCAACTTCGACCCCGGTTTCCCCGGCTACGGCATGGAGGTCGGCGAGGACATCCCCACCCTGGCCGAGCTCCTGCACGATGCGGGCTACGCCACCTACGCCGTCGGCAAGTGGCACCTGACCCGCGACTCGGCCTCCAACGCCGCCGACGACCGGCGCAGCTGGCCCCTGCAGAAGGGCTTCGACCAGTACTACGGCGTGCTGGAGGGCCTGACCAGCCTCTTCCATCCGCACCAACTGGTTCGTGACAACAGCCCGTTGGACATCGACGAGCTACCCGACGGCTATTACTACACCGACGACGTCACCGACCAGGCCATCTCGATGGTGAAGTCGCTCCGGGCACACGACCCCGACAAGCCGTTCTTCCTCTACGTGGCGCACAACGCCGTCCACGGCCCCCTCCAGGCGAAGCCCGCGGACATCGCACGTCAGCGCGGGCGCTACGACGGCGGCTGGGACGCCCTTCGCCGGACCCGCTTCGCCCGCCAGATCGCCGACGGCCTCTTCCCCGAGGGGACCGCCCTGCCGGACCGCAACTCCGAGGCGGGCTTCGACGTGGGCCCCTGGGACGAGCTGACGCCCGAGCAACAGCGCCGCTACGCCCGCTACATGGAGGTGTACGCGGCGATGGTCGACAACATCGACCAGAACCTCGGCCGGCTCACCGAAACCCTGCGCGCGCTCGGCGAACTCGACAACACCATCATCGTCTTCACCTCCGACAACGGCGGAACCGGAGAAGGCGGCGCCGAGGGCACGCGCAGCTACTTCAGCCGCTTCGTCCCCCAGCCCGTACCGGACGACTGGAACGCGGACGTGGACCGGGACACCGAGCTCATCGGCGGCCCGCAGAGCCTGGTGCACTACCCGCGCGGCTGGGGCATGGCCTCCAACACCCCCTTCCGGCTCTACAAGGGCCAGACCTACGCGGGCGGCGTGCGGGTGCCGTTCGTCATCTCCTGGCCCGCGGGCCTGCGCCGGACCGACGGCGATTCCGGGGTCCGGCAGCAGTACCAGTACGTCACCGACATCACCCCCACCCTCCTGGAGCTCACGGGCGTACGGCGCCCGGAGCTGTGGCGCTCTCGGCCGGCCCAGGACCTGGACGGCGTCAGCTTCGCCCCCGTGCTGCACGACGGGCGGGCCCCCAGCGCCCACACCGAGCAGTACTGCGAGATGTCGGGCAACCGCAGCTACTACCGCGACGGCTGGAAGCTGGTCACCCTGCACCGCCCCGGGGCACCGTACGACGACGGCGAATGGGCGCTGTACGACCTGCGCACCGACCCGACCGAAACCCTGGACGTCGCCCGGGACCACCCGGAAGTGGTGAAGGAGCTGGCGGCGGCCTGGGAGTCGGCGGCCTGGCTCAACGGCGTCTTCCCCCTCGCCGACGGCAGCGGCGCACTCGCCCGGCGCAACCCCGCCGAGGAGCGCTTCCACCGCCCCCTCACCCTGCTGGCGGGCACGCCCGAGCTGGAGCGCTACCGCTCCTCCCGGCTCATCTCCTTCCGTTCCTTCGACGTCACCGTCGAGCTCGACGAACACGCCGCCTCGGACCAGGGCGTACTGGTCTCGCACGGCGACCAGGGCGGCGGCTACAGCCTGTACGTGGAGGACGGGCGGCTGCGGTTCGCCTACAACGAGTACGGAGAACTGCACGAGACCGACGGCGGCCCGCTGCCCGCGGGCCGCCGGACGATCACCCTCTCGGCCGAGGCGGTGGAGGGCCTGCGCTGGGAGTTCCGCATCCTGCTCGACGGTGTGGAGACCGGCCGGTCGACCAGCGTGCACCAGCTCATCGGCATGGCTCCGCTGCAGGGCATCAGCGTGGGCGTGGACCGCAGGTCCCCGGTCTCCTGGCCGGTCTACGAACGCCACCGCAGCTTCCGATACACGGGTGGCCTGCGCTCGGTGACCTACGCCCCCGGTCCGCAAGCGCCCTACGATCCGGCGCGCGTGGCCCGCGCCCTGCGGGAGGCGGCCGCCGCCTTCGAGTGAGGACGCGGAGCGGTTGTCCCGTGGCTCGGGATGCGGACGGTGCGGACGGTGCGGACGGTGCGGACGGTGCGGCTCAGGATGCGGGCCGCGCTGTCCGCATCCGCCCGTAGGCGTACACGCACCCCGCGAGCGCGAGGTCCGACAGCAGCATGAAGCCGATCGAGTACGAGTCCTTCGCGCTGTAGATCGCCCCCATCACCAGCGGGGGCACGAAGCCTCCGAGGCCGCCCATCGCTCCGACGATGCCCGTCACGCTGCCCACCTGTGGCTGGGGCGTCACCTGCGAGACCAGGGCGAAGACACTGCCGCTGGCCGTCCCCAGACCGGCCGCCATCAGGAGCAGGGCGCAGGTGCCGACGGGGTTCATCGCCGGGTCGAAGGCCTGCACGATCGCGAGGAGCGCCACCAGGCCGAGGGCCCCCGCCGTGACCTGCGCCGGGTGGATCCGGTCCGACAGCCAGCCGCCGATCGGCCGGAAGACCACCGTGACCAGGGCGAAGCCCGCCGCCTTGGTACCGGCGTCGGTCGCGGACAGCCCGTACCAGGTCTTCAGGTACGTCGGCAGGTACACCCCGAAGGCGACGATCCCCCCGAAGCCGATCGCGTAGAGCGCGGCCAGCTCCCACGTCACCCGCAGGCGCCCCGCGCCGCGCAGTCGCGAGGCGAGCGAGGCCGTCGGCACGGGCCGGTCGGGCCGGTCCCTGAGCAGCAGGGCGGCCAGGACGGCGTACCCGGCGAGCGCCAGGGCCACCACGAGGAAGGGCAGGTCGGGGTCGTGCTTGGCGATGCGCGGTGTGACGTACCCGGACAGTGCGACGCCGCCCATGCCCATCCCGAAGACCCCCAGCGCGAAGCCCCGACGGGCGGGCGGGAACCAGGAGTTGACGAGCGGGATGCCGATCGCGAACGTCGTGCCGCCCAGCCCCAGCAGGAAGCCGACCACGAGCGTCAGACCGTAGCTCCCGCGTGCCGGGATGAGCAGAAGCACGGGCACGATGGTGAGCGCGGACACCACCGGGAACATCAGCCGCGCGCCGTAGCGGTCGGTCAGCGCGCCCACCGGAATCCGCCCGAGCGACCCGACCAGGACCGGCACCGCGACGAGCAGCGACTGCTGGAACGAGGACAGGTGGAGCCGGTCCTTGTAGTCGCCGGCCAGCGGTGCGATCAGGTCCCACGCCCAGAAGGTGAGCGTGAAGCCGAGCGTCGCCAGGGCCAGATTGCGGTACCCGGCGGACGAGGGCCGCGACGTCGACGTGGAGTCCATTCCGCCAGTCAAGACGCCCCGGGCCGTCCGGTCGCGCAGGACTGGGCCAAAAGGACCACGGACGCCGGCTCACTATGTGGTCAGCTCTTGGTCACTATGTGGTCGGCCTCTTGGGCAGACGGCTCCCCTCTGCCAGGATTCCTATCAACCAGATGGGAAAACCGGGGAGTTGTGACGTGACCGTGCGAACACCGCACCCTGCGCGTCCTCTGCTGCCCTCTCTTACGGCCCGTCGGTACATCGACCTGGTCCGGACGTCCAGCGCCATCTGTCAGCCCGCCTGACGTCACCCGTAGGGCCCGGCTCCACACGCGGTGCACCGTCATGCGCCGCGCCTTCCCGCTCTTCGTAGGCCAGGCAGCCCTTCGGCGCACCTCGCCGCCGCGCGCCGCCTTCGCGCGCCGGCGCGCGATGTACGGCGGCTCGACGTCCATCCATCGGCATCCCCGGCACCTCCCCCTCTCCCTTCGCCCTGCCACGGCATTCCACATCCGGCGGCCGGGAGGGGGCGCCGCCGCGTGCCGACGACGTCGCATCGCTCGTCTCCCCGCCTTCCCGTCTCCCCATCTCCCCGCCTTCCCGTCTCCCCCGCTTTCCCGACCACCCACCCCCGTGAAGGGACACCTCCGTGTCTGCCGCAAGACCCCTCATCACCCTGCTCGCCATCGCCGTCACAGCAGCACTTCCTCTCGTCCTCACGGCCTGCGGCTACCGTGTCGAGGTGAAGGAGGAGGACGGCAGGACGAACCTCGCCGCCGATGCCGACAAGAAGCTGTCGGCCTCCGAGGTCCGCATCGGCTACTTCCCGAACCTGACGCACGCCACGGCGCTGGTCGGCCTCCAGGAAGGCCTGATCGCGGAGGAGTTGAACGGAACCACCATCAAGCCGCAGTACTTCAACGCCGGCCCGTCCGAGATCGAGGCCCTCAACGGCGGCTCTCTCGACATCGGGTTCATCGGCCCCTCCCCCTCGATCAACGCCTACGTGAAGTCCAAGGGCTCCAACCTGCGGATCATCTCCGGCTCCGCCTCGGGCGGCGTGAAGCTGGTCGTGAACCCGGCGAAGATCAAGACCCTGGACGACCTCAAGGGAAAGAAGATCGCCACCCCGCAGAAGGGGAACACGCAGGACGTGGCGTTCCTCAACTGGATCTCGGAGAAGGGCTGGAAGGTCGACCCGAAGTCCGGGAAGGGTGACGTCTCTGTCGTCCGTACGGACAACAAGGTCACCCCGGACGCCTTCAAGTCCGGCTCCATCGACGGCGCCTGGGTCCCCGAACCCACCGCCTCCAAACTCGTCGCCGACGGCGGCGAGGTCCTTCTCGACGAGGGCTTCCTCTGGCCGGAGAACAAGTTCGTGATCACGAACATCGTCGTGTCGCAGAAGTTCCTCAGGGAGCACCCGGACGTGGTCGAGGCCGTTCTGCGCGGCACGGTGAAGACGAACAGGTGGATCCACTCCCACCAGGACGCGGCGAGGGCCTCCGCGAACGCCAAGCTCGCCGCGGACACCGGCAAGCCCCTCGACCCGGAGGTCATCCACCCGGCGTGGCCGAGCTTCACGGTCACCGACGACCCGCTGGCCGCGACACTGAAGAAGCAGGCCGACCAGGCGGTCAAGGCCAAGCTCATCGAGCAGCCCGACCTCAACGGCATCTACGACTTGCGGCTCCTGAACAAGGTCCTCAAGGCAGCGGGCAAGCCCGAGGTCTCCGACGCCGGCCTCGGCGCCAAGTAGACAGCCCGGCAGCCCCGGCCGCGGAACTTATCCGTGATTCCTGCCTCCGCCTGCCGCTTGTACCGCATGAGCCCTCGTCCATCCACGCTGAATCGATTCGGTGGTAGATCAGACGCTCATGCACGATGCCTCCGAACTTCATCGGCCGAGAGCCGAGATCTTCGTAGCCGTTCGGGTCGTAGCTTTCCTCCAGCGACATTCGATCTCCCTGTACTCGTCCTGGCCCGGCTGTACGGAAGTTGCCCAACAAGGCCACGCGGCTTCGGACTTGGGGTGCCGGTAAGAACCGTTGCCACCAGCCGCACACAGCCGTCAGGGCCTCGTCACTGCGCCCGCCGCCGAGTACCTGCTTCCTACCGGCGGAACTCAGCTTGTCCCGGGCCGCGGCTCTCTGCGCCTGACCCGCCTGTGGAGAAGGCTCGCACCCCCTCTGACCTGGGCCATTACCTCAGGAGTAATCGACCGCTGCCCCGGCGGACGGGCATGTTGGTCCCACACGAGCGGTAACGGGCCGCATCGGGAGGGAACGAAACGGGGTACGGAATGTTCGCGGGTCGGCGTGGTGTGGTGGGAGTCGCGGTGGCGGCGGTCGTCGTGGGGGTGGCGACCTCAGCGGCGGCGCTGCCGGGCGGTGGGGCGGGCGCCGCCCGGGGCGACTGCCCGGAGGTGCGCGCCAAGGTCGAGCGGCTGGAGGGCCGGATCACCCCGAACGCCTGCGCGTTCATGCGGCGCCAGATCGCCTTCGGTGAGCTGCCGACCGGCGCCCCGCCGGCCATCGGGGACCTGAGCCACCCCCGGGTGAAGGCCTACCTCGACATCTTCGACGAGGAGGCCACCCTCTGGGAGGCGGGCAGCACCCCCCAGCGCGGCCACACCGTGATCGGCACCTCCATCACCGGATCCCTGCGGCTGGCCCCCGGCCTGCACTACCGGGGCACGGACGTGGTGGCCGACGGCGGTGTCATGATGTTCGGCCAGTGGAACGAGATCGCACTGAGGGGCCACAAGGTGGCCTACCCGCAGATCGCGCGCAATGTCCTGGGGGACGACGGCAAGACCCTCCAGGCCCGCCGTTACTACGACCGCTACGCCCTGTTCCGGGACACGGTCCCGGAGCTGGTGCCCGACGGCCTGTTCGACGGGGTCGCGGACACCGGCCCGGCTCCCTCCCGGGGCCCGGCGCCTGAGCGCTTGCGGGCTGCGGAGATCCCGGACCGCCTGGCGGCATGGAACGGGGAGGACGTCGACGCCCTACTCGCCCGGATGGGAAACGCACGGCTGTCGGGGCCGGGGCTGGACGCTCCGCTGACGACGGCGGCCGGCAAGCGGGCCTACCTCCAGCGGTTCTTCGACACGGCGGACGTCCGCTTCAAGGCCGGCCAGGTCGCCTTCGGCAGGACCACGACCTACGTGGAGTGGCACGGCACGGTCTCCGGCCCGAAGGGCAAGGACATCCCGTTCGGGATCGTGGAGCGCTTCGGCTCGGGCGGTGAGTGGGAGCTGTACTTCGACACCCTCCCGCTGGTCGCCGACCGGGGGGAGATCGGAGCGCTCTTCCAGAAGCTGTCCCAGCCGTAGCTTGCTCTGTGTCTTCCGCCCCCGCACGGCGTCTCGAACCGGGTCGCCCACCCGGGGATTCGCCGGACGCGGGGGCGGCCTTCGACCGATCATGCGCTCCGGCCAAGGTGCGCGTGATCACGACGAAGGCCGTGAGGTGAGTCTGCTGCCTGATGACGCCCGGAGGGGAAGCGTTCGCGGTCCCCGGTGGACTTGACGCTGCTGCCCGAGCACCGCTGGAGCCGGGCGCCGCGTCCTGAACCGCGATCCCGGACGCGGTCCGGCCGGCCCGGCGGACGACGCGACCGCAGTCACCGCCGCCCAGCTGCGGGGTGTCGTCGAACGGCTCATCGCAGCCGGCCAGTGGCAGACCGGAGACCGGAGACCCGTACATCGTGATCGTCGGCGACGTCGGCTACGACGTCACCCGCCTGGCCTGGGTCCTGCGGGACCTGCCGGTCGAGTTGGTCGGCCGGGTCCGCTCCGACCGCGTGATGCGCCTGCCGAAACCCAGGCATGGGACAGGGTCCACCCCCGACTCACGGTGAACTACCCGTGGTCGAGGGGACGTTGGTCCGGCTGAAGGTCGATCACCCACTGATGGAACGGGACGCTCCGCCGGCGTGGTCATGGTCCTCGAAGGCCGACGCCACCCCCGAGGCCGCGGACCGCCGGACCTGGACCCTGATCGTCGACCACACCCGGCTCCGGCACGCTCGGCCGCTCGTCACAGACTTCCGCCCGGCCCGGGGAGAAACCCACCCGCCCCGTCTTCCCAAACCCCGAGGCGCCGGTCCCGGACGACCACTCGGCGAGAAGAACAAGCACCGGGCACCGCGCCACGACGTCGGCAAGACCGCCGAACGCCCCGAGGCCCTCATGACCCGCGGAAAGCCCCGGCAGGTCTTGGCGGACAGAGGGCGAGCTCAGTGAATCCCCGTCACCCCTTGCATGTTCTATGCCATACCCCATAAGTTACCGCGAGGTAGCCCGCCTGGTGGGCCGCATCGTCGTCGCGAAGGTGGTGGAGCGTGTGAGTCCGCGCAAGAGTGACAGCCGTGACCGCATGGTCCTCAGCACGGTTGCCCTGCTGCCCGAGTACGGCGCGAGCGGGACCAGCATCGACCGGGTCCTCGCCCACAGCGGAGCCCCTCGGGGCTCGGTGTACCACCACTTCCCGGGCGGGCGGACTCAGCTGATCGACGAGGCCGTGACGCTGGCCGGAGACTTCATCTCGGGCCTGATCGACACCAAGATGCAAACCGGCGATCCGGTGGAGGCCATCGACGCGTTCTTCGTGATGTGGCGCGACCGGCTCGTGGAGAGCGACTTCCGGGCCGGATGCCCGATCGTGGCGGTGGCCGTGGAGAGCAACGACGAAGCCCCGCAGCTCACCCGCTCCGCCGCCGCGGTCTTCGCCCGCTGGCAGGAGGCCTTCGCGGCCCTGTTCGTCCGGCACGGCCTGACCGGGGAACGCAGCCGGAGGCTGGGGTCCTTCGTCATCGCCGCGGTCGAAGGCGCGGTGATCATGTGCCGGGCCGAACGGAGTACGGCTCCGCTCGATGCGGCCGCCGCCGAGATCCACGACCTGCTCGCGTACGCCCTGCGCGACCGCCGCGAGGCCTGACCCCGCCCCGGCCCACAGCCCGCCACGGCCCGAATCGGCGGCGCCGACACCCTGTCCGTCGACATCGTCGACCAGGCGGTCCCTGAGGATGCCCGCTCTCCTACGCCTCGGCACCGGCCACCTTGCACGGCACCACCGACCCGCTCGGCCGACCAGCACCTCACCGACCGGACCGCCCCGCGCCCCGCGCAACCCCCGACACCACACGGCTGTCACCCGAATCCCGCGCAGATGCAACGGCCGGCGCTTCCCATCGACCACCCCCGCTCAGGGGCGGCACAAGCACCTCACCCAAGGAGAACGACCGTGACCACCACCGACCTCACCGCCCTGGCGGGCCTGTCCGGCCTGGAACTGATGCGCTGGGTCCAGACCGAACGCCCGGCCGACATCCCCTCCATCGGCCGACTGCTCGGCATGCGCTTCGACGAGGTCGAGCACGGCCGCATCGTCGTCTCCCTCGACACCCGCCCCGACTTCGCCAACCCCCTCGGCACCGTCCACGGAGGCATCGCCGCCACCCTGCTCGACTCCGCCATGGGCTGCGCCGTCCACACCACCCTCCCCGCCGGCACCGGCTACACGACCCTCGAACTCAAGGTCAACTACATCCGGGCCGCCCGCACCGACGGTCAGGTACTCACCGCCGAGGGCAAGGTCATCCACGCCGGCCGCCGCACCGCCACGGCCGAGGGCAAGGTGCTCGACGACCAGGGCAAGCTGATCGCCCACGCCACCACCACGTGCATGATCTTTTGAGCGCCTGAGTGCCTGAGTGCCTGATCGGATTCTCGCGCCGGCCGCGGGCCCAGGGCGGACCGCCCAGGGCGGACCGCTCAGGCCGCGCCGACGGGACAACCCGAAGAATGCGGTGCGGCCCCGACCTCGACCTCGGCGACCTCGACCTCGACCTCGGCCTCTGCGGCCTCGGCGGCGGTGTAGGAGGAGGCGAAGGTGAACGCGCGCGGGGACGGCCCGTGCGCCTGCAGCTCCGCCAGCCGCTCCAGGGCCTCACCGACGGTCGGGATGTGACCGGCGGGGACCCACCAGAGCACCAGGTGCGCCTCGACGTGCCGTTCGAACCATTCGCGGCGCCGCCGCATCATCTCCAGGTGCCCGCTGCGGTAGGCGAAGTCCCACAGCGACTCCTGGGTCTCCCACACGGACAGGTTGACGATGCGGTCCTCGCCCGCCGGGCGCAGGCCGGTGGCGTCGGCCGCCCCCTCTGCCACGAGCCGCCACACGAAGCCGGGCGCACCGTCGGCCGCGGCGTTGACCGGGTCGAGCATCTCCACGAAGGGCGCCAGACGCGGGTCGTCGAGGGGGTGGAGGAGCGTGGAGACGTTGAGTTGGGCCAGGTGGGCGGCGTGCAGGGATGCGGTCATGAACTCATCCCAACACGGCGCCCATTTCTATGTCAACAATCATTGTTTTTAGAAGGCTCGATCACGACGCAACACTCCCCCGGCCGGGCGTCCATACGAGCGCGGACCGGACCGTCCGCACCGAGCAGCCCCTCCAGCAGAGCGAGGTTCATGCCGCACACGAGCGGCGGGAAGCGTTCGGCGACGGCGCGAAAGGGGCAGTTGCGCATCCGGACGACGGGCGCGGCCGCCCCCTCGGAGCCTTCCGGATCCGCGGGACCGCCGACACCTTCCAGGTGCGGTTCGTAGCCGCGGGCGGCCAGCACCTCCAGGGCCTCTTCAAGGCTGCCGCACGGCCCCGCCGGGCCGCGCAGGGCCTCGCCGCGCCGGCGTGCGGCCGCGCAGAGCCCGGCATCCAGCCCGGCCTCCTCGGCGGCCTCGGCCAGCAGCTCGGCGGCGGTGCGGTAGTCGCGGGCGGGCAGCGACACCGACCGCTCGGCCCGGGCCCGCGTGTACACCTTGGCGGGACGACCCGCCCCGGGCCCCGAACGCCCCGTCAGCCGACGGCTACCGCTCTCCAGCAGCCCGGCCCCCGTCAGCTTGTCCAGATGGTGCGCAGCGAGCGTGCGCGCCACCCCGACCGCCTCGGCAGCCTCGTTGCGTCCGACTTCACGGCCCTGCGCCGCCACGTACTCGTACAGACGGCGCCGCACCGGATCCTGCAGAACCGCGATCGCATCGATGTCGTTCACCCGGCCAGTCTACGAACAACGCAGGTTGGAGATAGAAGCGCGCGACCGATCCGGCCGAGAGCATCACCCAGCAACGCATCTGTGGCCCACCTGGTCAATCAGACAAGCATTTGCCAGTTGATTTACGAATCCACCCTCGCGGATGCAAGATACGAAATGCAGGTTGCAGAAGCATGCGTGACGGTCGTCGACGTCCGAAGGAGCTGGGGATGACAGCGGGCTCGAGGCACGTGAGTGGTACGCGGCAGTGGCTGCGCGACCTTGAGGTGTTCGCCGGGCCACTGCCGGAGTTCGACCCTGCGTCGGCGCCGGCCGACCCGGTGCGGCTCTTCCTCTCCTGGCTCGTCGAGGCCGTGGCGGACGGCGTGCGCGATCCGCACGCGATGACCCTGTCCACGGTCGATTCGGCCGGGGATCCGGATGCCCGGGTGCTGATCCTCAAGGGGGTGGACGCCTCGGGCCGGCAGTTCGCGGGGCACGCCTTCAGCCCCAAGGGCGGGCAGCTCGCCTGCCATCCTCGGGCGGCGCTCACCTTCTACTGGCCCGAGCACGGCCGCCAGGTCAGGATCCGCGGCATCGTGACGCCCGGCTCGGCCGAGGAGAACGCCGCCGACTTCCTCGGACGCTCGGTCACGGCCCGCGCGGGCGCCCTGCCGGCCCGCCAGAGCCAGTACCTGATGGACGTCGCGGAGCGCGACCAGGCCCTGGCGAAGTCCCGGCTGGGAACGGTTCCGGCTCTGGTCGTAGCACCGACACCCCCGTTCCCGCGCACGCCCGAGCCACCGGCGAGCCGCGGAGCACCACTCCCCCTGTTCCGGCTCACGAGGCGAGGCAAGGACCCATGACCACACGCACGCAGGACGGCAGCGCCTGCGACGTCGACTACGGCGCCATCGGCTCCGGCTACTCCACCTACCGCAGGCCCGACACCCGCATCGCCCAGTTCATCGCCGAGGCCCTGGGCGGCGCCCGCAACGTCCTCAACGTCGGCGCGGGCACCGGTTCCTACGAGAGCGCCGCCCGCGCCGTCGACGCCGCGGCCGAGGCCCTGCCCTTCGCCGACGGCGCGTTCGACGCGGCCATGACCCTCTTCAGCGTCCACCAGTGGAGCGACGTCGCGGCCGGTCTGCGCGAGATGCGGCGGGTCACCCACGGCCCGGTCGTCGTCCCGACCTGCGACCCCGAGCTCGTACGCGACTTCTGGCTGTACGCGTACGCACCCGAGGTCCTCGACACCGAGGCCCGCCGTTACCCGCCCGCCCACGTACGAAGGCTCGCTCGTCATCGTGCGCGCGACTCCGTAGAGGGACTGCCCTACTTCCAGCAGGCCCATTTTAGGCCGGCAGGCCGGCAGGACACGGCTCGCTGGTCCGGACGTGTCCCGACAGCTCGGGGGAACGACCGACGGCGGCGCCCACCGCTCCTGCGGCCTTCGCGGGTGTGCCTGCCTCGGGTGCCCGCCGTCCCCGGAGCCGCCGAGCCGGTGGACGTGCGCCGGGGCAGCGGTGCGCCCAGGCTTGGGTGGGGGACAAGGAGATGGGGCATGACCAGTCCGACCGAGAAGGCCCGACGTGGCCGGGCCGCCCGCAAGCAGGTGACCCGGACCTCGCACGGGAGGTGGACCGCGGCGGCGGAGCGGCCCGACCCGCTCGATGTGCTGGAGCGGCAGGCTGCCGACCGGCTCGTCGAGCTGCTGCCGATCCGCTACGGACGGATGGCCGCCTCCCCGTTCGCGTTCCTGCGGGGCGCCGCCGCGGTGATGGCCGCCGACCTGGCGGACCAGCCCGACACCGGCCTGATCGTCCAGCTCTGCGGCGACGCCCACTTGCTGAACTTCGGCCTCTTCGCCTCACCCGACCGGGCGTTGCTCTTCGACCTCAACGACTTCGACGAAACCCTGCCCGGCCCCTTCGAATGGGACGTCAAACGGCTCGCCGCCAGTGTGGCCGTGGCCGCCCGGGAAGGCGGGCACGGCGACGACCGGGCGTGGCAATCGGCCCAAGCCGCCGCTCGGGCCTACCGGTCGTCCATGCGACGGCTCGCCGGACTCGGTGAACTCGCCGTCTGGTACCAGCGGTTCGACACGGCCGAGGTCCTCCCGATGATCCGCGGGACCAAGCTGCGGAGCCGGGTCGAAGCGAATCTGGCGCGTGCCCGACGGCGTACCAGCCTGCACGCACTCGCCAAACTCACCGAGACCCGGGAAGGCCGTCGGCGCATCGTCCACGACCCGCCCCTGCTCGAGCCCCTCACCGCACCCGACAGCCAGGCCGTCGGCGAGATCTTCAGCGAATACAGGGACACCCTCCCGGAGGAACGGCGCCTCCTGCTCGACCGCTACCGGTTCGTCGACGCGGCACGGAAGGCGGTCGGCATCGGGAGCGTCGGCACCCGCTGCTTCATCGTCCTGCTGACAGGCCGCGACGAGGAGGACCCGCTCTTCCTCCAGATCAAGGAGGCCGGGCGCTCGGTACTGGAGGATCATCTCCCCGCCGACGGCCACGGCCACCACGGTCACCGCGTGGTCGCGGGACAGAAGCTCCTCCAGGCAGGCGGAGACATCTTCCTCGGCTGGACGACCGGACCGGCCGGGCGCGACTTCTACGTCCGGCAGCTACGCGACATGAAGGGATCTGCCGTCGTCGAGACCATGACCCCGGACCTTCTCCGCCAGTACGCGGAACTGTGCGGCACCACATTGGCCCGAGCCCACGCCCGCTCCGGCGACCGCATCGCCATCGCCGGGTACCTCGGCAACTCCGACGTCTTCGACCGCGCCATCGCCGACTTCGCACTCCACTATGCGGAGCAGACCGTCCAGGACCACGCCCTGCTCACCGCAGCCATCTCCGACGGCTCCATCACCGCCACCCACGGCATCTGAGCGGCGGTGGCTACCCCCTGTGGGCTTCCAGCAGCCGCAGCCAGATCTCGCTGATCGTCGGGAACGCCGGGACCGCGTGCCACAGGCGCTCGATGGGGACCTCGCCCGCGACCGCGATGGTCGCCGCGTGCAGGAGCTCGGCCGCGCCCGGGCCGACGAAGGTGACGCCGAGCAGGATTTCGCGGTCCAGGTCCACCACCATGCGGGCCCGGCCGCGGTAGCCGTCGGCGTACAGGCCCGCTCCGGAGACCTTGCCGAGGTCGTGGTCCACGGCCCGGACCCGGTGGCCGGCGCGCTCCGCCTCCGCGAGGGTCAGGCCCACCGACGCGGCCTCCGGGTCGGTGAAGACGGCCTGCGGGAGGGCATCCGTATCGGCGGTCGCGGCGTGCGCGCCCCAACGGCCGTTGTCCAGCGGTGTGTTGCCCGCCGCCCGGGCGGCGATGACGGAGCCCGCGATGCGGGCCTGGTACTTCCCCTGGTGGGTGAGCAGCGCCCGGTGGTTGACGTCGCCGACCGCGTACAGCCAGTCGATCCCCGGAACCCGGCAGCTGTCGTCCACCGCGATCCACCCGCCCGGCGTGAGCCCGACCGTGTCCAGCCCGATGTCCTCGGTGCGCGGGGTACGCCCCGTCGCCATCAGCAGTTCGTCGCCCTCCAGCGTCTCGCCGCCTTCGAGCACCACGGTGACGGGCCCGGTCGAGCCGTCCCGTAGGACGGACTCGACGGCCACACCCGTACGGACCACCGCGCCCGCCTCGCGCAGTGCGTCGGCGACCAGTTCCCCGGCGAAGGGCTCCATGCGCGGCAGCAGCCCGGAGCCCCGTACGAGCAGGGTCACCCGGGAGCCGAGTGCCTGCCAGGCCGTGGCCATCTCCACGGCCACCACCGACCCGCCGACGATCAGCAGCCGCCCCGGCGGCGCCTGCGCGGACGTGGCCTCGCGGCTGGTCCACGGCCGGGCGTCCGCCATGCCGGGCAGGTCCGGGATCACGGCCCGGGTGCCGGTCGCGACGACGACCGCGTGCCGGGCGGAGAGCACGTGGTGCTCCCCCTCCGGGCTGGTGACGGCGACCTTGCGGACCCCGTACAGCCGCCCGTGGCCCCGGTACACGTGGGCGCCGACCGACTCCAGCCAGTCGATCTGGCCGTCGTCCTTCCAGTTCCCCGTCCAGTAGTCCCGGTGCGCGAACACCGCTTCCGCGTCCAGTGGACCGGCCACGGCCCCCGCGAGACCGGGCACCCGGCGCGCGTCGGCCCGCGCCAGCACCGGGCGCAGCAGCGCCTTGCTGGGGATGCAGGCCCAGTACGAGCACTCGCCGCCCACCAGCTCGCTCTCGACCAGCGCCGTGCTCAGCCCGGCGGCGCGGGTCCGGTCCACGACGTTCTCGCCGGCCGGGCCCCCGCCGAGGACCACTACGTCGTACTCCACCGCTTCGCTCATCGGGCCAGTCTCACCGCAGGGCGGGGGCCCGTCACGTAATCGCGCGCCCGGCGTGCCGGGATCAGGCGTCCGGCGTGCCGGGCTCCTCGGCCGCGGCACCGGCGGCGCCGCCCTGCTCGGCGGCGATCTTCGTGCGCACCTCGTCCATGTCGAGCGCCCGGGCCTGGGCGATGAGGTCCGTCAGCGCCGCCTCGGGCAGCGCGCCGGGCTGCGAGAAGATCGCGACCTGATCCCGGACGATCATGAGGGTCGGGATCGAGCTGATCTGGAAGGCGGCGGCGAGCTCCTGCTGCGCCTCGGTGTCCACCTTGGCGAAGAGCAGGTCGGGATTGGCCTCGGCAGCCTTCTCGTAGACCGGGGCGAACTGCAGGCAGGGACGGCACCAGCCCGCCCAGAAGTCGATCAGGACGAACGAGTTCTCGCTCACCGTCCGGTCGAAGTTCTCCTTGGTGAGTTCGACAGTAGCCACGGTTTTCCAGACCTCCAGAGTGCTGTGCTGCTTGTTTTCCCTGAACGAACGACCGGCTCGAAGCATTCCTGACCGCGGAGGATGCCCGCAATGCCCACAATGGGCCCATGACCCCCACCGGCCCCACGGGGCCCGTCTCCCCCGGCGACGCCACCGCTGCCGCCGCCCCCCACACCGTGGAGTTCCTCCGCCGGCTCTACCCCGGCGACGAGCCGGAGCGTGCGGCCTGGGGCGTCCGGATCGACGGTACGGACCTGCGCGCCCTCGTCGCCGAGGCCACCCGGGCCGGCTGGTCCCAGGAGTGGGACACCTCCGAGGAGCCCCCCGACGAGCGGGAGGAGCGGGAGGAGCGCCTCATGAGCCAGCACGCCCCCCTGGTCATGGAAGACGACGCACACGCGCGCCGCCACTTCCTCGGCGACCCCGACCCGGAGCGGCGCGAGCCGGAGACCGGGGCCATGGCCCTGCTGGGCTGCATCTGCGGAACGGACGCATGCTGGCCCATGATGGCCACCGTCACCGTGACGGCCGGCACGGTCACCTGGTCCGGCTTCCACCAGCCCTACCGCCCCGAGTGGGGAATCCTCGCCATGGGGCCGTACGCGTTCCCGCGCACGGCCTACGAACAGGCCCTGGCGGCTCCGCTCCGGCTCCCCGGGCGCGGGTTCCTCCACCTGTCCGACCACTACGGCTTCGACGACTGCGACTCCGGGGAGACCCCCTAGAAGGGATGCCCGCCCGGGGTGGCGCGGAGCGTGGTCCAGCGCAGCTCGGTGAAGGCGTCGAGGTTCGCCTCGCCGCCGAAGCGGGCGCCGGTGCCCGACGCGCCGACACCACCGAAGGGGGCCACCGCCTCGTCGTTCACCGTCTGGTCGTTGACGTGCGCGATCCCGACCGGGATCCGCCCCGCCAGGTCCAGCCCGCGCGCCGCGTCGCCGGTCACGATCCCGAGGGAGAGCCCGTAGGGGCCGGCGGAGGCCAGCTCCACGGCCTCGTCCTCCGTCGCGAAGGACCGTACGGGCGCCACCGGACCGAAGACCTCCTCCGCGTAGGCGGGGCTGTCGTCGCCGGCCCCCGCCAGCACCGTCGGCCGGTAGAAGAGCTCCTGGTGGGAGCCGCCCGTGACGAGTTTGGCGCCCTGCGCGGTGCTGGCCTCCACCAGGCCGTGGACCCGCTCCAGCTGGGACCGGTCGATGAGCGGCCCCAGGTGCACCCGCTCGCGGTACGGGTCCCCGACCGCGAGCTCCTCCGCGCGCGCGGCGAGCCGCTCCACGTACTCGTCGTAGAGCGAGGCGTGCACGAGGTGCCGCCCGGCCGTCATGCAGATCTGGCCCTGGTGGAAGAAGGAGCCCCAGGAGGCCTGCGCGACGGCCGCCGCCACGTCGGCGTCGCGGAGCACGACGAGGGCCGAGTTCCCACCCAACTCCAGGTGCGCGCGCTTGAGGTGACGGCCCGCCAGCTCCCCGACGGCCCGGCCGCTCTCGGTGGACCCGGTGAACGACACGACCCTGACCAGCGGGTCGGAGACCACCGCCGCGCCCGTCTGCGCACCGCCGGGCAGCACGTGCAGCAGTCCGCCGGGCAGGCCGGCCGCCGCGAAGACGACGGCGAGTGCGAGCCCGCCGCTGACGGCGGTGCGGCGGTCCGGCTTGAGGAGCACCGCGTTGCCGAGGGCGAGCGCGGGCGCGACCGAGCGGATCGAGAGGATCAGCGGCGCGTTGAACGGCGCCACCACGCCCACCACACCGACGGGTTCGCGGCGGGTGAAGGACAGCCGCGGCGCCTCGCTCGGCAGCACCTGCCCGGCCGGACGCGAGGCGAGGGCCGCGGCCTCGTAGCACTCCTGCGCGGCAACGTGCAGCTCGAAGTCGGCCTTGCCGGGGATCGACCCGGACTCCCGGACCAGCCAGTCCCGCAGCTCGTCGGCGTGGGCGGTGAACAGGTCCCCGGCCCGGCGCAGCACGGCCGCCCGCTCCAGGTGGGTGGCCCGCGCCCAGTCCCGCTGGGCCGCGTGGGCGCGTACGGCGACCTCCGCCACATCGGCCGGGGCGGCCAGGTCGATGGTCGCGAGGGTCTGGCCGGTGGCAGGTTCGAGGACCGGGGCGGTACCTCCGGTGAGGGTGGGTCCGTCCTGCCAGAGCGTCGGATCGAGGAGCGGCATGGCGCGAGGCCTCCGGATGCGGTGTGCGTGGCGGGGGGGCGGCAGCACGCGCCATCGTGCCACCCCACCGCACCGGAGGCATCAATTCTCTTTACTTACCGATCAGTTGCCACCCGACTCTGTCCGGAAACGATCGCCGCCCGGAGTCGGGCCGGCGTCGGGTCAGCGCTCCAGAACGAGCGCGATCCCCTGCCCCACACCGATGCAGAGGGCCGCGATCCCGGTACCGGACCCGGCCGCCGCGAGCTGGTGCGCCACCGAACCGGCCAGCCGGGCGCCCGAGGCGCCGAGCGGGTGCCCGATCGCGATGGCCCCGCCGTGCGGGTTGACCACGGCCGGATCCAGCTCGGGCCAGGAAGCCAGACATCCCAACGCCTGCGCCGCGAAAGCCTCGTTGAGTTCGAAGGCGGCGAGATCGGCGAAACCGCGGCCCGCCTTGGCGAGCGCGCGCTCGACGGCGTCCACCGGCCCCAGACCGAAGAGCTGGGGCTCGATCCCGGTGACGGCCGACGCGCTGATCCGGGCCAACGGCTCCCGCCCGGTGGCGGCGAGGCCCTCCTCGTCCGTCAACAGCAGTGCGGCGGCCCCGTCGTTGAGCGGCGAGGCGTTGCCCGCCGTGACCGTGCCGGTGCCGTCGGTCCGGAAGGCGGGCTTCAGGCGGGCGAGCGCCTCCGGGGAGGAACCCTCGCGGATGCACTCGTCGCGCACCAGGTCCACACCCGCGTACGGGACCACCTCGGCGTCGCACTGCCCTGCGGCCCAGGCGGCGGCCGCCTTGCGGTGGCTCTCCAGCGCGAAGGCGTCCTGCGCCTCGCGGGTGATGCCGTGCTTGTCGGCGACGAGCTCGGCGCCCTCACCGAGGGAACCGGTCCACTCCGCGGGCATCCGGGGGTTGGTCATCCGCCAGCCGAGCGTGGTGGACCACATCTGCTGGTGCCCGGCCGGGAAGGCGCGCTCCGGCTTCTGCACCACCCAGGGGGCCCGGCTCATGGACTCGACGCCCCCGGCGATGGCGACGGAGGCATCGCCGAGCGCGATGGCGCGGGCCGCCTGGACGACGGCTTCGAGCCCGGAGCCGCAGAGGCGGTTGACGGTGACCCCGGGCACGGTCACGGGGAGCCCGGCGAGCAGCACCGCCATGCGGGCCACGTCCCGGTTGTCCTCGCCCGCGCCGTTGGCGTCGCCGAAGACCACGTCATCGATGCGGGCCGGGTCCAGTGCGGGCGTACGGTCCACGAGCGCGCGCACCACGTGAGCGGCCAGGTCGTCGGGGCGGACGCCGGCGAGGGCGCCGCCGAACTTCCCGATCGGTGTGCGGACGGCGTCGACGACATAGACGTCGCGGACGGTACGGATGCTCATGGAGTCCCTCCGGAGCGAACGGGAGGCGGCGCGGCACACCGACACCGCTGTCCGGCCCGGCGCACGCTCCGCCCGCGCCCGGGTGGGGCGCGCCCGAAGTCTCCGTCGCCCCGACCCCCCTGTCAACGCCCCCCGGCTCCCCGCGGGGCCCCGACCTGCGCGCGGACCCCGCGCCTCACGCGCCGGCAGGGCCGAAAGCGCCGCGGAGCCACCGGCTCACGTCGAGTCCCGCGGCACCGCCACCGCCGCCATCAGGTCGTGTCTGCGTACCGCCGCCGCGGGCTCCCGCACCGCCTCGTCCACCAGCGCCGCCAACCGCTCGCCCGTCGGCATCTCGATCTGCACCGTGCTGAGCCTCGGCCGCAGCAACCGCCCGATCAGCAGATCGTCCGCACCCATGACGGCCACGTCCTCCGGCACCCGCAGGCCCACGTCCTGGAAGGCCCGCATCAGCAGCATCGCGTACTCGTCGTTGTACGCGAACGCCGCCTCCAGCCCCAGAGCCCCCCACCGCTGTGCCAGTTCCGCCGCCGACTCCTCCGAGTAGGCCATCCGCAGGGCCACGATCTCCGCCCCCGCCACGGACCGCGCACCCTCCAGACGGGGCGTGGAGAAGAGACCCAGCCCCTCCTCCTGCGGAACCACCACGCCGATCCGCCGCCGGCCCCGCTCCACCAGGTGCTCGGCCGCCCGCGCGCCGACCTCCGCCTGGTCCATGAGCAGCGCGTGGGCCCCGGGAACGGCTTGCGGCCCCATCGTCAGCACGGCGCGCGCCCCGGCCCGCTTGAGCGTGGCCACGTTGTGCGCGGACAGGGTGATCTCCCCGAGGGAGAGCACCGCGACGGGCCGCAGTTCGGCCCAGGCCCGCGCGGCCTCGTCACCGGTGAGGCCGAGGCTGCCGTACTGGACCACCGTGTAGTCCAGGCCGCGCAGCGCCCACTGCAACTCGTTGAGGAAGGTGCTGTACAGCGGGCCGATCGGCACGTGCGAGGTGGGCAGCAGCACGATGCGCGTGTGCCCGGCGCGCAGGCTGCGGGCGGCCGCGTGGGGGACGTAGCCGAGCTCCTCGGCGGCCTCGCGCACCTTGCGGCGGGTCGGCTCGCTGATGCGTACGGCCTCCGCGTTGTTCAGGACGTACGAGACCGTCGCGCGCGACACTCCGGCGAGACGGGCGACGTCCGCGCTGGTCGGGACGGGCGCCGGCGACGGGGACGGCGGCGTGGGGGGCTTCGGCGGTTTCGATGACTGAGACATTGCCGTGGCATCTTTCCAGACCGTTTGTGCCCAGGGGCTAGCGGATGGCCGGAAACCAATGCTACACAGTGGTTACACGATTCACTGACACGTGTAACCACGACGTCACCCCAGCTTCACCAAGGGTGTCTCCACATGTGCCCGTGCCGTGTCCGGTCGTGCCGCCGCCCTGCCGTGTTCCGTCGCACCCCCGCCGTCGCGACGGGGCGGCGCGCACTCCTCCCCACACCCCTCAGTGCGCACCCTTCCCTACCCCTCGCCCCTTCCCAAACTGCCCAGGAGGGCACCGTGGCCCTTTCCTCCCCCGGCACCGGCACCGCCGCCGCCACCACCGACGCCCCCGCCAACCGGCGCGGCCTGCTCCCCTTGCTGCTCGTCGGCAACGGAGCCATGTACGCCCTCTACATCGGCGTCGCCGGCGTACTCCTCGCCCTCCAGGTCGAAGACATCGACGCCGCGAACAAGGTCGCCAACTTCGGCCTGATCGCAGGGGTCTCCGCGATCTTCGCAACGGTCTTCAACCCGGTCGCGGGCGCCCTGTCCGACCGCAGCGGACGGCGCAACCCCTGGATCCTGGGCGGTGGACTCGCCGCGATACCGGCGATGTTCCTGCTCGGCGCCGCGGACACGATCCTCCTCATCACCATCGCCTGGTGCCTCGGCCAGGCCGTGATGAACATCTACCAGGCCGCCATCACCTCCGTGGTCCCCGACCGGGTGCCCATGAGCGCCCGCGGCAAGGCCTCCGCCGCCGTCGGCCTCGGCCTGCCGCTCGGCTCGACCGTCGGCGCCCTGATCGGCGCGGCCTTCTCGGACGACTACCGCACCGGCTACCTGGTCTTCGGCGCGATCGTCGCCGGCGCCGCCGTCCTGTTCACCACCTGCACCCGCGAGGAACGGCGCCCGACCAAGCCCTCCATGCCGGTCAAGGCGCAGCTCGCCGCCTTCGCGAGCGCCCTCAAGGACCACGACTTCCGCTGGGCGTTCATCGGGCGGGCCCTGCTGGTCCTCGGCTACTTCGCGGTGAGCGGCTACCAGCTGTACATCCTCCAGGACCACACCGTGCTGCCCGAGGGGATGAAGCCGGAGGCGGCGGTGGCCATCATGATGCCGCTGACGAGCGTGGCCATGGTCGTCTCCACCGTCCTCGGCGGCTGGCTCTCGGACAAGTACGACCGCCGCAAGCTCTTCGTCGGCGCCTCCGCCCTGCTGTCCGCCATCGCCCTGCTGATCCCGGCCCTGTCGACCAGCTGGACCGCCATGCTGGCCTTCGCCGTGATCAACGGCCTCGCGTTCGGCTGCTACATGGCCGTGGACACCGCGCTGGTGACGATGGTGCTCCCCAAGGCCGAGGACGCCGCCCGCGACATGGGCGTCCTCAACATCGCCAACGCCGGCCCGCAGATCATCGCCCCCTTCATCGCCTCGGTGATCGTGTCCGTGAGCGGCGGCTACACGGCCCTGTTCATCGCGGCCGCCGCCCTGGCCGTGGCCGGCGCCCTGGCCGTCAAGCCGATCCGCAGCGTCCGCTAACCACGACGCACCCCACCCGACCTCGCACCTCGCACCTCGCACCTCACTCCTCACTCCTCACTCCTCACTCCTCACTCCTCACTCCTCACTCCTCACCCTGACGCTGAAAGGCACCACCGTGCAGCTCCACACCCACACCTGGGGCGAAGGCGACCGCGTCGCCCTCCTGATCCACGGGATCATGGCCGACCACCGGACCTGGCGCCGGGTCGGCCCGGCCCTCGCCGAGCGCGGCTACCGCGCCATCGCCGTGGACCTGCGCGGCCACGGCGCCAGCGGCCGGGGCGAGTACAGCGCGGAGTCCTTCGCCGACGACGTGGTCGAAACCCTCCCGGCCGGCGCCGAACTCGCCATCGGCCACTCCCTGGGCGGCCTGACCCTCGCGAAGGCCGTCGACCGTCTGAAGCCGCAGCGCGCCGTCTTCTCCGACCCGGCCTGGCACCTGGCGGAACTCGGCGAAGGTTTCGGCCCCGAGATGTTCGCCCAGTTCAAGTCGGCGCCCAAAGAACAGATCCAGGCCATGAACCCCCGTTGGGACGAGGCCGACGTGGACATCGAACTGGCCACCCTGGCCGTCTGGGACGAGGCGACCGCCCTGAGCCTGGCCCCTCTGGCGGGTACGGACCTGCTGCCGGCCGCACCGGTGGTCCCGTCCCTCGTACAACTGGCGGACCCGAGCTTCCTGATCTCGCCGGAGCGCGCGACGATCCTCAAGGAACGCGGCTTCGAGGTCCGCTCGGTCACCGGCGCCGGCCACACCATCCACCGCGACGACTTCGACGGCTTCATGGCATCGCTGGAGGGCTGGATCTAACCGCACCACCCAGCCCACGCACTCTCCCTCGGCCGAACTCTCCTTCAGCCGAGGGGGTTTCGCCCATGGAGTCCCGGCCGAAACCCGCGGGCACGGCGGGCACGGCTCTGCGCGCCGTCTTCTCCGGGCTGGACGACGCGACCTCCTACCGGGTCTCGGTGACGGCGAAGAACGCCGTCGGCAGCGGCCCGGTGTCCCGTTCCGCACTCGCCCAGAGCGTCGCCGTGGCCGGCGGAGCCGTCCTCGACGTGCAGGACGCCCCCCTCATCGGGACTTCGTGGCGCTGGGAATCCTGTTCTTCAGCTGGAAGAAGGACAACGGTGCGTACAACCACGCGGCAGTCGTGACCGGCAACAACCAAGGCGTCGTCCGTATTGCCCAGCACGGTTTCAACGACCGCGACACGCTCGCGGCGATCATGGCTCGGAACCGGACCGGCCCCAACCCGATCGTCGAGGTCGGCGCGCTTCGGCCGATGTCTCGATGAGGCCGGGAGCGGCCTTGCGGGCCGTGGCGTCCTCCGTGACGGCCTTCGGCCTGCTGACGGCCTGCTCCGAAGACCGCCGAGAACTGGATCGCGGCATTCGGCAAGGGGGCCCGGGGCAAGGTGACCGCGGAGTTCTACGACGAGGGCTCGCTCCGGCAGGAGGTCGTGCTCTATCTGCACGAGACCGGGCAGATCAAGCAGATCCAGGTCCGGGCCATCAGTGTGGACGGCAAGGACGTCTGGCGCGTGACCATGGACGAGCCCGCCCCCGAGGAGGCCACCGTCGTGCACCCATGGGTGCCGAAGAAGCCCGGCGAACTCGGTTCGAAGACCGTGCGCTGAGCTGATCCGGACGCGTCCTGACAAGGGGCGTCGCCTGCGCGGGAAACCGTGTGGGCGGCGCCCCTTCGTGGCATGGTCCGCGCCCACACCGTCACCCGGCGGCTGCCGCCTCAGGCAGTGCGACAGGGGCGTCAAGACCCAGTAATCTCCCGTAAATGACGGCACTTTCACACCACAGCAACGGCCACGTAGAGCAGCCCGGCCGCGACGGGGTCACCGCGACCGCCGAGGCCGATCCGCATGCCATCGGGCCGGTGCAGACCTCGTACGCCCCCGATCGCGACGGGGATCCCGACCCCGGCGAGATCGTGTGGACCTGGGTTCCGTACGAGGAGAACGACGGGCGCGGCAAGGACCGGCCGGTCCTGGTCGTGGCCCGGGAAGAGCGCGGCACGCTCCTGGCCGTGCAGTTGTCCAGCAAGCGGCACGACCACGACCGGGAGTGGGTCCCCATCGGGACCGGACCGTGGGACAACGCGGGACGGGAGTCCTGGGTGGACGTGGACCGGGTGCTGCGCGTCCACGAGGACGGCATGCGGCGGGAGGCGTGCGCGCTGGACCTGGGCCGGTTCCAGCTCGTCGTGGACCGACTCCGCGAGCGGTACGGCTGGCGCTAGCCCCAGGACCGGGGCCGAGCCAGGCCTGGCGCAACTCCCCGCCCCCGCCCCTACAACGTCCCCGGCAGCCGGTCCGCCAGCAAGGCCAGGCCCCGCCTCAGGCGGCGGAAGTACGTGGCGCGGCTGATGTGGACCTCGCGGGCCGCCTGGTGGTGGGTGCGGGGCCGGCCGCTGAGGTAGTAGGCGCGCAGGATGGCGCCCGCCTCGGCGTCGGCGGGGGCGTCGGCCAGCGCCAGTTCCAGTACGGCGTTGTCCAGCCAGCCGCGCAGTGCCTGCGCCGTGGGCAGTCCCGGGCGGGCCAGCAGCGGGCTGCGGGCCAGGGCGCGCGGGTCGCGGATGCGAGCCAGCGCCCAGGCGACGGCCCCCGGAACGTCAACCGCCCCCGACTCCCCCTCCAGCCGCCGCGCAGGGCCCCCGCCCGGGCCGAGGGTCCGCATCCAGCCCGGTAGCCCGGCGGGGTTGAAGTCGTGGCTGTAGACCTCGGGCCGGCGCCCGCAGCGGTAGACGTCGTCGCGGATGCCGCCGTGCGGGCGGAAGCTCAGCGCGCGCAGCAGCGTCTGGTAGTCGGGGCTGGCCGTGGACACCACCAGGTGCCCGGCGATCACCGCCTGGCCCAGGATGTCCCGCAGGATCTGCGCGTGGGCGACCGGGTCCGCCGCGTACGCGGCTCCGAGGAACAGCCCGCCGGAGTGCTCGCGGGCGCCGTCCAGGAGGCCGGTGGCGTGCTGCTGGAGGAGGGGTTCGATGCCGGCCTGCGTGCCCTGCGCGACGGGCAGCAGCGCGGCCAGTCCCACGGGCCGCCCGTCCCGGTCGCGGGCCAGCCGGAAGGCCGCGGGGCCGGCCGCGTCCAGCCACTGGCCGGTGATCCGCTCGCAGCGCCGTACGTCGAACCCCCCGCGCACCGCCCACCCGCGCATCAGCCGGCCGATGTCCGCGGTCTCCCCGGCGCGGGCGGGTCCGATCGCGGCGGGCCCGATCGCGGCGGATTCCTCGGCGGGCGGGAACAGCGAGCCGCGCAGGGTCGGGTCGCCGGACAGGAACAGGCCCTGTTCCACCAGCCGGGCGCGCTCCTGCGGGTCGCGGCGTTCGGTCAGCAGGGCCCGCCGGTAGTCGGCGGCGCGGGCGCGGAGCCCTTCGTGGTGCTGCGGGCGCCGCCACTGGTAGGCGAGTTCGAACAGGGTGCGGAAGGGTTCGCGGACCGCCAGCCCGAGCCGCTCCCTGCGGACGAGGCTCAGCCCGGCCAGCGCCGAGAACAGGTCCGGGCCGCCGCTCAGCAGCCGCTCGTCCCCGGCCCGTACGGTCGCCAGCAGCCGCAGCGCGTGCCGTCTGCGCCCGCTCCCGGGGGCGGCTGCCGGGCGTTCGCGGTCGAGCCGGAGCAGCACCTCCTCGGTCATCGCGTCGGCGACGGCCCCGGGGGCGTCGGCCGGGGTGCCCGCGAGGAGCGCCCGGGCGGCCAGCCGGGCCAGCAGCGGGTTCCCGCCGGCCAGCCGGACCGCCAGGGCCACCGCCTCGGGGTCCTCGACGCCGTACGCACGGACCTGGGCCTCGACGGCCCCCGCCCCTACGGGCCCGAGGGTCAGGGCGGTCAGGGCGGTCAGGGGCCGCTCCGCCCATTCGGCGACGGCGGCGGCGACGGCCCGCAGGGGGAACCGGCCGACCAGCAGCACCGGCCTGCGGGGGCCTCCGCCCGTCCCTGCCGGGGGGTCTTCGAGGGCGGCGGCGACGGCTTCGGCCTGCTCGGGCGCGTCCACGCTGTCGACGAGCAGCAGTCCCCCGCCGGACCCGGCCGCCAGCGCGGCGCGGACCCGGGAGCCCGCCTCCCCGGCTCCCAGCCCGGCCAGGTCGACGGCGTCCGCGACGGGCAGCCGCCGGGCCAGCCGGGACTTGCCACTGCCGAGCATCCCGCCGAGATGGACGGGCGGTCCCGCTTCCAGGGCGGCCCGCAGCGCCGCGAGCTCCTCGGTTCTCTCCACGCTCCCGGGACGATACCGATCCGGCGTCCTGCCTGATCAGCAGGCAACCGGCCGTTCTCTGGCCGGAGTTGACACCACGGTGAGACTGTCCGGCCGCGCCGCGCGGCTACTGTCGAGCCGACCGCGGGCCCGGCGGCACCTCCCCTCTCCTTCCTCTTCTCCCGAAAGGAGCCACGCGTGAAGCTGGCTCGATGCCTGTCGGCCGCTGCCGCCGCTCTGTTCACCGTCACGGCGCTGTTCGCCTCCCCGGCGGGCGCCACCCCGGCTGCCACCCCGGTCGCGGCTGCCGCCTCCGCCCCCGCCGCCGCCTCGGCGGCCCTGGCCCCGACCGCCCCCAAGTACTTCACCGGCATCGGCTACGGCCCGTACAACATCGCCGTCGAAGGCGCCTGGAGCAGTGCCTACGGCCAGGCCGTGGGCGAGGGCTACGAGACGTTCCGCTGTTCCAAGAGCAACGGTCCGCGGGCGATACCGATCGGCGGCGACGGGTACTACCAGGTCCTCGTGGAGATCTACTGCAACCCGGCACCGCCCGCCGGATCCGGCCAGATCGTCGGCGTGCACTCCGGCAAGTGCCTGGACGTCAAGGCCGCGGGCACCAAGGACGGCACGCCGATCCAGATCTACCAGTGCAACGGCACGGACGCGCAGGCCTGGAAGCTGGAGAGCGACGGCACGGTCCGCGCGCTCGGCCGGTGCATGGACGTCCAGTTCGCCAAGACCGAGAACGGCTCGCTGATCGGGCTCAACTCCTGCCACCAGGGCCTGAACCAGAAGTGGGAGGCGATCCCGGGCGGTCTGCTGCGCAGCGTCCACTCGGGCAAGTGCCTCGACGCCCTGGGCTGGGCCACCGCCAACGGCGCGCGGGTAGGGCTGTGGGACTGCATGCCCACGGCCACCAACCAGCAGTGGCGGGGCAGCGCGCTCGGCACCTGATCCGGCCGGGAGCCGGGGCCGGGGGCAGGTGCTCCCGGTCCCCAGCCCCCAGCCCCCCGCTCCGACATGTGCCCTCCCCGCCCCCTTGCGACAATGGGTCCATGACCGGCACAGGGCCCCAGGGCCCGGGGCGCTACGGCGAGCGGGTCTTCCGCCCCGAGGCCGGCGGCGAGGGGGACCGGATCGACCTCGGCTCCCTCACCTACGACGCGACGACCATGTCCCGGCTTCGCCGGCTGGGCGTGGGCCCGGGCTGGACCTGCCTGGACCTCGGAGCGGGCACCGGGACGGTGGCGCGCGGACTGCTGGAGGAGGCGGGGGTCGCGGAGGTCGTCGCAGTGGACCGGGACGTACGTTTCCTCGCCGCGCACCCCGTGCCGGGGCTGACCCCCCTGCAGGCGGACATCACCGCGGACGGATTCTCCCCCGAGCTCTTCCCGGACCTCTCCCCTGGCCTCTCGCCTGCCCTCTCCCCGGGCCGCTTCCGCCTGGTGCACGCCCGCTTCCTCCTCATGCACCTGCCCGACCGGCCGCGGTTGGTCGCCCGGTTCGCCGAGCTGCTCGCCCCCGGCGGGGTCCTGGTGATCAGCGACGCCGTGGACCTGACGACGGACTCCGCGCCCCTCACGCCGTACACCGCCGCGATGCGGGCCATGTGGCGCGGGCTGCGCGACAGCATCGGGACGGACGTGTCGCAGGTGGTCCACCACCCCGAGCTGCTGGAGGCGGCGGGGCTGGAATCGGTGGCGGCCGAGATCCACGTACCGCCGCTGCTGCCGGGCAGCGCGATCAGCCGGTTCTGGGCGGACACCTGGGACCGTGCCCGGGCGGACATGCTGGCGACGGGGCTTCTCGACGAGGACGGGCTCGACGAGGCCCTGCGGCTGCTGGAATCCCCCGGGTACGCCGGGCTGTCGCCCGGCATGCTCACGGCCTGGGGCTGGAAACCCGGAGCACCCGGAGCACCCGGAGCACCCGGAGCACCGTAAGCGCGGCTCCCCGTAGGCCTGCTCCATCCGGGTGTTGTACGGTCCCTCCCGACATCGGAACATGATCGGAAGGCTGGTGCCGTGCGTCGTCCCTCGCGTGCGCCACGGTCGATGAGTGAGGCGGTCGTCCATGGCTGACCATGACCTGTCGGGTTTCGAGCGCGAGGCGTTCACCCACGAGGGCAGCACGCGGCCCGTCCTGCGCCGCGGCAGCGGGCCCGCGGTGATCGTGCTCGCGGAGATCCCCGGGATCACCCCGAAGGTGCTGGAGTTCGCCGAGCGGGTGGCCGCACTGGGCTGCACCGCCGTGCTCCCGGTGCTGTTCGGCACGCCCGGCCACGATCCCCACCCCCAGGCCCACGGCCTGCTGCGGGGAGCGCTGTACACCGCGTCCAGCCTGTGGAACGTGTGCGTGAGCCGGGAGTTCACCGTCCTGGCCACCGGCCGGAGTTCGCCCGTCGTGGACTGGCTGCGCGCGCTGTCCGCGGACGAGCACAAGCGCTGCGGCGGCCCGGGCGTGGGCGCCGTCGGCATGTGCCTGACCGGCGGCTTCGCCCTCGCCATGGCCGTCGACGAGCACCTCCTCGCGCCCGTCCTGTCGCAGCCGTCCCTCCCCCTGGGCATCACACCCCGCCGGCGGGACGGCATCGACATCTCCCCCGAGGACCTCGCCACCGTCCGGGGCCGCTGCGAGCGCGAGGGCCTGCAGGTGCTGGGGCTGCGCTTCAAGAGCGACCGGATCACGCCCGGCGCCCGCTTCGCCTTCCTGCGCCGCGAGCTCGGTGACGCCTTCGTCGCCGTCGAGCTGGAGGACGAGGACGCCAACCCCGACGCCGTGCTGCCGCCGCACTCCGTCCTCACCGAGCACCTCGTCGACCGGCCCGGGCAGCCCACCCGCGCGGCGCTGGACCAGGTGCTCGACCTCTTGCGGACCCGCCTGCTCCCGGACGCGACCTAGCCCGAGCCCCGCCCCTACGGCTACCCCGCCCCCGCCAGCACCCGCTCGAACGTCTCCCGCGTCTCCGGCTTCCGGTCGAGCACACCGAACACCACCCGTTCGAACACACCGGCGAACCGTCCCGCCAGCAGCGCGCGGAAGGCCTCCGCCACCTGGGCCGGGTCGTTCATGAAGACCCCGCACCCCCAGGCCCCCAGCACCAGCCCCCGGTACCCGTGCAGCGCCGCCACCTCCAGCACCAGCTCCGCGCGGCGCGCGAGGGCGGCGGGGATCTCCGGCACGCGGTCCGGCTCCTGGCGGCGGATGGTGCCCGCGTTCGGGGCCGGTGAGGTGAGGAATCCGGCCCGGAAGGGGGTGTCCAGCAGGTCCCCCCGGTCGTCGCGGAAGACGGGCACCCCGGGCGAGTGAATCACCCGGTCGGTGTAGAAGGTGCTGACCTCGGCACGGTGGATCTCGTAGTACTCCGGGGCCTCCAGGAGGGTCTCGTACAACGCCGAGGCGCGGCAGAGGGCCTCCTCCTGAGCCTTGGCGCCGCGGACGTAGCCGCCCCCGGGATTCCGGGCCGAAGCGAAGTTCAGGACGGCCACGGAAGCCGTTCCGGGGCGCTCCCCGAGTTCGCCGGCGAGCCTGCGGGCGGCGACCGTGCTGCTCTCGCCGGTGACCTCGACGGCGGTCCGGTGGGCGTTCCGCCTGTCCGGCTCGCCTGGAATGACCCGGTTTGGGCCATATATTCTGGTTCCTGCCTTGGCCTCCGCCACGGCGGCGGCAAGAGAGACCTGCCGTCCCGACCGCGTCCGGTACCCGCCGGCCGCCACGATCTCCGCATTCTCCCGCGCGATCTCGCGCAATCTGCCGCTCATGCGGTGATCTTCGGCGCTCCGGCACGGCGCCGCAATGGATTTCAGCCCCAGAGGTTTGTGCCCCAAAGGACGGGTAGGCACGGGTGATGTCACAGCTGACGACAGGAGACGAGGGCCCCGTCATGCCCCAGGACTCACTCACCCGACTGACCGAAGCCACCGCCGAGGAGCTGATCCACGGCATCTGCTTCAAGACCGGCCCGCCCCGCCTGCTGGGCGCGGAGCTCGAATGGCTGGTGTTCGACGTCGAGCAGCCCGGCCTGCCCGTGTCCCACGACCGCCTGGCCGCCGCGCACGCCGCGGCCCGCGCCCTTCCCCTCGGTTCCGGCGTCACCGTCGAGCCCGGCGGCCAGCTGGAACTCAGCTCGGCCCCCGCCTCCTCCCTGACCGGCTGCATCGACGGCCTCCAAGCCGATCTGACCGCCGTCCGGAGCGCCCTGCGCTCCCAGGGGCTGGAGCTGCGCGGACTCGGTCAGGATCCCCGCCGGCCGCTGCGGCGGATGCTGGCCAGCCCGCGGTACGACGCCATGGAGACCTACTTCGACCGCACCGGGCCCGCCGGGCGCGCCATGATGCGCGCCTCGGCCTCCGTGCAGGTCTGCGTGGACGCCGGTCACGAGGAGCCCGGCCCGCTGGGCCACGGCAGGCGCTGGCGCCTCGCCCACCTCCTCGGTGCGGTGCTGGTCGCCGCCTTCGCCAACTCCCCTGCGCACGAAGGCCCGTACGCCGGCTGGCGGTGTGCGCGCCAGGGGGTCTGGAGCGACCTCGACACCCGGCGCTCCCTCGCCCCGCCGCTGGAGGCGGAGCCGCGCGGTGCGTGGACCCGGCAGGCGCTGGACACCGAGGTGATGTGCGTACGGACGGACGAGGAGGGCGCGCCCTGGGCGGTACCGCGCGGGCTGACCTTCCGCGACTGGCTGCGCTCCGACGGCGACCACCGCGGCCACGGCGCTCACCGGCCGCCGACCGCCGCCGATCTGGACTACCACCTGACCACCCTCTTCCCGCCGGTACGGCCCCGGGGCCATCTGGAGCTGCGGATGATCGACGCCCAGCCCGGCGAGGACGGCTGGCTGGTCCCGGTGGCCGTCGTGCACGCGCTGTTCGACGACCCGGAGGCCGCGGAGACCGCGTACCGGGTGGCGAAGGGGCTGGCCGACTCCTACGGCGCCCAGCCCGCGCCGCGCAACCCGCTGTGGCGCTCCGCCGCCCGAAACGCGCTGTCCGATCCGGAGCTGCGGTCCGCGGCCCGCGCCTGCTTCCGGGCCGCGGTCTCGGCGCTGCCCCGGCTGGGCGCCGACGGCCACGTCATCGACACGGTCGGCGAGTTCACCGAGCGCTACGTGTCCCGCGGCCGCTGCCCGGCCGACGACCGGACCGAACCGGCGCAGCAGCAGCCGCAGCCGCACGCGCAGGCCCCGGCCCGCCCGCACCCGCGAACCCGACCGCAGCCGGCCGGCGAGGAGGCACGCTCATGACCACCGAACCGGAGCTCCTGCGCGAGCGGGCCGCCGCCGCCCTGACCGCGGCGCGCGTCCGCACGGCCGGACTCACCGATGCCGTCAGCGAGGCGGAACTGACCGCCCAGCACTCCCCCTTGATGTCCCCGCTGGTCTGGGACCTCGCACACATCGGGAACATGGAGGAGCTCTGGCTGCTGCGCAACGTCGCAGGCCGCGAGTCCATGCACCCCGAGATAGACCCGCTCTACGACGCGTTCGAGCATCCCCGTGCCGAGCGGCCGAAGTTGCCGCTGTTGAGCCCGGACGAGGCCCGCCGGTACGCCGCCGAGGTGCGCGGCCGGGTCTTCGACCTCCTCGACCGCACACCCCTGGAGGGCACGGCCCTGCTGGACGGCGGCTACGTCTTCGGGATGATCGCCCAGCACGAACAGCAGCACGACGAGACGATGCTGATCACCCATCAGCTGAGGCAGGGAGCGCCGGTGCTGACGGCGCCCGACCCGGATCCTCCGCAGGGACCGCCGCCGACGGCGACCGAAGTGCTCATACCCGGGGGCCCGTTCACGATGGGCACCTCCGCGGAGCCCTGGTCGCTGGACAACGAGCGGCCCGCGCACCGGCGGGAGGTCGAGGCGTTCTGGATCGACACCGTTCCGGTGACCAATGCCGCCTACCAGGAGTTCATGGCGGACGGCGGGTACCACGAGGAGCGGTGGTGGGAGGCGCCCGGCTGGTCGGAGATCCGCCGGCACGGGATCGAGGCCCCGCTGTTCTGGCACCGCGAGGACGGCACCTGGCTGCGCCGCCGCTTCGGGGTCACCGAGCCGGTGCCCGGGGACGAGCCGGTGCTGCACGTGAGCTGGTACGAGGCCGACGCGTACGCCCGCTGGGCGGGGCGGCGGCTGCCCACCGAGGCGGAGTGGGAGAAGGCCGCCCGCCACGATCCGGCGGCCGGACGCTCCACCCGCTACCCGTGGGGCGACGCGGACCCCACGCCCGCGCACGCCAATCTCGGCCAGCGCCACCTGCGCCCGGCCCGAGCGGGCGCCTATCCGGCCGGGGCCTCCCCGCTCGGGGTGCGCCAGCTCATCGGCGACGTGTGGGAGTGGACGGCTTCGGACTTCCTGCCCTACCCCGGCTTCCGGGCGTTCCCCTACCGCGAGTACTCGGAGGTGTTCTTCGGCCCCGAGCACAAGGTGCTGCGCGGCGGTTCCTTCGCCGTGGACGCCGTGGCCTGCCGGGGCACCTTCCGCAACTGGGACCTGCCGGTGCGCCGGCAGATCTTCTCGGGGTTCCGGACCGCGCGCGGCGCCGTGCCTGCGGGCTCCGCCACCGGGCAGGCCTGATGTGCCGTCACCTCGCCTATCTCGGGGAGCCCGTGAGCCTCGGCCGGGTGCTGAGCGATCCCGAGCATTCACTGGTCCGCCAGTCGTGGGAGCCGCGCCGCCAGCGGTCCGGCACGGTCAACGCCGACGGTTTCGGCGTCGGCTGGTACGCGGAGGAGGACCCGGTGCCCGCCCGCTACCGCCGGGCCGGGCCGATCTGGGGCGACCTGACCTTCAGCGACCTCGCCCGGGTGGTCCGCAGCGGGGCCGTACTGGCCGCCGTACGGGACGCCACGCGTCCGGGGGCGGACGGGGAGGCGGCGGCCGCGCCGTTCGCGGAGGGGCACTGGCTGTTCAGCCACAACGGCTCGCTGCGGGACTGGCCGGACGCCGCGGCCCCCGTCGCGGCGCGCCTGCCGCCCCAGGAGCTGCTGTCGCTGGCCGCCCGGACGGATTCGGCGCTGATCTGGGCGCTGGTCCTGCACCGGCTGCGGGCGGACCCGGACCTCGGTGCGGCGCTGGCCGGGACGGTACGGGAGCTGGCCGAGGCCGCGCCCGGATCCCGGCTGAACCTGCTGCTCACCGACGGCCGGGCCATCGCGGCGACGGCCTGGGGGGATTCCCTGTGGTACCTGGCCGACACGGCGGCGCAGCGCACGGTGGTGGCCTCGGAGCCCTACGACGACGATGCGCGCTGGTGCGAGGTCCCGGACGGGACCCTGCTGACCGCCACCCGCACCCGGATCGACCTCGTCTCCCTGAAGGAGCCCCCCACCGGCCCATCACCCTCACGGCACGCGCACCACTCACTCCACGCACCGCACGCACCGCAGCAAGGAGACGAAGGCAAGTGAACGACTTCCAGCTGACCCGCACCCTCGACGAGCACGCCGCCGAGACGGCGCTGCGTACGGATGTGCACGACGGGCTGACCCGGTCCCCCAAATCGCTGCCGCCCAAGTGGTTCTACGACGCCCGGGGCAGTGAACTCTTCGAGGAGATCACCCGGTTGCCCGAGTACTACCCGACGCGCGCCGAGCGGGAGATCCTGCTCGAACGGGCCCGGGAGATCGCCTCGGTGAGCGGGGCCCGCACCTTGGTGGAGCTCGGTTCCGGCTCCTCGGAGAAGACCCGGCACCTGATCGAGGCGCTGCCCGCGCTGGACACGTACATACCGGTGGACGTGAGCGAGAGCGCGCTGACGGGGGCGGCGAAGATCCTGCTGGAGGAGCATCCGGGGCTGCGCGTCCACGCGTTGCTGGCCGACTTCACGCGCGCACTGCGGTTGCCGGACTCCCCCGGACCCCGGCTGGTGGTGTTCCTGGGCGGCACGATCGGGAACCTGCTGCCGGCGGAGCGGGCGGTGTTCCTGGCGGACGTACGGGCGATGCTGTCACCCGGGGACGCGCTGCTGATGGGGACGGACCTGGTGAAGGACCCGGCCGTCCTGGTGTCGGCGTACGACGATGCGCAGGGCGTGACCGCCGCGTTCAACGGGAACGTGCTGTCCGTGGTGAACCGGGAGCTGGGCGCGGATTTCCACACCGCCGACTTCGCGCACGTGGCGGTGTGGAACCAGGAGCACGAGTGGATCGAGATGCGGCTGCGGGCCCGCAGGCAGGTGGTGGTGAAGGTCCGGGCGCTGGATCTGGAGGTGCCCTTCGAGGCGGGCGAGGAGATCCTGACGGAGATCTCGGCGAAGTTCCGTCAGGACGGGGTCCGTAAGGAACTCGCATCCGCCGGACTTGAGTTGACCCACTGGTGGACGGACGCCGCGGGCCGCTTCGCCCTGTCACTGTCGGTGGCGGACGGCATCGGCACCGACGGCTGGGAGGGCACTCCGGGCAGCAGCGGCGCCGCCGGTCGCGACACGGGTACCGGTTCGGCGAGCACGGCGGCCTGAGCCGCGGCCGCGAGGTCCCGCCGGTGCGCGTACCGGCCCGGCGGGATCCGCGGCAGCAGCCGCACCTCGGCGCGCACCCCACGGGCCCGCGCGATCCGCCACAGCGAGGCGGTCAGCGGGTCGTCCCCGACGAATGCGGGCGCCCCGGCCGGCCCCCCGTCGTCGAGCAGGTAGCTGATCCGTACGGGCTGTACGGGCACCCGCGCATCCAGCGCGGCCTGGAACGCGGCCCGGCGGAAGGGGCCTTGGGCCCGCCCGCACCAGGTGGAGCCCTCGGGGTAGACCGTGACGCGGTCACCGTCGAGCAGGGCCCGGGTGAGGAGGCCGACGGTGGCGGGCAGGGTGCGGAGCCGGTCGCGTTCGATGTAGAGGGTGCCGGCCTGCCGGGAGAGCGGTCCGAGGACCGGCCAGCTGCGGATGTCGCTCTTGGCCAGCATCCGGGAGGGCATGACGGCGGCGACGAGCGGGATGTCCAGCCAGGAGATGTGGTTGGCGACGATCAGCCGGCCACGGCCGGGGCCGGGTGTCCCGTGCACGGTGATCCGCAGGCCGAAGGCGCCCAGCAGGGCGGTCGCCCAGGCCCGTACCAGCACGTGCCGGACCCGCTCCGGCAGCAGCCGCAGCGGCGGGGCGCCCAGGATCCCGAGCAGGACCAGGGCGATGGCCGCGGCGAGCCGCAGGACCGCGCGCGGCACGCTCGCGGTGCGCCCCTCGTGGCCGGCGCAGTCCGCGGGGGTACAGGGCGAGGTGGGGAGCCAGGCGCTCATGCGGACGGGGCGAGCGACAGGAAGTGCTTGAGGTAGCGGGGGTTGGTGCGCCGCAGGGAGAGCAGGACGTACAGGTCGGCGCAGCCGAACTCGGCGTCCAGGGCGGGCTCGCCGCAGACCCAGGCGCCCAGGCGCAGGTAGCCGCGCAGCAGCGGGGGCAGTTCCATCCGGCCGGGGACCTCGATGCCTTCGGGGCTCCAGGGGAGGTGCGGGGTGACCCGGTACTCGACGGGTGCGAGGCTGCGGGCGAGGACGTTCTCCCGGGTGGCGGCGGCCAGCACCCCGCCGTCGGAGAGCGGTATGGAGCAGCAGCCGGCGAGCCAGTTGTGTCCGGAGCCGTCCATGTAGCGGGCGAGGCCGGCCCAGATGAGGGCGATGACGGCGCCGTTGCGGTGGTCGGGGTGGACGCAGGAGCGGCCCACCTCGACGAGGTCGGGGCGGATGGGGGCGAGGGCGGAGAGGTCGAACTCGCCCTCCGAGTAGAGGCGTCCGGCCACGGCGGCGCGTTCGGGGGGCAGCAGCCGGTAGGTGCCGACGACCTGCTCGGTCTCCTCGTCCACGACGAGGAGGTGGTCGCAGTAGGCGTCGAAGGGGTCGCAGTCCAGGCCCGGCTCCGGGCCGTCGAGACGGGCGCCGAGCTCGCCGGCGAAGACCTGGTGGCGCAGCCGCTGCGCGGCGCGCACCTCGTCCTCGTTGCGGGCGAGGCGGACGGCGTAGTGGGGTGCGGGGGCGTCCGCCGCGCGCCGGGCGGGCGCCGGGGCGGGCGTCGGGGCGGGGAGGAGGGCGGGGGACACGGCGGACGGGGACAGGGGGGCGATGGTCATGACGGCTCCTGGTCCGGCACGGGAAGCCAGGCCGGCAGGTGTGTGGCCTGGCTTCTTTACTTCTTCCGTGACCGGCTGGATTCGACATGGCCGCTTCGCGGCCCTCGGATGTGCGGACGCTGAACTTGGCGGGCGTCCCCTCCCGTGCCCTCACCCGCGCGCGCACCCATCAGGGTCAGCGGTCGGAGCTGAGGACCTTGCTGATGGTGTCGGAGGCCGCCTTCGCCGCCGTCTCGGGGTCCTGGCCGGTGAGCACGGCCGTCATGAACGGCTTGATCGGGTTCTTGGCCTCCACCTCGGCCCAGCGGGGGGACTGCGGGGTGGCGCGGCCCTGGGCCGCGCCGGGGGCCATCGCGGTGGCGCCGTCGTTGCCCTCGACCACGTGCGCGAGGGTGGTCTTGTTGGGTACGTAGCTCATCGTGCGGGCGAGTTCGGTCTGCCACTTCTCGCTGACCAGGGCCGTGATCACGTCGACGGCCTGCTTACGCTGCTTCGTCTTCTCGGGGATGATCAGGTCCGAGCCGCCGGTGAAGACGGAGCCCACCTTGTCGGCGGTCTTGCCGGGGATCGGGAAGAAGCCGAGCTTGCCCCTGAGCTCCGGGTTCGCGGCCTCGATGGCGGCGGCCTGGCCGGGCGGGGCGATGATCTGGGCGATCCCGCCGCGGGCGAAGACGTCGGACTGCGGGGGCGTCTCCTCGTCGGCGTCCTTGGGGCCGTCACCGAGGGCCTGGAGCTGCTTGTAGAACTCCATTCCGGCCATGGCCTTCGGCTCGTCGAGGGTGCCGAGCCACTGGCCGCTGCTCTCGACGGCGAGCTCGCCGCCCTCGTCCCAGACGAACCCGGCGAGGACGTACCAGTTCTGCCCGGCGAGGTAGATGCCCTGCTGGGTGCCCTTGTCGAGCTTCTGCGTGGCCTGGATCCATTCCTGGCGGGTCTTGATCGGCGCCTTGACCCCGGCGGCCGTGAAGAGGTCCTTGTTGTAGATCACCACGCGGTTGGCGGCGTACCACGGGACGCCGAACTGGGCTCCGCGGACCTTACCCGGTTCGGAGAGGCCCTTCAGCCAGTCCTTGCCGTCCCACTCGCGCAGGGCTTCCAGGGTGAGTTCGGAGACGCCGCCGCCCTCCACGTACTGGGCGACCTGGGTGTTGCCGACCTCGATGACGTCGGCGCTCTCCTGGCTCTCGCCGGACAGGACGGCGTTGACCTTGTCGCCGATGCCCTTCCACTCCTGGATCTTCACTTCGAGGTCCACACCCGGGTGTTCCTTCTCGAAGCTGTTCGTGAACTGACCTATGAAGTCCTCGGAGGCGCTGCCCTTCATCAGCCAGAGCGTCACCTTCTGCGTACCTCCGCCCGACCCGGCGAGGCTGCAGCCGGTGAGAGCGGTCGCGGCCGCGAGAGCGGTGGACACGGCAAGGAAGCGCATCTTCACGAAGGTCACCTTCTGGGGGGATGGATCGCAGATGGCTTGAAATTGGCATAGACCAATGGGTGGGTCAAGGGGGTATCGCTATGGATTGTTCACGCAAAGTTCGCGGACCCGGACTTACTGGGGCACCGTAGAACAAGGCAACAGCCACCCAGTGTCGGGAGACCCCCATGTCCAATCACACGTACCGGGTGACCGAGATCGTGGGCACGTCCCACGAGGGCATCGACCAGGCCATCCGCAACGGCATCGCGCGCGCGGGCGAAACGCTCCACAACCTTGATTGGCTCGAAGTCGTTCAGATCAGAGGGCACATCGAGAACGGCGAGATCGCGCACTACCAAGTGGGGATCAAGGTCGGTTTCCGCCTCGACGGCGAGGCCTGAGGCCTGAGGGCCCGGGGCCCCGGCCCCTCGGGGCTTTCCGGGGCCCCGCCCGGCCCGCCCGGCCGCCAGAGGGGCACGGGACACAGGCCATCGGGCACCGGGGGCGCGCTCGCTCAGGTGCGGCCCTCGCCCTCCTGCGCGTCCTTGAGCTCCGGCGCCTCCGCCGCCCAGTCCGCCAGGACCACGCGGAAGCCCTCCGCGCGGGCCGCCCCGCACACCAGCTCGTCGTCGTCCACCAGCATCCGCACCTCGCGGCCCCGCGAGATCCGCCGCAGCACTTCGAGCTTGGTCGTGCGGGCGGGCCGCCGGTCCTGGTTCCCGCGCATCCACAGCCGCCCCTCGGGCAGCCCGTTCCGCGCGAGCCAGTCCTCCGTGTCCGCGCGGCACCGCTCCGGGCGGCCGGTGAGGTACGTGACCTCGCAGTCGGCCGCGCTCTCCACCGCGAGCGCGATCCCGCGGGCGAGGGGCGGATCGGCCGGGGCCGCGCCGAAGAACCCGCTCCAGTCGCGCGGCCGGCGCTCCAGGAAGTGCTGGCGGTGGGCGGTGTCGGCCAGGGTGTTGTCGATGTCGAAGACGGCCAGGGGCCTGCGGTTCTGAGTCTCGGTCACCCCGCCAGCCTAAGCAGCGGGGGCCGGTAGGGTCGTGGCCCGGTGGTCCGGGGGGACCAGCTGACACACGGGGGTTACGACACATGCCTACGCCTGAAAACATCTGGGAGGCCGCCGACCTGCCCACGCGTCGGCTCGCCGGGGTGGCCCTCAACCCGTCCTCACCCGAGGACGTCCTGCTGCGGCTGCTCGCCGACGGCCCGCCGGCCGTGCAGATGGTGCTCTGCCGGGACCGGACCCTGCCCGACGCCGTGGTCGAGGCCGCGCTCCAGCACCCTGACATCCGAACCCGCAGCTTCTTCGCCCGCAATCCCCACGTCGACCCGGCCCAACGGGCACGACTGGTCGACGACCCGGAGTGGTTCGTCCGCGCCCATCTCGCCGATGCGCCCAGACTGCCCGTCGGCGGCGTGTACAGGCCGCTGCCCGACGAGACCGTCGTCCGCATGATCAACACGTACGAGAACGACTTCCCGCCCGCCTACCAGCAGATCTCCATGGAGCTGCAGCGTTCCATGCCCACCCATCCGGACGCGAAGGTCCGCGGCTGGGGGGTCGGCCGGTGGAGTGTGCTGCCCGCGGAGATCCGGGCCTCACTGCTGGCGGATCCCGACGAGGACGTCCGGGAGAGGGCGCGGAGGCACGCGCAAAGCGAGGATCCGGCGTGGGTCGAGCGCGAACTGCCCGACCGGACGTGCCACGCACGCTGGGACATGCTGTTGAACCGGGCCCTCAGCAGAACCGTCGTGGACGGTGTCCTGACCTCTCCGGTGGCCGAGGGCGAACGGGCGGCGATCGCCGACAACCCCACCCTCCCCGCCGACGTGGTGGTCCTCCTCGCCGGCGATCCGGACCCGGAGGTGCGCCAGCGGATCGCGCACCGCACGGACCTCGGACCCGCCGAGATGCGCGCACTCGCCGTGGACCCCGACCCGACGGTACGGCTCGCCCTGTCCGTGCACCCTGCACTGAGCGAGGAGGAACGGGCCGGGATCGACTACGAGGTCCCCGCGGACGACCGATTCCATCCGTGGCCCGGGCCCAGAGCGCCCCGGGACCCCGAGGATGTCCGCCGGGACGCGACCTCGGGCCACCCGCTGCTTCGCCGGAGGGCCGCCCTGGTCCCCACGCTGCCGCCCGATCTCGTGGAACGCCTGGCCGCCGACGAGGATCTCGGGGTACGCGTGCTGCTGGCCCAGAACCATCCGGACGCCCCGGCCGCACTCCTGCTGCGCAGCTTCCTCGAGTACGCCCACCCTGAGCGCGCGCAGCTCACCACCCGGCCGAACTTTCCCAATACCGGCCTGGCCGCCTTCGCCGACCACGAGGACCCCGAGGTCCGGGCCCTGGCCGCCCTCGACCCGCAGACCGCGCCGGACACCGTAGAGCGCCTCACCCGGGACCCGGACCCGGTCGTGCGCGCGGCGATGGCACGCCACCCGAACCTTCCGCAGCACCGACTGGCAGAACTCCTCGACGACGAGGAACTGGCCCACGTGGCCGCGGCGAACCCCGCACTGGATTCCGAGGTGATCCACCGGCTGGTGGCGGCCATGGCGCAGTCGGATCGCTGGACACCGCCCTGGGAATCCTGACGCCGTTCGCGCGTTGACACCAGTGTGATCCGCACCCTCTCGATACTCGACCGGTCCCGCACCCGCGAGGGCCACCCCGCCGCCCAGGCCCTGCGCGACACCGTGGAGCTCGCGCGCACCGCCGAGCGGCTCGGATACCACCGGTTCCTGGTCTCCGAGCACCACAGCGTGCCCGGGGTCGCCGGATCCGCGCCCACGGTGCTCGCCGCCGCCGTGGCCGGGGCGACCTCCCGGATCCGCGTCGGCACCGGCGGCGTGATGCTGCCCAACCACCAGCCCCTGGTGGTCGCCGAGCAGTTCGGGGTCCTGGAGTCGCTGTTCCCCGGCCGGATCGACATGGGCCTCGGCCGCTCGGTCGGCTTCACCGGCGGGATCCGCCGCGCGCTCGGCCGGGACACCGCCGACGCCGACCGGTTCGAAGAGCAGCTCGCGGAGCTGCTGGGGTGGCTCGACGGCTCCCAGCGGGCCTACCCCGACGTGCACGCCCGCCCGGCGGAGGGGATGCGGATCCCGGCGTACGTGCTGGCCACCGGCGAGGGGGCGGGCATCGCGGCCCGCGCCGGGCTGCCCCTGGTCGTGGGGGACCTGCGGACCCGGGCCCGGGTCGCGGAGATCATCGCGGCGTACCGCGAGGAGTTCCGCCCCTCCCCCTGGGGGGCGCGGCCGTACGTCGTGGCCTCCGGCACGGTCGCGGTGGCGGCCACCGCCGAGGCCGCCCGCCGGATCCTGGTGCCGGAGGCCTGGGCCGTCGCGTACTCGCGGACCCGGGGCAGCTTCCCGCCGCTGCGTCCGGCCGAGGAGGTCGAGGCCCTCACCATGAGCCCCAAGGAGCGGGAGCTGTACGAGGGCGCCCTCGCCGGACACATCCACGGCACGGAGGAGCAGGTCGCGGCGGAGCTGACCGCGGTCGCGGAGCTGACCGGGGCGGACGAACTGCTGGTCACCACGTCCACGTACGACCGGACGGCACTGGTGGACTCCTTCGCGCGGCTCGCCCGCCTCACCGGCCTCACGGAGACCGCGGACGGGCGCGCTGACGGGCCCGCGGACCCCGTCGGGCAGCCTGTCGGCCCCGGACACTAAACTAGGACGAATGCACCAGCCCGCCACCCCGCACGCCCACGATCCCTACGTCCGCGTCCGCGGCGCCCGGGAGCACAATCTGCGCGGGGTCGACGTGGACATTCCGCGTGACGCGCTGACCGTGTTCACCGGGGTCTCCGGCTCCGGGAAGAGCTCGCTGGCCTTCGGCACGCTCTTCGCCGAGGCCCAGCGCCGGTACTTCGAGTCCGTGGCCCCGTACGCCCGCCGGCTGATCCACCAGATCGGCGCGCCGAAGGTCGACTCCGTCACCGGGCTCCCGCCGGCCGTCTCGCTGGAGCAGCGGCGCTCCTCCCCCGGGTCCCGGTCCTCGGTCGGGACGGTGACCACGCTGTCCAACTCGCTGCGGATGCTCTACTCGCGGGCGGGCTCCTACCCGCCCGGTGCCGAGCGCCTGGACTCCGACTCCTTCTCCCCCAACACCGCGGCCGGGGCCTGCCCTTCCTGTCACGGCCTCGGCCGCGTCCACCGCACCAGCGAGGAACTGCTGGTGCCCGACGCGAGCCTGTCGATCCGTCAAGGCGCCATCGCCGCCTGGCCCGGCGCCTGGCAGGGCAAGAACCTGCGCGACATCCTGGAGGCCCTCGGCCACGACGTGGACGCGCCCTGGCGGGAGCTCGCGGCGGCGGACCGCGAGTGGATCCTGTTCACCGAGGAGCAGCCGGTGGTGACGGTGCATCCGGTGCGGGAGGCCGACCGGATCCAGCGCCCCTACCAGGGCACGTACATGAGCGCCCACCGGTACGTGATGCGGACCTTCTCCGACAGCAAGAGCCTCACCCTGCGGGCCCGCGCCGAGAAGTTCCTGACCGATGCGCCGTGTTCCGTGTGCGAGGGCAGGCGGCTGCGCCCGGAGGCCCTGACCGTGACCTTCGCGGGCCGCACCATCGCGGAGACGTCGGCGCTGGCGCTGACGGAGCTGGACGGGGTACTGGCCACCGCGCGCGGCGGCGGCGAGGCGTCCCGGGTGCTCACCGAGGACCTGCGCTCCCGGATCGGCCCGGTCACCGAGCTGGGGCTGGGCTACCTGAGCCTGGACCGCGCCGCCCCGACCCTGTCGGCGGGCGAGCTGCAACGGCTGCGGCTGGCGACGCAGTTGCGTTCGGGGCTGTTCGGGGTGGTGTACGTACTGGACGAGCCGTCGGCGGGGCTGCACCCGGCCGACACGGAGGCGCTGCTCGGCGTCCTGGACCGGCTCAAGGAGGCCGGGAACACGGTGTTCGTGGTGGAGCACGACCTGGCCGTGGTGCGGCACGCGGACTGGCTGGTGGACGTCGGCCCGCTCGCCGGGGAGCACGGCGGGAGGGTGCTGCACAGCGGGCCCCCGCAGGCTCTGGCGGCGGTGGCGGACTCGGCGACGGCCCCGTACCTGTTCGGGTCCCGGCGGCCGGACGAGTGGCGCACGGGGGCCGCACGGAAGGCGACCGGCGCCGTCCGGCTCAGCGGTGTCGACCGGCACAACCTGCGGGACGTGGCGGCGGAGTTCCCGCTCGGGGTGTTCACGGCGGTGACCGGGGTGTCGGGGTCCGGGAAGTCCACGCTGGTGGGCCAGGTCCTCGCACGGGAGGTCCACGAGCGGCTGGCGGAGCCGGAGTTCGCGGTACGGCGGCTGGTGGAGGTGGACCAGAAGCCGATCGGCCGGACCCCGCGCTCCAACCTGGCCACGTACACGGGGCTCTTCGACGTGGTGCGCCGGCTCTTCACGGCGGCGCCGGAATCGAAGGCGCGGGGCTGGAAGGCGGGCCGCTTCTCCTTCAACGTGCCGGGCGGGCGGTGCGAGTCCTGCCAGGGCGAGGGCTTCGTCTCGGTGGAGCTGCTGTTCCTGCCCAGCACCTACGCCCCGTGCCCGGAGTGCGCGGGAGCCCGGTACAACTCCGAGACGCTGGAGGTCCGTTACTCGGGGTTGAACATCGCGGAGGTGCTCGCCCTGACGGTGGAGTCGGCGGCCTCCTTCTTCGCCGGGGTCCCGGCGGCGGCCCGCAGCCTCGGCGCGCTCTCGGACATCGGTCTGGGGTACCTGCGGCTCGGCCAGCCCGCCACGGAGCTGTCGGGCGGCGAGGCGCAGCGCATCAAACTGGCGACGGAGCTCCAGCGCGTGCGCCGCGACCACACCCTGTACCTGCTGGACGAGCCGACGACGGGGCTCCACCCGGCCGATGTCGCGGTCCTGCTGCGACAGTTGCACGGCCTGGTGGACGCCGGGCACTCGGTGGTGGTCGTGGAGCACGACATGGCGGTGGTGGCGGGCGCCGACTGGGTCATCGATCTGGGGCCGGGCGGCGGCGCGGACGGCGGCCGGGTGGTGGCCGCGGGCACCCCTGCCGAGGTGGCCCGCGCCACGGGCAGCCGTACGGCGGCCTACCTGGCACGGGCCCTCGCTGCGGGCCGGTAGGGCCGGTGGTCGGGCAGGTGGTCACGCGTGAGCCAGGCGGTCACGCGTCCTTGGGCTTGGCGAAGTCTCCGTAGCCCTGCCAGTCGAGGACGACGCACTGCTCGTCGCCGAGCACCCAGGCGTCGTGGCCGGGATCGATCTGGATGAAGTCTCCGGGCTGCGCCTCGACGCTGTCGCCACCGTCCATGACGATCTTCATCCGGCCGCTGATGATGTAGGCCACGTGGGCGGCCTCACAACTGTCGGTGCCCGCAATGGGCTTGATGTGCTGCGACCACTGCCATCCGGGCTCGAACACGGCCCGACCGATCGGCCCGTGGTCGGTGTTGAGCAGATCGAGCCTGCCCTTGCCGTCCTCGAACCGACGGGTCTCGTCCGCGGAATCGAAGCCCCTTCGCACGATTCCAGTCATGATCGTCGACCTCCCGGCACACCACTGCCCCGAGTCCACTTCTCAGCGTACGCCCGTACCGTGCGGTCTTCGCGGTGTCCCGGTGCGGCCGTACGCCGCCGCTACGCGTCGCCCTGGAGCAGGTGCTGCGGAAGCTCGCGGAAGGTCCAGACGCCCTGTCTGCGGGTGAAGGTCCACACCAGGTCGTAGCGGTCGGGCCAGGCGGCCGGCAGCCCCAGCACGTCCTGCGCTCCGAGGCCCCGGATCAGGCGGGGCATCCCCTGGTGCTCCCAGCAGACCAGGACGGGCGTCCGCGCCGCCAGCACCGCCCTGGCCAGGGCGGGCTCGGCTCCGACGGCGAACTCCGCGCGGACGGGCGTACCCAGTGCGGTGGCGAGCGTCTCGACGGTCTGGCGGCACCGCGCGGGTGCCCCCTCCTTGCCGCCGGCCGCGAAGACTGCCCCCGGACGGGGCAGGCGGGCGCCCCGGGTCGGCGGGAAGAGCGCGGGCAGCTCCTGCGCGCGGCGCCGGCCCCGGACGGCGAGGAAGCCCGGGTCCTCGTTGCCCTCGTCGTCCTCGCCGGTGTCCCCGGCGTACGGCTTCTCGGCGTGCCGGATGACCATGACAAGCGCGTCCTTGACGGCCTCGGGGCCGGGGCCCGGCGTCGGGGCCCGCTCCTCCCCGGCGCAGCCGGCCACCGCCAGCGGGGCGAGGGCGGCGGCCAGCACGCTACGGCGGCGCGGTCCGGATCCGGCGGGGGTTGGACGGCCTGAAAGCATGCGCCCACTGTCGCCCACGCCCCGGAGGGCGGCCGGTCACGGCGCGACGCGAGCCGCTCCGATCATCCGATCGGCGGACCCGTCGTGGTCGTGCGCGGACGGGCCGTGGCCGTGCCCGGCGGTACGGCCCTTCGCGGCGGCCCGGCCCGGAGCCTCGTACGGCGAGGCGACGGGGAAGTAGGCCTCCAGGAAGGCCTTGAGCTCGCGCTGCTGCACGTCGGGGGCGACCTCGGTGCCCGAGTCGTCGGCGAGGCAGAACGCGTCGGTGCCCCGATCGCGCAGGAGGCCGCCCAGCCGCTGGAGCTCCTTGGTCCCGGCGGTGGACACGTACGCGGTGGCCAGGTCGCCTTCCACCGCACGCCCCTGGGCGAGTGCCAGGTGCAGGGCGAGGGTGACGGGGGCGAGGTCGGTGGCACTGCGGAAGACGGACCGGCTGGTCGCGTCGAGCCCGCCGGGCAGTGCCTCTTCCAGCCGGGCGTAGAGGGAGCGGCTCTGCGCGTACGGGGCGTGCGCGAGGATGCGCGGGTACGTGCGGCCTGCGAGCGCTTCCACCGTGCGGCGGGTCGCCCGCTGCGAGGTGGTGTAGACGTCGTCGTGGCTGTCCGGGGAGCTGGGCGGGACGGCCCGGGTGTCGTGGAAGACCTTCGGCAGACCGGACGGCAGGAAGTAGTTCTGCGGGCGCTGGGGGCGGCCGAGGAAGATGTCGTCGTTGAAGTAGAGGTAGTGCTCGGCGAGGCCCGGGATGCGGTGCAGCTGGGTTTCGATGGCGTGCGAGTTGAAGACGGGCAGGGCGCCGGGGTCGGCGAACAGCTCCCGGTGATGGACCACGGTGAGCCCGGGGTGCTCCAGGGCCAGCCAGTCGGGGACCTGGTCGTCGGTGACGAGGAAGACCCGGCGGATCCAGGGCGCGTAGGCCGCGATGGAGCGCAGGCAGGAGCGCAGCTCGCCGCGGTCCCGGAAGCGGTGGTCGCCGCTGTCGGCGGCGGCGTCGGCGGTATCGGGACCGGCAGCGGTGTCGGCGGGGCTCTCGCCCTCGCCCGCCTCGACACCCGCGGCGGCCGCCTCGGCCCGGTCACGGCGGCGGCGCCACTGGGGGTCCGAGCCGTCCACCCAGGTGATCACGGCGTCGATGGGGAAGTCGATGTCCTCGGGGAAGCGGCGGTCGAGGTCCGTCACCACCGGGTAGTCGCGGTCGCCGATGCGCCGGTGGCCCGTGGCCTCCATGGAGGGCACCCACCAGCCGAAGGGGGTCTCCCGGAGCGAGGCGACCCCGCCGGGGCCGTTGGCCGGCTTCCAGAACTCCAGGTCACAGCCCTGATCGGAAGCCATGTGGAGGGTGTATCCCGAGGTGACCACGGGAATGTAGAGCCGGATCCCCGCGACGACGGCGCCGGGCGTCTCGGCCTCCGCCGCGGCGACCGCCTCGGGCAGCTCCTCGGCGAGGACGGTGCCGAGCGCGGTGCGGTGGCCGAGGAGGTCGGCGTAGACGGGCCGGCCGGCGAAGCCCTTCGCGCAGGCGGCGAGCACGTCGGCACGGGTGCCGGGGGCGAGCGCCACCCGGTGGACCAGTTCCCCGTCGGGGACCAGGCCGTAGGGCATCGAGGCCGCTTCCAGCACCTCGGCGACCTCGCGGAGGTTCATCTCGGCGAGTTCGGCGGGGAGCAGGTCGTCCCGTACGACGGCCAGCCGGCCCCCGTGTTCGACGATGCTTCCGGATTCGGCCGCCTGCGCCAGGATCTCCCCTTCGCGGACGGCCCGCCGGGCCTCCCGCGCCTGCGCCGGGGTCCGGGACCCGCGGCCGCGCTGCGACCCTCTCGGCTGCGACGGCAAAGCGGTCCGGGGCTGGAACGGCATCCAGCTCAGATGCCGACGGATGCCGCTCATGATCACCTCAGGGCTCGTGGACGCAGAAATCGGCCCCACCGTGCCCGGCGGCCCCCGGTGGCCGAAACTCACCTTACGGGTCGGTGTCCGAAAGATGAACAGGATCTTTCTCCGAAGACCTCATTCTTATGAAATCCACAGGTCAGCGGGGTCCTCGGCGAACCGCCCTCAGCCACTCCTTGTTCATGGCGGCGATCGACGGCAGCGGGATCCCCTTGGGGCAGGCCGTGGCGCACTCACCGGTCAGGGTGCATCCTCCGAAGCCCTCGGCGTCCATCGTGGCGACCATGTCCAGGACCCGGGTCTCGCGCTCCGGCGAACCCTGCGGGAGCACGTTCAGGTGGTTGACCTTGGCGGAGGTGAAGAGCATCGCGGAGCCGTTGGGGCAGGCCGCCACGCACGCCCCGCAGCCGATGCACTCGGCGTGCTCGAAGGCGTAGTCGGCGTCGGGCTTGGGAACGGCCGTGGCGTGGGCCTCGGGGGCGGAGCCGGTCGGGGCGGTGATGTAGCCGCCGGCCTGGATGACCCGGTCGAGGGCCCCGCGGTCGACGACGAGGTCCTTCACGACGGGGAAGGCCGAGGCCCGCCAGGGTTCGACGTCGATGGTGTCGCCGTCGGCGAAGGAGCGCATGTGGAGCTGGCAGGTCGTGGTGCGCTCGGGCCCGTGGGCGTCTCCGTTGATGACGAGGCTGCACGCACCGCAGATGCCCTCGCGGCAGTCGTGGTCGAAGGCGACGGGGTCCTCTCCGCTCAGGATGAGGTCCTCGTTGAGGGTGTCGAGCATTTCGAGGAAGGACATGCCTTCCGAGATGCCGTCGACCTCGTACGAGGCCATCGCGCCGGGGGCGTCGGCGTTCTTCTGGCGCCAGACGCGCAGGGTGAGCTTCATGCGTAGCTCCGCTGGGTGGGGTGGACGTACTCGAAGACGAGGTCTTCCTTGTGCAGGACGGGCGCGGCGCCGGTTCCGGTGTACTGCCAGGCGGCCGCGTACCCGAACTCCTCGTCGCGGCGGGCGGCTTCGCCGTCCGGGGTCTGGGACTCCTCGCGGAAGTGGCCGCCGCAGGATTCGGCGCGGTGGAGGGCGTCGAGGCACATCAGCTCGGCGAGCTCCAGGTAGTCGACGATGCGGTTGGCCTTCTCCAGCGACTGGTTGAACTCCTCGCCGCTGCCCGGCACCTTGATCCGCCGCCAGAACTCCTCGCGGATCTCCGGGATCCTGGCGAGGGCCTTGCGCAGGCCCTCCTCGGTCCGGGCCATCCCGCAGTACTCCCACATCAGTTCGCCGATCTCCCGGTGGAAGGAGTCGGGCGTGCGGTCCCCGTCGACGGCGAGCAGCTTGGCGAGGCAGTCGCGGGTCTCGCGGACGGCGGCCGCGGCCTCGGGGTGGGTGTCGTCGACGGTGTCCCGGTGCGGGTGGCGGGCCAGGTAGTCGTTGATGGTGGAGGGCAGCACGAAGTAGCCGTCGCCGAGGCCCTGCATGAGGGCGGAGGCGCCGAGGCGGTTGGCGCCGTGGTCGGAGAAGTTCGCCTCGCCGATCGCGAACAGGCCGGGGACGGTGGTCTGGAGGTCGTAGTCGACCCACAGTCCGCCCATCGTGTAGTGCACGGCGGGATAGATCCGCATGGGGACCTCGTAGGGGTTCTCCGCGGTGATCCGCTCGTACATGTCGAAGAGGTTGCCGTACTTCTCGGCGACCTTCTCCTTGCCCATGCGGCGGATGGCGTCGGCGAAGTCGAGGTAGACGCCCTGGCCGCCGGGGCCGACGCCGCGGCCCTCGTCGCAGACGTTCTTGGCCGCGCGGGAGGCGATGTCGCGGGGCACGAGGTTGCCGAAGGAGGGGTAGATCCGCTCCAGGTAGTAGTCGCGCTCGGCTTCCGGGATGTCGGCGGCGGGGCGGGTGTCGCCCTTGGCCTTGGGGACCCAGATGCGGCCGTCGTTGCGCAGGGACTCGCTCATCAGGGTGAGCTTGGACTGGTGGTCGCCGGTGCGCGGGATGCAGGTGGGGTGGATCTGGGTGAAGCAGGGGTTCGCGAAGTACGCGCCGCGCCGGTGGGCCCGCCAGACGGCCGTCGCGTTGGAGTTCATGGCGTTGGTGGAGAGGTAGAAGACGTTGCCGTAGCCGCCGCTCGCGAGGACGACGGCGTCCGCGTAGTGGGTGTCGATCTTGCCGGTGACCAGGTCGCGGGCGACGATGCCGCGGGCCACGCCGTCGACGGTGATCAGGTCGAGCATCTCGGTGCGGGCGTGCATCTCCACGTTGCCGGCGGCGATCTGGCGCGAGAGCGCCTGGTAGGCGCCGAGCAGGAGCTGCTGTCCGGTCTGGCCGCGGGCGTAGAAGGTGCGGGAGACCTGGACGCCGCCGAAGGAGCGGGTGTCGAGGAGGCCGCCGTACTCGCGGGCGAAGGGGACGCCCTGGGCCACGCACTGGTCGATGATCTCGACGGAGATCTGGGCGAGGCGGTGGACGTTGGACTCGCGGGCGCGGAAGTCGCCGCCCTTGACGGTGTCGTAGAACAGCCGGTGGACGGAGTCGCCGTCGTTGCGGTAGTTCTTGGCCGCGTTGATGCCGCCCTGGGCGGCGATCGAGTGGGCGCGGCGCGGGGAGTCGGAGAAGCAGAACTGGACGACGTGGTAGCCCTGTTCGGCAAGGGTGGCGCCGGCGGCGCCGCCGGCCAGGCCGGTGCCGACGACGATGACGGTGTGCCCGCGCCGGTTGGCAGGGTTGACCAGCTTGGCCTCGAAGCGGCGGCGGTCCCAGCGCTCGGCGATGGGGCCTTCGGGGGCCTTGGCGTCGGCGATCGGATCACCGGTGGTGTAGTCGGCGTATTCGTTGCTCATGTCAGCTCACCACTCCGGTCATGACGGCGACGGGCACGGACACGAAGCCCGCGAAGAGGACGAGGGCGAGGGCGTTGGCGAGGAACTTCAGCGTCCTGTCCCGCCGGGCGTTGCCCGCGCCCAGGGTCTGGGCGGCGCTCCAGAAGCCGTGCCGGACGTGCAGCCCCAGGGCGGCCATCGCCACGAGGTAGATGGTGTTGCCGTACCAGGTGGAGAAGGTGGCGAGGACGTTCTCGTACGGATGCCCGGCCCAGGCCCGCTCGTTCACGGTGAGCGTGGTGAGGTCGAGCAGGTGCCAGACGATGAAGAGGGCGAGGATGATGCCGCCCCAGCGCATGGTGCGGGTGGCGTAGCTCGCGCGGCGGCGCTTGTGGGCGTACTTCACCGGGCGCGCCTTGATGTCGCGGCGGCTGAGCTGGTACGCGCAGACTCCGTGCGCGACGACGGCGGCGAGCAGGACCACCCGGACGATCCACAGGGCCCACTCGTGGTGCAGGAAGGGCGAGCCGAGGGTGCGGAGCCAGTGGGCGTAGCCGTTGAACTCCTCCGCCCCGAAGAAGATCTTGAGGTTGCCGAGCATGTGCACGACGAGGTAGCCGAGCATGATCAAGCCGGAGACGGCCATCACGGACTTCTTGCCGACGGAGGAGTCCCAGAGCGTGCGCGTGGTGGACGGCCGTCGATCCGTCCGCGTTGCCAGAGCCATGACATTGACCGTAAGGACGAAGGTCCCGAAAGGTCCAAGACATGACGGAGCTGAAGTCGATAGGCCCTGCCTATGCAGGCGCTAGCCTGGGGTCATGCAGTTCCAGCAGCTGGTCTACTTCGTCGCCGTCGCCGAGACCCGGCACTTCACGCGCGCGGCCGAGCGCGAGCACGTGGCCCAGCCGTCCCTGTCGCAACAGATCAAAGCGCTCGAACGGGAGCTGGGCGCCGAGCTCTTCAGCCGGGCCCGCGGGAACATCACGCTCACGGACGCCGGCGAGACCCTGCTGCCGCTGGCCCGGCGGATCCTCGCGGACGCGGACACGGCGCGGCTGGAGGTGCAGGAGCTGGCGCAGCTGCGGCGCGGCCGGATCCGGCTGGGGGCCACTCCGAGCCTGTGCACCGGCCTGCTGCCGGGCGTGCTCCGCGCCTTCCACACCGCCCATCCGGGGATCGAGCTGCTGATCGAGGAGAGCGGTTCGCTGGACCTCGTACGGGAGCTCGCGCGCGGCTCCCTGGACCTCGCGCTGATCGCCCTGCCGCTGCCCCCCTCGGCACCGGCGCTGACCACGGTGGAGCTGCTGACGGAGGACCTGGTCGTGGTCTCCTCCGCGGCCCTGCCGCCTCCGGCGGGCGGCGGTTCGCTCACGGTGTCCGCGCTGCGCGACGAGCCGATGGTCATGTTCCGGCACGGCTACGACCTGCGGGACCTGACGGTGGCGGCCTGCCGGGCGGAGGGCTTCGAGCCGGTGTTCACGGTCGAGGGCGGCGAGATGGACGCCGTACTGGGCTTCGTCCGCGCGGGGCTCGGCATCGCGGTGGTCCCGGCGATGGTCGTCGACCACGCGGGCTCCGGCCTGCGCGCCACCCCCCTGGCGGGCTCCCCCCTGCGCCGCACGATCGCCCTGGCCCACCGCACGGACGTGGCACCCCCGCGCGCGGCCCGCGAACTGAAGCGCATCCTGCTGGGCTGAGACCCCTCGGGGCGCGTTCGCCCCGGCTGAATCCACGGCAGACGCGTCCGGAGTGTCGGGCGTGGTGTCGGGATTTGTGCGGGATGTCGGGTGATGATGACGCCGTGCGACTTGATCACGTGTCCTATGCGGTGGCCCGCGACAGCTTCGTCTCGACCGTCCAGTGGATCGGATCGGCCCTGGGCGCCGGGTTCGTCGACGGTGGTGTGCATCCGCGGTTCGGCACCCGCAATTTCATTCTTCCGCTGAGCGGCGGCACCTACGTCGAGGTCGTCACCACGCTCGACCACCCCGCCGCCGACCGCGCGCCCTTCGGCCAGGCGGTCGCGCGCCGCGCCGCCGAGGGCGGCGGCTGGCTCGGTTGGGTGGTCGCCGTGGACGACATCGCCCCGATCGAGGCCCGCCTCGGCCGCACCTCGGACGAGGGCCACCGTGTCCGCCCCGACGGGTTCGACCTGAGGTGGAAGCAGATCGGCGTGCGGGAACTGATGGAGGATCCGCAGCTGCCCTACTTCCTCCAGTGGCTGGCCCCCGTCGAGGAGCGCCCGAGCGCCGGCCCGCGCACCTCCTCCAGCATCCACGGGGTCTCCATCGCCGGCGACGCCGCCTCCATCGCCGAATTCCTCGGCGAACCGGCCGACCACCCCCTCGACCAGATCGACGTGACCTGGGTCGAGGACGAGGAACCGGGCCTGGTCTCGGTCGAGTTCGCCACGGCCCACGGCCCGGTCACGATCTGACCAGGGCCGGCGCGCGTCTCTGAGCGATCACTGATGCGGTGCGGGACCGAAGGATTCGGGTTCGGGTTCGGGTTCGGGTTCGGGTTCGGGTTCGGCCGCTGCGGGCACGACCGTGGCCGTCCACCGACCCGGCTTCGACGGTGGGTCCCAGACCACCACGACCTCTTGCCCGTGGTAGTCACGGGCGAGCCCCTGCACCATCGCGGCAGCCGCCCGCTGCGCCTCCTCCGGAGGGACGTCGGGCGGGACGTCGCCGAGCCCGCCGCACAAGGTCCCGTTCCCGGTGACCACCCCGGTTCGCCAGCCGTCGATCCCCACGCCGCCCCGGCCGGCCATGAGGATCAGGCCGGTGGGCAGGCCGAAGGAGGGCCGCTGCTTCTTCTTCACCTTGCGGTTCGTTCGGGCCATGGAGTCAGGACCGGCGGGCGGGCAGGGCGCGGTCGAGGCCGCCGGACAGGAGGGCGAAGGCACGCTCCGCGTCGGCCACGGCCGCGGGGTGGGCCTCGTCGGCGCTCTGGCCGGCGTCGATGCGGCGCCAGTTCTCCCGGCCGAGTTCCTGCCGGGCCGCCACCAGGTATCCGGCCGCCAGCCGGGCCGTGAGCGGGTCGACCGCTTCGGCTTCGAGTACGGCGGCGAGCAACTCCACCTCGCGGGCCGTGTAGTGGGCCAGCCGGGACCCCAGGCTGGCGGTGCTGTAGAGCAGCCCCTCGAAGGCGAGCACGTTCGGGTGGTCGCAGAGCCCGGTGATCGGGTCGCGCTCGGCGAGGGCCGCCAGGAAGTGCGCGCGCACGGCCGCCACCGGGGTCTGCCCCGCGGCCCGGTCGCGCACGATGCGCGCCGCCTCGTCCTGATGGTCGGCGAAGCGGTCGAGGACCAGGTCCTCCTTGCTCGGGAAGTAGCGGAACAGCGTGGGTTTGGAGACTTCGGCAGCGGCTGCGACATCGGCCACCGAGACGGCGTCGAAGCCCCGTTCCAGGAAGAGTTCCAGCGCCGTGGCCGCCAGCTGTTGGCGCGTACGGAGCTTCTTGTTCTCGCGCAGACCCTTCGTGTTCTCCATGCGTCCAGCCTAACACGAATGAGTGACCCAGTTAGTTTTGTAACCGGGTTGCATTTTCTCGCGAGAGCCGCTTTCCTTGAGATACCGACGACGAGGGGACGTCTCATGACCGACGCAATGGATCTAAGGGATGCACAGGGCACGGTGGGCGCAGTGGGTGCAGTGGGCGCAGCAGGTGGTGCGGATCGTGCCGACGTGCTGATCGTGGGCTCCGGCCCGACCGGCCTCACGCTCGCCTGCGACCTCGCCCGCCGCGGCATCGCGGTGCGGGTCATCGAAGGCCGCCCGGCACCGCACCGCGAGTCCCGGGGCAAGGGCCTCCAGCCGGACAGCCTCGCGTTCTTCGAGGAGCTCGGCGTAGCCGACTCCGTGAGGGGCAAGGGACGCGCGGGCGTGGTGCTGCGCAAGTACTTCGACGGGGAGCCCGTCAAGGACACCGCCGTGGAGGGAGGCCTGCTCATCGGGCAGTGGCAGGTGGAGGAGAGCCTGCGCGACCGGTTGGGCGAGCTGGGCGTGCGCGTCGCGTACGGGTCCCGGCTCGCCGGAATCACCCAGGACGCGGACGGCGTCCGCGCGCGGCTGGAGGACGGCACCGTGATCCGGGCCGGCTATCTGGCGGGGTGCGACGGCGGACACAGCACCACCCGCGGACTCCTCGGCATCCCCTTCGAGGGGAGCGGGGAGAAGGAGCCGGCGATGGTGCTCGGGGACGTCGAGGCGCCGGGGCTCAGCCGCGCGTTCTGGCACCAGTGGTTCACGTCGGACGGGGGCGGGATCCTGCTCTGCCCGATGCCGGGGACGGACACGTTCCAGCTGCAGGCCGCTCCGGAGACGGACGAGCGGGGCGAGACGTTGCCGCCCTCGCTGGAGAGCTTCCAGCGGCTCTTCGACCGGCACGCCCGGATGCCGGGGATACGGCTCGCGGAGCCCACCTGGCTCTCCTCCTGGCGGGTCAACGTCCGCATGGCCACCCGGATACGCGAGGGCCGGGCCTTCCTCGCCGGGGACGCCGCGCACGTCCACCCCATAGCCGGCGGGCTGGGCATGAACACCGGCATCCAGGACGCCGCCGCCCTCGGCCGGACGCTGGCCGCCGTCCTCTCCGGGGAGGCCGGGGAGGACGCGCTCGACCGGTACCAGGCGGAGCGGCTGCCGGTGGCCGCCCGGGTCCTGGCCGACACCGCCCGGCGCTACGAGCGGGTGGTGTCGGCCGTCCGCGAGCCGGGCCGGGGCACGGAAGCGGGCCTGGAGTGAGCCCGGGCGGCCCGGAGGCCCCGGTGGCCCGGGTGGCCCGGGTGGCCCGGGTGGCCCCAGTGGCCCGGGCGGTGCTCAGAGGGTGGGCACCGCGTCCGACAGGGACAGCGTGTGGATGCGGTCGGCGGCGCCCGGGCGGGCGTAGTACCAGCCCTGGGCCGTGTCGCAGCCGAGGGCTCGGAGCTGGGCGGCCTGCGCGCCGGTCTCCACGCCCTCGACGGTGACGGCGAGTTCGAGACTGTGGGCCAGGGCGACTATGCCCTCCACGATCTTGACGTCGACCGGGTTGGCCGGGTGCTGCTGCATGCCCTTGGTGAAGGAGCGGTCCAGCTTCAGAACGCTGACGGGCAGGCGGCGCAGGTTGGCCAGGTTCGAGTAGCCGGTGCCGAAGTCGTCGAGGGCGATGTCCACGCCCAGGGCGGCGAGCCGGCGCAGCGGTTCGAGGAGTTCGTCGTCGGCGCCGATCAGGGCCGACTCGGTGACCTCCAGGCACAGCGTGCCCGGAGTCAGGCCGGAGGACTCCAGGACGCGGATCGTGTCGGCGACCAGGCCGGGATGGTGCAACTGGGTCGGCGACAGGTTGACGTTGATCCGCAGGGTGGCGCCGCCCTTCTGGTGCTGCCAGGCGCGGGCCTGGCGGACGGACTCCTCCAGGACCCAGCGGCCGAGCGGCACGATCAGTCCGGTGCGTTCGGCGAGCGGAATGAACCGGTCCGGCCCGAGCACCCCGTGCTGCGGGTGCGACCAGCGCACCAGCGCCTCGGCGCCGTGCACGCTGCCGTCGTGCATGTGGACCAGCGGCTGGTACTCGATGAAGAACTCGCCGCGTTCCAGCGCCGCCGGGAGGGCGTTGGTCAGTCCGTGCCGGGTGATGGCCCGTGCGTCGGCAGCGGCGTCGGCGAACTCGAACCGGTTGCCGCCCGCCGCCTTGGCCCGGTACATGGTGATGTCGGCGCTGCGCAGCACCTCCGCGGGGGTGCGCTCGCGGGCCGGGCCCTCGACGATGCCGATGCTGCCCCGGACCGTCAGTTCGCGGCCCTCCAGCCGGATCGGGACGGAGAGGGCGGAGAGGATCCGGACGGCGAGTTCGGTGGCCTTCTCCTCGGTGTCGGGGCCGGTGGTCAGCGCCACGAACTCGTCGCCGCCGAGCCGTGCGACCACCTCGCCCGGTCCCGTGGCGCAGCTCTGCAGGCGGTCGGCGACCTCCACCAGCAGCCGGTCGCCGGCGGAGTGGCCGAGGCTGTCGTTGACCGCCTTGAAGCCGTCGAGATCGAGGTAGCACAGCCCGAAGCGCGAACCGCCGGAGCCGCTCAGGGCCTTCTCCAGACGCTCGAAGAAGAGCGTCCGGTTGGGCAGGCCGGTCAGGGCGTCGTGGGTGGCCTCGTAGCGCAGGCGCAGGTTCAGCAGCCGGCGCTCGGTGGTGTCCTCCATCAGGGCCAGCTGGTACTGCGGCACGCCCTCGGCGTCGCGCAGCAGCGAGACCGTCAGGTTGGTCCACAGCACGGTGCCGTCGTGCCGGTAATACGGCTTCTCGACGCGGTAGCTCTCGCGTTCGCCGCGCACGAGCTCCCCGTACATCCGCCAGACGTGCGGGGTGTCGTCGGGGTGGCTCCATTCGCTGACGTTGCGGCCGCGGACGTGCCCGTCCATGCCTCCGAACATCTGGAGCAGCGCGTCGTTGATCTCCAGGACGTTGCCCTCCAGGTCGGCGATGCCGATCCCGACGGCCGCGCCCTCGAAGACCGCCCGGAAGCGTTCCTCGCTGGCGTGCAGCGCCTGCTGGGCGTCGGTGCGGGCGGTCAGCGCGGAACGCGCGATGGCCTCCTGCTCCTTGAGCGTGCGCTCGCGCAGGGCACGGGCGAATCCGGCCGCGATGCCGTGCTGGAGCCGGGCGCAGCGGGACCGGTACTCCTCGGTTCCCTCGACGCTCTCGGCGTCGGGGCCGTCCGGGCCGCAGTACAGGACCAGGTAGGACTCGACGACGCCGAGCGTGCCGGCCAGGGCCTCCGGGTCCGTGCAGTGGACCGCGACGAGCTCCTCGCCGACCCGCTGGCCGACGGAGGAGTCGAAGGGCCGGGCGCGCAGGGCCTCGACGAGGGTGCGGGTGAGGGGTACGAGGTGGCGTTCGAACTCGCCGCGGGTGAGCGAGGTCGCGGTGACAGGGAAGATCGCCCTTCCCCAGATGGTCGCGAACCGCCCGATCCGGTCCTCCAGGCCGCCCTGCGGCGCGGCCGGGTCGTCCGCCGTCTGCGTCGGCAGTCTCACGCCTTGCGTCCCACTCCTGCGAAGCCCGAGAAGGCATAGGGGTCTTCGTCCACGGCATCGCCCTCCGGCCCACCGCTCGTGTCGGGCCGCCAGTCGGGCATGGAGACCAGTCCGGGCTCGATCAGGCCGAAGCCGTCGAAGAAGCGGCGGATCTGCTCCGCGTCCCGCATGACGAGGGGGTTGCGGATCTCGCGGTAGACGCCGACGGTTCCGCTCGCGACCTCCTCCGAGAGCGGGATCCCCTCGTACGAGGCGTGCGTGAGGATCAGCAGGCTGCCGGGGGCCAGGGCGTCGCACAGCTGGGCGACGGCGTCGTAGGGCTTGTCGGCGTCCTCCAGGAAGTGCAGGACGGCGACCAGCATCAGGGCGACCGGGCGGCTCAGGTCGAGCCCCTGCGCGACCTCGGGGGCGGTCAGGATGTCCTGGGGCTTGCGCAGGTCGGCTGCGACGACCTCGGTCCGCTCGGTGCCGGCCAGGACGGCCTGGCTGTGGGCGACGGCCACCGGGTCGTGGTCGACGTAGACCACGCGTGCCTCGGGGCTGGCGGCCTGGGCGATCTCGTGGACATTGCCGAAGGTGGGGATGCCGGAGCCGATGTCGAGGAACTGCGTCACGCCCTCGGCGACGGCGTACCGGACGGCACGGCGCATGAATGCCCGGTTCGCCTGCATGATCTTGGGCAGCCCCGGCATGAATTCCATGGCCCGACGGGCCGCCTGCCTGTCGACCTCGAAATTGTGGGAGCCGCCCAGGTAGTAATCGTAGATGCGGGACACGCTCGGCACCGATATGTCGATGCCTGGCGGGGCCCAGGCGGGGCGCTCCATCGGGGTCTCCAAGCCTTGGTCTTGCAGTGGTCCGGACGGATCGGACTCCTGTCCGAGCCGAATGTACTGATCATTGCCCAACGGAGCGAGCGAAAGCGGAAATTGGCGATCCGTTCTTCGTCACACGCCAAAGGCCGAACGGCCGAGACCCGGAGAATGATCGAAACCGACAAATACCTTTTGGGAAAAGGTCGGTGAACGGTCCGTCACGATGCGAATCTGGCTCAAACCTCCATAGCCAAAGCCCCACCCGTTCAGGCGAACCAAGGTCAACCTTCCCGCGCGCGAGCGCGCGCGACCCCATGATCCCCGGGTGAAAAGAGCCTCTTCCAGGCGCCTGCTGGCAGTCCCGGTCCTCCTGTGGGCGGCCCTGTCCGCGACACCGGCCATGGCCGATAGCAGCGCATACGCGACGATCGACGCCGGCGACGGGGCGAGCGCCGTCAGGCCGGCCGTGTCCGCCCTGCGCGGCGCTACCGGGGGCACCCGAGGTGGCGGACGTCACGGCGACCAGGGCCGCCAGGGCGACCACGGCAACCGGGGCGGACGGGGTGACCGCGGGAACCAGGGCGGCCCGGGCAACCACGGCGTCCCCGGTCAAGGCCAAGGACACGGCCACGGCCACGGCGGACACGGTCACGGTCACGGCCCCGGCGGCCACCACGGCCACCCGCCCTGCCCACCGCCGCCTCCCCCGCCGTGCCCGCCCAAGCCCACCCCGAAGCCCCCGCCACCGCCACCCCCGAAGCCCACGCCCGTCCCGACGCCTCCCCCACCCCCGCCACCTCCGCCACCGCCCGCTCCGAAGCCGGTGCCGAAACCCCCCGAGCCGGCCCCGCCCCCCGCGCGCCCGGCCCCCGCTCCCCCGGCGCCCAAGCCTGCCCCGAAGCCGGTACCGAAACCCGCCGCCGAGCCCCCCGCACCACCGGCGCAGCCCCGGGCGATCCCGGTGGCCGCGCCCAAGAAGCCCGTTGCGCGCCCCGCTTACCACGCGGCGGCGCGCAAGCCGGTGGAGCGCCACATCTCCCCGGTGACCTTCACCTTGATGACCGCGGCCCCCGCGGTGCTCGCGATCGTCGCGCTGCGCCCGCGCTAGAGCCGCCGCATTCCACCCCGTAATCGATTGGGAGTCATCTTGTCGGAATGGCTCGTCCTGTCCCTCGCGATGGCCGCGGCATGTGCCGTGGTGCTGTCCATCGCCTTCTTCAATCAGCGCCGGATCGGTGAGGACGACGATCCCAGCGAGACCCCGGACGTCATCGAGTACATGACGATGATGATCGGGGTGATCTACGCGATCGTGCTGGGCCTGGCGATCGCCGGCGTCTGGGAGGGCCGCGGGGCCGCCCAGGAATACGTGCGCCAGGAATCGCAGGCCCTGCACGAGATCAGCGTCCGCTCCGAGGTCTACCCGGCGGACGTGCGCAAGAAGATCAGGTCCGACGTCGACGCCTACGTGACTTACGTCGTCGACACCGAATGGAAGGAGATGGCCGAGAACGGCGAGCTGACGGACCGCAGCGGGGAGCTGCTGGAACGTATCCGCCGCGACGTGACGGACTACGAACCGCAGACCGACCACGAGGGCCAGGCCTACCAGCCGCTCGTGGACCAGGTCGCCGTGGTCGACGACGCGCGCAACGCGCGCGGCCAGAGCGCCGGGGCCACCATGCCCGGGGTGGTCTGGTTCGGCCTGATCGCCGGAGCCCTGGTGACGGTGGGGCTGATCTTCACGCTCCAGATCAGGCGCTCGTTCCGGGAACTGCTGCTGGCCGGGCTGTTCAGCGCGCTGATCGCGTTCCTGCTGTTCCTCATCTGGGACTTCGACGCCCCCTTCGGCCGGGGCATCGCCGCCACCGCAGAGCCGTTCCTCTCCCAGTTCCCGCATCTGGGCCTGGGCGACTGACACCGCGTCGCCCCCTGCCGGGCCGGGCAGCCCATCAACCCATCAACCCATCAACCCATCAAACCGGGGACGGGCCTCCCGTCCCCGGTTCGGCCTACCGCCATGCCCCATTCGCCCGTTCCTGATCGCGGGGCACCGCGCCCGGGCCTAGCGTGGCGGACATCGAGGCGCACGACCCCCCACGTGCGGAAACCGTTCCGCGGCTGCTCCTCGGGGATCCGGAGAATCAACCATGGGCGCGATACCCACCTCCCCCACAGCCCTGTTGGGCGCCGCCGCGGCGGGCGCCCTCCTGATAGTCGGCGCGGCGGCCGCGCCCGCCGCGCGCGCGGCCGAGGCCGCGCCCATCACCTCCTTCGGTTTCGCCATCACCCCCTCGACGGTCGCCCCCGGCGGTCAGGTGGTGCTGTCCGTCACCGGCTGCAACGCCGCCTTCGCCACCGTCTCCTCCGGCGTCTTCGACACCGTGAGCATCGACCGGGGCAAGACCGCACGGGTCACCGTGGACCGGGACGCGCGGCGCGGAGCCCAGTACTCCGTCTCCTTCACCTGCGCCGGCGAGACCGGCTCGGCCGACCTCACGATCGCCGGCGGCACCGGCAAGCCCACGACCAGCTCCACCGTCGGTGCCCGCAGGAGCGCGAGCGCGGTCGCCGGTACGAGTACGGGCACCAGCGCCGGCACCGGTACGGGCGCTTCGCGCCGCGCCACCCTCGGCGTCCGCGGAGGCCTCGGCGGCAGTGTGGCCGGGCTCGATCCCCTGGAACTCGGCGCCGGCGCGGGGCTCGTCCTCGGCGGGCTGGTCGGTCTCGGCTACGCCCTGCGCCGCCGGGACATCCGCCGCATCCACTGACCGTGCCGCACCACCGGTGCACTGCGTACCCGTACCCACACCCGCTCGATCCCTCCGGAAACGCCGGTCGCCCCGTGTCCTGGCCAGGACACGGGGCGACCGGCGGTTGTCCGGGCCGACCGGGGAGGTCGGCCGGTCAGGCCCGGCCGCGGATCGGGCGCCGGCGGCGCATCACGTGGGCACCGGCACCGAGGGCCGCCGCACCGACGAGGCTCGCGCCGATGGCGGTCTCGGTGGTGGACGGGCCGAGGGAGCCGCCGAGGCCTCCCTGTGCGCCGCGGCCGTCCAGGATCGTGAAGCGGTGCGTGGCGACGAGGCTGTTGTCGTGGCACTTGACCGACAGCGTGTGGTGCCCGGGCGAGGCGTGGTTGAAGATCCGGACGGTCGCGAAGCCGATGGAGCCGGCGGACAGGTTCGTCTGCGGAAAGTTGCCGTGCGAGAAGACGATGCCGCCGTGGCCGCAGCCGGCCGCGCTGACCTGCATCGTGGAGCCCTGGTGCACGGAGTAGGGGTTGACCGTGACATTGCTGGGCCCGCCGTTTCCTCCCGAGGGCGGACCGCCCGCGGGGTTCGCGGAGGCGAAGGGGGCACTGAGGGCGATGGCGGCGCAAGTGGCCGCCGCGGTCACGGTAAGAGCGCGGAGAACACGCATGGTGGAACCTCCAGCGGGAAGCGCCCCGGAGCGGTGGCCCGGGCAGATCGACGAGAACGCCTCCCATCACGAACCCTCGACTCGGTCCGCAACCAGCGCATGTTCGCCTTTGGGCCGCAAGGTTGAGCGACACGCCGATGCGCGGACGCATTCGCTGACGGATCCGCAGGTCACGACCCGTCAGGCATTTATGTGACGATTACCTGGATGGGCGCACCCCTTCCGGCCCCACCACCCGTTCGCCCTTCCCCGATCGCCGTCCCGCACGCACCGCCTTAGCGTGCGTGAAGTAGGGCGTGAAGGGGTGGGACAAGAACGCGGGTCGGGACCCCCGCGTCGGGAAGGGAGAACCATGCTCGAGGACGAGAGTGAGAGGCCACCGAGGAGACGCTCCCCCTGGGGTGCGATCGCGCTGGTCATGCTCACCGGCCTCGCCATGATGCGCAACGGAGCCGAGGCCGGCGACGGACCCCCGCAGCCGGCCGCAGCGGCGGCGGTGAGTGCACCGGCCGGGTCGGCGGTCGGGCCGCAGGCCGACCAGGCGCCTTCCGAGCCGCCCGTGCCGCCGCCGGACATGGAGGTGCTGGACCACTCGTCGGTCCAGCGCATCCGGATCCCGTCGATCAGCGTGGACGCGCCGGTGATGACGGTCGGGCTGGACGCGCAGGGCTGGATCGACGCGCCGCCCCCGCAGGACAAGAACCTGGCCGGCTGGTACCTCAACGGCATCTCGCCGGGCCAGCAGGGTTCGTCGGTGATCGTGGGCCACGTGGACAACGCGCAGGGCCCCGCGGTCTTCTACGGGCTGGGCTCGGTCCAGAAGGGCAGCCGCATCGAGGTGGCGCGCTACGACGGCCGCACGGCGGTGTTCGAGGTGTACGGCGTGGAGGTCTTCTCCAAGAACACCTTCCCCGGGTCCCGGGTGTACGGGGACACCGGACACCCGGAACTCCGGGTGATCACCTGTGGAGGCGGCTACTCGAAGGGGCGCGGCTACGACGGCAACGTCGTCGTGTTCGCGCGGATGGTGGAGGCCCGCTGACCGACACCGGCCCACCCGCGCGGCGGCGGCTGCGGACCATGCCGCCGCCGCGCGGGGTACGGCCGCTCAGCGCGGCGGCGGCTCCGGCAACGTCATCCGGAATCCCCGTCCGAGCAGTTGCGGCAGGTAGCTCGCCAGCGCCTGCACGCTCTGCGAGCGGTTGCCTCCCGCGTCGTGGTTCAGCACGATCACCCCGGGCGCGGCCTGCTTGAGGACCCGCGACACGATCGCCCCGGTGCCGGGCTCCTTCCAGTCCAGGGTGTCCACGGTCCAGGCGAGCGGTTCCATGCCGAGCTCCGCGCCGATCTCGAAGGCGGCCCGGTTCCACGCCCCGTAGGGCGCCCGGAACCACTGCGGGGCGGTGCCGACGGCCTGCTGTACGACCTCGCTCGTGCGGCCGATCTCGGAGGCCATCGCCGGCCGGCTGATCTTGGTGAGCTGCGGATGGGTCCAGGTGTGATTGCCGATGACGTGTCCCTCGGCCACCATCCTGCGCAGCAGGTCCTTGTTCTCCACCGCCATCTCCCCGCAGACGAAGAACATGCCCCGGACGCCGTGGCGCGCCAGGGTGTCCAGGATGCCCGGGGTGTAGCGGGGGTCGGGGCCGTCGTCGAAGGTGAGGGTCATGGCGCTCGCCGTGCTCGCACCGGCGGGCAGTTCCAGGATCGGCCGGGTCCGTACGGCGGGCTTCGCCGCGGGTGCGCGCTCCGGGGCCCCTTCGGAGGTCATCGGTTCGAGCCGGTACGGGGATCCGCGCGGGAACTGCGGCAGTCCGGCGGGAGCTCCGGTGAGGGGTCCGGGCCCTGCGGCCCCGCCGGGTGCCGTCCCCGGGCCGGCTCCTGCGACGGGGGTCCGTGCGCCCGATGGCGGCAGATCGGTTTCGCCGCCCGTCAGCAGCCCTGCGGCGGCGGCGACTCCGAGGAAGACGGCGGAGCGCAGGAGCACGCGTCGCCCTACTGTCGGCTCGTCATTTTTCATTACTACTACGTATCAACGACATCGCCGCAGATGTCGAGAGGCGCGGACGCGCCCCCGCGCGCTCACCCGCTCGGAGCAGTCCTGCCGGTCAGCCCCGCCTCACCAGCGGGAACGGCAGCGTCTCCCGGATCGTGAGCCCCGTGAGGAACATGACGAGGCGGTCGACCCCGATGCCCAGCCCGCCGGTCGGCGGCATCGCGTACTCCAGGGCGTCCAGGAAGTCGTTGTCGAGCTCCATCGCCTCCGGATCCCCGCCCGCCGCCAGCAGCGACTGCGCGGTCAGCCTGCGCCGCTGCTCGACGGGGTCGGTCAGTTCCGAGTAGGCGGTGCCCAGTTCGGTGCCGAAGGCCACCAGGTCCCAGCGCTCCGCGAGCCTGGGGTCCTTGCGGTGCTGCCGGGTGAGCGGGGAGACGTCGGTCGGGAAGTCCTTGTAGAAGGTGGGCAGCTTGGTGCGCTCCTCCACGAGCCGCTCGTACATCTCCAGGACCACGTCGCCCCGGGTGTTGTCGGGCGTGTGCGGGACGGCCGCGCGGTCGCACAGCCGCCGCAGGACGTGCTCCTCGGTGTCGGCGTCGACCTCCTCGCCGAGGGCCTCGCTGATCGCCCCGTACATCGTCTTGACCGGCCAGGGTCCGGAGATGTCGTGGACGACGAGCTTTCCGTCCGGTCCGGCCTTGTGCGCGATGGGCGAGCCGAAGGCGGCCGTGGCGGCGCCCTGGATCAGCTCGCGGGTCAGGTCGAGCATCACGTCGTAGTCGGCGAAGGCCTGGTAGGCCTCCAGCATCGTGAACTCGGGGTTGTGCTTGTAGGAGACGCCCTCGTTGCGGAAGGTGCGGCCCATCTCGAAGACCTTCTCCATACCGCCCACGCACAGCCGCTTCAGGTACAGCTCGGGTGCGATGCGCAGGTACAGGTCGAGGTCGTAGGCGTTGATGTGGGTGCGGAACGGGCGGGCGTTGGCCCCGCCGTGGATCTGCTGGAGCATCGGGGTCTCGACCTCCAGGTAGCCCCGGTCCAGCAGCCCCTGCCGCAGGGCCTGGACGGCGCTGGAGCGGGCCCGTACGACGTCGCGCGCCTCGGGGCTGGCGACCAGGTCGAGGTAGCGCTGGCGGACCTTGGCCTCCGGGTCGGCGAGGCCCTTGCGCTTGTCGGGCAGCGGGCGCAGGCACTTGCCGGTGAGCTGCCAGGAGTCGACGACCACGGACAGTTCGCCGGACTTGCTGGCGCCGACCTCGCCGCTCGCGACGACGTGGTCGCCGAAGTCCACCTGGGAGGTGAAGGTGTCGAGCACGGAGGCGCCGGCCTCGTCCCGGGTGAACATCAGCTGGATGTCCCCGGACCAGTCCCGCAGGACCGCGAACACCACGCCGCCGAGGTCGCGTACGAGCATCACGCGTCCGGCGAGGGTGACGGGCGAGCCGGTGCGGGCTCCGGGCGGGTAGCCGGGGTGCGCGGCCTTGAGTTCGGCGACGGTGTGGGTGCGCTGCGGGATGCCGACGGGGTACGGGTCGGTGCCGGCGGCCCGGATCCGCTCCAGCTTGAGGTGCCGGACCCGGACCTGTTCGGGCTGCCGCTCGGCCCGCGCGGCCTCGGCGTCCTCCTCCCCCACGGATTCCAGCCCGAGGGACTCGATGGGCGGCAGGCCCGCGGTGGTGGCGGGGGCGGTGAGCCCGCGCGGGTGGCCGTTGCCCCACAGGGTGCGCATGCTCGGCACGGAGACGAACCCCTCGGCGATGCCGGAGGCGAGGCTGACCCGGGCGAGCGAGCCGGCGTCCTGGAAGCAGAGGAACCGCGGGTACCACTCGGGGCCGTACTTGACGTTCGAGCGGTACAGCGCCTCCAGCTGCCACCAGCGGGAGAAGAAGAGCAGCAGCTTGCGCCACACCTTGAGGACGGGACCGGCGCCGATCCGGCCGCCCTCCTCGAAGGCGGAGCGGAAGACGGCGAAGTTGAGGGAGATGCGGCGTACGCCCAGGCCCGGGGCGGCCGCGCAGAGCTCGGCGACCATGAACTCCATGACCCCGTTGGGGGCGGCCCGGTCGCGGCGCATCAGGTCGAGGGAGATGCCGTCCTTGCCCCAGGGCACGAAGGAGAGCAGGGCGATCAGCTCGCCCTTGTCGTCGAAGGCCTCCACGAGGAGGCAGTCCCCGTCGGCGGAGTCCCCGAGCCGGTCGAGGGCCATGGAGAAGCCGCGTTCGGTCTCGGTGTCGCGCCACTTGTCGGCCCGGTCCACGATCATCTGCATCTCGTCCTCGGAGAGGGCGGAGTGGCGGCGGATGACGGTGCTGGCCCCGGTGCGCTTGACGCGGTTGACGGCCTGCCGGGTGACGCGCATGTCGCGGCCGTCGAGGTCGAAGTGGGCGACGTGCAGGATGGCCTCGTCGCCGAGCTGGAGGGCGCCGAGTCCGGAGCGGGCGTACGCGGTCGCGCCGTCCTCGGAGGCGCCCATGACGGCGGGCTGCCAGCCGTAGCGCCGGGCGACGGCGAGCCAGGCGTCGATGGCGGGGGTCCAGGAGGCCGGGTCGCCGACGGGGTCGCCGCTGCCGAGGCAGACGCCGGCCTCGACCCGGTAGGTGACGGCGGCCTTGCCGTTCGGGGCGAACACCACGGCCTTGTCCCGCCGGGTGGCGAAGTAGCCGAGGGAGTCGTTGCGCCCGTAGGCGCCCAGCAGCGCCCGGATGCGGGGCTCCTCGTCCCCGTGCAGGGCGGCGGTCAGCCGCTGGGAGCGGAAGAGGGTGGCGGCGGCGTTCAGCAGGGCGAGGGCGCCGAAGAGGCCGAGCAGGAAGTAGAGGGGCCTGGGCGGGTGGCCGTCGAACTGCCGGGCCGAGAACAGCCCGCCGAAGACCTGCTTGGCGGACCAGTCCAGCCACTGCCCCCGGGGCAGGCTTCCCGGGAACAGCGCGACCAGGCCCCAGCCGAGGAAGACGGCCGCGAGCAGGCCGAGTCCGAGCACGAGCAGGGCCCGCCACAGGGCCCCCGGCCGGGAGGCGGCGTTGAACTCCTTGCGCGCGGCGATCAGGAGGACGAGGGCGGCGACCGCGATGGCCATGGAGGAGAAGCCCACCCAGTAGTCCTCGGCGGCGACGGTCAGCACGTCGACCAGGAGCAGCAGGGCCAAATAGGTGACGACGATCCACCAGGCGACCTTCTTGCGCATGCCGAGTGCGGCGGCGAGGAGGAAGAGGAAGACGGCGTAGGCGAGGTTGGCGCTGACCGGTACGACGACGGCGTCGAGGAAGCGCACGACGGGCCGCAGCAGGCGGCGCAGCGTCGGGGAGAGCGCCAGCAGGGCGCACAACAGCCCGAGCGTGCCGAAGAACGCTCCGAAGGCGTCGGGCACCCGGTTCAGGAAGCGGCTGCGGCTGCCGCGCGTCCCGCGCGTCTCCTCCACGGTGGCACTCATGGTTCGCACTGTAGGGAGGGCCGCGCCCCTTCGCGCGGTGAGCGGGTTTAGCCTCGCAAAGGTGACAGAGCATGTGGAAACGGGATTCGAGCGCGGTACGGACGGTCCGAAGGTGATCCTCGCCGGGGTGGACGGGTCGTCGTCCTCGCTCCGCGCGGCCGCCTACGCGGCGGGGCTGGCCCGGCGGCAGAACGCGCTGCTGGCGCTGGTGTACGTCCAGCCGGTGATGCCGGCCGGGGCCTCGCTGGGGGCTCCGGTGTCGGAGGCCACCGAGGAGATCGCGGAGGGGCTGGTGGCCGAGATCCGGGAGTCCGCGGAGCGGCTGAAGGGCGTCTACGACGTCCGCTGGCAGTTCCACACCTTCCGCGGGGACGCGTACGCCGGGCTGGTGAGCGCGGCGGAGGAGCTGATGGCGGACGCGGTGGTGGTCGGGGCCTCGGAGCAGGCCGGGCACCGGATCGTGGGCTCGGTGGCGATCCGCCTGGTGAAGGCGGGGCGCTGGCCGGTGACGGTGGTGCCGTAGCCGTGCGGCGGTGGTCGCGCCGGCGGTGATTCGCCCCAGCAACGGGATCACCGTAGACGGAGAACCAGGGCGTGACATACATTCAGGCAGCTCAGACAGGTCGGGCCACGCACAAGGCGGCCCACAGGGCGGCCCGTTTCCATGTCATTCCTTGCATATGTTCCCGTGGGGGGTACTTCGTCATGTCCTCGATCGCACCCGGTCCGTCGCCGTCTGCGACGCCGGGCTCCTATCTGCCGCAGGCCGTCCACGTCCTGCGCTCCCCCGAAGGGCTGGCGAAGGCCCTGACCGCGCTGCTGTCCGCGGTGGGCGGGCTCAGCCTCGTCCTGTCCGGGGCAGACCTGTACCGGTCCGGCCTGCAGGACGACCTCGTGAGCGGGTCCTCGACCGAAACGAGCGAGCGCCTCGGTGGGCTCGACTCGCTCAGCATCCCCCTCGGCTTCCTCCACGGCGTCCTCTACCTGGCCACTGCCGTGGTCTTCGTCCTCTGGTTCCACCGGGTCCGCTGCAACGGCCAGGTGTTCCGTCCCGACGGCTTCACCCAGTCCGCCGGCTGGGCCATCGGCGGGTGGTTCGTCCCGTTCGCGAACCTCTTCTTCCCGTACCGGACGGCGCGGCAGACCTGGGACGCCAGCACCCAGTACGCGCCCGACGGCACCCACCGGCAGGTGTCGGGCGCCCCGGTGGTCGCCTGGTGGCTGGCGTTCGTGGTCAGCATGGTCCTCGACCGCGTGGCCTCCCGGCAGTACCTGGCGGCCTTGACGCACGAGGCGCTCAGCGACGGGGCCGCCTTCATGGCGGCCGCGGAGCTCGCCACCGCCGCGGCCGCCGTGCTGGCCGTCCTCTTCGTGCGCAAGCTGACCGCGATGCAGCGCGTCAAGGCCGTCCAGGGCCCGAACGCCGCCGCCTGACCCCTCGTCCGGGCCTACTTCGCCATCACGAGGCCGTCCTTCGCCGCGCCGCGGCCGAGGACGGCCTCGGTGATCTCGTCGCGGGCGTTCTCGTAGTCCTCGCGGCCCGGCGACTGGGCGAGGGCCGCGGGGAGGTTGACGACCCGGCCCGCCCCGAGGTCCATCATCTGCGGGACGAACTCGGCCTTGGTGACCTGCCAGCGCTGCCCGGGGGCGGCCGGCGGGGCGAAGGTGAAGCGGCCGATGGAACCGTAGTTGCCGCGCATGTCCCGTGCGCCGGTGTAGTTGAACATCTCGCCGGCGACCTGGTCTCCCATGCCGTAGACGATCCAGGTCCCGTTGACCTTCTCGTACGCCTGCGGGATGTGGGCGTGGGTGCCGAGGATCATGTCCACGTCGGGGCGGCCGGCGGTCTGCGAGGCGGTCAGCGCCTTGCCGAGCGCGAGCTGCTTCTCGTCCGGTTCGGTCTGCCATTCCGTGCCCCAGTGGAGGCTGACGAGGACCACGTCCGCGCCCGCCTTACGGGCCGCCCGGGAGTCCGCGATGATCTTCTCCTGCTCCATCAGGCTGACCGCCCAGGGCTGCCCCTCGGGCATCGGGTAGCCGTTGGTGTCGTACGTGTAGGCGAGGTGCGCGACCTTCGCGGAGCCCGCGGTGTACATGGTCACGGTGCCCGCCTCGGCCTCCGAACGGGCCGAACCCGCATGCTTCAGACCGACCTTGTCGAACCGGTCGAGGGTGCGCTTCAGACCGGCGCCGCCGCCGTCGAGCGTGTGGTTCGAGGCCGTGGAACAGCCGTCGTACCCGGCGTCCTTGAGGCCGTCGGCGACCTCGGGCGGGGACTGGAAGGCGGGGTAGCCGGTGAACGGGCCGCCGTCCGGGCCGTAGATGGTCTCCATGTGACAGAGGGCCAGGTCGGCGGCCGAGACGATCGGCTTGACCCCGGAGAACATCGGCCGGAAGTCGTGGCCGTCGCCGTCCGCGTCGGAGGCCGCCCGCCGGATCACCGACTCGTGGGGCAGCACGTCGCCGCTCGCGACCAGGGTGAAGCCCTTCATCGAGCCGGCGGCGGGGGCCGTGGTGGATCCGGGAGCACCCGAGTGCGCCGGGGCGGACGGGGAGCCGGCGAGGCGGGCCGGCGCGGGGTCCCCGCCGGCGGAGCAGCCGGCTACGGCCGACAGCACGACGGCGGTCAGGAGTGCGAGGGCGTGGCGGGTGCGCGCGGTCATCTGTCCCGGCTCTCCTTGATGAGCTCGATGTGACGAGCTTGATTTGTATGACTACCTGATCTTCAGTCAATCCATAGAAAGAGACGCCTGAAGTCAAGAAACGGCTCCGTCGGCCGGCCGCGCACTCACCCCAATGGCCGTTCGGCGTGCCGTTCGACCGTTCACCGCCCCGCGCGGCCGCCCACCGGACGACCCGGGTGCTTGGGCGCACCGTCCGGGCGGGACGGTTCCCGGGCGGCCCGGTGCAGGTCAGGGTTGATCCGTCGACCCCGACCACCCCCGCACCGACCCCCGGAAGGAGCCTCCCGTGCCCCTTGCCCCCACCCTCCGACGCACGGACCCCGAGGCGCTGGCCGAACTCCAGCGCGAACACGGACGGGCCCTGTTCGGTTTCCTGCTGGGCCTCACCGGAGGGGACGCCCAGCGCGCGGAGGACCTCGTACAGGAGACCCTCCTGCGGCTCTGGCAGCATCCGGAGGTCCTGGGCAGCTCCTACGAGTCCCTGCGGCCCTGGCTGTTCACGGTGGCCCGGCGGCTCGCCATCGACGCCCGGCGGGCGCGCCTGTCCAGGCCCCTGGAGGTGGACCCGGAGGGACTGGACCAGGCACCCGCTCCGGGGGACGCGGTGGCGGGCTCGGTGACGGCCATAGACGTACGGCGGGCCGTGGGATCGCTGGGGCCGGAGCACCGGGACGTGCTGGTGCAGGTCTACTTCCAGGACCGCTCGGTGGCCGAGGCCGCGGCCGAGCTCGGCATTCCGGCGGGGACGGTCAAATCCCGTACGTACTATGCCCTGCGCGCCCTGCGGAAGGGCCTCCAGGGCTACGGGTACGGACTCGGCGCCTGAGGACGGGGCGGCCGGTGTCCGGGGGCGTTGTCCGTGCCGGCTGTGTTGTGCGCGCCGGCCGCACCGTCAGTGCCGGCCGTGTTGTCAGTGCCGGATGCCAGACTCGGGGGATGCCCGAATCCACGAACACCGCTGCCATCACCGCCTACTGGGACACGGCCGCGGCCCGGTTCGACGAGGAGCCGGACCACGGCCTGCGGGCCCCGGAGACCCGGGCCGCCTGGGCGGACCTCCTCCGCTCCTGGCTGCCGGCCGGACCGCTCGACGTCCTCGACGTGGGCTGCGGCACCGGGTCGCTGTCTCTGCTGGCCGCCGAGGCCGGGCACCGGGTCACCGGCGTGGACCTCTCCCCGCAGATGGTCGGGCACGCCCGGGCGAAACTGGCCGCCGCCGGCCTGACCGGCCGGTTCCTGGTCGGCGACGCCGCCGCTGCGCCCACCGGGGACCAGCGGTTCGACGTCCTGCTCTGCCGCCACCTGGTGTGGACCCTGCCCTCCCCGGGCGCCGCGCTCGGCGACTGGATCGGCCGGCTGCGCCCCGGCGGCACCCTCGTCCTCGTCGAGGGCCGCTGGCGCGAATCCGGTGCGAGCGCAGCACCGTACGCACCCGGCGCGGGGACCCTGCCCTGGGCGGGCGGCGTCGGCGCCGACGAACTCGCCGCCGCCGTACGCCCGCTCGTGAGCTCCCTGCGCGTCGAGCCCCTCGGGGACGACGCGGCCCTGTGGGGACGCGCGGTGACCGACGAACGCTACGCCGTGATCGCCACGGTCTGACCGGCCCGGCCCGGACCGGGAGGCGCCTCGCGCGAGGTACGGCGAATGCGTCAAAGAATGGCCTGAACGCCCGCGAAGCGGACACGAACCGCATCGAAACCGGCATCGGACCGTTCAAGTTGAGTAAACATCCCCCCCTCCACGAGCCGCGCAGGGAAGGCTCGGCGCTGACGGTGGGAAGACGCGACGCATGCGGGAGAAGGTGGAACGGTGCAGCCCGAGGGTACGAACGGCACCAGTGACGGTGGGCTGGCGGTGCCCATGGCATGGCTCTACGCGGAGTACATCGCCGACGAACTGCTGCGCACGGGCCGGCTGATCCCGGTCAGCACCCTGGAGTTCCGCGCCGGACGCGACACGCTCGCGCTGACCATCTACCTCTCGGACGCCGCCGGCGAGCTCTCCGGGATCCGGGTCGTCTCGCAGCTCGACGAGTGGATGTCGCTGACGGCGTACGGTCACCCCTGGCGCGACTGGGTCCACACCCGGTTCCTCGCGCTGGGCGAGGAGGCCCGCGAGCGCGGGCAGGGCGAGGACCCGGATCTGGAACTGGCCCGGGCGGCCTGGCGCTGGCTGGACCACACGGAGCTGTTCGCCACCAACCTCGACCCGGGACGCCACGGCCACGCCGACACCCCGCCGGGCCTGGACGAGAACGCCCGCGTCTGGACCCCGGCTTGGCAACTCGGCCTGCCCCTGGGGCATTTGGCGATGCACCTGTTCTGAGTGCGGCTACTCCGGCCGGCGCGGTCCCGGCGGCTCCGTCGGGTCGGTGACGAGCCCGGTGAAATCGGCCTCGTTGCGCTCGGCCCGGATCACGTACGCACGGGCGACGCACCACAGCACCGGGTACACCAGCACCCCGAGCGCGACCCAGACCAGCGGGCCCGACGCGACCCGCGGGAGCAGGAACAGCAGCGGCAGCAGGCCCACCAGGAGGACGAGGGCGGCCAGGGCGGCGAGTCCGGCGCGCAGTTGGCTGCGCATGAGGGCCCGTACGTACGTGGCGCCCAGGGTGGTCTGCTCGGAGATCTCGGACCGCGCCGGCGTGTGCGCGGGAGGCATCCTGCGACTGCCGCGCGGGACCCCGGTGACGACCTCCCGCCGGGGCGGCTGTGGCTGCTGCTCCTCGGGCATGGGCCGGAGTCTAACCGCAGTCGGGCCGGCCGGACCCTCCCGGAAGGCTCCTCGGCAGGGCCCCGGCAGAGCTTCCGGCAGGGCCCCGGGCCTACTTCAGCAGCTTCGACAGCCTGCGGTCGGCGAGCGGCTTCCCTCCGGTCTGACAGGTCGCGCAGTACTGGAGCGAGGAGTCGGCGAAGGAGACCGAACGGACGGTGTCCCCGCACACCGGGCAGGGCTCGCCCGCGCGGCCGTGGACCCGCATCCCGCTCTTCTTCTCGGCCTTGAGCCGTCCGGCGGCCACCCCGTGCGCCCGCTCGACGGCCGTGCGCAGGGTCTCCTCGACGGCCGCGTACAGCTGGTCCACCTGCGCCTCGTCGAAGGAGGCCGCCAGCTTGAAGGGCGAGACCTTGGCGTGGTGGAGGATCTCGTCGCTGTAGGCGTTGCCGATCCCCGCGATGACGCTCTGGTCGCGCAACACCCCTTTGATCTGCCGCCGTTCCCCGGCGAGCAGCGCACCGAAGGCCTCGCGGTCGAAGCCCTCGGCGAGCGGGTCCGGGCCGAGCCGGGCGATGCCCGGGACCTCCTGCGGATCGCGGACCACGTACACGGCGAGCCGCTTCTGGGTCCCGGCCTCGGTGAGGTCGAACCCGGCGCCGCCCTCCAGGACCAGGCGCAGCGCGAGCGGCCCCTTGCCGGGGCCCGGCGGCCGGTCGGGAACGGTGTCCATCCAGCGCAGCCAGCCGGCCCGGGCGAGGTGGGTGACGAGGTGCAGTTCGCCGATGCGCAGGGCGAGGAACTTGCCGTACCGGGCCGTGGTCCCGGCCCGCTGCCCTTCGAGTGCGGTCAGGGGCGGGTCGTACGTCTTGAGCACGCTCACGGCGAGCGGGAGGACGCGCTCGACCACCCGCCCGGCGAGGTGTTCGTCGAGGAACCCCCTCAGGGCCTCGACTTCGGGCAGCTCGGGCATGCCCCCAGCCTGCCGCGCCCCCGGGCGAAGCGCGAGCCGTGGGCGCCCGTGGACGCCCCGGTGCGGAAACCGTGTGGCTGCCGGGTCCCCGGCGCGGGTACCGTCCGGTCTCCGACCAGCCGCACCAGCGGCTCCGCCGTCCAGAGAGCGATCGACATGAACCGCCGGCAAGCAACGACGACCTTGTGGCGCCCCACCGGCCCCGAGGAGCTGGACCTGGTCCGCGACCTGGACTGGCGTGCTTGGCCGCCTCGGCTCCCCGAGCAGCCGATCTTCTACCCGGTCCTCAACGAGGACTACGCGATCAGGATCGCGAGGGACTGGAACGTGAAGCACAGCGGCGTCGGCTTCGTCACCCGCTTCGAGGTCGAGTCCGAGTTCCTGAGCCGGTACCCCGTCCAGCAGGCCGGGGGACGAACGATCCTCGAGCTGTGGGTTCCGGCCGAGGAGCTGGACGAGTTCAACGCGCACATCGTGGGCGCGATCCAGGTGGTGCACGAGTTCCGCTGAGCGGGCCCGGCGGGCGGCGGCTCACGGCATCGTGAACTCGCACCACACGCACTTCCCGCTCCCCCGCGATTCCACGCCCCAGACGTCCGCCAGCCGGTCCACCAGCATCAGACCGCGTCCCGAGACCCCGGAGTCGCCCGCCTCCCTGCGGCGGGGCAGGGCGCTGGAGCGGTCCTCGACCTCCACGCGGAGCCGGCGTTCGGGGCCGGTCAGGACCCGCAGGGTCACGATGGCGGGACCGTCGGTGTGCATGAGGGCGTTGACGATGAGTTCGTCGGCGACCAGCTCGATCTCGTCCGCCCGCTCCCGGGCGCCCCAGGTCCGCACCGCCGCGCCGATCATGTGGCGGGCCGATACCAGGGCCTCCGGATCGCCGGGCGCCACGTGCTGCTGGAGCCGGCCGCCGGCCTGCTGGACCTCTTCGGCCTCGCGGCGGAGCAGCAGCAGCGCCATGTCGTCGTCGCCGCCCCGGTCGTCCACGACCTCGCACAGCCGGTCGGCGAGCAGGGCCAGGTCGGCCGGTCCGGTGCGGACGAGGGAGGCGAGGAGCCGCACGCCGTCGTCGAGGTCGGCTCCGGGCTGTTCCACCAGGCCGTCCGTGCACAGCAGGAGCGTTTCCCCTGGTCCGAGCTCGACCGTGGTCACCGGATACTCCAGCAGCCCGAACTCCGCGGACAGCCCGAGCGGCATCCCGCCCTCCAGCGCGAGGCGCTCGCAGCCCCCGTCACGGGTGCGCAGGAGGGGGTCGATGTGGCCGGCCCGGACCAGTTGCAGCACCCCGGTCGAGAGGTCGACCTCGGCGTACGTACAGGTGGCGAAGCGGTCGGTGTCCAGCTCGTGCAGGAAGACGGAGGCCCGGGCCATGACCGTGGCCGGCGAGTGCCCTTCGGCGGCGTAGGCGCGCAGCACGATCCGCAGCTGGCCCATGACCGCCGCGGCGTGGGTGTCGTGGCCCTGGACGTCGCCGATGACCGCGCCGACCCGGCCGCCGGGCAGCGGGATGACGTCGTACCAGTCGCCGCCGATGTCCTGGCCCATCTTGGCCGAGCGGTACCGTACGGCGATCTCGGCGCCCGGCACCGAGGGGATCCGGCGCGGCAGCATCGCCTGCTGGAGCCCTTCCGCGAGATCGTGCTCCTGCTCCAGCAGCATCGCCCGCTGCAGGCTCTGGGCGATGCTGCTGCCGAGCGCGACGAGCAGGTTCCGCTCCTCCTGGGTGAAGCCGTCCTTGTCCCGGTAGAGCAGGCCGATCGCGCCGATCGGGCGGGCCTGGGCGATCAGGGGCAGGTAGGCGGCCGCCGAGATGTGCATGGACGAGATCTTCGCCCAGAGCCCGGGGTACCCGGCGGCGAACTCGGCCGCGGAGTCCAGGAACCGCGGCTGGAGCGAGCGCACCACCTCGCTCATCGGGTACTGCTCGTCGATGCGGGTGTAGCGGGTGCCGGGGACGAAGCTGCCCGCGGGGCCCTCGGCGACGAGGTGGATCCGGCCGGCTTCGACCAGTCCCATCACCATGCCCATGGATCCGAGCCGTTCCAGGCCGTGGGCGTCGCCGAGCGCGTCGATGACGTCCTGGACGGTCCGGGCGTGCGCGAGTGCGGCGGTGGTGCTCTCGACCACGGAGGTCTGGCGGCGCCGCTCCTCGTCCAGTCCGAGGCGCTCCGCCGAATGACTGAGCTCCTCGGTGGCGTCGCGGACGATGCCGATGATCCGGTACGGGCGGCCGTCCGGGCCCCGCATGACCCGGCCCTGCGTGTGCGTCCAGCGCAGCGTGCCGTCGTGGCAGCGGATGCGGAAGTAGGCGCCGTAGCTGTCGACCCCGCTCTTGAGGGCCGAGGAGACCAGTGCGTCGAGCCGGACGGCCTCGGCGGGCGGGACCCGCGGCGAGAGCGACTCCGGCCGGCCGTCGTACTCCTCGTCCGTCGTGTCGAAGACCTCGAGGGCGGCCGAGTCCATGTGCATGAGACCGGTGACCAGGTCCCAGTCGAAACTGCCCATGCGGTTCAGCGAGAGCGACCGGTCCGGATGTGCGGGCCAGTCCTCCGGCAGTGATACGGCGGTCGGCACCGGTCCACCATGACACACGGGCCGGTCAGGCGCTCTCCAGGTACTGGCCGTCGTACGGGGCCGAGGGCTCCTGCTCGGGGACGGAGTAGGGGTCGGCATACGGGTCCGTGTCGGGGTTCGCGTACGGGTTCGCGTACGGGTCCCCGTACGGATCGCTCGGCTGCGGAGACATCCCGTCGGGGCCCACCAGGGTCCCCGGGTCGCTCGGGGTCTGCCCGGGCAGGTCGGAGGGGATGTCGGTGGGCTGGTCGGGGGCCGTCGGCGGGGCCGTGGGCGGGCCGGAGGGGATGCCGGTCGGGGGCTGGTCGGGGGCCGTCGGGGTGGTGGGGGTGTTCGGAGCCGTCTGCGGGGAGCCCGGCGGGCAGTCGGCCGCGTTCGGGGCGGGGCTGCGGCCGGGGCTGGGCGGGCCGGTGGGCGGCTCGGTGCGGGCGAGGCTGTTGCTCTCCGGAGTCCGGCACGGTTCGGCCGGCGAGGTGCCGGGCGGGATCGCGGGCCCGGCGGGGATCCCGTCGGCCGGGTCGTACGGGGGCGGCGTCCGCGGGGTGCGGTCCTGGGCTCCGTCGTCCCCGGCCGTGCGCTCGATCCAGGTGTTGTCGGCGATGTTGACGATGACCAGGTTGTTGATCACCTGCATGGTCGGCTCGATGACCACGACCTGGGTGGGCTGGTAGCCGCTCCAGGGGTCCCCCTTGAGCACCGGCGTCCCCTTGGCGGCGCGCGGAGCGGCCAGCGGGTTCCCGCAGGCGCAGCGGACGCGGGGCATTCCGTGGTCGTCCACGAGGACGGCGGTGCCGGCCTGGAGGACGGACTGGAAGGCGTTGGGGTTGCCGCCGACGAAGCCGTGGTTGGTCACCCGGGTGTCGGCGCGCAGCACGACCGGGGTGAGGCCGCGCAGGAAGTCGGGGATCTTCTCCTGCTCCACCTGGGAGGCCTCGGCGAAGGCGCGCGCCTTCGCGTCGTCGGCGGTCAGGGACTGGACCTGCGCCTCCACGTCGCAGCTGCCGAGCCGCTGGGTTCCGCCGTACAGGCCTGGGGTGGCCGCGTTGACGGTGCGGATGCCCTGGCCGGTCGCATTGGGCAGCGGGGGCTGGACGGGGGCCGATTCGGCGGTGGCGGAGGAGGAGGTGAAGGGGTCGGGGCCCGCCGAGGCCACGGGCTGGAGGTGGACGTCCTGGCTCTCGGCTGCGGGGCCCTTGGTCCGTCCCTCGTCGCCGGTGGCCCCGCAGGCCGCGGCGAGGAGTCCGAGGACGGTGAAGAGGGCCGCACGGGCCGGTGCGTGACGACGCGGCGCCTGACGAGGTGTCGGTGCGTACACGTTGCATCTCCCTTTTCGCCCCGGTTGCTCCCTCTTGTCTGCCGTATGTACGGGGTACCCGCAACCGGAGATCACGATGCCGACGCCATCTTGAACATGTTCAAGATGGCGTCTAGGCTCACGACCGTGAGTTGAACGCGTTCAATGCGTTCGTTCCCGGAGGGGGGATCCGCGGTGACCGTACTGGTGAATCTGATCGTCACCTTGGGCATGCTCTACGTCGTCCCGGCCGGCCTGCGCCTGATCGATCCGGCCCGGTTCGGGCGGGCGGCCCGGCTCTGGCCGCTGTTCGCGGCCCCCGGAGCGGTCTGCCTGTGGCTGCCCCGGGGAGCCCCGGCCACGGCCCTCGCCACGATCTACGCGGCGGCCACCCTGGCCCTGGCGGTACGGGGCGCGGTTCCGGCGGTACGGGCCGCGGTCGCGGCGGTACGCGCGCCCGGGCGGGGTCCCGGTCCCGCCGAGGTGGCCGTGCTCACCGCACTGATGGCGCCCTCGGTCGCCGGGACCGCCCTGGTCGCCGAACGCGCCGGACACCGGCTCTTCGGCTTCGACCTCGACATCCTGGCCCTGACCGTGCCGCACTTCCACTTCGCCGGTTTCACCGCGGCCCTGGTCGCCGGTCTGGTGTGCCGGGCCTCCGCCGCCGGAGCCCTCGCGCGCTGGGCGGCGTACAGCGTCCCGGCCGGGACCGCGCTGGTGCTCCTCGGCTACTTCATCGACGACTGGGCCGAGCTGGTGGGCGCGGTGACGCTGACCGGCGGCATGTGGGCGGTGGCCCTGCTGACCTGGCGGGACGTCCGCCCCGGGGCCCGCGGCCGGGACCGGATCACCGGTGCGCTGCTCGCGTGCTCGGCGGTCGTCCTGGTGGCCACCATGCTGCTCGCCCTGTGGTGGGCGCTCGGCGAGGCCACCGGGATCGTGCACCCCACCCTGACCTGGATGGCCGCGACCCACGGCCTCGGCAACGCCCTCGGCTTCGGCCTCTGCTCACTGCTCGCCTGGCGCCGCCTGACCGCATCGGCCGCTCGGCCCGCACCCTCATCTGCACCCGCACCCGCGGCCGCGCTCGCACCCGCCGCCCTGCCCGACCGAACGGAGATCCCGGCATGACCCGCCTCCTCAGCGAAGCCCGCAGCACCTTCAACTACCCCGACCGGGGCGCCACGGCCCGGCGGCCGCTGCCCGCCGGGTACAACTTCACCCACCACCGCACCCGGATCGGGCACGGGCAGGCCGCGCTGGACGCGGCCGGGGCCGCCGTCACCACGTTCCGGGCGCACCGCGCCTCGGGCATGCTCGTCACGGCCGGAGCCTTCCCCGTCCGGCCCGGCGACCGGGTCGTGGTCGGGATCGGGATCGGCCCGGTGCGGATCGACGCCCCGTGCGAGGTGATCTGGACCGCGTACGAGCCCCGGCGGACCGGTTTCGCGTACGGGACGCTGAGCGGGCATCCCGAGTGCGGCGAGGAGTCCTTCGTGGTGGACATGGAGGCCGACGGTTCGGTGTGGTTCGAGGTGACCGCCTTCAGCCGCCCGGCAAGCTGGTACACCCGCCTGGCGGGCCCGGTCGTCCCCCTCCTCCAGCAGGCCTACGCCCGGCGGCTCGGGCGGTACGTGCGGCGGCTCGCCACGGGCGCCCGCCCGGCCCGATACTGGAGGGGATGGACTGGTTCACGGCGCCCGGATACTGGCTGGGGCGGCTGATCTTCCAGCGGGCCCTGGCCGGTGTCTACCTCGTCGCCTTCACCGGGGCCGCCCTGCAGTTCCGGGCACTGATCGGGGCGCACGGCATGCTGCCCGTGCCGCGCCACCTGCGGTACGTGCCCTTCCGGCGTGCCCCGAGCCTGTTCCACCTGCACTACTCGGACCGGTTCTTCGCCTGCTGCGCCTGGACCGGGGCGGCCCTGGCGGCGGCGCTCGCCGCGGGGGCCGGGGACGCGGTGCCGCTGGGCGCGGCGATGGCGATGTGGGCGCTGCTGTGGCTGCTGTACCTGTCGATCGTGAACGTCGGGCAGACCTGGTACTCCTTCGGCTGGGAGTCGCTGCTGCTGGAGGTCGGCTTCCTGGCCGTCTTCCTCGGCAACGCGCGGGCCGGGCCGCCGGTGCTGGTGCTGTGGCTGCTGCGCTGGGTGGTCTTCCGGGTGGAGTTCGGCGCGGGGCTCATCAAGATGCGGGGCGACCCCTGCTGGCGCCGGCTCACCTGCCTGTACTTCCATCACGAGACGCAGCCGATGCCCGGCCCGCTGAGCTGGTTCTTCCACCATCTGCCGAAGCCGCTGCACCGGGTGGAGTGCGCCGCCAACCACGTGACCCAACTGGTCGTGCCCGTCCTGCTGTTCACCCCGCAGCCGGTGGCCTCGTACGCCGCCGCGATCATCGTGGCGACCCAGCTGTGGCTGGTGGTGTCGGGGAACTTCGCCTGGCTGAACTGGATCACGATCACGGCGGCCCTGCCGGCCTTCGACTTCAGCGCGCTCGCGGGCGCCCCACCGGCGGCCGCCTCCCGGCAGGGGCCGCTCTGGTACGTGGTGCTGGTGTGCGCGCTCACCGCGCTGGTGCTCGTGCTGAGCCGGCATCCGGTGGCCAACATGGTCTCGCGCCGCCAGGTCATGAACCGTTCCTTCGACCCCCTCCACCTGGTCAACACCTACGGGGCGTTCGGCACGGTGGGCCGGATCCGCGAGGAGGTGGTGGTGGAGGGCACCGCGGACCGGCAGCCCCGCGAGGACGGCGCGTGGCGGGAGTACGGCTTCCGGGGCAAGCCGGGTGACGTCCGCCGGATCCCGCGCCAGTTCGCCCCGTACCACCTGCGCCTCGACTGGCTCATGTGGTTCGCGGCGCTCTCCCCCGGCTACGCCCGCGACTGGTTCGGGCCCTTCGTGGAGCGACTGCTGTCGGGCGACCGGGACACCCTGAAGCTGCTCCGCCACAACCCCTTCCCGGACGCACCGCCGCACTACGTCCGGGCGCGGCTGTACCGCTACCGCTTCACCACGTGGCGGGAGCTGCGCGAGACCGGGGCGTGGTGGCACCGCACGCTGGTGCGCGAGTACCTGCCACCGACCCGGCTCGCGCGGGCGGCCCGGTCAGAGCCCGAGTAGCTCCGCCTCCCGCTCGGCCGATATGCCCTTCATCGGCCGGTCGGCCCGGTGGGGGGCGACTCCGCCGAGGGTCTGGAGCCAGGCCCAGGTGTCGGCGGCGGTCTCCTCCACGGGGCGGCAGACGAGGCCCGCCGCCAGGGCCTTGGTGACGTCCCCGCCGAACATGAAGTCGTGCATCTCGCCTTCGGGAACCCAGACGGGCAGCTCGACCCAGGGCTCGACCCCAGCCTTCTCGAGCACCGCCGCATCGGTCCAGCGCGGTTCGGCGTCGGAGCCGGTGGCGGCGGCGCAGGCCGCCAAGAGGCCGCCCATCGTGGTGTGGCCGACCGGGGAGATCGTGTTGTAGGCCCCTCCGAGACCGGCCTCCGCCGCATCCAGGGAAAAGCGCGCGAGGTCGCGCACGTCGATGTACTGGAGCGGCAGGTCGGGGTGCCCGGGCGCGAGGAAGGGGCCGCCGCGGGCGATGCGGTTCAGCCACCAGGGCAGCCGGCCCACGTTCTCGTACGGGCCGAGGATGAGCCCGGCGCGCAGCATGAGGGCGCGGTCGCCGAAGGCGTCGAGGACGGCGAGCTCGCCGCCGCGCTTGTCCTCGGCGTAGGCGGTGGCTTCGGCATCGGGCGATCCCTCGACCAGCGGGCCGTCCTCGGCCAGCCCGGCCGGAGCCGGGTAGGAGTACACCGAGCGGCTGGAGATGTACACGTACCGTCCGACGCGGCCGGCCAGCAGGCGGGCGCTGTCGCGCACGGCAGTGGGGGCGCTGCCCCAGGTGTCGACGACGAAGTCCCACTCCCCCTCGGCGAGGGCGTCCAGGCCTCCGGGAGCGGTGCGGTCCCCGTGCAGGGCCGTGGTCCCCGGCGGGGGCGCGTGGTGGCCGCGGTGGAAGACGGTGACGTCCCACCCGCGGCTCAGGGCGTCTTCGGTGATCGCGCGCCCGACGAATTCGGTTCCACCCAGCATCAGCAGCTTCATGCAGGTCAGCCTGCCCGGGACCGGGGGTGCGCGGAACCCTTGATCGCCCACAGCGATGACGCCCTCGGCGTACGGGTCGCGGGAACTTCCGGGCACCGTCGGGCGTGGTCGAGGACCTCGCGGGCAACTCCTGGCAGCCCGTCAGGGGGCGGGCGGGAGTGCCATATCAGGGCAATCTCAGGGGGAGTTCGGGGGGACTTCGGGGTTATCCCTGAAGGCCCTCAGCGAAGTGGCGAACTGACCCCGCACGCCGCCGCCCGCCGTCCCGGTCGTCACCGGGACGGCGGGCGGACCGCACCGTACGTGTCTAGTCGATGCCGGGCAGGATGTGCGGCTCGGCGAGGTCGTCCTCGTAGCCGGCGAGGCGGATGGGAGCGGACCGGGCCCAGACCTCCAGGTTGCCGAGCGTCTCGGGGCGCTTGCTGCTCCGCGACCCCGTCCGTTCCCTTGGCGCCTGGTCTGTCGTCGTCAGTTCTGGTGTCACCGCGCACTCCTTTGTGTCGCGTAACCCGGCGGGCGAGCCGCGCGCCGGTGCGGGAAGAGAAGGTTTCCGGACGCGGTGGCGCCTTGGTGGAGCGAGGGCCCGTGTGGGGCTCTCATGGCGTTCAGAGTACACATATGAGCGCACCCCCGCTCGATGGAATAGTAAAATCCACTCCGGACAGCTTGTTTTCGCCATGAGTTCATCACCTCGCACGTCGGCGCGTCGCGTACGACTGATCTGCTCGACGGCGCCATACGGGTGATACGCGGTCGGGCGACGGAAGGAACGACAGTGGCGAAGTCCGAGGTGCCGGTGGTCGTCGGAAGCGTCGGGGAACTGATGGACCTGCTGCGGGGCGGGCACGGAGACGGCCACGGCCTGCGGGTCGCCGCGCTCCTGCGCCGTTCGCACCCCTTCGACAAGGAACTGCAGGTCGCGGGGCTGCTGATCGACCACCCGGCGGAGACGATCCGCCCCCTGCTGGGCGAGCGGGTGGCCCGGCTCCTACGCCTCCACGGACCCGGCGCACCGGCCCGCGGGCCGGACCCCGACGCGGAGTCCCTCGGCCACGCGGCCGAAGCGGGCCGGTCCCCGGGGCTGGACGCGGGCGTGCTGGAGGACTGGCGCCCGGTGCTGGAGCTGGTCGCGGCGGGGGCCTACGGCCGCACCGCCTGAACCACCCGAAACGCCTGAACCGCCTGAACCGCCCAAAAAGCACAGCGCCCCCGGTCCCTCTTGGGAGAGGAACCGGGGGCGCTCGGTTGACGCGGGCGACCCGACGTCGTGCGGCCTACCAGTTGGCGGGTGCGTAGTCCTTGAGGAAGACCCCGTACAGGTCCTCGCCGAGCTCGCCGCGGACGATCGGGTCGTAGACCCGGGCCGCGCCGTCGACCAGGTCGAGGGGGGCGTGGAAGCCCTCCTCGGCGAGGCGCAGCTTGTCGAAGTGCGGGCGCTCGTCCGTGATCCAGCCGGTGTCGACCGAGGTCATCAGGATCCGGTCGGTCTGGAACATCTCCTGGCCGCTGGTCCGGGTCACCATGTTCATCGCGGCCTTGGCGGCGTTGGTGTTCGGGTGCCCCGCACCCTTGTAGCCGCGGCTGAAGACGCCCTCCATCGCCGAGACGTTCACGACGTACGCCCGTCCGACCGCCGCCTTGCGGGCGGCTTCGGCCATGGCCGGCCTGAGCGCACTGATCAGGATGAACGGCGACGTGTAGTTGCACAGCTGGGTCTCGAGCAGCTCCACCGGGGAGATCTGGTCGATGGTCTGTACCCACGTGTTGCTGTCGACGACGTCGGGCAGCAGGCCGCCCGCGTCGATGGCGGTGCCGGCGAGGTGTCGCTCCAGGCTGGCGTTGCCCGCGACCAGCGCGAGGTCGGCGACCTTCTGCGCCTCGAGCCCGCTCACGCCGATGGGCAGCGCCGCCAGGCCGTCGACCGCGCCGGAATTGAAGGCCCCGATGACGTGGTGGGCCGGGAGCTCGCCGGCCGGCAGCGGGGCGCTCTCCCCCTCGACCAGCGCCGCGTAGGCACTGGGCAGGCGGCGCACGGTCTGCGTCGCGTTGTTGATCAGGATGTCGAGCGGGCCGGCCGCGGCCACCTGGTCGGCGAGGGCCACGGACTGGGCCGGGTCGCGCAGGTCGATGCCGACGACCTCCAGCCGGTGCATCCACTCCGCCGAGTCTTCCATCGCCTTGAAGCGGCGGATGGCGTCCTTGGGGAACCGGGTGGTGATCGTGGTGTGGGCGCCGTCGCGCAGCAGTCGCAGCGCGATGTACATGCCGATCTTGGCCCGGCCGCCGGTGAGCAGCGCGCGCTTGCCGGTGAGGTCGGCACGGACCTCCCGCTTGGTCCGGTTCACGGTGGCGCAGGCCTGGCAGAGCTGGTGGTAGAAGTAGTCGACCTCGACGTAGCGCGTCTTGCAGACGTAGCAGGAGCGCGGGCGCTGGAGTATTCCGGCGATCCGTCCGGCCTCCGTGACCGAGGAGGGCAGCAGGCCCTCGGTCTCGTCGTCGATGCGCTCGGCGGAGCCGGTCGCGGTCGCCTCGGTGACGGCCTTGTCGTTGGCGGTCTTGGCGGCGCGGCGGTCCTGGCGGCGGCGCTGCTTGACCGTCCGGTACAGACCGGCGGTGGCGCGGCGCACGGTGATCGCGTCCGGGTGGTCGACGTCGAGCTTGTCGAGCTCGTCGAGCACGCTCAGGCAGAGGGCCAGGCGGTCGGGGTCGATGCCGGGCCCGAAGGCGTGGCCCTGCTCCTGGCTGTCTTCGGTCACCGTCATACCGCTGTCGTTCCTTGATCAGTCGTCCGCGTCCGCCGGCTGCGGAAGTCCCCAAAAGGGCTAGTGTACGGACCCCCCGGGCGGGAAGACAAACGCGCTCCTCGGCTTACGGCTACTGCGTTCGGAGTACGCCCTAGGGCGTACCCGTCCCCGCCTCCAGGGGGAGGAATAGCTCTCCCGACTCGGGCATTGTGACTTTTATGAGTGCCCTAGCGTTTTCGGTCCTGCTGTGCCTGGTGTCCGCCGTGGCGTATGCGGCCGGAGCGATCATCCAGGAGCGGGTCGCGTCCGGTGCGACGGGCGGGTCCTACGCCCCCGTGCGCCGGCCCGCCTGGTACGCCGCGATCGCGCTGAACGGCCTCGGGGCCCTGCTGCACGTGGTGGCGCTCGCGTACGGGCCGCTGAGCCTGGTGCAGCCGCTCGGGGCCCTCACCATCGTCTTCGCGCTCCCGATGGCGGCCGTGTTCGTACGGCGGCGGGCGGGGGCCGCCGCCTGGCGCGGGGCCGTCCTGGCCACGGCCGGGCTGGCCGGGCTGCTGGCCCTGACGGGCGGGGGCGGGCGGACCGAGCAGTCCCTGTCGGGCGGGGAGCAGAGCCTGCTCCTGGCGGCGACCGGGGCCCTGGTGTCCGTGCTGTTCCTGGTGGCGCGCCGGGTGCGGCGGGTCACCGTGCACAGCGTGCTGCTGGCCACGGCGGCCGGTGCCGCCTTCGGGATGGCCTCGGTGTTCACGAAGGCGGTGGCGGAGAGCTTCGCCCCGGACGCGCTGGTCACCCTGTGGCCGGAGCTGACCGCGATCGCCGCGCTGGCCGCCACCGGACTGCTGCTGTCGCAGGCGGCCTACCGCGGCGCGGGGCTGACCGCCCCGCTGGCCACCGTGACGGTGGCCAACCCGGTGGTCGCGGCGGCGGTCGGCATCGCGCTGTTCGACGAGGGCTTCCGCTACGGGGCGGCCGGTGTCGCCGCGGCGCTGGTGAGCGCGGCGGCGGCAGCGACCGGGCTCGTCCTGCTCACCCTCGCGCCCCGGGACCGGGACGGGCGCGTGCCCGTCCCGTCAGTACCGGCGCCGGCTGTCGCGTCGGCCGTCGCACCGGCTGTCGCGCCGACCGCGGCCCCGGCTGTGGCCGGGACCCCGGTTTCCACCGCGGCCGGGGCTTCAGATGGCGACTCCGTGGGCCCGCAGGTACTTCAGCGGGTCGATGTCGGTGCCGTAGCCGGGTCCCGTGCGCATCTCGAAGTGAAGGTGCGGGCCGGTCGTGTTGCCGGTCGAGCCGGAGCGGCCGATGCGCTGTCCTCCGGTGACCGCCGCGCCGGCTTTGACCGAGAGCGCCGAGAGGTGCGCGTACTGGGAGTACCGGCCGTCGGTGTGCCGGATGACGACCTGGTACCCGTACGCACCGGCCCAGCCCGCTGAGACGACCTGCCCGCTACTGACGGCCTTGACGGTCGTGCCGGTGGCCACCGGGAAGTCGATGCCCGTGTGGTAGCCGCTCGACCAGGACGAGCCCGCGACGTGGTAGGCGGTGCCCAGGCCCGCGTCGACCGGGGCGCTGAAGGCTCCGGAGGGGGTCTGCGGCTTTTCCGCGGGCTTTTCCGCGGGCTTTTCCGCGGGCTTCTCGGCAGGTTTTTCGGCCGGTTTCGCACCGGCCTGCTCGGCGGGCTTCGCCGGTGCCACGGGCTTCACGGGTTCGGCCGTGCGCGGCGGCTTCTCCGGGTTCGGCGCGGGCGGTGCTGCCGGTGCGGCGGTCACGCGCAGGGTGAGTCGCTGTCCGGGGAAGATCAGGTCCGGATCGCCGCCCACGACGGCCCGGTTGGTCTCGTACAGGGACTGCCAGCCGCCCTCGACGTGCTGCTCGGTGGCGATCGCCGACAGCGAGTCCCCGGGGGCGACGACGTAGGGGTTGGGCAGGACGGACGTCCCGGTCGGGCGGGGCGTCGTGCCCTGGGGAGCGGCCTGCGGAGCCGCCTTGGGGGCGGCCGGCGCCGCGGCCTTCGGGGCCGCCTTCGCGGGGGCCGTCGCCTTGCCCTGAGCGCCGAGAGCGGGCGCGGGGCCGCTGCGGCTGAGTCCGGCCTGCTTCCCGCAGACCGGCCAGGCCTGCGGTCCCTGACCCTTCAGCACCTTCTCGGCCACGGCGATCTGCTGTTCCTTGGTGGCCAGATCGGCGCGAGCGGCGTACGCGGTTCCGCCGAAGGCGCGCCAGGTGCTCTGGCTGAACTGGAGTCCGCCGTAGTAGCCGTTGCCGGTGTTGATGTGCCAGTTGCTCGTGGATTCGCAGGCGGCGACCTTGTTCCAGGTGTCCACCGAGGCGGCGTGTGCCGCTCCCGCTCCGATCAGGGGCAGCGCGATCCCGGCTCCGCCCGCGGTGACGACGAGCGAGGCACGGTTGATGCTGCTCGGCTGATACCGGCGGTGCCGGCCCCGTACACCCATGGGAGCCCCCATCGAAGACATCAGGAACCTCGCAACCTAACGCCACGACCGGAGCATGACAAGGCGCACAACACAACGCATTCGAGCGGAAGTTGGTTTCGCGCCGAATGTAGGACACCGGTAAGGATCTCCGTGGGGGTAGCGTCGGTGTTCCTGCATTCCTCCGCACATCGAATGCACTGTCGACGCACTCAGGAGCGCACGCACATGACCAGCAGCACGGCCCAGATCGGAGTCACCGGACTCGCGGTGATGGGCAGCAACCTCGCCCGCAACTTCGCCCGCAACGGGTTCACCGTCGCCGTCCACAACCGCACCACCGCCAAGACCACGGCGCTCGTGGAGGAGTTCGGACACGAGGGCTCCTTCGTGGCCGCCGGGAGCGCGAAGGAGTTCGTGGACGCGCTGGAGCGCCCGCGCCGTCTGATCATCATGGTGAAGGCCGGCGAGCCGACCGACGCGGTGATCCGCGAGTTCGCCCCGCTGCTGGAGCCGGGCGACGTGATCATCGACGGCGGGAACGCCCACTTCGAGGACACCCGCCGCCGCGAGAAGGAGCTGCGCGAGCAGGGCCTGCACTTCGTGGGCGTCGGCATCTCGGGCGGCGAGGAGGGCGCGCTGCTCGGCCCCAGCATCATGCCCGGCGGATCCGTGGAGTCGTACGCCTCGCTCGGCCCGCTGCTGGAGAAGATCTCCGCCAAGGCCGCCGACGGCACGCCCTGCACCTCGCACGTGGGTCCCGACGGCGCCGGGCACTTCGTGAAGATGGTGCACAACGGCATCGAGTACGCCGACATGCAGCTGATCGCGGAGGCCTACCACCTGCTGCGCGAGGTGGCCGGCTACTCCCCCGCGAAGATCGCCGAGACCTTCCGCGCCTGGAACAAGGGCCGGCTGGACTCGTACCTGATCGAGATCACCGCCGAGGTGCTCGCGCACACGGACGCCGCGACCGGTCTGCCGTTCGTGGACGTGGTCGCCGACGCCGCCGAGCAGAAGGGCACCGGCCGCTGGACCGTGCAGATCGCCCTCGACCTGGGCGTGCCGGTGTCCGGCATCGCCGAGGCGGTCTTCGCCCGCGCGGTGTCGGGCCACGGCGAGCTGCGCACGGCCGCGCGGGGTCTTGCGGGACCGCAGGCCGCGCCGCTGTCCGCCGCGGCGGCGGACGCCTTCGCGGCCCAGGTGGAGCAGGCGCTGTACGCCTCGAAGATCGTCTCCTACACGCAGGGCTTCCATCAGATCCAGGCCGGCAGCGAGGAGTACGGCTGGGGCGTGGACCCGGGCGCCGTGGCCTCGCTGTGGCGCGGCGGCTGCATCATCCGCGCCGCGTTCCTGGACCGGATCCGGGCCGCGTACGACGCCCGGCCGGAGCTGCCGAGCCTGCTGGCGGACGCCGGCTTCGCCGACGAGATCGGCGCCGCACAGGAGGACTGGCGCGAGGTGCTGGTGGCGGCCGTCCGCCAGGGCATCCCGGTACCGGCCTTCGCGGCCTCGCTGGCGTACTACGACGCCCTGCGCTCTGAGCGGCTCCCGGCGGCCCTGACCCAGGGCCAGCGCGACTTCTTCGGGGCGCACACCTACCGGCGCACCGACCGGGAGGGCTCGTACCACACGCTGTGGAGCGGAGACCGCTCCGAAGTCCGTACGGCCTGACGCGTACGGCCCTGCGGCCCCGCGTCAGCTCAGCGGCTCCGGCGGGGGCTGGGGCGCGGGGCCGGGCGGCGGCGGTACGGGGTCGGGTTCGGGCACCGGACCGGGTGTCGGCGGCTCGGGCCGGGGCAGCGGCCCCGGATCCGGGAACGGATTCGGCACCGGGACCGGGTCGGGGACGGGAGGCTGTGTCATACCTCCAGCCTCCCTCGATCCCGGCCGCTGCGCCCACCCGACGCCGTGCCCACCCGACTACGTGCCCACCCGACTACGTGGGCGGCGTCACCACAGGTCGGAGTCCGAGGCCAGCTGCGCCTTGGCGGCGTCCACCACCCCGGCCGGCGCCTCGGGCGCCTGCTCGGGGTGTTTGGCGGCCCAGCTGGCGGCATACGGGCAGAGCGGGACGACGGGTACGCCCTCGTCGGCCGCGATCCCGTAGAAGGCCTTCACCAGGCTCCCGGCGATCCCCCGGCCCTCGTTCCCCGGCTCGACGACGGTGTGGACCGCCACGAGGGCGTGGGGGTCCTCGGCGAGCACGAAGTAGGCGATGTGTCCGACCACCGCCCCGTCCTCGACGGCCTGCAGCCGCCCGGCCGCGCGGTCGTCCACGATCTTGATCGATTCACTCGACCCGGTCTGCGACATCGTCCCCGCTCCCCTCAGACAGCCACCGCGTGGGGGCTGCGCTCCTGATCCGTTCCCGGAACCGGGGCGGAGGGATCCACACCCAGCTCGATGATGCGGTTGTCGCCGTCGACATGGACGACACGCGGCTCGAACGCGCGTGCCTCGGCGTCTTCCATCTGCCCGTAGCTGATGAGGATGACCAGGTCACCGGGGTGCACGAGGTGCGCGGCAGCCCCGTTGATCCCGATGACCCCCGAGCCGCGCTCGCCCTTGATGACGTAGGTCTCGAGCCGCGCCCCGTTGGTGATGTCCACGATGTGCACGAGCTCGCCGGGCAGCAGGTCCGCCGCGTCGAGGAGATCGGCGTCAACGGTCACGGACCCGACGTAGTGCAGGTCGGCCTGGGTGACGGTGGCCCGGTGGATCTTGGACTTGAACATGGTGCGAAGCATGCAAAACTCCCGATATGTCTGCTCCCTGCCTGCTTCACGCAGGTCAAGGGCGGTCTGCGGAGCCTACAACGATTCGCATCCGCGGTCAGCTCCAGATGTCCAGCAGTTGGTTCGCCGCACGGAAGTGATCGGGGGAATCCACGTTGCACACGACGGAGACCGTGGTGTTGCGGTCCGGGCTGACCTTGAAGCTGCTGTGGAACCCCTCCCAGTCGCCTCGATGGACCAGGCTCTTGTCGGGGAGGACGAGGATGCCGGCCCCGTAGTGCCCTTCTGTGATGCCACGGGCGCGCAGGACGTCGCCCACGCTCACCGCTCCCGCCGTGACCCCGGCGAGCAGTTCCTTTCCGCCGATGCGCCCGGTGCGGTAATTGTCGGCCCAGCGGACGAATTCCCCGGGGGTGGTTTGAACGGACCCGTCTCCGTACTGCTTCCAGGGGGAGGAATTGGGAGTGAACGAGCCGTCCCGTCTTCGAGGTGATGGGGCGGCCGGTCGTCAGATCGGCCTTGCCCCTCCCCGCCTCCCAGACGATGCTCCCCGCCAGCCGACGGCCGCCGCACAGCCCGGGCCCTCAGGAGAAGGCACCAGTTGCTGGAGAACGTCCGCGCTGCGCTTCTCTCGGTCGTCGCCCGTCGCGGCGTAGGCCTGCGGGTTCGTGGCACCGGCCAGGAGAGTCACGATCACGGTGCCTCCGGCGGCGCACCACAACGCCATCCGGTTCACGGTCACCACCTTCTCCCCCCTGCAGGGAATGAGCCAGGCATCAGCCAGGGAATCAGCTCGCGTCAGGGGCGATCTCGAACGTCGGGGGCTTCAGGTCCTCCAGGCAGGCGGTGTTCGGGGCCTTGGGGTTGTCGAAGAAGGAGACGGTGATGTCCTGCGCGCACTTCGACGCGGCGAAGACCACGTGGGCCTCGTAGGGGATCGTGACGACGGTGGCGTTGGGCAGGGTGCGTGCCACGTACGCGCCGTTGGACGCTGCGGTCTGGGCGTCGAACCCGCCGGAGATGGCGAGCGCGGGGATGTCGCTCTCGGTGACGTCCCGGATGGAGGCGGGCGCCGCGGGGATGTTCCAGACGTCGCAGTCGGGACGGAGGAACGTCAGCAGCGGGGCCTGGGCCTGTACCGACTCGGGGAACGACGGGTAGGTCTTCTTGCCTGCGGCGAGCGCCTCGGCCTGCGTCTCGTACGGGGTCCACTCGCTGCAGAAGACGCCGTAGACGAGCCCGTGGGACAGCCGGCCGATGGCCTCGGGGCTGTACTTGCCGCCCGCCCACTGCTCGGCGATCCGCTGGGGCTTGCCGTTGTCCAGCTCGTCGAGGGCGGCGGGCACCTGCTCCGCCACGTGGGTGGCGGCGGTGAACCAGTTGACCAGGGCTCCGCCGTCCAGGGTGACCTTCACCTGCTTCTGGCTGCCGGGGAGCGTGACGGTGGTGGTGACGGGCTTGGCTTCGAGTTCGCGGACGAGGCGTTCGAAGGTGGCCGACAGGTTCGGATAGCGGCGGTTGCAGTCCGGCTGCTCCGCGCAGGCCTTGAACACGCCGTCGAAGCCCTGCTTGGCGGCGCTCCAGGTCACGGCCGAACCTCCGGTGGACGGCGGCAGGATGCCGTCGATGCCGACCGACCGGATGCCCTCGGGGTGCAGGCGCATGGTGACGAGTGCCAGCTGAGTGCCGTAGGAGATGCCGAAGAGGTTCCATTCCTTGAGGCCGAGCGCGGTGCGCAGGTCCGCGTAGTCCGCGGCGCTCTCGATGTCGTTGTAGGCGGTGAGGTCGGCCCCGCTCGCCGCCAGCGCATCGCGGCAGACCTTGGTGGCCGCGACGTGCTCGCGCTCGGTGGACGGCGCGTCGTAGACGAGGCCGGTCGCGCGCGCGTTGAACTCGTCGACGTTGCGGCAGGTGAGTGCCGGGTCGGCCGAGTACGTGCCGCGCTGGGACATGAAGATCACGTCACGGTCGCGGTTCAGACCGCCGCCGATCGCCATCTTCGCCTCGCCGACCGCGTCGTCGCCGGGTCCGCCGGCCAGCCACACGATCGGATCGGGTTTCGGCTGGGCCGCCTCGGCCGCCACGATCGCGACACCGAGGGTGATCTTTCGGCTGTCCGGCTTCGTGCGGTTCTCCGGCACGGTGAGCGTGCCGCAGCGGGCTCCTTCGAGCTCGGCGACCGGATCCGCCGTCTTGGGGCAGGGGCCCGGCGTGAACGTGGCATCACCCACGGTGCGGGCGACCGTACCGGTCGCCGAAGGCGTCTCCTCCTGCGCGCTCACCGGCGCCGCGAACAGACCGGCGAGCAGCACGCCGGTCGCCGCCGCGGCCGGTCCGGTGCGCAGGCGTCCTGCGTGTGACCGTGCCATCATTCCTCCCCGTCATTTCGGGGTGATCGTGAACGGTTCCCACCTCAGCCCCGCCACGCAGCCGGTGTCGGGCGCGCTCGGATCGTTGAGGAAGGACGCCAGCACCTTCTGGGCGCAGGGCGATTGCGGGACCACCCAGTGCCCGATCCCGGGCACCTGCACGGTGGTCGCATGGGACAACGTACGGGCCGTCTTGGGCGCCCAACTGGCCCCGGTCTTCATGTCGAACGTCCCGTTGATGAAGAGGACCGGCACCGAGCTGACGGTGGGCACCCGCACGTCGGCGGTGCGGTCCGGGACGTTCCAGATCCGGCACAGCTGGTCCTGGAAGGGCAGTTGGGGCGCCTGCGCCTGGACCGGCTCGGGCCATGCGGGGAAGGCTTCACGGCCCGCCTTCAGCACGTCGGACGTCGAGTGGCCCGGCAGCCACTCGCTGCACAGGATCGATTGGGTCAGGCCGTGTGCGGTCTGGCCTTCCACCGCGACCGAGCCGGCGGCCCGGGCCTTGGCGAGGCGCTCGGGGTTTCCGCGGGCGAGTTCGTCGATCGCGGCCGGGAAGTCGGCGAACGGGATCGCCTTGGCGACCAGCAGGTTCACCAGGGCGCCGCCGTCCAGGACGACCTTCACCGGGCCTCCGCCCTGCGGCGGGCTGACGTTCAGGGTCAGCGGGTTCGCCTCGAGCTTCTGCACCTGCTCGTTCAGGGTGCGTTCGAAGTCCGGGTACCGGGTCTTGCAGCGGGGTTCGGCCGCGCAGGCCTTGTAGACGTTGTCGAGCCCCTCCCGGGCGTTGGCCCAGGCGAACGGCAGGGAGACGTACTGCGCGGGGGCGGCCGAGTCGAGGGCCACCGCGCGGACCCCCTGGGGGTGCAGGCGCAGGTACGTCAGGGCCAGGTTGCTGCCGTAGGAGTGGCCGTAGACGTTCCATTCCTTGAAGCCCAGTGCGGTGCGCAGGTCGGCGAAGTCGGCGGCGTTCTCGGTGCTGTTGTAGGCGCTCAGGTCGGTCCCGTCGGCCGCCAGGCGGTCCCTGCACTGTTTCACCGCGTCGGCCATGAGCTTCTCGGTCTGCGGTGTGTACGAGGGGAGGCCCACGGCCCGGGCGTGGAAGCGGTCCAGTTCGGGGCAGGCGAGGCCGGGCTTGTCGTAGAGGTTGCCGCGCTGGGCCATGACGACCAGTTCGCGGTCCCGGTTCAGGCCGGAGGAGACCAGGAACGGGATGTCGTCGAACACCTCGCCGCCGGGGCCGCCCGCCATGAACACCACGGGGTCCGGGGCGGGCTTCGCCGAGAGGGCCGGGATGACCGCCACGGCCAGCCCGATGGTCCGGCCGTCGGGCCGGTCACGGTTCTCGGGGACTTCGAGGACGCCGCACCGGGCGGTGGCCAGCGCTTCGATCGGTTCGGGCGGCTCGGGACAGGGGCCGGGCACGAACCGCGATGCAGCGGCCGTGACGGGCCCGGCGACACCGGCGGTGTCGCCGGGCGGTGGAGCGGCACTCGCCGCGGTAGGACCGAGGGCTGCCAGGAGGGCCAGAGTGACGCCTGCAACCGGCGCAGCGAGGTGGAAGCTCTGCTCAGCCATGTGATCCCGTTCCTGTGCCGAACTACGGCTCTCCCCCACTGGGCGATAACCAGGCAATCTGGGCGGAACGCACATACACACGATAACGGGCGGCCCTCGGACGCACAACGAAGGGGCCCGGCCCGCGGCGACACGCTCGCGGATGCCGTGGATCTCCGACCCGGTCGAGGAAGATCGCACCGCGGCCGCTGCCTTGCCCCGGCCGGACGAGCCCCCCTCATCTCGCCGGAGTCGTCATGGCCCCACCCTCGGACTCAGCCCGCCCGCGCCGCTCCGGGACGTCGATGCTGCGCGTCCTGCTTCCCCTCGCGGTCCTGATCCTGGTGGCGGTGGCCGTGGGATCGTGGCTGCAGTTCACCGAGCGGCAGGTGATCGACACGGTCCACACGGTCGGATCCACGGCGCGCGACCGGGTGGACGTGGAGGCCGCCGTCCAACGCGTCGACGCCTCGGCCAGAGAACTGTCCCTCCGGGTCCGGGTCACCGCGCGCGGGGCCTTCGGCGAGGAGGACGGGTCCGCCCCGGTGGCCGGCCTCAGCCTCCAGACCTCCGCGCAGACCCTCGGTGACCTGGAGTTCAAGGCGCACGAGCGGATCACGCCCAAGGACCTGCAGGTCGCGGTCACCGATGGATCGATCAGCGACTACCCCTTCGACTCCTACGAGACCGACCTGGAGTTCTGGGCCCAACTCGGCGGTAAGGACGTGCCGGTGCGACTGCTGTTCTCCAACAACGACACGCTCTTCACCGCCTCCGCGACACCGACGGTCTCCCGGGACGAGGCCGGCCTGGCGGTGAAGGTGTCCCGGTCCGGCAGCCTCCTCGCCTTCGCCGCCTTCATGATGATCGTGATGTGGGCGCTGGCGGCGTCCGTGCTCCTGGGAGCCTGGTACCTGACGACTCACCGACAGGGCCTGCCCTGGCCCGCGCTCGGGTGGATGGCCGCCACCCTCTTCGCCCTGTCGGCGTTCCGCAACAACGCTCCCGGCTCGCCCCCGATCGGCTGCGTGCTGGACTGGTTCGCCTTCCTGTGGGCCGAGACCATCATCGCCCTCTGCCTGATCACCGTGGTGGTCACCGGCATCCACAGCGCCCTCCAGGCGGACGACACCCCGCGCACCTAGCGCGCCTTCCGCGGGCCGCCCGATCAGTCGACCCCCAGCAGGCGGCGCAAGTCCTCCGGACGGGAGGCCAGTTCCGCGGCGGCCGACCGGTGGACGATGACGCCCTTCTGCATCACCGCCACGCTCCCCGCGACGGACAGGGCCAGCCCCAGGTTCTGCTCGACGAGGACGACCGACATGCCCTGCGTGCTCACCTCGCGGATCACCTCGCCCACCTGGGAAACGATCGCCGGCGCGAGGCCGTCGGACGGCTCGTCGAGGAGCAGCAGGCGCGGATTGCCCAGCAGGGCCCGGGCGATCGCGAGCATCTGCTGCTCCCCTCCGGAGAGCTCGTCGCCCCGGTGACCGAGCCGCTCCCCCAGGCGCGGCAGCAGGTCGAGGACCCGGGTCCTGGTCCAGGGGCCCCGCGCCCGGCTCCGCGAGGCGATCGTCAGGTGTTCGTCCACGGTCAGCGGGGCGAACACCCTGCGCCCCTGGGGGACCACGCCGACCCCCGCCCTGGCGATCACGTCGACACGGGCTCCGGCCAGCTCCCGGCCGTCGAGGAGGACGCTGCCTTCGTAGGGGCGGACGAGCCCCATGACGGTCGAGATGAGGGTGGTCTTCCCGACCCCGTTCCGCCCGAGGAGGGCGACGGTGCCGCCCTCGTCGAGGTCGAGGTCCACACCGCCGAGGACGACGCCACCGGCATAGCCGGAGCGCAGTCCGCGCATGCGCAGGAGCGGGTTCACGAGGCGACCTCCATGGTGCCCAGGTAGGCGGTCTGGACTTCGGCAGAAGCGCGCACCTCGTCCGGGGAGCCGGTCTTCAGGTGTCTGCCGAGGTGCATGACCGTCACCGTGTCGGCGAGTTCGAAGACCATGTCGAGGTCGTGCTCGATGAGCAGGACGGTGACCTCCCGGGGCAGGGCGGCGATCAGTTCGGTGAGCCGCGCCGTCTCCGCCGGCGACATCCCGGCGGCCGGTTCGTCCAGGAGCAGCAGCCGGGGTTCGGTCCCCAGCGCCACGGCCACCTCCAGTTGGCGGCGTTCGCCGTGCGAGAGCTCGGCGGCCGTGAGGCCGTGCCGGGAGGGCAGGCCCACCCGGTCGAGCAGTTCGTGCGCCTTCGCGATCGCCGCGGCGCGGGAGGCGGCGCGGGAACCGAACCGGGAACCGGTGCGGCGTACCACGGCGAGGAGCACGTTCTCCAGCACGGTCTCGCGCAGGAAGAGACTGGAGTGCTGGAACGTCGCCGCGACGCCGAGCCCGACCCGGCGGTGTACGGGCAGCCGGGTCACGTCCCGTCCGTCGACGTGGATGGTTCCGGCCGTGGCCGGCAAGGTTCCCGAGATCAGGCCGAACAGCGTGGACTTGCCCGCACCGTTCGGGCCGATGATCGCGTGCCGGGCACCCGCCCGCACCGTCAGGTCGACCTCGTCCAGGGCCCGGAAGGAGCCGAAGTGCCGGGATGCCCCGCGCAGTTCCAGTAGATCGTGATCTGTCACGCCGTCCTCTTCCGGGTGAGCCTGTGCGGGATGCGTACGCCGGCCAGTCCTCGGGGCAGCGTGTAGACGGCGATGACGAAGAGCAGTCCGAGCAGCAACGGTCCGCGGCCGGCGACGGCTTCGAGGTTTCCGAGGTAGTCGCGGGTGAGCCAGACCAGCGCGGCGCCGGCGCAGGCCCCGCGCATCGAGCCGGAGCCTCCGATGACCACGGCCAGCAGGGCCAGCGCGGCGATCTCGAAGCCGGCGTCGCCGGGCGAGACGAACCGCTGGACCGAGACCCACAGGGCCCCGGCGGCTCCGGCCAGCGCCCCGGCGCCGCAGTAGATGGTCAGGGCGTACCGCTGGGTGGGGTAGCCGATGGCCCGCATGCGGGGCTCGTTGTCGCGGATGCCGCGCAGGGCCAGGGCGAAGGAGGTCGAGCCCAGCCGGGAGACCGACGCGTAGAGCAGCAGGAACACGGCCAGGACGTAGAAGTAGACCAGTCCGTCGAGCTCCAGGGCGGGCATGCCGGGCAGCGGTACGACGGGCGGGATGCCCGACATGCCGTCGCTGCCGTTCGTCAGGGACTTCCAGTTGACGGCGGCGCTGTAGACGATCTCGCCGATGGCCAGCGTGAGCATCAGGAACACCACGCCCCGGGCCCGCACGGCCAGCCATCCGGTCCCCGCCGCCACCAGTGCGGAGACGGCCGCGGCGATGAGGAGTTGGAGCGGTCCGAGGTCGGTGATGCGCGTCGCCACGATCGCCGCCGTGTAGGCGCCGACGCCGAAGTAGGCGGACTGGCCGAGGGTCGGCAGCCCGGTCAGACCGGTGAGCAGGTTCACGCTCAGGACGAGGAGGGCGAACACCAGGATCCGCGACAGGGTGCCGACGGCGTACGGGCCCAGTACGAAGGGGGCCAGGGCGAGCGCGCCGGCCACGGCGGTCGCCGACAGCCGCCGCCGTGTCGCGGAGCCGGCGGATGCGGGAGCAGGGGATGCGGGAGCAGGGGATGCGGGAGCAGGGGATGCGGGCGCGGGGGATGCGGAGCCGGCGGACGCGGGGGGCCTCATGCGCGCACCGCCGAGGCGACGAGGCCGTGCGGGCGGACCACGAGGACGATCAGCATGGTGCCGAAGAGGAGGAAGGGGGCGTACTCCGGGAGCAGCGCCACCCCGAGCGTCTGCACCTGGCCGATCAGGAGCGCTCCGGCGAGTGCGCCGCGCACCGATCCGAGGCCCCCCACGACCACGACGACGAGGGAGAGGACGAGCACGGTCTCGTCGACGCCCGGCCCGGGGCCGAGGATCGGCGCTCCGAGGACTCCGCCGACCGTCGCCAGGGCGGCGCCGGACGCGAAGACTCCGTAGAGCACCTTGCGGACGTCGACGCCGAGCGCGCGGACCATGTCCCGGTCGGCGACGGTGGCCCGGACGAGGGCGCCGAGCGAACTGCGCTCGAAGACGAGGTACACGAGGAGCGCGAGGCCCGCCGCGACGGCGATGAACACCAGCCGGTAGACGGGATAGGAGTGGCCGAGGAGGCCGACCGTCCCGCGCAGGGCCGTGGGTGGGTCCGTGGGCAGTACGTCTCCGCCGAAGGACGCGGCGAGGAGGTCCGCCACGATGAAGGTGATGCCGAGCGTCAGCACGGCCTGGTCCAGGTGTCCGCGGCGGGCCAGGGGCTGGGTGAGGAAGGTGAGCGCGGCGCCGCCCATGGTGCCCACCAGGACGCCCGCCAGCAGTGCGAGGAGGAGGCCCGACATGCTGCCGTCGGACAGGGCGTAGGCGACGTAGGCCCCGGCCAGGTAGAGCGTGCCGTGCGCGAGGTTGAGCACGTCCATCATGCCGAAGACCAGGGAGAGTCCGACCGCGATCGTGAAGAGCAGCAGACCGAAGGCGACCCCGTCGACGACGCTGACGAAGTTGCCGTCCAACCATCCGGACATGTCAGCCGCCCAGTCTGCCGAGCTCGGAACTGACGGTGTTGGCACCCTGCTTGACCTCGCGCAGGTACCAGGGCTGGACGGGCGTCCCGCCGCTGTTGAACCGCCAGGTGCCGCGCGGGCTGTCGATGTCGCCCACCCGGGCGATGGCCTCGTTGACCGATGCGGAGGTCACCGTGGAACCGGCCGCCTTGATCGCCTTGTCGAGGACCTGCGCCGCGTCCCACGACGCCATCGCGTACGTGGTCGGGGCCGTGCCGTGGGCGGCCGTGTACGCCGGTGCGAACTGCTTGTTGGCGGGATTGTCCAGGTCAGCGCTGTAGTTGAGCGCGGTGAGGATGCCGTTGGCCGCGTCTCCCTGTCCCTTGAGCACGCCGCCTTCGGTGAGGAAGCCGGGCGCGTAGAGGGGGATCTTGCCGGCCAGTCCGAAGTCCCGGTACTGCTTGACGAAGTCGACGGCCGCGCCGCCGGCGTAGAAGCAGAAGACGGCCTTCGCACCGGACTTCTCGATCTGTGCGAGGTACGGCTGGAAGTTCTTGGTGCCCGGGAACGGCGTGTAGACCTCCTCCCCCGCGATCGTGCCGCCCGCCGGGAGGAAGGTGGACTTGAAGCCCTCCACCTCGTCCTTGCCCGCCTGGTATCCCGCGGCGATCAGGAAGACCGGCCCGCCGGCCCGCTCGGCCACGTGCTTGCCGAGCGCCTTGCCCGGTTCGTCGTTGACGTACGAGGTGCGCCAGATGTACTTGGTTCCGGTGAGCGTCGTGGGTGAGGCGTTCGAGCCGACGAGCGGGACCTTGCCGGTTTCGAACAGGTCCTTGACGCCGTTGATGGTGGCCGAGCTGACCACGCCGCTCACCGCGAGCACCCGGTCCTGCTTGACCAGCTTCTCCGCTGCGGCCTTGCCCGAGTCGGCCGTCTCCCCCTCGTCCGCGACCACGATCTCCACCTCACGGCCGCCGAGCTTGCCTCCGTGCTGCGCCACGTAGAGCTCGAAGCCCTGCTTCATGTCGTCGCCCAGCGCCTTGTAGGTCCCCGACTGCGGGACGAGGAGCCCGATCTTCACGGGCCCGCTCTGCTGGTCCTCACCGGTCCCGAGGCTCGCGCCACCACATGCGGTGGTCAGCAAGAGCGCCGTCGATGCGGCGACCAGACCAACGGGACGAAACCGACCTGCCATGGGAACTCCGTACGTTGTCAACCAGCCCTGAAGGGCGGGATGTTGCTGATGAGATCGCCGTGGGGAGTCCCAGGCGCGGAAGATCCGGCGCTCAGGTCCAGGCCTGGCCTCCGGTCGAGGTGACACGTGTCTATCGCGCCTTTGCGACGCTCGTCAAGACTGCGCAAGATATGCACCCACGCCCGCCCCGGCCCCCTTGACCCGCGCCCTGCGCATGGCGCAATACTGACCCTCGTCAAATTGGCGCTATAGAAATTCCGGCTACGGGCCCATGATCAGTCAGGGAGTGAAGCACCATGACCGACGATCCATCACGGCGCAAAGTCCTCAAGAACAGCGGGGTGTTGGCAGGCGCCGCACTGCTCTCCGGGGCGGGCGGCCGCGCGGCGCAGGCCTCCCCGCGCGCGGCGGCCGAGTCCTCGCCCGTCGTGGAACTGCCCTCCGGCCGACTGCGCGGGACCACGGAGGGGGGTCTCGCCGTGTTCAAGGGCGTGCCCTACGCAGCGCCGCCGGTCGGCGCCCTCCGCTGGCGGCCGGCTCAGCCCCATCCCGGCTGGCAGGGCACGCGCGACGCGACCGCCTTCGGCCCCAGCGCCCCGCAGCCCTACCGGGAGGGAGGCGACCAGGTGCTCGGCACCCACGGCTCGCCCCCCTTCGACGAGGACTGCCTCACGCTCAACGTCTGGACGCCCGCAACCGACGCCGCCAAGCGGCCGGTCATGGTGTGGATCCACGGCGGCGGCTTCATCTCCGGGTCCGGCTCGATGCCCAACTACTCCGGCGAAACCTTCTCGCGCGACGGCGACCTCGTGGTCGTGACCGTCAACTACCGCCTCGGGCCGCTGGGTTACCTCTATTTCGGTGAGGACGGCGCCGGCGGAAACTTCTGGCTCACCGACCAGCTCTCCGCGCTGCGCTGGGTGCGCGACAACATCGCCGCGTTCGGCGGCGACCCCGACGACATCACCCTCGCCGGCCAGTCGGGCGGGGCACTGTCGGTCGCGGCGCTGGCCGGCGCCAGACCCAAGGGTCGCCCGTTGTTCCGCCGCGCCATCCTGCAGAGCCCGCCGCTCGGGCTGAAGATCCCCACCCGTTCCGAATCCCTCGAGCGCACCGCCGCCTTCATGGACATCCTGGGGGCCAAGAACGTGACGGAGCTGCGGGCCGTGCCCTGGCCGCGCCTGATCGCCGCCACCTTCGAGATGTTCGGGCGCACCGGACGCTGGGGCTACTGGTCGACCCCGTTCCTGCCGGTGCTCGACGGGGTCACGCTGGACCGCGACCCCGCCGAGCTGCTGCTCGGCGGAGCCGGGGCGGACATCGACGTCCTGATCGGCTGGACCAGGGAGGAGGCCAACTTCACCTTCGCGCTGAGCGATCCGTACGCCGCCGCGACCAAGGAGCAGGTGGTGGCCAGGGCGCGGGACACCTTCGGGAACCGGGCGGAGCAGGCGTACACCGCCTACCAGGAGGCCCGGCCGGGCGCCCGCCCGGTGGACGTACTGATGGACCTGATCACCGACGACCTGTTCCGCATGCCCGCCGTGGCGCTGGCCGAGCGGCGCGCGGCCCGCGGACGTCCGGTCTGGGCCTACCAGTTCAACCTTCCGACGCCCGCGCACGGCGGCCGGCTCGCGGCCGCGCACTGCCTGGAACTGCCGTTCGTGTTCAACAACTTCGACAAGTGGTCACAGTCGCCCTTCCTCGCGGGGCTGAACCCCAGGGTCCGTGACGGTCTCGCCTCCACGATGCACACGGCGTGGATCTCCTTCATCCGCACCGGCGACCCCAATCACCACCCCGTGCCGCAATGGGGTCGCTACGACCAGGACACCCGCACGACGATGGCCCTCGACTCGGTCACCACCTCCGTCGGCGACCTCGCGGGCTACTGGCGTCGCCTGCACCATCCGGCAGGGCGGTAACCGGTCATCCTCCGGGGGTCGCCCCGACGGGGCGGGCGACCCCCCACAGGTCTCGCGGACTCGGTCGGCGAGCACCTCCTCCAGCCACCGGAAGGCAAACGCCCTGCTCGTAGCCCTGGGCAACTGTGATGTCCAGCAGGTGAGTTACTGGCCGGAAGGCATGGAACGGTGCGCACCGCTCCGGTACCTTTCCGTCACGTCGCCGCCACACCCGGGGCACAGGGCCCCATGGGACTTGCGGCGCGAAGGACCCGACACCTGTTGACGACATTGACCGAAGTCTTCACAGTCCGGCCGTACACCCCGCACTGCCAGGTGATCCACACCGAAGGCGATCACGCCGTGATCGGCATCTCGCCGGGCAACAGCTACTTCTCCGCCCAGCGCGTCCTCGACCTCGCCCAGTGGGGCATGCGCAACTTCGCGCAGGTCGATCTCATCTACACCGACCTGCACGTGGCCGAGATGTACGAGGCCCTGGGCTACGACCCCGACGAAGCCCGGCGCAAGGCGGTCAAGAACCTGCGGGGCGTCCGTGCCAAGGTCAACAACGCGGCGGCCGAAGCCGATCCCACCGGCACCCGTTTACGCGCCCGTCCCATGTCCGCCCTCACCGACATCCCCGCGTACCGCGCGCTCCACGCCCACCTGTACGACCTGCTCGACACCGACCCGGAATTCCGCAGCACCTGCAATTCCCTGGTCGACGCGTTCCTCTCCTCCAAGGTGCTGGGCGGCAAGACCGCCACCACCCGGCAGCGCGAGGTCTGCCTGCAGTACGTCTGCGCCGAAGCGCCGCTGTTCCTCGACACCCCCGCGATCCTCGGGGTGCCCTCCTCCCTGAACTGCTACCACCAGCTCCTGCCGATGGCGGAACTGCTCTACTCGCGCGGCTCCGGCCTGCGCGCCTCCCGCAACCAGGGCCACGCCGTCATCACCCCCGCCGAAGGAGCCACCGATGTCCACTGAGACCCTCCTCGACTTCCCGTTCTCCGCGCGCGGCGACCAGCTCCCCCACCAGGTGGAGGAGCTGCGCGACGAGCCGGTCAAGCGGGTCCGCACGATCGCAGGGGACGAAGCCTGGCTCGTCTCCTCCTACGAGCTGTGCAAGCAGGTCCTCGAGGATCCCAGATTCAGCCTGAAGGACACCTCCGCCCCCGGGGTGCCCCGCCAGTACGCGCTGACGATCCCGCCCGAGGTCGTCAACAACATGGGCAACATCACCGGCGCCGGGCTGCGCAAGGCCGTCCTGAAGGCGATCAACCCCAAGACCGACGGCCTCACGGATTGGATGCGCGCCGAGGCCTCCACCCTCGTCGACGGCATCCTCGCCCACGGGGCGCCGGTCGACCTGCGCGGCCAGTTCACCAACCCGTACGCCGAGAACCTGCACTGCCGCATCCTCGGCATCCCGCAGGCCGACGCCCCGCGCCTGGCGTCCAGCCTCGACATCGCGTTCATGAACTCGGCCTGCCCCGTCACCGGTGCCAAGCTCAACTGGGACCGGGACATGGCCTACATGGTCGAGCGCCTGGACGATCCCGCCACCACCGGGCTCGTCGCGGAGCTGGCGGCCCTGCGTGAGGACCCCCAGTACGCCCACCTCACGGACGAGATGCTCGCCACGGTCGGGGTGACCCTCTTCGGCGCCGGCGTCATCTCCACCATGGGCTTCCTGACGATGGCCATCTTCTCCCTGCTCCAGAACCCGGACGTGTGGGAGCAGTTGCGGAAGGCGCCGGAGAAGATCCCGGCCGCCGTGGACGAACTCCTGCGGGTCAACCTCTCGATCGCCGACGGCCTGCCCCGTCTCGCCCTGGAAGACCTCACCCTCGGGAACGTCGAGGTGAAGAAGGGGGAGCTCCTCCTCGTGCTGGTCGAGGGCGCCAACACCGACGCGGCCGTCTACAGCGACCCCCACGTCGTCGACATCGACCGGGAGAACGCGGGCACCCACCTCTCCTTCGGCGGCGGACAGCACTACTGCCCCGCCACCGCCCTCGGCAAGCGGCACGCCGAGATCGCCATCGAGGTGCTCCTGGAGAAGATGCCCCGCCTCCAGCTCGCCGTACCGGTCGACCAGCTCGTCTGGCGCACCCGGTTCATGAAGCGCATCCCCGAGCGGCTCCCCGTCCTCTGGTAGCAGGGCGGTGGGACGAGGGGTCACGGCCGGACCTTCCGGCCGGGGCCCCGCGGTGTGCCGGCACACCGGCACACCGCACACCGGCGGGGCCGGAGGGCGGGTCAGTCCTCGGTGCGGCCCAGGTCGGGGCGGGCGCGCAGCTCCACCGTGCGGGTGGCCGAGGCGTGCAGTTCGAGGACGGTGATCTCGTTGCGCCCCGCCCGGAGCACCGGGGCGGGGACGTACAAGGTGGCCTGTGCGCCGCGGGACCAGTACCTGCCCAGGGCGAAGCCGTTGATCCAGACGCTGCCCTTGGTCCAGCCGGGCAGGGCGAGGAAGCCGTCGGCCGGCTCCTCGATGTCGGCGTACCCGCGGTGGAAGGCGGGGCCCACCGGCGGCGCCACCGGATCGAAGGCGCCGAAGGGCAGCCCGGCGAGGTCGGCGGGATCGTCCAGGGGCAGGGCCCGGCTGGTCCACCGTTCCGGGGCCAGGCCGTTGACGAGGACGCGGCCGAGGAGTCCCTTGCGGTCGTGGATGCCCGGGCCGTAGTTGACCCGCCCCTGGTTCTCGACGAGTACGGACAGCCGGGCTCCGGGGCGGGGGACGGTGAAGGCGAGGGCGTGCTCGTGGCTCTCGCGTTCGAGTACGCCGACGGGCTGTCCGTCCACGAAGACCTGCGCGCGGTCGCGCACGTCCTCGACGGACAGCACGGCCGGGCCGCGGGCCGCCAGCAGGGTCTCGTACAGGACGAAGCCGAAGTCCTGGCCGAGTTGCTCCATCGTGAGCGGCCGATCGCCCTCCACCGGTCCGCCGAGGAGGTCCGCGTACTCCAACAAGGCTGCGGAGTCGGTGAGTTCGACCGGACCGTGGTCGATCTTCGCGCCGGGGGCGGGCACCGGCCCGTCGGGGACGGGGCCGTACTTCGCGAGGACCTCCCGGAAGGCCGTGTACTTGGCCGTGGGGTCGCCTGCCTCGTCCAGGAGCGCGTCGTAGTCGTACGAGGTGACCGTGGGCCGGTACGTTCCCTTGTCGTTCGCGCCGTTGGTGAAGCCGAAGTTCGTTCCGCCGTGGAACATGTAGATGTTCACGGAGGCGCCGGCGGCGAGCAGCCGGTCGAGGTCGGCCGCGGCGTCCTCGGCGCCGCGCACGGTATGGGGTCCGCCCCAGCGGTCGAACCAGCCGATCCAGAACTCCGAGCACATCAGGGGTCCTTCGGGCACGTGCGCGCGCAGCTCCGTGAGCCCGGCCTTGACCCTGCTGCCGAGGTTGACGGTGCTCAGTACTCCTTCGAGGCTGCCGCGCGCCAGGTCCGCGGGCTGGTCGCAGGTGAACAGGGGGACGTCCACGCCGTGCCGCCGCAGCAGTCCGGCCAGTTCGGCGAGGTAGCCGGGGTCCTGGCCGTAGGCCCCGTACTCGTTCTCGAGCTGGACGGCGAGCACCGGGCCGCCCCTGCTGCCCAGCCGGGACAGCAGGGGCGGCAGGAGCACGCCGAGGTACTCGTCCACGGCCCGCAGGAAGCGCGGATCGCGGCTGCGCAGTGCGATGCCCTCCTCGGCGAGCAGCCACGGGGGCAGACCGCCGCCCTCCCACTCCGCGCAGATGTACGGGCCCGGGCGCAGCAGGACGTACAGGCCTTCGGCGGCGGCGAGGTCGAGGAACCGGGGCAGGTCGAGACCCCCGTCGAGCCGGAACTCCCCGCGTCGCGGGGCGTGGAGGTTCCACGGGACGTAGGTCTCGACCGTGTTGAGGCCCAGCAGGCGTGCCTTGTGGAGCCGGTCGGCCCATTGCTCCGGATGGACGCGGAAGTAGTGCAGTGCACCGGAGACGATGCGAAACGGCCGGTCGTCGAGACGGAAGCCGTCTACGGCGATCTCCAGTCGGGGCATGCCGTGCGCTCCTAGGGGAGGAGGGGAGGGGTGAACGGGGTCAGTTCAGCGGGCGGCACAGCAGGGCGTCGGGGACCCCGCCGTGGTTCCATTTCCAGGTGTAGGCGACGCCGGCGATGTATTCGGTGTCGTTGCACTGGCCCTTGTACTTGCCGGGGGCCCAGTCGCTGGCGTTCGAGCCGCCGGTGGCGGGGCGGTTGTCACCCTTGTCGAACCAGAGCAGGCGGTTCGTGACGGGCAGGGTCGCGGCGGCCGGGGCGCAGAGCAGGGCCGACATGGCGTTGCTGCGGACGCTGTAGCCGACGGCGAAGGAGTTCGCGGGGCACTGCAGCTTGTTGTAGCCGCTCGCCCAGTCACCCCCGGTGACGAATCGCTCGTCCGTGACCGTGGTCCAGGAGCCGCCCGCCTTGGGGGGTCCGCCCGCGTCGGTGCACAGGCCCCGGCCGGAGCTGCGGGCCAGGCCCGTCAGCCGTTCGGTGTCCGGGCAGTTTCCCTTCCGGTTGCCCGGGGACCAGTCCGCCTTGGCGAGCATGACGGCGGAGACGTTGTAGTCGGTGTGGTCGAGGTCGAGCATGTTCCAGTGGCTGACCTGCGGTACCTGGCCGGTCCGGCCGCCGGTCCCGACCAGCCTGTTCCAGTCGTCGGCGCGCCAGTCGCCGCCGTCCTGGATGCCCTGGCGGGCACCGGTCGCCCCGTAGGACAGCAGGGCCCAGTTGTCCATCGGGGCTCCGGCCGCGTCGGTCCAGCCGACGAGGGGCCAGATCGCGAAGTCCGTGTCGTTGGCCACGAGGATGTCGGTGAAGTTGTGCAGCCAGGCCTTTTCCTTGGCGTTGTCGGAGCCGCGGCCGCCGGCCCCGAACTCGCTGATCCACACCGGAGCGGTGAAGTGCTGGCCGGCCCGGGTGACGAACAGTGCCTCGGAGTCGACCACCTGGGCGAGCTGCTGGGGGGTGAAGTCCTGGTAGCGGGGGTCGTTGGTGGATCCGGGTCCGCTGCCGGCGCCGGTGTTGGCGGGGCCGGTGTAGGCGTAGAAGTGCGCGGAGTAGACGAGCTTGCCCGATGCGATCAGCGTGTGGGAGAGGTTGGCCACCGGTGTCAGCTGCGGGCGTCCGTGCGGGAGTCCGGCGAGCGGGATGCCGTACCAGTTGATGCCCTCCATGACGATGAGCAGGTCGGGGGCGGCGCGCAGGATCCGGTTCCCGGCCTCTTCGTAGGCCGCGTAGGCGTCGTGGTCGTCGTACCAGCCCCAGTTGGGGTCGTCCCAGGTGTCGCGGCGCACTTCGTTGCGCAGGTCGGCGCCCACCACCCGCTTGTCCGCCTTGTAGCGGTTCGCCATGAACACCCAGTCGTCCACCCACTGCTGGGTGCTCTGGCTGCTGTTCCAGCGTTCGTTGCCGTCCAGTCCGCAGCAGAAGCGGGCGGTGGTGGTGTGGTTGTTGAGGATGACGGCGAACCCGTCGGCGGTGAGCGCCGCGATGACCGCGTCGAGCACCTCCAGCGGGGTCTTGCCCTTCAGCTGCGGGTTCGCGGCGACCGCGGCGTCCGGGACGGGAACGGTGTCGTGGACGAGGGCGTTGGAGAAGGGCAGCCGGATGCTGTTGAGGCCCAGTTGGTGGAAGTCGGCCAGGATGGAGGCCATGGGGGCGCGGTCCAGGCCGAGGGGCATGCTGTGGGCGGATATGCCCTGGTGGTGGTTGGCGGGATCGTTGATGTCCCCGCTGCCGGTCCATGTCCCCTGGGCGCCGGCCCAGTTGCCGGCCTTGAGCTTGAAGCGGTTCCCCGCGGCGTCGACGATCCAGCGGCCCCGGGTGCTGAGCGGTGCGGTCCAGGAGGCTGCCAGTTCGGGACCGGTCAGGACGGTGGGCGCCGCCGGGGCGCCTGCCGCGACGGGGGCGGGGGCCGTCGCGCCGGCCGCGGTCGTGGTGCCGAGGAGCAGCGCGGACAGCACGGCGAGTGCCGAGGCCGCGCGTCGGAACAGTGGTGTGCCTGTCACGTTGGATCCTTCGGAGAGGGAGGATGTGCCGTGCCGTGCGGTTGCGGTTGGTTGCGGTTGCGGTTCCGTGTCGTGCTCTTGGCGCTCAGCCCTTGAGGCCGCTGGTGGCGATGCCCGCGACGATGTAGCGCTGGGCGACCAGGAACATGACGACCAGGGGGACGATCGTCACGACGGCTCCGGCGAACAGGCCGGGCAGGTTGATGGTCTGCGAGGTGAGGAACGTCGACAGGGCGATCTGGGCCGTCCAGGCCGACGGGTCCTGTCCGATGACCAGGGGCCACAGGAAGGAGTTCCAGCTGTCGATGAACGCCAGCGCGCCGAGCGAGGCGAGCATCGCCCCCGAGTTGGGCAGGGCGATCCGGCGGTAGAGGCCGAACCAGCCGAGCCCGTCCAGCCGTCCGGCCTCTTCGATCTCGGCCGGGAACTGGAGGTAGAAGTTGCGGAACAGCAGGACGGCGAAGGGGTTGAACAGGCCGGGCACGATGATGCCCCACAGCGTGTTCACGCCGCCCAGGGAGCCGACCACGACGAAGGTCGGTACGAAGGTCACCGATCCGGGGATCATCAGGGTGGCGACCACCAGGCCGAGCAGGACGCCGCGTCCCGGTACGGGGATCCTGGCGAAGGCGTAGCCGGCGGCGGAGGCCAGGAGCGTGGAGACGGGGGCCGTGACGAGGGCGATCACGGTGGAGTTCGCCAGCGCCCGGCCCATGGACAGGGTCGGGTCGCCGAAGAGCGCGGAGAAGTTCTCGAAGTGCATCGTCGACGGCCACCAGGTCCAGTGCGGCGACGTGATGCCCCGGGCGTCCATCAGGGAGCCCCGAAGCATCAGGTAGAAGGGTGTCAGGAAGGCCGTCGTCAGCAGGCCCACCAGCAGTCCGCGCGCGCAGAGGCGCAGCGCTGCGGACAGTCTCGCTGCGGACAGTCTCGCTGCGGTCGTCACGGGCGGTTCACCCCTCGCTCCTGCCGAATCCGGTGAAGCGCCCCTGGATCAGGGTCACCCCGACGATGAGCGCGGTGAGTACGAAGGCTCCGGCCGATCCGAGTCCGTAGTCCTGGCTGCCCATCGCCGTGTTGTACAGGTAGCCCAGCGGGGTCTGGACGGGGGCCGAACCGGTCCCGGAGAGACCGCTGTTGAAGAGGTTGTAGAACTCGTCGAAGGCCTGGAAGGCGGCGATGAAGAGCAGCATGAGCACGGCGACGGAGGTGTTGCGCAGCATCGGCAGGGTGATCCTGCGCAGCAGCCGCAGGCCGGTCGCGCCGTCGAGGGCGGCGGCCTCGTAGAGATCTTTGGGGATGCCCTGGAGGCCGGCCAGGAAGAGCACCATGTAGAAGCCGACCTGGAGCCAGAGCCGGAGGGTGACCAGCACGATCCAGTACAGCGGTGGCGAGGTGGTCTGCAGCCAGGGGACCGGGTCCATGCCGAACCAGCCGCCGAGGGTGTTGGCGATGCCGGACGGGAGCCCGTTGAACAGGCACATCTTCCACAGCAGCGAGGCGGCGACGTAGGACACGGCCGCCGGGATGAGGAAGACGGTGCGCAGCGCCGCCCGCCCCCGCCGGATCCGGTGGACCAGCAGGGCGAGCCCGAGGGAGGCGGCGAAGGTGACCGGCACGATGAAGGCGGTGAACAGCAGGATCTGTGTCAGGGAGCCGCGGAACGCCCCGTCGGAGAGCAGGGCCCGGTAGTTGTCCAGCCCCACCCACCGGCTGGGAGCGATGGTGCCGCGCGCGTCGCTCAGGCTGAGCAGGAAGCTCCAGCCGATGGCGACGTACTTGAAGACGCCGAGGCCGATCAGCATCGGAGCGGTGAGCAGCGCGAAGGCGATCCAGGCGGAGCGGCCGGCGCGGGGACGGCCGGCGCCGGGGCCCGAGCGGCGGCCCGAGCTGGGGCGACCGGCGCCGCGGCGGCCCGCGCGGAGGCCGCCCGCGCGGGCCGCCCCGGCCACGGACCGCCGGGACGGTCCCGGCCGCCCGGACGGCCCTGTGGTTTCCGGTGCGGGGAGCATCAGCCGCGCTGCTTGTCGATGGCGCCCTGGGCCTGCCTCACCGCGTCCGCCAGGACCTCGGCGGGGACCCCCTGCCCGCCGGTGATCTTCGCGGCGGCTGCCGAGAAGGCGGAGCTGACGGCGGTGTCCCAGGTGCCCGGGTTGGACTTGCCGTACTTGGAGGCCAGTTCCACGGCCTCCTTGGCGGCTCCGTCGGTGAGCTTCGCGGCCCCCGCCGCCACGGACTTGCGGGGCGGGACGTGGAACCCGTAGCTCTCGGCCCAGTCCTTCTGCAGGTCCGTCTGCCGGATCCACAGCCACTGGACGAACTTCTTCGCGGCGTCCACGTTCTTGCTCTTGGCGTTGACGCAGCTGGTCCAGCCCCCGACGCGCACGACGGGGGTGCCCCCGGCCTTGAAGGCGGGCCACGGCAGGACGCCGAAGTCCTCGCCCAGCGCGGTCTTGACGGCGGGCATGGCCCACAGGCCGCACCACTGCATCGGAACGACGCCCTGGACGAGGGCGGACGGGTCCCACCAGTCCGTGGTGAATCCGAGGAGCAGGGACTTGTCCTCGTGCAGGCGCCGCAGGCCGTTCAGTGCTTCCAGTGCCTGCGGGGAGCCGAAGGCCACCGTGCCGTCGGTGACCAGGTCGCCGCCGTTCGAGCGGACGGCGAGGATCGGGCTGTCGCCGAGGCCGTCGTTGCCGAGGAACAGGCCCTTGCCGGACTTGGTGGTGAGCGCCTTGGCCGCCGCGACGAGCTCGTCGAAGGTGGTGGGCGGGGTGATGCCGGCCTGGGACAGCACGCTCTTGCGGAAGTACAGCATCATGACGTCGTCGATCATCTTGACGCCGTAGAGCTTGCCGTCGACGCCCACACCGGCGATGGCGTTGTCGTTGAAGTCCGGCCTGTCGCTGCCGTAGATCTCGTCGAGGGCGGCGATCTGGCCCCGGCGGGCCAGGCTCTCGCTGAAGTCGCCGATCTCGAAGACGTCCGGTGCCGAGTCGGTGAGCAGGGTCGCGTTGAGCTTGCCGGAGTAGTCGCCCGGAACCCAGGTGACCTTGACGGCGATGTCCGGGTGGGCCTTGGTGAAGGCGGTCGCGTAACGCAGTGCGGCCTGCTGCGTGCCGGCCTCGCCGTACGCGTGGAACCAGACGTTCAGGGTGGTCTTCGCCTGGCCGGAGGCACCGGCGTTCGGGTCGGTGGAGCAGGCGGTGGTCACCACCGCTCCGGCGACGATCATCAGTGATCCGCCGAGAAAACGCCGTCGGCTAAGCTCGGTTCTGTGCGCGCTCATGTCGCATCCTTCCGTGAGGGTAGGCGGGATGTGGGTGTGTCCGGCCCGGTCCGGCCCGGTCGGTGCCCTCCATCAGTGCTTGCCGGCAGTGAGGGGCACCGGCCGGGTGGGCCGGGTGCGGTACGCGTGGTGCGCCGCTACGGGAGTGCCGCGGCGGCCGTGCTCGGTGGGAACAGCGCCTGGACCGCCACCGCGGCGGCCCCGCGGGCCCACTCCTCCCAGGGGAGCGGGCGCAGGGACAGGGGGCACTTGACCGCGGCCCCGAAGGCGTGTGCCGCGTAGGCGTCCTTGATGTGCTGTCCGAACAGGTCGTAGGTACCGGCTCCCTCGCCGCTGACCACGACGCGTTCCGGGCCGACGAGGTTGACCAGGGTGGCGATGCCGACGCCGATCGCGCGGCCCGCCCGGGCGAAGGCCTCGCGGGCCACGGGGTCCCCGTCGCGGGCCATCTCCACGGCCCGGTCGAAGCCGAGGTCGGCCGCTCCGGTCCCGCGGCGGACCGCTTCGAGGATCGCGCCGGTCGAGGCGATGGCCTCGACGCAGCCGACCGCGCCGCAGCGGCAGCGCGGACCGGCCGGGTCGACGGGGATGTGCCCCATCTCCCCGGCCACTCCGTAGGCGCCGGTCACCAGCTCTCCGTTGACGACGAGCGCGGAGCCGATCCCCGCGCCGATCGTGACCAGCGCGAAGTAGCCGGTGCCGACCCCCTCCCCGAACCAGTGCTCGGCAAGGGTCAGTGCTTTGACGTCGTTCTCGACGGTGACCGTCAGGCCGGTGGTGCCGGCCAGCGTCTCGGCGAGCGGTACGTCGCGCCAGCCGAGGCGGCCGGAGAAACGGACCCGGCCGCCGCCGCGGTCCACGTCGCCCGAGACCGCGATGCCCAGGTGCCGGGTGCGGTCCCGGAACGCGGTGTCGGTGTCCAGCAGTTCGTCGACCAGATCGGTCAACAGTCCTGCAACAGAGCTCGGTTCATGGCTGTCGAGGGTCCGTTCGGCCGTGGCCCGGACCCGGGCCCGCAGGTCGCACACCACACCGAACAGCCGGTCGTCGCTGATCTTCACTCCGACGAAGAACTCCCGGTCCGGGGTGACGGCCAGCGGGTTGACCGGACGGCCGGCCCCGGGAGCGGTGCGCTCGGGCGGGAGTTCGTGCAGGTACCCGTCGTCGATGAGCGGCCGCGCGGCCTTGGTGATGGCCGTCGAGGAGAGCCCGGTCCGGCGCGCGAGCTCCACCCGGCTGAGGGGGCCCTCGGCCAGGAGCAGGGCGAGGACCGCCGTTTCGGCCGGTGCGGAGACCAGGGGTGGCTGGGAGTGGTTTCGAAACACGGGTGCAACGTAGAGCAAATAAATAACTTCGTCCAGTATTGATTTCAACCCGGGGTCCGCCCTAGCCTCTGGCCAACTCCTTGCCCGTGTACGGGCCTTCGACCTCAGGGGACCTCTTCGTGCCTGCCGCGCTCCCGCCCGTCACCTTCGACCCCGCTTCCGGCATCGCCGTGCTCCGCACCCCGAACAGCGTGTACGCCCTGCGCATCGGCCCCGACGGCAGCCCGCGGCACTTGCATTGGGGCGCACCGCTCGACACCGCCGCCCTGACCCTGCTGCCGGAGGCCGTCTCCCCCGCCGCGAGCAGCTTCGAGGCCGGGGCCGCGGCGGACGAGCTGGCTCCGCAGACCGGGGCGCGGTTCGGTCCGGCGGGCCTCCAGGTCCGCTTCGCCGACGGAACCGTGGGCGCCCAGTGGGAGTTCGCCGGACACCGCATCGACGGCGGCGAACTGCGGCTGTACCTCGCGGACCGCCACTATCCCCTGCGCACGGAGCTCTGCTACCGCGTCCGGCCGGGCAGTGACGTCGTCGAACGCTGGGTGGAGCTCACGCACACCGGAGCCGGGGTCGAGGCCGAAGCCGGGGCCGAATCCGGGGCCGGAGCCGGGGTCGAAGCCGGTCCGATCACCGTCGACCGGCTGGACTCCGCCTCCTGGACGGCCCCGACGCTCGCCGACTACCGGCTCAGCCACCTCACGGGCGGCTGGAACAGCGAGTTCCAGCTGCACCGCGACCGGCTTCCCGTCGCCGAGACCGTCCTGACCAGCCGCCGTGGGCTCACCGGCCACCACGCCAGCCCCTGGCTCGCCCTCGACGACGGCGCCGCGACCGAGGAGCGGGGCGAGGTGTGGAGCACCGCCCTCGCCTGGAGCGGAAGTTGGCGCATCACGCTGCACCGCGACGCGGTCGGCCGCACCACCTGGACGGGAGGGTTCGGCCACGAGGGGCTGCGCTGGACCCTGGAACCGGGCGGCAGCCTGAGCACCCCCGTGTTCGCCGGGCTCTACACCCCGCACGGCTTCGGCGCGGCCAGCCGGGCCTGGCACGGCTACGTCGCGGACCACGTACTGCCGGAGCCCGAACGGGAGCGGCCCGTCCTCTACAACTCCTGGGAGGCCACCGGCTTCGACGTCGACCAGGCCGGCCAGATCAAGCTGGCCCACCTGGCCGCCGGACTCGGCGCCGAGCTGTTCGTCCTGGACGACGGCTGGTTCGGCGCACGGCGCGACGACCGGGCCGGGCTGGGCGACTGGACCCCGCGCCCCGAGGCCTTTCCCGAGGGGCTGCGCCCCCTCGCAGACGAGGTCCACCGCCTCGGCATGACCTTCGGTCTGTGGGTGGAGCCCGAAATGGTCAACCGGGACAGCGAGTTGTACCGCGCCCATCCCGACTGGGTCATCCACTCCCCCACCCGGGAGGCGACCGAACTGCGTCATCAGCTCGTACTGAACTTCGCCCGGCCCGAGGTAGAGGCCTGGGCCCAGCGCACCCTGGACCGTCTCGTACGCGACCACGGGGTGGGCTGGCTCAAGTGGGACGCCAACCGCGCCTTCACCGAGGCCGGCTGGGAGGGGAACCCCGATCCCGACCGGCTGTGGATCGACCACACCCGGGCCGTCTACCGCGTCATGGACCGGCTGCGCGCCGGCCACCCGGGCCTGCGCATCGAGGCGTGCGCGGGCGGTGGCGGGCGCGCCGACCTCGGCATCCTGGCCCGCACCGACCAGGCGTGGACCTCCGACAACACCGACCCCGTCGACCGGATCGCGATCCAGGACGGCTTCAGCCAGCTCTTCCCGGCCCGGACCATGGCCGCGTGGGTCACCGACAGCCCCAACACGGCCACCGGCCGGCGCACCCCGCTGCGCTTCCGGTTCCACGTCGCCATGTCCGGCGCCCTCGGCCTCGGCGGGGACCTGACGGGCTGGTCCGCCGAGGAACTCGACGAAGCGGCCGCGCTCGTGGCCCAGTACAAGCAGATCCGCCCGCTGGTCCAGTACGGGATCCAGCACCGCCTCAAGGGCGCGGGCGGGGTGACGGCCGTCCACTACGCCGCCGGGGACGGTGGCGAGCACGCCGTGCTCGCCTGGCGGCCCGCGACCCGGTTCGGCCACCGGCCCGCCCCCCTCGGACTGCCCGCACTGGACACCGGCGCCCACTACCTGGACCCGGACCGGGACCAGGTGCACAGCGGCGCCGTCCTGGTCCACCGCGGCATCGAGCTCGCGCTGCCCGCCGGGGACTACGCGAGCCGGCTGATCCGGCTGCGCCGCATCACCCCCTGACCCTGCGGACCGGCCACCGCGCCCCACGCAGAGACCCGCACCCACCCACGGACACCCTGGACCGGACCATGCACACTCACCACGTTCTGGTCGTCGGCATCGACGGCGTACGGCTCGACCTGCTGCCGCAGCTCGACACCCCCCACCTCGACGGGATAGCCGACGCGGGGTTCCTCGCCCCCGTCGAGATCGACGAGGCCACACCGACCATGTCCGGGCCCTGCTGGGCCACCATCGCCACCGGGGTCACCGTCGCCAAGCACGGGGTGTGGGGGAACCGGCTCGACGGCAACCGCCTCGACGTCTTCCCGGACTTCACCACGCGGCTGGCACTCGAATGCGGGCGGCGCACCTTCGCGGCCGGCGGCTGGTCCCCCTTGTTCCTCGCCCAGCAGGGCGGCCCGCTCTTCACCGCCCCCAGCCGGCTGAGCTTCATCGCCCCCCGCGCGGACACGCCGGAGGCCTGGGAGGAGGCGGACGAGGCCGTGACCGCAGAAGCGGCGCACGTGCTGGGCTCCGGGGAGGAACTCCACGCCTCCTTCGTCTACCTCGGCGCCGTCGACGAGACCGCCCACTTCCTCGGCTGTGGCGAGGAGTACCGCCGGTCGATCGAGACGGCGGACCAGCGCCTGGGCCGCCTCCTCAAGGCCGTGCGCGACCGGCCGGGCCACCCCGGGGAACAGTGGACGGTCATCGTGGTGACCGACCACGGACACCGCGACGAGGGGGGCCACGGGGGGCGCAGCGAGCTGGAGCGGACCGCCTGGGTGGCCGCCTGCGGGCCGGGCCTGGCGGCCGGCGTGACGCCGCCGGCTGTCCGGCACACCGATGTCGCCGCCCACGTCTACGCCGCGCTGGGCATCGGCCTGGACGCCCACTGGACACTGGACGGCACGCCCTTCACCGCCTGAGCGGGCCGGCCGCCGGGGCCGGGGCACCTGGACTGCTCCCGGGGCCCGGGCTCCGGCATGCTCGTGCCCGCGCTCCGGGCCTGGGCTCCGGCCCGCGCCCCGGCCCCGGCCCCGGCTACAGATCCAGCCGGGGCCGGCCCCGGCTACAGATCCAGCCGGGGCCGGCCCCGGCTACAGCTCCAGCCGGCGCGCGCCCGCCGCCGGGGTCGCGGTGAGGAGGCGGGGCAGCCGGTGGCCGGCCGCCGCGAAGGCCGCCGTGACGGCCCCGCCCACCGCGTCCTCGCGCCCCGCCTCCACCAGCGCGATGACGGAGCCGCCGAAGCCGCCTCCCGTCATCCGGGCACCGAGGGCTCCGGCGCCCAGCGCGGCCGTCACGGCGAGGTCGGTCTCCGGGCAGGAGACCCGGTAGTCGTCGCGGAGCGAGGCGTGACCGGCCGTCAGGATCGGGCCGAGAGCGGCCGCGTCGCCCTCCCGGAGCCGGGCGACCGCCTCTTCGACCCGGCCGTTCTCCGTCACCACGTGGCGGACCAGCGGTACGAGTTCCGCCGGGAGCTCGTCCAGGGCCCCCGCGAGGTTCCCGGCGGGCAGATCCCGCAGGGCGCGCAGGCCGAGCAGCCCGGCCGCCCGTTCACAGCCCGCGCGCAGGGCCGCGTACGCCCCGTCGCCCAGGTCGTGGGAGACCCGGGTGTCGATCACGAGCAGGACGAGTCCCTGCCCCGGGAGGTCGAGGGGGACCTGCCGGTGGAGTTCCGGGGTGCGGGCGTCGAGGTGGAGGGCGGCGCCGGTGGTGCAGCACACGGAGGCCATCTGGTCCATGATCCCGCAGGGGACGCCGGCGAAGGCGTTCTCCGCCCGCTGGGCGATCCGGGCCAGTTCGGGCCCGGGCAGCCGCAGTCCGTACAGCTCGTCGTGGGCGACGGCGACCGCGCACTCCAGCGCGGCGGAGGAGGAGAGGCCCGCGCCGGTGGGCACCGTGCTGTCGAAGTGGAGGTCCGCGCCACCGACCGGGTGTCCCGCCTCGGCGAGGGCCCAGACCACTCCGGCCGGGTACGCGGCCCAGCCCGGCACCGCTCCGGGGACCAGGTCCGCCACGGCGAGCTCGGTGATCCGGCCGTCGCCCTGCGCGCTGTGCAGCAGCAGTCGGCCGTCCGTACGGGCGCGGGCGGCGACCAGGGTGGTCTGCGGGAGGGCGATGGGGAGGGCGAACCCGTCGTTGTAGTCGGTGTGTTCACCGATCAGGTTGACCCGGCCGGGCGCCGCCCAGATCCCGTCGGGGGCGCCGCCGTAGAGCTTCGCGAAGGCGGCCGCGGCCTGCTCGGTGCGGCTCATGCCAGGGCCTCCCGCAGGCGTCGCGCGGCCGTCTCGGGGGCCACGTCGTTGATGAAGGCTTCCGTCCCGGACTCCGTCCCGGCGAGGAACTTGAGCTTGTCGGGGGTCCTGCGGATGGTGAACAGCTCCAGGTGCAGGGCCAGTTCCTCGCCGTGGGTGCGGGGGGCCTGGTGCCATGCGGAAATGTACGGGGTGGGGGCGGGCTCGTGCAGCCGCCCGGCCTCCGCCTCCCTCTCCGTCCTCGCCTCCGTCTGCGGTACGGGGAACAGCCGGTCGAAGCGGCGCAGCAGGTCGAGGTAGACGGAGGGGAACTCGGCCCGCTCGGCTTCGGTGAGGCAGGTCAGGTCGGGGACCCGGCGGTGCGGATAGAGGTGGACCTCGTACGGCCAGCGGGCGGCATGGGGGACGAAGGCGGTCCAGTGCTCCCCGGCCGTCACCACCCGCTCGGTGGCGGTGCGGGCCCTGCTCAGCAGGTCCTCGAAGAGGTTGCGGCCGGTGGCGGCGCGGTGCGCCTGCGCGGCGGCCGTCATCTTGGCGGTGCGCGGCGTGACGAAGGGGAAGGCGTAGATCTGGCCGTGCGGGTGGGCGAGGGTCACCCCGATCTCGGCCCCCCGGTTCTCGAAGCAGTACACCTGCTCGACGCCGGGGAGCGCGGAGAGCTCGCCGGTGCGGTCGGTCCACGCGTCGAGCACCAGCCGGGCGGCGGCCGGGGTGAGGTCGGCGAAACCCGCGTCGTGGTCGGGGGTGAAGCAGACGACTTCGCAGCGTCCGGCCTCGCCCGCGAGGGAGGGGAAGCGGTTCTCGAAGACGGCCACCTCGTAGTCGGCGGCGGGGATCTCGCTGAGCCGGCCGTCCCGGGACGGGCAGAGCGGGCATTCGCCGGCGGGCGGGTGGTAGGTCCGGTTCTGGCGGTGGGAGGCGATGGTGATCCAGTCGCCGGTGGCCTCGTCCCGCCGCAGTTCCGGCCGGCTGTCCACCGGATCCAGTGGGCGCAGGTCGGGCGCGTCGCGCACGGCACCTTCGTCGGTGTCGAAGTAGATCAGTTCGCGGCCGTCCGCGAGTTTCGCGAGGGTCTTCTTCACCCACCGAGAATAAACACTCTCGAACATTTTCCACCAGCCCAAACCGAGGTTTCCCCCAGACTCCAACAACATGGTCGTGTTATCTTGCTGCCTTCTGACCGGTTTCGCCGATTCCCGGGAGCGACCCGTGGCCGAGCAGGCTGCCCAACTGGCCCACCAGCGACGCGCTCTCATCCTCGACGCCGTCCGGCGCGAGGGCGCGGTACGGGTGGCCGACCTGGTCGGGCAGTTCGGCGTCTCGGACATGACCGTCCGCCGGGATCTGGACGCCCTCGCCCGGCGCGGCGTCGTGGAGAAGGTCCACGGCGGAGCCGTCGCCCCGGCCGGGGCGAGCGGGCACGAGCCCGGCTTCGAGGCCAAGTCGGACCTGGAGGGCGATGCCAAGGCCGCCATCGCGGACACGGCCGCGGCCCTGGTGGAACCGGGCAGCGTGGTCGCGGTCTCGGGCGGCACCACCGCACACGCCGTCGCCACCCGGCTCCTCGGGGTTCCCCGGCTCACCATCGTCACCAACTCCCTCCCCGTGGCGGAACTGGTGTGGGCCGACGGCCGCGACCGCGGAGCCGGCGCCCCGACCCTGCTGCTCACCGGCGGCTCCCCGACCCCCTCGGCCGCCCTGGTCGGACCGCTCGCCGACCTGGCGATCGGCTCGCTCCACGTGGACCTGCTCTTCCTCGGCGCGCACGGGGTGGCGCAGGGCGCCGGCCTGACCACCCCCAACCTCATGGAGGCCCAGACCAACCGCGCCCTGGTCGCCTCGGCGCGCCGGGTCGCCGTCGTGGCCGACCACAGCAAGTGGGGGGTGGTGGGGCTCAGCGGGTTCGCGGCGCTCCACCAGGCCGACTGGTTCATCACCGACGCGGGCCTGCCCGCCCCCGCACGCGCCGCCCTCGCGGAAGAGGTGGGCGAGCTGCTCGTCGCGGGCGAGGAGCGGCACTGAGTCCGCCCCCGGATCAGGCCCCGGGCTCCGCGGGGGCCGGTCCGGTGGTCGCCCGGATGACCAGTTCGGGGTCGAAGAGCAGCTCCCCCGTGGGCACGTCCCGGTTGCTGACCAGCGCCAGTACGCTGCGCCCGACCTCCAGGGCGAGCCGGTCGGCGGGCTGGCGCACCGTGGTCAGGGGCGGGTCGGTGAACTCGGTGATGGACGAGCCGTCGTACCCCACGACCGATACGTCCCCGGGCACCGCCCGTCCCTGCCGGCGGATGCCCCGGATCGCCCCGAGGGCCATGTAGTCGCTGGCGGCCACGATCGCGGTGGCGCCCAGGGCGAGCAGCGGGCCGACGGCGGCCTGGCCGCCCTCCACCGTGTACGACTGCCGGATCACCCAGCGCTCCGGCTCCTCGATGCCCCGCTTGGCCATGGCGTCGAGGAAGCCCCGCACCCGACGGTCCGCGGGCTGGTTCCCGGCCGGCCCGGAGGCCATCCCGATCCTGCGGTGACCGAGTCGGTGCAGGTGGTCGACGGCCAGCTCCGCGGCGAGCGCGTCGTCCGTCGAGAAGACCGGGGTCGCCACCCCGTCCGCGAACTCGCCGTTGATTCCGACGTACGGGACCCTGCGCTGGCGCAGCAGTTCGTACGTCTCGGTGTCGGCGCCCTCGACCGTGTTGGAGGCGGAGAGGAAGACGACGGCCGCGACGCCCTTGTCGACGAGCGCGGAGATGAAGTCCCGTTCCTGGACCCCGCCCGGGAAGGCCGGGCACAGAATGGTCTTGAGTCCGTGCGGGGCGAGCGCCGACTCGATGCGCTCGGCGACGTCGGCGAAGAACGGATTGGACACGAACTCGGTGATCACCGCGACCAGTTGGCCCTGGGTCTGCCGTTCGTAGCCGACGTCCGCCATGGCCTGTTCGACCGCGTCCCGGGTCTTCTTCGACACGCCCTGGCGTCGGTTGATCACCCGGCTCACGGTCGCCTCGCTGACCTGGGCGCGAGCAGCGACCTCGGTGATCCCGACCTTCATCGCGGTCCTTCCGTGCTCGTGAGCGATACCAGCCCCCCGCGCGGCACCGCCAGCGAGCGTGCTCCCTCCGGCAGGTACGACGGCGGACCGTCCATGATACGGCCGTCCGGCCCGTGGACCACTCCCCGGACCTCGCTCCCGCCGCCCAGCACCTCGACCATCACCCGGTCCCGGTCGGAGCCGTTGACCAGGTCGAAGCGGCGGTACGCGGAGAAGTCCAGCGGGACGACCCGGTCCCCGTGCACGCTCAGCAGGCAGTGGTCCCCGGCGCTCACCCGCACCAGCGGGTACAGCTCGTCGGGCCGGCCCGGTTCCACCTCCCCGTCCAGCAGCAGTTCCCGGTGCACCCACCACTGCGCCAGCCAGAACCCGATCGCCTCCCGGTGCGCCGCGGGTACCCGGTCCAGCCGTACGGAGATCTGCGGCACCGAGTGGAGTGCCCCGATCAGCTGCCGGGCCACCGTCGCCACCGGCGCGTCGGGTGACCACAGGAGCATGTCGGAGTGGACGGCCCCGCCGACGGCGAGCAGCGAGGTGTCGAGGGTGCGGACCCGGTTCGCGGTGGCGTCCGCGGGACAGTCGAAGGAGCGCAGCATGTTGCCGAAGGGGGCCATGCCGGGTCCCGTGTAGGGCTGGCGCAGCTCCAGCAGCACGCCGGGGCGTACGGTCTCCAGCGCCGCGCGGAGTTCCGTCAGCAAGGCCACCATGGCCTGTCCGACGTCGCCGGCGCCGTCGCCCGCGTAGACCATGGCCTGCTCGAGGAAGTCGAGCTTGAGTCCGTCGAGCCCGTACGCCCGGACCAGCCGGACGCAGAGCCCGACGACGTGCGCGCGCACCTCGGGGCGGCGGGGGTCGAGCACGTGCGCGCCGGGCACGCCGGACGGGGCGGGCGCGCAGGCGGCCCAGCGGTCGTGGCAGGCGGCTCCGGAGCCCAGGAGCAGGGGTGCGACCCAGGCGAGGTAGCTCAGCCCGTGGGCCCGGACCCGGGCCACGTGCCCGGCGAAGTCGGGGAACTTGGCCCGGTCGGGCTCCCAGTCCCCGCAGCCGGCGTAGCCGCGCCCGTGGCCGCCTTCCTGCCAGCCGTCGTCGAGGATCAGTGCTCCGCAGCCGAGTCCGGCGGCCAGTTCGGCCTGGGTCTCGACGGCGGGGGCGCTGACGTCCTGGTTGAAGGCGTACCAGGTGGAGTAGACGGGGGTGCGGGCCGCGTCGGGCACCGGCGCCGGGGCGAGCTCGGCGTCGAACCAGGAGCGCAGGGCCCGCATGGCCCGTGCCACGGTGGGTGAGCGGGGGGCGAGCAGGATCCGGTGGGCCTGCCGTGCGGGCGGCAGGCGGAGGTGGACGACGTGGGTGTCGTTCTCCTCGGAGACCCCGAAGCGGAGCTCCGCCTCGGGTACCGGGTCGGTGGCGGCGAAGGTGAGCAGGGTGGCGCCGCCGTGGTCGTAGAGGCAGCCGGCGGCGTGTCCGTCGACCAGCGAGACCCGGGAGCGGCCCTCCCAGTCCGCGAGGAGGGTGCGCTGCCAACTGCCCTGCGGGTGCCAGTATCCGGCGGCGTCGCCGAGGGGGACGGAGAAGCGGATCTCGACGGGGACGCCGTCGGCCCGTACCTCCAGCATCCGCAGTCCGCCGGGGAGTTCGGCCAGTTTCCAGGTGGGGTGGACGCCGGCGGCGTGGGCGAGGACGGCGAGCGAGACCCCGTCGAGCAGCGGCTCCTCGGCGGCGGGTGCGAGCCCCGCGGTGGTGACGGGATCGACGGTGGTCTCGGCGGTGGTCACGGTCACTCCTTCACGGCGCCGGCGAGCAGGCCGGACACGAACTGGCGCTGGAGCGCGAGGAATACGAGGGCCATCGGGATCGCGGCGGCCGCGGTTCCGGCGAGGATCGCTCCGTAGTCGGTCTCGTCGAGGCCCTGGAGGGAGGCGAGGGCCACGGGGACGGTGAACGTGGCGCTGTCGCGCAGCACGATCAGCGGCCAGACGAAGTCGTTCCACTGGTACAGGAAGAGGAAGATCGCCAGGGCGGCCAGCGCCGGTTTCATGGGCGGGAGCACCACCTTCCAGAACAGCCGCAGTTCGCCGCAGCCGTCCATGCGCCCCGAGTCGAGGAGCTCGTCGGGGAGCGCGGCCATCGACTGGCGCATCAGGAAGATGCCGAAGGGCAGGGCCAGGTTGGGCATGATCACGGCCTGGTAGGTGCCCAGCCAGCGCAGTTCGGCCATCAGCTGGAACAGCGGTACGAGGGTGACCTGGGCGGGGACCACGAGTCCGAGCATGAGCAGTCCGAACAGCGGTTCGCGGCCGCGGAAGCGGTACTTGGCGAAGCCGTAGCCGGCCAGTGTGCAGACGGCGCCCGCGCACAGGGTGTAGATCGATGCGATGAGCAGGGAGTTGAGGAGCACCCGGCCGAACTGCGCGGTGTCCTGGAGGGTCTGGAGGTTCTCCGCCAGATGGCCGCCGGGCAGCAGTGGCGGCGGGCTGTCGAAGATCTCCCCGGAGCTGTGCGTGGCGGCGACCACGAGCCAGTAGAAGGGGATCAGGACGGCGGCCAGCGCGATGGCGAGTCCGGAGGTGAGCAGGATGCTCCTGCCGCGGTGACGGGCGGCGGTCATGACTTCTCCCCCAGGAAGCGGAACTGGATCACGCCGAGGATGCCGATGAGGACGGCGAGGGCGTAGGCGATGGCGGAGGCGTAGCCGAAGTCGAAGTATTTGAAGGCGTTCTGGTAGAGGTACACGCCGATGGTCAGGGTGGCGTTGTCCGGGCCGCCGCCGGTGAGCACGTACGGCTCGTCGAAGATCTGCAGGGTGCCGATGGTGGACAGCACCGTGGTGAGCAGCAGGGCGGGGCGCAGGCCCGGCAGGGTGACGTGGCGGAAGGAGGTCCAGGCGCCGGCCCCGTCGACGGACGCCGCGTCGTACAGCTCGGCGGGTACGGACTGCAGGCGGGCGAGCAGGATCACCGCGTTGTATCCGGTGTAGTGCCAGGTCAGCGCCAGGCCGAGGGAGACCTTCGCCCACAGGGGGTCGGTCAGCCACGGCACGGGGTCCAGGCCGGCGAGGCCCGTGAGCCAGTTGACCAGCCCGTAGTCCTTGTTGAGGAGGACGGAGAAGATGATCCCGTAGGCGACCAGCCCGGTGACCATGGGCAGGAAGAAGCCCAGCCGGAAGACCGTGCGGCCGCGCAGCAGCGTGGAGTCGAGGGCCACGGCGAGTCCGGTGGCGAGGGCCAGCATGACCGGGACCTGGACGGCGAGGATCACCGCGGTGTTCTTCAGGGCGGTCCAGAACAGCGGATCACCCATCAGCCGCGTGTAGTTGTCGGCGCCGACGAACCGCTCGGTCCCGCCGACGGTCTTGTGCAGGCTGATCACGAAGGACCGGCCTATGGGGTAGAGCTTGAAGGCGGCGAAGAGGAGCAGCGCGGGCAGGACGAAGAGGTACGGGGCCACGCGCCGGCGGGGCCGGGTGCGCGGGGCCGCCCCCTGGGAGGGGACGGCCCGGGTCTCGCTGCCGGTGAGCGTGACGGTCATCGGGAGACCTTGCGTCCGGTCTGCTGGGCGAGCTGGTCGGCGGCCTCCTTGAGCACCTTCGCCGGGTCGGCGCCGCCCAGCAGCACCTTGGACTGGGCGTCGGTGACGAGCTTGAGGGCGCGGGCGTAGTCGGCGGTGTAGTTGAAGGCGGACGAGGGTGCCTTCAGGGCCTCCAGGAAGACCTCGCCCTTCTTCTGGCCGCCGAAGAAGGGGGACGGCTCGTGGAAGACCGCGTCGTCGTACGCCTTCATCAGGGCGGGGGCGATGCCCTTGCCCTTGTAGATCTGCACCTGGGAGGCCGGGCGGGTGAGGACGAACTCGATGAAGGACCAGGCCGCGGCCTGGTGCTTGCTGGCGCCCGCCACGGCGAGGTGGGTGGAGTTGACCGTGGCCGCCGTCGAGCCGCCCCGGCGGACGGCCGGGGGAAGCCGCACCTTCCACTTCCCGGCCTCCTCGGGCACCTGCTCCTGGATGATGCCGCCGAACCAGGTGGGCATGGGCAGGACGGCCGCGGTCCCCTGCTTCAGGGAGCTCATCAGCGCGTTCCAGCCGCCGGCGAGGTCGCTGACCAGGCCGGCGTCGTTCATCGTCTTGATGAGGGTCATGGCCTTCACGGCTTCCGGGGAGTCGAGCGTGATGTCCCCGGCGAGGCTGAAGTAGAAGGAGCCCTGGAGCTGGAGCAGCATCTGGAAGAAGTTGGCGGCGTCGGCCTGTGAGGCGGGCTTGTCGATGCCCAGCAGGTGGGCGCCGGTCTTCGCCTTGATCTGCTTTCCGGCTTCGATGGTCTCCTCCCAGGTCTGGAGGGCTCCGGCATCGACTCCGGCCTTCTCGAAGAGGTCGGCCCGGTAGTAGAAGCCCGCCGAATTCGCTTCCCAGGGGAGGGCGTTGACGCGCTTGCCGTCGGGGGACACGGTCTGCCACATGCCTTGTGCGAAGGCGTCGCGGTAGGCGTTCGCGCCGAGCGGGCCGAGGTCGGCGAGGCCGCCGGGGAACTTCTCCACGTAGCCCGGCAGGTAGTCGACGCCGATGTGCAGGACGTCGGCAAGGCCCTGGCCGCCGGCGGCGAGCCCGGTGGTGATCTTGTCCCAGATCGCCGGGTTGCCGATGTCCTCGACCGTCACCTCGATCCCGGGGTACTTCTTGTTGAACTCCGGCACGAGGGCCTTCATTTCGGCGGCGGGACCCTGCCAGGACCAGACCGTGATCCTGCCCTTGTCCTGCTCCCCCGCGGCTCCCGCGGTCCCGCCCTGACCCGTGTCGCCCGTTCCGGAACAGGCGGTCAGGCCGGCGAGTCCGGCCCCCGCGGCGATCGCGCCACCCATCTGCAGCACTCTCCGACGTTCCAGTTCCATACCTGACCCACCCCTGCTCGCACCGTTGCGGAAGCCGACTGGCCAGGACTGTAACCAGGCCGACTCGCGACTTGCAAGAGTTCGATGAAATCTTTCAGTCCGATCGCGCAGAGAATTTTGACAAGGTCATTGCAAATCTTCCGACGGGATTGCTAGCGTGCCGCCCGCCCTGCTCCGTGCAGGCCGGCCCGCCCCACCGCACGGCCACCCCCGCCCCGCCCCACCCTCGTCAGGGAGAACCCGATGACGCGTTCCCGTGTGTCGCTCCTGTCCGCCCTCGCCCTGCTCCTCCCGTTGACCCCGCTCGCCCTCGGCGGCCGGGCCGCGGCGGTCGCGCAGGCCGCACCCGCGCCGACGCCGGCGTCCGCGCCCGCGCCCGCGCCGCTCACCGTCGCCAACCCGGGCTTCGAACAGGGCCGTACGGGATGGCAGTTCACCTCCGGGACCGGAGTCGCCACGAACTACCCGCACGGCGCGGCCCGGCTCGCCTACCTCGACGCCGGGTCCGGGATGAAGGTGTCCCAGACCGTGACGGCCACGGGCCGGGGGACGTACGACATATCCGCCTGGATCGCGACGGGCGGGCCGAACGGCCGCTACACCGCCCGCGTCAACGGCGCGGTCGCCGCCACGCTCACCCTGCCGAGCGCGTCGAACTACCGGCGCTACACGCTCAGTCGGATCGCCCTCGCCCCCGGGGACAGGCTGGAGATCGCCTTCGAGTCGGGGGACGGCTGGGTCAACGCCGACGACGTGATGCTCTCCCCGACCTCCCCCGCGGACCCGCGGATCAGCTCGTCCGACCCGAAGATCGTCGAGATGTTCGACTGGTCCAAGCGCAAGGCCAACAGCTGGGTCCACCTGCCGGGCACGAAGGGCCCGCTCAACGTGGACGAGAACCGCACGGGCGGCAGCGGCACCGGTACCTACGCCGCCTCCTACTGGGCCGGGTACGCCAACCGCAGCGGCTACTACTCGCGCGACATGGCCCACCAGCTGTCCGGCGCGGGAGTCCTCGCCCTGCACGCCGAGAACAAGTCGATGCTCCGCTCGTTCGCCGCGTCCGCCACCCCCGCGCACAAGTACTACCCGGCGTGGGCCTTCAACTTCGACACCTCGACGTACCTCTCGATCGACTACAAGAGCCCGGTGAACTTCGTCCGCGAGGTGCCCGCCACCTTCGAGCTGGTGCAGAAGTCCGAGGAGGCGTACCGCTGGAGCGGGGACCGCGCCTACCTCGACGATCCGGCCCTGTGGGAGTTCTACCGCCACGCCACCGACGAGTTCGTCACCCTGCACGACGGGCTCAAGGACAACGGCGCGGTGCAGGTGGCGGAAGGCACGGGCCAGGGCATCTTCCAGGGCACCGCCAGCTACAACGAGCAGAGCGGCGAGCCCCTCGCCGAGGCCGGCGACGCGATCGGCTCCCAGTACCAGGCCTACCTGGCGATGGCCTCGCTCGCCCGCTCCAAGGGCGACGGCGCCCTCGCCGACCGGTACGAGACCAAGGCCCGGGACCTGAGGGCGTACTTCAACTCCACCTGGATCGGCTCCGGTTCGGGCTCGGCCATGGTGCGCGGCTACACCACGGACGGGCGCGCCCTGACCGGCTGGGGCAAGGAGAACAGCTGGTTCATGCCGATGAAGCAGATCATCGACCCCGGCCCCCGCCGGGAGGCCTACCTTGACTTCATCGACCAGCAGGCCTCGGGTCCGGGCCGGCCCTCCAACATCGAGGCCCTCACCTACCTGCCGGACACGTTCTTCCGGAACAACCGGAACGACACGGGCTGGAAGTGGATGAAGGACGTCTACGACCACAAGGACGTCCAGCACGTGAACACCAAGCAGGGCACCAACGGGGACTACCCCGAGGTCTCCTTCACCCTGCTCGGCCAGACCGTCGAAGGCCTGCTGGGCGTCACCCCTGACGCACCCTCACACGCCCTGAGCACCCGGTCCCGGCTGCCCTCGGGCATGGACTGGCTGCGGATCGACGACCTGAGGATCGGCGACTCGACGTTCTCCCTCCGCCACGACGGGACGACGAAGTCCACCCTCACGCACGCTTCGGGCACCTCCCCCTACACCTGGGAGGCCCGCTTCCCCGGCACCTTCGCCACCCTCACGGTCGACGGAGTGCCCCAGCCGGCACGCACCAAGGTCGTGGACGGAGTGACGTACACCTACGCGACCCCGACCGTCACCCCGGGCCGGACGATCACCGTCCAGACGGGCTGACCCCGGCTCCCGGGAGCCCGCCGACGCGCCGGGAAGCCGGCGCCGTCCGCTCCCCGCCCTTCAGCCGCGAGCCGCGTCAGCGGGAGATGAACTCGCGCAGCTCGCGCTGGAGGGCGGCCTTGGGCTTGGCTCCGACGATGGTCTTGGCCACCCGTCCGCCGACGAAGACGTTCATCGTCGGGATGGACATGACCCCGTAGGCGGCGGCCGTCTCCGGGTTCTCGTCGATGTTCAGCTTGACGATCTTGATTTTTCCGCCGTGCTCCGCGGCGATGGCTTCCAGCGACGGGGCGAGCTGGCGGCAGGGGCCGCACCAGGCGGCCCAGAAGTCGACGAGCACCGGCTTGTCGCTCTGCAGGACGTCCTCGAGGAAGGTTTTGTCGGTGACGTTCTTGAGGGCCATGGTGCGGCCTCCTCTCCTGTGCGGTCAGCGCTTGGCGTCGATCTCGGCTATCAGGCCCTCGATGAGGCCCTTGATCTCGTCGCGTATGGGGCGTACGGCCTCGACGCCCTGGCCGGCCGGGTCCTCGAGCTGCCAGTCGAGGTAGGTCTTGCCGGGGAAGTACGGGCAGGCGTCGCCGCAGCCCATGGTGATGATGTAGTCGGACGCCTGGGCGGCCTCGGGGGTGAGTACCTTCGGCTTCTGGTCGGAGATGTCGATGCCCAGCTCGGCCATGGCGGCGACGGCCGAGGGGTTGATCCGGTCTCCGGGGACCGAGCCGGCGGAACGGACCTCGACGCGGTCGCCGGCGAGGTGGCGCAGGAACCCGGCCGCCATCTGGGAGCGGCCCGCGTTGTGGATGCAGACGAACAGGACGGAGGCGGCAGGCGCGGAGGACATCTGTTCTTCCTTGGAGCCGGTGAAGTCAGCTTAGGCTGGTGTCAGCCCCTACTGATGTGACAGTATCAGCACATGATGACGTCAGTCGACACTGATCTGATCCGAGTCCTGGCAGACCCCCTCAGGCTTCAGATCGTGACCCTGCTCTCCCGCGAGACGCTGTGCACCACACACCTCGTGGAGGAGACCGGCGCCAAGCAGACCAACCTCTCCAATCACCTGAAGGTGCTCAGAGAGGCCGGGGTCGTGGAGACCGAACCGTGCGGCCGCTTCATCTACTACAGACTCCGCCCGGAAGTCATCGAGGCCATCGCCGGTCAGCTCGCCGACCTCGCGCAGACCGCGCGCGCCACGTCCGAAGCGAACATCAAGCGGTCCTGCCCATAGCCCGCTTGGATTCCCCCTCACCTGCCCGAGGAGAACCGTTGTCCGTCACCGAGCCCGTCGGCACCGCCCCCGCAGCGGTCACCGCGATACCCGCCGACGCGCCCCGGCCCGCACCCGGCGCGAATCCGCCCGCCAGTCCCCTGGTGGCCCGCGCCGCGGCCGAACTCGTCGGAACGGCCGCGCTCGTCGCGGTCGTCGTCGGGTCCGGGATCCAGGCGACGAAGCTGACCCAGGACGTCGCCCTGCAGCTGCTGGCCAACTCCACCGCCACGGTCTTCGGCCTCGGTGTCCTGATCGCCCTCCTCGGCCCGGTCTCCGGGGCCCACTTCAACCCGGTGGTCAGCCTCGCCGAGTGGTGGGCCACCCGCCGCACCGGCGGTGGTGTCACCGCCCGTGAGCTGGCCGTGTACCTGCCCGCGCAGATCGCCGGTGCCGTCGCGGGCGCGATCCTGGCCGACGCGATGTTCGGAGAGCCGCTCGTGAAGTGGGCGACCCACGACCGCTCCGCCGGGAACCTCCTGCTCGGCGAGGTCGTCGCCACCGCCGGCCTGATCCTGCTGATCTTCGGACTGGCCCGCACCGACCGCTTGCGCTTCGCGCCCGTAGCCGTCGCCTCGTACATCGGCGCCGCCTACTGGTTCACCTCCTCCACCTCCTTCGCCAACCCGGCCGTCACCATCGGCCGCGCCTTCACCGACACCTTCGCGGGCATCGCCCCCGCCTCGGTCCCGGCGTTCGTCGGCGTGCAGCTGGTGGGCGCGGTGGTGGGCCTGGCCCTGGTGGCGGTCATCTTCATGCGCGGCAAGACGGCGACCGCCGGAGCGCCCGAGGCATGACGCGCTCCACGGGTGCGGTGGTGATCGGCGGCGGCCGGTCGGGACGCGCGCTCAGCTGATCGTCGGGCTGCGGCGCTCCAGCAGGACGACGTCGCGCCACACGCCGTGGTGGCGGCCGATGCGCGCGCGGGTGCCGATGACCCGGAAGCCGGCCCGCTGGTGCAGGGCCAGACTCGCCGTGTTCTCGGGGAAGATCCCGCACTGGATCGTCCAGATGCCCGCCGCCTCGGTCGAGGCGATCAGGGCGTCCAGCAGGGCGCGGGCGACTCCGCGGCCCCGGGCGGCGGGGTGGACGTAGACGGAGTGCTCGACCACGCCGGCGTACGCGCATCGGTCCGAGACCTTGGACGCGGCGACCCAGCCGAGCAGCTTCCCGTCCGGGTCGACCGCGGCGAAGCGGTGCTCGGGCAGCCTCGCCGCGTCGAAGGCCTCCCAGGCGGGGGCCTCGGTCTCGAAGGTGGCGTTGCCCTCGGCGATCCCGGCCCGGTAGATCGCCAGGACCTCGTCCGCGTACGCCCGGGTCAGCGGCTCGATACGGAAGCTCATGCCGCGGCCGCCCGGGTGAGCAGGGCGCCCATGGCGGCGAGGACGGCGGGCTCCACGCGGTAGTAGACCCAGGTGCCGCGCCGCTCGGAGGAGAGCAGGCCCGCGTCCTTCAGCTTCTTCAGGTGGTGGGAGACCGTCGGCTGGGAGACGCCCACGTCGGAGATGTCGCACACGCACGCCTCGCCGCCCTCGTGCGAGGCGACGGCCGAGAAGAGCCGCAGGCGCACCGGATCGCCGAGGGCCTTGAACATCACCGCGGTCCGCTCGGCCTCCTCGGCCGTCAGCGGGCGCTCGGACAGGGGCGGGCAGCAGGCCGCGACGGCCTCCGGCTCCAGCAGCGGCAACACCTTCGTAGTCATGCCCCCATCATCAATGGAAATTCGACGGATGTCTATGTTGACGAACGTCGATCCAGGGGTCACTCTAGAGGCGTCAAGACATCGACAAACGTCAAAACAACCGGGGAGTCTGCCGTGACCGCATCAACCGAGACCCTGCCCGTCGTCGTGATCGGCGCCGGTCCGATCGGACTCGCCGCGGCGGCCCGCCTGATCGAGCGGGACATCGAGCCGCTGGTGCTGGAGGCCGGGCCGGCCGCCGCGTCCGCCGTGCGCGACTGGTCGCACGTACGGCTCTTCTCCACCTGGTCCGAGGTCGTCGATCCCGCCGCCGAGAAGCTCCTCGCCCCCACCGGCTGGGTCAAGCCGGACGGTGCCGCCTACCCCTCCGGCGGCGACTGGGCCGAGCGCTACCTCCAGCCCCTTGCCGACGCCCTCGGCGAGCGCGTCCGCTACGACGCGACCGTCACCGGAGTCTCCCGCGCCGGCCGCGACCGCATCGTCGACGCCGACCGCGAGGCCCAGCCCTTCGTCATCCACACCACCGCGGCCGACGGCACCGAGGCCCGCATCTTCGCCCGCGCCGTCATCGACGCCTCCGGCACCTGGTCCACCCCCAGCCCGGCCGGTGCCGCCGGCCTGCACGCCCTCGGCGAGCGCGCCGCCTCCGACCGCATCTCCTACCGCGTCCCCGACCTCAAGGACCCGGCCCTCCGCGCCCGTTACGCCGGCAAGCGCACCGCCGTCATCGGCTCCGGCGCCTCCGCCTTCACCGCCCTCGCCTACCTCGCCGACCTCGCCAAGGCGCAGGACGGCGCCGGGACGCACGCGACCTGGATCCTGCGGCGCGGCATCAGCGGCTCCACCTTCGGCGGCGGCGCAGCCGACCAGCTCCCCGCCCGCGGCGCCCTCGGCCTCGCCGCCAAGGCCGCCGTCGACGGCGGGTACGCGGACGCGGTCACCGGGTTCCGCACGGATTCCTTCGAACGCGACACCGACGGCCGCCTGGTCCTCGTCGGCGAGGACGGCCGCCGCCTGGACCCGGTCGACGAGGTCATCGTCCTCACCGGCTTCCGCCCCGACCTCTCCTTCGTGAACGAGCTGCGCCTCGGCCTCGACGAGCGCCTGCAGGCCCCGACCGAACTCGCCCCGCTGATCGACCCGAACCAGCACTCGTGCGGCACCGTCTACCCGCACGGTGCGGTGGAGCTTTCGCACCCGGAGAAGGACCTCTACCTCGCCGGCATGAAGTCCTACGGACGCGCCCCCACCTTCCTCGCCATGACCGGCTACGAGCAGGTCCGCTCCATCGCCGCCGCCCTCGCCGGCGACCACGATGCCGCCGCACGCGTCGAGCTCACCCTCCCCGAGACCGGCGTCTGCGGCGGAGCCGGCCTCTTCGACGAGCCCGAAGCCGCAGAGGAGACCGGTGGAGGCTGCTGCGCGGCCCCGGCCACCCTGACCATCGGCGCCCCGGTCTCCTCCGGCAGCTGCTGACCACGGTGCAACGCACCCAGGCCGACGCGGCCGCGACCGGGGCGGGGCTCCGGGCGCGGCCGCGCGCCGCCCTGCCCGCCCTCTGCGCCACCCAGATCACCAGCTGGGGGATCATCTACTACGCGTTCCCCGTCCTCCTGTCACGCCTGACGGCCGACACCGGCTGGTCCGCCAACGCGGCAACGGGCGCGTTCTCCCTGGCCCTTCTCGTCTCCGGCGTGGCGGGAATCCCGGTCGGCCGCATCCTCGACCGACGCGGCCCACGCGCGGTCATGACCGCCGGGTCGGTCATCGGCGTGCTCGCACTCCTGCTGATCGCGGCGGCCCCCAGCCTCCCCGTCTTCTTCCTGGGCTGGATCCTGGCCGGCATCGCGATGGCGGCCACCTTCTACCCGCCCGCCTTCGCCGCCCTCACCCGCTGGTGGGGCCCCGACCGCATCCGCGCCCTGACCATCGTCACCCTCGCCGGCGGACTGGCCTCCACCGTCTTCGCCCCACTGACCGCCGTCCTGGCCGAACACCTCGGCTGGCGGCAGACGTACACGGTGCTCGCCGTGATCCTCGCCGCCGTCACCATCCCCGCACACGCCCTGGCCCTGCGCGCCCCGTGGCCCGCCGCCCCACCCCAGCCGCCCAGGACGGACCGCACCCCGATCCCCCGAAGCCGCCCCTTCCTCCTGCTGGCCTCCGCCTTCACCCTCTCCAGCTTCGCGATGTACGCCGTGGTCATGGGTCTCATCCCGCTCCTCACCGAGCGCGGCGCCGACGCGTCGACAGCCGCCTGGGCACTGGGACTCGGCGGGGCAGGACAGACCCTCGGCCGCACCCTGTACGCGAGCCTGTCGGCCCGCACGTCCGTCACGACCCGCACGGCCACCCTCATCGCCCTCGGCGGCGCCACCACGGCCGCCCTCGCCCTCATCCCGGGCCCGATGCCGCTGCTCGTCGTCCTCGCGGTCCTGGCGGGGATCGTCCGCGGCAACCTCACCCTCCTCCAGGCCACCGCGGTGACCGACCGCTGGGGCACCACCCACTACGGCCGCCTCTCCGGCCTGCTGGGCGCCCCCGCGCACATCGCCGCAGCCCTCGCCCCCTGGGCAGGCGCCGCTCTGGCCGGGCCGCTCGGTGGATACGGGCACCTCTTCGCAGCCCTGGCCGCCCTGTCCTTCATCGCGACGATTCTCGCGGTCATGTGCCCGATGAAGGCGCAGGGAGCAGGCAACGGCGGATAGCCGGGATCGCGGACCCTACGGCCGGCCCGTCATCCCAGCAGGGCGTAGACCGTCGAGGCCTTCGCGGCCGGTTCCTCGGCGCCGTCGGGGGTCAGGGTGATGTCGGCGAAGGCCATCCGCTTGCCGAGTTTGGTGATCCGTACGTCGATCAGCACGTCGGCGCCGACCACCGGCCGCTGGAAGCTGGTGGACTGCTGGACGGTGGTCATCGGACCGTAGGCCCCGCGCGCGGCGGAGATCGCGATCACGGTGGCGGTGTCCGCGGCGGCCATCAGGGCCTGGCCGCTGAGGCCCCCGCCGTCCCGGGCCAGGGCGTCGGACCAGGGCAGCCGCAGGACGGCGTGCCGGTCGCCGGTCTCCTGGACGGTGAGCCCGAGGGCGAGCACCCAGGGGGCGAAGTTGTCGTGGAGGATCTTGTTCGCGTCAGCCGGTGTCAGCATCGTCACCGGGTGATTGTGGCGGCCCCGGCCGGGCCGCCACAACTCCCCGTGCGTCAGCCGGTCCTCAGAGGGTGGCGGCCAGTTCCGTGCCCTGGCGGATGGCCCGCTTGGCGTCCAGTTCCGCGGCCACGTCGGCGCCGCCGATCAGGTGCGCCTCGATGCCGGCCGCGCGCAGGGCCTCGTACAGGTCGCGGCGCGGTTCCTGGCCGGTGCACAGGACCACCGTGTCGGCGGGTACGAGGCGCTGCTCGCCCTCCACCGTGATGTGCAGGCCCTCGCCGTCGATCCGGTCGTACGCGGCCCCCGCGACGGAGACGACACCGCGGTGCTTGAGCTCCGCCCGGTGGATCCAGCCGGTGGTGGTGCCGAGCCCGGAGCCGACCTTGGTGGTCTTGCGCTGGAGCAGGTGCACCTGGCGCGGCGGGGCGGGGCGCTCGGGGGCGGTGAGGCCGCCGGGGCCGGTGTAGGCGGTGTCCACGCCCCAGTGGCGGAAGTAGACCTCGGGGTCCTGGGAGGCTCCTTCGCCGCTGTCGGTGAGGAACTCGGCGACGTCGAAGCCGATTCCGCCGGCGCCGAGGACGGCGACGCGCTGCCCGACGGGGGCGCCGTCGCGCAGGACGTCGAGGTAGCTGACGACGTTGGGGCCGTCGACGCCCTCGATGTCGGGGGTGCGGGGGGTGACGCCGGTGGCGACGACGACCTCGTCGTATTCGCGCAGGGTCTCGACGTCCGCGCGGGTGTTCAGCTTGACCTCGACCGCGTGCTCGGCGAGTTGGGTGCCGTAGTAGCGGATGGTCTCCTCGAACTCCTCCTTGCCGGGGATGCGGCGGGCGATGTCGAGCTGGCCGCCGATGTGGCCGGAGGCTTCATAGAGGGTGACGGCGTGGCCGCGGCCGGCGGCGGAGACGGCGCAGGCCAGGCCGGCCGGGCCGGCTCCGACGACGGCGACGCGCTTCTTCAACTGGGTCGGAGACAGGATGAGTTCCGTCTCGTTGCAGGCGCGCGGGTTGACCAGGCAGGTGGTGAGCTTGCCGCTGAAGGTGTGGTCCAGGCAGGCCTGGTTGCAGCCGATGCAGGTGTTGATGGTCTCGGAGCGGCCCGCGGCGGCCTTGGCGACGAAGTCGGCGTCGGCGAGGAAGGGGCGGGCCAGCGAGACCAGGTCGGCGCGGCCGTCGGCGAGCAACTCCTCCGCGATTTCCGGGGTGTTGATGCGGTTGCTGGTGACGAGGGGGACGGAGACCGCGCCCATCAGCCGCTTGGTGACCCAGGTGTAGGCGCCGCGCGGTACGGAGGTGGCGATGGTGGGGATGCGGGCCTCGTGCCAGCCGATGCCGGTGTTGATGATGGTCGCGCCGGCCGCCTCGACCTCCTTGGCGAGGTGGACGACCTCGTCGAGGGTGGAGCCGCCGGGGATCAGGTCGAGCATCGAGAGGCGGTAGACGAGGATGAATTCCTCGCCGACGGCCGCGCGGGTGCGCCGGACGATCTCCAGCGGGAAGCGCACGCGGTTCTCGTAGGCGCCGCCCCAGCGGTCGGTGCGCTTGTTGGTGGCCGCGGCGATGAACTCGTTGACGAGGTAGCCCTCGGAGCCCATGATCTCGACGCCGTCGTACCCGGCCAGCTTGGCGAGGCGGGCGGCGCGGACGAAGTCCTCGATGGTGCGCTCGACTTCGGCGTCGGTGAGCGCGTTCGGGACGAAGGGGCTGATGGGGGCCTGGATCGCGCTGGGGGCGACCAGGTCCTTGTGGTAGGCGTAGCGGCCGAAGTGGAGGATCTGCATCGCGATCTTCCCGCCCTCGGCGTGCACCGCGTCGGTGATCACCCGGTGCTCGGCGGCCTCCTCCTCGGTGGTGAGGCGGGCGCCTCCCTCGAAGGGGCGGCCGGCGTCGTTCGGGGCTATGCCGCCGGTGACGATCAGGCCGGCGCCGCCACGGGCGCGCTCGGCGTAGAAGGCGGCGAGGCGCTCGAAGCCCCGCTCGTGCTCTTCGAGGCCGGTGTGCATGGAACCCATGATCACGCGGTTCGGCAGGGTGGTGAAGCCGAGGTCCAGGGGGCTCAGCAGGTGCGGGTACCGGCTCTGGGAACTCATGGAGGCGCCTCCTCGCGCGGGGGTGATGCTCCTGTTCTAGCTGAGCGGCCGCTTATTATGCAACTAGGTGCACAATCGAGTGCGGACCTCCACGACCCGGAGCTCCGGGGATTCCCGGGGCCCGGGACCCCGCGCCGAGGCGGCCTGTGGCGCAGTTCACGGCCCGGGTGATCGCCAAGGACGGGGGGGATGCCCGCATTCCTCGCCCCCGTACGCCGCGGCGCGCCCCCGCACTCCGGACCGGCCCGAGCGCGAGCCGGCCCTGTAGCCTCTGGCGGATGACGCGCGAGCCCGCTGCCACCCGGCCGACCGAGCAGCACACCGTGACGGTGAACGGCGGGGTGCGCCTCGCCTACGAGGTCACCGGCCCGCCGGCCGGGCAGCCGGTGCTCCTGCTCCCCGCGCTGGGCAAGACCGCCGCCGACTGGGCGGCCGTACGGGACGAACTCGCCCGGGAGCGGCGGGTGTTCGCGCTGGATCTGCGCGGCCACGGAGCCAGCGCGCGGCCCTGCGCGTATTCGCTGCCGCTCATGCGGGACGACGTGCTGGCCTTCCTGGACGCCCTCGGACTGGACCGGGTGGACCTCGTGGGGCATTCGATGGGGGGCGTCGTCGCGTACCTGGCGGCAGCCGCGCAGCCGCACCGGTTCGGCCGCCTCGTCCTTGAGGACGCGCCCGCACCGCTCCCCCGCGAGTCCGTGGCCCCGGAACGTCCCGAGGGCGAAATCGACTTCGACTGGGCGATGGTGCTCGCGGTCCGGCCCCAGCTCGACCGCCCCGACCCGGCCTGGCTCGCGGACCTGGCGCGGATCACGGCCCCCACCCTGGTCGTGTACGGCGGCCCCACCAGCCACCTGGCGCCCGCCGCCTTCGACGAGGTGGTCCGCCGCATTCCGGACGCCCGCCTGATCACCCTCCCGTACGGCCACTTGATCCACGCGGCGGCGCCCGGGGAGTTCACGGCGGCCGTCTCGGCCTTCCTCGCGGAATGATCCCGGCCCCGATCACCCAGCCGGCACCGGTGGCCCGGGCCGCGGGGCACCCCGTCCTCGGGGCACCCCTCGGGCGAGCCGGATCGCCGGTCAGGCCCGGCGGAGGCGGACCGTGACGATCTGGAACGGGCGCAGGGTGAGGGGGATCGTGCCGTCCGGGGCGGGGGCGGAGACGGCCGCGCCCTCCAGGGGGCGTTCCAGGAGGTCGCTCTCGATCGCCGCCGACAGGGGGAAGCCCGCCGCCAGGGTGGCGTGCGCGCGGCCGCCCCGGGATTCGTAGAGGCGGACGATCACGTCGCCGCTGCGGTCCTCGGCGAGTTTCACCGACTCGACGACCACCGCGTCCGAGTCGACCGCGACGAGCGGGGCGACCGGCCCCGCGCCGCGGAGCACGCGCTCCGGCAGGTTCAGGGCGTGGCCCTCGCGGACCGCGTCGCCGACGGCCGCGCCCGGAGCGAGCGAGAAGCGCAGGGTGTGCGCGCCCTGGTCGGTCTCCGGGTCGGGGTAGCGCGGGGCCCGCAGGAGGGAGAGGCGGACAGTGGTGGTCTGGCCGCCGTCGGGCCGCATGTCGCGGGTCACGTCGTGGCCGTACGTGGAGTCGTTGAGGACCGCGACCCCCCAGCCCGGCTCCTCCGCGTGGATCCAGCGGTGCGCGCAGATCTCGAACTTCGCGGCCTCCCAGGAGGTGTTGGTGTGGGTGGCCCGGTAGACGTGGCCGAACTGCGTTTCGGAGGCGGAGCGTTCGGCTTTGACGTCCAGCGGGAAGGCCGCCTTGAGGAACTTCTCCGTCTCGTGCCAGTCCACGTCCGTGACGATGTCCACCGTCTTGGCCCCGGCCCGGAGGGTCACCGACTGGGCGACCGAGGACAGGCCGAAGGACCGGGTCACCCGTACCGTGACCGAGGACGGCCCCGCCTGCGCGACCTCCAGCGCGTCCACGTCCACCAGGTCGGTGACCTTGTTGCGGTAGAACGCGTCGATGTCCCACGCGTCCCACATGTTGGGGAAGTCGGGGTGGATCTGGAGCAGGTTCGCGGCGGCCCCCGGTGCGACCGCTTCCCGCCCGGCCTCCAGGTCGTACGCGGACACGATCAGCCCGCGGCCGTCGATCTCCACGAGGAGCCGCCCGTTGGCGAGGACGTGGCCGCCGCCGTGGCGCTCCTCCACCGTGACGGGCTGCTCGGCGGCCACCGGCCGGCCCGCGCCGCCCGCCGGGACGCCGCGCCGGGCGTGCGGGGCGCAGTTGAAGACCAGCTCCTCCTCGCCCTCTCCGGCGAGGGCCGTCTGCGCGGCCACCGTGACGGCCGTCAGCTCCTCCCGCACCGCGGCGTACGTCGCGCGGGCCTCGCGGTGCACCCAGGCGATGGAGGAGCCGGGGAGGATGTCGTGGAACTGGTGGAGCAGCACGGTCTTCCAGATCCGTTCCAGGTCCTCGTACGGGTACGCGTACCCGGGGACCTTCACGGCGGCCGTGGACGCCCACAACTCGGCCTCGCGCAGCAGTGATTCGCTGTGCCGGTTGCCCTGCTTGGTCTTGGCCTGCGAGGTGTAGGTGCCGCGGTGCAGCTCCAGGTAGAGCTCGCCGGCCCAGACGGGCGCGTCCTCGTACTCGGCGTGCGCCTTCTCGAAGAACGCGTCGGGGCGCTCGATCTCCACGCGCGGGGAACCTTCGAGGTCCCGCTGGCGCTTGGCGCGGCCGAGCTGCTCCCGGGTCGGGCCGCCGCCGCCGTCCCCCCAGCCGAAGGGGGCCAGTGAGCGCGAACCCCGGCCCTTCTCCTGGTAGTTGCGGGCGGCGTGCGCCAGCTGGGCGCCGCCGAGGTCGGAGTTGTAGGTGTCGACGGGCGGGAAGTGCGTGAAGACGCGGGTGCCGTCGATGCCCTCCCACCAGAAGGTGTGGTGGGGGAACTTGTTGACCTGGGACCAGGAGATCTTCTGCGTCAGGAACCACTGGGAGCCGGAGAGCTTGACGATCTGCGGCATGGCGGCGGTGTAGCCGAAGGAATCGGGCAGCCAGACGTTCTTCGTCTCGATGCCGAACTCGTCCATGAAGAACTTCTTGCCGTAGAGGAACTGGCGGGCCATGGCCTCGCCGCCGACCATGTTGGTGTCGGACTCGACCCACATGCCGCCGACCGGCACGAACTGCCCGTCGGCGATCTTCTTCTTGACCCGCTCGAAGAGCTCAGGCCGGTAGGTCTTGATCCAGTCGAGCTGCTGCGCCTGGGACATGGCGAAGACGAACTCGGGGTGCTCCTCCATCAGACCCAGCATGTTGGACGTGGTCCGCGAGACCTTGCGCACGGTCTCGCGCAGCGGCCACAGCCACGCCGAGTCGATGTGGGCGTGCCCGATCGCGCTGATCCGGTGCGCGGAGGCACTGGCGGGGGCGGCCAGGACGACGACGAGCCGGGCGCGGGCGTCGGCCGCGGTGCCGGGGACGTCGCAGAGGTCCACCGCGTCGAGGGCGGAATCGATGGCGCGCAGGATCTCGTACCGCCGGGCATCGCGCTCGTCGAGCTGCGTCATGAGGTCGTGGAGGACTTCGAGGTCCTGTACGAGTTCCCAGACCTCGGTCTCGAAGACGGCGAGGTCCATCCGGGCGAGCCGGTAGAGGGGCTGGTCGCCGCTGGTCTGCTTGTCGCCCTCGTAGGTGACCGAGTGGTCGACGAGGATCGGGTTGGAGGCGCCTTCGACGTACCACTCGATGCGCTCGCCGCCGTCCGCGCGGTCGGCGACGCGCACCCAGTCGTTGTACGGGTTGATCGCCTTGACCTCCCCGCCGTCGGCGCGGTGGACCAGGCCCTCGCACTGGAAGCCGGGCATCATCCGGTCGAAGCCGAGGTCGAGTACGGCTTCCACCGTGCGGCCGGCCCAGTCGGCGGGGACGGTGCCGGTGACCTTGAACCAGGTGGTGCCCCAGGCCGGGCCCCACAGGTCGCCGATGGCGCAGGGTTCGTAGGAGGCCGCCAGGCCCTCGGCGACGGGGACGGGCTCGCCGGGGGCCTCCCAGCGCTCCACGGTCAGCGGGACCGAGCGGGAGTGGACGGCGGGCTTGATGCGCTCCTTGAGGACGCGGCGGAGGCGGTGTTCGGTGATGCTGCGGTCGTCGTGCATGACGGCTGCTCCAGGGTGGGGGCGGACTGCGATCCTGCGGTCGGTCGGGGGGCGGGGGCCGGTGGTGCGGTGGTGTGGTGGCCCAGTGGCCCGGTGGTCGGTCAGGTCTTGACGGCTCCCTCGCCAACGCCCTTGAAGAAGAAGCGCTGGAGGGCGAAGAAGAGCAGCATCATCGGGATCAGCGCGGCCATCGCACCGGCGGCGATGATGCGCTGGTCGCTGACGGTGGTGGCGCCGGCCAGGGTCTTCAGGCCGAGCTGGAGGGTGTAGTTGTCGCTGTTGGTCAGCACCAGCAGGGGCCAGAGGAAGTCGTCCCAGGCGCCCATGAAGCTGGTGATGCAGACGACGGCCAGGGCTCCCTTGGCGGCGGGGAGGAAGACCCGGGTGAAGCGGGTCCACTCGTTCGCGCCGTCCAGGACCGCGGCCTCCTCGACCTCCTTGGGGACGGCGAGGAAGGCCGATCGCATGATCATGATGTTGAGGACGGAGACCGCGCCGGGCAGCCAGACACCGATGAGGGTGTCGACCAGGCCCATCTCGCGGACCGTGAGGAACATCGAGATCATCACGGACTCGAAGGGGAACATCAGCGTCGCCACCAGCACGGTGAAGACGATCTTGCGGCCCTTCCAGGCGGCCCGGGAGAGCGCGTAGCCGCCCATGGCCGCGAAGAGCATGTTCGAGGTGATGGCGAGGACCGCCACGGTCAGGGTGTTGCCGACGTACTGGAACAGCGGGAACGACTCCGCTACCCGGACGTAGTTGTCGAGGGTGGGCTGCGAGGGCAGCACCCCGTCGTAGACGTTCTCGGTGCGGCCGCGGATCGAGGTCAGGAACTGCCAGACGATCGGCCCGAGCATGATGACGAGCATCAGCAGGAGCGTGGCGTACCGGCCGGCGAGGCCGAGCCGGTAGCGCCGCGCGTCGGCCCCGACGGGCTTGCCCGCCTTGTTTTCCCGGGATCCGCGGGATGCGCGGGATGCGAGGGATGCGAGGGCACTCAACTTTCGTCTCCCTTCGAGAGACGGCGGCCCAGCAGGCTGAAGACCAGCGTCAGGAGGAACAACAGGATGGAGATGGCGGCCGCGTAGCCGGTCTCGCCGGAGAATCCGAGGCCGACCTGCCGGATGAGGAAGGGCAGGGTACGGGCGCCGCCGCCGGGACCGCCGCTCTCGCCGCCCAGGATGTAGATCTCGGTGAAGACGCGGAGCGCGGAGATCGCGGAGAGGGTGCCGACCAGCAGCATCATCGGCTTCACCTGGGGGACGGTGATGCTGAAGAAGCGGCGGACGGGGCCCGCACCGTCGAGCGCGGCGGCCTCGTAGAGCGAGGTGGAGACGTTTCCGAGGGCCGCGAGGTAGAAGACCATGTAGTAGCCGAGGCCCTTCCACACGGTCACGATCATCGCGGAGACCAGCAGCATGGTGCTGTCGGTCAGGAACGGGATCGGCTCGGAGATGATGCTCAGCTTCTGGAACAGCGTGTTGACCAGACCGTCGCTGCGCAGCACCCACTGCCAGATGAGGCCGACGACCACCGCCGAGGCGATCACCGGGGTGTAGAAGGCCGAGCGGAAGAAGCCGATGCCGGGGACCTTCGTCTGCACGAGGACGGCGAGGGCCAGCGGCAGGAACACCAGGCACGGGACGACGACCACGAGGTACAGCACGCTGTTGCCGGTGGCGACCCAGAAGTCGGTATCGGCGAAGGCGCGGGTGTAGTTGTCGAAGCCGACGAACCCGCCGCCGCGCAGGATCTGCGCGTCGGTGAAGGAGAGGATCACGGTGTTGACGAACGGCCAGAGGCTGAACATCGTCACCATGATCAGGCCCGGGGCGAGGAAGAGGTACGGGGTCCACCACGAGCGGTGGCGCAGCCCGGTCTCGGCTTCCATGGCCTTCTTGGCCTTCTTGACCCGCTTAGCCTGCTTGACCTGGTTGGCCCTGCTCTTCTCCCGCAGTTCAGGGCCCGAGGACGGGCTCATGGCGTCCCCCTCTCCTTTCTCCGCTGGCGCCGCTGCCGCCGTCACTGCTGCGCCGTCTTGGCGAGCAGCTTGTTCGCCTCCTCCTGCGCCTTCTTCACCGCCGTCTTGGCGTCCTGCTCGCCCTTGATGGCCTTCTGCATCTCGCGCACGACCGCGTCGCCGACCTGGTTGGTCCACTGGACGGGGGTGTTGGCGTCGAGTCCCGCGGTCTTGAGCTGTTCGGCGCCGACGGCGCGGGCCACCGTCTCCGCGTCCTTGCCGTCGCCCCTGTCGGCGAAGAAGGGATCGGCTAGGCCGATGGCGTTGGAGGGGTAGATGGTGGCCTGCTTCGAGAACTGCACCTGGTTGGGGCCGTTGGTGAGCCACTTGGCGAACTCGGTCGCCGCGTCCATGTGCCGGGTGTCCTTCTTGATGCCGAGCGACTGGGCGTAGATGCCGATGTGGCCGAGCTGCCCGGTGACGGCGTTGGCCACCTGCGTGTTCGCGTAGATCTGCGGGGCGTTCTGCTTGATGTCCTTGACGAAGCCCGGGGAGCCGGGGCCGAACACGATCTTGCCGCCGCCGTAGAGCTGGTTGATGTCGTCCTGCTTGAGCAGGGACTCCTTGGGCATGGCGCCCTTGGCGTACAGGTCCTTCATCCGCTCGACCCACGCGACGGCCTTGTCGGTGTCGAAGGTGAACCGGTCCTGCTTCCCGTTCAGGATCGGGATGCCCATCTTCTGCCAGTCCCCGGGCAGCCGGCCCTTGGGATCGGCCATGAAGGCGGAGTACTTGCCCCCGGACGTGGCGGCGATCTGCTCGGCGTAGTCGAAGAACTGCTCGACGCTGGTCGGCGGCTTGGCCGGGTCGAGACCGGCCTTCTCGAAGAGGTCCTTGTTGTACGTGAGGATCTCCGGGGTCACGTACCAGGGGTACGCGAACACGCTGTCCCCCTTGCCGGGCAGCTTGAACTGCTCCCAGGCGCCGGGGACGTAGTCCTTGGCCACCTCGGGGTCGAGCTTGGCCACGTCGGCCAGCATGCCGCGGTCGCCGAGGAGCTGGAAGGAGTCGGTCGAGAGGTTGACGACGTCGGGGAGGGCGCCGGCCTGGGCATCAGCGACGATCTTCTCGTTGTAGCCGTCGCCCGGCACGTCCTCCCACTTGACCTTCGCGTCCGGATACTGCTTCTCGAACGCGTCGATGACCCCCTGGACGTACGCCGTGAACATGGGCTTCAGCTGAAGCGTGCGGAACGTGATCCGACCGGCCACCTTGCCGGTCCTCTCCCCCTCCTTCACCTCCCCGGCGCCACCGCTCATTCCACACGCGGAGGTCAAGAAGAAGGTGCCGGCCACGAGCGTGGTGAGGGCTATACGGGTCACGTTCTTACGGGTCATCGTCGCCGCCTTCAGGGGAGTTCCGGCCTCGTCGCCGGATCACTGGGCCCAAACTCACCCGAAATCAAGATTCCGTCAATATGACCAAAGCCCAGAAGGACAGGTACCCGTACGTCCCGAATTACGACAGAGAAGGGATACACAGTCCGAAAGTCACTCCATCACCATCACTCCGACCTGCACTGATGCGCTTTAGCCCTCATTACCGTTGGCGTGATATCGATTCAATAGCGCCCCCATCCGACCCCACCATCCCCCCGCCCGTACGCCGGAGTTTGACTTCTTATCGCCGGTGAACCAAAACTTGCACTAATGCGGTTTACCCAGCACATCTCATACCCGCATGCCGCAGTAAAGCCCTGCACTCCGCCACTCACTCCTGCCGACCCCGCCCACACGGATCACTCGGTGGAGGAACTCGGCTCGGACGGCTTCGCGTACGGCAACCTCGACCTGGGCGACGGCGAGACCCAGCCGCTGACCGTACGGACGTACGGCCGCGAGGAGGGCCTGCGCGGCAAGACCCTCCGCGTCATCCCGCGCGAGGACTCCCTCCACCTCGTCCACCCCACCACGGGCGCCCGCCTTCCCGATTGATCCGAGCGACCCGACGGACCCGAGGGTCCCGAGGGCCCCGGAGCGGGCTATGGCGCCGGTCGGGGCTCCCCCGTGCGGGAGCCGTTGCTGCGGACGCTCCGGCAACCCCGTGGCGTCGACGCCCCCGGCCGGGGTACGTTCACTGCCACGGCGTGTAGCTCAGCAGCCAGAGCACCGGCCTGCACAGCCGGAGGGCGCAGGGGCAGGACCTGCCACGCCGACGATGACCGAGAACACGATCCCGTACGCGACGCAGGTCCGAACGGCCGGCGAGGTGGCACGGCTGCTCGCCCGGCGACGCCCGAAGCCCGCCCTCGCCGCCGAGCGCGAGGCCATGACCGTGTGGCGCCCCTTCGAGGACGAGCTCCTCGCGTACTGGCTGCGCGGCGCGGACGCCGCCCTCTCGGAGGGCGCGGCCCTGCTCAAGCGGTACGAGGCGCTCACGGCGGCGCACCCCCTGACCGGCCGGCACCGCGACCCGCGGTCCCCCGCGGCGGTCCTGCGCCGGGCCTTGCTGGAGCGCGTCTCGGGCCGCGAACTTTCTTCCCGTTCAGCCGGGTTGGTCAGCCGCGCCACGGCGTCGATGGTGGCCCGGCACTGGGCTCCCGGTTCCGCCGCGCACACCCGGCTGCGCCAGGATCAGGCCCGCCGGGCGGCGCGGCCCGCGCACCACGAACTGGCCGCGCTGGTGAGCCGTCGCCTGGCCCGCCTCGACCAGGATTCCGGGCTCTCCGACGTGGACGCGCCCGTCGCCCCGGTCACCGCCGAGGAAGCCCGGGAGACCGGTCTGCCCGTCGGGACCCCGGTGCCCGCATCCGTGCGCGCCCTGGTCGCCACCGCCCTGCGCGCCCCCGCGGCCGTGCTCGTCCAACGGGGCGTCGCCACCTCGGCGGAGGACCTGGCCGGCCTGGCGGGATCGCTCCTCGCCGCGGAACTCGCCCCGGGCCACGGCCCGTACACCCCCGATGAACGGTCGGCCGCACCGGAGGTACGGGACTCCGCGCGCGCCGCGCTGCGCCGGCTCGCCGCCTTCGGCCTGGAATCCTTCCCCGCTGCCGACCCGACGCCCCGGTTCCTTGCGGGGCTGGCCGCGCTCGCCGGCCGGGCCGGGCTCTGCGCGTCCTTCGCCCTGGAGCCCTACGCCGACACCTACACCCGGACCGTGACCGCGAGCGTGCTCCCCGCCGCGCGCGTGAGCGCGGAGCTGCTGCACGGGACTCCTCACCTCGGGCAATCTCGCCCCGCTGATCGGGGAGTTCGGCGTCGTTCCGAGCACCGGCTGGGACGCCCTCGCCCGGGACGCGTTCACCGAGGCGCGCCGACGGGGAGCCACCGCGAAGCGGACGGCCCGCGCCTGGCGGCACCTGCCGTTCCACCTGTCGCAGTGCAACGCCGAGCGGCGCGCGGCCGTCCTCGACTGGATCGACTCCGAGACCGCCCGTCTGCCGGCCGCCAGGGCCGCCGGGCTCGCACCCCTGATCGCGGACACCCGTGGCGCTTGCGAGTTGCCTGGGGCCTAGCCGCGTACGGGAACCACCGCCACCGGGCACAGGGCGTGCAGGAGTACCGCGTTGGACACCGAGCCCATCAGGAGGGAGTTGGCGCGCAGGCGGCGGCGGTGGCGGCCCACCACGATGAGGTCGGCCTGCTGGGAGGCGGTGACCAGGCGGCCGGCCGGGTCGCCCGGGGTGACCACCGCTTCGACGGTGACGTCGGGGTAGTGCCTGGTCAGGTACGGCTGGAGCCGGGTGCGCTGGTCCTCGGCGAGTTCCCGGGCCGCTTCGGTGGCCTCGGCGCCGACCGCGCCCGGCGGGTAGCCGCCGCCGCGTTCCGCGACGAGGGAGCCGACCAGGGTGAGCGAGGACAGCGGGACCAGGTGCGTGGAGACGGCCTGGAGCACCGCGCCCCGGCGGCGGGCCTCCGCGAAGGCGAAGTCGACGACGTCCTCGGAGGTTTCGCCGGGTGCCAGGCCCAGGACGACTCGGCGTTCGCCGCCCGGGGTCCCCGCTCCGGGCTCCTGGGTGACGAGCCGCGCGCTGTGCGGGACGACCACGACCGGGCAGGGCGCCTGGGCCGCGCACACCCGGCTGTTGGAGCCGAGCAGGAGGCTGGCGAAGCCGCCGAGTCCGCGCGAGCCCATGACCAGGAGCTGCGCTCCCGCCGCGAGTTCGGTCAGGGTGGCGGAGGGGGTTCCGTCGCGGGACACGTAGGTGACGGGCGGCAGGTCCTCCCGGCCCGCCAGCCGGTCCCGTACCACCCCCAGCACCGGATCGGTGTCCCAGTCGGGCGGCGGTACGAGCGACTCCCCGGGGGCGTGGCCCCGCGGGGAGTCCGGCCGTACGTGTGCCACGTGGAGCGCCGCTCCACGCGTGCGGGCGGTGTCGAGGGCCCAGTCCAGGGTCCTCAGGCTGTGTTCCGAGCCGTCCACCGCGGCCAGGACGGGCCTGGCGGGGAGGGTACCTGCCGAGTCGGTCTGCATGCCTCCACCTTCCGGCGGAGCGGGCCCTGCGGGCAGGGACCGAAGGCCCTACTTCATGCGGTAGTCGGCCTTCTCGGCGAGTTTGCCGTCCTTGTAGCAGAAGCGCAGCACCGTATCGCCGCTCCCGGAGTCGGACAGGTACCAGGAGCACTGGGTGCCGGCGGGCACGGCGGGGCCGCCGTCCTTGAGGGCCGAGGTGACGAAGCTTTCGCCGGACGGCAGCTTGGCGCGGACCTCGGTCTCGGGGTCGCCGACCTTCACGGCCTCGTACACCTTGTGGTCGACGAGGGTCTTGTCGGCCACGTCGATGACCTTGCCCACCCCGAACAGCAGCGCCACCAGCAGTCCGATCCCCAGTACCCCGGCCACCGCACAGCCGATCAGACATCCATTGCGTCGCGCCACGTCGAGCTCCTCGTTCCTCTGCCATCCGTCGGACGGCTTCCGTCCGTGATCTCGACTCTCGCAAGCGCGGACGGCCGCTGCTGTTCTCCAAAGTCTTGGGTCCGCGCAACGATCGTCGTTCGAGGTCGGACCGGGTGCGGCGTGTATACAGGGATGAGAACGATCATTCGGACGAAACGTGAGGAACCATCGTGAGCCAGAACACCGAGCCTCTGATCGTCGTCGGCGTGGACGGTTCGAACCACTCGAAGGAGGCCCTGCGCTGGGCCGTGGCCCAGGCGAAGGCCATCGGCGGCCGCGTGCACGCCGTGATGAGCTGGCAGTGGAACACCAACCCCTTCGGCGTCAGCCCGGCCGAGCAGACCGAGCTGGTCCACGCCGAGGACGCGGCCCGGCAGAAGCTCGCGGACACCGTGGCGGAGGCGGTCGGCACCTCGCCGGGCGTTCCGGTCTTCCGCCGGGTGGAGCAGGGCGCGCCCGCGCAGGTGCTGGTGGAGGCCTCGAAGGAAGCGGCGCTGACGGTCGTCGGCACCCGCGGCTACGGCGGCATCAAGGGCGCGCTGCTGGGCTCGGTGAGCCAGCAGGTGGTGCAGTACGCGGCCAGTACGGTCGTCGTGGTCCGCGAGGACGGCTCCGCCTGAGGAACTGAGGGACTGCGGCCCCCGCCGCTCAGGCCGGCGCCGCTCAGGCCGGCGCCGCGCCGAGGTCCGCCGGGTCGGTGTTGGCCCCGCAGAGCACCACGGCGACCCGCTCGCCGAGCGGCCCGGGCGCGGTGCGTACGGCCGCCAGGGCGGTGGCCGCGCCCGCTTCGACCACGATGCGGTGCTCGTCCCAGAGCGCGCGCCGGGCGGCGGTGATCGCTACGTCCGGGACCAGGACCGATACGGCGTTCGGCTCCCGTACGGCGGCCAGCGCGTCCGCGGAGACCCGGGTGGCTCCGAGCGAGTCGGAGGCCACGGAGTCCACCGGGACGTCGACCAGCCGGCCGGCTTCGAGGGCCGCGTTCAGGGCCCGGCAGTTCTCCGGCTCGGCCGCGACGACCCGTACGCCGTGTTCCCGCGCGGCGGTCGCGATGCCGGCGAACAGCCCGCCTCCGCCGACCGCGACGACGACCGTGTCCAGACCGGGCAGGGCGGTGCGGATCTCGTCGAGCAGGGTCCCGGCGCCCGCGGCGATGAGCGGATGGTCGTACGCGTGGCTGCTCAGCGCCCCGCTCCCGGCGGCGAACTCCCGGCAGGCGGCGAGCGCTTGGGCGTACCGGTCGCCGACGAGCCGGACGTCGGCGCCGTAGCCGCGCAGTCGTTCCACCTTCACGCGCGGGGCCGTGGCCGGCAGGAACACGGTGGCGGGTACGCCCTCGGCACGGGCCGCCCAGGCGCAGGCGAGCCCGGCGTTGCCGCCGGAGGCGATGGTGACCCCGGCGTCGGGGAGGGTGCCTGCGGCGCGGTGGGCGACGAGGAAGTTGCGGGCACCGCGCGCCTTGAAGGAGCCGGTGTGCTGGAGGTACTCCAGGGCGTACGAGATCCCTCCTCCCGCCGGTATCACCGCGACGGGGCGCACGGCCCCGGCGATCCGGCCGGCTGCGGCGCGCACGGCGGCGTAGTCGAGCGGCACCGCGTCGAGCGGCACTGCGTAAGGCTGCACCGGGGCGAGCTGCACCGCGTCGAGCTGCTGTTCCATGAACCCGTACTCCTGTCGTTCGACACTCTCGTCAGGCTCCGGCGGGCCGGTTCGCCTCGATCAGCTGGCGCAGGGCGCCGTAGTACACCTCGTGGTCGGTCAGGGCGGGCAGTACGTCGGCCAGCCCGGCCGAGAGCACGGGGAACTCGGCGGGGTCCAGGGCGGCCAGCGCCCCGCGCGAGGCGGCGGTGGCGGCAGCCGGGTCCCGGTGGTCGACGAAGGCCGCACTGCCCAGGGTCAGCAGGTACATCCGCCGGTACGCGGTCATCGCCTCGGCGGGGGTCATCCCGGCGGCCACGCTGTCGGCGAGCGCCGGTTCCACGAGCCGGGCGAGCAGCTGCCGGCCGAGCCAGGGGCGGCCGCCGCGCAGGATCATCAGCCCGGGGTGCGCCGCGAGGAGCCGGTAGAGGGCGGTGAACCGCTGCTCGGCGGCTTCGGCCCAGCCCACCTCGGCCGGGATGTCGGGCAGCTGGGCGGCGAGGTGTTCGGTGCAGAGGTCGAGCAGCCCGGCGAGGTCGGTGCACCGGCGCTGGACGGTGGCGTGCGAGACGTCGAGCTGCTCGGCGAGCGCGCGGAAGCTGAGTGCGGCGGGCCCCTGCTCGTCGAGGATCCGCAGGGCGGCGGCGGCGATGGCCGCGGGTGTGGCGCGGTCCAGGGCGGCTGATCTTCTCGGCATGAGATACAGCGTATCATCCACCGTCACAGTCAGCGGCACATCCATCGTCACGTACGGCGTATCAGCCCCTTCGTACGCACTCGACTACACCCATATTGCTGGTCATTGATCAATAACCCCCGACTTATGTTGACAGCGGGTAGTCACACCGCTGCACTGAGCCCTCGACAGCCCCCACGTCAAGGAGACTCCGTGCCGCCTCGCCTGCGTGCGTCGCTCCCCTGTCTGACCGCGGCCGCCCTGCTCGCCCTCGCGCTCTGCCCCGCCCCGGCGGCGGCCGAGCCCACCGCGACGTCGGACACCCCGCTCGCGCTCACCCCGCCCATGGGCTGGAACAACTGGGCGCACTACATGTGCGATATCGACGAGGCCAAGGTCGTGGCGAACGCGGACGCGCTCGTGTCCACCGGCCTGGCCGCCAAGGGCTACGACACCGTCACCATCGACGACTGCTGGATGACCAAGAGCCGCGACGCCGACGGCAATCTGGTCGTCGACACGGAGAAGTTCCCGCACGGCATGGCCTGGCTCGGCGCGTACCTGCACGCCAGGAAGCTGAAGTTCGGCATCTACCAGGACGCCGGCTCCCTCACCTGCGAGCGCTACCCCGGCAGCGGCTCCCCCGAGGGCGGCGGCCCCGACCACTACGCCCGCGACGCCCGGCAGTTCGCCTCCTGGAAGGTGGACTACGTCAAGATGGACGGCTGCAACCTCTGGGTGCCCGAGGGCAAGACCAAGGAGCAGGCCTACCGGGACGCCTACAACTCGGTCGCCCGGGCACTGCGCGACAGCGGCCGGGACATGGTGCTGTCCGCCTCGGCGCCCGCCTACTTCCAGCAGGGCGAATGGGGTGGGTCGGACTGGCACAAGGTGATCGACTGGGTCGGCGAGACCGGCCAGCTGTGGCGCGAGGGCCGGGACATCAAGGTCTACAAGCCGACCGCCCCGGACACCTCGCGCTGGAGCTCGGTCCTGGGCAACTACGGCTACAACCGCTGGCTGGGCAGGTACGCCGGCCCCGGCAACTGGAACGACCCCGACTTCCTGATCGCGGGCGCCCCCGGACTCACCGCGGCGGAGAGCCGCAGCCAGGTCGGCCTGTGGGCCATGATGGCCGCGCCGTTCATCCTGTCCTCGCAGGTCTCCGAGCTCACCCCGGACGGCCTCGCCGCCCTGGGCAACACCGACCTGATCGCGCTGGACCAGGACCCGATGGGCCGCCAGGGCACGGTGGTCTCCTCGAACGCCACCTTCGACATCCTGGTGCGGCCGCTGGCCAACGGGGACCGCGCGGTCGCCGTGCTCAACCGGTCCGGCGCCGCCCGCGACATCCGCGTACCGCTCGACGAGCTCGGGCTGGACTCCTGCACCGTCGAGGCGAAGAACCTGTGGAACGGTGAATCCCGGGAGCTGTCCGAGACGTTGACCGGAACGGTGGCCGCGCACGACACGGGTGTCTGGCGGCTCACCCCGCACACCGGCTGCGCCGAGGCCGTGCCCACCGGGCAGATCGCCGGCCGCGGCTCCGGTACGAGCGCCGCCTGCGCCGACGGGGCGAACACCACCGGCGTCGGCGCCGTCGTGATGGCCGCCTGTACGGGCGCACCCGACCAGCGCTGGACCGTGGGCCGGGACAGCAGCCTGCGCCTGGCCGGAGCCTGCCTGTCGGCGGGCGAGGAGGGCCTAGTGGAGCTGGCCGACTGCTCGGACGGGCGGCAGCGCCGCGCGGCGGGCCAGAGCTGGACGCCCCGCCGGGACGGAGCCCTGGTCGAGGACGCGAGCGGGCTCTGCCTGACGGCGCCCGCCCCCGCGGCGGCCCCCGCCGAGCCGGGCACCCCCGCCGAGCGGCTGCGGCTGACGCCCTGCGGCGACCACCAGGTCGACCAGGCGTGGGCCCTGCCGGTCTGACGGCCCGCCCCATGGGGAAGCAGACGAGGCACCAGACGAGGAAGCACCCGCCCACCGAGCCGAGCGAGCCGGCCGCAGCGCCGGGGCCGACCGAGCCGACGAAAACGAGGACGACGCGTATGCCGGTCCCCCTCCCCCACCGCGCCCGGGCCGCCCGGCGGGTGCGCCGCCGGGTCACCCTGGCCGCGCTGCCCGCGGCCCTGCTGACCCTGGCCGTCGCCGGGGCGGCCCCCGGAGCGACCGCTCCCGCCGCCGGGGCGACGGCTCCCGCGGCCCAGTCCCCCACCCGGTCCCCCGCCCCGGCCCCCGCCCCGTCACCCGCGCGGGCCGGGGCGGGACACGGCGCGGCGGCGCCCCCGGCCCGGCCGCGGGTCTTCGACTCCGCCCCCGCGCGGGCCTCGCTGCAGCGGCTGCTGCCGCGCCACGCGGGGCAGTTCACGCTGGTGCCCGACGCAGCGGCCGGGCCCGACACCTTCACCGTGTCCGGGACGGCCGGCGCGATCACCGTCCGGGGCTCCACCGGCGCCACCCTGCTCACCGGGGTCGGCTGGTACCTCCAGCACGTCGCCGGAGCCGACATCGGCTGGCCCGGCGACAGCATCGGCCTGCTGCCCGCCGAGCTGCCTGCGGTGCCCTCCCCGGTCACCCGCAGCGCGCAGGTGGCGCACCGGTACGCGCTGAACGACACCGACGACGGGTACTCCGGCCCGTACCGCACCTTCGAGGAGCACCAGCGGCAGATCGACCTGCTCGCCCTGCACGGCATCAACGAGGTGTTCGTGCAGGTCGGTGCCGAGTACCCGTACTACCGGGCGCTCCAGCAGTTCGGCTACTCCGCCGAGGAGCTGCGGGAGTGGATCCCCGGTCCGGGCCACCAGAGCTGGTGGCTGCTGCAGAACCTGAGCGGCTTCGGCGGTCCGGTGTCCGAGGAACTGATGCGCGGGCGGGCCGAGTTGGGCGGCAGGATCGCCGAACAGCTGCGCGGCCTCGGCATGACCCCGGTGCTGCCGGGCTATTTCGGGACGGTGCCGCCGGCCTTCGCGGGACGCAACCCGGGCGCCGTGACGGTCCCGCAGGGCGACTGGGCGGGCTTCGAACGGCCCGACTGGCTGGACCCGGTGTCGCCGCCCTTCGCCCGGCTGGCCGCCGCGTACTACGCGGAGCAGCGCGCGGTGTTCGGGGACAGCACGATGTACCGGATGAGCCCGCTGCACGAGGGCGGGCAGACCGGCTCGGTGGACGTGAAGACGGCCGCCGGGGCGGTGCAGCAGGCCCTGTGGGCGGCCCATCCGGGTGCACTGTGGGCGGTGCTGGGCTGGCAGGACGATCCGACCAAGGAGCTGCTGGCCGGGGTGGACACCTCGAAGCTGCTGATCCTGGACGGACTCTCCGACCGCTACAACCGGCTGGACCGCGAGACCCGTTGGGGCGGGACCTCGTACGCCATCGGCTCGATCTACAACTTCGGCGGGCACACGACGATCGGCGCCAACACCTCGGTGTGGATCGACCGGTACCAGTCCTGGCGGGCCAAGCCCGACAGCGCGCTGACCGGCATCGCCTACCTGCCCGAGGCGACCGGGACCAATCCGGCGGCCTTCGACCTCTTCACCGACCTGGCCTGGGAGCCCGGCCCCGTCGACCAGCAGAAGTGGTTCGCGGACTTCGCGAGCCGGCGGTACGGAGCCCCGGACGCCAAGGCCGCCGCGGCCTGGGAGGAGCTGCGCAAGGGCCCGTACAGCACCTCCTCGGGGCTGTGGTCGGAGTCCCAGGACAGCCTGTTCAGCGCCCGGCCGAGCCTGACAGCGGTGGGGTCGGCCTACTGGAGCCCCAAGGCGATGCGGTACCAGGCCGGTTCGGTGCGCCGGGCCCTGGACCACCTGCTCGGGGTGGACCCCCGGCTGCGCGGCTCCAGCGCCTACCGCTTCGACCTGGTGGACACCGCCCGGCAGGCCCTCGCCAACCACTCGCGGGTGCTGCTGCCGCAGATCAAGGCGGCCTACGATGCCCGGGACCTGGCCCTGTTCCGCCGGCTGACCGCCGACTGGGCCCATCGGGAGAAGCAGTTGGACGCGCTCGTCGGCTCCGATCCGAACTTCCTGCTCGGATCCTGGCTGTCGGCGGCCCGCGCGCACGGCGCGGACGCGGCCGAGCAGGACCGGTACGAGTACGACGCCCGCTCGATCCTCAGCGTGTGGGGGCGGCAGAGCACCAGCGAGGGCGGCTTCCTGCACGACTACGCGAACCGTGAATGGAGCGGCCTGATCAGCGAGTTGTACGCCCGGCGGTGGTCCTCCTACTTCGCCTCGCTGGAGGACGCATTGGTGCGGCGCGCCGCACCGAGGGCGATCGACTGGCACGCCTTCGAGGAGGACTGGGCCAAGCTCACCACGCGCCACCCGGCGCGGCCGAGCGGTGACCCGTACACCTTGGCGAGCGGCATCGCCGCCACCCTTCCCGAGGTCAACTGACCTACACCACACGGGAGATGGGAGTCCCCCACCCGGGAGCCGCTCACCCTCCGGGGGGAGGCTCCCCACTCGCCCGGGGGACAACCGGGCCGACTGCGCCACGCTCTAGCGCGGCACCGGGTTCACTGAAGGACACTGCCGGAAACGGATCAGGGGCGGTCGCCGGAGCCATCCGGCGACCGCCCTTTCCGACGCCTCCCCCGCCGGAAGGACGCCCGCCATGTCCGAGACCGACCCGCACCGCACCGCCACGACGCCGGAGCTGCTGACGCTCCTCACCGACGGGATCGTGGAGCTGCGCAAGCGCCGGCAGATCGCCGCCCACCGGGCGGCGGGCCCGGCGGATCCGGAGGGCCGCCTCGCGGCCATGGCCCGGCGAGCCGCGGCGCGGGCCGGGCACCCGCTCGTCTGACGACTGCACCGGTCCGGGGCCGCCGCCCGCCCGAGGCGCGGACCCCCCGGTCGGATGCACCCTGGTACCTGGGGGGACACATCCCACCGAGCGGGGCGGCGGTGACTCCGCATGATCCGTACGAAACCGCGGCGGGCCGGCCCCGGCACGCCCCGCAGGCCCGGCCGCAACGCGCTCGGCGCCGTCGGCGGACTGCTCGCCGCCTTCGCCGGCCTCGCCGTGGCCCAGCTCGCCGCGGCGGCCGTCCGGCCCGAGGCCGCCCCGCTCACCGCTGTCGGCGGGGCCGTGGTCGACGCGACCCCGGCCGCCGTCAAGGAGTGGGCGATCCGCCGGTTCGGCACCGACGACAAGCTGGTCCTGACCCTGGGCAACGGCGCCCTGCTGGCCGCCGTGGCGATCGCGGCCGGTCTGCTCGCCGTACGCCGCCCCGCCGCGGGCACCGCCCTCGCGGCCGCCTTCGGCGTGCTCAGCGCGGCGGCCGCACTCAGCCGGCCGGAGGCGGCCTGGCAGGACGCGCTGCCCTCACTGGCGGGCGGGTTCGCGGCCGCCGGAGCGCTGTACCTCCTGGTCAGAGCCATCCCGCCGCCCCGCCCACGACCCTCCGGCACCGGCCCGCCCGGCGCCATGGACCGGCGCGGTTTCGGCCGCCTCGCCCTCGCCACCCTGGCCCTCTCGGCCGGAGCCGGGTACGCCGGGCGGCGGCTCGGCGCCTTCGGGGACGCGGGAGCCACGGCCTCGCGGGCCGGGTTCGTCCTGCCCCCGCCCACCGTGCCCGCCCCGCCCGTACCGGCCGGGGCGGAGCTGCGGATCCCCGGAACCACCCCCTTCATCACCCCCAACCGGGCGTTCTACCGGGTGGACACCGCCCTGGTCGTCCCGCGCGTGGACGCTGACACGTGGCGGCTGCGCGTGCACGGGGACGGGGTCTCCAAGCCCCTCGCCCTCGGCCTGCGGGAGCTGCTCGCCCGGCCCCTGGTCGAGCACGACGCCACCCTCACCTGCGTGTCGAACGAGGTCGGCGGCCCGTACGCGGGCAATGCCCGCTGGCTGGGCGTGCGCCTCGCCGACCTGCTCCGCGAGGCGGGGGTGCGGCCGCCTTCGCAGGGCGGTCCCGCGGACCAGCTCGTGGCGCGCTCGGTGGACGGGATGACGATCGGCACCCCCGTCGAGGCCGTGATGGACGGCCGGGAAGCGCTGCTGGCCGTGGGCATGAACGGCGAGCCGCTCCCCTTCGCACACGGTTTCCCCGTCCGGATGATCGTGCCGGGCCTGTACGGGTACGTCTCCGCGTGCAAGTGGCTGCGCGAGCTGCGGCTCACCACCTTCGCCGCGTACGACGCGTACTGGGTGCGCCGCTCCTGGGCGCAGCAGGCTCCGGTCAAGACCCAGTCGCGCATCGACACCCCGCGCCCCTTCGCCGAGGTCGCGGCGGGCCGGGTGGCGGTCGCCGGGGTGGCGTGGGCGCTGCACCGGGGCATCGCGCGGGTCGAGGTACGGGTGGACGCGGGCCCGTGGCGGGAGGCCCGGCTCGGCGCGGCGGACGGGGACGACACCTGGCGCCAGTGGGTGTGGCTCTGGGAGGCGGCTCCCGGCGGGCACACCCTCCAGGTCCGCGCCACGGACCGCACCGGCGCCGTACAGACGGGGGAACGCGCCGGCACTCTCCCCGACGGCGCCACCGGCCGGCACACGGTGACGGTCCGGGTGCGGGGCTAGGCCCTGTCGTGCCGGTCAGGCCGGATCAGGGCCCCGTCCAGTCGAAGGTGATGTGCTTGCTGGACCGGCCTTCTCGGCTCCAGAGGAAGCCGTGGGCATCGGCACGGTCCACCGTCGAGCGGCCCCAGGTCGCGACCTGGCCCGGTCCGGTCTCCGAACCCGGCAGGTTGGTCGACTGGACGCGCGCACCCTCCGGAGTCGTGGGTCCCGTGAGCGCGACCGCGCCCGCCTCGACCCGGCCCGGCACCACGGCCCGCCAGCTCGCGAGGTCGTCGGCGACCTCGATCTCGATGGGGGCGAACTCCATGCCGCGCATCTCGGCGCCCATCATGCCCACCATCTCGGCGGGCCAGCTGCCCGCCTGCCCACCGAAGATCATCTGAAGGGCCCCGCGCTGGAGGTCGTCGGCGCGTTCGTCGACGAAGACCGCGGCGTACGTGTCCGTGTGCTCGGCCCAGATGTTGCCGACGAAGGAGCCCAGCATCAGCACGTTCAGGCCGTCCAGCGGTACGTCGCCGTAGCGGCCCTCGCGGATGTGCCAGGCCAGGATGCCGTCGCAATCGCCGTGGGTGGGCAGTTGCGCGAAGGAGCAGGGGCAGGGCACGTTGCACTTGCAGGTGTCGAACCAGTCGCCCGCCGCGTGCCACCGGGGAACGGCCGCCGTCGTTTCGGACATCTCCCTGCCTCCTCCTGACCGTGCCGGGACGTCGGTCTCGGGCGGACGGCAGAGCCCCCGGGAACCGTCGCCGGCCCACGCCCGGGTCGTACGGGACGTACGGGTATCCACTCCGATTGTCCCACCGCAGGGGTCACTCGGAGGAGATGTCTTTTCGCGCGCACGCGCGCTTCGGCCGTGATGTGCTGGAGGTGTGCGCCTCGACCGGAAGGCCCTGTCACCCCCTCTCCGGCCGGCGAATCTGCTGTCGGCCCGCCGGCTTGCGTTCGCCTGGTCCGTGATGGCGTCGATCGCCCTCCTGGCTTGGGTGCTGGTGGTCGACCAGGCCCGTGACATGGGGGTCGAGCCGGGAACCATGGGCATGGGCGTCCCGCTGTTCCTGCTGCTGTGGCTGGTCATGATGATCGGCATGATGTTCCCGTCGGTGGCCCCGGTGGCCCTCACCTGGGTGCGGGCCATCGGGCGCCGGTCGCCCACGGGAGTCGTGCGGGCAGCTCGTACCACCGAGTTCCTGGCCGGGTACCTGCTGGCCTGGACGGCCTTCGGCCTGATCGCCTACGGGCTCCTCGCCGGGACCGGGGCCCTGGTGGACGAGCACCCGGGCGCCGGGCGCTGGATCGGCGCCGGGGCGTTCCTGGTCGCCGGGCTGTACCAGTTCGGCCCGTGGAAGGACCTCTGCCTGCGGCACTGCCGGAGCCCGATGGGCCAGCTCGTGCGCTACGCGGGCTTCCGGCCCCGGGCCCGCGATCTGCGGGTCGGGGCGCACCACGGGGCGTACTGCGTGGGCTGCTGCTGGGGGCTGATGGTGGTGCTCGTCCCGCTGGGCGTCATGAACGTCCTGGCGATGGCCGCGGTGGCCGTGGTGATCTTCGTCGAGAAGCTGTGGCGGCTGGGCCCCGTCTTCTCGCAGGTCGTCGGGGCAGCCTTCCTCGTACTCGCGGTGCTGAGCCTCTTCCAGCCCTGGCTGCTGCCGGGCCTGATCCCGCCGCAGTCGCCCATGACGGAGATGCTCCGCCCCTAGGCCGGGCGTCTTACGGACCGGCCCGGCTCAGCAGGAGACGGCCGCGCCCTCGGCCGGGCAGACCATGGTGGCCGGGCCGGCCAGGGCGCGTGCCTCGTGGAGCAGACCGGGCGGGGTGGCGGCGCTGAGGGTCCAGACGACGGCGCCGCCGCCCGACGGCGCCGGGACGGCCGCGAGCCGGTCCCGCAGGTCGGCCTCGGCGGTCTCCGGGTACGGGAGGTGGAGCGTCTCGTAGCGCACCGGGGCCGTGTCCACCGGAAGGATCCCGATCCGGCGACGGCCGCCGCCGGAGTCAGGGTCGATCAGCAGCTCCGTGTAACCACGGCCGCCCGTCTCTGCGGGGCCGCGGGCGTGGGTGTTGCCCGGGTAGGCGGCGAAGGCACCGGCTCCGGGGACCAGCCGGTGGTGGACGTGGCCCAGCGCCCAGTAGTCGTACCCGGCGCGGGCCAGCGTCCGCGGGTCGGCCGGTGCGCAGACCCGGCGGCTCCAGGCCCCGTGCAGGCTGGTGTGCAGCAGCCCTATGTTGACGGCGCCGGGGGTCGCGGACGGGAAGCCGGCCGCGAGGTCGCGGCGCTCGTCGGGCTCCGCCACCGACTGGCCGTGGACGGTGATGCCGAGGTCGGGCCAGGTCACCGACTCGGGGGCGTCGGCGCCGAGCCAGCGCACCGAGGGCGGCAGGTGCAGTTTGTGCGGCAGCGGGGTCTCGGCGTCGTGGTTGCCCGAGACCACCACCGTGCGCAGGCCCGCCTCGTGGAAAGTGCCGAGGGCGTCCTGGCAGGCGGCCAGCGCCCGGGCGTCGCAGTGGCGGCGGTCGAAGACGTCCCCGGCGATGAGCACCGCGTCGTAGCCACCCTCGACGATGCGGCGCACGGCCGCGCGCAGGGCCTCGTACGGGGCTTCGCGCCGGTCTATCGCGGGCGCGCCGGGGTAGTCCGCCAGCCCGCGCAGGGCGGAGCCTATGTGCAGGTCGGCCAGGTGGGCCACGCGTATCGGCGCGGTCGCGGAGGTGTTCACGAGCCGAGGATGAGTTCGGTCTTGAAGGCGTCCCGCTCCAGCAGCCAGCCCTCGGCGCGGAGCTTGCCCATCAGGTCGGAACGCAGCTCGACCGCGTCCCGCAGGGTGCGCCCCTTGGCGGTGATCTCGGCGAACCAGGCCAGCTCTCCGGAGGCGGTCCGCAGCTGGCTGACTTGCGTCTCCATCGCGTGATCGAGCATCCGGCCAGGATAGTTGGCCTGTCTTACGGGACCGTGGAGTCGGGATGAAGCGGTGACCGACTCCGCCCAACCAGCAGGTTTCGCAGCCCACTTGGCGAGCTTTCCGGGGAGACGCTCCAGGACCAGCGCGCGGGAGGCGTCGAGCCCCGGGAGTTCGCCGGGCTCCAGCCCCGGGACCGGCCGGCACTTCTTGTTGGTGAAGTCGAGGGTGGCGCGGGTGTGGCTGAGGTTGACCTGGACGGAGTAATTGCCGTCATCCGCGCAGAAGTTGTGACCGGAGGCCCGGTCCATCACGCGCCGCACCGCGGCCGGGTCCGTGCCGTCGCCCTCGATGTCGAAGCGGGCCTTGTAGGCGAGGCGGATCCGGTTCTCGTCGTCGTGACGCCGGATGCGGACGATCCAGCCCTGCCCGTTCAGGCTGCGCCCGGCGTCGTCCATGTACTGGGCGACCTCGAAGCGGCCGGGCGCGCCGAGGGACAGCGCGGCGGCCGCGGCGGCCGTGGGCAGACCGTCGGCGTCGAGCACCCGGTCCGGGTCGACCAGCAGCTTGACCTGGTAGCCCGCGCGCACCGGAGCCACCGGCGACATCCTGGTGTGCACCCCGGAACGAATCCGGCGGCTCGCCGCTTTCTTGACCTTCTTCGCGCTCTGCGTGTTCTGTACTTTCTGCGTTTTGCGCATATCCCCGTCGATCATGCCTCATACGGCACCAGCCCGCCCGAAAGCCCCGGAACCGTGCAGGTGAACAGGCGGTGAATCTACCCCAGGACCAAGGTCCCGACCTGTGAGGTCTCACGGCCCGCAGGCTCGGGATCTTCGCCGCACGTTCACGCCGGACGAAGATCATGGATTGTGAATGCATTCACAAGATCCCACCAGCGGGCAAAGGTGCACGTCATGACCGCTCCGCTCACCCCGCCCCGCAAGATCACCGTCACCGGCCCGACCACCGGCGCCCCCCGGGGGTGAGAGGGGTCCCACACTCGCCCTGCCCGCGGGACGAAGGACCCCTTCGCGCACACCTTCGACTCGGTAGCCGGCGCCGGCCGGCTAGACCTGGTCTTCCTGACGGGCCTGCTCGGGTCCGACACGATGCGCGCCGCCCGCTCCCCCGGGCGGTGCGCATCGTAGATTTGGCGCAATGTCCGGAATTCTCCGATTCCGTCGCACGTCAGGAGCCGGCGCAGTGGAGCTGACCAGTACGTCGTTCCTCGTCACGCTGATCGTCGTCACCGGGCTCGCGATGCTCGCCGCGCTGCTCCTGTGGAACCGGATCCCCGGCCCCGGCTGGGTGCGCTGGCCGGCCCGGCTGCTGATGATCGGCCTGTGCCAGCTCACCGCCATCTGCGTGGTGGCGACCTGGATCAACGGGAGCTACGGCCTCTACTCCTCGTGGGACGACCTGCTGGGCACCGAAGCCGGGCAGAACGACTCCGCCATGACCGGGCCGCCGCTCGGGCGGGCCAAGTTCACCCTCGGCGGCGACGGCACCCGCACCACGTACTTCCGCGGCTCCCACTCCAAGCTCGCCGGCCAGGTGATCGTGTGGACTCCCCCGGAGTACGACGCACCGGGCGCGGAGAAGACCCGGTTCCCCGTGCTGATGCTGCTGCACGGCTATCCGGGCTCCCCCCGGTCCTGGCTCGACATCGGCGACATGCCCGGCGCGCTGGAGCAGCTCGTCCAGCTCGGCGCGGCGCACCCCTTCATCCTGGTGATCCCCGACCTGTACCCCGGCGGCGTGAACACCGACTGCACGAACACCCCGCAGCGCAAGGTGGCGAGCTGGCTCGCGGAGGACGTGCCGGACCTGGTCGCCAAGAACTTCCGCACGCTCCCCGAGCCCAAGGGCTGGGGGCTGATGGGCATCTCCACCGGGGCCTTCTGCGCGGCCAAGCTCCCGCTCCAGTACCCGAGGGCGTTCCGGGCGGGCGCGGCCCTGGACCCGGATCCGCTGACCGGCGACCCGGACGTGCTGTCCGATCCGGTGCTGCGCGAGCGCAACAGCCCGATGTGGCTGGTCGCGCACGCGAAGAATACGGACGTCGGGCTGTTCCTGGCCACCTCCGCGCAGGACAAGGACAGCCCGCCGCAGCAGCTGACCGACTTCACCGAGGCGGCCCGGAACTCCGGGGTACGGATCAAGACCCTGGTCCGCCCTCAGGGCGGGCACAACTTCCAGACCTGGATCGGCATGTACCCCGACGCACTGGGGTGGCTCAGTACCGAGATCTCACCGCCGTCCGAAGCCCCGTAGGCGGACCGGCAGCGACTCGACGCTGTTGCCTATGAAGCTGCGCTGGTGCGGGAGTTCGGCCTCGGGCACGGCCAGGTCCAGGTCCGGGAAGCGGGTGAAGAGGGCTCCCAGGGCGATGGTGGCCTCCAGCCGGGCGAGCGGGGCTCCGACGCAGTAGTGGGCGCCGTGCCCGAAGGAGAGGTTGCGGGCGGCGGTGGGGCGGGTCAGGTCGAAGCGGTCGGCGTCCGGGCCGTGGACGGCCTCGTCGCGGCCGGCCGCCGTGTAGCCGGCGAGGACCGGGGTGCCCTGCGGGATCACGGTCCCGTCGATGGTCAGGTCGCGGGTCGGGTAGCGGAACGGGAACCAGCTGACCGGGCCGTCGTAGCGCAGGGTCTCGTCGACCACGTCCGACCACGTGGCCTTCCCCTCCAGGACCAGCGCGAGCTGGTCGCGGTGGGTGCACAGGGCGCGTACGGCGTTGCTGATCAGGTTGAGCGTGGTCTCGTGGCCCGCGACCAGCATCAGCCGCATGGTGCCGGTGAGTTCGGCTTCGCTGAGCCGGTCGCCGTCGTCGTCCCGGGCGGCGATCAGCGCGCTCGTCAGGTCCTCGCCCGGATCGGCCCGGCGGGTGGCGGCGATGGCGCCGATCAGCTCGATGAGCTCACGCACGGCCGCCATGACCTCGGCCGGGGTGGTGTCGGTGGCGATGACGGCGGTGTGGGTCAACTCGTGCAGCCGCCCGCGGTGTTCGGGGTCCACGCCGAGGAGTTCGCAGATCACGCTCATCGGGAGCGGGAGGGCGACGTGCGTGCGCAGGTCCGCCACCCCGTCCGGGGAGGCCTCCGCCGCCCGCTCCAGGTCGGCCAGCAGCGCGTCCGTCAGCTCCTCGATGCGGGGGCGCAGCCGCTCCACCTGCCGGACGGTGAAGGCGTTGCCCACCAGGGAGCGCAGCCGGCGGTGGTCGGCGTCGTCGGCGGTGTGCATGCCCTGGGCGTTGGCGAAGACGCGCAGCGGCCAGTCCGCGGGGATGGTGCCGTCGTGCAGGGCCGGGAAGTGCCGGGCGGACTTGGCCACATCGGGGTGGGCGAGGAACTCCTTCAGCGCCTCGTGGCCGAGGACGACCGCGCCGGGGACCCCGCCGGGAAGCACCACCTCGGCCACGGCGCCCCGGGCGCGCAGCCGGGCGTTGAGGGCGTGCGGGCAGCCGCCCGCGGGGTCGATGACGTGCGGGGGCACGGCCGCGGACGCGGACGGGAGCGTGGACGGGGGCGTCGGCTCGGATGCCTGCGCGGGGTCGGTGGACAAGCCTGTCTCCTGACAATACGAACGGATCTCGGCCAACAGTGCGGCCTCTGGGGGTGGTTGTTCAAGGCCGCACCCGCCCTGTCTCACGAATCCCCGAGGGGGTGTCGTACTGCCCGGCCGCGCGCGAGCGTCGTAGGGTCGGGGTCATGGCGCAGGTACGGCGGACTCTCGAAGGCAAGGTGGCCCTGGTGGCCGGGGCGACCCGCGGGGCGGGCCGGGGCATCGCGGTCGCCCTGGGGGCCCAGGGCGCGACGGTGTACGTGAGCGGGCGCAGTACGCGCGGCAAGCGCTCGGAGTACGACCGGCCCGAGACGATCGAGGAGACGGCCGAGCTGGTCACGGCGGCGGGCGGGCACGGAATCGCGGTGGTCGCGGACCACTTGGTGCCCGAACAGGTCGAGGCGCTGGTCGGGCGGATCGACTCCGAGCAGGGCCGGCTCGACGTGCTGGTGAACGACATCTGGGGCGGCGAGCGGCTCTTCGAGTGGGAGAGCACGGTCTGGGAGCACGACCTGGACAAGGGTCTGCGGCTGCTGCGGCTGGCCGTGGAGACCCACGCGGTGACCAGCCACTACGCGCTCCCGCTGCTGCTGCGCCAGCCGGGCGGGCTGGTGGTGGAGATGACGGACGGCACCGCGGAGTACAACGCGAGCCGCTACCGGGTCTCCTTCTTCTACGACATCGCCAAGTCCGCGGTGCTGCGCATGGCGTTCGCCCTCGGACACGAGGTGGGACCGCGCGGAGCGACGGCGGTGGCCCTGACCCCGGGCTGGCTGCGGTCGGAGATGATGCTCGACGCCTTCGGTGTCACCGAGGCGAATTGGCGGGACGCGCTGAAGACGGTCCCGCACTTCGGCATCTCGGAGACCCCGCTCTACGTCGGCCGCGCGGTCGCCGCCCTGGCCGCCGACCCGGAACTGTCCCGCTGGAACGGGCAGTCGCTCTCCAGCGGGCAGCTCGCCCGGGTCTACGGCTTCACGGACGTGGACGGCAGCCGGCCGGACGCCTGGCGGTACATGGTCGAGGTCCAGGACCCCGACCTCCCGGCGGACCCCACCGGTTACCGGTAGGACGCACCTCGGCCCCGCTCCAGGGCCCGGTCAGCCTCACTCCAAGGCCTGGCCAACCTCACTCCAGCGCCCGGTCAGCCCCGCTCCAGCAGCCGCGCGATCCCGTCCAGGACGCAGCGCAGGCCGAAGTCCCACACGGTCTCGGGGCTGTACCCGCCGACCGCGCTGCCGACCCGCCCGGCGAGGGGGTAGCGCTCGGGGTCCATGGCCCGTTCCAGCAGCGGGGCGCTGAGCTCCCACCACTCCTGGTCGCTCTGGCGGGCGTTGTGCGCGGCGGTGTCGGCGGCGGCCAGGGCCTGCGCGTGGACGAAGCCGAGGAGGTGGGTCAGGGCGGCGTCCATCTCCACGTCGGTGAGGCCGATGCCCTCGAAGGCCGCGAGCTCGCACTCGTACTTGCCGATCACTCCGGGGCCCAGCGGGGGCCGGGTGACGGACACCTCGCCCATCCACGGGTGCCGCAGGTACAGCGCGCGGTTGTCCTCGGCGACGCGGGCGACCTTCTCCCGCCATGACTCCTCGGGGCCCGGCTCGCCGCGCTCCATGGCCAGGTACGCGGCGTCCAGCATCAGGTCGAGCAGCTCGGCCTTGCCGGGGACGTAGGTGTAGAGGGTCATGGGGGTCACCCCCAGCCGCTGGGCCAGCGCCCGCATGGTCAGTGCGGCCAGCCCGGCCCCGCCGCCCTGCCCCGCCTCGTCGGCGAGCGCGATCGCACCGTCGACGACGGCGTCGACGGTCAGCCCCTGCCGGGGCCCGCGCCGCCCGCTGGGCGCCCCCTGCCCCGGCTCGCGCCACAGCAGCTCCAACGTGCGGACGGGGTCGCCCGCGCCGCTCCGGTCCGTGGTCACTCCCGACCCCTTCCCGCCGCCTTCCGGCAGCCTGCTCATTTAACTTTCTACGCTGTATAGAATACTGTGTATAATGAAATTCCGAGCCGCGACACCAGGAGGACCCATGCGGATCACCGCTACCGCCATCTGCCTCACCGTCGAGGACACCACGACCTCATCCACCTTCCTGACCAGGCACTTCGGATTCAAGGAAACGATGGCCGCCGAAGGCTTCGCTTCCCTCTCCCACCCCGACGGCCCGAACGTGGTCTTCGTACGGCGCGGCCTGGAGGTGCTCCCCGAGGAGCTCCGCGAGCAGCACGCCGCCGGGGTGCTCCTCGCGTTCACCGTGGCCGACCTGCCCGCCGAGTACGAGCGGCTGCGCGCCGAGGGCGTCCCGATCGTCATGGAGCCGCGCGTGGAGCCCTGGGGCGAGCGGGTGTTCCTGGTGGCCGACCCCAACGGCGTGATCATCGAGCTGGTCGACTGGGTCGAGACCGCGGCCGAGCCGGCCGCCGGCACCACCGCCTAGCCGGGCGGGTTCACCCCGCGGCGATCCCGGGGCCGTCACCGGCCAGCGGGGCGAAGAAGCGGGCCACGTCCTGCTCGGTGACCTCGCCGAGGGTGGGCGGGGACCAGCGCGGGCTGCGGTCCTTGTCGACGACCTGCGCCCGGATGCCCTCGACCAGGTCGGGGGAGGTCAGCGCATTGCAGGAGACCCGGAACTCCTGTTCCAGCACCGGTTCCAGCGCGCCGAGCGCGGCGGCCCGGCGCACGGCCTCCAGGGTCACCTTGAGGGCGGTCGGGGACTTGGCGAGGATCGTCTCGGCGGCCTCCTTCGCCTCCGGCTCCCCGTATCCGAGCAGCCGATCCACGATCTCCTCCACGGTGCCGGCGGCGTAGCAGTGGTCGATCCAGCCCCGCGCTCCGGCCAGCGCCGCCGGCCCGGCATCGGCGGCGTACCGGCCCAGCACCTCCCGGGCCGGGGCCCCGGCGAGCTCGGCGGTCAGCTCCGGCAGCCGGTCGGCGGGGACGAAGTGGTCGGCGAGCCCGCACAGCAGCGCGTCGGCGGCGCCCACCGCGGAGCCGGTGAGGGCGAGATGCGTGCCGAGCAGGCCGGGAGCGCGGGCCAGCAGGTGGGTGCCGCCGACGTCCGGGACGAAGCCGATGCCGGTTTCAGGCATGGCGACGCGGGAGCGCCCGGTGACCACGCGCACGCTGCCGTGGGCGGACACGCCGACTCCGCCGCCCATCACGATGCCGTCCATGAGGGCGACGTAGGGCTTGGGATAGCGGGCGATGTACGCGTTGAGCCGGTACTCGTCGCGCCAGAAGGCGGCCGAAGCCCGCGTCCCGGCCTTCGCGTCGTCGTGGATGGCCCGGATGTCCCCGCCCGCGCACAGCCCCCGGTCACCGGCGCCGCGGATGAGCACCTGCTCCACGCCCGGATCCCGCTCCCAGCCGGTCAGGGCCTCGGCGATGCGGAGCACCATGGGGTGGGTGAGGGCGTTGAGGGCCCTGGGGCGGTTGAGGGTGATCACCCCGGTGCGGCCTTCGACGGCGCACAGGACGGTGTCGGCGGTGTCGGCGGCTGCGGTGTCGGCTTCGATCTTCACGCCGTCCAGTATGGAGGGCGCGGGTGTCCTACGGAGCGGACAGCAAGGCGACGTAGCCGGACAGGGCTGCCGCCGTGCCGGACAGCGGGAAACGGGCGCCGAGGTACCCGTCCGGGCGTACGAGGAATCCGGTCGGGCCGTCGGCGCCGTACATCCGGGCGAACTCCCCGGCGGCGTCCCGGTATCCGGGGACGGGGGCGGGCAGGTCGGCGGACGCGTCGAGTGCGGCCTCACGGGCGAGGACGACCACGGTGCGCGGGCCGGTGGCGCCGTCCGCGGAGCCACCCTCCGCACCGCTCTCCTCGGCGACCTCGGCCAGCGCCGGGCCCACGGCCCGGGCCTGCCCGGCGGCCTCGGCCAGGGCCGCGCCGTCGTCCCCGTACAGGAGCACCACGTGGCCGGCCCGGCCGCGCAGGACGTCGAGCAGCCGTGCGGGGTAGGCGGCGAGGGGCAGGGTCAACCCGCTGCAGTCCGGGGCCCGTTCGCCGGGCTGCGGTGCGTCCGCCGGGCCGAAGGGGCTGCCGGCGAGCGGGCCGTCGGGGTAGCCGACGAGCAGTTGTGCCTCGCGCAGCAGCACGGTGCGCAGGTCGTCCGGCTCCTTGCCGATGCCCTGGGTCGCGTGGCGCACGGTCCGGCCGACGACCTCCTCGCCGACGGGGCGGCGCTCGGCGTCGTAGCTCGCCAGCAGCTGGGGGCCGCCCGCTCCCCGGAGCGCGAGTGCGAGCTTCCAGGCCAGGTTGCAGGCGTCCTGGATCCCGGTGTTCATGCCCTGGGCGCCGGTGGGCGGGTGGATGTGGGCGGCGTCGCCCGCGACGAAGACGCGCCCGTCGCCGTACCGGTCGACGATGCGGTGGCTGATGCGGAACACGGAGGACCAGCGCATCCCGGAGACCGTGGCCGGGGCCGGGGCGAGCCGGTCGACGACGGCCTGGATGTGGGAGAGCTCGGGAACCCGGCCCCCCTCCAGCCCGTGCAGCACGCCGTCACCCGCTCCGGGGCCCCCGGCCGAGCCCGCTGCCGGTCCGCCGGCCGGCCGTGCGGAGAGTTCGGGCGGGACCAGCATCGACATGCGGTAGCGGCCCCGGCCGGGGAGCGGGATGCAGACCAGCACGTCGTCGGTGGCCCCGTCGACGCCCTGGTGCATGGACCGCAGGCCGTACCCCTCGGGCAGGTCCCAGTCGCTCACGACGTCGGCCAGCATGTACTCCTCGGCGAAGGCCCCGCCCTCGTAGGAGAGTCCCAGCCCCTTGCGCACGGTGCTGTGCGCTCCGTCGCAGCCGATGAGGTAGCGGGTGCGCAGCTCCTCCTCGCCGCCGGACGCGGTGCGCAGGAGGCTGGTGACGCCCCCGGCGGACCCGTCACCGTCACCGCCGCCGTCCTGGGTGAACGACAGCAGTTCGGTGCCGCGTTCGATGACGGTGCCCAGCGCCGCGAGGTGCTCCTCGAGGATCCGCTCGGTCTCGTACTGCGGCAACGCGGCGAACCGGTACGGCACTTCGGGAGGCAGCATGAGCTCGATCCGGGCCTGTTCGGTGCCGTTGACGTAGATCAGCTGACCGCGCAGGGGCACGGCGGCCTCGATGACGGTGCGGGCCAGGCCCATCCGGTCCCAGATCTCCAGCGTGCGCGGCTGGATGCCGACCGCCTTCGCGTACGGCAGCCGGGCCGGCAACCGGTCGACGAGGCGACAGCTCACGCCGTGCCGGCGCAGTTCCGCCGCCGCGCTGAGGCCGACCGGACCGGCGCCCACGACCAGTACGTCCGTCGTCGGGGCGTGCGCCCTGCTCGCCATGGGGGTCCTCCCGATCGCCCTGCCCCGAACCGGTTCCCTGCCTCCATGCTGACCCGGTGCGGCGCGGACGGCCAGACGAACCGGTCAGCCCTCCTTGGCGTGCGCGCCCGGGGTGTGCCCGAAGGCACGCCGGAACACGTCGATGAACGCGCTCGCCGAGGACCAGCCGCAGCGGTGCGCGACCGCGGTCACGGGGGTGTCCACCGCCAGCAGCCGCAGTGCGTGGTGCAGCCGCAGCTGGGTCCGCCACTGGGGGAAGGTCATGCCCAGCTCGGCGCGGAACAGTCGGCTCAGGGTCCGCTCCCCCGCCCCGGCCCCGGCCTGCGCGGAGAGTTCCGCCAGTCCGCGCGCATCGGCGGGGTCCGCGTACAGCAGGGCGCACACCGCGGCCAGCCGGGGGTCGGAGGGAGCGGGCAGGTGCAGCGGCTGCAGCGGCGAGGCCCGCAGCTGGTCGAGCAGCACCGCCAGCATCCGGCGCCGCTCGGCGCTGCCGTCCTGCGGGGCCCGGGTGTAGGCCAGGATCAGCTCGCGCAGCAGGGGGCCGACGGCGAGCACGGCCGGGGCGGTGAGCGAGAGCGGGTTGAGGTGCGTGGGCAGACCCACGCAGTGCAGGTCGACGCGGCCGAAGGCCCGGTGCTCGTGCACGGTCCCGGCGGGGATCCACAGGGCGCGGGTGGTGGGCGCCACCCAGGTACCGGCGTCGGTGGTGACGGACAGCACCCCGGACCCGGCGTAACAGATCTGGTGGTCGTCGTGGCGGTGCGGATCGATGCCGTGGTGGGTGTCGAGCTCGCGGATGCTCGTCGCTGCGCGCGGGGTGTGGCGGATTTCCTGCATCACCCGGCAATTTATCGGAAGCGGGACGCCCCCGGCGAGAGCGATTCTCGACCGGTGACCTCCAAGAGCCCGCCCCGAAGCCAGAACCCCACCCACCCCAAGCCCTCCGCCTCCGCCCCGGCCCGGCTCCGTACGGCCGCCTTCTCCGCGGGCCACTCCTGCGTGGACGTCTACCAGGGCGCCGTCGCCGCGCTCGTACCCTTCCTCGTCTCCGAGCGCTCGTACGGCTACGCCGCCGCGTCCGGGATCGTGCTGGCCGCCTCGCTGCTCTCCTCCGTGGTGCAGCCGCTGTTCGGTGCGCTCACCGACCGGTGGCCGATGCCCTGGCTGATCCCGCTGGCCACGGCCGCCGCGGGGCTGGGCGTGGCCCTGGTCGGACTCGACGCGGGGTACGCGGCCACCCTCGCCGCCGTCGCCCTGTCCGGGCTGGGCGTCGCCGCGTACCACCCGGCGGCGGCCCGGCTGGTCCGTACGGCGGGAGGCCCCGGGCACGGCGCGATGAGCTGGTTCGCGCTCGGCGGCAACATCGGCTTCGCGTGTGCCCCGTTGCTGGTGGTCGGCGCGCTGGCGCTGCCGGGGCCGGCGGGGTGGTGGCTGCTGGCCGCCCCGGCGGCGCTGGGCGTGTTCCTCAACCGGCCGCCGTCCGCGAAGCGTTCGGCCGCGGACCGCGCGGCCGCAGATCCGGCTCCGGCCGCGTCCCGGCGCCCCCACGACGACTGGCGGGCCTTCCTGCGGCTCTCCCTGGTGGTCGTCGTGCGCTCGGTCGTCTTCACCGGCCTGAGCACCTTCATCGCGCTGTACGTCCGCGAGCGCGGCGGCGGCGAAACCGCGGGCGCCGTCGCCCTGTTCGCCCTCTTCGCCGGGAGCGCCGGCGGCACCCTCCTCGGCGGCCGGCTGGCCACCCGCTGGGGCCGCGTCACCACCGTCCACCGCGCCTACGCGGCCGTGGTGCCGGCCGTCGCGGGCATCCTCTTCCTGCCGCTGCCGCTGGTGTACGTCTGCTCGGCGCTGGCCGCCACCGCGCTGTACGTGCCGTTCTCCCTCCAGGTCACCCTGGGCCAGGACTACCTGCCGACCCGCATGGGCACGGCGAGCGGGGTCACCCTGGGCCTGACCGTCAGCGTGGGCGGTCTCGCGAGCCCCCTGATCGGCGCGGCGGCCGACGCGGCCTCCCTGCGGACGGCCCTGCTCCCGCTGGCCGTGCTCCCGCTGCTGGCCTGGGCCCTGGCCCGGCGCCTGCCGGAGCCCGCGGAACCGGAGCCCGCGGAGCCGGATCTCACTGCGGCCCGGGGCTGACGGCGCCCTCCCGGGGGCTGGAGCGGTGGACCCGCCAGGCGGCCAGGGCCTGCGGGCGGGTGCCCTCGGGGTGGCGGGTGTGCCAGTCCCGGAGGAACCGGTTCAGCTCGAACTGGGCCCCGATCTCCCGGGGTTGGGCCGCCAGCGCCCGGGTGGCGTGCCAGTGGGCGACCGCCTCGGCGAGGGTGCGTCCCGCGCCCTGGGCGACGTAATCCCGCATGAAGGCGTCGAAGTGGAAGCCCGGCCCGATCTCCCGGACGAAGTACTCCCGCAGCACCTGGCTGCACCGCTGCCCCGGCGGGATCACGCTGGCCCCGTCCACGGGCGCGGCCAGCTGCCGGCCCGCACCGCGGGCGGGCCGGGAGCCGGCCGGGTCCGGGGCCGGGGCCGGAAGCCCGTCCAGCGCGGCGGCGATCCGCGCCGTGACCGCGGCCTTCCCGCCTCCGGCGGGAAGGCCCATCCGGCGCGCCAGCGCGGTGAGTTCGGCCAGCGTCCAGTACCAGCGGGCCAGCTCCGCCCCGCTCAGCCCGGGACTCGGCGCGGGCCGCACTTCACCTTCATTCGTACGCACGTTCCCATCCTAGACGCCTCACCGCCTCGGCCCGCCCGCGGTCAACGGACCCCGGCGTTGCGACGTTCACGGCCGCGCAGGACGTCGAGGGCGAAGAACCTCGTGACCGCCCCGCCCAGCCCGTCGGGTCCGGAGAACCCGCGGCGGGCCATTTCGACGTCCGGTGACGTGCCGCGCCCCTGCCAGTGGCGCAGGAAGAGCTTCGCGCACATCGGCGGCGGCGGGACCACCAGCCTGGGCCTGGTCTCCTCCGCGGCCTCGTCGGCCCGGACGACGAGGGCGCACCACTCCTCCCAGTGCTCGGATTCCCGCAGGCGCGCCAGCACCGCCGGCCGCCAGTCCACCGACTGCCATACGGGCCACACCCGCACCATGAGGAGCCGGATCAGGTCGGCGACGGGGAGCCCGTCCCGTTCCTCTTCCGTGAACCAGCGGGCGAGGGAGTCCGGCAGCTGCGACCGGCCGTCGAGCCCGATCTTGGCCCGTGCGTACCCTTCGAGCGTCATGCCCCGGGCGCCCGCGAGCTCCTCCAACAGGCCGGTCAGCACGTCCTCGTGCAGCGCGGGGTAGCCCTCGTCGAACAGCCGGGCGGCGTCCAGTACGTCGAGGTCCGACATCCACCGGCCGGGAGCGTACTCACGGCGGGTCCGGCGGACCAGGGACTGGGTCCGGCTGATGCCGGTGAAGGGCACCTCCGGCGCGACCGGACCGGGGGTCACCGCGCCCCGGCTCGCGATCGCGCGCAGCGCCGCCATCGCGTCGAGGCGTTTGAGGTCCCACACGCCCGAGGCGATCATCTCCTCCAGCGTCCCCAGGGATTCGTGGTCCTCCTCGTCCAGCGCCCGCTCGATGTCCTTCCAGCCGCGGTGGGTGAAGGGCAGCGCCGCGGCCGCCGCCACGATGCGCCGTCCGGCGTCGGGCGCGATCAGCTCGGTCTCGGCGCCCTCCTTGCAGCCGTAGCGGAGGTTCACCAGGGCCACGGTCTGCGCCGGGTACCCCATCTCGGCCGGGCCGTGCAGGACCCCCACCTCGTCGTCCCCGTCGATCTCGCCGGAGGCGTACATGGTGAAGACGGTGCCGAGGCCCCGCATGCCGCACGGGGCGAGTTCCGCGGCCCGCAGCGCGCCCATGCTCGCGGCGCCGATCACCTCCGCGCCCTCGGTGAGCACCTGGAGGATCTCCTTGTGGCCGACGGAGCGCCGTTCCCGGAAGTAGCCGTCGACGACCACGACCACGTCTCCCGGGTGCCACTGGTCGGCGAGGAGGTCGCCCCGGCCCGCGGGCGGGCGCACCTGGGCCTCCGGGAGCACCGCGTGGACGTCGGCGGCCGAGAGGGTCGGCCCCGCGTAGACGATCACCCTGGACCCGTTCACGCCGGACCCACCCATGCTGCGCTCATTCACGCCGTGCTCATTCACGCTGTGCCCACTCACGCTGTGCCCACTCAACTACAACACCTCCGGGCATACGCGGCTCCCCGGAGCCACGACCTTGACGACCGGGACCCCGATCTCCTCGCGCGTCAGGTCGACGAGGAGGGGCGGATGGGAGAAGGCGGCGGCCGCCCTGTGCACCACGTGCGCGAGGGCGCCGGCCAGACTGTCGTGCGGGACGGGATCCTCCACGAGGCCCTTGATGTCGGCGGCCGCCGGGCCGGACCGCGCGCTCCGCAGCCGGCCGGCGTCCACGTGGCCGAAGTCGTCCCGGAGGTCGTCCCGGGCCCCCGAGATGTACGCGAGCCTGGCCTGTGCCGCTTCGGAGACGGCGCGGGTGAGGGCGATCTCCGGGCTGAGGTGGCAGCCGAAGCCGAACATCGGCGCCGGGTACTCCTCGCTCGCCACCCAGGACAGGAAGCACGGCAGGCCGGTGGGCGACGGAACGAGGCGGACCTCCAGGGTGACGTCGGCCCGCTCGATCAGCGTGCACAGCTCGTCGGCGACCGGCGACCCGAGGGAGCGCGGGTCGACGCGTACGCCCATCTCCCCGCCCCCGGTGACCGCGGCCGTCATCGCGTCGCGCTCGATGACCTCGCACAGCGCGTGCAGAGCGGCTTCGATGCGGGTGTTCCCGCTGGCCAGGCCGTTCGTCGACTCGAAGAACACCGGCGGGTTCCAGTCGGTGTGCTCCTCCAGCGTCAGCCGGACCACGTTCACGGGAACGAGGGTGCGCGCTCCGTCGACCAGGGATCGGGCCGCCACCCAGTCCAGCGGCAGCCCGTCGTGCAGCAGGCTCGGCGCGGAGGGCGCCAATGCGCCCACCTCGTAGCCCAGTTGTGTACGGAGCTTGCGGGGCGTGGCGGTCAGCGCGGGCAGGGCCGGCTGTTCCACGTGCCAGGTCTCGACCGATTCCATCACCGCCGAGAGCCTGGCCAGTTCGGGTGTCATCCCCTTGCCCTGGGAGACGGCGAGCGTTCTGGAGAGCGGCCGGATCGCCTGGAAGGTCGGGATGCCGATGGAGTCGAGACGGGTGATGTCGGCGACCCGGGTGACGCCCACCTTGGCGGCAGCCCGGGTCGCCATCTCCCAGGTGGCCTTGGGCGGTTGGGCCCGGTCGGTGCCGGGGAGGCGGTGTACGGAGCGGTCGTGCGGCGTGGCGAGCCAGGCCAGGGGCGCATCGCCCGTCTGCACGGAGTCGCCCCTCTGCACGGTGTCACCCGTCTGCACGGTGTCGTCGGTCTGCACGGTGGGGAGCTCCTGCGGGTCAGAGGTTCCGGGTGCGCCGCAACAGCGCCCGGCCGGCGACGAAGTTGGCGACGATCGCGACGACGGCGAGCACCACCAGGGAGGGCCAGGCCTTGCCCAGGCCGAAGATCGCGGCGTCGCGCATCCCGGTGACGGCGTACGACACCGGGTTCACGGTCGAGATCCACCGCAGCACGGTGGGAAGCTGCTGGGAGGTGGACAGCGACGGCGCGGCGAAGACGAGGACGGGCACCGACACGCTGGTGAGCACCATGAAGGTGCGGTAGTCGCTGATGAGGACGGCCGCCGCGAGGTACAGCCCGTTGAACGCCACCGACGAGAGCACCAGGGCCAGCAGCAGCCAGATCCAGTGGGACGCGTGGAACGGGTAGTCGAAGATGATCGCGGCGACGGCCAGGGCCAGCAGGCTCTGGGCCAGCACGAGCGAGACCCCGGCCAGCAGCTTGCCGGCCAGGAAGCGCGAGCGGCGCAGCGGCCAGCTCCAGAGCTGGGTCGACACCCCGCTCATCTCCTCCTGGAACATCGCCATGCCCGTCGTGCCGGAGGCGCTGACCACCGACATGGCCAGCACCATGGGGAGGAGGAAGACGGCGAAGGGGAGGGTCTCGCCGCGGTAGGTGATGTTCCCGACGACGTTGCCCAGCGAGGTGTTCACCAGGAGCAGGTACACGAGCATGGGGGTCAGGCCGAGGATCAGGTTGACCCTGTTGCGGGCGAGGAGCGCGTACTCGCGGTAGAACACGGCGGTGAAGTCCGCCGGCTTGCCCGACGCGACCGGTGCGGTGGTCTTGAATCCCAGGTCGGCCACGGTGTCAGCCCTCGTTCCCGGTCATGCGCAGGAAGACCTGCTCCAGCGAGTCGGTGACGGTGGAGATTCCGGAGATCGCGACCCCGGAGTCGTGGCAGTGCCGGGACAGTTGCGGCAGCACGTCCCGGACCTGCGCGTTCTCGATGCGCACCTCGGCGTCCTGGACCGTCGCGGCCAGTCCGGCCGTGGCCGCCCACTCCTTGACGACCTTGGCGCCGACCACGTCGTCGACGCTGACGAGCAGGTGCGCTCCGCCGAACTCCTCGACGAGCTCGCTCGGTTGGGCGAAGCGAACCACCTTGCCCTGGTTGATGACCAGGACCCGCTGGGCGTTGCGCTCCAGTTCCTGGATGATGTGGCTGGTCCAGATCACGGTCATGCCGTACTCCTCGCGCAGCCACCGGACGAAGCGCTCGATCTGGTGCCGGCCGGCCACGTCCAGCCCGGCCGAGGGCTCGTCGAGGATGAGGAGTTCGGGGATGGTCAGCAGGGCCCGTACGAGCTGCAGCCGCTGACGCTGTCCGCCGGAGAGCTGGAAGACGAGCCGGGACAGGTGGTCGGCCAGGCCGAGGTACTCGGCCACCTCCATCGCCCAGGGGCGGGTGGTGCGCCAGGACAGGCCCTTGAAGCGGGTGGCGATCAGCAGGTTGTCCAGGGCCGAGAGCATCTCGTCGTAGGGGGCGGACTGGTGCATCGCGCCGATGCCGGTCTTGGCGGCGACCGGGTCGCGGGCCGGGTCCACGCCGAACACCCGGATCCGCCCGGTGGTGGGCGGGGTGACGCCGCAGATCATCTTCATCAGGGTGGTCTTTCCGGCACCGTTGGGTCCCAGCAGCCCGATGGTCTCGCCTTTGGCTATGTCGAATGAGATTCGGTCGACTGCCGGCGTCTCTTTCCCGCGATAACGCTTGGTCAGTTCCTCGGCGTTCACCACACCATTCGCCACGGTCCGCCCTCCACAATGTGATCGATGTTTCTCTTGGTGTTTCTCCGGTTCGGTGTTCTCCGGCTCGGCCGGTCGAGTTGCTGCGGCTGGACGTTACGCCCGCGGGACGGCACGGAAGCGACCCCAGTGCCCAAGCTGCCTGGGAACTGCCTCCGTTCTGCCGCCTCCCGTGCCGTTCCCGTTGGCTAGCATGCGCAGATGAGCCGTTCAGGACAGGCGGAATACCGTGACGGCCAATCCGTTGTGGTTCTGGTGAATTGCGCGGGCGGTCGTGAATTGGAGGTCGTTCGCGATGCTTTGACGGGTCCTCTGGAAACTCCGGCGATACTGATCCGGCAGGAAGAACTCATGTCGACGCCCCTGGCTCTGGACGTGGACTCCGGCCTGCTGGAGGTGGCCGGGCGCCGGGTCAGACCGGCCGTGGTGTGGGTACGGCACGGTTCGGCCTGCGCACTGATGGCGCAGACGAAGCCCGCCGGTTCGATGAATCCGCTGCGGGCCGAGTCCTGGTCCGGGTTCCTCCGGCAGGTGGCAGCCACGGCGGACGCCGCACTGCCCGGCGGCACGGTCGTCGGGCCGGGCCAGCTGGCGCAGGCGCGCCGGCTGGGCGTGCGCACGCCCCGTACGGTCGTCACCAACGACGTGCCGGCGGGGGCGCGCGCGGTGGGGGCGCCGACCCTCGTGGTCAAGACTCCGGACTTCCGGCTGTTCGAGCCGGACCGGCGCAACTGGAAGGCCGTCCTGCCCTCGGTCGTGGGCCGGGAGGCGGTGGAACAGGGCCCCGGACCGGCCCCGGGCGTCGCGGGAGAGCGCCCGGTCGTGGTCCAGGAGTACGTGCCGCACGCGCGCGAGCTGCGCGTCTATCACCTCGACGGCGGGATCTGCGCCTTCGAGGTCCACAAGCCCGGTCCGTCGAGCCCCATGACGGATCCCGACAGCGTCACCGTGACGCGCGTCGACTGCCCGCCCCCGGCGGCCGAGGCGGTGCGCACCCTGTGCACCGCCTGGAACCTGCGCTACGGGGCGTTCGACCTGCTCGTGTCCGACACCGGGGAGGCGGTGTTCCTGGAGGCCAACCCGGACGGGGACTGGCTCTGGTTCGAACGCAAGGCGCGCTGGCACGGCGTCTCGTTCATGGCCGCCGTCATGGTCCGCGCGTTGTTCGTACGCAGTACGTCCTGAGGGAGAGCGTCGTGAGGCGTCGTGAGGAGAGCGTCGTGAGGAGAGCGTCGTGGAGCTCTCGCCGGTGACGGCGATACGGGGTACGGCGATACGGGGTGCCGAGATCTCCAGCCGGGGCCTGGTGCTCGTGGCCCTGGTGGCGCGGGGTCATACGACCGACCGCGTGGCCCGTGCGCTGCGCCTGAGCAGGCACACGGTGGGCGAGGAGATCAGTGTCCTGCTCGACAGGTTCAACTGCAGGAACAGAGCTGAGCTGGTGGCCTACTGCTACGTCCACCGGCTCCTGCCGATCGATGTCTGGCCGCCGCCGTGCGGCCCCGTGAAAGGGGTGGGTGACGTGTTCGACCCTCTGACCGCTCTGCGCGAGGCCGGGCTTCCGGTCGACCAGTTGAGCTCCGCGCAGCGCGAGGTGCTGGCGGGCCTGACCGAGGAGGAGACGTCGGTCGTCGTATCGGTGCAGCTGCGGCTGGTCGAGGCGGATTCCGGTGCGGATGCCGAGGTGTGGGCGCACGACCTGAAGCTGCTCTGAGCGCGGCATGAGCCGGAGACTGGTGGTCGTTCTCTTCCTCGATCTGGTCGGGTGGACCCGGCTCGCCGAGCGCGTGGACCCGGAGCCGCTGCAACGGCTGCTCGACGAGTACTACGAGATCTGCTCGGCCGCGGTGGAGGAGCACGGCGGGGTCGTCGAGAAGTTCATCGGCGACGCCGTCATGGCGGTCTTCGGAGCCGACACCTCCCAGGAGGACGACGCTCCGCGGGCGCTGCGCACGGCGATGCGGATCCGCGCCGAGGTCCGTGACCTGCGCACGCCCGCCACCGACGCCGCCCCGGTCGAGGTCCATTGCGGGATCGCGGCCGGTGAGGCGCTGGTGACGCGTTCGGCCCGGGCCGGCATCCGGGTCGTCGGCGACGTGGTCAACCTCGCCGCACGGCTCCAGTCGCTGGCGGTCGCCGGGGAGATCATCGTGAACGAGACCGTGGCGCACCTGGCCCGTCCGCACTACGCGATGGTCCCGATGCCTCCGGTGGCCCTGAAGGGCAAGGCCGAGCCGGTGCCCGTGCTGCTGGTCACCGGTGAGGCGGCCGACGGCGGGGCCGGCGAGGACTCCCTCATGGTGGACCGCGGTGCCGAACGCCACCGGCTGCGCCGGATCTACCACCGGGTGGCCCGGGAGCGGCGCGCGGAACTGGTGACGGTGCTCGGACCCCCCGGTATCGGCAAGACCCGGCTGGTCCGGGAGGCCGTGGACGACCTCGTCGCGGCCGGGGCGCGGCCCGTCGCGGTGTTCGGCAACTGCCAGTCCTACGGAACGGCCGGGAACTACGGGGCGCTCGTCGAAATGCTGGACGCACTGACCCGGCGGGCGCCGTCCTGCGCGGAGCTGCTGCGGGCGGACGAGCGGATCGCCGCAGTGCTCGCGGCGCTGCGCGACGCCTCGCTCCCCCGGCGGGTCGGAGCCGTTCCGGGCCCGGGCGTGGAGGAGGTGTCCTGGGCGACCCGGGAGCTGCTGACCGCGGCGGCCGGCGACCCGCTCGTCGTGGTGTGGGACAACCTCGCGTGGGCCGGGCAGTCGCTCCTGCGGCTCATCGGCGAGCTGATGGACGGCCTGCGGGACCTCCCGCTGCTGATGGTGTGCGTGTCCAGACCGGAGCCGGCGGGCCGGGACGCGTCGCAGGAGGCGGACGTGATCGAGGTCGGGGCGCTGGTCCCGGCCGACAGTGCGCGGCTGGCGTTCTCGCTGGCCGGGCGCGGGAGCGGCGACGAGGTGGAACTGCACGGGCTCGACCTGGCCGAACAGGTCGACCGGGTCGCCCTCTACAGTGCGGGCAACCCGCTGTACATCCGGCTGATGATGGACTGGCTGAGGAACGGCCGGACCGTCGACGAGGTGCCGCCGAGCATCACGGCCATGGTGGGGGCGATGATCGACCGGCTGCCCGCGCCGGGCCGGCGGCTGCTGGGCGCCGCTTCGGTGATCGGGCCCTCGTTCACCCTGGAGCAGCTCGCACTGCTGGGCGAGCCGGCTCCGGAGGCGGCGGTCGCGGAGCTCGCCGGCCGGCGGCTGTTCCGGGCCACGGAGGAAGAGGGGGGCTACCGCTTCGTCCAGCAGCCGGTGCACGAAGTGGCGTACGGCAGGCTGGAGAAGGAGCAGCGCGTCTCCTGGCACCGGCGGCTGGCCGAGCACGGTTTCAGCCCCGGCTTCCACCTCGAAGCCGCCACCCGGCTCCTCGGAGGGCTGCGCCCGGACGATGCGGAGCTGCCGGAGCTGGCGCGGCAGGCGGCCGGGGCCCTGCTCGGTGAGGGCACCGTGGCGCTGCGGCAGCGTGACGTGCCGACGGCGATCGGACTGCTCGGACGGGCGCTCGTACTGGCGCGGGGCGGGCCGGACCGGTGCCGGTCGGTCGCGGCCGTCCGGCTGAGCGACGCCCTCATGCTGTCCGGGGACACCCGGGGTGCGCTGGAGGTGGCGGAGGAGGGCCCGTGGCGCGCCACGTCGCCCCCCGCGCTGATACGGGTACAGCGGCTCCTGCTGGCCGCCCGGCTCGGCAAGGTCACGGCGGCCGACGTGGCGGGGCTGCGGGCCGCGCTCGACGGACTCGACGGCGAGGAGCCCGACCGGTCCGCCCGGTGCCGGTTCGAGCAGCTGCTGATGCTGATCCACTTGGACGGCGGCCGGTTCGGGGCGGCCGAGGAGGCGGCCTGCGCCGCGCTCGACCATGCCCGCGGCGTCGGCGACGCGTACGAGGAGGACCGGCTGCTGGTGGCGCTGTGCGAGATCCGGCAGTGGTCGCCGAGTCCGATGGCGCAGAAGCTCGCGGGATGCGCGGAGCTGCTGGAGCGGTTCGCCGCCGACCGGTTCCTGGCCCTGCCCGCGCTGGCCGCCCGCGCGCGCTGCCTGGCGCTGACCGGGGACCGCAGCGGTGCGCGTTCGGCGCTGACCGAGGCCGAGTCCGTCGTCGTACAGCTCCGGCTGACCCTGGGGCGGGTCCTGGTGGACCAGGTGGCCGCGCTGGCCGCGTCGCTGGACGGTGAGCACGCGGAGGCGGAGCGGCGCTTCGGCCGCGCGGCGGACGCTCTCGAACAGGCCGGCTACGTCCCGGTCGCGCTGACCATGCGGGTGCAGGCGGCCCGCGAGTGCGCCCGCCGGGACCGGCCGGACGAGGCGGCCCGCCGGATCGCGGACCTGCTCGTGCGGCGCGAGGAGATGGACGTCCGGGGGCGGATCCTGTGCCTGACGGCGGCCGTGCTGGGCGCCGCTGCGCAGGGCCGCGCCGAGCCGATGCGTGCCGAGGTGCTGCGGCTGCTCCGGAACCTCGACGACCCGTGCCTGCGGGGCGAGGTCTGCTTCGACCTGGCCCGGGCCCACCGGTGCCTGGGCGAGGGGGCCGAGGCCCGCACCATGGCCGGGCTGGCCGCCGAGAGCTACGCGGCCGTCGGCGCGGTGAAGCCGCTGGAGGCGGTACGGGCATGGATCTGAACGGCGCGCCCTGGCGGCGCGAGCGGCGGCCGCACGCGTCGGGGATGCCCGCGTGGAGCATGCCGGCCGGCGGGGACCCCGGCGAGACCCTGCCGACGGCCCTGTTCGAGGGGATCGGCCCCCGCTGGGCGTGGGAGGGCGCCGACGGCGAGGGCGTACGGGTCTGCGTGCTCGACAGCGGTGTCCAGGCCGGGCATCCGCTGGTCGGCACGGTCGAGCGGGCCTGGCAGGTGGTGAGCGCCGAGGGCCGGGCTCCGCGCGTGGAGGAGTGCGAGCCGCTCGACAGCGCCGGGCACGGGACCGCCTGCGCGGGGATCATCCGCTCCATCGCGCCCCGGGTGTCGCTCAGTTCGCTCAAGGTGCTCGGCGACGGGAGGGCCGGCAGCGCCTCCGCGCTGATCGCCGGGCTCGCCTTCGCGATCGAGGAGGGGTTCGACGTCATCAGCATGAGCCTGTCGACGACCAGGGTCGAATTCCGCGACCGGTTGGGCGAGTTGTGCGACCGGGCCTACTTCCGCCGTACCGCGGTCGTGGCTGCCGCGCACAATCTGCCCATCGAGAGCTTCCCTTGGAACTTCGCCTCGGTGATTTCCGTCGCCAGCCATGCCGAGCCGGACGGCATGCGCTTCTACTACAACGCCGCTCCCCCGGTCGAGTTCCGGGCCCGGGGGGTGCGCGTACCGGTGGCGAGCCTGGGCGGCGGCACGGTCCGCAACACCGGCAACAGCTTCGCGGCGCCGCACATGGCCGGGATCGCCGCTCTCGTCCTGAGCAAGCACCCGTGGCTCACGCCGTTCCAGCTCAAGAGCGTCCTGTACCACTGCGCGGCGAACGTATCGATCCCCGACGTTCCGGTCCGAGGAGAAGGAGGCGGAGAAGAATGAAACCCTGGCCACACGATCTGATGGCCACCGAACGTCAGCTCCTGCAGTCTGTCGTCACGGTGGCCCGCTACATCTACGGGGCCGCCGCGTCCTCGGTCTTCATGGTGAGCCCCGACACCGGTGAGCTGATCTTCGCGGCGGTGGCCGGCGAGGGCGAACAGGGCCTGGTCGGCAGGCGGTTCGAGCCCGGCACCGGCATCGCCGGCTGGGTGGCGGCCAGCGGGCAGCCGCTGATCACGGACGACGTGGGCGCGACCGACCGGTTCGCCCGCGACGCCGCGGCGTCCACCGGATACGTTCCCGCGAGCATCATGGCCGCCCCGCTGATCGCGGACGGGGAGTGCATCGGCGTGATCGAGGTGCTGGACCGCCACGTCCACGATGCGAACGCCCCGGGCCGGGAACTCGACGACATCGAGCTGCTGGGCCTGCTCGCCACGCAGGCCGCCCTGAGCCTCGCGCTGCTGCGCCGCAGCGAGCAGGCCGCGGACGCGGCGCCGCGCATGGGAGAGCTGCTGGCCCGGCTGTCCCAGCACGCGGTGATGGACGCGTCCGATCCCTTGGCCGTCTCGTTGCTGACCCTCTCGCTGGATCTGCTGGACCGGGGTTCGCACCCCGGTTCGAAGGTGGTCTGACGGCCGACGGAGACGGAGCGCAGACGTGCCGGGGACGCCGCGGAGACGCGTACGGAACGGGCCCCTCCTACCCTCCTGGCCTATGGTCCACCCTGCCGAGGCCCAGGCTCCGTCGTTTCCCGAACTGCTCCGCTTCAAGCGCGTGCAGGCCGGGCTCACCCAGCGGACGCTGGCCGACCTGTCGACGATCAGCCCGCGCACGATCCGGGCCCTGGAGTCGGGCCGGGTGAACGCGCGGATGCAGACCGTCCGGCTGCTCGCCGACGCGTTGGGGCTGGAGGGCCTGGCGCGGGAGCTCTTCGTCGGCGCGGGCCTGGGCAGCGGGGGGCCGGCTCCGGCCGGAGCCGATCCCTGCCTTGCGGTGCCACGGTCCGTCAACGCCCTCATCGGGCGGGACGTAGAGGTCCGGGCGATGGTGGGCGCCCTGGAGTCGGACCACCGCCGGATGATCTCCCTCTCGGGACTGGCGGGCGTGGGGAAGTCGCGGGTGGCCGCGGAGACGGCGGCGCGGCTGAGCTCCCGGCGCGGCTGGCCCGTGCTGTGGATCGGGTCCGGGACGGCGGCCCCCGACGGTCTCGGCACGGCCTTCGGCCCCTTGCTGCGGTCCTTGCGCCTGCTCGTCGAATCGGGTGCGCAGGACGTGTCCGCGGTCTGCCGGCTCATCGGCCGGCACGAAGTACTCGTCGTGCTCGACGGGGTCGCCGACGCCCGGGAACCGGTCGGCGTGGAGGAGCTGTTGGCGTACTGTCCGGGCATCCGGGTGATCAGTACGTCACGGGCGCCGTGGAACCTGGCCGGCATCCAGGGGACGGTGCTCGCGCCGCTGACGGTCCCCGGGCCGGACTGGGAGGCGGCCGGCTCCCTGGACGTCCTGGCCGCCGTTCCGTCGGTGCGGCTGCTCGTGGACCGGCTCTCGGAGGTCCGGCCGGGATTCGTGCTCGGCCGGGCGGACGCGGGGGCCGCGGTCCGGCTGTGCCGGTCCCTGGACGGTCTGCCGGCCGCGCTGGAAGCGGCCGCCGCGGGGTGCGGGGTACTGAGCCTGCACCGGCTCGCGGACATGCCCGCGGCCCAGCTGCTCGAACTCCCGGCGGCCACCCGGCCCGCCGGTGTTCCCGGGACGATCGGCCGGCCGATCCGGACCGGGGTCGAGCGGCTGGACCCGGGACCCCGCGCGCTCCTCGGCGAACTGGCCTGTTTTGACAAGGCGTTGACCGTCTGCGAGGCCGCCGAGTTCCTGGACCGGCCGCTGACCCGGGTGGTGGACGGACTGGGTGCGCTGACGGGCGGAGGGTTCGTGCGGGCCGCGCACGAGGAGGCGGAGACCCGCCTGCACCTGCCGAACCTGGTGCGGGCGGTCCTGGCCTGACGCGGATTCAGCCCAGGTGCTCCGCGAGGAACCGCTCGACCGCGGCGTAGTAGGCCTGCCGGTTGGCGGGCCGGGCCAGACCGTGGCCCTCGTCGGGGAACAGCAGGTACTCGTGCGGAAGTTCCTTGGCCGCCAGTGCCGCGACGATCTGCTCGGCCTCCGCCTGCGGCACGCGGACGTCGTTGGCGCCCTGGACGACCAGGACGGGGATGCGGATCGCGTCGACCCGCGAGAGCGGAGAGCGTTCCCACAGCATGACGCGGTCCGTTTCCGGGTCCCCTACCTGGGCGTGCATGAACGAGCGCAGTGCGGTGCGGTAGGGCGCTCCGGCCGCCAGCAGCGTGAGCAGGTTCGACGGACCGCAGAGGTCTATCGCGCAGGTGAACACCTCCGGGGTGAACGCCGCGCCGACCAGCGCCGCGTAACCCCCGTACGAGCAGCCCATGATCGCGATGCGCGCGGGGTCGATCCCGCCGCCCTCGACGAGGTGGGCGACCGCGTCGAGCAGGTCGGTCTGCATCGCGGCGCCCCATTGCTTGGCACCCAGGTTGCGGAACCGCTTGCCGTATCCCGTCGAACCGCGGAAGTTGACCTGGATGCAGGCGTAGCCGCGGTTGGCCAGGAGCTGCGCCTCTTCGTCGAACGCGAAGGTGTGACGGGCCCAGGGCCCGCCGTGGACGTTCACCACCGCGGGCAGGCCCGTGCGTTCGGCGCCGGGCGGCCAGGTGACGTAACCGTGGACGGTGACCCCGTCGCGCGCGGCGAACGCGAAGGGTTCCATCCTGGCCAGCGTGTACGCCTCCAGCTCCCGCTGGTGGCTGAAGAGGTAGCGGAGCGCGCCGGCCAGGCGGTCGTAGACGTAGTAGAGGACGGGACCGGCTCCGGTCACCACGGAGACCGTCCACAGCCGGTCGCCGCGGTCAGTGCGGTCCAGGTAGACCTCGCCGTCGACCGACAGGAGCGCGAGCTCGCCGCGGATCCGCCCGAGGTCCTTGCCGAACTCCTCGTCGAGGAAGACCCATTCGTCGCGGTCCTTCGCGAACAGCACCGCCTGGGGCCGGCGGGTCAGCGGATCGAACTCGACCTGCTTGACGTCGTACACCGGATCCTCGGCGAGCAGCGTCCGCCGCCCGGTCGCGAGATCGACGGCGAACAGGCGGCCGGCGTTGGCCCCGATGGAGGACAGGAGGTGGCAGGTGGCGCCGTCGCGCGAGAAGCCGACGACGCGCGTCCCGATGGCGTCCTCGTACGGCACGTCGAGCCAGGGCGTGGCGCCGTCCGGGCCGCCCGGAGCCCCCGGGCCCTGCGGCGGGTCGAGGAACACCGACAGGCCGCCGTCGGGCTTCATCACCGTGCCGCCGCGCACCCGCAGGTCGGTGTCGACGATCCAGCTCACGTACCCGGGGTTCTCCGCGACCTTGGTGAGCCGGTCCGTCTCCAGGTCGAGGACGTAGACGTCGTGCAGCCCCGGCCGGTCCTTGTTCAGCCCGATCAGCAGGGTCGTCGGGTGCCACCGGTTGTGCGCCAGCACCCGTGCCTGGACGCCGTCGAAGGGCGTGGCGCAGCGCTCCCGGCCGGTGACCAGGTCGACGAGGTGGACCCGCCAGCTCTCGTCGCCGTCCCGGTCGCGCAGGTAGAAGAGGGTCCGGTCGTCGTGGCACAGGCCGTACGTCCGGATGCCGCGGCCCCGGTCGTGCGTGACGGGCCTCGCCTCCTCGGGCCGGTCCACGGGCGCCGTCCAGACGTTCAGCACGCCGTCGTCCGGGGCCAGGTAGACGAGCCGGGTCCCGTCCGGCGAGATCTCGGGCACGAGGTACGACGGGTTGCCGAACAGGACGGAGTGCGGGATCAGCGGTACGGCTTCGGTGGTCACGGTTCCCTTCCCGGGGTGGGTTGGCGGGGGCCGCGCTCCGAGAACCACCAGTCGCGGAGCCCGGGGAACTGCGCGACCGCCTCGTCGGTGTCGAGCGGCGGGGCCGCGGAGCGGCCGGCGGAGGGCCTCGGGAGAGGCGCCCCGGAGGGGACCAGCGTCTGGGCGCGGAACAGCCGGGTCATCAACACCGGGCTGCTGAGCACTGCTTGGGACACCCGGGCCCGCATCCGCTGCCCGGCTGCGGAGCCGGAGCCCTCCACGGAGCCGGAGCCCGAGCCCGAGCCCGAGCCCGAGCCGGAGCCCTCGGCGGATCCGGAGCCCCCGGCGGATGCGGAACCCTCCGCGAAGGCCCGTACCCGGTCCTGTTCGGTCGCCATCCTCCAGGACTCGGCGGCCGCTTCCGCCACCGCCGCCTGGACGGCGGGCAGCGCCGAGGGCCGGGCGCCGCGCTCCGCCAGCTCCCGGTCCAGCCGCAGGGCGCCGAGCAGCGCGACGGACATCCCGTGCGAGTACACGGGGTTCACCGCCGTCAGCGCGTCGCCGATGACCAGGAACCCGTCGGGCAGGGGCAGCCGCTCGAAGTACCTCCGGCGGTTCGCGGTGGCGCGGAACGGCCTTACGCCGCCCAGGGGTTCGGCCGCCGCCAGCAGCTCCGCCACGATCGGCGAGCGCAGCGAGCGCGCGCCGTCCGTGAATCCCGGCTCGTCCACCGGCGGTCTGGCGGCGCGCGTGCCGGTCAGGGTGAAGATCCAGCGTCTGCCCTCGATGGGGAACAGCGTGGCCCCGTACCCCGGACGGCCGCTCGAAGGGCGCGGGTGCAGCATGATCGCCGGGAGGTCGGCGGCGAGGCCGGGGGGCGCCCGGTAGATCCTGGTGGAGTACGCCAGTCCCGGGTCGACCACCTCCTCCTCCACGCCGGGTCCGCCGATCCCGGTCAGCCAGCGCCCGGCCCGCGAGCGCCGGCCCGTCGCGTCCACCACGAGGTCGGCGCGCAGGGTCGCCTCGGAGCCGTCCTCGCCCGTGACCCGGACACCGGTCACGCGCGATGCGTCCCCCACGAGCCCCAGGACCCGGGTGCGCTCCCGTACGGTGACCGCCCCGCCGGCCAGGGCCCGCTGCCGGATGACGTGGTCCATCAGCCAGCGGCTGCACGAGACCATGAAGGCCCCGGTCTCGTGACGGCGGAACCAGCCGTCCGCGCTCAGGATCAGCGCGCCGTCCGGCAGGCCCCGGCGGTGCGCTCCCCGGGCGAGGAGCGCCTCCAGCGTTCCCGGGAGCAGGGTGTCCAGGGCCTGGGCGCCGGCGGTCACCAGCACGTGGCTGTGGAAGGCCTGCGGCAGCCCCGGGCGGACGCCCGGGCCGGCCGGGTACCGGCCGCCCTCGACGACGGTGACCTCGTCGACGTGCCGGGAGAGCACCCGGGCCACCAGCACGCCCGCGAAGCCCCCGCCGAGGACGACGGCCTTGGTCATGACCGCGCGGCCGGCTCGCTCCGTGTGGCCTGCGTGCCGGATTCCGTCTCCTCCATGAGGTCGGCTTCGATCATGGAGCCGATGAAGGCGTCCACTTCCGCGCGGATGCGGGCCGTCATCACGGGGTTGTGCCCGGCGAACAGCAGCGACAGGTTGTTGACGACCGTCTCGCGGTCCCCGTCGCTCTCCACGAGCGCCCAGATCTGGGCGGCCGTCGAATTCAGGGTACGGAAGTCGCCGGACTCGCTGTGGTAGAGCGAGATGCCGTCCCCGCTCTCCTGCCAGATCACCGCGTCACTGATGTGCAGGGACATCTCCCAGCCTCCTGTTCACCGGCATGATCGGAATCAGTTCGCCCACCTTGATCGCGGGCACGGGCTCCGCCGGGCGGACCCAGGTCTTCCACTGCTCGTGGGCCTCGTGCACCTCCCCGCTGGCGACCAGCCGCGGGACGGTCATCTCCTCGCCACCCAGGGCGAGTTCGGCGCGGGTCACCCCGGTCTCCTGCCACAGCTGGGTGGTGACTCCGTGCCGCAGGATCCGGCACAGGTGGCGGCTGTTGCGCCGCAGGTCACCGGACTCCGACATGTGCGCGGCCCGGCAGCCGCCGCCGCAGCTCGCCTTGATGTAGCACTTCTCGCAGTCGGCGTGGAACTCCCCGCCGTACACGGTGCTCTGCCGCATCGAGGTCAGGATCGGGCTGGCGAAGATCTCCGACAGCCGCTGCTTCCGGATGTTCCCGGCGAACTCCCCCTTGCCCGTGATGAGTTTGCACGGGTAGACGTCGCCGAGGGAGTTGACGTAGATCTCGTTGCCGCCCATGCCGCAGTTGCCCTTGACCGAGCACGCGGTGACGGGCCTCGGCCCGTCCGGCTTGAGCTTGCCGGCGACCGGCGAGGTCCAGACGAGCTGCTGCACCTTCAGGTGGTCCTGCCAGCCGAAGTCGTAGTCGTCGCCGACGCCCCGGCCGAGGTCGTTGTGGTTCATCAGGCGGACGCTGTGGATCTCGATCCCGTCGAGGAAGGAGGCGAAGTCCTCCAGCTCGTGGACGTTGTCCGAGGTGACGATGTGGTTGATGGCCGGCGCCACGCCGGCGGCGTTGAGGAGCTGGATCGCCCGGTGGGTCTTGGCGAACGCGCCCTTGCCGCGGGTGCGGTCGTGGGTCTCGGCCGTCCCTCCGTCGAGGCTCACGGTGACGGCGTCGAAGAGCTCGGCGAAGCGCTTGGCCTTCTCCTCGGTCCGGATCATCGTCGCGTTGGTGATGATGTTGACCTTCAGGCCGCTGTTCTTCGCGTGCTCGACGATCTGGAAGAGGTCCTTGCGGAGCATCGGCTCGCCGCCGGTGAAGATGATGGTCCCGGCGCCGAAGTCGGCGATCTGCGAGACCAGGTCCAGGGATTCGGCGGTGTCGAGCTCGCCCGGAAGGCACTTCTCGGAGGAGGCGTAACAGTAGGGACAGCGGAGGTTGCAGCCGTCGGTGATGGCATAGTACGCGACGCCCAGGGGCGGTTCGCTCAGCCTGACCTTGGGCTTGTTGCCGTTGAAGTACACGATCCAGTTCAGGATGAGCTTGGCGAGGACGCGTTCCGTCGCGTCGTTCTGCTCCAGCCCCGGCTGTTCCCCCCGGGCCCGGGCGGACGCCAGGGTTTCGAGGACTTGAAACTCACGTCCGGAGAGGACGCACCGGGCGGCCACCTCCGGGTTGACCACGAGGTGGTCCTCACCGTGCACGAAGTACGTCAGGTCGTTGGGCACCTCGAACAACGACAGGTTCCGAACCAGGTTTCCGCGCATCCCGCCTCCTCTCTGGGCTGACACAGGCGCGGCCCGACGCGAGTAGCCGCCGGACCCCGCCTGTGGAACGGTCAGTTCTCGGCCTGGCCCGATCCCGACCAGAGACCGCAGGCACAGAGCATCGCGGCGTCGAAGCCCTCCTTCGTGGCCTCCGGGGAGGTCCAGTCCTGGGAGTGCGCCACCACGTCGGGCAGGATCGCCGCGAGGCGGGTCTTCGTCGAGATGAGGACCTTGGTCTCCTCGGGAGTCAGGCTGGCGTAGAACTCTTCGAGGGCGGGCGCCATCGTGCCTCCGATGACGCCGGCCGCACGCAGGGACTCCAGGGCGTTGAAGGTCATGCTTCCACCTTTCGCTGTCGCGTTCGATCGGGGACGCAACCGAGACTGCGCGCGGCGGACCCGTGAAACAACCCCACGAATGTGGGTTGTGCGGGAGCGACGAAGGGGACATACGCAACGCGGGCGAGCGTCTTCCGACAGCGCATCGGGACGGCTGGAACGCGCCGCGCACGGGTGTTGACGATCTCCAGACCGTGCCTCACGCTCATACCACAGCCGTTGTGAAGCTCATGTGAAGCGAACGTGGAAATCGGGATCAATGGAGCGCCCACCCGGCGGCCGGCGGCCCGTCGGACGACCCGAGAGGTGCGATGAACCCCACCGGCTTAGGCATCGTGCACATATCGCTGTTGCCAGGCTTCGTCTGCCGCACCGACCAGCGGATCACCGATCTCAGCGACATCCAGCAACGGCTCGTCGCCGCCCTGGTGCTCGGCGACCGCCCGCTCCGGCGCGGTGAGCTGGCCGCCCGGCTGTGGCCCGATGCCCCGCCCGACCGGGCGGGTGCCCGGTTGCGCCAGACCTTGTGGCGGCTGAATCAAGCCACGGACGGGGGCCTGCTGAGGGTCTCGCACACCACCGTCGCCCTCGCCGATCACGTCGAGGTGGACTACCGGGCGGCGGCGAGGCTGATCGCGGCGGAGAGCGGTGCGGTCGGGGCGGCCGCGGCGACGGCGATGGCGGGCGAGGACCGTCTGCCGCAGGCGTGGAGCGTACTGCGCCACCCGCTGCTGAACGACTGGGACGACGACTGGCTCGTACCGTTCCAGGAGAAGTGGAAGGTCCAGCGCGTCCAGACCCTGGAGCGCCTCGCCGAGCGGTTCCTCCAGCGCCGGCAGCACGCCGCGGTGCTCGAACTGGCCGACGCCGCGACCCAGGCCGACCCGCTGCGGGAGGCACCCCGGCGGATCGCCGTGCAGTCGTGCCTGTTCGTCGGCGAGGTGGCCGACGCGCACCGCCGCTACCGCGGCTATCAGGAGCTGCTCTCCGCGGAGCTGGGCGTGGCGCCGAGCGGCGCCATCCCACAACTGCTCAGACAGGACCGCGAGCGACAGCTCGCCCTGGCGGCGGAGTTCTGACCGGGGGCCGTCGTACCACAGCCGGTACGACGGCCACCGCCGGGTCGACGGCCACCGCCGGTCCGACGGCCCCTCCGGTACGACGACGCCCTCCGGTCCGAAGGCGCCCTCCCGCCCCTCCCTCAGTGCAGGTCGGCCCGTTCGGCGGTGTCGTCGATGAAGCCGCCCGACTGGTGCTGCCACAGCTTGGCGTAGGCGCCGTCCTCGTCGAGCAGCTGGTGGTGCGTGCCCTGCTCGACGATCCGCCCGCGGTCGAGGACGACGAGCTGGTCCATGGTGGCGACCGTGCTCAGCCGGTGCGCGACCACGAGCGCGGTCCGCCCGGCCATCAGCCGCCACAGCGCGTCCTGGACCAGGATCTCGCTCTCGGAGTCCAGGGCGCTGGTCGCCTCGTCGAGGAGCAGGATCGGCGCGTCGCGCAGGATCGCCCGGGCGAGGGCGACCCGCTGGCGCTGGCCGCCGGACAGCTTCACCCCGCGCTCGCCCACCATGGTGTCGAAGCCGTCCGCCAGCCCGTCGGCGAACTCCGTGACGTGCGCCGCCTCGGCCGCGCGGCGGATCTCCGCCTCGGTGGCCTCCGGGCGGGCGAAGGCGATGTTGTCGCGCAGCGTGCGGTGGAACATCGCCGGGTCCTGGGGGACGTAGGCGATCAGGCTGCGCAGGTCGGCCTGGCTCAGCCGGCTGATGTCCTGCCCGCCGATCAGGATCCGGCCCGCGTCGATGTCCGTCATCCGCAGCAGCAGCCGGGTGAGCGTGGTCTTGCCCCCGCCGGACCGGCCGACGAGACCGAGCTTGGACCCCGCGGGCACGACCAGCTCCAGGCCCTCGAAGAGCGGCTTCCCGCCCTCGTGGCCGAAGCTCACGCGATCGAAACGGACTTCGGCGGTCGGCGGACGCCGCAGCGGTTCGGGCTCCACCGGGTCGAGCACGGTCGGCGGTGTCAGCAGCAGTTCGGTGAACTGCGCGGCCTCCGTCATCGAGCTCTCCAGACGGCGGTAGATCTGGTTGAACTCGAACATGATCCGCGTCGCGCTGGCGTAGTAGGTGAAGGCGACGATGACCGCTTCCACCCCGTGCGCTCCTCCGCCGAGCACGATGGCGAGCATCAGCCCCAGCACGTTGGTCGCCACGGACAGGGGTGCGACCAGGGTGTCGATGCGCAGGTTGCCGTAGTCCCACGAGCGCAGGGTGAGCTTCCTCGACTCCGCGACCCGGGTGCGGTGTTCGGCGGCCTCGCGCGATTCGGCGGCGAACGCCCGGACCGTGTCCATGTTCATCAGGCTGTCCGCCACGTGCCCGGACACCCGGGCGATCGCCTCCTCCCGCCGGGCGACGAGCACTTGGCGGCGACGGATCAGGGGCGCCACGCACAGCCCCGTGATCGTGATCATCACCAGGAGCCCGACGACGAGCAGCGGGTCGTACTGCCACAGCACCACCGAGGCGAACAGCAGGGGCACGAAGCTGCCCATGACCGAGAACGTCAGCGTGTCGACGAACTCCTCGAAGCGGGAGGCGAAGCTCAGGACCCTCTTCGTGAGGGATCCGGCGAAGTTGTCGTGGAAGAACGCCGCGTCCTTGGCGAACAGTTCGTCCATGCCGGTGACGTAGAGCTGCTCGATCCCGCGGGCGTCGAGGCGGTTCAGGCAGTGCAGCCCGATGCGCCAGAACGCCTCCGAGAGCAGCAGGACCCCGGCGAACCCGAGGACGTAGGGCATGGCCCAGCCGAGGGCCCCCTCGGTGGCCCCCGTGCCCTCTTCCCCGCCCGCGATCCGGCCGACGAGCTTCGCGACGACCAGCGGTGCGATGTAGTGGATGCCGATGTTGCCCAGCGCCGGGAGCAGCATCGCGGGCGCCGTCAGCCGGCGCAGGCGGACCAACTCCCGCCCGTAGTAACGGAGCGCGAGGAGCACGGGACTCCTGCGCGGTGGGTGTGTGTTCGGCGTACTTCCGTGCGATTCGGGCGATCCCATCCCAACCCTGCCTTCTCGGACCGTCTGGCCAGAAAGCGGAGTGTCCCGCACGGGCGCCCGCGGGGTCCAAGGCTTTTCTCCCGATAGCCGAAAACCGGCCGACCTGCGCACGAACCCCGACCGGCGTTCGCCTGGTGTACGCGCCGCCGTCACGCCAGGCTCCCTTACCTGAACCCCGGACGCGCTGTGCTGGGGTGTTCAGCCACCCCTCAACCGCGGAGGTCGTCCCCGCCATGGCAGAACTCAATCGTCGGCGTTTCCTGCAGCTCGCAGGCGGCACCACCGCCCTGACGATGCTGGGCGAGAGCATCGCCCGCGCCGCCGCCATCCCCGCACAGGGGACCACCGGCTCCATCGCGGACGTCGAGCACATCGTGGTGCTCATGCAGGAGAACCGTTCCTTCGACCACTACTTCGGTGCGCTGCGCGGTGTCCGTGGCTTCGGCGACCCTCGTCCGGTGACCCTGCCCAGCGGCAAGTCCGTCTGGCACCAGTCCGACGGCACGAAGGAGACGCTGCCCTTCCGGCCGCCGTCCGAGGACCTCGGGATGGAGTTCCTCCAGGGACTCAACCACGACTGGGCGGGCGGCCAGAGCGCCTTCAACAAGGGCAAGTACGACAACTGGGTGCCCGCCAAGACGGCCACCACGATGGCCCACCTGACCCGCCAGGACATCCCCTTCCACTACGCCCTGGCGGACGCGTTCACCATCTGCGACGCCTACCACTGCTCCTTCATCGGCTCCACCGACCCCAACCGCTACTACCTCTGGTCGGGCCACACCGGCAACGACGGCCAGGGCGGCGGCCCGGTCCTCAACAACGCCGAGGCCGGCTACGGATGGACCACCTACCCGGAGCGCCTGGAGGCCGCCGGGGTCTCCTGGAAGGTCTACCAGGACATCGGCGACGGCCTGAACGCCGCCGGATCCTGGGGCTGGATCAACGACGCCTACCGAGGCAACTACGGCGACAACTCGCTGCTGTACTTCAACAGCTACCGCAACGCCCAACCGGGCAGCGCCCTCTACGAGAAGGCCCGTACGGGCACCGACGCGGCAGCGGGCGAAGGCTACTTCGAGAAGCTGCGCGCGGACGTGGTGGGAGGCACCCTCCCCCAGATCTCCTGGATCGCCGCCCCCGAAGCCTTCAGCGAGCACTCCAACTGGCCCTCCAACTACGGCGCCTGGTACATCTCCCAGGTCCTGGACGCGCTCACCGCCGACCCGGACGTGTGGGCGAAGACGGCCCTGTTCATCACCTACGACGAGAACGACGGCTTCTTCGACCACGTCGTCCCGCCGTACGCCCCCGCCAGTGCCGCGCAGGGCCTGTCGACGACGCCCACCGCCCTGGACGTGTTCCCCGGCAAGGCCGGGTACGTGGCCGGACCCTACGGCCTGGGCCCGCGCGTGCCGATGCTCGTCGTCTCCCCGTGGAGCACCGGCGGCTACGCCTGCTCCGAAACCTTCGACCACACCTCGGTCATCCGCTTCATGGAGCAGCGCTTCGGCGTCCACGAGCCCAACATCTCGCCCTGGCGCCGCGCCGTCTGCGGCGACCTGACCTCCGCCTTCGACTTCGCCCGCAAGGACACCGCCCCGGCCCCGCTGCCGGACACCGACGGCTGGTTCCCGCCGGACCGCGAGCGCCACCCCGACTTCCGGGCGACCCCGCCGGCCCAGGGGGCCATGCCCCGCCAGGAGAAGGGACTGCGCCCCACGCGCGCGCTCAAGTACGCCCCGTACGTGGACGGCGCCGCGCTCGTCTCCGAGGGCAGGTTCCGGCTGACGTTCAGCGGCGGCCCGGAGCTGGGCGCGCAGTTCTACGTCACCTCCGGCAACCGCACCGACGCTCCATGGACCTACACCACCGAGGCCGGCAAGTCGATCGCGGACACCTGGAACACCGCCTACTCGGCCGGTGCCACCGACCTGACCGTGCACGGCCCCAACGGCTTCCTGCGCGGCTTCCGCAACCCCGGCACCACCCCCGGCCCCGAGGTCACCGCCCGCCACAACGCCGCCACCGGGAACCTGGACCTCACCCTCACCAACGCCGGGAGCACCACCGCCACGGTGACGCTGACCAACGCCTACGGCGGCGGCCCGAAGCGCCTGACCGTCCCCAAGGGCGCCACCGTCAAGCACACCGTCTCCTTGAAGAACACCCGCCGCTGGTACGACGTCACGGTCACCGCCTCCGGCTCCCGGGCCTTCCTGCGCCGCTTCGCCGGCAAGGTGGAGACCGGCGCGGCGGGCCTCTCGGACCCGGCGATCCTGACGGAGCAGTCCTCCTGAACGACGAGCGGCGCCGCCGGATCCACCGGCGGCGCCACACGTGCTGCTCAGGGCAGTTGGGTCAGAAGAGGTTGGTGACGCTGGTCGCCCAACCGCGCGCGCCGACCAGCTGGGGCTGCTTGAGGCCGGTGGGACCACCCGGATAGAAGAGCAGGCAGCCGGTGGGGCAGGTGGTCGTGGCCGCCTTGCCCGCACTGTCGACGTAGTTCACCACACGCTTGGCGTCGGCCGGAGTGGTGGTCCACAGGTCCCCCTGCTCGTCACCCGCCTTGGGCTGGAACTGCTTGTACGGGATGACCTGGCCCTCGTCGGTGATCGTCTTGCTGACGACGGTGCCCTGGGCATTGCCCCGGCTGACGACAACCGGCCGGTCGGCGGTCAGCCAGCCCCCGGTGGCGTAGGTGGTGCGGGGCGCGAGTCCGAACTTTCCGTCCGCGGCGATCTTGCCGGCGTAGAAGTACAGCTTCCCGTCGACCTTGTTGCGGGCCAGGATGTCCTTGACGCCGTCGCCGTTCTGGTCCCCGATGCCGAGGATCGTGTAGTTCTTCCAGGTGGTGCCGCCGGTGTAGCCGGGGGCCATGAAGTCGAAGGGCTGGTTCTGGTTCGGGCTTCCATCGGCCTTGGTCCGGCCTGAATAGATGCGCAGGCGCGCACCGGAGCAGGCATCGTCCACGCATTCGACGACAGCCAGGTCGTTGCCCTTCTTGAACCCGGCATCGGTGCGCTGATCCAGGTCACCGGGGGCGATGATCTGCTGGATGCGCCCCCAGCCCGCGGAGCCGAGGCCGGGGGGCGGGAGCAGCTCGCGGCGGTTGGCGTGCGAGAAGTCGCCGAACCCGTTGCCGGGATAGAGGTACAGCTTGTTGTCGCCCAAGCGGACGATGGCGTCCTCGTAGCCGTCAGGTGCGCCCGTGGGGCTGACGAAGTTGGTGAAGTCACCGCCGTGCGCGATCAGCGCACCCTGCCAGCCGGAGTCCGCGATGGTGCGCACCTGCACGCGGCCGGCTCCGTTGCTGGTGTACAGCCGCAGACCGCCGTCCGGCTCAGGAGCCAGCAGGTCGGGGAAGCCGTCGCCATTGAGGTCGCCGACGAGGTCCGAGTACGCCCGGTTCAGCGGAGTCTGCCCGGCCGGGTAGACGAAGGTGGGAGAGGAGGTGTGCAACGTCGTGACGTCGGCGGCACCGTCGGACGGCGATGCATTGCCGGCCTTGTCGACGGCGTGGACGTACAGGCTGTGCCCGAACCGCTGCGTGAGCGTGACTTCGGCGGTGGCTTCCGTAGCGCCAGGAGCGAGTGGAATCCAGTTGGCTCCACCACACGTCGTGCTGGATACCGGGATGGGCCGGTCCATGGACCAGCAGAACCCTGCGAGGTCGGTGGCCGGGTTCTTGAACTTGAGGCGCAGCTTGGTGCGCGCCTGCTGAGTGGTGAGGGGGGTGCCGTCCTCCTTGGTGACGGTGACGGGCTCCGTGGGCGGGTCCGCGTCGACGTTGAAGCCGCAGTCGGCGGTGAAGGCGCTGTAGGCGCCTTCCTCATCCCTGGCGCGGACCTTCCACTTGTAGGCGCCGGTGGGCAGGTCCGCGCCTTGGACCTTCGTGGTCGACGTGCCGCCGCTCGACACGGTGGTTGCCTTGGGAACGGGCACGGCCACGCCCGCGGCGGTGGTGACGACGAACTGAGCGGTGACGCTGCCGCCGTCGATGTCGCGCAGGTTCGCGATCAGCGCCAGGCCGCTGTTGCGTATCCAACCGTTGCAAGGTACGGGCCTGAGGCCGTCGGCCGAAGGCGCCCAGACCCCTTCGAAGGCTCCGGCGCTGATGACCTCGGGCTTGGTGGGGGTCGCTGCGGCCGCGCCCGGCGCGGAGAGGAGGTCTGCCGCGGTGAGCGGGAGGATGAGCGTGAGGAGGGTGGTGAGCGCGCGGGGCACCCGTCCACCGGCTCTGCGGCGAGTCATGGGATCTCTGCGTCTTTCTGAGAACGTCAAGGACGTGGATCACCGCAGAGTAAGGCATGCAATTCGCATTGGCACAGCAAAATCTGAGCGGACGTCACTACGGCAACGGCAGGCCCGATCCCAAATGGTCCAGTTCAGGTGGGTCTGGTCCAGGGCGGTTGGGTTCGGGCCTGCACGTTCCCTTCGTTCCCCCGTGGCGTTTGCGACACCAAACAATCAGCGGTCGGTAGCACCGGCGTGCAGCAGCAGGACGTTGCCCAGGAACCGCGTGCCCGTGGCGTCCGAGGGGCGGTTGACGATGCCCGAGCCTGCCGTGACCATCACGCTCGATCCACCGCCGTCGAGGTTCAGCGCCTCCCGGGCGCCCAGGGACTTCATCAGCTTCGCGGCGCCGGCCACGCCCAGGCCCGAACTCCAGCCCGCCCGGCGTCCGTCCACGACGACCATCAGCAGCCTCCCCTGGGCGTCGACCCCGAGCATGGTGCGCGGGTTGCCGCGGACCACCCAGTTGTAGGTGAAGGTCTGGTCGGCTCCCTGGCGGATGATGCCGTCGGCGAGGGCGTTCACCGCGACCCTTCCGTCCCGGACCAGGGTCGGGCCGACCTGGACGATCGTGGTGTCCGAGGTGAGCGGGACGGCGTATCCGGAACCGTCCAGCACGCGCTGGATGATGCGCAGCCGGGCGCCGGGGCGCGCGTGCGCGACCAGCCAGTCGGCGCTCTCGCCGATGGCCTGGAGGGTGGAGCCGCCCGCGGGCGGCTTGGCCCCGCGCGTGCGGTGCACCGCCGTCACCCGGTCGTTGCGGTCCAGGACCACCTCGGCGCCCGCACCGGTCGGCGGGGCGCTCCACTCGGGGGTGAAGCGGACGATCTCGCTCTCGTCCGTGCACTTGAGGTCGTGCTGCGGGTGCTGGGTGGGCTGGTCGCCGCCGACGCCCCCGCAGTTCCAGATCTCGCCGGGTATCCGGTTGATGCCGTCGATCTCCCTGGTGGAGCCGTCCGCGCGGACCGTGATCCGCGTGGTGTACGTGTCGATGTCCAGCTGCCGCCCGCCGTCCGTCATCCGGACCCCGCTGCGGCCCTGGGTTGCGGCGCTCAGCAGGCGGCCGTCCTTCACGTACAGGCCGAGCGACGCCTTGTTCGCGAACCACTGGGCGTTGACGCCCGCCAGCGCCCCGGCGGCGGCCGCCAGGTCGGGCAGTTTCTCGTGGACGTCGATGGTCGGCCCGAAGTCACTGGCCAGGCGGCCGGTGAACCGCTTGAAGTCCACCCGCAGGACGAACACCCGCTGGAGGGCCTCGGCGTCCGTGCCGTCCTGCGCCGTGTACCGGGTGTCCCCCGCGAACCCGGCCGCCCGGACCTGGGCGAGCGCGGCCGTCGCCGCGCCCTGGTCGGCGTACCGCCCGATCCTCACGGTCCAGCCCAGCGTGCCGGCCGGGCGGTCGGCGAAGGCGGGGATGAGGACCCGTTCCACGCGGGGATCGAAACCCTTGGCGCGCAGGGCCCCGGCCACCTGATCGGCCCGCGCCTTGACGCCGAGGGCCGCGGTGGCCCGGTCGTACGGACCGTCGGCGGTCAGGGGCTGGTTCACGTGGACGGTCCAGACGTCGTCGGCGTCGGTCCGGCCGAGGACGAGCGAGGTCTGGGTGACCCCGGGAGCGAGCACGACGGACTGCGCCGAAGTGGCGGACGGGAGCGTGAGCGGCTCGGGGGCGGCGGCCTCCCGAGCGCCCGGTGACGCGGCCGGCCGTTCCGGTGCTCCCGTTGCCGGTGCCGCACCGAGCGCGGTGACCGCGCAGAGGACGAGGACGGCGGCGGACGACGCTGCGACCCGCGGTGTCTGACGCATACGGCTCTCCCTGGAGGTGAGATGGTGCGTCTTCTCAGTGCAGGGGCGGCACGTGGCGCACGGCGCAACACCGCTTGCTGCTCACGTGAATTCCGCGGGACCTCGGGGAAGGCGGGCATCGCAGGTCCGGGGCATTGCGCCCGAGGTACACGAAAACGACCGAGGGGCCGTTTCAGATTTCTCTGAAACGGCCCCTCGGTCTACGACTCTTTCGAGTCGGGACGACAGGATTTGAACCTGCGACCCCTTGACCCCCAGTCAAGTGCGCTACCAAGCTGCGCCACGTCCCGATGTGCTTCTGATCTGGGGTTTCCCCCGTCTCGGCGGCACATGCAGAACATTACCCCACACCGAGGGGTGTCCATGCACCGGTTATCGGCAGGAGGGGGATGAAGGGAGGATGAAGGGGTGAACGCACGGGATCGGGACGATGAGGGGCGGGCGCGGAACGCTCGGCCCCGGGACGGGCTGGGACGGCCGCTGCCCTACGGGGCCCAAGGGGTGGAGCGGCAGCCCGAGGGAGTGGTGCGCTCGCCCGGGGAGACGGTGGCGCAGGCGCAGCGGCTGCTGGACGCCGGGATGCCGTTCCACGCGCACGAGGTGTTCGAGGACGCCTGGAAGTCGGGGCCAGGGGCCGAGGCGCCGCTGTGGCGGGCGCTGGCGCAGCTGGCGGTCGGGCTGACGCACGCCGCGCGCGGGAACGCGGTGGGCGGGGCCCGGCTGCTGCGCCGCGGAGCCCTGGCCCTGGCCGGGCTGGACGGAGCCGGGGACGCAGCGGCTCCCGGGGCCGCGGACGGGGCCGGGGCCGCGCCCGGGACCCCGTACGGGATGGACCTGGTCGGGCTGGTGCGGTGGGCCCGGGAGCTGGCGGAGCGGGTGGAGGCCGGTGCAGTCGTCGATGCGGCGGCCGAGGCCCCGCGCCTCACGGGCGGACCCGGCCCCGCCTGAGCGCGGGGCGGCAGCCCCGGCCGCGGCGGCACGGCGGCCTGTGCGGGTGATCCCGGTCCAACGCCCGGCCAGGGCTACGCCGGCTGGAGGAGGTCCCAGCGGTTGCCGTAGAGGTCCTGGAAGACGGCGACCGAGCCGTACGCCTCGTGGCGCGGCTCCTCCAGGAAGCGGACGCCCTCGGCGGTCATCCGGGCGTGGTCGGCGGCGAAGTCGTCGGTGTAGAGGAAGAAGCCGACCCGGCCGCCCGTCTGGTCGCCGACGCGGGAGCGCTGGGCGTCGTCCTTGGCGCGGGCCAGCAGGAGGGCGGATTCCGTGGCGCCGGGCGGGCGCACCACGACCCAGCGGGAGCCGTCCGGGCGCGGGGTGTCCTCGGCGAGGTCGAAGCCGAGCGCGCGGGTGTAGAAGTCGATGGCCTCGTCGTAGTCGTGGACCACGAGGGCGGTGAGGGCGAGGTGGGAGGACATGTCCTCATTGTGCGCCGAGGAGGATCACCTCCAGGGTGCGGGGGCCGTGTACGCCCTCCACCCGGTCCAGTTCGATGTCGCTGGTGGCGGAGGGTCCGGAGATCCATGTCAGCGGCCTGGTGGGATCCAGCAGGGGCAGTGCCTGCGGGACCGAGTCCACCACCTGGGCGGGGACCCGGACCACGCAGATGTGGTGGTCCGGGACGAGCGTGATCCGGCGCCGTCCCTGCTCGGGGCCGCCGTCGAGGACGATCGTGCCGGTCTCGGCGATCGCCAGGGCGCAGCCCGTCACCACGCTGTCCACCGCGTCCAGTTCGTACGGGGTGGAGGCCTCGCGGTCGTGGATCCGGGTCGGGTCGGCCGCCGCGAGCCAGTGCGGCGGCAGCCCGGGCGGTACGAGCACCGACGACGCACCCCGTTCGGCGAGGAGACGGGCCAACAGCACGGCGATGCCGTCCTCGTCGACCCGGTGGACCTTGGCCCGGTACTCCGCGAGGTTCGCGGCGAGCAGGTCGACGGTCTCGGCCGGGGTGCGGGCGCCGTGGGCCTGGAGGTAGTCCCGGGGGATGTCGGCGTCCGGGCGCGGCTCCGGCAGGGCCCGGCGGATGCGGGCCAGGATCTGTTCCTTGGCGCTCATGGACGTGCCCCCTTCTCTCGTGCCGCCTTCTCGCGCGCCGCCCACCAGTCGCGGAACGAGCGCTCCGGGAGCTCCGGCAGCTCCCTGCTGTCCGTCCAGGCCCGCCCCGGCCCCGGCAGCCGGCGCGGTCGCAGCCGCCGGGCCCGGGCCAGCAGCCGCTCCCCCGCGCGCAGCGCGTCCGGGCGGTCGAGCAGGAGCCTGGCGGCTCGCATGGCGGCCCGTTCGGCGGTGTGGCCGTCGGCGGGGCGGATGCGGACGCGGATGCCCTCGCGGGTCACCGGGCCGCCCTGGACCACGCGTTCGCGCAGGTGGACCAGGACCTCTGGGATGTCGATGGCGACCGGGCAGACCTCGTAGCAGGCCCCGCACAGGGTGGAGGCGTAGGGCAGGGTGGCGTCGATCTCGCTCCCCGTGCCGCGGAGCTGGGGGCTGAGGATGGCGCCGATCGGGCCGGGGTAGACGGAGCCGTAGGCGTGGCCGCCTGCGCGCTCGTACACCGGGCAGACGTTGAGGCACGCGGAGCAGCGGATGCAGCGCAGGGCCTGGCGGCCCACCTCGTCGGCGAGGGTGTCGGTGCGGCCGTTGTCGAGGAGGACGAGGTGGAAGACGGAGGGGCCGTCACCGTCCGCGGTCCCGGTCCACATGGTCGTGTACGGGTTCATCCGCTCGGCGGTCGATGAGCGGGGCAGCGTCTGGAGGAAGATCTCCAGGTCGCGGAAGGTCGGGATCACCTTCTCGATGCCGACCACCGAGATCAGTGTCTCGGGCAGGGTCAGGCACATCCGGCCGTTGCCCTCGGACTCGAAGACGACCAGGGTGCCGGTCTCGGCGACCATGAAGTTGGCGCCGGACACGGCGACTTTGGCCCGCAGGAACTTCTCGCGCAGGTGCAGCCGGGCGGCTTCGGCGAGTTCGCGCGGGTCGTCGCCCAGTCCCTCGGGGGCCGGACGGCCCCAGTCGCCCATCTCGGCGGCGAAGATGTCGCGGATCTCGCCGCGGTTGCGGTGGATGGCCGGGACCAGGATGTGGGAGGGCCGGTCGTGGCCGAGCTGGACGATGAGCTCGGCGAGGTCGGTCTCGTACGCGGCGATCCCGGCCGCCTCCAGGGCCTCGTTCAGGCCGATCTCCTGGGTGGCCATGGACTTGACCTTGACGACTTCCCGTTCCCCGGTGGCACGGACGAGTTCCGTCACGATGCGGTTGGCCTCGTCGGCGTCGGCCGCCCAGTGGACGGTGCCGCCCGCGGCGGTGACGGCGGCCTCCAGTTGGAGCAGGTACCGGTCGAGGTGCGCCAGCGTGTGGTCCTTGACCGCCTTGCCGGCGGCGCGCAGCCGGTCCCAGTCCTCCAGTTCGGCGACGGCGCGCGCCCGCTTGTCGCGGATCGTGTGCGTGGCGTGGCGGAGGTTGGCCCGCAGCACCTCGTCGCGTACGGCCTCGCGGGCCGCGTCGGGGAAGGCCGGCATGCCGAGATACGTACCCGTCATACGAGTGGTTCCTCTTCCGTCGCGGCCAGGATCTCGGCGAGGTGCAGGGCCCGCAGCGGGGCTCCCTGCCGGCGCAGGATGCCGTCCAGGTGGGCGAGGCAGGAGTTGTCGGCCCCGCAGAGCACCTCGGCGCCCGTGGACAGCGCGTGGGCGGTCTTGTCGGTGCCCATCGCGGCCGATACGTCAGGGTTCTTGACGGCGAAGGTCCCGCCGAAGCCGCAGCACTCCTCGGCTCCGGGCAGTTCGCGCAGCTCCAGCCCGCGTACGGCGGCCAGCAGCCGCCGGGGCCGGTCTCCGAGCCCGAGGCCCCGCAGGCCGTGGCAGGAGGGGTGGTAGGTGACGGTGTGCGGGAAGTACGCGCCGACGTCCGTGACCCCGAGGACGTCGACCAGGAACTCGGTGAGCTCGTACACGCGCGGTGCGAGGTCCTCGGCCAGCGCGGCCAGAGCGGGACCCCGGCCCTCGGACTCGGCCGCGCGGCCGATCCGGGGGTAGTGGGAGCGGACCATGGCGGCGCAGGAGCCCGAGGGGGTGACCACGTACTCGTACCCGGCGAAGGCCTCGGCGGTGCGCCGGACCAGCGGTTCTGCCTCGCGCCGGTAGCCGGTGTTGTACTGCGGCTGACCACAGCAGCTCTGCGCGTCGGGGAAGTCCACGGTGACCCCGAGCCGCTCCAGGAGGCGGACCACGGCGATGCCGGTGCGCGGGTAGAGCGCATCGTTGACGCAGGTGACGAACAGGGCGACGCGCATGACGGGCAGAATAGCCCGGTGAAGAAGTTCTCAGTGATCGGCATAGGCGCGGGCGACCCGGACCACCTGACCCTCCAGGCGGTCAGGGCGATCGGCGCGGCGGACGCATTCCTCATCCTGGAGAAGGGCGAGGAGAAGGCGGATCTGACCGGGCTGCGGCGCGCGATGCTCGACGCGCACGCCCGCCCCGGACACCGGCTGGTGGAGGGCCGCGATCCCGATCGCGACCGGACGCCCTCCGACTACACCCCCACGGTGGACGGCTGGCGCAGTGCGCGGGCCGAGCTCTTCGAGCGGTTCATCGCCGAGGACCTCGCGGAGGGCGAGACGGGCGCGTTCCTGGTGTGGGGCGATCCCTCGCTCTACGACTCCACGCTCGCGATCCTCGACGAGGTGCTGGAGAAGGGCCGGGTCGCCTTCGAGCACGAGGTGGTGCCGGGCATCAGCAGCATCTCCTCGCTGCTGGCCCGCCACCGCACCACCCTCAACCGGGTGGGCCGCCCGGTCCAGATCACCACCGGGCGCCGGCTCGCGGAGGGCTGGCCGGCCGACGTGGACGACGTGGTGGTGATGCTGGACGCCCGGCACGCCTTCACCGCCCACCTCGACCAGGACCTGTACATCTACTGGGGTGCGTACGTCGGCACCCCCGACGAGATCCTGGTCTCGGGAAAGCTGGCAGAGGTCGCCGGCCGGATCGAGGAGCTGCGCACCGAGGCCCGCGCCCGCAAGGGCTGGATCATGGACACGTACCTGCTCCGGCGCGACTAGTCCTCCGTCCGCCGCCCCAGGCCGGATCCCCACGGGCGGGCCCCTGGCCGGCCGTGCGCGTCAGCCGACCCGAAGGCCGACCGCCAGTGTCAGTTCGAGGGCCCGTTGTGGCGATGCGAGATCCGGGAACAGCTCCCGCAGCTGCGACATCCGGTACCGGACCGTCTGGGGGTGGACGAACAAGGCCGCCGCCACCTCGTCGCGCCTGCCCTGGTGGAGCAGCCAGGCCCGCAACGTCTCCTCCAGCCGCCGTGCGGTCGTGGGGGGCAGGGTTCGCAGCGGTTCCAGGGCTCGGGCCCGCAGGTCTGCGAACGCGTCCGCGTCGGCGCTCAGCACCAGCTCGGGCAGGTGGTCCTCGGTGTCGCGGATATCGGAGGAGAGGGAGCGCGCGCGCACGGCTCGTGCGTACGAGGCGGACGCACGAGTCCATGGGCGGGCCGGGCCGGCCACGGCGGTGCGGTCGGTCAGCTGCCGCAGGAGATGTGCTCGGTCGGCGTCGGGGACGAGCAGCACACCGGTGGCGTCCGGCAGATCGTCGAGGACGAGGGTGTTCGGGTCGAGCCTGCGGTAGGCGGGCCGGGCCTGGGCGGCGGGCAGCAGGACCGCGGTCAGTGAAACCGGAGGCTGCCACCCGGCCCGTTGCGCAGAGGCGAGCAGCACGTCCGTGCTCGCGCCGGCGAGGAGATCGCGGGCCAGGTGTTCCAGGTGGCGCTCGCGGTCCCTGCCCCGGGCGGCCAGTTCGTCGGCGTGGCCCGCGGCGCTCGCGGCGGAGAGCTCGTCGATGTAGGCGAAGGTCAGCTCGGCGAACTTGGCGACCTCGGCGGCGGGCAGACCTGCGGGTACGGCACCCGCTGCCAGGCATCGCCAGGCCACGCGGGCGCCGACGCGGTAGGCGCTGAGCAGGGCGTCCATCGACCGGCCGTCGCGCACCTCGCCGCGGCCCAGCTCGTAGGCCGCGTCACCGGCGTCGCCGCCCGTGGCGTTCCCCGTGGCGAGGTCCAGATAGTGTCCCAGGGCGGTGCGTACGGATCGGCGGATGGTGGCGCCCATGCGGCCCGAAAGGGCGTTGGCGTAGGGATGGACCTCGTCGATGATCGCCTGGACCACCTCGTCGGCGGTGTTCTTCAGCGCGGCCCGCAGTGCGGTGACCGTCGTCTCGTCCAGGGCCAGCTCGCTGGCCCTCCTGCTTGCATGACTCACGTTTTGTTCCCTGCGAACAATCCAGCCGACCAGATTTACGTCCTGCGGTCAGGACTTTACGCCTTGAGGCAGACCAAGCTGGGGTCATGACGAGTACAGCCCTCCGCAGCAAGGCCTGGAAACTGCTGGAGATGGTCACGACGCCCCTGCTGCCGTCGGACTATCTCGACCTGGTCAGCCCGCTGCGTGCGGGCGCCGACCTGCGGGGGCGCATCGAGGCAGTGCACCCCGAGACGGGCGACGCCGCGACCATCGTGATCAGGCCGGGGCGGGGCTGGCGCGGCCACACGGCCGGCCAGTACGTGCGGATCGGGGTCGACGTCGACGGGGTGCGCCTGTGGCGCGCCTACTCCCTCACCTCGCCGACGGACCGCCGGGACGGCCGCGTCACGATCACCGTGAAAGCGATCCCGGACGGCAAGGTCAGCAACCACCTGGTCCGCAGGGCGAAACCGGGCACGCTGATCCAGCTCGACCAGCCGACCGGTGACTTCGTGCTGCCGCAGGCCAAGCCCGCCAAGGTGCTGTACCTGACGGCCGGCAGCGGCATCACGCCCGTGATGGGCATGCTGCGCGACAGCGAGATCGACGACGCCGTCATGATCCACAGCGCGCCTCAGCCGCACGACGTGATCTTCCGCAGCGAGCTGCACGCCCTGGTCGCGGACGAGAAGCTGCGGCTCACCGAGGTGCACACCGACACGGACGGCATGCTCGACATCGCCCGTCTCGACGAACTCGTGCCCGACTGGGCCGAGCGCGAGACCTGGGCCTGCGGGCCCGCGGGCCTGCTCGACGCCGCCGAGGAGCACTGGACCGAGCACGGCGTACGAGAGCGCCTGCACACCGAGCGTTTCCGCGCCGGCATCGTCGTCACCGGCGACGGGGGCGAGGTCACGTTCAGCGCCAGCGGCAAGACCGTCGACGCGGACGGCGCCACGCCGTTGCTGGACGTCGGCGAGGAGGCCGGCGTGCTCATGCCCTCCGGGTGTCGCATGGGCATCTGCTTCGGCTGCGTCACACCGCTCAAGTCGGGCGCCGTCCGCGACCTGCGCACCGGCAAGATCACCGAGGCCGAGCCGGGCGTCCTCATCCAGACCTGCGTGTCCGCCGCGGCGGGCCCTTGCGACATCGAACGGTAGGAACACCTTGACCGCCATCGACCCCACCGCCCACCTGACCGCGGAGCAGATCGAGGAGCTCGGCCGCGAACTGGACGCGATCCGCGACGAGGTGATCGCCGACCGCGGCGAGAAGGACGCCGCCTACATCCGCAAGGTCATCTCGGCGCAGCGCAAGCTCGAGCTGGTCAGCAGGGGCGTACTGCTGTTCTCGATCTTCCCGCCCGCGTGGCTGATCGGCACCGCCGGCCTGTCCGTGGCGAAGATCATGGACAACATGGAGATCGGCCACAACATCCTGCACGGCCAGTGGGACTGGATGCGGGACCCGAAGATCCACTCCACCACCTGGGAGTGGGATCACGTCTCGCCGTCCGAGCAGTGGAAGCACTCGCACAACGAGCTGCACCACACCTACACGAACGTGATCGGCAAGGACAACGACCTCGGCTACGGCATCATGCGCGTCGACGAGGACCAGCGGTGGCACCCGTTCCACCTCGGCCAGCCGCTGTGGAACTTCCTCAACGCCTGCTTCTTCGAGTACGGCATCGCCGCGTACGACCTGGAGCTCGGCAGGAACCTGAGCAAGCGCCGCCGCAAGAACCCGGAGTTCCGGGCACGGGCCAAGGCCGTGGGTCGCAAGATCCGCAAGCAGGTGCTCAAGGACTACGTGATCCACCCGCTGCTGTCGGGTCCGTCGTTCCTCCCCACGCTCGCCGCCACGTTCACCGCGAACCTGGTCCGCAACATCTGGACCCACTCGGTGATCATGTGCGGGCACTTCCCCGAGGGCGTGCAGGTCTTCGAGCGCCGGTCGATCAAGGGCGAGACGCGCGGCCAGTGGTACCTGCGCCAGATGATGGGCTCGGCGAACATCAGCGGCAGCAAGGCCATGCACTTCATGACCGGCAACCTGTCGCACCAGATCGAGCACCACCTCTTCCCGGACCTGCCGAGCAACCGGTACGCCGAGGTCGCGGTGAAGGTGCGCGCGCTGTTCGACAAGTACGAGCTGGAGTACGTCACCGGGCCGCTGCCCAAGCAGGTGTTCTCCGCGTGGCACAAGGTCTTCCGGCTCTCGCTGCCGAACAAGAAGCCCAAGGTCAAGACGCCGGACCGGGAGCGGGAGCTCGTCGCGGCCTGATCAGGCAACGCCGTCGAGAGGGCCGGCCAGTGCGTCGGTGATGAAGCGTCCGGCGCGGTCCAGGGCCGCGTCGGCCTCGTCCAGCAGGCCCTCGAAGGCCTGGAAGACGTGGGGGACGTCCTCGGTGACGTCGAGCCGGACGTCCACCCCGGCCTCGGCCGCCCGGGCGGCGAACCGGGTGGAGTCGTCCAGCAGGACCTCGTTGGAACCGGCCTGGAGCAGCAGCGGGGGCAGCCCGGCCGGGTCGGCGTGGAGGGCCGGGCTCAGCAGCGGCTGGGCGGGGTCCTGTCCGGCCAGGTGGTGGGTGAAGACGGTGGCCAGCTCGGCGCGGGAGAAGAGCGGGTCGGCGTCGTGCTTCGTGGTCATGCTCTCGCCCGAGAGGGTGGCGTCCAGGCCCGGGGAGAAGGCGACCGCGGCGGCCGGCATCGGCAGTGCGGCCTCGCGGGCGGCGAGCAGGGTGACGATGCCGAGGGCGCCGCCGGCCGACTCCCCGGCCAGGACGATCCGCTCGGCCGGAACGCCCTGGTCCAGCAGCTCGCGGTAGGCGGCGAGACCGTCCTCGACCGCGGCGGGGAAGGGGTGCTCGGGGGCGAGCCGGTAGTCGACCGAAACGGCGCGGGCTCCCGTGCGGCGCACCAGTGCGGCGGTGAGCTGCAGGGCGGTGGCGGGTGAGCCGAAGACCCAGGCTCCGCCGTGGAAGTAGAGGATCGTCCCGGTGGTGGCACCGCCCTCGGGTTCGACGGTCAGGGCAGGACGCCCGCCGAGGACGGAGGGGGTGACGCTCACCCCGGCCGGGGCCGGGCCCGAGGCCATCTGGGCCTCGAAGTCCTCGCGCATCCGCTCCGGCGGGAGGCTGCCGTCGAACGGGGCCTGCCGCATCAGGGCGTCGATCGTCGCGCGCTGCACCTTGCTCATGAGACCCTCCCGGTGACGTGTTGTTCTTCACCAGGAACTATATTCCTAGGAATATCATTCCCGCGAATCTGGAGCAGAGTGTGACCGACCTGGCGCAGGTGTTCATGGACCTCGTCCGCTACGAGATCAGGCTCTACAGCGCGCTGGGCGAACGACTGCGCGCCGAGCACGGTCTGACGATGGGGCAGTACGAGTTCCTGCGCATCATCGACGGCCGGGACGGCTGCCGGGTCAACGACCTGGCGGAGGAGGCCGCGATCACCGTCGGGGCGACCAGCAAGGGCGTGGACCGCCTGGAGGCCGCCGGCTGGGTGGTCCGGCGGCCCAACCCCGAGAACCGCCGCTCGTCCCTGCTGGAGCTGACCCCCGAGGGAGCCGGGCTGCTGGCCGCGGCCACGCCCACCTTCGAGGACGGCCTGCGCTCCCTGCTCGCCGGGCCCCTGACGGCCGGCGCGCTGGAGCAGCTGGCGTCCACCGTCGCCCTGCTGCGCAGGAGCCTGGAGGGCGCCCCGGCGGGCCGGGCCTAGGCCTGGCCCGCCGGGGCCCGTCCCGTACGGCTACGGGCGGAGGTAGGCCGGCAGCACCTCGGCGAGCCGCTCGTACTCCTCGGCCCGGTTGTAGATCTGCCCGCTCACCCGGATCCCGCCGCCGCCCGGCCAGGGCCAGATCAGGACCCGGATCCGCTGCTCGGCCGCGATCCGCTCGCGCAGTTCGCGGGAGGCGTCCGGGGTCTCGGCCACCCCGGGCGGCAGCCGCAGCGTGCGCAGGGCGAGGCCCTCGGTGTACGGGAGCGGGGCGATTCCGGGGATCTCGGCGAGCAGGGCCGCACCGTAGGCGGCGAGGGCGCTGTTGTGCGCCCGCACCTTGGCGGCGTCGAGTTCCTCCAGCAGGTCGAGCCCGTCCGGGGCGGCGAGCCAGCCGGTGTAGTCGTAGGTGGCGCGGTTCTCCACGGAACGCGGGAAGCCGTAGTGGTCCTCCCAGGACGGCACCGGCGGCCGGACCCGGGCGCGGTGGTGCGGGGCGACGGCCAGGATCGCGGTGCCGGACGGGGCGTAGGCCCATTTGTGGAGGTTGCCGAACCAGAAGTCGGCTCCCCCGCCCAGCGGGTCGGGAATCATCCCGGGGGCGTGGGCTCCGTCCACGATGGTGGTGACGCCCCGCTCGGCGAGTTCGGCGAGCAGCCGGGGCGAGGCGATGAGCCGGGCGGTGGGCGAGCTGATGTGGTCGAGTACGGCGACCCGGGTCCGCGGGGTGACCCCGGCCAGCACGGCTTCCCGTACGGCGTCCTCGTCGGGCAGGTCGGTGCCCAGGGCCACGGTGGTGAGCGGGGCGCGCCGGGCGGCGGCCGCGACGACCGTGCCGTAGCCGTGGTCGGTGACCAGGATCTCGTCCCCGGCGGCGAACTCCACGGCGTCGAGGGCCACGTTGGCGGCCTCGGTGGCGTTGGACACGAAGGCGATCCCGTCCGGATCGGCGCCGAGCCGGGCGGCGATCCGGGACCGGGCCTCGACGAGCCGGTCGGGGGCGCCGATGAAGAAGGCGTCCGGGTCGGCGTGCGCCTGCGCCCGGAGGGCGGCCTGCGCCTCCTGGACGGGGATCGGCACCGCGCCGAACGACCCGTGGTTCAGGTGACCGACATCGGGAGAGAGCCGGAACAGCTCCCGCCCGCCCGGGAATTCTGCGGGGCGGCGTATCGACCCGTTGCGTGAGGCGGCCCCGGCCGGCCCGGTGGCGTCGTCGGGATCGACGCGGTCGGTGCGGTCGGTCGGCTCGGCGGGCTGGGTCACGTGGGACCTCCGTGGGTGCGGCGCGGCTGTCGGGACGATCATGCCCCGCCGTCCGACGGAGCGACAGCCCTTCCTCCGGCCACCGCGGGAGCGAAGGCGCGACGGCACCGCAGGAGCAGCTCCCGTACCGCGGGGCCGCGGGTGTCGCGCCAGACCAGGGAGAGCAGGGCCGGGATCTCCACGTCCTCGATGGTCCGGGCGGTCAGCCTGTCACGGTAGGAATCGGCCATGGAGGCGCTCAGGACGGCGACCCCGAGGCCGCGTGCCGCGAGGTCCGCCACGGCATCGGCGGCGCCCGCCTCCAGGGCGATCGCGGGCCGCAGCCCCTGGCCGGCGCAGGCCTGGTCGAGCACCGTACGCAGCCCGGTGCCCGGGGGCATGCAGATGACCGGGTACCCGCCGAGGTCGCGGAGGGTGACCCGGTCCGCCACGGCCAGGGGGTGCCCTGCCGGGACCGCGACGACCAGGCGCTCGCTGACGAGGGTGAGGGCCTCCAGTCCGTCGGGGGTGGTGGCGGCGGTTCCCACGAGGGCGAGGTCGACGGAGCCGGCGCGCACGGCCTGCACCAGCCGGTCGGAGTTGTCCTCCAGCAGGGCGAGCTCCACGCCGGGGTGGGCCCGGTGAAAGGCCGCGAGGGCGTCGAAGAGGGGTGTGAGGGTGCAGCCGACGACCATGCCGACGGTGAGGCGGCCCCGGATCAGGCCGGTCACCTCCCCCACCGCCTGGGCGAGGGCCCCGGTGGCGGCGAGGGCGGTGCGGGCGTGTTCCAGGGCCGCCTTGCCCGCGAAGGTCAGGGTGGCGGTACGGGCGGACCGGTCGAAGAGCTCGGCCCCCAGCTCCTCTTCGAGGCGCCGGATCTGGGCACTGACACCGGACTGGCTGATGTGGACGCGTTCGGCGGCGCGGGTGAAGTTCTGCTCCTCGGCCACCGCCACGAAGTATTCGAGCTGCCTCAGTTCCATGACTAGGAATTCTAGCTTTCAGCAGAACCAGCTGTTGGACTTCTGATCCAGTGGGCACGAGGCTGGAAGCAGACGCCGGACCCCCGGATCCCCGGATCCCCGCATCCCCGGATCCCAAGATCGCCGGACCAGGATCGAGCACAGGAGGCAGCGATGTCGGACTACGCGTCGTACGAGAAGGCCCTGCACCCCGAGGACATCACCCGCCTGTTCGTCGAGCGGTCCAACGCCGGTGACGCGGCCGGGGTCGCCGCGCTCTACGAGGAGGACGCCGTGATGGCCTTCCCGCCCGGGGAGCTGACGGTGGGCCGGGAGGCCATCCGGGTCCTGTGGCAGCAGGTCCTGGAACGGCGGCCCCGGTTCGAGCCCGAGCCGCCGCTGCCCACGCTGGTCAGCGACGGGATCGCGCTGACCTCCACGCCGCCGAGCGACGGCACGGGCGCCCGCGCCCAGGTGGTCCGCCGCCAGAGCGACGGCAGCTGGCTCCGCCTCCTGGACCAGCCGGAGTTCGCCCCCGCGCGGTCCGGGCGGGATCCGCGGAAGACGGCCTAGGCCGCCGGTGGGCGCACGGTCTGCCGGTGCGTCGGGGTCCCGCCCAGGTCCGCGAGCCAGGCGTCCAGGTCGGCCATGGCGGGCGGGTCCAGGAGGGCCGGGTCCACCGTGGTGCGGAGCTGGTGGGGAACCCCCGAGGCGAGCAGGAGGCGCAGGCTGCGCTCCGCCGAGGCGGCCGCGTGGCCGATGCCGGTGACCCGTTCGTAGCGGCCGGGCGGGGCCTTGACGTCGAAGCCGACCCAGTCCAGCAGGTCCGCGTCGAGCAGCCGGGCCAGGCGCCGGGGGAAGGCTCCCCCGGTGTGGAGGCCGACCTCCAGGCCCAGCGCACGAGCCTCCCGTACGGCCTGCGGCAGGCCGCGCTGGAGCAGCGGTTCCCCGCCCGAGAAGACGATGCCGTCGAGCAGCCCCGTCCGGCGGGCGAGGTGGCCGAGCACCTCGTTCCAGGAGACGGCGGCGGGGGCCCGGGCGGGCAGCAGGCCGGGGTTGTGGCAGTAGCCGCACCGCCAGGGGCAGCCCTGGCAGAAGACGGTGGTGACCAGCCGGCCGGGCCAGTCGCAGGTGGACAGCCGGGACCAGCCGCCGATGCGGATGACCTCGCCGGAGGCCGCATCACCGGAGGCAGCGTCACCGGAGGCCTCCGCGCCCGCCCCTTCGCCGGTCACACCGCCGCCTTGAAGTGGACGCGCTCGGCGTGTTCGCCCTTCTTGCCGATGTTGAAGGAGGACACCGGCCGGTGGTAGCCCATGACCCGGGTCCAGACCTCGCACACCGCCCCGCACGTGGGGCAGTGGGGCTGCTCCCCCGCCAGGTAGCCGTGGTCCGCACAGATGGAGAAGGTCGGGGTCACCGTCAGGTACGGGAGCCGGAAGGTCTCCAGCGAGCGCCGGACCAGCTTGCGGCAGGCCTCCGCCGTCGGGATCCGCTCGGGGGTGTACAGGTGCAGGACGGTGCCCCCCGTGTACTTGCCCTGCAGTTCGTCCTGGCGTTCCAGCGCCTCGAAGGGGTCGTCGGTCCAGCCGACGGGCAGCTGCGAGGAGTTGGTGTAGTACGGGTTGGCGTCGGTGCCGGCCTGGAGGATGCCGGGGAAGCGGGCCCGGTCCTCCTTCGCGAAGCGGTACGTGGCGCCCTCGGCGGGGGTGGCCTCCAGGTTGTACAGGTGGCCGGTGCTCTCCTGGAAGTCGACCATCCGGGCCCGGACCCGGTCCAGGAGGCGGACCGCGAGGGCGTGCCCCTCGGGCTCGGTGATGTCGTACGCGTCCCCGCTGAAGTTGCGGACCATCTCGTTGACGCCGTTGACCCCGATGGTGGAGAAGTGGTTGCGCAGGGTGCCCAGGTACCGCTTGGTGTAGGGGAAGAGACCGCCGTCGATCAGGTTCTGGACGGTGATCCGCTTGAGTTCGAGGCTGTCCCTGGCGAGCTCGCACAGCCGGTCCGCCTCGGCCAGCAGCCGCGCCTCGTCGCCCGCGTAGAGGTGCCCGAGCCGGGCGCAGTTGAGGGTGACCACCCCGAGCGAGCCGGTCTGCTCGGCGCTGCCGAAGAGGCCGTTGCCGCGCTTGAGCAGCTCGGTCAGGTCGAGCTGGAGCCGGCAGCACATGGAGCGGATCATGTGGGGTTCGAGCTCGGAGTTGATGAAGTTCTGGAAGTACGGGAGCCCATACTTGGCGGTCATCGCGAAGAGCCGTTCGGCGTTCTCGCTCTCCCAGGGGAAGTCGCGGGTGATGTTGTAGGTCGGGATGGGGAAGGTGAACACCCGCCCGGTGGCGTCGCCTTCCGTCATCACCTCGATGTACGCCCGGTTGATCATGCCCATCTCGGCCTGGAGCTCGCCGTAGGTGAAGCCGGTCTCCTCCCCCGCGACCACCGGGATCTGCTCGCGCAGGTCCTCGGGGCAGGTCCAGTCGAAGGTGAGGTTGGTGAAGGGGGTCTGGGTGCCCCAGCGCGAGGGCACGTTGAGGTTGTGCACGAGCTCCTGGATGCACTGCCTGACCTGGTCGTACGTCAGCGCGTCGAGGCGGACGTAGGGGGCGAGGTAGGTGTCGAAGGAGGAGAAGGCCTGGGCGCCCGCCCATTCGTTCTGCAGGGTGCCGAGGAAGTTGACGATCTGGCCGACGGCCGAGGACAGGTGCTTGGGCGGGGCGGAGTCGATCTGGCCGGGGACCCCGTTGAAGCCCTCGGTGAGCAGGGTGCGCAGGGACCAGCCGGCGCAGTAGCCGGAGAGCATGTCCAGGTCGTGGAGGTGGAGGTCGCCCTCGCGGTGGGCGCGGGCCACTGCGGCGGGATAGACCTGCTCCAGCCAGTAGTTCGCGGTGACCTTGCCCGCGGCGTTGAGGATGAGTCCGCCGAGCGAATAGCCCTGGTTGGCGTTGGCGTTCACCCGCCAGTCCCGGCGGTCCAGGTACTCGGTCACGGTCTCCACGGCATCGACGACAGCAGTCACGGCAGCCCTCCCACGAGGCTCGGCACGGAAGAATGGCGGGCCTTTCCGAAGGCCCGTGCCGGCAGGTGTCGGACTCGTCCGCCGTGGCGGACGTAACCGTTGCGGGGCAGTCCCGGATTCCCACCGGGTTCCCTGTTGCCTCGGTCGGGGAGAGGCCCCGCCGAACCGGCAGAGCCAACACTACATATAGATGTGACAGTAGAGCGCCACCACTACATATGGGGTGACGAAGGTCCCGGGGCAAGGGACTTCGGCCCCTGCGGACGTACGCCGGAGCCCCGCGGGCGTACGCCGGAGCCCTGCGGACTCAGCTCCGGCCGCTGGTGGCGGCGTAGTACTGGAGGTCCTGCACCTCCACCGTCCGGTCCACCCGGTAGCGCAGCTCCACCCGGGCCCCGGCCTTGCCGCCCCGCACCACGGACGCCGCGCCGACGCCCGGCTCCAGGGGCAGCAGCTCGGAGTGGACCCCGGCCGGGGCCGCGTGCGCGTCCTCGGCCGCCCCCACGGCCGTACGGATGCTCGCGGGCGCGGTCAGGAAGCTCAGCACCTCCACCGTGTCCCGGGCCGCGGCGCTGCCGCCCCGCAGCGACATCACGAGGGACTGGCCGCCGCTCGGGTCGGCGGCGGCGAACTGGGTGCGCGAGCTCAGGTACAGCGTGTCGCGGACGATCCTCGGCCAGTCGCCCGTCTTGAACCGGGTGAGGTAGTACGAGGAAAGGTCCAGGTAGGCATGGCCGTTGTGCAGGGAGGGCGCGAACTGGCTGCCCTCGCTGTAGTCGTTCCACGTGGTGAGCTGGACCCAGTCGGCCCCGTCCTCGATGGCGCGGTTCCATGTGGCGCGCAGGGTCGCGGTGTTGCCCGCCTCGTCGTAGATGCCCTGGTTGGGCCGGGCGTCCTGGACCGATACGGGCTGCATCCAGATCTTGCCCGCGGCGTGGGCGCGCCGGACGTCGCGCGTGGAGCTCTCCTGGCCGACGTAGCTGCGGCTGCCCCACTCGGAGAATC